>NZ_CP033929.1:1417965-2835930 GCF_003815915.1 Chryseobacterium indoltheticum
TTTGAGACAGCCTCTTTAATTTAGTATATCTTTCGCTTTATATCATTATTTAATAAACACTTTATCATCGAAAAACTGCTATATCTTTTATAATCTTGTTACCATAGAAATTCTTTTCTTCATTGGTAAAATAAAAACCGTTTTTTTTCTCATAATATCGTATTTGTGGTGTTGGAATAATTTCCTGCCAAACAATATATAATGTTACAGCATTATAAAAAGAATATTCTTTATCGCAAAATATGAAATTTGTAGAATAAGTTTTACCTAAGTCTTTTCCTTGACTTGACCAATTGGTTTTAGGTTGTATTTGTGTCATTTTATCTAATAAATAAGAAAAAGGTTTCCCTATATACTCAGTCTTCTGAATTTCAAAATTGGTTTTTAAATATTGTAATGTGTCTATTTGTGCATTAATCTTAATTCCGTATAAGATAGTAAGTAACAAAGCTATTTTTATTAATGTTTTCATAAATAATTTATTTTAAATTACAATCATTTGTTTTTTCATATGTCTTTTTGCCAGCCTGGGAAATCTCTTTTACAAAAATAGGTTTAAAGTCTCCGTTACCGTCTTTTTTGCTAAAGCCCATACCTGAATTATATTTTGTCAAAATAAATGCCGATGCCAATTCGTAGGATTCACTGATTGTTTTGCCTAAGTCATTGAAATATCTATTTACACCATCTGCATCTATACCAATGCTTTTTGTTAGATCCCAAATATGAGTATTAGGATTAATGTATTCATTGGGTGGATATAGCCCCATAAAATTTTTAAAATCTGTAGGGTTGGTTATGGTAAAAACATATTCATTTCCATCATGAGTAAAAGTATAAAGATACTTAAAATTTGGATTTCCGTTAAAGCTCGTTCCCGGTATACCGTTATGCGCCTGCAAAAATAAATAGACGTCTTCAAAAGAAGGAGGGGAGGGTTCGTCTGAACTTCCTTTATTATGTGTATGTCCTGCTCCATATACTGTTAATGCAGGAGACTGTACATCTAAATCTACGGAATTTCCGTTTGAGCCTGTTTTCACATTAGTAACCGCTTCCTCACCGTCTTTTACACCAAAAGAAAAGCCCTTCTCCTGGGTATCTGTAGTTATAGTAGCTTTAGCTTCTGCCAACTTACTTTGAAATTTAGCTTTATTGTAATATTCTTTTGCTTTCTGATTTTCAGATATTATTCTACGACAAGGTGTGTTTGGCAGAGGTAAAGTCGGCATCGTCGGTATTCCGGTACATCCGTTAGGGTCTGTAATTCCAGGTTGTTGAGGGCCTGTAAGTACACCGTTTCCGTTGCAGGGTGTATTATCATCTCCTCCGCTTCCCGAGCTTGAGCTTCCACCTCCTGTACTTCCGCCACCACCTTCACCCGATCCGGGATCAGATTCTGACAGACACCTATATTCCTCAACTGTATAAGCTCGTGGAGGTGTACCTTCCTCAGGATGCGTAATGAAACGACATGCGGAAAAATTAGAGCCGCTATGAAGTCCTTCGCTGCAAGATATCCAAACCGTTCTCTCTGTCCAGTTACAACTTGTTTTGGCAAGCTGGCCTCCATTATTGTATGTTCCTTTTGTGAGCTCTGTTACATTTACCTTGCCTTTTGTCTCTACAGGTAAACCGTTCTCAAGCATCTGTTTTTCGGAAGAAGTAAGACTATACGTGAATAATAACTCTCTGTAAGTGCCGTCCGTTAAAGGGCTTAGCACAAGGTTTTCCAGCGGTGCATCTGCAGGAGCTTTCGCTCGAGTAATGATAAAAGTATAGGTGTGGTAATTGGGTCCGTTTTCTATATATGTTACGTTGTCAGTATCAATAGAGACCTCGTTTCCGTAACCGATCACTCTTCCGTTTACATTAGTTTTAGAAAGAATCTTAAAATTAGCCTCAGCCTTACCCAGTTCAGTAACGAGTTTTTCCTTATGCTAACTTTCACTTAAAGAAATCCTTTTTGAGGTAAGCTGAAAAGCGGAGCTGTTATTAAAAGTTTCCTGTTCGGGAAGATGATCTGTTCTACAGGAGTAGATAATGAATGAGACTGTGATTATCAGGCATAACCTGAGCAATAGATTTTTTTTCATATTGATTGTGTTTTAGCGTGTTAAATATATACTTTTTTCTTAACTCTACAAATATGTGACAAATATCCTAAAAAGAGCATGTAGGAAATTACTGGTTTCCGTATTATATTACTAAAAGAAAAATTATGTACTTTTGAAAAAATAATTAGGCTATGACACTGGGCGAGAAACTGAAAAAAGCAAGAATCAACAAAAACTTCACGCAGGAATACCTTGCCGAGATGCTGAATGTTTCGCAAAAGACCTATTCCAATTTTGAGAACGACAAAAGCAAACCCGGGTTTTCTCAGGTAGAGGAAATGGCAACAGTGTTAGATATGAGTGTTTTAGATTTTTTAAGTGGGGACAATGTAACTATTAATAGTACAAATGGTGATCACAGCGGTTTTATATACCAAAATCAGCTTCCTGAAAAACTCATTGAGCAGTACGAAGAGCGCATTAAAGAGCTGAAAGAGCAGGTAGACTACTGGAAAAGTCGATCGCAGGGCAGTAAATAACCCTCTGCCTTTCCCGAAAACCTCCTGCGGTCTTGCAGCGGTTTTTAGAAACCTCCGAAAAGCGGACGCTGCACTGCAGCACAGTTTCGGAAGATCCCGAAACCTTCCTGCGACACTGCAACGAACTTTCGGATGCTCCCGAAGTTCAGTTTCAGCCCCTCCTGAAGCTTTCGGGTAAATGAATAAGAAACAAACCGCACGAGGCGGCTTTATATAATAAACACAAATACAATGATGAATTCAATCGATCTTCAAAAACTTCGAAATGCAGAATACCTGCAGTACATGAAAGATTTTTCAGGCATTATCAACCTCAACAACTCGGCTCAGTTTGATATTGAAGCGAAGTTGAACGCCTTTAATACTAAAATAGGAGAGCTTGAGACTCTTTACAAGAAAGCCCTTGCCAGCGAAAAAACTCAGGAGCTTCTGCTCATAGACGCCAGGAGAGATGCTGCCATCAACGGGATCTATTATTTTCTGCTCTCTCATACCTATCATTTCGAAACTGCAAAGCAACAAAATGCACAGGTGCTGCTAGATAACATGGCACTGTACGGAAGCGGTATCGCAAGGCTCAATTATCAGGCAGAGACGGCTACCCTCAACAATCTTATTCGCGACTGGGAGGGCAAGCCCGAGCTTATCAATGCCATTTCAGAATTCAACCTCACCGAATGGATGGCTGAGCTGAAAGCAGCGAACGAAGAATTTAATACAAAATATCTTTCACGTACCCAGGAATATGGTGATGCGAGCCCGGAAACGATTAAGCTGATAAGGGAAGACGTAAATGTTGCCTATTATGCGTTGAGAGACAGAATAGATGCACTCCATCTTTTGGTAGAAACTCCGCCGTCACCCTATGTTACAATCATCAACCAGCTCAATGCATTGACCGACCAGTATAATGCATTACTCGTTAACAGAAAACCTGACTCACCGGATATCATAAATACTGAAGACTCTGCAAAATAATTATAAGCCTTGTCAAGGTTCTGAACCTTGACAAGGCTCTTCTGAAACCCCAATCTGAAGAACTTACAAACAAAACCTCTGAAAATCTCAGAGGTTTTTATTCCAATATCATATTCTGCTGTACTGCAATGTGTACAAGCTCAGCAGAATTTTTGGCACCGAACTTTTGCAGTAAATTTTTACGGTGGGTATCTACGGTTAAAGGGCTTAGAAAAAGTTCATCGGCAATCTCATTGCTTGTTTTTCCTTTTGCTAAAAACTGAAGAATCTGCTTTTCCCGTTTTGTAAGGCGTGGAGTAGTGGTCAATTCCTGTGGCGAAGGTTTACTGATGATATTTTTGGTCTCGTTACAGAAAACAATATTTCCTGAAAGTGCACCGTGAAAGCATTCCATCAATTCTTCCAGAGAAACATTTTTCAATAAATAACCGCTGGCTCCGTTTTGTATACACTGCATGATAATGCTCCTTTCAGACCGGTTACTAAACATAATGACGGACGTATTCGGGGATACTTTTTTTATTTCTTCACATAGCTGTATTCCACTGATATCGGGCAGGGAAATATCGAGCAGAATAATATCTACTTCATTAGATTTAATAAACTGAATGACTTCACCACCATTGTTAAATGTTTTTGAAAGGTGAAAAAACGGTTTGTGAGATAACATTATTTTCAATCCTTCAATAACGATGGGATGATCATCTACAATGACGATGTTGATTATATGAGATTGCATTGGTGTTGAGTTCTATATTAATTGCAGTGCCTTCATGATCAGAATTGATTTCCATTTTACCTTTTAAATAATCGACACGGGTTTTTAGATTGTGAAGTCCCATACTTTTGGTTGGTGAAGAATCTTGTGAGAAACCTTTACCATCATCTTCAATTGTAACTAAAAACACGTCATTCGACTGAGAGCATTGAAGTAGAATATTTTCTGCCTCCGAATGTTTCACAGCATTAGCCAGAATTTCCTGTACAATTCTGAAAATATTAATCTGAACTGCCAAAGGAAGTTTTGAATTGATATCAATCGGTTGAAAGTCAATATGTAGATCTTTTCTGGAGTAAAATTCGCAGAGATCTTTTAAAGCGGTTTCCAAGCCCAGTTTTAAAAGTGATTCAGGCATTAGATTTCTAGAGATATTTCTGAGTTCGGTCACCGAATGATCCAGTTGATGTAGAATGTCATTGAAGTTTTGTTTGTTTTCTGGCTCTAAATTTTGTGAAGCCCATGCTGAAAAATTAATTTTCACGCCGGCAAGCATTCCACCAAGTCCGTCGTGAAGGTCTTTTCCCACTCTTTCTCTTTCTTTTTCTTCACCTTCCAGAATGGCTTTTGTTATTTTTAATTCTTCCTGTTGAGCGATTTCTTTAAGCTTCTGAGAATGATTGATTTCTTTTTCTTTAGCTAATTTTTTAGTGTAGAAATAAATGGAAATAATTAAAATAAGAAGGAATAATGATGCAAAAACCAATACCCATAAATATTGATTTTTTTTGTTGAGTTCCAGTTCTTTTTGCGCTTTCTCAGTGTTGAGGTTGGCAATTTCTTTTTGCTTTTCTGCAGTTCTGAATTTCGTTTCCAGCGTATTGAGTTCAAGCTTTACATTTTCAGAATTTAAGCTGTCATTTAATTTTGAATATTTCTTCTCCCAGACCAAAGCTTCTTTAAGGTTGCCCATCTGTTCGTTAAGACTTGAGAGCTGGTTATAGAAAATCTTTCTGTTGTTTGCATCAATGATGAGTGTCTTTTCGGATAAGATATTTTCCAGAACATTTTTTGCTTCATTCAGCTTATTCTGCTTCCTTAAAATATCATATTTATTCATGTAAAACATCTGGGTTAAAAGATTTTGGCGGGATCTTTTAGCATAAACCAAACCTTTTTCAATCATCGGAAGTGCTTCTTCATTTTTCTGTTTGGTGATGAAGTAAAGTGTTTTTCCATAATAAAAAGAGGTGTTTGAATTAGAATCCGGATAAGGCTGAATGAGTTTTTCGGCTTTATCTAAATATTTTTTGGCTTCGTCACCTTTTGCCTGATAACAGAAATTGCTTGCGGTGTTGAGGTAAGCAAAAAACAATTCAGCAGAATGGGGTGCATTTTTTTCTAATATTTTGATGGCTTTTGTGTTGTATTCATAGGCTTTTGCAAACTCGGCATTATACGTAAGAATGATGGCAAGCTGCGAATAGAATTGTCCTAACGTTTTGTGATCCTTATATTGTTCTATCTGCGGAATGCTTTTTTCGACCAGGATTTTCACCAAAAAAGGATAGCCTTCTTTATTTTTCTGGGTCACACCGTAGTTGTACCAAGATGACGCAATGTAAAAGTCAGCTTCTTGACTTTTAATTTTAGAAAATTCCTTTATAGCTTTTTGAAATGAGACTGCTGCTTTTTCTTTATTGCTTTCTAAAAAATGCCAACCTTCATAATAGTGATATTTCGCAGTATTTAAAGATGTTTTAGGGCTTAAAGCTTTTCCTTTTTCTAAATAGTTTTTACTTAAAAGAGAGTCTGTATTTCTATAAAAGTTTGATAATAAGAAATATGAATTCGCTTTGGCGTTGTTGTCAACCTTGCTGTTTGCAACCTTTTTCAGACTGTCAGAATAGGCTTTCTCATTAAGCGGAATGAGTTGCTGCGACTGTACATAAGTAGATAAAAAGACACAGATGGTGATAAGGTGATTCTTCATTGTCTCAATTTCATTTTTTAAAATAAAACTCCACAATTTAGTGAAAAATACAGAATTGAAAAATACCTAAAATCCGGTAGAATATTTTCCTTAATTCTAAGGATTGATTGCCTTGTCAGACCGTCATAATTTTGCAGGTACTAAATCAGAAAGATTACAAATTAAAATTAACAGTAATATTTAAACAAGAGAAATTATGAAAAAAATGAAATTGAAAAACGTATTGAAAGGCTCATTTGTAATGGTGATGGCGGCGTTGGTTTTTGGTTTTGTGACATCTTGCAGCAATGATGATGACGATGACATTCCGGGAACCAACAAAACTCATAAAGTAGTTTTCAAGGCAGAAGCATCTGCAGGAAGTAATATTGAGATCGCTGTTTACGGTATTGATGGAAATCCTACCACGGCAACCAGCTTAAGTGGAACTACATGGTCTAGCCCCGAAATTACTACTGAAGCAGGAGCAATGAGTGCGAATGTTGCCGTAAATGCAGTTGGTGCTAATGCATCATCTACTTTAAAAGTTCAGATTTGGGTAGACGGTGAACTTAAAAAAGAAGGAACTTCAAGCGGGCAGTATTTATCTGCTTCAGCAAGTCATACATTTTAATATAAACTAATGATGAAAAAAAAGTCCGGCTCAATTTTGAGTCGGACTTTTTTTGGTGGAACAAACCATATTCTTCATAGCCATTAACGAAAATAATTCTATGAAACACAGAACTCAAAAATATCTAAAATAGGGTAGAATATTTTTTTTAAATTTGAGGATTGACAGTATTTTTAGTTTATAATATCTTTGCGGATGCTAAATCAAGGAGATTCTGAATACTATTAACAAAATAATTTATGAAAAAAATAAAATTGAATCAGGTATTTAAAGGAGTATTTGTTGCTTTGATAACAGTAATGGTTTTGAGTCTTGTTGAATCTTGTCGCAAAGATAATGATGATGATACTTCTGAAGATATTAAGACCCAAAAAGTAGTTTTCAAGGCAGAGGCGTCATCCGGAGTTAACATCAGTAAAGCTGTTTACGGAATCGACGGTAATCCTATTACCGTAACCGGTTTGAGCGGAACAACATGGACGAGCCCGGAAATCACTGCCGAAGGCATAGTTTATAATTCTAATGTTGTGGTAAATGCAACAGGAGTTGATGCAGCATCTACTTTAAAGGTTCAGATTTGGGTAGATGGTGTGCTTAAAAAAGAAAGTGTCGCAAGCGGGCTTACTTTATCGGCTTCAACAAGTTATACATTTTAAAAACAATCCACTTTGATAAAAAATAATCCGACTCAAAAGCTGAGTCGGATTATTTTTTATGTTTTCAAGATTAAATCACTTTTACAATAAAGTAACTTTTCTTTCCTTTTTGCAGTAATAAGAATTTACCGTCAATCAAATCAGTTTCATTTGCGGTGTAAACTTCATTGATTTTTTCTTTGTTTACAGAGATTGCGTTTCCTTTCAATTCTCTTGTCGCTTCACTTTTAGACTTCAGGAAACCTGATTTTTCTGAAAGTAAATCAACGATGTTAATTCCTAAAACATCCGCTTTAGCCACTTCTTTCTGAGGAACTCCATCAAAGATTTCCAGGAAAATTTCCTCATCAAGACTTACTAAATCTTCAGCAGTTGATTTTCCAAAAAGAATTTCTGAAGCTTTTAAAGCTTTTTCATATTCTTCTCTTCCGTGAACCCAAACCGTAACTTCTTCAGCCAATTTTTTCTGAAGTTTTCTTTCGTGTGGTGCTGTTTTATGGTCTTCAATTAAAGCATCAATTTCTTCTTTTCCTAAGAATGTGTAGAATTTAATAAATCTTTCAGCATCTGTATCGGTTGCATTCAACCAAAATTGATAGAATTTGTAAGGCGAAGTTTTCTTTTTGTCTAACCAGTAATTTTCTCCGCTTTCAGACTTTCCGAATTTCGAACCGTCAGCTTTCGTAATCAAAGGAACAGTCAATGCAAATGCTTCTCCCTGTGCTTTTCTACGGATCAATTCTGTTCCTGTGGTAATATTTCCCCACTGATCAGAACCTCCCATCTGAAGTTTTACATTATTATTCTGATATAAATGCAGGAAATCATATCCCTGAATCAATTGATAAGTAAACTCTGTAAAACTCATTCCGTCAACACCGGCTTCTCCTGAAAGTCTTTTCTTTACAGAATCTTTCGCCATCATGTAATTAACGGTGATGTTTTTTCCAACATTTTTAGCAAAATCAAGGAAAGAAATTTTCTTCATCCAGTCGTAATTGTTGACCAATTCGGCTTTGTTGGTTTCGTTTCCATCAAAATTTAAAAACGTTGAAAGTTGATTTTGCAGACAGTCAACATAATGCAATAGTGTTTCTTCATCCAAAAGATTTCTCTCTGCAGATTTTCCTGAAGGGTCACCAATCATTCCTGTAGCGCCACCTACCAAAGCGATTGGTTTATGACCATGTTGCTGAAAATGAGCCAAAATTTTAATCTGAATAAGACTTCCAATATGTAAAGAATCTGCGGTAGGATCAAAACCGATATAGGCAGTTGTCATTTCCTTATTCAGTTGTTCATCTGTTCCGGGCATCATATCGGCAAAAAGCCCACGCCATTTCAGTTCTTCAATAAAAGAGTTCATTATTTTTTTCAGTTTAAAATTTAATACGCAAAGATAAGAAAAATCACCTGAGTTTCGGGTTTCAAGTTTTGGAATCGAAGTTTCTAGTTTCAAGATAGCTGTTAATACTTTTAGAGCGATGTTTTCAAAGTTGCAAACTTCCAACACCGATCATCCAACTTCCAGCGCTTATTGTTTCATTAGCAAAATTCAATTATATTTGTTAGCAATGAAAGACGAGCAATTATTTCCTCTCATCCAAAAGGCAAAGGAAAAAGACCAGAAAGCGCAAACCAAACTGATCAATGTATTTTGGGTAGACGTTTTTTCTTTTGTGATGAAAAAAGTACACGACGAAAATGATGCAGATGAAATTACGGTCAATGTTTTTTCAAAAGTTTTATCGAAACTCGATTTATACGATCCTCATTTTCAGTTTAAAACCTGGATTCTAACGATTGCTCAAAATACAATTATTGATTTCTGGCGTAGAAAAAGCCGGGAAAATCAAGATCCTACAGAAAATTTAGATGAAGTAAAAAATCATTATGCAAAATCTCCTGAAGAGTTAATGATTTCTGACGAAGAGCAGCAAAAGATTATTAAAACCATCGAATCTTTAGATGGCAATTATCAGGATATTATTAAATTGAGATTCTTTGAAGAAAAAAGCATCAAAGAAATCGCCGAGGAGCTTGGGATTTCTGTTGCCAATACGAAAGTTCGTGTAATGAGAGCGAAAAAAGTTTTAGCAGAATTGCTGAAAAATAATGATTTTGAGGATAACTAGTTTTTTAGATACTAATATTTTTGCCACAAATGCTCGAATAGTTTTTGATCTCCTACTTAAATTAAAAAATTCGTGCATTCGTGGCAAAAACAAATTATCATTTCCATCAATCTACATCGTAGATGAAGTCGATAAAAAAATCACTAACTTTGAACCTCAATTTGAGAGATAAATGGAGAATTTAGTTCAAGATACTACCGTTCAAAAACCAAAATGGATTCGTGTAAAACTTCCTACCGGAAAGAATTACAGAGAATTGAGAACTTTGGTAGATAAATATAAATTAAATACGATTTGCCAAAGTGGAAGCTGCCCAAATATGGGTGAATGTTGGGGAGAAGGAACGGCAACTTTCATGATTTTAGGAAATATCTGTACCAGAAGCTGTGGATTTTGCGGAGTGAAAACCGGAAAGCCAATGGATGTAAACTGGGACGAACCTGAAAAAGTAGCTCGTTCAATCAAATTAATGAAGATCAAACATGCTGTTTTAACATCTGTTGACCGTGACGATTTGAAAGATATGGGTTCTATTCTTTGGGGTGAAACCGTAAATGCCGTAAGAAGAATTTCTCCAGGAACCACGATGGAAACATTAATTCCTGACTTTCAAGGACTCACAAAGCATCTTGACAGAATGGTTGATGTTGCTCCGGAAGTGATCTCTCACAACATGGAAACAGTAAAACGTCTGACAAGAGAAGTAAGAATTCAGGCTAAATATGAAAGAAGTCTTGAGGTTTTAAGATATTTAAAAGAAGCTGGACAAAATAGAACTAAAACTGGATTAATGCTTGGTTTAGGAGAAAACAGAGATGAAGTTTTCCAGACTATTGAAGACATCAGAAACGCCAATGTTGACGTTATAACAATGGGACAATATTTGCAGCCGACTAAAAAACATCTTCCTGTGAAAAAATTTATCACGCCAGAAGAGTTTGATGAATTCGGAGATTTTGCAAGAAGCTTAGGTTTCAGACACGTTGAGAGTTCGCCTTTGGTGAGAAGTTCCTATCACGCTGAAAAACATATTCATTAAAAATATAAATCGCTTCAAAAATTGAAGCGATTTTTTTTGATTCAAAGATTGGTTAAGTTGATTTAATTATAGTTCTGATATAAAATTTATATCAAACCTTTCAACATTTTCTTTCCAATTATAATTACTTTTGTGCTTTTAAAAGAAGCAATGGAAATATTGCTTTAAATAATTATTGATTAATGATGTTTGATAAAAGAATTTTGCCTTTGGCAATCGGTGGTTTGGCCATTGGAACTACAGAATTTACGATTATGGGATTGCTTCCCGATATTGCAAATACACTGCAGATTACCATTCCACAAGCGGGACATTTAATTGCGGCGTACGCTTTGGGAGTTGTAATTGGCGCACCTATTTTAATTGGATATTCTGTAAAATTCCCTCCCAAAAAAGTGTTGCTTACTTTGATGGTGATCTTCACCATTTTTAATGCATTGTCTGCTATCGCTCCTGATTATAACTCGATGTTAATTATCAGATTTCTGTCTGGTTTACCACACGGAGCATTTTTCGGAGTCGGAACCGTAGTCGCATCAAGAATGGCCGGGAAAGGGAAGGAGGCATTATACATTTCACTTATGTTTACAGGATTAACGGTCGCTAATTTGGCGATGGTTCCTTTAGTTACTTACATCGGACATGCTTTTCACTGGCGTTGGTATTTTGCCATTGTGGGAGTAATTGGGATTGCCACGTTATTGGCTTTAAAGCTTTGGCTTCCGGCAATGGAAAGAAAAGAAGACAGTCATTTTTTAGAAGAACTAAAATTTCTCAAAGGCAAACAATCGTGGTTGGTATTAATGATTACAGCCATCGGTTTTGGTGGATTATTCACTTGGTTTAGTTACATCACGCCGTTGATGACGGTTGTCTCAAAAATTGAAAGTAGCTACATGGCGTATGTTATGATTCTTGCCGGTGGCGGAATGGTTGTGGGAAATTTAGCGGGAGGCTTTCTTTCAGATAAATTAGGCCCGGAAAAAACATGTGTATTGTTGTTATTCTTAATGATGTGTTCTTTATCAGGTGTATTTTTTCTTTCAGAATATCAAAGTATTTCTTTGGTGCTAACATTTATTTGTGGAGCTTTATCGATGTCAGTTGCAGCTCCAATTAATATTATGATGATGAAAGCAGCACCAAAAAGTGAAATGATGGCTGCAGCTTTTATGCAGGCTGCCTTTAATATTGCGAATGCAATGGGTGCTTTTTTAGGAGGTATTCCTTTAGAGCATGGTTTGCCTTACAATTATCCGTCGCTGGTAGGAGTAGGAATGACGGTTATTGGGTTAAGCATTAGTATTATTTATTTTTATCTGTACAGATCGCCAAATATAAATGACAAGGAAATTGCGGTAGAATGTGCTACCTGTGACCAATAAAAAAAAGAGAAGCATTGCTTCTCTTTTTTGTTAATCGCTTTGAACTTCGTTCCCGTTTTGACACCAGTATAAAGCGTTATAAAGATTTTCTTTTGGGAAAGATTTAAATTCTCCAGGCATTAAAACACTGAAAATATCTGTGAAATTCTGCACGCCTTCTTTGTCTGTTACAATAGCTGCGCGGTTCCATTTTGTGATGTTTTTTATTCCTAAAAGTGCATCCTGAAGCCATGCTCCCATCGTGAAATTACCTAGATCGGTATCCAGATAAAGAAGGTAGTTTAATTCATCAAATTGTTCTACTTTACTCTTCACATAAGGGATTACGAGATTCTCAAAATCTTCTTTGGTTACATCACCTGTTGCATTGAAAGCGGCAACATTTTCCGGAGCATCATTAAGTATTGTTATCATAATTTATATTTTAATTGGTTTTGGTGATTTTATTTTATCAATAATTAAACCATAATTGGATAATCATCATGGTTAAGGCTCAATTATTGCTAATATTTTGAAAAAACTCTATGGACTTGAAATCTAACGAACCTTTCTGGCTTTTGAAAAATGGTCTGTTATCTTCCTATCCGTCCCTGAAATCTGATGAAGAATGTGATGTTCTTATTATTGGCGGCGGTATTACAGGAAGTCTTATTGCCCATCAAATGATAAAAGACGGATATCAAACCATTTTAATTGATAAGCGTGAAATTTGCAACGGAAGTACCTCGGCAACAACTTCAATGTTGCAGTACGAAATTGATACTCCGCTATACGAGTTGATTGAAATGATTGGTGAAAAAGGTGCGGTAGAAAGTTACAAAGCCTGTTCAAAATCTATAGACGATATTGAAAAATTAACAAAAGAAATAAAAGCCCGGTCTGGTTTTAAAAGAAAACAATCTTTATATTTTGCTTCTAAAAAGAAAGATGCAATCTGGCTTGAAAAGGAATATATTGCGAGAAAAAAAGCTGGATTTGATGTGACTTGGTTAGGGGCTGAAGATATTGAAGAAAGATTCGGTTTCCAAAATACCTACGGTGGAATTTTATCTAAACAAGGTGCAAGTATAGATGCCTTTAAATTTGCTCACGAATTGCTGAGATTTAACTTAAATAAAGGCTTGAAAATTTTCGATAAAACAGAAATGAAGTCTGTAAAATACTTAAGAGATCATAATCTAGTATTAACAACGGACGGCTTTAATATTAAGGCCAAAAAAGTTATTTACTGTGTAGGCTACGAAAGTAAAACCATGATTAAAGAGGATTTTGTAGATCTTAAAAGTACATATGCAGTAGTTTCTGAAATTGATAAGAATAAATTTAAAAATATTGAACATACGCTCGTCTGGAATACCGATCATCCTTACATTTATATGCGATCTACAGACGACGAAAGACTACTAATCGGCGGAGGTGATGAAGATTTTTCAGATCCTGAAAAAAGAGATTCTCTGTTAAATAAAAAAGAAAAAGAAATTCTGAAAAGCCTAAAAAGAATACAACCCGACTATCATTTTTACACTGATTTTGTGTGGGCTGGAACATTTGGTGAAACAAAGGATGGACTTCCGTACATCGGCACTCACGAAAATTTCAAAAACTCGTATTTTATTTTAGGATTTGGTGGAAACGGAATTACTTTTTCTGTGACCGGAATGGAAATGGCTTCAGCTTTTATGAAAAATAAAAAACATCAACTTTCTGAATATTTTAAATTTGGAAGATAATTTTACTTTAAAATTTATCGTTTTAAAAGTTGACTGAAAAAGTTTGGGGTTCGGCAACGCCGAACTCCCAAACAAAATAAACAATACTAACATTTACATCACTGTTTCACGGAACTGGTGTTTGAGACCAATTCTTTTGCTAATTTTTTTGATAGGATTTCATCCTATCCTTTATTAGGTCGTCCCTTTGGGACTTTCGAACAATAAATAAAATAATTTCAATCTCGAATCCTATATCTCGGAACCCGAAACTAAAAATTATATCCGTTCTTTTTCGCCAATTCCACAATCGATTTTTCTATTGCTTTTCCTAAATCATCACCTTCAGAATTTCCTCGTTTTTTTGTTTCAACATCAATATATTCCTGTCTTTTTCTAGCAAGAACTTCAATTTCTTTTTGAATCTTATCTCGGTCTGCAGATTTTTGAGCCACAATTTTTTTGATTTCATCTTTGCTTTTTCCTTTTAATTCAGAAGGTAATTCCTCCTCTTTTATTGATGAAATGTAGCTTTTGTCTTTTTCAACTTTATCCACCAAATCCCAATGATCATTTTTGTAAGCATTTTTCTTTGATTTACTTACGGTTCTTTCAACAGCATTAGAAGCGGATTGCATTTCTGCATTTGAATCTTGAGTTGTTTGCTTGTTTTTCATTTCAGAGCCACGTCGTCCGTAAGAGATATAAGTGTCATTCAATTTAGAATTGTACTGCGAAATTTTCACATCATAAGGCGTTTCAATATAAATCACTTTTTGGTCGCTGTCGATATTAAAATACTTTCCGTCTCCTAAACTCGCTCCGTTTTGCCAATGCGACTGAATGCCTTCTTCACGGCTTCCACAAAAAATTGTATTGGTGTAAATATTTTTGGTTTTTGCTTTAGAAACCACATCTTTATAACTGATTTTCCCCTGGTCAAAAGGTTCATTTCCGGCAATGTAAATAAGTTTCATACTTTTTTCGTTTCCGTCCCATTTCAAATTGGATGATGCATCACGAATTACGGCTCCACAATATTCATTTCCGCCATTGGTTCTAAGAGCAAAAAGTTTTTCCGAAACCAAATCCAGATCCTGAGTAAGTGGAGTAATCTGTTTGATGTAATTTTCATCTTTTAAGCCATCATTTCCGTATTCATAAAGAGCAATTTCCACTTGCGGAGCTTGTCCGTTGTATTTTAATGTCGTCAACGTATTGACGATATTCCAAAGTCTTGATTTTGCCTGGTCTATTAACCCATCCATACTGTTTGAAGTGTCCAAAAGCAAAGCAACCTGAATTTTATTGTCTTTTGAACCCAAAATTTGTCGTTGATTTGAAATGTTACTTTCTACAATTTCTTTATCGTTGGCTTTGCTGCTGCAACGATTATCTGAAATTTTACCTGCACTCAAAAAAGCGAATACGCTTGCTGTTACTGTTAAAACTTTTAATGTGTTCATATTGTATGTTTTTAATGATTTTTACTAAATCTTTTTTGTTGGTATTCGCAAAGGCGCAAGAATTTTAATATAATTTAAAGGCGTAAGGATTTTATCTTCGAAAAAATTTATTAGCAATTTCTAAATGAAAATCTTACGTCACACTGAGCGAAGTCGAAGTAATCTTGCGCCTTAAAAACAACTGTTTTTACTAAACCTTCGCGACTTTGAGATTAATAACTTTTTTAATGGGACTTCATCCCATTCTTTAGAAAATCGTCCCTTCAGGACTCTCTCAAATTCACTGAAACTCTCAAACCCTCAAACCTAATTACCGACTGTAATACTGAATCTGCATTTCCTTCGGGTATTTTACTTCATAAGAGAAATTGATTTTTTCTGCAGCTCCGCTGTTGATTTTTCTGTTCCAAAGAATACTTCCTGTTTTTTCATCATAATTTCCGTCTCCGATATTTAAAGTTTTGATAGTGATTTTCTGATTTTCACTTAATGGAATTTGGTCTAAAATTTCCAGTTCTATACTTTCTTTCGTGTTATTTCTGATGGATATTTCGTAAGATTCTGTTTCCCATTTATTAGAATTGAAAGATTTTTGAGCTGTTTTATCTTCAAGTTTGATACGTTTTACCACAATTCTTTCATCAACTCCAAGAGAAATTGGGAACTCATCTTTTACATAATTGCTTGTAATATTGGTTTTTCCGATATAATTATCTTCAAAATAAATATTCGCTTCACCTGAAATAAGATTTAAATTCTGCCAGTTTTTCACGAAAGCCATTAAGAAAACCTGATTGTTCAGTTTCGGAACGGTGTGATATTTGTAATTGGCTTCTACATTTTTCTTATCTAAAATCACATATTGTTCTTTTTCCTGACTTACGATGGTTTGATTGTAATTCAATTCATATAAAATATTCATCTGATTATCCGAAACCGTTGCAACAGGGATTTGACTTATTGATGCAACTTCTGCTCTCATCTGATAAGAATTTGATATTTCTGCTTTCGCTTTTTGCATATAACCTACTTTTGCATCTTCATTATTGTAAGCGGCATATTCAGCAACATATAAAGGCGATAAAATCGGTCTGTTTTGGTTGTAAGAAGGTCTGTAAGTAGACACAAAAAGTTTGATATTGTTCCAGTCTTGTCCGGTTTTTTGGTAGATTTTTCCTTTGTAGACAATTTCTAAAGGTTTCTTCGTAGACAAAGCTCTCAAATCATAAGATTGAACCCAGCCTGCATTAGAAACGATATAGCTTAGTCCAAGATTCAGATTCATTTCATTTTCAGCGAGAATTTCAAGTAAAAGTTCTTTTCTATTTTGTGTTTTATGAGTTTGTTCTTCGGCAAATTGCTTGTTGATTTTAGCAATGCTTTCATCAAACGTAGTTTTTTGCTCGTTCAGAAGAAAAACCTGATTGTCGATTTCCAGCATTCTTTTTCTGTAAAATTCAGTCAGTTTTATCAACTGTTCCTGCGGAGTCGATTTATCATTCGTTGAAACTTTAAGATTATCATTAATAATATTTTGTTCACCCGTCAGATTTTTAATCTGAATATTCAATAAATTAATCTGTCTCTGAAATTTTTTTCTTTCATCATCCAGTTTTTTTTCGCCGTCGGTCAGTTCATCATTTTTGAGATAATTATTTTGTGGGGTAATTGATAAAAGCGTTGTGTTTTTTTCAAGATTGATTTTGTAAGTATTTTCATCTAAATCATTCGGAAGGTTAATGATTTTCACGGTGTTTCTACCTTTTTGGAGAGTAACGTTTGTACTTCCGAAAACTTTTGCGCCCTGCAGAAATACAGTGGCCTGTTTTACATCGATTTCTTTTTTAATTTCCTGAGATTTAAAAAACGAAACCATCAAAATGAGTATTAAAATAGAGTGTCGCATTGTTTATTGTTTTAAAGTTCTACAGTAAAATTACTTTGATTAGAAACCGAAAATCTGAAGACTTGGTGAACTTAGGTTTTCACTTGGTGAGAGTTTTTAAGCGAAAAAAAGACAGCCATTTCTGACTGCCTCTTAAAAAACTAAAGAATTTCGTATTTTGTTTTGATGCTGTATTTCAGCTTGATATTTTCGATGTTGTCGAACGAATAATCCATACTTTGGTCGGCTGCTTCCAACTGTACATTCGCCATTTTGCTTCTGTAAGCAACGGGAAGAATAGAATCACTCATGTAATCTTCAATTTCTGTAATCTCAATCGCATCTCCGGCCTTTTTATTGATGCTTCCCAAAAGATAATCTGCTTTCTCTTTCGCGGCTTTTAAGGCATTAATTTTAACCGTTTTTCTGAAATCTGCAATTTTTGTGTTTTTAATTTCTGCAATATTCAGATTGCTTACCCATTTCTGATTAAGATCTTCAAAAAGCTTACTCACATTGGTTTTAGCATTTACTTTAAACTGAAAACTCTTGGTAAACTTCGTTGTTTTCGAATATAAATTCTGGTACATCGATTTAAATTTGATGTCTTCATTTTTTACGCCATTGTTTTTCAGTGTTTCAAATAAAAGTTTTTCGCTGTCTGCCAGTTGATTTTTGTTGTCGGCTTTTATACCGATACTAAAGATGATTTCATCCGGTTCTACTTCCATTTCGGCAACTCCTGTTACTTCAATTGCATTTTTCTTTACTTCCTGCGCATTCACCAAACTTCCTGCTGCAAAGATTCCTACTAATAAAAGGTGTTTCAGTTTCATAATGTATGTATTTATTATTTTTTAATTTCTTGTTTTTAATTTCTAAAGTAAAATTACCACGATTTGAAACTGAAATTTTGTAAACTTGGTGAACCGAGCATTTCACTTGGTGAATGTTTTATTTATTAGATTTAGGAATATTCAAATCTCGCATTTCTCCATTGGGAGTTATCAAAATATAAGATTTGCTTTCTTTGTTATCATTTTTTTTCTCTTTGTTAATTACTAATTTCACTTCATACATCACCTGTATAACGGGTTCCAGAATTGTGGGATTAATCACAAAATCGAATTCTTTGTCAAAAACCGGTTGATAATACAAGGTCGTTGATTTATTTGCCTGATTTAAGTTTGCCAGTTTCGTCAAAGCCAGAGACGAACTGTTGTAAGCCTCATAAGATTTGTACATTTCTGTCGGAAGTTTTAGCTGAAATCCATCGTTAATTGATTTTTCACTGTTTGCAAAACTTTCTCCGAGAAGTGTTTCATAGTTTTTCACTTTTTCCTGAAGGGCAATTTTTGCTTTATTCATCAAATCTTTTTTGATGGTTTCGAGGCTGTTTGCAAAATAATCTACCCTTACCAGATCATAAATTTCATTTTTTGATAAAACTGAAATAAACTCATTCAACTGTGAAGGATCTGAGAATTGAATGTGCAGATTTTTTTTAAGTTCGAAACCGGTTGGCACTTCATTGTAAGTTTTTCGGCTGAAAATCTTTTTCTCTACCGCATATTGATAGACCGGCACAAAAGAAATCATGTCAACATACGTTTCAATTCCTTTATTAATTTTAATTTGATTTAATGCGGTGTTTAGACGTCTGTCCATCAGTGAATTCACTTCATCCGCTGTTTCTGCTACTTGTGTCAGACTAAAAATCGCAACGTATTTATCAGCCTTTACGTTGGCCATACCTTTTATGCTAATGACAATATGATTGTCTACAGGAACATTAATACTGATATTATTTTCCTGATAACGCACTTGATTTTGATAGTTAATATTTCCTGAGAACTGTGCAAAGGTAAATTGAAAAAAGAAAGCTGAAGTCAAAAATAAAATGTTTTTCATGAGAATTAAGTTTAAATTATATCACAAACTTATTGGTCTTTTAAAAGCTATTTGAAGTCAACTTGGTCAACCTTGCTTTTCACTTGGTGAATAGTTTTTGGGTAAACTATATATATGTATATCTTTGTTTTATGAATTTAGTTCGGTTTTTTGTGTTGGTTTTTATGATGATTTCTGTGAATAATCTTTATTCGCAAAGTAAGGAGACGCAGGAAGTTGTAGCAGAAACGTCAAAACTGAAAAAAGCAGTCGAAACAAAAAACGAATCCGCAGAAGCCGAATCTTATTACAATATCGGCGAAACATTTTTTAATGATAGAAATTTTTCTAAAAGTGAAGAGTATTTTATAAAATCTAAAAATATCTACGAAAAGCTTAATGACAAGCAAAATCTCGAAAAAGTAATCCGAAAACTGGCGCAGTCTCAGGAAAATCAGAATAAGCTGAAATCTGCGCAAAGCAACTACCAAAAAGCTTCAAAAATTGGATATTCTAAATCAAAAAGAAATTTAAATGCCAATGACGCTTCAAGGCTTTCTTCTCCGGCGCCAGAAAATAAAGCTGAAGCTATTCAAAGTAACATTCAGATCAGCGAAAAAGAAAACAATAAACAAGATCTTGCCGCAAGCTACAGCCAAATGGCCGATGTAAATATTGAAAATAAAAATATTCCGAAAGCCGAAGAAAACCTCAATACAGCCTATCAGATTTCAAAAGAACAAGCGCCTCAACAAGCTTTGGCAATCAATCAGAAACTGACCAATTTTTATGTTGACAATAAAGATTTTGACAAAGCAATAGAAGCCAAAAAATCTGTTTTAAAAGAAAATTTCGTTAAAGAAAATTCTCAGAAAAAAGTAGAGCAGATTCAGGAACTGGCAGAAATTTACATCAAAAAAAATGATCCGAAGGAAGCGATTGTTTTATTGAAAAATGCTTATGATATTGCTTTACAGAAAGGTCACACTTTGGAAGCTCAGAAAAGTGTAAAAAAACTTGACAGTCTTTATAATATTTCAGAAAATACAGATGCTTCTGTGTTGCTTTATCGTGATTTTCTTGGGAAATTACCTGATCTGGTTTCTAAAGACAGAAGTTTGGTAGATAATAAAATTCTTGAAGATACAGAGCAGAAAATTTCTCAACTTCTGCAAGAAAAGAAATTGAAAGACGAACTAATTCGCAAGAAAAATATTTTCAATTACAGTTTAATTGGAGTGTTGGTTTTACTGACGGGTTTAATAATTTTTATTTTCAGAACTCTGAAAAAAGTTCAGATTAAAAACAAAAAAATTGCGTTGCAGTCGCTTCGTCGTGAGATGAATCCGCACTTTATTTTTAACAGTTTAAATTCTGTCAATCATTTTATTGCAACCAATAATGAACTGGAAGCCAATCAATATTTAACCAAATTTTCAAAATTAATGCGTGGCGTTATGGAAAATTCCAGTGAAGATTTTATACCATTTCAGCAGGAACTAGATTTACTTCAGAATTATCTGGCTTTAGAAAAAACACGTTTTGCCGATAAATTTGACTACGAAATTGAAGTGGATGAAAGTTTAAATACTCAAAATCTAAAAGTTCCGGGAATGTTGATACAGCCATTTTTAGAAAATGCAGTTTGGCACGGCTTAAGATACAGAACTGATAAGGGATTTTTAAGTTTAAAATTCACAAAAAACAACGATTTTCTGAAAATTACGATTAAAGATAACGGGATAGGAATAGAAGAAAGCAAAAAGCAAAAAACAGAACACCAAAAAACACGTGAAGGACGCGGAATGAAAAATACTTTGGAAAGAATCAAACTGCTGAATGATTTGTACAAGAAAAATATTATCTGTACGGTAAAAGATTCTGAAAACGGAGTTTTTGTTGAAGTTTCAATGATAATTTAATAAAAAAATGATGGAATTATATAAAAAAACAGCAGCATTTTTATTGCTATTGATGACGTTTTCTTTGTCGGCTCAGCAATATGATGATGCGAGATACGGAGTTGTTTTGAAACAATTACAGCTTAATTCTTCTGAGGTTCACAATGAATTCTATACCGAAAAGAAAATGCCCAATATTGAAAATTCTTATATTATTGTGGTGCCTGTTTTGTTTGGGAAACTTGAAGATGACGGATTTACTGTAAAAAACACTATACTAATTACCGATGATCAGGGGAAAATCAAAAACAAATATATTGAGGATACCGAAATTATATCAGATGCAGTGATGTTAGATGGTTTTTCAATAGATACCGGGCTTTATAAGCTGAATTCGAGTATTCGGGCTTTTGGAATTACTGCAAATTATCACGGAAGCAGCAATCCCAATCCGTATTCTTCTTCCGATATATCATTGTATTATCCTGAAGATAAAACTTTGAAAAAAGTTCTTGATGGCTATAACCTAAGAAGATACGGCGGAGAATGGGATATGAAATGTTCCGGAGAATTTGACGAAGATAATTCGGTCATTATTGTTGATCAAGTGAAAACGAATGGTTTTAACAATCTTAAAATTAAAACTGAAAGTAATCATATAATAAGCAAAAAGGTAAATGGAGAATGTACCGAAGATAAAACTTCAAAAATTTCTTATAAAACCTTGAAATTTAATAAATCTGTTTACAAATAAAACCTGAATTAAGATGAAAATAAAATCAGTAATCGTAGACGACGAAAAAATTGCAAGAGAAGTTCTGAGGAATTATCTCACAAAATACTGTCCGCAAATCGAGATTCTGGGAGAAGCTGAAAATATAAAAGATGCTGTTCCTCTGATCGCAGAAATGCAGCCGCAACTGGTTTTTTTGGATGTTGAAATGCCTTTCGGGAATGCTTTTGATGTATTGGAAGCAACGAAAGAATTTTCTTACGAAACTATTTTTATTACTGCTTTTTCTCAATATTCTTTGCAGGCCTTAAATAAATCTGCAAGTTATTATATTTTAAAACCGATTGATATTCAGGAGCTTATTTTGGCGGTAAATAAGGTTGCAGAAAGTATTGAAAAGAAAGACGAATTAAACCGAAACAAAATCCTCCTCGAAAATTTAAAATTAAAACCCGAAAAACAACAATTGATCCTTCCGACATTACAAGGTTTTGACGTCGTAAAAACGGAAGACATTGTAAGACTTCAGGCCGATGGAAATTTTACGCAGGTTTATCTTACAGACGGTTCAAAAAAGATGGTTTGCAGGTTTTTAAAGCATTTTGATGATTTGCTCGAAAGTCCTTTTGTAAGGGTGCATCGTTCGCATATTATCAATACCAATTTTGTGAAATCTTATCATAAAAGCGGTACGGCAACTTTGTCTGATAACTCCGAAATTGAAGTTTCAGGAAGTTTTAAAGAACAGTTTCTTAAAGTTTTTTCTTAAATATTTAATTTTAACAATTAAGAAGATTGGCGTTAAGTTTCATTAAGAAAATTCAAATAATTTTTTATTGTGTAGTTACTTAAAGCGAAGCTCGACTTAACTTTTCTCAACTTTTTAATAAACCTTAATGGTTAAAATTCAAATTTCTGAAATCTGAAAATTATAGTAATACATGTTTTCAGTTAAATCCTAAAATCTTATTAAGGCATCATTTTTGAATTTTAATATTATCAAAATTTTATATTATGAAAACTTTTAAGAAAATAGCCATTCCAGTTTCATTAGGTATTATTGGTTTCTTAATCTTAAATTCATGCTCGGTTGGAATTCCAAAAGGAGCAACGGCAGTCAAAAATTTTAATTCAGAAAAATATCTTGGTAAATGGTACGAAATTGCCCGTTTCGATTATAAATTTGAGAAAAATATGGATAATGTAACCGCTACTTATTCACTCAATCCCGACGGAACAATTAAAGTGCAAAACAGAGGCTATGATTATGTAAAGAAAGAATGGAAGGAATCGATCGGAGAAGCAGAATTTGTTAATGATAAATCTGAGGCGAGACTGAAGGTTTCCTTTTTCAAACCTATTTGGGCTGGCTATAATGTGATTGATATTGATGATGATTATCAAAATGCTTTAGTTGTAGGAAACAGCACAAAATATATCTGGATTTTATCCCGAAACAAAGAAATACCAAACAGTATTAAAGAAAGATTCTTAGCAAAAGCGCAGAAATTAGGTTATAATACCGATGATTTAATTTGGGTAAAGCACGATTAGTCATTGCGATAATCTAGACAACGAAGCAATCTTAAAATCGACATAGGAAAATGGAGCGTTAAGAAAATTTGGAATTAATCCGTTAAAAAATTACCACTGTTCGAAGTGCCATAAACCTTGTGAAATAAAGATTTAATTTTGAATTCGCACAAGTTTGGGGATTTTAGGATTAATTCTAAATTTTTAGCGGAAGTTTCCAAGTCTTGAATTTTTGTCTCTTTTGTTTCAAGACAAAAGAGAATTATTTTAAGATTTTATACTCCTTCCACTCCTGAAAACGGTAATCGATAATTTGCATCATCATATCATAATTTTCGTACGTATCTTCAATATGATAAAAAGTTTCGTATTCAAAATCATTTTCTTCTGCTACAGTATCAAAAATATTAATGTAATCGGTAGCAAATGAGCTGAATTTATCTGCGAAATCGGTTTCGTCGGCATAATAATCTTTGGCAAAACTGTTTCCCATATCATTAAGATCATATTCAGAAAATTTTCCGTCACAGGCATCGATAACAAAGTCTGCACCGGTTATTTCACGTTTTATTAGGCTTTCAATTTCATTTTCGCAATCTTCTTTCAATTCATCAGAATGCAGATTTTTGTTGATACACCAGTTAATAAACATTCCGGTGTGTGTAGCGCCGTTTTTTTCCGGAAGTCCTTCAGGAAAATCTCCGCCATAATGCCACGAAGCATCATCATATTTAGTCATAATCTTTATTATAGTTTCAGACAGTTTAAATCAAAGATATAAAAAATCATTTTCTTTTGTTCACTACAGAGATTTTCACGTCATTTGTAGTGAATTTATTCAAAATTAAACGCATGCAAAACGCAGTTCTTATCACCATTGGTGACGAAATTCTTTCAGGAAATACGGTTGATACCAATTCAAATTTTATTGCTACCGAACTTAAAAATATAGGGATAAAAGTTTCTCAGATCATTACCATTTCAGACGAAATAGAAACAATAAAAGAGACTTTAAAATCAGCTTTTGAAATTGGAGACCTGATTATTACAACAGGAGGTTTGGGGCCAACGAGAGATGATAAAACAAAAAAAGCTTTAGCCGAATTTTTTGATGATGAAATTGCTTTGGATGAACCCACTTTCGAACATCTAAAAGCCTATATGGAAAAACGCGGACGTATAGAAATTCTAGAAAGAAACCGTGAACAGGCTTTTGTGCCTACAAAATCTACAGTTTTTCAAAATCATTTCGGAACTGCACCTTGTATGATGATGCAGCAAAACGGAAAACTTTCTTTCAGTTTACCCGGCGTTCCGTATGAAGTAAAACCTTTGATAAAAGACCAGATTATTCCTTATTTAAAAGAAAAATTTAATCTTAATTATATTTCCACACGCATCGTTTCGGTGGTTGGAATTCCCGAGAGTATTTTGGCAGATCAGATTGAAAACTGGGAATTGGCGCTGCCGGAAAACCTTGCACTGTCTTATCTTCCCGTTGGTACCAGAGTGAAACTGAGATTGACAGCAACTGGAATTGATGAAGATATGTTGCAGATTCAGCTCGAAAACGAAATTCAAAAGCTATTCCCCATCATCGGTGAAAATATTATTGCGACTTCAGAAGATAAAATTGAAAAGATTTTAGGTGAGATATTACACGAAAAAGATCTTACGATTTCTACCGCAGAAAGTTGTACCGGCGGAGAATTATCTATTTTGTTAACTTCAAATCCGGGTAGTTCAAAGTATTTTATCGGTGGAATGGTAGCTTATGCAACGGAAATGAAAATTAATATTTTACATGTTTCTGAAAGCACCGTTGAGCGTTTTACCGTAGTAAGCGAAGAGGTTTCAAGAGAAATGGCAGAAGGTTGCCAGAATTTATTTAAAACAGATATTTCACTTTCTACAACAGGCGTTGCAGGTCCCGGAAAGGGCGAGGATGGTAAAGATGTGGGAACTGTTTACTATACAATCAGAGTCAAAAACCATTCTGAATCTTTTAAACTACATCTTCCGCATTTAGACCGACAGGATTTTGCATTTTTCGTATCTCAGAAAATTCTTCAGGATTTGGTAGGGATTTTAATAAAAAAATAAGCTTAGCTTAAAACGAAGGAAATTGTAATAAAGTAAATCTTTATAATTTTGCTGAGTGAAACGCCTTTGCGACCTTTAAAACAGTGAATATTTATAAATAGCTTTGCGAACTTTGCGTTTAAAAATCTAATGTTTTTTTTCCAAAAATTCAATTCACAAAATAAATTAACTTTACCGTAACAAAATTAAATTTAAATATACTTATTGTATAAATTATTATTTACAATGAAAAAATTAACGCTTTCTTTGTTTTTATTAGCAGGGGTTTGTTCACAAAATACGTTGAACGCTCAGACTAAATCTACTCAATCAGCATCTACAACAGATAAAGGTTTAGACATCAGTTTGATGGATAAATCTGTTCGTCCACAGGATGATTTCTATAATTATGTAAGCGGAACTTGGATGAAAACTGCCAAAATCCCTTCTGATAAACCAACTTGGGGAAGCTTCAACAAATTGGCGGATGATACCGATAACAATTCGATGACGATTCTTAACTCGCTTCTGAAAGATAAATTCGCAGAAGGAAGTGAAGGTAAAAAAATCCAGGATTTGTACGCAACGTACATGAATATGGAGAAGAGAAATGCAGACGGAATCAAGCCTATTCAGGAAAACATCAACAAAATTGATGCAATCAAAAATCTGAATGATCTTCAGAATTATTTAACATCAGTTACCAAAGACGGAGAAAATAATTTCTACGGATGGGGTGTTTATTCTGATCTGAAAAACTCTAATATGAATGCAGTTTACCTTGGTGACGCTTCATTAGGGATGGGTAGAGATTACTATCAGAAAGTTGATGCCAAAAACACAGAAGCTCTTGCAGAATACCAAAAGTATGTAGCTTCTATGTTGAAAGAATTAGGCTACAAAAATGCTGATGCAGCTGCGAAAGGTATTGTAGATTACGAAAAAAGCATTGCAAAACATTTATTAACGAATGAGCAAAGCCGTGACAATACGCTTCAGTACAACCCAAAAACAATGACTGAACTTAAAACTTTGGTTAAAAATGTAGATCTTCCTGCTTATCTTAAGAAAGTTGGGGTAGATACAGACCGAGTGATTATTGGGGAGCTGGATTACTATAAAAACTTTGATAAATTGGTAAATGCCAAAACATTACCTGTAATTAAAGATTATCTGAAATTCCACATGATCAATGGAAGCGCTTCTTATTTAAGTGAAAAATTAGGAGATGCAAAATTTGCTTTTTATGGTAAATATTTAAGAGGTCAGCAAGAGCAGAGAGCTTTAAACAAAAGAGGATATGAGTTGATCAATGGTTCTTTGGGTGAAGCTTTCGGAAAATTATATGTTGAAAAATACTTCCCGGCTGAGGCAAAAGCTCAGATGGTTGAGCTGATCGATTATTTAAAGAAAAGTTTTGCAGTTCACATCAACGGTTTAGCGTGGATGTCTGCTACTACAAAAGAAAAAGCAACGGCTAAGCTAAATAAATTTACAGTAAAAGTTGCTTATCCTGATACTTGGAAAGATTATTCTAAATTAAATATCGTTCCTGAATCTAAAGGTGGTAATTTATATGCAAACCTTCAGAACATTTCTGAATGGCAGTATAATAAAGATTTAGCAAAAATCGGAAAACCGGTTGATAAAACAGAATGGGGAATGACTCCACAAACTGTAAATGCGTATTACAACCCGGTTTACAACGAGATCGTGTTCCCTGCTGCAATTCTTCAGCCGCCATTCTTTAATCCTAAAGCAGATGCTGCGGTTAATTTTGG
Source organism: Chryseobacterium indoltheticum (assembly GCF_003815915.1). Classification (NCBI taxonomy): domain Bacteria; kingdom Pseudomonadati; phylum Bacteroidota; class Flavobacteriia; order Flavobacteriales; family Weeksellaceae; genus Chryseobacterium; species Chryseobacterium indoltheticum. The sequence goes on from NZ_CP033929.1 coordinate 1,445,059, forward strand.
AGGAATCGGTGCTGTTATCGGTCACGAAATGAGTCATGGTTTTGATGATTCCGGAGCTCAGTTTGATGCAGAAGGAAACTTAGTGGACTGGTGGACTCCTGAAGACAAGGCTAACTTCGAAAAAGCAACTAAAGCTTTAGCCTCTCAATATGATAAGTATGAGCCTGTAAAAGGAACTTTCGTAAACGGTACGTTCACAAATGGTGAAAATATTGCCGATCTTGGTGGTGTAAACATTGCTTACGACGCTTTACAAATGTATTTAAAAGATAAAGGAAATCCTGGCATGATCAGCGGTTATACACAAGATCAGAGATTTTTCCTAAGCTGGGCAACCGTTTGGAGAACTTTATCAAGCGAAAAATATATGGTGAACCAAGTAAAAACAGATCCGCATTCTCCTGGATATTTCAGAAGTTTCGGTCCGTTGACAAACGTAGATGCTTTCTACAAAGCATTTGATGTGAAACCTGGTGATAAACTATACAAAAAACCAGAAGACAGAATTAAAATCTGGTAATCAGTATTTAAAATATTCAAAACCGTTCAGAAATGAGCGGTTTTTTTTATTCAATAGAAGCGGGATTTAGCACGTTTTCTTAATAAACTCTTCAAATGGCTTTAGCCAAATCATACTATTTTTCATTTCAGGAATGTAAAAAAACGCATAAAATTAATTTAACATTAATTGCTATATTTGATCAAACTGTTTTACACATCAAAATTATTTTAATGAAAAAGCTAAATATTGCAGTACTTGCATTCTCAGGTATTGTATTCTTAAATTCTTGTGGTACTACCAAAAATACAACTGCAACTGTGGAAAAAGCTCCTACAAATATCGTTGTTGAGAATTCTTCAATGACTATTTATCCTGAAAACGGAATTAATTTATCTTATATGGATAAAACGATTCGTCCGCAGGATGATTTCTTCAGTTATGTCAACGGGAATTGGGTAAAAGAAACTCAGATTCCTTCTGATAAAGCAAGTTGGGGATCTTTCAATGCGTTGAGAGAAAATGTAGATGATGCTTCGCTAGGTATTTTAAATAAAATTTTAACCGAGAAATACGCTGAAGGTTCTGAAGGACAAAAAATTCAGAATCTGTATGCATCTTTTATGGATGTCAGCAAAAGAAATGCAGATGGTATCAATCCAATTAAAGGAGATTTAGCAAAAGTTGATGCCATTAAAAATGTAAATGATCTTCAGAAGTATCTTTTAGAAGCGACAAAATTGGGAGATAACTCTTTCTATGGTTGGAGAGTAAGCGCAGACATGAAAAACTCTAAGATGAATGCGGTTTATCTTGGTGGTCCAGATCTTGGTTTAGGAAGAGATTATTATCAAAAAGTAAATGAAGCCAATACCAAAACTTTAGCTGAATATCAAAATTATGTTGCTAAATTGTTTGTCGTTTTAGGATATAAAAATTCTGATGCAACAGCTAAAAATGTAGTTGATTTTGAAAAGCAACTGGCCAATTATTTATTGACTTTAGAGCAAAACAGAGATGCTAATTTAAGATACAATCCTAAAAATGTTACTGAGCTTTCTGGCTTGGTAAAAAATGTAAATTTGGCTAAATATCTGAAAGATGCAGGCGTAAATACTGATAAAGTAATCGTGGGTGAACTGAAATATTACCAAAATATGGATCAGTTTATCAATCAGAAAAATCTTCCGTTGTTGAAAGATTATTTGAAATATCATATCATCAATGGGAATGCAAGTAATTTGGGCGATAATCTAGACAATATCCGTTTCGATTTTTACTCTAAATATCTTCAGGGACAGAAAGAACAGCGAGCGATGGACAAAAGAGGTTTAGCGCTTGTAAACGGAGTTTTGGGTGAAGCATTCGGAAAATTGTATGTTGACAAATATTTTACGCCGGAATCAAAGCAACAAATGGAAATGTACATCGACTACATTTTAAAATCATTCAAAAAACATATCCATGATATGGATTGGATGTCGCCGGAAACCAAAGTAAAAGCTCAGGAAAAACTATCAAAATTCTCTGTGAAAATCGCTTATCCGGATCAGTGGAAAGATTATTCTAAACTAAAAGTAGAAGCTCCGGCTCAAGGGGCTACGTTATATTCCAACTTACAAAATGTTTCCGCTTGGCAATATCAGAAAAGCTTAGAAAAAGTAGGAAAACCTGTTGATAAAACGGAATGGGGAATGTCTCCACAAACCGTAAATGCATATTACAGCGGTTCAAATAACGAAATTGTTTTCCCAGCAGCGATTCTTCAGCCACCTTTTTACAATCCTAAAGCTGATGCTGCAGTGAATTTCGGAGGAATCGGAGCAGTGATTGGTCATGAAATCTCACACGGTTTTGATGATAGCGGTTCAAGATTCGATGGCGACGGAAATCTAAATAATTGGTGGACTGATCAGGATCGTAAGAATTTTGATGCAAAAGTGGGACAATTGGCAGCTCAATACAACGCTTACGAACCAGTAAAAGGAAGTTTTGTAAACGGAAAATTTACCAGCGGTGAAAATATTGGGGATTTAGGTGGCGTAGCGGTTGCTTATGATGCTTTACAGATGTATTTAAAAGATAAAGGAAATGTAGGTTTGATTAGCGGGTTTACTCAGGATCAGCGGTTTTTTATGAGCTGGGCAACAGTTTGGAGAACAAAATCTACCGATCAGTATATGATGAATCAGGTGAAAACAGATCCGCATTCACCGGGATATTTCCGAGCTTTCGGGCCTTTGGTAAACCAGGATTCTTTTATGAAAGCATTCGATATTAAGCCTGGAGACAAGCTTTATAAAGCTCCGGCTGAGAGAATTAAAATTTGGTAATTCTCGTATAATAAGTTATTATTAAAACGCATCATTTTGGTGCGTTTTTTTGTTTATTTTTCATAGATTAGTGACACCAAAACATATTAACAATCATTCGGTTATCAATAGAGAATTGAATTATTTTAAGAAAAATCTTCACAAAATTTTGTATGTTACAGTTTTTTTATAAATTTAAACAATGGATTGGTCAAAAATTTGCTAATCCAAACCAAAATCAACAATCTCAAAATAATAATAATATGGCAATGTTTAATTATGGTGTTGGCGGAAACGAAGTCAAGGTCGACGCTAATGAAGCTATTCAGGAAATTCAGGAAAACAAATCGCTCATCGTAAGCCAGCTTACCACAGACGAAACTTATGTTCCCGAAATCGTTACAGGATTAAAAACCGTAGATGATGTTTTCAGACATTTTCAGCCTTCCGTCGCTGTACAGCATGAGACAGAAGATGGAAGTGTGGTAGAAGAAGAATTCCGTTTTCAGAATCTTGCAGACTTTACTCCCAAAAATCTTGTTCAGAAATCAGATTATCTTCAGCAGCTCAGCATGGAGCAGGAGCAGTACAATAAAATTGTACGTCAGCTGAAAACCAATAAGATTCTTCGCAATATGTTGGAAAACGAGCAGACCAGAGCTGCTTTTATTGAGGCATTAAAAGATGTTGCACAAGAACTTGAAAAATAATCTAAATTACCTACACAAATATTATGGATAGTAAATTACAGGCTGCAGAAAGTCAACAGCATAATCAACAACAACAGGCGGGCAGACCGAAAAGCAATCCGCTAGAAGAACTAAATAAAATCGGAGGCTTTGGCTTTATAGAATCTGTCGTAGACGGGATTGCCAATATGAACCCAACCAGAAAAGCAAGAAAAGAAATCTTCCTGAATGATGGTAATAAAACCGATGAGAGAAAAGAGCTGCTACAGAAAATTAATCTCTGGGTAGAGCTTTTAAGCAGTAACGAATCTGCTGAAAAAATGGCAGAAACCTGCAAAAATAAAGCACAAAATGCAGATCAGAATTTAAAGTTAAATCTTAAAAATTCTCTTGATGCTGTTCGTCAATTGGAAACTTCATACAGAACTGTTGCTCAGTTTTATAAAAATACAGAACTAGACAAGGTAGATAATGTAAGCATCGTAAATGCAACGTTAGAGCAGGTTTCAGATTTAGATAACCCGTTATTTATCGATGCTATTTCTGATGAGTTTAAAAATTATTACGACCGTTTAGATCTAAGAGATAACTATTCTATTTTGGCGATTCCGGGATATTTGGGATCGAATAAAGTAATTGAAAAATGGGCAAAAATCTGTAACGAAAACAAAGTAATGATGGTTACCGATTTTGCCAATCTTGATAAGCCTGATGATGTAGTCGATCTATTTCACTCTGCAAATCTTACGGGTGGCGAATTGCACCGAAGTAATGTCATTATGACATGTAACTGGCTTGTTGGTCGTGGTAGAGCAGAAGAAGTAGGTGAAGAAGAAAACGTAGAACTTCCACCTTCAACTTCGTTGGCAGGAAAAATTCACAAAACATTAATGTCACAGGTTGCTGCCGGTAAAAAACACGGTAATATCAACGAAGTAGATGCTGTGAAATTTGAATTAAAGAAAAGTGAAATTTCCCAGTTAGAAAAAATGGGATTGGTTCCTATGGTGAACGAGTACGGAAAAATCATGGCATTCTCTGCAAAAACATTGTTTACAGGAGATAACATCGGTCTTCAGACGTATTCTGTAGTTCGTGTATTCGATTATGTAACTAAAGTTTTATTGGATTTCTTAAACAGAAGAGCCTTTGAAAACTGGAATGCAAGAAACGAAGATGATTTGAGAAAGCAGATTGTAAGTTTCTTAGACGGTATAAAAGGTGCTGATAAATTAATAGAAAAGTTCAAAATTGTACGTTTTGAGCAGGATAAAGTAAATAAAGACAGAGTTTGGCTAGATATCAGATTGACTCCATATTTCCCGACAAAAAGTTTTGTGATCAAGCTTGACGGCCACAAAGGTGATGACGGTAACGAGTGGGATGCAGAATATATCCAGGATTAATATTCTCAATATTTAATATAGAAACCGGTGCGTCAAAAACATCGGTTTTTTTTCTAATTATTTTTAAAAGCGGTTTAATGAAAAAGTTTACGTTTTATACTTTGTTAGCTTCTCTGTTATTTGCTGTTTTAAGTTGTGAAAAAGAATATCAGCGCCCCCGAAAATATGAAGTTGATCTTTTCAAAAACGAAAAAAAAGATAGCAATCAGGCTTATATAATGTCGGAAGATGAAGCTTACGGAATCAGCGATATGGTCGTGGCAAGTTCAGATATTTCTGTTACCGACAGTTCTTCAGGTCGTGGCAAAGCAATTTATATCTACAGCATCAATTCGGGAGATTTGTTATTCAGCAAAAGAGATTCTGTAATTTCGTATCCTTACCGGTTTCTTTCCAATCAGAGATTAAATCTTAAAAAAGAAGAAAATGATTCGGTATACGTCTTTTTAGAAAAACTTAAAGGCTATAAATCTATTGCAGAAGTGAAACAAATCAAATATCAATGGTTGAAAGGTGCGCCAGTTTACCTTCTTGATAACGCAAAAAAATAATTTTATCTTTGCCTCACTAAAATGAATTGGTTTTTTGGAAAAGAATAAAAAAAGTTCAGACTTTCTTCACATCGGGAACAAGTTGCTGAAGTGGTATGATAAAAATGCGAGAGATTTACCGTTCAGAAAAACCAAAGATCCTTATAAAATCTGGATTTGCGAGATCGTTTTTCAGCAAACCCGAATTGCTCAGGGAATAAATCACTACAATAATTTTATCGAAAGATTTCCCGACGTAAAAACTTTGGCAGAATCTTCTGAAGATGAGGTTTTGCTGTATTGGAAAGGTTTGGGGTATTACTCCCGTGCTATCAACATTCATAAAGCTTCACAACAAATTATCCACGATTATAACGGGATTTTTCCTTCTGATTACGAAGAAATTTTAAAACTAAAAGGTATAGGTAAATATACTGCTGCTGCCGTTTCAAGTATTTGTTTTAATGGAAAAATGCCTGCAGTTGACGGAAATTTCTACAGAGTTTTAAGCCGGATTTTTGCAGATGATTTTGATATTTCAAATTCGAGAGCTTTTAATTATTTTTCGGAATTATCAGCTTTGATTATGCCTGAAAATGTAGGCGATTTTAATCAGGCAATGATGGATTTGGGTTCTGAAATCTGCAAACCAAAAAATCCTTTGTGCGGAGAATGTCCTGTAAATGCTGATTGTCTTGCTTTTTCTTTACATAAAACTTCACAATTTCCTGTTAAAACCAAGAAAGTGAAAGCAGAAGATTTACACTTAAAATATTATTTCGTTCATCGGAACGGACAGTTTTTAATTCAGCAAAGAAGAGATGATTTTATCTGGAAGAAATTATTTGAATTTCCACTGAGTATTTCTGATGATTTAAATACATTTATTAAAAGTGTAAAAACCGTCAATCATAAGCTTACCCACAAAAATTTAAGCATAGAAATTTTTAATGTTGAGGTTGATTCTGAATCGGCTTGGGAAGATTTTATTGCTCAAAACAATTACATAATTACGGATGTTGAAGGTTCTCATGAAAGATCATTTCCAAAACCTTTAGAAAATTATATTCAAAATTACGATATAGCATATAAAATTTTTTAATGTTAAATATGAAAAATCTCCAACATAATTATAATTCCCTAGGAATCGAAGCACTGTTTTTTTTATTTATTGTTTATTAAATGAGTTGAGATTCCTACGGACTGACAAACTTTATGGATATGGGCATTGAAAGAAACTCTTGTAATCTAAATTTCAAAACTCATTGAAATGCTGAAATTTGTGTCCTCAAATCTAAAATCTAATTTGTATTTTTGCAAAATGATTAAAAAAGTCATTTTTATTTTTCTTTCAATGTTGATTATTTCGTGCGAAAAAGAATCTACTCCAAAGCCTTACGGTGAATTGAGATTAGAGTATCCTGCACCAAAATATAAGAAATTTGAGCCCAATTGTCTGTATTCTTTTGAAGTTTCAGATTATGCTAAAATTTATGATGCAAAAAAACCTTGTTGGTATTATCTTAATTACCCGAAAATGAAGGCTAAGATTTTCCTGACGTATTACCCAATCAACAACGATTTTGCCCAGCAGATCATGGAAACCGAAAAAATGGTTTATAAACATACTGTAAAAGCGAGTTCTATCGATACAAAATCTTTCGAATATCCTGAGAAAAAAGTCTACGGAAATTTTTATGAACTGAAAGGTCAGGCTGCATCCAATCTGCAGTTTTATGCAACCGACAGTACAAAACATTTTGTGACAGGGTATTTATATTTCAATTCCAGACCAAAACCAGATTCTTTAGCGCCTGCAATCGATTATATCAAAAAAGATATGATGCATTTGCTGGATACTTTTGAATGGAAAAAATAAACATAATAAATTACATATGAATCGGTAAGATTACATATAATTAAAAAAATAGATAAAAATACATATGAAACTTTTAGTCGTAGGAAGCGTGGCATTTGATGCAATTGAGACGCCGTTTGGTAAAACAGATAAAATTTTGGGTGGTGCAGCTACTTACATTGGGATTACATCTTCTATTTTGGGTGTAAAGTCTGGAATTGTATCGGTAGTTGGTGGAGATTTCCCACAAGAATATCTTGATATGTTTACCGACAGAGATGTGAACATTGAAGGAATAGAAATTGTAAAAGAAGGAAAAACTTTTTTCTGGGCCGGAAAATATCATAATGATTTAAATACAAGAGATACTTTAGCTACTGAAGTGAATGTTTTGGAAAATTTTGATCCAAAAATTCCAGCTTCTATGCAAGATGCAGAGATTTTGTTATTAGGAAACCTTCACCCTGGAGTTCAGCTTTCAGTTCTTGAAAAAATGAATAAGCGTCCAAAATTGGTTATTTTAGATACCATGAATTTCTGGATGGATTCTGCAATGGATATTTTGAAAGATATGATTGCTAAAACTGACGTAATCAGCATCAATGACGAAGAAGCTAGACAGCTTTCCGGGGAATATTCTTTAGTGAAAGCAGCTAAAAAGATCCATACAATGGGGCCTGAATATGTGATTATCAAAAAAGGAGAGCACGGAGCTTTATTGTTCCATGATAATAAAGTATTCGCAATTCCTGCACTTCCTTTAGAAGAAGTTTTCGATCCGACTGGAGCGGGTGATACTTTTGCAGGCGGTTTTGCAGCTTATCTTGCTAAAAAAGGAACCTTTGATTTTGAAACCATGAAGTCTGCATTAATCGTAGGTTCTGCAATGGCATCTTTCACCGTAGAAAAATTCGGAACAGAAAGAATTCAGGAGGTAAATGAAGCAGATATTACAAACAGATTGAAGCAATTTAAAGAATTGACAACTTTTAATGTAGAATTGCAATAAATCATCTCTTTTTAAGAAATATTTATAATAAAAAATTGAGTGCAATTCATTAAGAATTCTAAATTTGCAACTTGTTTAAAATAGTATAATGACAAATAAACTAAAAATCACTTTCCTTCTTGCAGTCTTCACGATGTTGTTCTCAGGAAACATCAATGCTCAGCTAAAGAAAGGTCAGTTGGTAGACGGTATTGCGGCAGTAATTGGTGATGAGATCGTTTTGGAATCTGATGTTGAAGAGCAGATGAATTACGGAAAACAGCAGGGTGCTTCAACAACCGACAGATGTGAGTTTTTGGAAAACTTAATCAATAATAAACTTCTGGTATACGAAGCTAAAAGAGATACCTTGATCGAAAACCGTTCTGCGGCAATTAAAGATGGGGCAAATGCAAAGTACAACCAATTGCTTTCTCAGTTTCCGGACGAAAAGTCGATGCTTACTGCGTATAAGTTCAGAAATCAGTTTGAGATGAAAAATGCCATCGAAAAAATTGATACCGATCAATATTACGGACAGGCAAAATATGGAAGAATTACAGAAAAAGCCGATGTTACTCCGAATGAAGTAACCGATTTTTTCAATTTGTATAAATCTCAGCTTCCTGAAATAAAAGATGAAGTTTCTCTTTCTCAGATTATGATGTATCCTAAATTGACGGAGGCTCATAAAGAAGAGTTAATAAGCAAATTAAAGAAAATCAAAGCTGATATTGTAGGTGGAGAGAGTTTCGAAAGTCAGGCAAGAATTTATTCTGAAGACCAGGGAACAGCACCAAATGGAGGTTTGATGAAAAATATCTTTAAAGGGCAAATGGTAAAGCCTTTCGAAGCTGCAGCATTAAACTTACAGGAAGGTGAAATTTCAGACCCTGTAGAATCTGAGTTTGGATACCATATTATTCAGTTGGTGAAAAAATCAGGGAAAGCCTATGATGCAAGACATATTCTTTTAATGGCAACACCTACAGATGCCGAAATTACTACTGCAAAACAAAAATTAGACAGTATCAGAGGTTTAGTCTTAGCTGAAAAATTGAGTTTTAAAGATGCTGCATTTAAGTTTTCCGATGATAAAAAAACTAAATTCAATGCGGGTGTTATTACCGGTGGAGATGGTTCTAGTAAAATCGAAAGAGAAAGTATTCCGGGAGTGATTAGTTACGAGCTTGCCGGTCTTAATAAAAATGATATTACAACTGCTTTTGATGATGAAGATGACAGAAAGAGAAAAGTTGTAAAAATCATTAAAATTGAAGATGTTATTCCTGCGCACCAGATTACTCTTGAAACAGATTATGACAGAATAAAGCAGATGGCTCTCAACAAGAAAAAAAGTGAAATGATTGAGAAGTTTGTCAATTCAAAACTTCCAACCACATTTATTTCTATAGACGGTCGATATGACAGTTGTGATTTTAAAGGGAACTGGAAAAAAGAATCTCTTAAAAAATAATACAAAAACCTTCAGAACTTTCTGAAGGTTTTTTTGTGAAAATAGTTCTCACATGTATTATAGAATCTACGTTTTTAGTATTTTTACCTTATGAGTAATTTTATAGATTTCAACTCCGCTAAAAAGCTTCATGAAATGAACGAAAACAAAAATAGAGTCACAGAACTTTTCAATATAAAATATCCCATTATTCAGGCCGGTATGATTTGGCATTCAGGTTGGAAGTTGGCTTCGGCAGTTTCCAATTGTGGTGGATTGGGGTTGATTGGTTCGGCAAGTATGTATCCAGATATTTTAAGGGAAAATATTCAGAAATGTAAGAAAGCTACCGATCAACCTTTTGGGGTAAATATCGCCTTGCTGTACCCCAATTTAGAAGAAATCATCAATATTATTCTGGAAGAAGGTGTGAAGATAGTCTTCACTTCTGCCGGAAGTCCTAAAACATATACCGAAACGCTTCAGAAAGAAGGTTTAAAAGTCGCTCATGTAGTTTCTTCAACCAAGTTTGCCGTTAAATGTGAAGAAGCAGGAGTTGATGCTGTTGTAGCGGAAGGCTTTGAAGCAGGAGGTCACAACGGAAGAGACGAAACAACAACTTTTTGCCTGATTCCGAATGTTAAAAAACATATTTCTAAACCATTGATTGCTGCAGGAGGAATTGCTTTAGGTTCCCAAATGAAAGCTGCCATGATTTTAGGAGCAGACGGAGTTCAGATAGGAAGTCGTTTTGCGGCTACACAAGAAGCAAGTGCTCACGAAAACTGGAAAAAGAAAATTACAGAACTGAATGAAGGTGATACGCTTCTTACTTTAAAAGAATTGGCGCCCGTAAGAATGGTTAAAAACAAGTTTTTCAACGAGCTTGAGGAAATATATAATGTGGGAAGAAATGCGGAAGCTTTGGTCGCTTCATTAGGTAGAGCAAGGGCTAAGAAAGGAATGTTTGAAGGTGATATGGAAGAAGGTGAATTGGAAATCGGTCAGGTTTCAGCTTTGATTGACGAAGTTCTTCCTGTGGAAACGGTTTTTGCTAACCTTTTAAAAGAATTTAATGAAACAAAAAATCCGAGCTTATAAATAATGATTGAAGAGGTAATTGATGTAAAAGGTCAAAACTTATTTATAAAATTTAATAATTCATTCGAAAATAAACCAACAATTGTTTTTCTGCATGATTCTTTAGGTTCGGTTCAGCTTTGGAGAGATTTTCCTGAAAAATTGGCGGAAGCTACCCAATGTAATGTTTTGGTATATGACCGCTTAGGATATGGCAAGTCTTTTCCAATGATTACCCATGAAAGAGAAAACAATTACATGGAACTGGAAGCAGATGTATTGAATGACTTGCTTTCTGAATTAGATATAAACGATGCAATTCTTTTCGGGCACAGCGATGGCGGAACGATTGCCTTAATTGCCGCATCAAAATATCCTGAAAAAGTGAAAGCTGTAATCTGTGAAGCCGGACATATTTTTGTTGAAGATATTACAGTGAAAGGTGTGGAAGAAGCATTAAGTGCTTACAACACCACAAATCTACCTCAACGTCTCGAAAAATATCACGGTGATAAAGTGGAAATAATTGTCAAAGCATGGACTGAAATCTGGCTTAGCGACAAGTTCAGAAGCTGGAATATTGAGTATTTATTGAAAAATATTAAAAGTCCTCTTTTGTTTATTCAAGGAGAAGCTGATGAATACGGAACTTTAGATCAAGTTGAAAGAACGGTTTCGCAGGTTGCAGGAAGATCGGAGAAATTCATCATTCCAAATGTTGAACATACACCGCACAAAGAATCTCCGGAAATAGTTTTAAATAAATCAATTGAATTTATAAACTCCGTAATAAATTAATTCGCTACAATTCCCCTCCTCTGGAGGGGTGGCGAAAATTTAAAGAATTTTTGACGGGGTGGTTTATAAAATAAGAAAAACCTACAAACTTCTCAATTCAAATTCTATATTCTCCCTCGCTTGAGATTCATATTTATTCTTAAAATACTCAGTTTTAAAAATATTTTCCAGTGCTAGAAAATATTGTAAAACCTTTTTCCTTCCCGGTTTATAAAGGAAATCCGGATAAATAGAATATTCTTTTCTGATTTGTTTGATATACTCTAAATAAACTTGCGGGCTTTTCCCAAGAATCGATAAATCTGCATCTAAAAGAAAATTAGTGTCTTCATCATCCGATTTTTTGTGTGATTTTGTAGCTAAAATCTGCTCGTAAATTTGTTGTACATCTTCATTATTCAAACCTATAACTCCAAGGTTTTCTTTCGCAAGATCTGCACTTTTTTCTTCATTTAATTTTGAAGTCGCATCATAAATTAAATCATGATAAAAAATAGAAAATGAAATAGTATTGAAATTTTTGATTTTATCTTTTACATGTTCAATTTCTTCAAATAGAGTTTCTAAATGTTGAAGATTGTGATAATGCCTGTTTTTCCCTGAATAATTTTTCTCAATTTTGATCCAAAATTTTTCAATTAAAATTTTATCTTCAGTAAAGTTTAGACAAAGCGATTCAAATCTATCTTTTAAAATCATAAATATCATTAAAGTTAAATAAAAAAAGGAACTTAAAAAAGTTCCTTCTGTTCTTATAAGCTTGCTTTCAAATCAGCCCAGCCACCGCCGTTGTAGCCATCTTGTAAGCCTTGAGAATTCAGATATTCTAATGCCTTTCCACTTCTGTTTCCGCTTCTGCAGAACAAAACAACAGGCTTTTCGATAGATAAGATTTCGTCTTTTCTGTCTTCAACTTCTCCCAAAGGAATATTGACTGCTCCTTCTATATTTCCGTCCATTTCAAGCTCCATTGGCTCGCGAACGTCGATTAATGCATAATTTCCTGATTGTAATACATCTGCTAATGACATAATATTTAATTTTTTTGAGTTAAATTACAAAATAAATGTATGAAGTATTTTCACACATCCAAACTTCAACAAATTTATAAAATAATCTTAGTTTTGCAATGCGAAATCTATGAATTCAACTGCTGAAAAATATTCCCAATTAATCAAATCTAAAGCTAAAAGTTTTGGGTTTCAGAATTGTGGAATTTCGAAAGCAGATTTTCTGGAAGAAGATGCACGTCATTTGGAAAAATGGCTCAAAAATAATTTTCATGGCGAAATGAAATACATGGAAAATCATTTCGATAAAAGATTAGATCCTAGATTGTTGGTAGAAGGTTCCAAATCTGTGATTTCGCTTTCCTATAACTATTTTCCTGAAGAGAAAATTTCTGTATTAGAGAATTTTAAAATCTCAAAATATGCGTATGCTGAAGATTATCATGAAGTAGTAAAAGAAATTCTTCGTGATTTGGTTGCTGAATTACAAGAAGAAATCGGAGATTTCGAATTCCGTGTTTTCGTAGATTCAGCTCCGGTTTTGGAAAGAAGTTGGGCAAAAAAATCAGGAATTGGCTGGGTTGGGAAAAATGCGAACTTAATCACCAAACAAAGTGGTTCTTTTTATTTTTTAGCTGAAATTATTTGTGATTTAGATTTAATTCCTGATCATGAAACAACCGATCATTGCGGAAGCTGCAGAAAATGTATCGATGCTTGTCCAACTGATGCGATTGTTTCGGAGAAAATTGTTGACGGAAGCAAATGTATTTCCTATGCAACGATTGAATTGAAAACTGAAATTCCCGATTACTTTAAAGATAAAATGGAAGACTGGATGTTTGGCTGCGATATTTGTCAGGATGTTTGTCCTTGGAACCGTTTTTCCGCACCGAATCTTCAGGCTAAATTTAAACCTAACGAAGCGTTAAAAAGTTTCAAAAAAGGTGAATGGAAAGAATTGACTCAGGAAATATTCTCCGAAATATTCCGAAAATCACCTGTGAAGCGCACAAAATTTGCCGGTTTGAAAAGAAATATTGAGTTTTTGAATCAATCGTCAGAGAAATTATAGCAAAATATAAAAGGTGAAAAAACCTGTTCGGAAATTATAGTTTCCAAAAATAATATGGGTATTGTACCATTCCTTAAAACTTTAGTTCTAAAGAAATAAAAGATTCCAATTCATAAAAATTAAAAAAGCCTTTCCTACAAAAGAAAAATTGACTTTCAAAAAGAGAATATCTTTAAGAAAATCAACGTTTTTTCTGAGTTCTTTTAGGAGCTGTTTTTACTCTTACTTTAAATCTTTTTTGAGATTTCGTGTTTTTAAGCATATTTGTGAATGTTTGTTAGCTAAATTTAATTAATTTTTGAATTAAAATAAATACTTTTAGAAAAAATTTAGATTAAATTTTATTAAACTTCAATATCTGAAAACATGAGTGTGAAAATTATACTGATCTATTTCCTGAAAACCCTCGGAATAATCCTCGGAATCATTGTGCTGTACGCTATCCTAGGTTATCTGCTTCCTTTTATCGAAGTTTCGGCAAAGGATGATGGTGAGCAAAAAGAAATTCCGATTTACATTTATACCAACGGTGTTCATACCGATATTGTAATGCCTGTGAAAAATGAATTGCACGATTGGAGCGCAAAAATTCCGTTTGCAAATACAACATCAAAAAAGTCAGATTACAATTATGTAGGAATCGGGTGGGGAGACAAAGGTTTTTATCTGGATACACCAACTTGGTCAGACCTGAAATTTTCTACGGCTGTAAAAGCTGCATTTTGGATGAGTGAATCTGCAATGCACGCTTCATTCTACAAAACGATGACCGAAGCTGCTGACTGCAAAAAAATAATGATCAGCAAAAAACAATATTTAGAATTAGTGAAGTTTATCGATGCTAAATTTGACAGAGATACAAACGGTAGTTATATATTGATTCCAACTAAAGCTGTTTACAGCGATAATGATGCGTTTTATGATGCGAAAGGAAGTTATAGTTTTCTGAATACCTGCAACACCTGGGCAAACGATGCACTAAAAGCTGCCGGACAAAAAGCAGCATGGTGGACGCCAACAGATTATGGAATTTTCTTACACTATAAATAAATCTTGTGAGAAATTTTTATTTGATTTTCCTAGTTGTCATTTTTTTGTCTTGCAAACACGAGTCGAAAAACCTTACTGATAATGATGTTTTTGAAAATAAAAAATCCAATGAAGTCAAAAAGCCCGAATTAGATTTAAATAAAACAAAAAAGAAAGCTGCGGAAGCCTATGCATTTTGCAAAAGCAAAAAAATGAATACTGAGTTTTGTATTTTAATTGATATGAGCCTGCATTCCGGATTGAGCCGTTTTATCATCTGGGATTTTAAAGAGCAGAAAATTTCAAATAAATATTTGGTAGGTCATGGATGTGGAAGCAATAGTTGGAGCAGCGATGAATCAAAAGACAATCCTCAATTTAGTAATGAAGACGGAAGCCATCTTTCGGCTTTGGGGAAATATCAATTAGGCGAAAGAGGAAGAAGCGATTGGGGAATTCATGTGAAATATTTAATGCACGGTCTCGAAAAAACCAATAACAATGCGCTACAAAGATTCATTGTTTTTCATTCATGGGAATTGATGAGTGATGATGAAGTTTACCCAAAAGGCTCGCCGGAAGGTTGGGGTTGTCCTACAATTTCCAATAATGCGATGAAAGAATTAGACCCGATTATTCAAAACTCTGAAAAACCTTTATTGATGTGGATTTATAATGAATAATTTTTTAGTAATGACAAAAATATTTTACCTCAAAAGAATCAAAAGAAAAGATTGAAAAAATAAGAATTCAAAAGTTTACGAAACGCAAAGAGCTGAGTTGTTAATCGTTTTGAAAACTTTTGCTTAACTTAAACTATAGAAAGTCTTTTGATTCTTTTGCGGTTAAAAAATGTCATATACTAAAGAAAGATTTATAAATTTTTTAAATCTAATTCATAAATGGATGATGGAAGATTGAAGGGTTCTGAAACCGTATCTTTCACAAAAACAAAGTTTTGATCTTTAAAAAAATGAATTTGTGAATCGTTTTCTCTGATATTGATCCAAAGACTGTCTGCAAATTGAATTGCCGATTTTACTTTATTCCAAAGAGAAAGTCTCACTTCTGGCAAATCATATTCCTGAAGAATAGAAAACTCTTTAATAGCTGTTGTTTTTTGATTTTCATCAGCTTCCGGATAAAAGTTTCCTGTTTGAAAAAAGCAATATCCTACAGGTTGTTGATCTGCAAACACCATAATTAATTGATTAGAAAAGTCATTTAAAACATTGATCATTTTTCTATGATCAAAATATTCTTTAATGTAGTTGTCTATAATTTCGGGTGCAATAATCTCTTGATACGAATTTCTAATAAAAGCTTTTTTAACATCAAAAAATTCATCAACTCCCTGATCTGAACCTACTACAAATTTTGAAACAATCTCCATTCTTATTTTTTTCAAAGCTAAGTTATTTATGAATGATAATATCGGTACAGTTTTAAACTAATCAAACGGTACAGTTTTGCTTTTTGTAAATTTGTGCAGAACAGATTGGGATTATGCAGAATTTTAAATATCAAATATTCACTTCGGTCATCGAGGAACAGATCAAAAATGGAATTCTTGTTTCAGGCGATCGGTTACCTTCTATAAGAGAAATTAAAGAAAAATATAAACTGAGCATTACTTCGGTGCAAAGTGGTTATGATTATCTTGTTATGAAAGGCTGTGTTATAAATCGTCCTCGCTCAGGATTTTTTGTTATTATAAAAGTAAATGAAGACATTCCTGAAGATTTACCAACATTTTCGCCAGTTGTAAGCAATGTGGATTTTGATAAAAAAGTAAGACTTACTTCAAAATCGGATAAGTCTTCTGAACAAATTTCATTTAATACCGCTGCACCGACAGATTTGCTCGTTCCTCAAAAATTGATCTTAAGGAAAATGCAGGAAGTAATTCGGAAAAAAGGATCATCAATTCTCAGATATTATTCTGCGAACGGATCAGAAATATTAAGAAATCAAATTGCTGCACGGGCAACAAAATTTGGTTGTAAAATAAATGCAGAACAACTCATCATCACAGATGGAGCTTTGCAGGCGCTTTACATTGCGCTGTCTTCAGTAACTCAATCAGGAGATGTGATTGCGGTAGAAAGTCCGTGTATTTTTTCTGTTTTGGAAGTGATTTCAAACTTAAAACTGAAGGTAATCGAAATTCCGGTACAATACAAAACAGGATTTAATATTGATTTTTTAAAAGATATTTTAACTGAAAATAATATTCGTGCTGTTGTATTGACTCCAAATTTTCATAATCCCACAGGGATTTTAATGTCAGATGAAGCAAAAGAAGAACTTGTTTCGATTGCGCAAAGTAATGAGATTCCGATTATTGAAAATGATATTTATGGAGACCTTTATTTTGATGGAGAAAGACCGTCGACAATCCGTAATTTTGATACGGAAGGTTGGGTAATGACCTATTCGTCATTTTCAAAAACTTTGGCGCCGGGAATTCGTCTGGGATGGCTGAATACAGGTCGATTTTTTGAGCAGGCTGAAAGAATTAAGTTTTCTTTGGGAAGGTCTGTAGCACCTATTTTTCAGGAACTAATGATACAATTGTTAGACGAAAATTCTTATGACCGACATCTTCGTTTTTTTCGAAAACAATTAGAAATTCAATGCGTAGAACTTCTTAATGCATTAAGATTATACTTTCCAAAAGAATGTTACTTTCACAGGCCTCATGGCGGTTACAGCATTTGGGGAAGACTTCCTAAAAAAGTGAATATGCCTGATTTCTATAAATTTTGTGAAAATCAAAAAATCGCTTTTACACCTGGAGATACATTTTCATACACCGATGCATACAGTCATCATTTCAGAATCATATTTGCAGACAGAATCACCTGTGAAAGTATTGTGAGGCTGAAAATAATTGGAGAAAAAGTGCAAAGTATTTTAGATGAACCAAATTAAAATCTGCAAAGCATAAAATGAGAGATTCGTTTACAAAAATAGTCTTTTTGGCTTTTTGTATTCATAATAATGGGAAACGTACAGTTTGTCGGATGCAAATTGTAAACATTATTTAATTTATGCGTAAAATACCTGTAATCTAATCAGGCTACTTTTGCGATTAAAACTGTGAGATATTATCTTTTACTGCTTATTCCATGCGCTTTCATTTTTTCTGTGATGTCTTTTAACTCCGTTGATGAGGGTGTACAAAATGATAATAAATTTATAAACAGAGGTTTACGTGATTTTAAAATTGAGTTAGAATATCTGAAAAATGATGTAGAACTTTATTCTCAAGAAAAAATTTCCTTAGAAAAGCTTCAGCAAACTTTAAGGAATACCAGAAATTCTTTTAAAGAAATAGAATTTTTCGTCGCTTATCATTATCCTGAATTTACCAAAACTCATCTTAATGCAGCGCCGCTTTTTCATATAGAAGCAGCGGGAACTTCAGCCTATACTTTGCCTCCCGAAGGACTACAGGTTTTAGATGAGCTTATTTTTTTGGAGGAAGCCAATGAAAAAAAAGAAGAAATAAGTACAATTACCAATTTCCTTTACAATAGTTATGCAAACTTTTATTTAAGTGCTTTGAACAATGGTTTAAGCTCAGGAAATAATAAAACTTTGCCTTTGCGAATAGAACTTATTAGAATTTACAGTTTGGGTGTGACAGGTTTTGATACTCCGGGTTCGCTTAATATTTCCGAGGAAGCTGCTCATGCTTTTAAAGGAATGAGTGAATACATCAACGATGAAGCTTATTTTAAAAATTTTAAAACAGAAAAAGCTAATTTAATTATTCAACAGGCAATTACTTATCTTGGGAAGAATACCGATTTTGAGTCTTTCGACAGAATAGAGTTTTATAAACAATTTGTTCAGCCTTTATATGAAGAATTAGGTAGTTGGGATGGTAATCCTGATGATCTCAAGAATTTTTCGGGCTGGAATGTTTCGAATAAAGATTTCTTTAAAGCAGATTTTCTTGATCCTTATTTTTATACCATTTTAAAACCTTCTGAAGATTCTGAAGAACTGAAAAATTTAGGTGAAAAGATTTTTTATGATCAAAACTTCAGTGCTAATGGAACGATGAGTTGCGCCAGCTGTCACCTTCCAGAAAATGCGTATACCGATCTAAAACAGAAATCTGCAAGTAATGTAGAGGGAAAAACCGTCTTGAGAAATTCTCCTTCTTTGTATAATGCAGTTTTTGCAAAAAGGTTTTTTTATGATATGAGAGCTTTTTATCTTGAGCAACAGGCGGAACACGTGATTTATAATCAGGATGAATTCAATACCGATTATCAAAAAATTGTACAAAAGTTGAATGACAACAAAGAGTATAAAAAAGAATTCAAAAAAGTTTTTAAAGACGGAAAAATCAACAAACAGAATTTTTCCAAAGCATTAAGTTCGTTTGTAGCCTCTCTTTATTCGTTTGAAAGTGATTTTGACTGTTTTATGAGAAATGAAAAAGAAATTTCTGAAGATGCTAAAAAAGGCTTTAATTTATTCATGGGAAAAGCCAATTGTGCAACATGTCATTTTGCTCCTCATTTTTCAGGACTTGTTCCGCCGTTCTTTAATGAAAATGAATCTGAAGTTTTAGGAGTGACCAAAAAACCAATCACAAATTTACCGATAGAACTTGATGGTGACAGAGGAAGAATAAATTCTAATGTGAAAAAAGAAAATTCATGGATTTACGAGAATTCTTTCAAAACCATGACGGTGAGAAATGTTGCGTTAACAAAACCCTATTTCCATAACGGAGCTTTTAATACGCTTGAAGAAGTGATTGATTTTTATAATGAAGGTGGAGGAGAAGGTTTAGGTTTACCCATGAAAAATCAGACGCTTCCTGCAGATAAGCTTGATCTGACGGAAATTGAAAAAAAACAACTTATCGCTTTTCTGAATACTTTGACAGACATCAGTAAGGCTAAGAAATTAGCGAAATAAAGCTTCAGTTTTACATAAATTTCAAATTTAATAATAAGTTAAAATTCGTAACATTTACTTTCAGTTATCTTAATATTCATCGGGGTTTAATTAAAGATAGCGTAACGCAATGCCGAAGCAAAAAAAATAGTTTTGCATGGTAAATGAAATTTTAATAAAAGTGAAAAGAAAACTACTTAGTATCGCAGCTTTGGCATTGATGACGACATCGATGATCCAGGCACAGACGACAATTTTTGCATTGCAGAGTGCATGGAAGTATAACGACGCAGATGTGGCATTGCCCGCAACCTGGAAAAGTTCCAATTATGATGTTTCAAACTGGGCTGTAGGAAATGGTCCGTTAGGTTACGGTGACCCTGTTACGACTTCTTTTATTTCTGGTGTAGATACTGCTTATCTTATCAAAGATTTCACAGTAAATCTGGTAGATCTTTCGAATACGATGGAATTTGGCGTGAGGAGAGATGACGGAATCATTGTTTATCTAAACGGTGAAGAGGTGATAAGAGATAATATGCCATCCGGAGCCATTACTCATGGTACTTTTTCGAGTACAATTGTTGATGGGGCTGCAGAAACGGCTATTAACATATTCTCTATTCCCAAAAACAAATTTGTACAGGGAACTAACAGAATTTCAATTGAGCTTCATAATAGAAGTGCTACAAGCTCAGATTTAACAATAGACGCATATCTTAAAACAACAACAACGGTAACTCCACCGGTTTCCAACTGTACCGGTACACATATTAGCTGTTTTACATCAATTGTTCCTACAACACAGACTGCAAAATTGATTATCCCTGCTGAACATAAATATCAGTTGATCCTAAAAGAAGGTGATAACTACACAGAAGGCGGCGGATTGGTTGGTGGCCTTAATGATTTTACCGCCTATGTTGCTAAAAATAACAGCAGTATGGACGGATATCTTTCTGTAAACCATGAAACAAACCCGGGAGGTGTTACCATGGCAGAAATTAATTACAATACTTCAACCAAACTTTGGCAGTTAACAAAATCAAGAGCGGTGAGTTTTTCGGCACCGAGCCTTGTGCAGACGATCAGAAACTGCTCGGGAGGTATTACACCTTGGGGAACGGTGGTAACGGCTGAAGAATCTGTTACGTCAAACGATATTAATGCCGATGGATACAAAGATTATGGCTGGTTGGTAGAGATAGACCCTGTCACAGCGCAAGTAATGTCTCATAACCAGGCAGGAACTAAAGATAAGCTTTGGCAGATGGGAATCATGAATCATGAAAATGTAGTGATTAACGATGCAGGAACAACAGCTTATTATGGCGAAGATGGCGGAACTCATATGGTTTATAAATATGTGATGGATACTCCAAACAATCTGGCTTCAGGAAATTTATATGTTTTGAAGCTTGATCAGGGATTAAGTGGTGGAAATCCGGTAGCAACAACCGGACAGTGGATTCAGGTGCCAAATAAACTTCAGGCAGATCAAAATAATACGGCTGCTTTAGCTTTGTCATTAGGCGGTACTTCCTTCAATGGAGTAGAAGATATAGAAATAAGTCCACTTGACGATAAAGTTTATTTTACGGCAAAAGGATTAGATAAAGTATACAGAATGACAGATAACGGAATGACGCTTTCAAACGTTGAAACTTTCGTAGGCGGAGCATCAACAGCTTATACATTCAACACCGCGCAGGGAATGAAAACTGAATCTTGGGGGGACGGAAACGATAACCTTACTTTCGATGAACTTGGAAACCTTTGGGTGCTGCAGGATGGTGGTAAAAACTATATTTGGGTGATTGGTCCCGATCATACACAGGCAAATCCTAATGTAAGATTATTTGCGTCAATGCCTGCAGGATCAGAGCCAACAGGTCTTACTTTTACACCGGATAAGAAATTTGGTTTCTTTTCAATTCAGCATCCTAATTCTACGATTTCTACTGATGTAGATGCAACGGGGAATACAATAGATTATAGAGGAAAATCGGCTACTATTGTAGTTGCTTTACAACAGTTTTTAGGGACTTCAGGAAGTTTGGGAACAGTAGAAGTTGTTAATGAAAATGATGTAACGGTAGCTCCGAACCCTACTTCTGGTATTGTGAAAATCAATTCGCCAAAAGCACTGAAAAATCTTGAAGTTACTGCGTACAGCATTGACGGAAAAGTTGTCTATAAAAAGAAAGTAAATGGATCTACAACTAGTCTGGACTTAGATTTCACAAGCCAGCTTCAGGTTTCAAGAGTTTTAATATTAAATATTGAAGCAGACGGATTCCAGAAAACAGCTAAGATTTTCAAAAAATAATTTTAATACTTTATAACGGTCGTCGGATTTTTTCCGGCGACCTTTTTTTGTTTTATGAAAAAATATATTTGCCTTTTTTGTTTACTGTGTATTGCCAGAATAAATGCCCAGATTGATCCTGTAAAATATCCTACTTATACAGATATGGAGGCTGCTTTGATGTCGAAAGAAACTGTTTATAGCTTAAGTTTCAGAGATAAAGGTCTGTTTAATCTGCCTCCTGATATTACGAAAATGAATTCTGTTTTTTTTCTGAACATTATGGGGAATAATCTTGAAAAGCTAGATGATGCACTATTTTCACTTTCAGAACTTCAGATTCTTAATATTAACGAGAACAGCATAAAATATATTCCGGACGAAATCAGCAAACTTAAAAAGTTAAACACTTTTTCTATGAATCTTAATCAGTTGACGGATCTTAATCCTGAGTTTGCCAAACTTCAAAAGCTTAAAGTTGTACAACTCGATGCCAATAACCTCAGCGTTTTTCCAAAAGCTCTGACAGAAATTTCGGGACTCGAAGAAATTAATTTACACAGCAATCAAATCAGTATGGTTTCTGATGTTGAAAAAATAAAAAGTCTTAAATTTTTGAATCTTTCATCCAATCAGATTAATGATCTTAATGAAACAGGATTTCCAAATAAGCTCAAATATCTTGAGCTGCAAAAAAATATGCTACTTACACTCTCAAAAAATATTTTAGCATTAAAAAATCTGGAGTTCCTTAATGTAGGTGAGAATAAAATATCTGAGATTTCGCCTCAAATAAAGAATCTAAAGAACATCATCAGTCTTAATCTGGCCAATAATCAGCTACAATCATTACCAAAAGAAATTGCTGATTTAAAACATTTGAAAACACTTATTCTCACAGGAAATCCTATCAATATTTCAGAAGTTGAGGATCTAAGAAAAAAAATGCCTGAGACTCAGATTTATTTTTGATGGCATTATAAATACTTTAGAACTCTTTCTTTTAACCATCAAGTTGTACAAATAAAATATAAAATGTTATTACTCTAAAATAAAAATCTCTGAAAATATTTAGAGGTTTATTGTACCTATAATCGAATATGAAATAAAAAAAATAATTGTTTTTTACAAAAAAGGGCTAAAATTATTTCGCATTGCGAAGTTGTGGTTTTATAATTCACAACCATTTTTTTTTCTTAAAATAAATATAAGGCAAAATAGCCGGAACGACCATTATCATGACGGTTATAGGATACCCATATATTGTATCCAGTCCGGGGATATTTTTAAAATTCATCCCGTATATTCCGGCAATTAAAGCAGGAAGTGAAACGCATAAAGTGATTACTGTAAGTACCTTGAATATATAATTCTGCTCCAGATCTATTTTGTTTTTTATATTTCCCCTCAGATTATCCAAACGCTCAAAATTGAACTGAATATAGTCAGAAATCACGGCAAGATCATCTAATTCTGATTCTATGCGCTCTTTTATATGTGAATCCTGATCTTGGATATTTTTCTTATACAGGTTAAAAACTCTTATCGTTTCGATTAAAGATTCTTTTAATAGCAAACTGTTGAAACTATAAGTCGTTATCTGATCTGTAATTTTTTTAGAAGATTCATTTTTCAATAATATCGAATTTGCAAGGTCTTTTATTTTTTTTGCTTCGCTTTCTGTAATATCAGCATAATAGTCAGAAATAAATTCAAGTTGAAACATCAGGATTTCTATCATATCTGATATTTCGTGCAACTCGTTGAGTTTATAAGTGTATTTTAAATTAAAAAATCGATCAATGGAAGAGTTTGAAAAGAAAAAAAGACCGCTATCACTCATTATAAAGAATATTGGCGATTCCACAAGTTTATTTTCTTCTTTTGAACAATAATAGGGGATAGAGATGTGGAATGCCGTCTGATTGTTTTTTACTAAAAAATGCGAACTGATTTCGATATCTTCATACCGCTTCATAAGTGAACAATTAATCCCGAAGTTTTCTCCGGCCCAATTTATTTGCTGATCAGTATAATCAATGAATTGAATGGCATAAAAGTCCATCTGTTCAGGTAAAATTTCGTTCGTGCTACTTACCTTAATAATTTCTTTGTTTTTAAGTAATATTTCAATCATTTGTGATACGTTATTTTATCTTGCGGTATGATGCTACCTAATATAGTAAAATTATCATAAATAAAGCTGTTAGTTTTTTGATTTTCAAATGGATAAAACCTTTTGGTGTCAATATAATTGTTACGATTTATTCAGAAATCTACTAAAAAAATCACCCCATAGAAATTTATAGGGTGATTTGTATTATTTGTCTAGAAAAGTTCCAAATCGCTCGAAGTGGCAGGTATATCCGTTAGGGTTTTTCACCAGATAATCTTGATGATAATCCTCGGCGGGCCAAAATTTGGTGTAAGGTTCCAGTGTGGTTACTACTTTTCCTTCCCATTTGTTTGATTTGTTGACGATAGCTATTACTTCTTCGGCTATTTGTTTTTCCTCGTCATTTTGGAAAAAAATAGCTGATCGGTAGCTCGAGCCTCTATCGTTACCTTGTCTGTCAACTGTAGTAGGATTGTGAATACGGAAAAAATAATCTACTATTTCTTTAAAATCAGTTTCGGTCGTGTCGTATGTTATCTCAATGCCTTCTGCGTGACCGGGATGGTTGCCATAGGTGGGGTTTTCGTTTTCCCCTCCGATATAGCCTACTTCGGTGTCAATAATTCCTTTTCTTGTTCTGAACAGATCTTCCATTCCCCAGAAGCATCCGCCTGCGATATATACTTTTTTACTGTTTGCCATATTGTAATTGTTTTCTTTATATAATTTATTTTCCTTTTTTGCCCACCTTATCGTTAGATTTTCATCATTTCGTTACTTCTTTTAAGTACTTTATTGTACCATCCACATTGATGTGAAAATCTGCGAATACGACATTGTTTTCTTGATCTATAAAAATAAACCAGGGCGTTCCGCCGGTGTTGTAATCTTCCATTATGGTAGATCTTCCTTTTCCAGGATCGTGCCCGAACGGAATCTCTAATCCATATTTTTTCTGTGTTTCCAAAATTTTATCGTACGTATTGGCGTGTACTCCTTCAAAAACAGTTTGAACAGCAAGAAACGCAATCCTATCGCTGTCTTTGAATGCATCAACTAGCTTTTTCAAAGACGGGAGCCCTACACTATGACAACCGGGGCACCAATGCTGGAAACAATATATAACTTTATATTTTCCTTCATAATCGGATAATTTGATGGGATTTTCCAGTTTGGAACCTTGCGAATTTATCCATTGTTCTACTCTTAATTCCGGAGCTTTTATTGATTGATTTTGTGTATTATCCATTGCTTTTGTTTTTTATGCTAAACCTTTGAAAACAGTAATAGTTATCATTACGATCAAAGTTTCGGCGATTGGTAATGGTCTATTTTTAGTTTGAAGCTACTGTTCTTATCAAATCAATTGATTCTGAATTGATACAATACCTCAATCCGCTTGGTTCTGGGCCATCCGGGAAAATGTGTCCCAAATGTCCGTCGCAATTATTGCACATTACTTCCACCCGAATCATTCCGTAGGAACTATCTTTGTGATACTTTATTGCATTTTCTCTGATAGGTTGCGTAAAGCTTGGCCATCCTGTTCCCGACTCAAATTTTATAGTAGAGTCGAATAGTTCATTTTCACAACAAATGCATTTGTATTTTCCGGCTTCGTGAGAGGTACAAAAAGCGCCACTTCCGGCTCGTTCCGTCCCTTTTAGACGGGTAATTCTAAATTGTTCCGGGGTAAGGATTTTTTTCCATTCTTCCTCTGTTTTTTCTACTCTTCTATCGGGTGTAGGGTTTCCGTGTGTTGCGAATTTTATAACATTATTCCAGTTTATCATAATTTTTTTATTTTAATTTATTATACAATTTACTTTAAATAGAATCCGTTTAATTGCCTTCATCACTGGTTGTTTTGTTTTCTGATTGATGAAAATTTTGTAATTCTTATCAATTTGCCAACCATAGATATATAATGATCCCAAGCATAATAATGGTTTTGACATTGCACAAGCTAAGCCTGAATTTTGGGGTTAATCTTTTACAGCTTTCTGTTGAGCAATCTGCTTTATACGCACTATTTTCTTTTTGTTTTGCTTTTAGTTCTTCTAAAAATTTGTTGGAAGTAAGTTTATCAAAGGTCTCAAATCTTACCTGAGCATTTCGATTTTCCATATACTTATGTGTTTAGTTCTTACTTATACAAATTTACCTCAAATGAAAATCGTTCCAGTGTTTGTCTTTCAGAAATTGGTGTTTAGTTTTACGATTTACAAAACAATTTTAAGAACTTGGTATTATTAAAAGGTGAAATAAATACTTGAAAGAACTCAAAAGAAATATAGGCATTTTTTTCTCTTTTATTACACAAAGATAACAAGCGATGAGACGGAATAGGGTGTTTGGAAATGTCTAATTGGTGTTTGGTTTTCAGGGGATTAAAGAAAAACTAAACAGTTTTGCTATTAGTCCGGAATTCATCCGGCGTCATTTTGTTTTGTTTTTTAAAGAAATGTGAAAATGCCTGCGAATCTGAAAAATTCAATTCGTAAGCAATGTTTTTTATCAATTCATCGGTGTGCATCAATTGGCGTTTGGCGTATAGATTTCTCCGGTCGGCAATCAGTTCGCTTGCTTTTTTATTGTAGCAACAGCCAAATACTTCAGCGATTTTTTTTGGAGAAATTTTTAAGATGCTTGCATAATCGGAAACCTTCATTAGGTCTTTAAAGTTAGTGTTTACCAAATATTGAAATTCGCGGATCAGCCTCAAATCTTTAAAATCAATCGGGATATCAAATTCGGTTACTGCGTGGTTTTTTTGACTGAGTAACAGGAAACGCTGAAAAGAATTTCTCGTCAACGCTTCTGAGATAGGATTGTTTATATTTTTTATCTCCAAAAGTAGTTCCTGCCATAGTGTTTCAAAAATAATAACTTCTTTTTCGTTTAACATAATTTTTGGCAAATGATCCACTGTGTGAAGTCCATAAAAAATCATTAAATATTCCCCCGTATTTTTGAGCGAGTCGATAGGATTGATAAATGTTTTATTGAACTTAATTACCCGAAATGTTCCTGATAGAGCCTCGAGCTTCATATAAAATTCTGAAACAAATAATATACAGTTTTTGCCTATTTCAATTTCGTGGCCATCCACTTTTACATTGCTTATTGCTCCTATATTCCATATAATGGTTAATTCCTCATCCAAATCATTTGGCATAAGTGTAAAAGGGGTTTGCAGTCTGTCGATGACGTTTATATTTTGTGTAAACATAGTTTACTAAAGATTTGATTTAATTAAAATGGTGAGAATTATTCTAGTCTTTATCTTCAAATTGTTTTTCGCTGTTTTCATTTACTATTGTTATGAAAAATCTACAAATAATATACAGGTACAGCAAGCTGAATGGCAGCGCCATAATAATCAGCAGGTTGCTAATGGCGTTTAGTAAATCGCTCGTGCCGGATGCCGAAATACCAAAGGCTGTGGCGGTAATGATGCCTCCCCAGATGAGTTTGTGATTTTTTGAAGGGTTTTCATTTCCATTGTCACTCAACATTCCCAATACAAAAACGGCGGAGTCAACCGAGTTGATAATGGAAATGAGCACCAATAATATGGCGATAATAAAAGTGAGCTGATAGAATGGGTAATTTTCCAAAAACACAAACAGCGAAGTGTATAAATTGTCAAACTGCCCGGTGTTGCTTTGGCTCAATACATCAAAGGCGTTGTTGGCAAAAACCGAAAACCAAATGAGCGTAGCAAAAGTGGGCACCAAAATGGTGGCAATTATAAATTCTCTTACCGTTCTTCCTTTTGAGATACGGGCGATAAATATGCCTGTAAAGGGAACCCACGCCAGCCAAAATGCCCAATAAAAAACCGTCCACCCTTTGGTGAAACTTTCACTTGTTACATAACCGCCAATAGACAAACTCATTTCAAAAAAATGAATGACGTATTGATACATTGCGGTAAATAGATTCGAAAAAAATGGGGCAAAATCTAAAAACAAGGCAATGAACAACATCAGTAAAATGGAAAAGCCAAAGTCAAAATCAGCTAAATATTTGATGACTTTTTGGATGCCCGTTAACGCTGAAAAAGTGGCTATAAGACCGATAAGCAGCACCATTGCCAACAGCGTGTAGTTGCCCAGTTCTATATTAAAAGTGTGGTTAAGTCCACCGACAAGTTGTGCTGAACCCAGCCCCAATGAAGCTATAACACCGGTTATGGTAATCAATACAATAAATACAATGGTTATATTTTTTAAATAATTGTTGTTAGATGCAGGAACAAGAGCGTGCAGCAAATTGGGCACTTTTCTGACATAAAGATTGTAGGCTACAATCAACCCGAATAAACTGTACATCGCCCAAGGCGTAAAACCCCAATGGAAAAAAGTGTATTGCAACGCCAGCACTTCTGCATTGGTAGTGGCAACAGGCGGATTGTTTAAATAATAGACCGGCTCCTGCACGGCTCTTAACAGCAAGCCGGAACCCATACCAGTACTGTACAACAAGGCTATCCAGCTAAAATAAGAGTATTCGGGTTTTTTATTGCCCAGCCTTTTTTTACCCAGCGGCAGAAATAAAATAACGAGCGATACCACTACAATAAAAGCTCCAACGAACAAATAATAATTGCTGAATACAGACAGCAAGCTGTTATTTCCGGCATTTAAAAAATGAATTAACGCCTCTGAATTGACCATACCAGCGATAAGGAAAAATAGCCCGAATAGCATTCCGTAAAACAATAATTTGTTTTTCAGCAGTCTATGGAATGTTCTTTTTATCAAAATATATTGTTATTGTTTAATTCAATGGTGTTAAATCTTCCAGCGCAGTGGGCAGCAATTCGCTTACTGTAGGATGAATGTGTACGGCATCCCGCAAAACGGTGTAAGGCTGTTTGGCATACATTAAGTTGGTGAGGGCGCTGATAATTTCATCACCGCCAACGCCCAGTACGCAAGCACCTAAAAAGAGTTGAGTGTCGGCATCTATAATCGCCTGCATAAATCCTTTTGTTTCTCCTTTTGCCTTAGCCCTGTTTATTTTGGTCATTGGTCGGTGCGCCAACAAAATCTTGTATCCTTTTTGTAAAGCTTCTTTTTTTGTCATTCCAACTCTGCCCAATGGCGGATCGGTAAACAAACCATAAGTGGTAATTCTGTCGCTGATTTTTCTTGTTTTTGATCCGGATAAAAAACTTTGTACCACTTGATAATCGTGGTAAGAGGTATGTGTAAAAGCGCCTTTTCCATTGCAATCGCCCATAGCGAAAATGCCTGCTACATTGGTTTGACCATAATCATCTACCTCAACAAAGCCTCTTTCATTTACTTTTATATTGGTGTTTTGCAACTGCAAAGTATCGGTATTGGGCATACGGCCAATGGCAAGTAAAATATGTGACCCTGTTACCGAAACCGATTTGTCTTTGGTGGCATTGACGGTAATAGAGCTGTCCTTATTCTGCAAAGTTTGTATGTCATCAGCGTTAAGAATAATATCGATGCCGTCTGATTTTAAAATATCAGCAACCGCCTGACTGATGTCTTCATCTTCAACTTTTATCAATCGGGGTCCACGCTCTACAATGGTTACTTTACTACCAAAGCGTTTAAACATTTGTGCAAATTCAACACCGATAAAGCTGCCACCGATAATGATCAAGTGCTCGGGCAATTCGGTGGTTTGCAAAATATTTTCATTGGTGAAATAAGGCGTATGCTGATACATTTCCGGTACACGCGGTCGGCTGCCTACATTGATAAAAATATTTTTGGCGGTTAATGTTTCGCCGTTTACAGCTATTTCGTAATCGTTTACAAAATGTGCTTCACCTCTGTAAAGCGTGATGTTTTTATCGTCCTGAAACCCTTTTTCTATGCCGTTGCGGTCTACTCCGATAATGGCTTCTTTGCGTTCTTTTATTTTTCGCATATTCGCCTTTCCGGACTGCGGAATGTCCACCCCGTAATCTTCGGCGTGTGAGATATCCCACATTTTGCGGGCACTTGCTATATACGTCTTTGTGGGAATACAGCCGTTGTTGACACAATTTCCGCCCAATTGACCTTTCTCAATAATGGCAACACGTCCGCTTTTGGCAAGACTGAAAGCCAACGGTGTACCGGCCTGACCGGAACCTATTATAATGTAATCGTATTGAATCATTTTTTGTTTTTTTAACCACTTTACCACATACGGACATAGTTTTTTTCCGGTGTAGCCTATGTCTCTATGTGTTTAAAATTTATATATTTTTAAGTTTTACTCGCTCACTTTTACGCCTTTCCAAAAAGCAACGTGGTCTTTTATTTCCTTTGCGGCTTCTGATGGCGATTTATAATACCAACCGGCATCGGTTTCTGTTTTTCCGTCCACATTTACAGAGTAATACGAGGCTGATCCTTTCCACGGACAAGTGCTTTTGTGGTCGGATACTGTAAAATATTCCTTTTTTAAACTTTGTGGTGGGAAATAATGGTTGCCTTCTACTACAACGGTGTTGTCACTTTCTGCGATAATTACATTGTTAAATACTGCTTTCATAATGCTGTTTTTTAATTATTTTGATGATGCTTTCAACCACATTGTTTTTTTAAAAGAATCAATTTTAATACTGCTTTCGTACCAATCTATTGTCCTTTATAATACTTGAAACCAGCCATACATACTTCTCATCTTTTGTATCCCAACCAAGTGCCTCAAATTTATTGCCAAATGGACAGGCCGGAAAATCGGGAAAACCAATGCGGAATATATACCGCTCAGGTGACTTATTGAATACTTCTTTTTTCACACGAGGTAAGCCGTATTTGGTTTCTGCATCACTTAAATGATGAATATGTGCATTGTTGGCATTAAACTTTTCTCGTACTTCGCTTGCTTCTACAGTTTCGAGGGCAGAATAGGCATCTACCAAAAATCCTTTGATGTTTTCGCCCATAAGTGTGATAGCAAACAAGAGTTCACTTCCATCGTTTTCTCCGTCTGTGCTAAACGTGTACGAATCATCAATGCTAAAGGCTTCCATTGCAAATCCTTTATTTAGTTGGTCGGAAAATAATTGTTTGTTTTTAATTCTGAACTCGTGTGTATAGCCTTGCCTGTTTAAATCGGCAATGGTGCTTACTAAATCTTTTGGATTATTCATAATTCTTTTTTTTTATTGAATTAATAATTTTCGTTCAAATGTTGCAGTTTCTCTTTATCTGTCACATCAGCAAATTCTTTTAGCAGCAACTTCAATTTCGGGTCAATATTATTTTTGCAAAAGGGCTTTTGGGGATTTGAATAGTAATAATCAAGTATCTCCTGACGAGAGCGTTTAAAGGCTCCGAACGGAAACACTTGGGTAATGATTTGTTTTGAAAACCCGCTTTGCAGATTTTTCAGTATTGCCTTAGCCTCCGATTCCTGATTCGCAGAAAAGGTATAAACAGCTGATCGGTAAAGGTTTCTCCTGCTGTGCATCACGGTGCTGCTATGCGTTCTTAAATGTATTTCAATGAGAACTTTAAGTGAAATTTCCTCCGGGCTGAAATGCACAATTACCGCTTCGGAAAAATCTTCCAAACCGGTATTGGTCGCTACAAAACCTTGTTCTACCACTTTTACCCCAATCAACGATTGAAAAATGGCTTCTGTACACCAGTGGCAGCTTCCTCCAAATGCTATTTTTTCGTCTGGTTTTTCCATTTTTTTGTTAATCAATTTACTTCAATTTTTTAATTGTGCTTTTCTTATTGCTTCTTCTCAGATGGATCCTCTTCTGTTAATTCATCTATCAAATACCCCAAACGGAGCAGTGCATTATTAGGGTCAGAGCCAAAAATTGAATACTCCACAATGCCATTTTTATTAACTACTACCCAATGTGGTGTTCCGCCCGCACCATATTCCAAAAATGTGGTATTAAACTTAAAATCTTTATAAAATGGAAAGCGGATAAACAAATCCTCTTTATGTTTTTGAAATTGTGCTGCAGTAAAATCAACCCCCTCAAAATTGCTGTGAATGCCCAATACATTCAGCTTTTCTCCATTTTCGTACACATTACGATTGGCAAAGGGAATGGCTCTGCCCACACATCCGGGACAACCGAAACTAAATATCAAAATCAACAAAGGTTTTCCAATAAAGTCTGCTTTATCGGGAACGGCATCTCCAAAAATGCTTTCCAGAGTCCAATCGGGAAGTGGTTTTCCAATACTGATTTGATTTAGGTCTGAATTATTTTCCATCACTATCCGTTTATTGGGTATAATAAGGTGTGTTGCCCTGTACCGCAAATATTCTTGCCCAAATATCCATTAAAAGCGTACACATAATAATGGTTTCAATTTCGGCTTCGTTAAAATATTTATTTACTTCGGCAGTTGCGGCTGGCAGTTTTTCATAATCCACATACGAAATGGCGGAAGCATAATTCAGCGCTGCTTTTTCTTTGGCAGAAAAAAGATCACTTTGGTTATAAGCCATAATATTGTCAACTTTATGAGTATCCATTCCCGTATTTCTTGCATCGTTAGTGTGAAAAATGGTGCAATAACTGCATTTGTAGCGAATTGAAGCCCAAAGACGAACCTGCTCGGCAATTTGACGGTCGAGCGGCAAATCGGCATAACTGAACGAACCGTATTTTTTGGCAATTTGTGTAGGCAGATCCAAATAATTGGTTACGTTTTCCGCATAAAGTTTTTTCTTAAAATCGATTTTACCAAAGGACTGGTTGACGATGTTTTTCTTCTCGGTTTTGTTTTTCTCGCTCATATCATTTTGTGCTTTTGTAGTGATGCTTAAAGCCATAAAAATTAGTGTAAATAACATTAATTTATTCATAATTTGTTTGCTTAAGATTATTCTTGTTCTGTATATTTTTCAATAATATCCTGCCTTGCCGGGGTCCAAACCGTAACCATTTCGCCGGTGGGCGACAAGCATTCCATGTTGTGCTCAAAATTGGAAGGTACCTTTACCGCTTGTCCGGGATATACTTTTATTCTTTCGGTACCGTTCGTAGCTTCAAACTCGCCACCAGTTACGATGTTTACTTCCTGGTTGCCGTGGTGGTGCGTACTGTCGAAGCCTTTGCCGATAAACCATAATTTGACCACCATCATTTCGTCCGTATAAGAAAGCACTTGTAGTGTTACGAATTCGTTTAGTTTATACTTTTTATATTGTTTTTCCATTGCTTATTTTTTTTAAATTGATTGTTTATTTTTAGGAAAATTAATCAGCATCAGTCCAAAACCTAAAAACATAATGTCTTTCAATCTATTGGCATTAGGCATCGGCAATCCGTCAACTATTTTTAGCCACCCATCAGGGGCAGGGGTGGTAAACCAAAAACTGATCGTTACCAAAAACATAGCCGTCATACCAAGTGTAGCATAAATTCTGAGTTTTGAAAACCAGATACTTAAAATAATTAAGATAACGATTATGATTTCTGAAATACCGATAATTTTAGCTGTTGTTGAAACAGACCATACATCATACATCCACGAAGTGAAAGGACTGTTTTCTACCAATAGCTTAATTCCATTTGCTTCCGGGGGCGTAAATTTTAAAAGTGCTATCCAAAGCAAAATCGCTACCGTTCCTAAAAGTGAGATGTAATATCCAACTTTATATATTTTTGATTGTAATGTTCCATTCATAGCTTTATTTTTTTAAATTGATTTTTTATTATACTATTGGCTTACTCCACACCAGTAAGCAAACCGGCGAATTTATCAATTGATATTCAGCATAGTTTGAGTCGAGGGCTTATTTTCAGTGGTTGATGTTTCCTGTTTCGTTTTGTTGTTTGCAGGAAAAAAATATAATTGTTGTTATCATGATAAATAATAATTTATTCATTCTTAAAAGTGCTATTTATTGATAACCAATTCAGTTAAAACTCAAACGCCAAGTGCAGCCCGCCATACAGTTCTGTTCTTTTAGAAAGGACTGAACCGACAACGGGACCAAAAGAAAACCACTTTTTGGGTCTGAAATTAATTTCAGCTTCATTATAAATACCGAAAAAACCATTCTCTCCTTCTTTTTTAGGAATAGTGTAATTCAGTCCTAAATGAAGTGTGAGAAAACGATTGGCATTCCATGAGCCAATCAAGGCTAAATCATCATTAACTTCTGCCGAGTTGATAAATTTATGCGTGTAAGAAAGCCCACCGCCCCATTCTTCATTAACCCAATACGTAACGTGAAACTCTGTTTTGAGCAAGCCTTCTGACAGAGAGGGGGCGTAACTGTATATTATAGATGGACTGAATTCCCAAATACCTTTTTCAAATTCTTCCTTTTTTTCTTGTTGTGAAAATCCTGTAAGCGGGAGGCTCAACATAATTAAAAATAGAACTATTTTTCTCATATTACCGTTTTGATCCGTTCAATTATTTCAAGTATATAATCGTTAATGTATCCTTACAGCACCATATCTCCTCCATCAACCACCAGCATACTTCCCGTCATAAAAGCTGCCATATCCGATGCGGCAAACAGTACCACCCTTGCAATATCATCCGGCTCAGCAGCCCTTCCTAACGGGATATTTAGCCTGATGTGTTCCAAGGCTTCTTCAGCTCCTTTGCTGTCGTGCTCTAAATGTTCAACGGCGGGGGTTTGCACCAGCGTGGGCGCAACGGCCAGCACACGGATGTTGGATGAGGCCAAATCACGTGCAAACGCTTTGGTAAAACCGTAAATAGCGTGTTTGGAAGCCACATAATGTGCCGAGTTGGTGGCCGCTTTTAAACCCGAAATAGAATTCATATTGATAATTACACCGCCGTCGCTGTTGTGCTGCATCAGTTTTGCAGCCTCCCTTGCACCGGCAAAGGCTCCACGCAAGTTGATGTTCATCAAAAAGTCATATTCCTTATCGCCAATATCCAAAGCACTCATTACGGGAAAAACGCCTGCATTATTTACCCAAATATCCAGTTGCCCCCATTCTTTTTGAGCAAGCGCGGCAATTTCAGTGGCTTTAGCCGTGTCGGCAACGTTGTAGGCAACGCCTATTGTTTTTACGCCGTTTACTTTTGCAAGATCGGTTGCTGCCTTTTTAACCACATCTTCCTGTAAGTCGGTAAGTATTACATTGGCGCCTGCTTCTGCCAGCCGTTTTGCAATAGCTAGACCAATTCCTTGTGCAGCACCTGTTACTACGGCGTTTCTGCCTTTTAACGAGTATAATTCGTGTAGCGATTTATCAGCGAAATTAATTTTTTGCATAATTTATGTTTTTATTATTTGTTTATCTGTTTTAAATATTATTTTGATGGATGATTTACTTCATTTCTAAATCTTAATTCATCAACATCATCCCTGAATTACAAGGTAATCTTACAATGCTAATGATCCGGCTTCGGCAACTGCATGGTCATTTTCTACCGAACTTCCGCTTACGCCTATTGCTCCGATAATTTCTCCCGCAGTATTTTTAACAGGCACACCACCGGGAAAGGAAATCAATCCTCCATTGGAAAGTTCAATATTGTATAATGAGGCTCCCGGTTGTGATAATGCTCCAATGTCGCCCGTATTTATATTGAATAACTTTGCCGTTTTTGCTTTCTTTATGGCGATATCCAAAGAGCCCAGCCATGCACCATCCATCCTTGCAAATGCCACGAGGTGCACACCACGATCTACTACGGCAATATTCATTAATGTATCAATTTCTTTAGCCTTTGTTTTAGCAGCGGCTACTATTTTTTCTGCTTGTTCTAATGTAATGTCCATTTTTTTATGTTTTTAAGTTTATCAAAGTGCATTTTTACACGCCTCAGCACATTTTCGGCAGGTTTCAGCACATTCCCGGCAATGGTCCATGTGGGGGTGCTTTTCACATTCGGTGGCGCAGGCTTCGCATATTTCAATGCATTCTTTCAGCAAATGGGATGCGTGTGCGGAGTTTCGAGAGAGGTAAGATGCCAGTAGATTGCACATTTCTGAGCAGTCTAAATTGCTTTTGATAGATGAAACCATTGATTTTACGGTTTCTTCGTTAAGCGAGGCTACAGAACAAAAACGACAGGTAGCTGCACATTCATTTAATATAGCAATTAATTCTGCACTTTTTTGATTTTTGTATTTCATTATTATGTTTTTGTGTTTTAATTTAACCAAATAGAGACCTGATTTTTCTATTTATTACCTACCGATTTATCTATCCCGATGTTCGGGACAAGTAGTGGTTAAAATTTTAATGAACCTCATCCGCTTCCATTCTTTCTGTTTCAATTACCACATTGCCGGTTAAGGTTTTGTGTACGGGGCATTTAGCGGCTATTTCTGTTAATCGGATGCGTTGCTCTTCCGTTAAGTTTCCGATAAGTTTCAATTTTTTCGAAAGATGGTCTATGTTTCCCGGCTTTTCAACATCAATCATCAGGTCGTCGCTGTGCTTTTTAGAATACGTGATGTAGGCATACACTTCCTGCAAGTCCCAACCTTTTCTTTCTGCATACAATTTCACGGTCAGCACCGAGCAAGAGGCCAAAGCCGCACTTAGAAAATCGTAAGGCGCTGGCCCCAAATCGTTACCTCCAAAGCTTTCTGGCTCATCAGCAATAAGGCTGTGCTTAAGGGTTTGCATAAAGGTGGTAAACTTATCTTCTTTTACATTTAAGTGCGCCACCAGTTGTTCGCCTTTTGTGTCGAGCATTTCGTTTTCTGCTTCTCCAAAATAACGCTGTGCCCATGTACCAATCATATCCCCCGCGTATTGACTGTCTTTGCTATTGGTCAATAAATGATCGGCCCCGTCTAAACTGATGAAGTTTTTTGGGTGAAAAGCAGCGTGGTACAATTTCCGTGCATTTTCAATACCCACGCTGTTGTCGAACGGTGCGTGCATGATGAGCAAGGGTTTGCGAAGCGATTTTACAATGGCCAATAAATCGGTTTTTTCAAAATCTTTTACAAATTGGGCATCAATTTTAAAGGGGCGTCCCTCAATTTTCACTTCAACAGGCGCTTCGCTTTCCAAATCTATTTGTTCGGAAAACAGGCGTTTTGCGTGCGATACTGAAGCTGGCGCACCAATGGTGGCTACTGCTTTAATGTTTTCCAATTGGGATGCCGCCACAATGGCTGCTGCACCGCCCAAAGAATGTCCTACTAAAAGTGAGGGTGCCTTAAAGTGCTCGCCGAGGTAATCACTTACCGAAACAAGATCTTCTATATTGCCCGAAAAATGACTTTCTGCAAATTCGCCCTCGCTGTAGCCCAATCCCATAAAATCGAAGCGAACCACGCCAAAGCCGTAATTGGTAAGGGTTCTGCTGATGTTGCGCACCGGGGCTAAAGTGCTGTTGCAGGTAAAGCAATGGGCAAAAATGGCATAAGAATGGGGCTTCTGGTTGGCCGGAAGTTCCAAGTAAGCGCAAAGCTTATTACCTCTTTTGTTGATGATTTCAAGTCTCGTTTTATTCATGTTTTATCTTTTTGTTTCCCGCTGATTTCGCTGATTTCATTTCTGCGTTTGTCTGCGTCATCTGCGGGAGTATATTTTTTTATTTCCCGCGGATTTCGCTGATTACGCTGATTTCTATTTCTGCGTTATCTGCGGGAGACTATTATAACCGTTTACTTTCCTAAATATGCCATCCTTAATATTTGCTACATTAAAATTTACTAAAATGCCCAGTTTTAACTTCGTTATTTTCAAATAAGTCAACACTTGTTTATGATGTACTTCTGCGAGGTTTTCTACGGATTTGACTTCAATAATTACTTTATTTTCTACTAATAAATCCAGTCTAAACCCCCAAGTCCATTTTAACTTCTTTGTAATGAACGGGAACAGGTACCTCACGTTTTACTTGTAGTCCTTGGTTTAGAAGTTCCCATTCCAAAGCAGCCACATAAACGCTTTCGAGCAAACCAGCACCCAACTCATTATAAATATCAAATATGGCTCCTCTTATTTTGTAGGAAATATCGGTTTCAGTCATTGTATTAGTCTTTTAATTTCCCGCTGATTTTATTTTCTGCGTTTATCTGTGCTATCTGCGGGAGTATATTTTTTTTATTTCCCGCGGATTTCGCGGATTTTCGCTGACTTGGTTTCTGCGTTTATCTGCGGGAGACATTTAACCTGTTCTGTATGCTTTTTGCAATTCCTGGGGTAAATTTTTAAGCCATTGCGAAGCATTGAAACCTTTCTTTCCGTCGCCATTTAGCTTCGTAAAATACAGATGCTCATCCCATCGGGCCCCAAATTCTAACCTGGCAAGTTTCACAAACTTTTCGTTCCTGCGGAGGCGATGTTTTTGGTGATAGTCTTCGGCAGTCCAGAAATGACTTTTTTGGTCTCCGGCCTCAATCACTTCAGGAGCATTCTCCTTTCCAATTTCTTTAATCAGGTCTTCTACAACTTGCCGCTGCTCTTCATCAAAAACAAAAAGCAAAGGCCGGTATTGTCCTTGTTTATTGCCGGGAAAAGACCACGATGCGGGATCGCCCAGCAATTCTTTATAGCTGATCTTGTCTTTATCGTAGATGACTTTTACAACTTCTGCGTGCCCTTTTATGTACTGATAATTTGGCTCCAAAGTTGATGCGCCTGCGTAGCCAACACGGGTTTGCACCACTCCGGGCATACTTCCAAAATTAGAATCAGGACCCCAAAAGCAACTCATTCCGAAAATCGTTTGATTTAATTTTCCAGTTTTTACTGCTTCTTCGATTTCTTTAGGAGTGACAAACTTATAGTCTTCAATAAGGTCGTCCGCTTTCGTTTTATTGTCTATCATTTTCGTCCTTTTTTTTATTAGTTTAATTCCACTCCAGTTTTTTTCTTTCGTTCCAATAATCTGTTTCGGCAATGTTGTGTTGGTATAACTGATCGATTTCTTCTGTAGTTAATTTAAAATCATTTGCCCGTAAGTTGGCCTGTAAATGAGCCTTGTTGTTTGCACCGCTCAACACCTGGGCGTTGGGAAAATGATCCATACAAAAACGCATTGAAATGGCATCTGTTCCTACGTTATATTTTTTGGCCAGCCCCATCAAAAGGGCATACAGGTTTTCATATCGGGGATAGTGTCCATTTGGTATTAGGCGCCCGTTAGCCAACGCTTCTTTTATGATGAGCTGCGGCTGTTGCAATTGGTCTTTTATTTTCAGTATCGAGGTATCCAAAATATTAAAGGTCGATTGGTAGGAGCCGAACAAGGCTTCGCCGTTAACAGTAATTTCCATTGCCTTTTGTAAAACCTCGAGCTGGTTGCTGCCCGTGGTAGTTAGCCCGATAAGGAGGCTGTGCTCTTTTTTGAGTTGATGCAAACGGTTCAAAATTGCATGATTGTCGAGCACGCCCGTGTCGAGTGTTGCCGAGTGTATCTGATAAATTTTCAGAAATGGCAGCAACGTTTTGGAAAATGTCCATTGTTGGTTCAGTTTTTCCAGCGAATGTTCCTTTACTTCATGTACTTTGGCATTGGGGTCAAAATTGGCCACATAGGTATAGCCCCACTTGGTGGAAACTACAATTTTGGGGTCGTTTTTCTTTTGAAGCCAGCTTGCCAAAAGTTCTTCCGCAAGTCCGTATCCCGGCGAGGTATCAAAAAAGCGAACGCCCCGGTTGTAAGCTTCATCAAACACCTGATTTCCTTTTTCAATGATTTTATCTAAGGAAAAGGTAACCTCCATATCGCTTTGCTTAATATTGATGTACTGTGGCCGCCCAATGGCTGCAGTACCCAACCCTATTTGGTTTGTGCTTTTCATTTGTTCGTTGTTTTAGAATTTATTTAAATTAGATTCCGTTTAATTTTAAGTGGGAACACTAATACTGAAAAGAAATCTATGACAATTAATAATATGGTGATCAATATTATAGATACAAGGATGGTTGCTTAACTTGATTGCAATTTTAGTCCTGAGTTAGTATATTAGTTTTTGTGAAATAGCAGAATTCGCTAAATGGTTTTTATGAATATCATTTGTATCAATTAACTAAAATTGTAAGTAGTCGGATGATCAAACCTAATACTATTAAAAGTAATATATATTGTTGAAATGAGTTGAAATTAACTTTTTTTATCAACTTATTTTCTTTGAAGTTAGTGAATTATTTATAAATAGATTAAAATTTCAATAATTTTTTATCAATGTTTTAATAGATTAATGTTATGTAAAATTATCAACTTTGCTTTTATTTTAGAGAATTTAATGATGCTAGACTAGTATCAGTACAATATTTACGGGTTTTACTTTCACTATAATATCCTTTTCCATTTCTTAACTGGTCTTGTGATGGTTTCAATTTTTAGACCGATCAAATTTTCTATTTGCTGGCGGGTGAAAGGAAGTTCACAATCATATGGTTAGACTTTAAAACTAAAACCTGTAAGACTATATGAGAAAACTACGATCTGAAATTGTGGAAGTTATGAATATAGTGAATGAAAAGTAAGAAGAATGGGAGAAACTTCGCTTAAGTTACATTTTCCTGATCCGATTGCATTCAGATCGGGAAATGAAAATGAGAGAAATTTTTACTAAATAGAGGTCATTCAAAACAATTGAAGCGTCAGAGAACTTACCAGACAGTATATTCAGCCATATACGACAGACTAGGTTTTAGTAAAGATAAGGAAAAGATAAAACAACTGGCACAAAAGGGCCAATTATAGAAAGGCCGTACGACGCTGCAATATCCTATTATTCTTGCAAAATCTTATAGACCAATTTGGAATTACTATAAAACCCTTCAGTTAAATGTGATCCGAAAAATTCTATATCTTCATTTTATTTGGAATGTAATAGGTAAGTTTTATTGTATTTTAAAAGATTTCTTGCAATGATAAAGTGGGAAATAATAGAATTTTTACTGATTATACAGCCTAAGAATCTCCACCAATTCGGGTACGGATCGTATTTTCAGCTTCTCAAAAAGCCTGTTTTTGTAAGTGCTGATCG
The DNA here is from genome assembly GCF_003815915.1 of Chryseobacterium indoltheticum. Classification (NCBI taxonomy): domain Bacteria; kingdom Pseudomonadati; phylum Bacteroidota; class Flavobacteriia; order Flavobacteriales; family Weeksellaceae; genus Chryseobacterium; species Chryseobacterium indoltheticum. Next base: position 1,486,059 of record NZ_CP033929.1, read on the forward strand.
TCGATGAATGGAGATTAAGTTGATTAGAAATTTCTTTGAGGGGAAGACCTTCTGCAAGCTTATTGGCAATTTGCAATTCGCGGTCGGATAGTGCTTCAAAGGGTGAGTTTTTTGTCGCACCATTTAACGATTCTAAAAACATCGCTTCTTTTACATCTTCACTTGCATACCGGCCTGTACTAAGCATCGCTGTCAGAGCAGTTTCAATTACTGCACTGGAGCTTTGTTTGCTAAGATAGCCACCGGCACCCATCTTTAGATAACGCATTGCGTACAACTCTTCATCTTGAGAAGAAAATATGAGAATTTTTAATTGGGGTTTGTGGTTTTTGATGTAATCTATCGCTTCCTGAATAGAACCATTAGGCATATTGACATCCATAATGGCCAGATCCAATTCTTCCTTCAAAATTGCTTTGTACAGTGATTTAAAATCCTCCACTTCGGAGATTATAGCATCAGGTAAGAGGCGTTTGATAGTTTGTATTAAACCCATCCTCACAATACCGTGATCGTCTGCTACAATAATACGAACGTTTACTTTTAAGCCCATTATTCTATAAATTTATGTAAAAAAAAGGGAAACTGTAGTGCCTTTATTTTCGGCGGAAATGATTTGGATGTTTCCATGCAGCAAGGATATGAAATTTTTAACGATTTTCAAACTTAATCCGGCTCCTTTCTCGCCAGCAGTACCTTGAAATACGGGGTTATCATAGCTGAAGATTGTCGATAAATATTTTTCGTTCATTCCCGTTCCGAAGTCGATCACATTAAGTATGACCTGATCACCTGATGTAACTTCCTGTAAATAAATATCTTGCCCCGGCAAAGAGTATTTGATCGCATTGTTGAAAATTTTGTCTAAAACATATTCGAGCAACAAGCGATCGGTTGTAAGAAATGAATCGGATTCTCCTTTAAAATAAAATTTGATGCTTTTTTCTTTTAATTTAGCAGCGTATTTTTCTTCTAAATGGTAAAAAAGATCCATCACCATAATTTTCACAGGTTTAATCTTAAATTCCCCGTATTGTGTTTTTAGCCAGGCGGTGCTATCCTGAACACTTTGCAGATTCTTCCGGGCATCGCTTTTTACCTGCGGCAACAATTTAAAAAAATCTTCCTCACTTATAGTTTTTTGCTCCAACGCTTCTATAAGCCACAGAAAATTTCCAAACAGTTCTTTTGAATCATGAGACAATATCGAGATGAGTCCGTTCTTAAAACTGATTTCGTTTTCCAGTTTTTCGATTTTTAATTGTAGTTCGTTGACAAGGTTATTCATAAATTCAGTATCAATACTTTAAAAAATAGACTCCGGTATTTTTTCAGCATGGTTTATTACTTATTTTTTTTCGATTTCTATACCAAACCATTTTTGAATCATATCAGACAGGATTTGTTTTAATAAAGGTTTGGTTAAAAAGTCTGACATTCCTGCTTGCAGACACTTTTCTTTCTCACCAGGAAAACTTCCTGCCGTTAGTGCAATAATAGGTATTTCTGTATTTTTTTCCAAGGCTCTTATTTTCTGAGTTGCTTCAATACCATTGAGATGAGGCATCTGAATATCCATTAAAATAAGATCAGGACTATCTTTTTGGTATTTTTCAACCGCTTCATTGCCATCTTTTGCCTCGATGATCAAAGCTTGAGGAATAATATCCTTTAAAAAAGTTTTGGTAAGAAGTAAATTGATAGCATTATCCTCAGCAATTAAAATTTTTATTTCGCGCTTACTCACTTCACTTGCGACAGTTTTTATTTTCTCCGGTTCTTTCTTTTCAGAACTCTTTAAGGTGGATAAAAGCTGGTACATCTGTTTCATACGAATCGGTTTTACGAGTCGGTTTTCTATTTCTAATTCGTCACATGCTTCCTGTAAATTAGTATCATCGGAAGAGCTGCACAAAACAAAATAGGGCGCTGCATGAGTGACGTCGGGAATGATATCCTTCATTTTCCTAATGGTTTCAATGCCATCCATAATAGGCATGTGATAATCCATAATGATCACATCGAATTCAGACTTCTCCATGATCATTAGCAAAGCCTTCAGCCCGCTATCGCATTCCGTTACTTCGATATTTTTTCGTTTCAGCATCCTTTTCAGGATTTTTCGGTTGTTTTCATTATCGTCAACAATCAAAACTCTCTTAATATCAGTGAAGCTTACATCATGTTCCTCTTCCTCTGTATCAAACTGAATATCAAAGAAAAAATCACTGCCTTTTCCCTGATCGCTTTCGACTTGTAAAACACTGCCGGCAAGTGCCAAGATTTGGTTCGAAATGGTAAGTCCCAAACCAGTACCACCATATCTTTTAGTAATACTGCCATCTTCCTGTGAAAAAGCATTGAAAATCTCAGCTTGTTTTTCACTGTTAATTCCAATACCTGTATCGCGAACTCCAAACCGGATTTGTTTTTTTCCTTCTTCTAAATCATCTAAAACTTTAGCATATAAAGTAATCTCACCTTCCTCGGTAAATTTTATAGCGTTACTCAAAAGATTGACGAAAACCTGTTTTAAGCGCATCTCATCAGTCCATATATATCTAGGAATGGTGTCGTCAATATCGATGAGCATTTCTAATTGCTTATTAGTATTACTGTACGCAACAATATTGAAGGCTTCTGAAACCATTTCCTCGACCTCTACTTTGTCGAGGTTTAGCTTCAGTTTTTGCTGTTCTAATTTTGAGAAGTCTAAAATATCGTTGATGATGCTGTGTAAAGAAACTCCCGATTGATTGATAATTTCCAAATACTGTCTCTGTGTTTCGTCCAGATTGGTATCCAAAAGGAGCTCTGTAAAGCCGATTATACCATTTAACGGGGTTCTGATCTCATGGCTCATATTGGCCACAAACTCCGATTTTAAAACATAGGCTTTTTCTGCTAGCTCTTTTGCTTGCAAGATTTTATTCTCCACGTTTTTTCTTTCGGTGATGTCAACTTCATTTACCAAAAACCATTTCGACGCTTGGTTCACTATTTTATTGACGAAATCTTCCTCTGCTTTATCTAAATTTTTCGCTTCCCTGTCAAATAAATTTAAATGAGCGATAAGATTGTCCTCAAGACCCGGTATAGCATAACTTCTATGAAATTTAAATTCCGATTTCTTAAACTCATAAACCGAAGTTTGATCATCAAAAAGAAATTGAGGATTCTGAGGATATATCTGATTGGGGGACGCGTCACTGGAAGCGAGAACATAAACTTGTCCTTCCGAGGCAATACTCATGGTACAAATCTCCATATTAGCCATCTGAGCAGCTGCGAACACTAAAAAATCAAAAACATTTGAATATTTTTTTTTCAATGCATTTAATTTGTCACTATACTGCTGATCCGGCGATTGATTATTGCTATTAAAGTGGTCCATAGAGAAGAGTCTTTTTATAAGATATTGTTAAATTGCCGTAAAGCTATAATAAACATTGATAGAGTAGGTCGTATTTTCTTTCCCGACCAAACTTTGGGCACCGGCAGATGGTATGGTGTATCGTACGTTCAGTTCGCGATCCAAAGCAGGTGTTCCGTTAAAGAGAATTTTTTGGGGAGTTTTGGATAAGGGAGCATTTACAGAACTTCCATCGATGCCAATTTGTAATATGTTGGAATTAATGTCGGTTTGCAGGCCGCCTTTCTTGAAATAATTTTCGTCAGATTTTACATACAGTTCAAAACTCTCATTATTGGACAAAATAATTTGGTTTGGAATCATTTGTGACTGACCATTGGTGTATTGAGCAGCTGTATTAAAATTAAAGTTTACATTTCGCCCGGAACTGGGGATGGTGATCTCCGACCGAGGAAGCACCTTTAGCTGAACAGCTGTATTTTGCAAACTGTTAATTGAATTATCTGTACTTATGGCATTAAAGTTCAATTCAAAAGTATAAGTTCCGGCTTCAAAAAAATTGTTCTTAAAATCGTCCGCAGACACATAAAGCTCGGGGGTAAAGCTGTTTCTGTTTCCTGCTACAACACTTAGATTAGCAGGGGAAAAATTCTGAAAATTGGCAGATAAGGCTTTGGTCGTGAGCGCAGATCCATTACTACCCAATTTAATGCTTGCTATATTTCTGGTTCCCGGAACGCCTTTGGAAGAAGTGAACTGAACATTTGCGGAAGCTTTCGCCCAAAAATTAAAATCAATCGTATGCGCGATTTCCGTATTTTCTAAACTGAATACCTGCGTGCCTGTAGTCCGGTAGTTATTCAGAGAAGATATTTCTATGTATTTTGTTAAAGATGTTGTGAGCCATCTGATGGATGACGGAATCACTAAAATTGTTTTAAAATTACGTGGCGTGAAATCATTATAATTTTGACTGATATCCATGGAGTAATTTCCTGCTCTGAATATATTGGCAGCAAACTGTGCGGCAGGAATTTTAAATGTGAAATTGATATTTCCTCGATTGAATCCTCCGCCAAGAGTTGACACTGACGGTTCAAACCATTTTACAGCGCTTGTACTGAACGACTGAAAACCTGGTAAATAACCAAAATATCCAGTAGACGGTAACTGCCCGCCCATACTTTCTAGCTGCCACAGTAGAACGGAGCTGGGTAAAGAAGATGAGGAGGAAGAGTGCGTAAAGGTTGGCCCAGACGTAGAGTTAAATGTAGGAGCTGTTGGTGCAAATCCGAAAAAATTATAATCCCAGTTTGTTCTGTTGGTATTCATTACCCTTGTTGGTAATGAAGTAAATTCACTCCTGTTAAAAATATTATTTTCAGGAATAGAAAGGTAAACATCCTGAGCTTTCGTGGCTGTTGATCCGCAGCACACGGTAAAAATTCCTATTATAAAAGCTCTCATCGTTTTCATATGTCTAAATTTAAAACTTTTTCACCTTTATGGTGGTATCTTTCTTCTTATATTCAAATACTACGGTTTCTGAGTAACCTTCTTTAGTCACCTGAATAGTTTGGTTGGGTTGAATATAGCTGTATTTGTCATTTTCAATATAGAGCTCGTACTTTCCATCTTTCAGGAAAAACTCAAACTCATTTTTTTGGTTAACCACGGCAGTGTAGATCGCTCCATCTTCACTTTTTGCATACACTACTATTCCTGTTACATCCGTTTCCAAAACATCGTAGGCTTGTTTGATCTCTATTAATTTCCCACTTACTCTGATGTTTTTTACCAGACCCACTTTGCGGTTGATATTTTTATCGACCATAATCACAGGATCCATCATTAATCGTGCACCTGCACTTTCGTTTACCTTCAGTGTGTAAATACCTTCAGGCACATTCTGAAAAACTACTTTTCCGTTCTTATCTGTCAGTGCAACAAAATTGTCCAGTTTCACTATTTCATTTGCAAGAACCACTTCACCTGTTTCCAGAAGTCCGTTGAAATTTTTATCATCAAATAACTGGAATGTCACTTTATGATTTCCAAGAGCCGTAGCTGCGGTAAAATATTTTTTAATCCCGACTCTGAACTGGTAATAACTGCCACTACTTGCATAAGCAGCTGTAGATTTATAACCTGAAAAATTAAAATAACCTGTGGATGACCACGAAGGTGAAATTTTATATTCCAGATTACCACTCATATTGCTGTTTAAATTTTTATAAAGTTCCGAATAGGAAGTTCCGGCTGAAAGAGATCCAATCAGATTATTACTAAGCATCTGGAAATTATACGAGGCATATACGTTATAGTTGGCAAAATTACGGTCTACATCGTAATAAGAATTTAAATCAAAAACGGTGGTTGCGTTCCATTGGGCTGTCCCGTTTAGGGAAAAAGCTTTATACCTGTAAGACAAGGTTGTTTTCAGGCTGTTGAACCAATCATCTTTATTGTTCTCTTTTGAATACGAATATTCCGCCGTCCAGTTTAATCCGTGAGCACCTAATGTAGTACTTATGTTGGCCTCCATTCTGTAAGAAAAAAGTTCCTGCGATGAATAAAAATTGGCTGTTTTTTGCCTTTCAACCTTTGGAGACAGTAAGAAATTCCACTTCTTTAAAGAAAGCTGGTAGCCTGTTGCGAAAGCTTCTGTACTGTTGAAATAATAACGCAAATTAGCGGTATTCGCAGTCTGGATTGGCGTATTTTGGAAACTCAGAAACTCTGGATCAACCTGTGAATTCTGATATTGCATAAAAGCACGCTGAGAAGCAGATAATTGTAGGCCTATTCGCTGATTTGAGAAAAAAGATCCTCTTTTGATCCCTGCATAACTTTTGGTGGCAAAAGAATTAACAGATTGTATATCCCATTTCCCGATTTTCCCTTCGTAATTGGCCCCCATTGAAGCTCCTTCGTTTTCATCTCTGTTTACGAGACCTTTTTCGTGGCTGAGACCCACCTCCGTGCGGATCGTGTGTTTATCGTTAACCAAAAAAGAGGTTACTGCGTTTGCCAATTGCGTATCTACGTTAAAGCGTGGGTCATGGTCAAATATATAGGATACTTTCCCATTAAAAGATTTATCATTTCCGAAACCATATTTTGCACCCACTATGGTAGATCCTTCTATTTGTTGGAAATAAGTACCAGCAAGGTTATAATTATTTTCCAATGCAAGAATTTCAATCTGATTATTTTTACCCAATTTGGTAGAAGCTTTCCCACCTCTCCCGAAAACCGGGTAGTCGTAATCGTTACTATTAACATTTCCAAGTCGTAGTACTGTATTTTTTCTTTCCAGCTCCAGCCAGGTATCATATAGATTATAGCGGCCGTCTTCATGATAGTAATCTGCACCTATATTGAAACGAGATTTCAAATCTTCAGTCACTCGAAATGCTGTGTTTCCTCTCAATTGAAGAAAATTGAAACCTGAACTGTTTTCGTTATAGGAAATTTCTGCAAAATTAGTTCCACTCACTCCCTCGTTTCCACGGGCAACTTGTCTGTTGTTTGATAAAATGACTAAGTATAGCGTGTTACTTCCCACGATCTCATTATTAAGCAGGTCTGTGGCAGTTGCATTAATATTAAACTCCGGGAAAAGCGTATTCTGTTTTCTGACCGCAATTTTGATCTCAATCGTTTGTTTTTCTAAACCTTCCAGAGATACAGTATGTTGTTTTGGCATCATTTCCAAACCATCAGGAATAGATTGTAAATCAATCTTAACGGTTCTTTTGCTATAACCCTGGTTTTCTACAATCAGCATAATTGAGGATTCGGGTGCAGCAGGATTAATGAAATTTTCGTATGTAGCCGTATAAATTGCGATGTTTTTGTTCTCTTCTTTGTCAGCGAAGAACGAAGCGCTTTCAGTTCTGGTAACCGTTGGGGTGGTATACGAAATCTGGAATTTGATCTCATTGGATATCAGTTTCATAAAATCCAAGTTGGCGATCAGTTTCACAGGAAGATTTTTAGATTGACCAGCACCTAAGGGAAAGTCATTTTTGGGATAGAAAAGTAAACCCGGATATTTTTCCTGAGGTATGATATTCTGAATAGTAATTTCTTCAGAACTTTTATTCTCAATAACCAGGAAATTAGTGAAAGTAGAACCCTTCTCAACAGCTACACGGTTATTTTCAAAATGAATTTCTATATCCTTCTTTTCCTGCGCAAAGGCAAATGAAAATTGCAGAAGAAAAAGTACAAAAAATAATATTGTTCTTCTTCGGACTGATGTCGGTGTTCCATTTTGTGGTTTCAAGACTTAATTTTAAAATTTAAAGTTTTTTTCGCCTACGCGTAAATCATTGGATCCTGCCATTTTGATAATAGCCACGCCAAGAAAGTTCCCTGAAATGTTCTCTGGTAAAGAAAACTGAACGACCTGATCGGTATTGGGAAGCATAGAGATTGAAATTGCGGCTAATTTTATTTCTTTACCATTGTCGGTATTGGTAAGTTCAAACTCAACGGTGGCATCATTGATGGTATTTCCATCGTTATGGATGCTTACTGCGACTTTTTTGTTTGCTGCACTCTCATTACTTACCTCAGCTATATTGGTAATGTCTAAACTTTTTTTCTGGTTTCCTGGCGGTGTATAGAAGATGTGAAGTCCAACCTCAAATAAGGTAATAATACCAATCCCGTTCTGAATACGTGCCTGATCTGCCTGCTGAGGAAGTTGAGTAAAAAACAACATGCTGTTGGTTACGGTAGACTTTGATGCGTTTGCCGGAATCTGCATGGTTACTACAATTTCCTTTGTACTTTTCGCGGGAACCGTTACAGCGTTTTCCAAGGTAGACAGCCAAGCGGCATTAGAAGTTTTTGAACTGCCTGCTTCAAGATAAACTTTATTTCCGTCTTCTTCTCTAGCCCAATCTTTATAGTTGAGATTAAAAACATAATCCTTATCCGAGCTGTTTTGAAGCGTAACTGTTTGTGTTACTTTTTCTCCTGGATTACCGGTAAAAAACAGTCGCGTAGGCGACATCGAGATACTTTGTGCCAGAATTGAAGAAGACCCTGTAAGAATAAAGAAAATGAAAAGGTGAATTAACTTGCGCATGGTGTAAATTTTTTAAAAATAAAGATTCCCAAAATTACTGAAAACGTAGCTAAAGGAATCTTTAAAGCTGAAAATTTTTATTATAAAGCAGTTGCAGTATAAGTTACTGTTTGCGTGTAAGTTCCGGCTGGTTTACCTAAAATATCAGCAGAAGATGATTTCGCTGCAGGAATCGTGTAATCCAGATTCAGTGTCAAAGCGCTTCCAAGTGGTGCATTTGTCACTAAGTTTTGATCAGTTGCAGATAAAACGACAGCATTTTTTGTTCCGCCCATTGTTCCGGCAGCTGCAGCAGCTTTGATTGTCAAAACATTTACAGGGATTAAGTTGGTTCCATTCATGAAATTTGCACCTCCAGCTTTTACTTTAACGTTAAAGTTCTTGGTTGAAGTAACCTTTAAAGAGTTTGCTTTAGTAATCGTCTGATCAGAGTTATAATCTGCTGCAGTAGCATAGTTGAAGTCAACCGTATTACCGATGGCAGTACTTCCGGCGTCGATTGAGATCACATCGTTAAGGGTAATGTTTACGGTTGTTGTTGCAGTTGTATTTTGAGCCTGAACATTGTTAGTTCCTAATATAGTTGCTCCGATAGTTAAGGCTGTGATTACGATTAGTTTTGTCATAATAGTATTATTTTATTTTTATTCTTGTTTAATTGTTCTCTTTTGAACACTACAAATCTACGGCGGCGCTAAAATTTTCTTTGTAGTTGAAAATGGAATTTGATGTAGTAAAATAACTACATGAGTTATTCATTTGGTTTAAGTATAAACTGAATGTCCGCTGTCTTCCATAATCCTTAATTTAACGCAATGACAAACAAAGAATTTTAAATACTAAATTGTTTTTAGGTTATACAAAGGCGTAAACTTAACAATGAAATACAAAGTATTTATAATGATAACAGATTATGGATAATCATAATAAAAAAGCCCTCAACACTTTATAGGTGTTGAGGGCTTATATATAGTTGCTGTGTTTTATATATTACTCACTTATTTCAACATTATGCTTGTTACAATTTCGTCTTTAAAATATAGTGATAATGATAAAAGGGTGTTTCCAAATTGATCTGATTCTACAGGATAAGACCATGTCATGGAAGTATAAATATGTGGCTCATGTCCAAAAAGTTCACGTATTTCTTTTTTGCTTTTCCCAATAGGAATTTTAAATTTGAAAATATCATTAACAAGAGTTTTTCTTTTCTCTGGACGAGTTTTCCAAAGGATACTATCAAATTGATGATTACCAATTTCAAGTAAAAACAATAGCTTTTTTATTAGATTCGGCATATTATTTTGTAATTATTTAATTATTACCTTGATTTCACTTATCATATTAAAATAGACCATTTTAACATTAATTTATAAGATCTTTCAGAGTTATATCACTTTTAAATTCATTAAAAATTAATTTCGTAATGATATAAATAATGTCTTATTATAAAGCAGTTGCAGTATAAGTTACTGTTTGCGTGTAAGTTCCCGCCGGTTTACCTAAAATATCTGCAGAAGATGATTTTGCTGCAGGAATTGTGTAATCCAAATTCAGTGTTAATGCGCTTCCAAGTAGTGCATTTGTCACTAAATTTTGATCAGTTGCAGATAAAACGACAGCATTTTTTGTTCCGCCCATTGTTCCGGCAGCTGTAGCAGCTTTGATTGTCAAAACATTTACAGGGATTAAGTTGGTTCCATTCATGAAATTCGCACCTCCTGCTTTTACCTTAACGTTAAAGTTCTTGGTTGAAGTAACCTTTAAAGAGTTTGCTTTAGTAATCGTTTGATCAGAGTTATAGTCTGCTGCAGTAGCATAGTTGAAGTCAACGGTATTGCCGATTGCAGTACTTCCGGCGTCGATTGAGATCACATCGTTCAGGGTAATGTTTACTGTAGTTGTTGCAGTTGTATTTTGCGCCTGAACATTGTTTGTTCCTAATATAGTTGCTCCGATAGTTAAGGCTGTGATTACAATTAGTTTTGTCATAATAGTATTATTTTATTTTTATTCTTGTTTAATTGTTCTCTTTTGAACACTACAAATCTACGGCGGTGCTAAAATTTTCTTTGTAGTTGAAAATGGAATTTGATGTAGTAAAATAACTACATGAGTTATTCATTTGGTGTAAATAGAAATTGAATGTCTGCTGTCTTTCATTAACGCTAGGAGAAACAAAGAATTTAAAATACTAACTGGTTTTTAGGTTATACAAAGGCGTAAACTTAACAATGAAATACAAAGTATTCAATGAAAACAGATTGCGAATAATCATAATATAAAAGCCAATTTCTCTATATCGGTATCAATACATACAAAATCAAAGGCCTCCTGTAGGAAGCCTTCGAACACCAAATCACAAAATATTAATATGAAAAAAATTCACTTATAAAGCAGTTGCAGTATAAGTTACTGTTTGCGTGTAAGTTCCCGCTGGTTTACCTAAAATATCAGCAGATGATGATTTCGCTGCAGGAATTGTGTAATCCAAATTCAGTGTTAATGCGCTTCCTAGTGGAGCGTTTGTCACTAAGTTTTGATCAGTTGCAGATAAAACGACAGCGTTTTTTGTACCACCCATTGTTCCGGCAGCTGCGGCAGCTTTGATTGTCAAAACATTTACAGGGATTAAGTTGGTTCCATTCATGAAATTCGCACCTCCTGCTTTTACCTTAACGTTAAAGTTCTTGGTTGAAGTAACCTTTAAAGAGTTTGCTTTAGTAATCGTTTGATCAGAGTTATAGTCTGCTGCAGTAGCATAGTTGAAGTCAACGGTATTGCCGATTGCAGTACTTCCGGCGTCGATTGAGATCACATCGTTCAGGGTAATGTTTACTGTAGTTGTTGCAGTTGTATTTTGCGCCTGAACATTGTTTGTTCCTAATATAGTTGCTCCGATAGTTAAGGCTGTGATTACGATTAGTTTTGTCATAATAGTATTATTTTATTTTTATTCTTGTTTAATTGTTCTCTTTTGAACACTACAAATCTACGGCGGCGCTAAAATTTTCTTTGTAGTTGAAAATGGAATTTGATGTAGTAAAATAACTACATGAGTTATTCATTTGGTGTAAATAGAAATTGAATGTCCGCTGTCTTTCATTAACGCAATGACAAACAAAGAATTTAAATACTAACTTGTTTTTAGGTTATACAAAGGCGTAAACTTAACAATGAAATACAAAGTATTCAATGAAAACAGATTGCGAATAATCATAATATAAAAGCCAATTTCTCTATATCGGTATCAATACATACAAAATCAAAGGCCTCCTGTAGGAAGCCTTCGAACACCAAATCACAAAATATTAATATGAAAAAAATTCACTTATAAAGCTGTTGCGGTATAAGTTACTGTTTGCGTGTAAGTTCCCGCTGGTTTACCTAAAATATCAGCAGATGATGATTTCGCTGCAGGAATTGTGTAATCCAAATTCAGTGTTAATGCGCTTCCAAGTGGTGCATTTGTCACTAAGTTTTGATCAGTTGCAGATAAAACGACAGCGTTTTTTGTACCACCCATTGTTCCTGCCGCTGCAGCAGCTTTGATTGTCAAAACATTTACAGGGATTAAGTTGGTTCCATTCATGAAATTCGCACCTCCGGCTTTTACCTTAACGTTAAAGTTCTTGGTTGAAGTAACCTTTAAAGAGTTTGCTTTAGTAATCGTTTGATCAGAGTTATAGTCTGCTGCAGTAGCATAGTTGAAGTCAACGGTATTGCCGATTGCAGTACTTCCGGCGTCGATTGAGATCACATCGTTCAGGGTAATGTTTACTGTAGTTGTTGCAGTTGTATTTTGCGCCTGAACATTGTTTGTTCCTAATATAGTTGCTCCGATAGTTAAGGCTGTGATTACAATTAGTTTTGTCATAATAGTATTATTTTATTTTTATTCTTGTTTAATTGTTCTCTTTTGAACACTACAAATCTACGGCGGTGCTAAAATTTTCTTTGTAGTTGAAAATGGAATTTGATGTAGTAAAATAACTACATGAGTTATTCATTTGGTGTAAATAGAAATTGAATGTCCGCTGTCTTTCATTAACGCAATGACAAACAAAGAATTTAAATACTAACTTGTTTTTAGGTTATACAAAGGCGTAAACTTAACAATGAAATACAAAGTATTCAATGAAAACAGATTGCGAATAATCATAATATAAAAGCCAATTTCTCTATATCGGTATCAATACATACAAAATCAAAGGCCTCCTGTAGGAAGCCTTCGAACACCAAATCACAAAATATTAATATGAAAAAAATTCACTTATAAAGCTGTTGCGGTATAAGTTACTGTTTGCGTGTAAGTTCCCGCTGGTTTACCTAAAATATCAGCAGATGATGATTTCGCTGCAGGAATTGTGTAATCCAAATTCAGTGTTAATGCGCTTCCAAGTGGTGCATTTGTCACTAAGTTTTGATCAGTTGCAGATAAAACGACAGCGTTTTTTGTACCACCCATTGTTCCTGCCGCTGCAGCAGCTTTGATTGTCAAAACATTTACAGGGATTAAGTTGGTTCCATTCATGAAATTCGCACCTCCGGCTTTTACCTTAACGTTAAAGTTCTTGGTTGAAGTAACCTTTAAAGAGTTTGCTTTAGTAATCGTTTGATCAGAGTTATAGTCTGCTGCAGTAGCATAGTTGAAGTCAACGGTATTGCCGATTGCAGTACTTCCGGCGTCGATTGAGATCACATCGTTCAGGGTAATGTTTACTGTAGTTGTTGCAGTTGTATTTTGCGCCTGAACATTGTTTGTTCCTAATATAGTTGCTCCGATAGTTAAGGCTGTGATTACAATTAGTTTTGTCATAATAGTATTATTTTATTTTTATTCTTGTTTAATTGTTCTCTTTTGAACACTACAAATCTACGGCGGTGCTAAAATTTTCTTTGTAGTTGAAAATGGAATTTGATGTAGTAAAATAACTACATGAGTTATTCATTTGGTGTAAATAGAAATTGAATGTCCGCTGTCTTTCATTAACGCAATGACAAACAAAGAATTTAAATACTAACTTGTTTTTAGGTTATACAAAGGCGTAAACTTAACAATGAAATACAAAGTATTTTCAATGATAACAGATTATGGCTAATCATAATAAAAAGCCCTCAACACTTAGAAAGTGTTGAGGGCTTTTTATAAAAATTGTTGCTTACCTTATTATAAAGCAGTAGCAGTATAAGTTATTTTTTGCGTGTAAGTTCCCCGTGGTTTTCCCAAAAGTACTTTCGATGCTTTTTCCGCCGAAATAGAGTAGGCGATATTCAAAGATTGTTTGGAACCCAAACTTGCATTACTTACCAGAACCTGATCGGTTGTAGATAAGGTGACCTCATTCATAGTTCCTACTAGACTTCCGCCAGGTATTGCTTTTACTTGTAATATATCCACTGGAATTGCGTTTGCTCCGCTTACAAAGTTTGCGCCTTCAGATTTTACTTTTACATCAAAATTTTTGGAGGAAATAATGACTAAACTATTTGGAACCGTCACATTTTTTGATGAATTATAATCTTTTGTAGTCCCATAATTAAAATCTACAGTGCCTTCTGAAGCAACAGTTCCTATGTCCATTGCAATAACATCTGCTAAAATAATATTTACTGATGTACTAGCCTTCTCAGAATTTTGTGCCAGAACCTGATCGGTTCCTAAAACGACTGCTCCAATAGTCAATGCTGCGATTGCGATTTGTTTTTTCATGATTTTGGATAAATTAATGGTGCTGTAATAAATATTGTTAATTAAAATTAATTATACTAACAAATGTTTCACAAATCAAATCTAATAACATTATCTGACATGACCAAAAACCTTTATTGTTATTGATTAAATAATTGTAAGTTATTTTACTATGATCTTTCATTCACAAATAGGATAGATGTAAATTTTTCTGCAAAAGCATGGATTAATAGGATTTTTTATAAACCTTTTTTAATAAGACCTAAAGTATATATTTTAAAAATAATCAACATATTTGGGATATAACAAATAACTGTAAAGGAAAACGTAATTAGATTATTATAATGTTGAATACGTAACAATGTTAAGGAGTGATTATACTCAAAGAATTGCAGATTATGTTTTAGGGATCAATCTCAAAACTTGGGGATAAAAAAAATATTGATAATTTTGTGGAATGTTAAACGATGCCGAACTCCTCAAATTATTTTTACCTGAACTCTTGATTGAGCATTTTGAGATTGTAAAAGTTGAAGAAGAAAACAAAATCGTCCACATTTACTTTGACGAGAAAAATACAGCTCCGAAAGAATTTTCTTCTCTGTTATTGCAGTCAAAAGGTTTTGTTCCGGAAATTACCGTTGACGATTTTCCTCTTCGTGGAAAAACAGTAAAACTCCACATCAAACGCAGAAGATGGACCGATACAAAAACCGGCAACATCATCCAAAGAGATTGGAATCTCATTGCCAAAGGAACCCGCATGACACAGGATTTTGCCGAGTTCTTAAAAAAAATCAGCCGATACTAAAGCGCTTCCCTGTAAAACCATTGGCGAGATGTATGGCGTGGATGGCAGGAAATTTCAAAGGCAATACAAGCAAAGCATCAGCAATTTTAAAAACTGGAAACAAAAATCACACGCCGAGGATTGGATTCTCTATCCCGAAAACCTCTCACACCACCTATCTCTCGATGAAGTTGCTCTTTCTGATGGCGAATTGTACACTGTTCTGACCTCCAAAAAAGCAAGGGGCAGAAAAGGCAGTATTGTCGCCATTATCAAAGGAACCAACAGTGATACCGTAATAGAATATCTCTTAAAAATCAACAAAAAACTAAGGTTAAATGTAAAAGGAATTACTTTGGATATGGCAGGTTCTATGAAGCTCATCGCCAAAAGATGTTTTCCCAATGCCACACAAATTATCGACCGATTCCATGTCCAGAAATTAGCCATAGAAGCGTTGCAGGAATTAAGGATAAGCCACCGTTGGGAAGCTATTGAGCAAGAAAACAACCTGCTCATGGAAGCAAAAGAAAAGAAAAACAACCCCGGGATTGAAACTTTTGAAAATGGCGATACCCGAAAGCAACTTTTGGCAAGAAGCAGGTATTTACTCTACAAAACCAGAGAAAAATGGACTGCATCGCAAAATCAGCGAGCTGAAATCTTATTCTCGCAATATCCTGATTTAGAAAAAGCGTACAATTTATCTGATGGCTTGAGGAAAATTTACAACCAAAACATTCAAAAATCCGTTGCAATGTTGAAACTGGCACATTGGTTCAAAGAGGTGGAAGAATCAAGATTTAAAGCTTTCTCGGTGCTCAGAAAAACCATAATGAATCATTACAATGAGATTCTCAATTATTTTGAAAGAAGAAGCACGAATGCTTCCGCCGAGTCTTTCAATGCGAAAATAAAAAACTTCAGATTGCAATTAAGAGGTGTGCGGGATAAAGCATTTTTTCTGTTCAGGTTGTCTAAACTTTTTGCCTAGTCCCCAACTTTTGAGATTGATCCAGAAAAACCATAATGAATCATTACAATGAGATTCTCAATTATTTTGAAAGAAGAAGCACGAATGCTTCCGCCGAGTCTTTCAATGCGAAAATAAAAAACTTCAGATTGCAATTAAGAGGTGTGCGGGATAAAGCATTTTTTCTGTTCAGGTTGTCTAAACTTTTTGCATAGTCCCCAAGTTTTGTGATTGATCCTAAAAATATAATTATTAGCCACTTTTTTCAAACACCCTAAAATCAAAAACCTCTGAAATCAAATGATTTCAGAGGTTTTTTGTACCCAGGACCGGGATCGAACCGGTACTCCTAAGAACTGGTGTTTGAGACCATTTTATTAATAAATCAAATTTCAATTACCGTTGATTTTCAATACTTTGCGAATTAATGATTTTATTATTTTTATATGTTTTTGCACGGTATTTTGCACGATGGCAACACGTGCAAGGTATTTATTTAAAAGGGTTTTTACTTCCAATACACATTGTTTTCAATGCAAAAAGTGTAATTTTCTATTGTTTTTTTGCGTAAAAGTCAGAGTTACTAACGTTACTCGTGTAGACGTTCCCATGACGAATTTGAAACTCAAAACCACCTTGATACCAGTTAGAATAATCTTGAATATAAATTGTTATATCAATATTATTAAATTTACCTGTATATGTGTGATTCATAGAAGCGGCGTATTCGCTTTGGGGTTTAATAGTGAAAATACCGTTAATGTCTTTAAAAGTTATAGTATTGTCGTTATTGAAATTTATGTAATAGCCTTTATCGTTGGTCTGATGACTGCTATTAGATCCTATAATCGTATAGTATGCAACCTTCCAATTACCTTTATATTTTTGAGGTATTTCTATGTTAGAAGTTATTTCTTCTTTAATTGTTTCATCCCTACTACTGTCCGAGCATGATAAATTAAATAACAAAGATATTAAGATTAAAAGTTTAATTTTTTTCATATTAAATTGAGTTTATGATTTTATCTTTCATTCTTTGGTATTCGCCTTCAGTGATTATTCCCTTTGATTTAAGTTCTAAAATCTTATCGATTTCGTCATGAGCACTAGACTGTATCTTCTTCTCTTCTTTGACTTCAGAAGCAGCCAGCAGTCTTTTCTGGAATTCTATTGTAGAATTTCTTTGAGAGCATAAAACAACTATAAATCCTATTAAGGGCGAAAGTAATATGGAAACAAACAAAGCTCCCCCAAAGCCAATCTTCCTGCTATAACCCAAAATAGCAACTATTAGGGATAATATAAACCAACCAATAAAAATACCCATATTCAATATTTTAAAAATTACAAACCGCAAAACGCTAACGCATTATGTAAAACGCAAATATAATTAAAAAATAACTTTATAATAATTCACACTATCCGTATAAACACGGAACTTTTGTTTATTTTAAATTTGAAATGTTTTTATTTTTGAAATATTTATATATTGCAGACCGATTTAACACTTATGTTTTCATAAATAAGTATTTTTGTTTGAATTTAAAATTAATAATTCGATGAAAACAAAAGTTTTATTTATTAGCGCAATATGCGCATTGAGTGTTTATTCATGTTCAACCGATAGAGATGAGCAGTTTAACGAAGCTAAACCAGAGAAACTGGAATTAGAAAAACTAAAAATTAATAACCCAACGGGAACTGAGAACAGAACAGAAAGTGATACAACTTTTACTGCGCCTATTTCATCACCATTAAATGGACCCGCAGATCCTGACCTTGGAACCGACCCAGTACCTGACCCAAATGACCCAGAAATCATTCCTCCGGGAGATGTTAGACCTCCAAAGAAGTAGTAAGGTAAAATACTCAACAATTTCAGCACTTGGAAGTGTCTTAGTGCTGATTTCTGCTACCTTTCCTTTTATTAATAATATAATTGCAATTTTTGCTCCTGCAATAAATACAACGCATGTTGATGCAGCAGATAATAATCTAGCAGCGGTAATATGGTCTCTGGCTATTTGTTTTCAAGCGACATTGATAATAATTGCTAATTACATGAAGCCTTATTTGCTTAGTTATGTTCCAGCTCTATTTACTTCAATCTATTCATCATCTTTTTATTTTCTTCCTCTTTTAGGTTATTCACCAAATGAAAATTTTTGGTTTTTTTTCTATCTAGTAATTATAATATTGATTCTAATAGGTATAATGCAAAGTTTTAATCTTTATATCAAATTGATAAAATTGAGAGAAAGACTTATAGAAGATACATTTCATGAATATTTAAAAGAAAACTAATCACCATATACCTTTAGTAATTATGAAGGAAGATTATAAAATGATCAAAATTCTGATTGATAAAAATGAGTTTTTTTATAAGCGAAAAAAAATTGATAAAATTGATTTCATAAAAAACAGTTTGTTCTTAGCTGGAAAACTTGAGAGTATTTTGGAAGGTGAGCAAAAGATTTCGATAAATCGATTTATAGACGATGAATTTAGTTTTGTAAAATTTAACTTAGCTATTTGTAATTTAAAAGCAGTAATTAACTAATTACTGCTTATTTTTTTTAGCTCACTTTCTAGTGTTCCTAATTCCTGATTCAAATCTTCTCCTACCGACAGATGTGCCATTATCGCTTTTAAATAAACTCTGTTTATTTCTTGTGCAATTTCACTTTTCTTTTCCAGTAATTCTATTTTTTCTTTCAATGAAATATTATCCTGACGTAAACAATTTAATTTTTCCTCAATAGATTGTTTTTCGAAATTTAATTTTTCTTTATTTCCACTATGTGTATTATTTTCTATACTTTCACAGTGAACTCTAAGTAATTTCTCAGCAGATTTAGAGATGTTTCTTTCCCCGTACTCCCATGATTTAACGGTTCTTACCGATGTAGATGTAATGTTTGCTACATCTTCTTGAGATAAATTGAGACTTTCTCGAAGTCTTTTAAGGTCTGAACTATCCATAAAATCAATTAATTAAAATTTAACAAAACTTTAACACACATAGTGGAATAAATATTTGGTTTATATTCCACAATGTGTATATATTTGTTTCAACAAAACATTACAACGTTATGCAAAGTACAAAGATAAAAAAAAGACTTAAAGTAAAAGATACGGTATACCGTAAAATACTTGATGATTTTGGTTTAAGAGATAAACTTATTGAAATCACAGGATTAAGAGAATCGGGAGTTTTAGCTTTTGCTTACCGAAAATCAGAGAGAGCGGTTCGGGATTTTGAAGTAATGCAAGCTATCAAAGAACACACTGGATGGACTGATAAAGAAATTTTTGAAGAAGAAAAATAATCAACATGGTAAGTGTAAATAAAAAGCAGTTAGAAACTCTTCGGGTTAATGTTTGGAAGCAGGGCGAATTGATAGAAAAATTAACTAGAGACAATGAATTAATGAAAAATCAAATAACAATTTTGGAATCTATCGAGGAGAAAACAGTAAGTGGAGTGGAAGCCACGATAAGCCCAGAAAGAATATTGACTCGTAGAGGATCTAACTCTAAAAAATTGGCACTTGTTCAAGCAATTAATAAAAAATGAAAAGATGCAAACTATATCTCAACATAGAGCTGAAAAAATAGCTAGAAATATAAATGCAATGGACACTTCTTATCAATACATCGACAATTTGAGAAAGTGGAAATTCTGGGATAGACTTGATAATAAATTGAGATCCATTCTTTCAACACTTACCCCGGAAGACAAGAACGTTATCGCACAAATGTGCGAAGAAAAAGAAGCTAAATACTTCGGAATTAAAAATTAAAAAAGCCACCTGTTGGCGCAGATGGCAATTATAACATTTTAAAAACGTATTTGACATGACAAAAGTACAAAAAAAATCAAACAGAGCGAAAAAAGTATTGAAGTCAATACTAAAATCATTTATCAGAATTGATAAAATTCCAATCACGGAAAATGGGAAAACAGCAGAATACTGTACAATGTATGTTTTCGGAATTATGGTTTGTTCAGACATCTATCCATCTAAAGTTTACTAACATGAATCTGAAAGACTTAAAAAAACCGCTACAACTAAAATGGCGAGTGAAAGCTTTAAAGCCGGATAACAAGAATCCAAAAGAAATGGTATTGGTTCCTTATGTAGATGCAAGACAGGTGCAGGATAGATTAGATGATGTTTTAGAAGCTCGTAACTGGCAAGATGATTATTTCGAGGTGAAAGGAAAGCAGTTCTGTAAAATAGGGATTAAAATAGGTGAAGAGTGGATTTGGAAAGGTGACTCTGGAATTGAATCACATTTAGACCCAACGAAAGGCGAAACATCAGATGCTTTCAAAAGAGCTGCAGTACACTGGGGGATCAACCGTGACACGTATGAATTAGGAGAGATTACGATTAAATGCAAAGTTGTGAATGAATTACCGGTTCCGGTTGATTCAAAAGGAAATCAATTGAGCGGAGATACGCTTTTGGCAGAATGTAAAAGAATTTCTGCTTTGAAAGATTCAGAATTGAAGTTTGACAGAAATGTATTGCCTTTAAAATCAGCAATCATTACAGAAGTAAAAAAAACTAGAAGTAATTCGCGTAAAAAAGCAGAACCACTACCATGAATAAATATAAATCATATACAGCAGAAGAATTAGAGGAGCATAATAGCAACTATCTTATTTCTTCAATCTCATATTCAAAAGCAGATCAATTTGCAAGAAATCCAAAAGCTTTCGAAATGATATATCTGTACGGATACAGATCTAAATCATCATCTACTTCTGTTTCAGGAAAAGCTTATCACGAAGCTCACAAAAGATATTGGAAAGCTTATAAAGTAGGAGAAATTTTAACTCTACCAGAATTATGTGAAATAGCATATGAGTTTATCGAAGCTATTCCTGCAAATGAATGGAAGACTCAAAAAACCACTCCCACAGTTGCTGAAGCTAAAATTGTGGCAACCAAGAAAGCAACACAATTAATCGAAAACTTCTACACAGAAAAATCTATTTACGAAGATCATATTGCTGAGATTCTAGATGTTGAAATAAAAATTACAGAATATCTTACAATTAACGGTGTTGATATTCCTCTTCCATTCGTGATGATCATTGATTTAGTTTTCAAATCGAAAGAAAATAAAATAATCATTGTAGATCATAAAAGTAGAATTTCATTCACTGATGAAAAGGAAATAGCTTTAGTAAGCGGAGATCAGGCAATCACCTACGTGAAAGGATACGAGGCTTACAGCGGTTTATTTGTAGATGAAGTTTGGTTTGCGGAAAATAAATCAAGCAAAAACAAAGATGCTTCACAAATGCAATTAAAGATGTTTCCAATTATCATGGATTATGATACTAGAATTCTTCATGAAGTTTTATTGTATGAGCCAATAAAAAAGATGATTGAGGCTGTTTCTGACCCTGATTTCCTATACATCATAAACAAGAGTGATAATTACATTGATCTGGCTGAATTACTAGAGTTCTGGTCAAAAACACAGATAAACGAAGTAGACGAATTTGATATTGATGAAACTAAAAGAGATCTTTTATCAAAGAGACATCGCAAAATAAGAGATTCATCAATTAAAACAATCAGTCCAAAGATTATTAAAAACTTCCAGGCAAATGCAGCCTCATTTATTCAATTCGATTTAAGCACAGCAAACATGGAACCACAGAAAAAAATAGAACTTATCCTAAAATCATTCGGAGTTCACACACAAGTAGCACATACATTCAGCGGATTTTCTTCTAATACTTTTTTACTTGAAGTAGCTTCTGGAACTAAAATGTCATCAGTTCAAAGTTATAAACTCGAAATAGCGAACGCTTTAAATGTTCCAAATGTTAGGATAGCAAAAGACTTGAAAGTTTTTGAAGGTAAAGCATATCTGGAAGTAGAAACAGGAAAGAAAAAAGATAAGTTTCTTCCATGGGATTCTACTGAATTGAAAGGTCAAAAAGTTCCAATTGGTAAAGATAATTTCGGCGAAACCATTCATTGGGATTTAGATAATCAGTCTACTCCATTCGTTTTGGTTTGCGGTGCTGCCGGTTCCGGAAAGTCTGGATGTTTAATTAGTGTAACGGAATATATTAAACGAATTCATGAGGTTGATGAAATTATTATCCTTGATCCGAAGTTCGAATTCAGCCATTATGCTAACGATTCTAAAATTGAAGTTTTCAATGATATTCTTGATATTGAAAAGAGAGTTGAAGCTGTTGTAGATGAAATGAATGAGCTTATCAAAGCTGGTAAGAAAAAAAAGATTGTAATCATTTTTGACGAGTTCGCCGATGCTGTTGCTAATTCAAGAAAAGGAAAGGATTTAGAAATTTGGGAAAATGTTACAGTAGGATACTACAAGCAAACATCAGCAGAGTTGTTCATGGGGCTTCCTGCAAGTCCAAAAACTAAACTACAGAAGACCGGAACTTTAAACAGTCTTGAAGAAAATATGAGAATCATCAAGCAGAAAGGTAGATCAGTTGGGATCAGAGGAATAGATGCAACACAGAGAGCTTCTTCCAAAATTATCACCGGTGATGCTAAAGTAAATTACTCATTGATGATTTGCTTCCGAGTTCCTAAAGAGATTGACAGCCGTGTAGTGCTGGATGATGCAGGAGCGGAAATTCTAACGGGTATGGGTGATGGATTATTTAAATCGCCTGAGTATCCGGATTTGGTGAGATTTCAATCATTCTACAAACAACCGGAATCAGCATGATAAACAGCACTATAAAACCAAAAAGAGGACAGTGTTTAGATTGCCCTCCCGGAACTGAAAATTATCTAACGGCGAAAAGATGCGAACATCATTATAAAATTCACAGAGCTTTAGTAAACGCTGAAAAGAATAAGGATAAACTGCAAAAACCTAAAAAAGCAATTCCTAAAGTATCAGCGAAAAGAAAGATTGAAAATCCTCAGTACACAATAAAGAGACTTCAATTTTTAGCACAACCTGAAAATCTCAGATGTTTTATAGAAGGTTGCAATAAAAGAGCTGATACAGTTGAGCATACAATGGGAAGAAAAGGATTTGCAGACCAGTGGGCGAGAGATAACAACATCAGCCTATACTTAGATGTAAGATTCTGGAAACCGTGCTGTAATGACCACAATCTTGAATTAGAAAGAAATCCGGAATTGTCGCAAAAATATCAACTCAGTAAAATTTCAGGAAATGCCAAAATTCAAAAAGAGAATCAACATCGATAACGCCACAGCTTTCAAATTAGAATATAACGATGCATCAGGCGAACTCAAAGAAAAGGAATTTACTTCTTACAAATTAATGGAGCAATTCCACTCAAGACAAGAAGCTTTTCTATATCTGGATTTACGACGGTTCGCTAAAGTTGAAGATAAATGGTACCGATTTTTAAAGCTTCGTTCTCCATTTGTTTTTCAAGAAGAACTAGATTTTATAAACAAATCTTTCACTGAATAAGTGAATCCGAAAATCTTCAAACAAATATAATTGAAGAACATTAAACTCAAAATAATTAACACTAAAAATAATTTATTATGCCAAATTTTACAGCAATGTTCCAGTATTCAGCAGATACTTTTTCTGTAGTACATAACAACGCATCAAGACCTAAACCGAACGATTCCGCAACGGTTTATTGGAAAACTACCCTACACAGAAAGAACCGTTCAAGCCACAATCTTAACATCGTAGAGGTATTGGAAACAAGAAGTCACAAAACAGACCCATACGCCTTAATTAGTATCGTACGATGTGAAGCTCAATTTGATGAAGGATAATGGATTTAGGTGAAACTAAAACCCTAAACAAAGACAACAAGTACAAAGAATCTGTCTGGGGAAAGAAAGGAGAAAGAGTAAAGATAATCTCTGTAAGCGGAAACGCTGTAATATATGAAAATAGTAAAGGGGTGAGATACCCTTGTAATGTTAAAGATTTGGATTAAATGATAGTATTAACACCGATTTCAGGAGGAAAAGACAGTCAAGCAGCAACGCTTTGGGCAGAAAACAAATTTGGTTTAAAAAGCCTCACGGGTGTTTTTTGTGATGTCAAGTGGGAAGCTGATGAAACATATTTACATATCGATTACTTTACTCAAAAGCTTGGTATTAATTTCAAAGTATTGACATCAAAAAAATATGATGGAATGGTTGATTTGGCAGTTAAAAGAGGTCGCTTTCCTTCTACTACTGCTCGGTTCTGCACCGAAGAATTAAAGATTTTCCCAATGATTGACTATATATTAACTCTCGAAGATCACATAATTGTAGTTGATGGAATCAGAGCAGATGAGAGTGCAAAACGGTCAAAAATGGAAGCCGAATGTAGATACTTTAAATACTACTTTGAGCCTTATCAAACAAACACGATGATTGTGGAATCATTTGCTGATAAACCTCCAGTATCTCTGAATCAAAAAAAGAAATTAAAGAAAGCGCAAGACCGTTTAGCAATTGGCAAAGATGATCCTAAATATTACACTTATCGAAAAAAAGATGTTATAAAATGGTGTGAAAAGTATGATGACAGTGTGATAAGGCCTTGTTTCCACATGACAGGTGATGAAGTGATTTATTATTCTTTAAATCGTGGGTATGATATTAACCCGAGATATAAAAGAGGTTATAAAAGGGTTGGATGTGACCCATGTATAATGGAAGACATCCCAAGCATTACCCTAACGGTGAAAGAATCACCATCAACAATAATTAAAGTTAAAGATGC
This sequence comes from Chryseobacterium indoltheticum, assembly GCF_003815915.1. NCBI lineage: Bacteria > Pseudomonadati > Bacteroidota > Flavobacteriia > Flavobacteriales > Weeksellaceae > Chryseobacterium > Chryseobacterium indoltheticum. Next base: position 1,510,721 of record NZ_CP033929.1, read on the forward strand.
AGAACTGAAAGCTAATTCTTCTTTTTTTCCACCTGATAAAATTCCAAAAAGGTATCATAGTAAAGTAGATAAAAAAGGCAAATCATATCCCACAATGGGTGATGTTGAAAGATACATTAATGATAAAACGGCTACACCTGATATGTTTATATCAGATCCTGTATTTAAATGCAGATCACATTATAACATCTGCGAATAGAGTTAGCATAACCTTACAAATTATTAAAATGGCAGACGACAAAAACGGTTTTCTTCTTTACAAAGATCTTATCAAAACTGTACAAAAATTACCAATGGAAAAAGCCGGGGAATTATTCATGCACATTCTAAAATATGTAAATGATGAAAATCCTGAGACAAATGATTTGCTCATTGAAGTAGCTTTTGAACCAGTAAAGCAGAAATTAAAAAGAGATCTTAAAAAATACGAAGAAACAAAAGAGAAGAACAGAGAAAACGCTAACAAGCGATGGCAAAAGGATAAACCCACCGCATTAAATGAAATGCCAAATAATGCGACCGCATCCGACTGTATACCAGAAGATACCAAACATGCCGATAGTGATACTGTTAATGATAGTGGTAATGATACTGATACTGTAACTGATATTCTTTTAGAAAAAGAAACAAAAGAGGAAAATTTACATTTTCCAGAATCTCAAGATTTATTTTCTGATAATGAGGTAAAAACGGATTCTGAAGAAAAACCCAAAAAAGTTGCGCAAAAAAAGGTATTCCGGCCGCCGACAGTTCAGGAAGTTCAAATTTACTGTAACGAAAGAAAAAACGGAATATCGGCTTTTAGCTTCGTAAACTTTTATCAGGCGAAAGATTGGATGATAGGAAAAAATAAAATGAAAGATTGGCAAGCGGCCGTACATACTTGGGAACAAAAAGAGAAAGAAAATGGACAATCAAAAACAGCAAAATCACTCACGCAAGCAGCCAGAAGATAGTGTTTTAGTACAACCGAGAAAAACTAAACTTATTGAAGCGCTTCTGGGGTTAAGTGATGAAAATCCAATTGCTAAAAAAGCAAATCCAATTTTGCAAAAATATCTGAAAGAATATGAGGAGTATCAGAAAAAACACGTTGATCACCTTAATTCTTTGCAAAAAAAAGAGATTGAAGTGCTTCCGGAATTACAGCCAATAAATCCTGAAAGCTTGTATGATTTGTTTATTCAGGTTTTTGAATTTGTTCACGGAAAACCATTTGTAGAATCTCACAATGATTTTGGTTCAAGAAAATTAGCAAGAACATTAGTTTCTTACTTCATTGGTAATAAAAACTTTTATAAAAGCCCACTTCTGAACGATAAATCTGAACCAAATTTAAACAAAGGATTGGCTATTTTCGGAGATTTTGGAGTTGGAAAGTCTGCAGTAATTGAAACATTTCATGTGATATTCAAAACAGCAGAAAACAACAGAGTTATTGTGAAAGATAAATTTGGTACCGATCAAATTCTAGGAAGATATAAACTGTCATTTGGTTTTAATACAAGCAATTCCGTAGTGCAGGAATATGAAGCGATAAACAGATCAAACAAAGAATCTGAAAAAGAGTATAAGTTGAATTTATTCAATAAACGCCATCATTTTGGTTATCGCAATTACGATGATATAATGAGCGAAAGAACAGCAAGTAACTACGGGAAATTAGAACTATTTAAAGAGATTTTTGAAGAAAGATATGCGAACAAAGCTAAAACGCTGATCTCCCTTAATTACCATGAGAACAGCTTGGAAAAGACATTAGAAGTTTATGCTGAAAAATATGGAGAAAGACTTTATGATAGATTCTTTGAAATGTTCAACATCATCGAATTACGAGGCAACAGCCTTAGAAAGTGAAAAAATAGAAGCTTTCAAAAGCATCTACCAGAAGAACCGAAACGAAAAGAAACCCGTTAAAATGCCTTTCGAAATACTCTCTAATTATCAGCAGTTTTTTGAAGTGGAAACGGTTAAAACATTTACACAAAAATCAAGTAGGAAGAAATGAATCAGGAATTAAAAATAATTGAACTATTCTCCGGGATTGGCGGATTTTCAAAAGGTCTTGCAGATGCAGGATTCAATATTACAGAACATTATTTCAGCGAAATAGACAAACACGCAATAGCAAACTATAAATACAATTTTCCAAATGCAAAATACATCGGGTCAGTTACAGATATTTCCGGAAGAGACTTTAGCGGAATTGACATTATCACTTTCGGATCGCCATGCCAAGATTTCAGCCTTGCTGGAAAAAGAGAAGGGATGGACGGTAAGAGAAGTGTTCTTATCCTCGAAGCCATTAGGCTCATTACTGAGCTCAGACCAACTGTTTTTATCTGGGAAAATGTTAAAGGAGCTTTCTCCTCAAACTCTGGCGCAGACTTTTGGGGCATTCTCCAAGCCTTTGCCAACATTGGGGGTTATCGACTTGAATGGCAATTGCTTAACACAAAGTGGTTTTTACCCCAAAATAGAGAGCGGATATACCTTGTCGGACATCTTGCAGAATCAGAGCGAAGTTTCGGAAACGTATTTCCTATCTCAGAAGACAATTGCGGGATTAATGAAAGGTCAGGCGAAGCCCGAAGTATTCGAACGTTGACAGCGGGTGGAAATTCCGGAGGATTACATTCTTCAATGACATTAGTTTGTGATTCTTGCAAATCCAGACAGCGTGAAAAAAGAGAAATAATGCCTCCGTTACGAGCTAATACAGGTGCCGGGCATGGAAATTATCTACTCGGTGCAATAAGAGGTAGAAATCCAGATAATCCAACAGCAAGAATTGTTGGTCAAAAAACCGAGCAAATGCTTGAGATCAACAAAGAAGGTGTTTCAAATACTTTGACCTCAGTTCAGAAAGATAATGTTGTAATCGGTATCAAAAGAGACTTTAAAGGTGAAGTTGGGTTTAGAATTATGAAAGATAATATTTCCCCAAAAATTCAAGCAAGAGCAAGAGAGGACGGATCTGGTCAGCCTATTATTTCTTATTCAATGGGATCAGGTAAAAAAGGGAGATCATGTATTAATTCTGGTCGGATTCCTGAAATCGGGAATGAAGAACATTCAATTCGCAGACTGACTGAAATAGAATGTGAAAGACTGCAGGGATTCCCGGATGATTGGACAAGGTATGGACTTTACGAGAAGCAGGTTTGGATCAATAAAAAAGAAGGCACTTTCGAAATTGTACAAGATGTACATGAGATTCCAAAAACACAACGATACAAGATGCTTGGAAATGCTGTAACTCGTGATGTTGTAGAAGAAATTGGAAAAAGACTTTTAAAAAATTAAACCTATGCCCTACTACATCACACAAATACCTGTACTGCCGGCATGAAAGATAAGTTGCAAAAATTAGTAAACAATGAGTATTTAGACAGCTATTCTATTTACGAACTTAAAACAGCGGGATTGATTGTTAAAATCACTTACACTCAATATGTGATTACTAAAAAGGGATTGAGATTAATAAAAGAGGGCTGAATGCGGAAACCCGTAAGGAATGCTTAATCAAGCAAATTAATTTTACAAAACGAAAATATGTATTCAAAAAAAATTAATAAATGGAATTAACAGGAGTAATTAAGAAAATAGGCAACATCCAGACATTCGGATCAGGATTTCAGAAAAGAGAAGTTGTAATTGTGACAGAAGAACAATTTTCTCAGACGATTTGTTTAGAGTTAATTTCTGGAAAGGTTGATATTATCGAACCGTTTTCAGAAGGAGAAAGAGCAAAGATCGGAATCAACATTAAGGGAAGAGAATGGATTTCGCCACAGGGAGAAACTAAATACTTTAACACAATTGAAGCATGGAAGATTTTAAAAATTCAATAAACCTTGAAGACACTTTAAGCCGGGATTTAAATGATTTACCTGGAGAAGAATGGAAAGAAATTAAAGGCTATGAGGGTAAGTATTTGATTTCAAATTATTCTCGTGTAAAATCAATCGTTAGTAGAATTAATATGATACTAAAAAAAACTATTTCATCAGGAAGATATCAGATTATACTACATGATAAAAGAAGTAGGAAGAAAAGCTACTTAACGGGACGATTAGTGGCCATTCACTTCATTAGGGAGCCTAAGATAAACGAAGTTTTAAAATACAGAGACAAAAATTATCATTTTGATGCTTTTTTTAATCTCGAATGGATCGCAAAAAAAGACAGTTCAAAAGCTGCATTTTCCAGCGGAAGCTGGCCTCATAATCATGGCAAGGGTTTCAACAACGGAATGACAAAATTAAAAGCCAATGAGGTTGTAGAGATTCGCCAGAAAAAAGCTGAAGGATTATCTGTAAAACAATTATCTGATGAATACAAAGTAGCAGAAAGTTCAATTCAGATGATTATAAGAGGTCGCAGATGGAATAATATTTAAAACAGGTTGGAAGGTGATATTGAAAGCATTCACCTTCCACTCTAACCCAGAACTAATAAAATAAATTATGACACCTAAAGAAAAAGCAAAAAGTCTTATTGAGAAGTTTCAAAAATATTGCTCTCATAAAGAAGATTTAAATAAGGGATTTGGCGTAATCAAGACAATAGATGTTTATGACAGAGATAAAGCACTTGCGTGTGCTAAAACATGTGTTAATGAAATTATTGATGATATCCCTATGTATTTGGGAAACTTAAATCCTAAATGGTACTATTGGAATGAGGTTAAAAAAGAGCTTGAGAGCTACTAACTAAATAGATTACTAACAAACAAAAATTAAATTATGTCATATTCAAAAAAACATTTCAACGAAAAGCACGAGGTAATTATTTCTACTGAAATGAAGCCTGTTAAACAATCTGATACCGATGGGGTAATTATTCCTCATAAGCAAGTTGTAAATAGAATCAGGTATTATGATGGTTATGGAAGTACAAAAACAGAAGTAAGTCTTTCAAAGGAATTTATACTTGATTTAGCCGAACAAATCAAACAGCTTGAATCTGTTGTTGAAGATTTGGAGCAAAATGAGAATTTACCATTCTAAACCTTAAATAAAAACAAAGATGAAACGTACAATTCACCACATGAGTGTAAATCTGGAAGGTTTACTTAGAAATTACAAGAGAAGAAAAATCAACATCATGGAAGATGATAATGGCAGAACATTATCCGATGCAGAAGCGAGAGCAGAAATTGCAAAACTTCAAGCACTCGGACATAAATTAATGTCAACAAATAGTAATTGTGTTGGCTTTGATCCGTTCGGAGGTGGATGCCCAGGACATGAAGAAGAAACCACTAAATAAAATACTATTATGAGCAATACAGAATCAAAACCATTAGAAGAACTTTTCAGCGACCTTGATTATTGGAGTGTAAAATATGAGTTTACATTTCAATTCTGGGGAGATTACAATAATAATATTTTTATCACAAAAGGTGGTGTGAATATTTATGATACTGGCGGACTTGAATCACCAAGAAAAGCTATTGTGAATGCATTAGAATATATCAACAAAATCAATCGATTGGAACTAAAATAAATGATATGGAAAATACATTAGAAAAAACACCTGATTTAAAAATGTATGATCAGGTTACTGAAAAGTTTGTTGAGTACATGAAAAAAGAACTTGAAGCTAATTTCCAGAAGGGAGACCGTAACGGTCAAGGTGGTTGGCTTGAGGTTAAAGATAATAAGTTTTGGATATCTGAATTATATTATCACGTTGGGAAACTACAATCAGCAATGATGAGTAATGACATTCACAGAATCGAAGAAAATTGCGCTGACATTGCCAATCTTGCATTAATGACTTTGGATGTAAAAATTGATTTATTAAAGTCTGAGTAAACTATACTGCTCACTAAAAATGGAGAATAAAACGAAATTTGAATTTAGACCTTATATAATTTCTTCTGATATTGGCGAAATAGAAGTTTCGATCGAATTGTCAAATGACGAGATCGCAATGATGAAAACTTTGGATAAGGAAGAAATTAAAAAATTAGTAAATGATAAAGCAGTAATTAAAATCACAGACTTTAATATTGATTTTGAAATTGAAGATTTTAAAGATTGGGACGAGATTGAAAATTAAGCTGACATCTTACTGTCTAAAAAACAATTTAAAAAATAATTACAATGAAAAATATTACCGTCAGATTATTTAAAACGATCTATACCTTGCCTTTATATCCACTATACGTATTAATAGCATTATCATATTTTATTAAAAGTGATTTCCGTTATACTGGAAAAGTAGATGAAGATTTTAAAAACCAAATTTTAGAGGCCAAATGGTATTTTAGGATTTTGGGTTTTTTATTTTGGATATATATAATATTAAAATATATTTTGTGCTTAATTTAATCTGGTTTAGTTTTATCCTCGGCTTAGGTCGGGGATTTTTACCACAATTTTTAATACATTTGAAATATGAATAATAACATGGATGAGTCAGGTAAAAAACTTACAGATTCTTTAAAATCCGCAAATGAAAGCTGGATAGAATTTAATAAAGCAGCATACCACTGTATGGCAGATTATTCTTCAAAACTAAGGTTAGTAAGTTCAGAGGATGACTTCTTGCACAACTTTGATATTGTTTATCAATTCCCAGAAGAACACAATGAAGAGTTTCTAATTATGGTAACTCAAGGATTGTCTTATAAGGAGGCATTCGATTTACTAAAAGATACCTATTCATTTTAAATAAAAAACATATTATGCAAGAAATAGAAGCAAAAGCAATAAGTAATTTAATAAGCAAAGAGAATAGATTAAAAGCAGTTGAAATAACTGGATTTGTTGCTATTTTAAAATCGGATGGAAAATGCAATGACCAATTGATTAATGATGTGGATGAGTACGTGGGTATGGTTCATGTTATTTATGAAATGTTTAAAGGTTATTCTTTCGAAGATATCAAATTAAGTGAAAATCCTATTGATAGTAGTGACTTCGCAAAGTTGATAAAATTCCATGTAGAGATAACAGAACTTTACAAGTTGGCTAAAGAGAACGCTTAGGAAAAACGTTAAATAAATTAGAATTTATATGAGATAAATAAGCTCCTTACAATAGGAGCTTATTTTTATTTTATGAGTGAAATTAGTCTATGTAAAAAAGAGATTTTTACTTTTGATTTTTCGATTGAAGCAGAAACAAATCTTTGTTCTTTTTCATTCCAGATGGAAATTAAGTTTTTCATGAGTTAAAATTTATTCGTTTTTTAATTTGTCAGCAATTCCTAAAATATGTTTTTTGATGTTTTCATAATCATCAACGGAAAATTTATTCCTTGCTTGAGACTTAATTTTCTTGTAAACCGCATCCGTAGAAGGGTTTTCTTTATTAATGATTTTGGCTACATTTTTTGGGGCAATACCTAAATCATTTATTAATTGTATCGCTTTTTCGTGTGTTGTCATATTTACTTGCTTAATAAAACTTTATCTTGCTTGCTTAATGATATAGAATATTCATCACTTTCAGGTATAGATTTGTAAAATTTTTCGGCTCGTGCTTTATCGTATGTGTACAGCAAACAGGCTTGATAACAGAGATGATCTGAATTAATGTACTTTATACCACCATCTGTAAAAGTAACAACAACATGATATTTTTTTGAAAAACCATGTTCCCAATCAATAACTGTATATTGCTTACTTCCAATTTTTAATAATAAACTTTTCACACTTTTTTGTTTTCAAAATTACTTTTACTTTCTTCTAAAAATTCTGGTGCAATATCAGACCAAGACCAAGAACGTGATGTTAATTCAAATCTTCTTAACTTCTCATTCCATTGAACTAATTCACCATTAGAATTGATTTTTAAAATTGTTTTAGTTGTTTTCATAATAATTTATTTATTCTTATTTAAAATTTATGTTCGTAATATTCAGCTTCTGCCATTCTCTTATTGAAGTTTTTAAAATCAGCATCAATAACTGCTTGACTTGATTTTGAAATTTTTTTGAAAACTTTAGCTTTAGGCATAGATTCAATTTCTACAACTTCAACAGTGTTTTTTGCAAACATTTTCAATTTCCCTTTGTTATCTTCAGTGATAAAGAAATCTCCTCTTTCTCCTGTTAATTTGTAAGTGATGTTATTATTGATAATTGCTTTCATAATCTTTAGTTTTCAAATGAGTTGGTTTGTCTCTCATTTTTCATACTTCAAAGATATTAATAAATATAATTGCGTCCAAATAAATGGATGCAATTTAACAAACTTTAACATATAGTATAAGTTGGTACGGCGCACACAATTAATCCTAACATTACAATTTTTACTTTTCCGCTTTAAAACAAAGTGTGAAAAGACAACCTGAATTTGAATTACAGAAGTGTGTATGCAGTTACTTGAGAGCTGCACACCCATCTATTTTATTCATGTCTGATACAATTGCCAGTCTAAAACTAACAAAATGGCAAGCTGTACGGAATTCTCAAATTCAGAAACCCGGGTTCAAAACTCCTGATGTTCTCGTCTTCTGCCCGAAAGGAAAATATTCCGGATTATTCATTGAATTGAAAACGGAATCTCCATATAAACTAAATGGAGGGTTAAAATCCAATGCTCATATTCAGGAACAATTCAAAACAATCGAAAAACTTCGGGAGCTTGGATACTATGCAGATTTCGCTTGGAATTTCAAAGACATTGTAAGCCTTATTAATCGATATCTAAATGAGAAATTATGAATTCAAAGAAAGTAAAAATATCGGAAGTTAAGATCAATCCCAACAATCCTAGATTGATTAAAGATGACAAGTTTAAGAATCTTGTAAAATCTATCCAAGACTTTCCACAGATGCTAGAAATCCGCCCGATTGTAGTAAATGGTGATATGATAGTTCTCGGCGGAAATATGCGATTAAAAGCATGTCAGGAAGCTGGATTGAAAGAAGTACCTATCATTATAGCTGATAATCTCACAGAAGAACAACAAAAAGAATTTTTAATAAAAGATAACGTATCTGGAGGAGAATGGGATTGGGAAGAACTCGCAAATTCTTGGGATGCTGATTTATTGGAAGAATGGGGATTGGATTTAAAGTTTCCAACGGAACCAATTGACGAGGAACAACCGGAAGAACAAACATACATTCCTGTTTTCAGATTTGAAGTAACATGCACTACAGAAGCTCAAAAAAATAAACTAATGGCCGAACTCTTAACTCAAGGGTATAGCTGTACAGAAGATTATTAATCATGAAATATGGTAAGAAACAAAAGGAAGACATCTTCGATAAGATTATAGATTCTATAGTAGAAGACGGTAAGCCTATAAGACAGATTCTAAAAGAAGATTGGACACCATCTACTAGAATCTTTTTTCAATGGTTAGATGAAGATGAAGAGAAGGTAAAACGATACGCACGTGCGTGTGAAATTCGAACTGATATGCTATTTGATGAAATGTTAATGATTGCATCTACAACAGAAGAGGGTGAAACCATGAAAATATCTCAAAAAGGAGAAGGTAAGAAAACCGTTAAAGAAATTGAAAAAACTAAAGGTGATATGCTTGGTCATCGCCGTTTAAAGGTTGAAACTATCAAGTGGGTGATCGGTAAAATGAATCCTAAAAAATACGGTGCAAAACTCGATATTACTTCTGGAGGTGAACAAATTCTTTCAGCTGAAGAAAGAAAGAAAAAGATACAAGAACTACTTGCAAAAGCTAATAAATAATCGCCTTTAGTGGCTTAAACAATAAAGGATATGAATCTACTTTGCCCAGAAGATATTTCATTCAAATTCATTAAAAGTCTTGCAATGACTGATGAGCACATGTCTGCGATGCGAGATGATAAGTATGGAATTGATTGTGAGCAGTACACCAAAAAGAAAAATGATTTTGAATTTGGTAAGCCAAAGACTTATTATTTCATGGATGGTAGTGAAAAAGAGTACACTGATTTACAGAAACTCTGTGATGATTGGAACGAGATAAAAAACTTCGATGATCCAGACTATGAAATAAAATGGGTCAAATTAATTCAGAAAAAGGAAACTATTAATTCATCAAAATAAAATACTCATGGAAAACATATTTTATAAAGTTTCTGCCGACGATGGTATGGGCGGGGAAAGATACTTAGGTTACGCATCAGGTATTAAGAGTGATATTATTAAATATTTTGAGCCTTACAAACCATATAAAGATGCAACTATCTATGTGAACGAAATGAAAGTAGTGTTTGTTACACCCGAAATGGCGAAACATACAGATGTTCTTCTTTCGGAAAAAGAACAATTAGAAGCGAGATTGAAAGAAATCAATAATGCTTTAAAATAGTTCCGATGAAGAAATACGGCTTACTCCCCAACGGCAAAAAGAATTTGAAACCAAAATTTATTAAACCTAAAAATAAAAGACGATGTTAAACGGCAAGGCTAAAAACGATTTTATTATTTGGGCTCTGGATAATAAAAAATGCAACAATCCTCATGTTGAATATTGGTATAATATCACAGTAGATAAGGGTCACTTGTCATCATTAATTATTGATTGGCTAGATTCGGTAGAGATATTTATCAGTATTCAATATGTAGACGTATTTAACGATATGGAAAACAAGCAAGGATTTGAGGCTTATGTAACACAAAAACCATTTACATCAAAGTTTAGATGTGTAAATAGTAGACATGAAGCTTTAAAATTAGCTTTACATGAGGCGAACGAAAAATACAATTCAAGACCATGAGTTTAGAAGAAATAAAATCCAATTGGAGCAAGACAGATGAAACACTCTACGGAACGCCTGAAATAAAGTTAGCTTCACTCGAAGCAGCGAAAACAAAAGTAATCTCGAAAAATTAAATTAATGACCATACACCAAGCTATAGAAATTCTTGAGCATTACAATAAATGGAGAAAGGGAGCTGATGTAGAACAGCCCTCCCCTGTTTTTATTGGTTTTGCGATTGATTTAGTCACATGTAAGATGAAGGATTTCATTTCCAATAGCGAGAAACCTCAAATTATTGACTTAGAAAGTCCATTCGCTTATCCTGATGATAAGATATAAAAAGATTTAATGTCCTTAACAGATTCAGAAATTATTTTACTAGAACAACTTCTTAAAGAAGAAGAGGTAGATGAATTGTTTAGTAGACTCACTGAATTTAATGATAAAACAAATCCAAATTACAAAATTCTATTTGAAGCAATAAATCATCAAAAATGGGGTTTTGATGAAAAGAATCGTCCTAAACTTCTTTATGGTTTCGCCGGAGTTGCACTTGAAGGAAGTTCAAGATCCGGAAAGACATGGTCCGGTGTTGATATCATAATTTGGTTGGCCACCGACAAGCATAAAGATGAAGGCTGTACGATTAATATTTATCGAGAAACGTATAACGAGTTTAAAACTACACTCTACGATGATTTCAAGCGTAGATTAGATGATTTCGGCTTACATAATCCATTCCATTTAGCGAAAGAAGTTCCGAGCTTTAGAATAGGTAAAACAACCGTTCATTTCCTTGGAGATGGTAAACATGGTGGAGGGTGTGATTATGCTTTTTTTAATGAAGCAATGATGATTAGAAACGAGGTTTTCGATCAGGTTGAAATGAGATGTCGAAAATTCTGGTGGATGGATTACAACCCATCTTTTACCGAGCACTGGGTATTTGATAAAGTTCTTTCGAGAGATAATGTTGCATTTCTTAGAACAACATTCTTAGACAATCTAAATTTCATCGCTCCAAATGAGTATACTAAAATCATGAGTTATGAGCCGTGGCTACCTGGAAGCTATGAAGTAACAGAAGATGGAGTTTACTACAACTATGAAGCGATTACCGAAACAAACCAACCACCAATACATCCAACGAATGTAATTCAAGGAACTGCAGATGAGTTTATGTGGAAAGTATACGGTCTTGGATTACGTGGAGCCATGAAAGGTGTTATATTTCCATCTGTCACCTGGATTGATTCATTTCCGGAAGAGTATAAGATTTATTGCAATGACTTTGGATTTACATCAGATCCTAATGCGCTTAATGGATATTACGAGGATGAAAATAATATCTACATTGAACCCCTTCTTTACGAGTCAATTGAGACAGCCGATATACTTGGAAGTTGTCTTGAAAAATTAGATGTAAGCACTAATGATTTAGTTATCTGCGATTCTTCAGATAAACATGTGTCAGAGAAAAACGGAACCGTTCAAATGGTAACAGATTTAATTGATCTCGGATGGAATGCTATGAAAGTTAGCAAAACAAAATCTGTTACCTATCATCTTCTTTCAATGAAGAAAAAGAAAATCCACATAGTAAAAAACCACCTTTACAAAAAAGTAAAGAAAGAGGTAGAAAACTATAAATGGAGAGAAATAAACGGTATTATGATTAATCAGCCCATCGATAAGTTTAATCACTTTTGGGATGCTGCTCGATACGGTCATATGGCTTGGAATTCAAATCAAGAATTAGAGACAGACTGGAATTAATATTTAATTATGTTTGATGCTTTTCAATAAGGTTTTAAGTCCAGAAATTATTTCTTCGTCTTTTTCAGATAATAAAACATTCTCAATGGTTTTAGACGCATCATCAAACAAATTTGCCTTTATTTCATATTTAATACTTTTATTTTGTATTGGTGATATTATAAATCCATAATTCTTTAAGTTCATGTTTTGTGACCAAATATAAAATTGTGCCAAAAAAGGCAGTTTGCCAGTCGTAACATAGTATCTGTGTAAAGAAGCCAATCCCCTCACGATTACAGTATCAGGCTTAAGAATATCAGCTGTAAAGCAGGTTAGGTTACTATCAAAATCTAAAGACTCATTTAGTTTAATGAAATCACCATTTATATTACCTGACTGAGTAACTTCGTTAACATTGTAGAATTTTATCAAACCACGGACGCCCAATAAAGGATAATCTGTTGTGTTTGTAATTTGAAATTCTATTTCTGTTGGATCGTAAAAGTTAAAATTGAATTTTGAAATGAAACAATTTACTGATGGTTCTTGCCTTTTATTAAACATAGCTTCTACCAAGCCATGAGGTGCAAACTTTGATGAAGTTTCAAATCTTAAATAATATATTCCATTATCTAAGTATTGATGAGGGGGATGAATGCTTTTTGGAATATCTATTATTTGTACATATTTTCCATCTGACATTTTTACATCATGAATTTTAATAGATGTAGGGGGTGGAGAAATCTTTCCAGCTATTTTCTGATATACCCAATCTTTATCTTTGAATGGAGACCTTGTAAGAGGGCCGTCAAATATTTCCCTACCATCGTATTTTCTTGGTTTGGGAGAGCCTATAATTAATAATCCACCCTGTGTATTATGTAATGCACATACTTCAGGATAAACCTTTTGAATATCAAGATTGTCTCCGGACTTAAATTCCAATATAGATGATTCTTCTGGTGAATTAGAGAAAAATTGCAAAACATCATTTTCATTAATGTTATAAATATCCTTTTTAAAAAATGCTTCTGAGTAATACATTTAATAGTTTTCTTCAAATATATAAAGCGCACACAATTAATCCTAACATTTACAGATTTAAGTTTGCTGAAACTTAAAGTGTAAATGGTTCTGACACCTGTCGAATTTTTAAAGAAGAAAGTAAATTACTCTCATATCCTAGAAGCTCAACAACAGCATCGGGATATTTCTTATTTTGTACAATCATCTTTGCAGAAAGAAATTTCGATAGAATATTTGAGACAGTGGACGAACCGTAAGTACGCTTCAAATGATAAATTTCTCAATTGGGTTAAAACAGTTTTCAAAACTGATAATTTCCTATCATTCTTCAAATACCTAAGACATCCACTAGCATCGGCTAAACTTGTCAACGATGACGTGAAGCCACAACTGAGAAGAGTATTCCATGCTGATGATTCTGTTTTCAAATATACTTTGAGAGGTGTGGAAGAAACATGTCATTCAGAATTGAAGTCTGAAAAGTTTGATGATGAGTTATTTGATGCTATTTTATTTAATCACAATGATGTTGTAGTTCAGGATATCGACTTAGAAGAAAAGAGATTCCGAGAAATTATTTCCATTAAGAATATTATTTCTGTAGACTGCGAGAAAGACAAGATCAATCGCATTGCCTACAGATCTTGTATTAATATCGGAGGAAAAGAAGTTCATGGATATTCATACTTGGATAAGGATCAATATATCTTTTTTGACCACGATTTTACAGCTGTGTTACATTCTATACATGATTTAGAAGATTGTCCGGTTGATTGGGTTTCTTCTGAGAATATGTTCACAGAGAATCACGTTGTTAAGAAATCAATTTTCTCATATGCTCTTGCCGATTTCGAAGAATTTGTTTTCTTGAAAACACTCCAAAGAATGACAGAGCCAAATGGAGCAATTCCCGTAACTACAAAGCTTAAAACAAAAGATAATAATCCTGCAGGTAATTTAAAGAAAACCGAATCTGATAAGGAACCAATGTCTTCATCTATGATTGGAGGACAAAAACCGGATCTTATCAATCCAATTTCATCATCTGAAAGTCAATTACAAGCCGGAACGGTTGTTTCTGTGCCAGCTGGAAATAATGCTGATGGCACAATAAACATGGATGTAGTTAAAAACTATTTCCAGTTTCATTATTTACCTGTTGAATCTTTAGATTATCTAAATAAAAGAATTACTGAAATCGAAAACAGAATTCTTTCATCCTTACTTGGGGATTATGAAGAACAAAATGCTGCAGCAAAAAATGAAATGCAAGTCAGTAAAGGATATGTAAGTAAAGAAGATAAACTTAGATGGTTATCTAAGGAGCTTTCAAGAATCAAAAAATTATCTGATTTCAAAACATTGGCTTTGCTTCATGGAAAAGAGAATGTAGCAGTAGAAGTATTCTTTGGAACTGATTTCTTTATTGAATCATTAGATGAATTATTTACTTCATTCAAATTAGCACCAAACGCAATTGAAAGAAGAAAGATTTTAAAAAGAATTTCTCAAAACAGAAATAAACACAATCTCCAACAAGCTAAAAGAGATGTGATTCTTTACATGATTCTTCCGTACGCTTCGGATACAGATTTCGCTACAGCTTTAAATGGAGTAGTTAAGATGCAGCCTGATCTGTTTGAAATGCAAACAAGATTTGATTTTTGGATTGCAATGTTTGAAGCGGAATACGGACAGATAGAAGTATTCTATGAAAGTCTAGGAGATGATATGAAAGAAAGCGAGAAAATCATCTTAATCACGAATTTAATCAAAAACATAATTAAAAATGAGCAGCAAGCAATTATCAGTAACGCTTAGTTTATTCTACGGTGTTGCTACTTACAACGCTAAAGGTGATATCACCAGTAAGCATGAGTCGGTCACTATTACTCAAGGATCTTCGGAGTGGGATAATTTTATGAAACATTTAAAAGCAAATGGAATCACTGAAATTAAAGTAACGAAAGCTTATGACTTAAATAAAGTTAATAAGGACGAACCAACAGATTCAGAAAAGCGATATGAAGAAGTGAAAGATATTGAGCCTATTCAAGCAGAAGTTGATAAATACTTCACAGCTCCGGAAATTGCTTTAACTCCTGAACAGAAAGAATTGAAAGAGCTTAGAGAAATGGTTGAAGCTTTAAAAGGTGGTAATAATTCTACAGCAATTAATAAAGTTGTTTCAACCGAAAATTCAGATGCCTTAAAAACAGCAAGAGCAGACTACGAAAAGGTAGTAGGAAAGAAAGCAGGTGTTCAATGGGATGTTGCCCAAATCAACTCAAAAAAAGAAGAATTTGAAGTGCTGGAAACAGCAAGAGCAGACTACGAAAAGGTAGTAGGAAAGAAAGCAGGTGTTCAATGGGATGTTGCCCAAATCAACTCAAAAAAAGAAGAATTTGAAGTGCTGGAAACAGCAAGAGCAGATTATAAAAAAGCTTTTGATAAAGATGCTGATGAAGCATTGACTTTGGAAGAGCTGGAAAAAGCCATTAAGGAAAAATAAGGCAATTAAGATTTAAATAAATAAAACCGTGATTACGGTCACGGTTTTTATAAAACAGCTAATTTCTTCACTTGGATAGAAGAATTTTAAAAATGGGTTCGATTCCCATTATTGGCCCAAATAAATTAATAATTAAAATTCCTAAAAGACTATGGAAGAGTTTTTCAAAAACGAAGAAAATATTAAAGATGCAAATCTTACACCTGAGCAGATTGTTGCATTGACTCCTAAGATGACTGATTATGTATCAGAGCAAAAAAAAGCATGGGATGGAAAAGCGAACACAGATGCAGAAGCCATCCTTACTGGTGCCGCAACATACCTGAAAGAAAAAACAGGAGTGAAGGAAGACCGTCAGCAAGGAGAGAAATTCGCAGATTACCTTTCTCGCCTTTCAGACAAAGCAATCGAAAGTAAAAAATCAGAAGTTGACAAACTAAAAACTGATTACGAAACTAAGTTAAAAGACTTCAAAGGGGATGAAGCCACTAAGCAAGAGCTACAAGATGCTAAACAAAAGCTTGATGATGCTCAAAAGAAATTAGCTGATTTCGATACTTTGAAAGAAAAAGCTGAGAAGTATGAAAAAACATCAAACGAGCTTTCAGAATATAAGAAGAAAGTTGCTTACAGTAGTGTAAAACCTACTTTCTCTAAAGACTCTAATGAGTATGAAATTAAAGCTAAGTGGAATGAATTTCAAAAAGCTACAGAAGCAAAATACAACATTGAATTGGATGGAGATGATTATATAGCTGTAGATAAAGAGAATCAGCACAAGCGAGTAAAATTATCCGAGTTGGTTGCAAAAGATGAGGGCTTAAAATCAGTAATTACCGGAAGAATTGTTCCGGGAACCGGTGCGAAAGGAACAAAGATCACAGTTGAAGGTATAGAAGCCGACATCACTGACGAAATTAAAAAAGATTCTGCAGAGCGAACAAAAATAATCAGAGAACAGTTGGCAAAAGAAGGGGTAACACCTACTTCTCGTGATTATTCTAAAAGATTCTCAGAACTGAATAAAAAAATCCTTGCCGCAAAGTAAGGTATAGCGAAGGACCGCAAAACGTGTATTAAATTATTACTAACAAAAAACAATTTTCTAAAAATGAATTTAGATGCAACAATGCTAAACAATTACCAGGACACGAACACGGTTACTGAATCTCGCTATGCCGAGTTAGGTGCTGTGGACCTGGCAAAAAATAGCACAGAAAAAGCAGACTGGGTAAAACCTAGTGTAATTGACGAAATCTCGCAGATCTCATCACTGAGAAACTTGGAGATTCCTGCAATTGTAGATCAAGAAGTAATAGTTACTTCTACTCCGGGATTTGATATTCCTGCGAATTTAACATCATCTACCAAGATTTCACCAATGGTATATGATATATTCTCAGGATTTAGACATTTCCCGGCTCATTACGCCAACAACTTAATCGATGAACAGTTTGATCTTGACCACAAGTTTAAGAAGGTTTCGTATGGAATGGGTAAAGCTTTAGAAGCGATTATTCTCTCTCGATTGGAAGCAAGAAAAACTCAAGTTCTTCCATTGGGTTCAGCTCAGGTTTCTGACGGAACTAAAACTTTCGCATTCAACACTACTACTGATACTTTAGAGATTAGTAAGGAGGCACAAAAAGAATTGATGTTTTCCAATATCTCTAGAATCGTAGGTGCAAATGAAATAGGGGGAGATTATGAGATTCTAACTTCAAGAGCTGGATTAGCTGCTTCAAGAAACGAATGGGCGAAATACGGAAACAACAACGAGAAAAACCTTCAGGCGCTGGGATATCCTTCGCCGGATCAGCTTCACGAATCAGGCTTATTAGCTCCTGGTTCTGATAATTTCGTAGGATATTATGTGAGAAACGGAGCAATTGCGATGTATGAAAACTTCCCCGCTGATTTCCGTATGGGAACTAAGCTAGGTGGCAAAGAGTGGTCGATGTCTGACACTGAAATTCCATTTGCAAGAATGAGAGCGAATGTATTTGTAAACCGTGAAGCAACTGATGCAACTGCATTGGTGGCAACCGGAAGAGATACAAATTTAATCATGACACACTTCCAAGAAATGGCGTTGTGGATTAGAGTGTACATTTTTGAAGAGTTCAACTCTGATTTAAGTACTAGAGCAAATCCAATTATTAAAATCAAAGGTTTAGCATCATAATTATGGACGCAAAAATTACAGACAAATACGGAAACGTAGGAGAAATGGACCAGAAACCGGTTCAGGTTCTCGCAGATAACATCACGCTTACGGCGAATGATTCAGGAAAAGTTATTTTGATTGGCACAGATGCGAAAACTATTGTATTGCCGCCGACAAAACAAGGGTTGATTTTCACAGTCGTTAATTCTGGTGCTACCGGAAATAACATCGTGAAAGTCTCACCTATTGCAACTGACGGAATCTTTGGATCAGTTACCTTGGCGAGTTCTGTGGTTGTTTTAGATGGAACTGTCAACAAAGCAGTACAGAATACTAAAGCAACTGCACAAACAGGAGATACTATCACATTGGTAGGTACCGGAATCACCGGAACAAAAGCATGGATCGTAACATCCTCAACAGGAATTTGGGCAAGAGAAGCATAATTTAATTTTTTAATAGTCATGGAACTTGGAATTGTAGAAGATTTTACATCAAACGTACAACTAGATTCAGAATTAACACTGAAATCAAAAACAGGCATAATTCTCAATAGTGGCGTTCATCCTTCAATTACGTTGGATAATCTTCTGCAGTTCCTTCCGGTTCCTGATTTGGAATTTGAAGATTATAATTCAGAAGTTACTTATCAAAGCTATTCTAAGACAAGATTCAGAAAGAATATTGTTTCTTTTCAAGGTAAGCTGTATCAATGTTTAAGTGATATTTCCATAAACGTAGATCCTTCGAATTCTGCCACTTGGATGGAAACAAACAAAGAAAGTTTGATTTTAAAATCCTTCATTGATCGAGTTAAAGACAAGGTGATATCAGATTTAAAACTTTCAAGAAGATTGATAAACTCACAGTATTTGTATGAATTTGGGAAACATGAAATAATGTTGCCACATGATTATTCTGCTTGGGTATTTGAAGCGAAAGGAAGTGATTATGTTCAGATTACTTTAAATGAAATAAGCTTGCAAGCATTAACAAATGATCCTGTGAATCTATATGTTATTAATGAGAAAGAACTTGTTGATACATTGGTAATTCATCCTAAGAATGGAAATCTTTCATTTGAAAAACTGAATTATACTTTTAGTGGTCCAGGTAGATGGATCTTTGCTATAAACAGTCAAAAAGTTCTTACAAATTCAGGATGGTTAGATGAAATGAAATATGATGGTTTTGTTTGTTACACAGCTTCAGGTGTCGGATTAACTCCCCAGTCCTCAAACTGGAATTATTTCAATAATTCTGGTAATGGTTTAGGCTTTAACGTTTCAGTAACGCTTGAAAGTGATTCTTATCTTGAATACAATCTTATAAATCTAACATCATTTATCAAAGCTTCATTTGAATTGATGGCATTTCAAATGTTTTTGAATAATTCAAACAACAGAAGCAATAGAAATATACAACTTGACAAAGAAAATTTGATGTTCGAAACGAAAGATTTGCAACATAATACAATTGCTAAAAGATACTACAGCGAATTAAAAGAAGCTCGTAAAACCATTCAAAAAACATTTGATACTCAGTTGGGCTCGGATGATGGTTACGAGGTTGAAACATCTTCCATTTAAAATGAGTTTACTAAATAAAGAAAAGCCAATTGGATTAGATTTTATCATAGATAAGATTCAAACAAAACTTTACAATAAACTTTCTCCTAAGTGGAATGTTGATTTAGACGCATATCCAAGATGTTATGTTTTAGAAGATCAAGATGGAATAGTTACAGTTGAGCACTATGAACGAAATAAAGAATACAGTGGGAATTTAATTGTTTCCGAAAGAAATAAATTCTTTTTCACTGCGGAAGATTCTCAAGGAAAGGTAAATGTAACGCAGTTTGAAACAAAGATTTCTATATACTTTATTTTGGATTTAAAAAGTATTTATCCAGAATTAAAGCATAGATGTGATTCGGAAGTTTTAGCGGATGTTTCAAGTGTTTTAGATTCATCTGCTGGGGTTAACAGAAAATATAAAATTGTAACAGACTACAATGAAGTATTTGGACCTTTTTTTTATGAGTTCGACAACATTCAGCCTTACTATTGTTTCAGAATAGATTTAGAGACTTTGCCTTATTCAATAAATAAAATTTGCTAATAATTAAATAATAAAAATACTATGTTAACTTTAAAAAAATGCGCATTATCTGAAGCAGTGGCTCGTATCGGTGGGATTTTCTGCGACGAGAAGCAGGCTTTAGGATTTATGCTTGTAGACCGATCAATTAAATTTGATCCTGCAACCTTCAGTAAAACCATTTTAGATGGATTTATCGCACAAGATAAAATCATTGGAACAGTTAAAGACTTTAATGCAGAAGATGCGGATGTTGATCCTGGATTCACTGACATGTCCAATGGTGAAAGAATTCAGAATACAATTGGAATGAAGAGATGGAATTTAACTTTTTACAGGGGAAATTGCTTTCAAAATCAAATCCAAAAACTGAATAGATCAGAGAGATATGGAATTATGTTCGTCCTGGAAGATGGTTCTGTTTTAGGAAGAGAAATGAAAGATGGAACAGTTAAAGGGTTTGATGTCAAATTATTTACTGGTGTTAAAAAAATTAAAACAGCAGCTGAAGGGGGTGGATCATCTCTAATGATTGATTTGACTAGAACGGCAATGTCTCCGTGGCAGGCAACCTCAATTTTGATGCAAGATGATGAAGTTGACTTCTTGGAAGTAAACCCGGTAGCGGCTTTAGATATTAAAGTTCCTATTTTGACAGTTGGAGCAACTACTACGGTTGTGAACGTTTCGAACATGTGTGCCGATTCAGTTGTTTCTGGACTTAATGAGCCGGACAATTGGAAAATGGTTGACAATGATGTATTAAAAGCAATAACAGCGGTTTCTGAAATTAACGGTGCTTATACACTGACTCATCCAGCATTGGTTGTAGATCATCTAGTTTCGTTTAAAACAGATAATGCTGGATATCCTGTTGTAGCTATTGACACTAATTACTACGCCGGTGAATCAATGAAAAAAACCGTAGTATAATGAATTATACGGTTGGAGCGTACAGTTTTAATCCGGGTAAAAAATTCAAATCGAATAATGAAGCCGTAAAGCATGTACAAGAAAGATACCCTCATTTAACGGAGGATGAGATTGTAAAAAACCTGAAACCATCAATTAACGATGAATCTAATCAGTCCACAGGAACTATTAAAGAGAGTTCAGAAGGCGAAAAAGCAAACACCAAGACTGGTGAAAGAAGCTCTGATCGCAAGCAAGCTGGAAAAGATTAATCAGGATAACTTATTACACGGACGTGATAGCGAGTACGGATTTATGCCTCGCTATTCACTCCGTTATCAAAAAGCAGGTGTGTTTTATCACCAATATAAAAGGCGTTCAAATCCTTTAAGTGATGGAAGGTGGGATTTAAAACATTGGTGGGGCAAAAAATATGATGGATTATTCTATAAAAGCATCAAAGTGAAAGTGACTTTGAAAGAAGTTCTTTTTACCACCAACTATGATCCTGGATACATGAAGGATATTTACTACTACAAAAGCAAAAGTAAAATAATTGGTATCAATCGAAAACAGATGATACAAGCCCAGAAAGACAACATTCCGAAAATAGAACCTAAGCTCTTAGAAATTATAAACGAAGGAAAATGAAAACAAAAATAATCATCGAAAAATATACTCTGGTAAGTTCTAAGAACCCAGATTGTGAAGTAATAAAAGTTTCTACACTTACCGGAAAAGATTCTGAAACTATTGAATTCCGATATCAGGAAGAAAACGGAAAAGTAAAGTGCATCTAAATGTGTAATTGTAGCAAACCAATCACTCAAAGCGAATGTCAGAAGCTCAGAGAATTTGTTAATGATCCTGAAAAACGGTTTTTCATTTATCACATTTTCGATGATAAAAGAGGATTGTCAGTTGCTTATGTTCCTGCTGGAGAAAATCCCAACAAAATCGCATTGGATCGAAAATTTATTAACGAGAAAGGTGTAATCGAGTGGTTTCACGTCTCAGAACATCCCTGCCTAAATGAATAATATTAAAATATATCAAGATAGTAAAGAGCTCCCCTTTTGGAATTATAAACGAATAATACAAACAGGGGATTTTTTATATATGATAAAAAGCTACGAATCGGGTGACGAAATCGAAGTTGATAAAAAATTTCTTGAAGAACAATTTAATAAAGTTGTTGAGGATTATGTTATCTCAATCAACACAAAGAACGAAGAGATAAGCGATTATGGCAAGTATGCTAGTGCCAGTAACGAGATAAACAAACTTTCATTGATTATTGATATTATTTCTACAAAACAAATAGCAAATGCCATTCGTGAAAGTATTAATTGGAAAGTGGATAATTCGGATATAAAAGATCTACTAAGCGATGTGAAGGTGGAGAAGTCGGATGATTTGGAAATTCAAAAACAAAAACTTCTTTCAAAAATTGAAAAGTACAACAATGATATTCTTCAGATTAAATCAAGGCTTGAGAAAAAAGAAAAATCAAATGAAGAAGTTGATATCGATGAGCAGTTTATCAGCGTATGTATCGGGTTAGAATTACATCCGGATGAAAATAGAATTTCTCTTTATCAGTATGGTATAATGGTTAAGAGTCTCATTAAGAAAGTTGAAAGTTTAAATAAAGCACATAATCATGGCAGATAGATTAGCGGTCATTCAGGCACAGGAAAGTATTGATGAATTAAAAAGAGTAGAAGATTCTATCAAAAGCGTTATAAAAACGACAAAGGATTTAATCAAAAATGCTAATAACATCAGTAAGGCTTTAAAAACAGGTACCCCAAGGGAGTATACCCGTGCATTACGAGAAATGAACACCGCAACCAAGGAATTTAATAAATCACAGGTTGCAATGGCTAATAATATGACCCGTATCACAAGGCTTGAAAGACAGGTCGCTCAGATGCTTCGGGAACAAAGTCGTGCTATTCGAGAAGTTGCAAATGCTACTCGTGATGAAAGTAGAGCTAGGGAAGCTGCAGAAAGAATAGCTACTCAACAGCAAAGAACGGCTAGAGAAACGGCAAATGCTCAAGCTGCTGAAAACAGAGCTAACCGTGAAGCTGCTAATGCATTAAATGCCGAAAGCAGAGCAAGACAGCAGGCAACGAGAGAACAACGCCAAAATGAAAGACAAACAAGAGAAAGTACATCTGCTCATGCTAGATTAACGAGGGAGGTACGTGAAGCACGCAATAGGGCACGAGATTATGGTGCTGAAATGGTGGACTTGACTAGGGCGTATAGAAATGGAGATGTTGCACAAAGGGAGTATAGACAAAGATTAGCCCAACTATCTCGTGACTTCAGAAATGCAAACAGAGAATCTATTGACCTTCAAAGACAGTTAACGAGATTAAATAGATCTACTACTCCGGGAGTTCACGGATCATTACCGGGTCGTGTAACAGACATTTTAAAAGCTGCAGGAGTTGTTGGTCTTGTAGATAATATTGCAAGTTCCTTTTATAGATTAGGAGAAAAGGCACTTGAAACATCTATCAAGTTAGATTCACTTCGTTTAGCTCAAAATTCTGTTTTTAAAACACAAGATAATGTTGCAAAACAAAATGAATTTCTAACCGGAATCGCTGACCGATATGGTATTGAAATATTGGGATTAACAGATGCATACACGAAATTTGCCGCTTCTGCTCAAGGAACTTATTTAGAGGGGACACAAACGCAGAATATTTTTGATGCAGTAACGAGATCCAGTTCTTTATTGGGGGTTTCTACAGACGAAACAACTGGTATACTTAGAGCACTTGGGCAAATGATGTCGAAAGGAAAAGTACAAGCAGAAGAATTAAGAGGACAGCTCGGTGACCGTATGGCCGGAGCCTTTAAGTTGTTCGCCGATGGAATGGGTGTTTCTACTGCGCAACTTGATAAAATGCTTAAGGATGGAGAGGTGCTCGCTGATGATGTTCTTCCTAAATTCGCTGATCAGCTAAATAAAAAATATAAGCTTGATTTAGGAGATCAAATTGACACCCAAACAGCTTCTATCAATCGTAGAACAAATGCTTGGGTTGCCTTTGTAGATGGTGTTAATTCCGGAAGTGGCGTCATGACCAAATCCGTTTTAGGTTTTAATGCGGTGTTGACAAATATGCTTGAAGCATTGACCCCAAGTAAAAAGGTAACCATTATTGAGCAAGAACAAGCTCAGTTAAATTTATTAGGAATAGAGCTTAGGAAAAACTTTAACGATCAAAAGAAGAAAAAAGAAATAATAGAACAAATAGTTGCGTTAAATCCTTATTTTTTAAATGGTTTAGATAAAGAAAAATCTACCCTTAGCGAAATAAGCATACAACTCCAAAACGTAAACTATCAATATGTACAAAAAATAATTCTTGAAAAACAACAAGAAAAAATAAATGATTTATTAAAGGATCAGGCACAAGCTTTAATTTATATAGGCAGAGTTTACAGTGATAATGCTGTAGAATATAATAATTTAAATGATGAAGCAAAAAAAGCAATCGATGATTTTAGAGATGGAGTTATTACTTATAGTCAGGCAACTTCAATTGTTAGAAAAAGCACAAAAGATTTCACGGAAGAAAATACAAATGCTTTAGATATATTATACCAATTAGATAATATAATAAATGTTGGTACGCTTAATTTCGATGGATACAATAGGGGAGTAAAAGGAAATGAAAAAGCTATTAAATCAGCAAGTAAGGAGTATAATAATATAATAGAGGCCACAAATATGCTAATTGGTACTCAAGGGCAATTAGTTAATTCAAATGGTCTTCTTTCATTAAGCTTTGACGAGACAGGAAGGGCTATGCGTAATAGGAGAATCTATTTTGATGAAATATTAGGACAAGCCGAAAGACAAGGTAA
Source organism: Chryseobacterium indoltheticum (assembly GCF_003815915.1). Classification (NCBI taxonomy): domain Bacteria; kingdom Pseudomonadati; phylum Bacteroidota; class Flavobacteriia; order Flavobacteriales; family Weeksellaceae; genus Chryseobacterium; species Chryseobacterium indoltheticum. The sequence goes on from NZ_CP033929.1 coordinate 1,535,767, forward strand.
AAAATTCGCATTAATCAACAATGTCTTCCGGGAAAATGTTAATGGTAAATGGATTACTACAACAAAAAAAGAAACTGAAGGATGGTTTATAGATGAAAAAGGAATTTTAAAGCAAAGGGAAAAAACTAAATTATTAGAAAAAGATGAAAAGAAAAAAGCTTCTTCCTTATCATCTATTCAGAAAGATCATTTGAAGGACCTTCAAGCGATTAGAGATACAATGTTAGCTAAAAATGAAACCAGTTTTGAGAAGGAAAAAATAAGTGAGATTAAGTATTTAGATGAAATCCTTAGAATAAATACAGAATTCTATAACAAGAAGATGGGCTACCTAAAAGGTAAAAATGCAGAAGAACGAAAACAAATTGCTGATGCTGATTTAGATCAAGCAAAATTGGTAAAAAGTATAAGTGCAAAAAAAACGGAAATAAGTAAAAAAGCATTTGAAAATGAAGCTAAAGTCCTTGAAGAAAATTATAAGATACAATCAAATATTTTAGAACGAAATTCTGAAGATTTAGAAAATATCTCTTTCGTTTCCGGAGTAGCTAGGATTGATAGGCAGATTGAAATTGATACTGAATCAATTCAAAAAGCCGAGGAATATCATAAAGAATTAATTCGCCTTGCCAAAAACGCTAATCAAGAAACGATTGATTTAGAAAGAAAACGTGATGAAGAAATAGGACAGCTTGAAGATAAGAGAAGCGAAAGGTTTCGTTCGAGATATGAAGCTGCTTTGGAAGATTTAAATGTGCAGTCTGAATTTGCTCAAGGTTTTCAGAATCTAACTTATGAGCAGCAGAAATCGGTTATTCTTGCTAATAAAAAATTAACAATTTCCGAAAGAGAATTTCAACTAAATATTTTAGAAAAAAATAACCAAATTGAAGTCAATAAAATTGAGATTGAAAGACTTAAAACCTTACGCTCTCAGTTATTAACTAAAATAGCAGCTTCACAAGTTGCAGGCATTATCAACCCTAATGACGTACAGGAAGTCGAAAAACTTGAAGGCTTAATCAAAGGATTAGAGAATATAAACATTCAAATTGAAATTGATACTAAAAATGATATTGATGAAAAAACTAAGGCTATTCAAGATACAATATCTAAGGGGTTTGATGATTTAGGTTTTGAAGGTTTAGCCAGCTCATATCGTGCTTTAATGGTTAGGCTGAAAGGAGATACCGCATCTTGGAAGGATTATGCAGTTCTTGCTGCTTCTGCTGTTTTAGACGCTATGTCGGATTTAACAGATAAGCAAAAAGAAAAAAGAATTGCAGCGCTTGATGAAGAGTTAAAAATTTCTCAGGAAACAACTGAGCAGGAATTGGGATTTATTAATGGGCGTTTAAATGCTCTTAATTCATTAGAAGAATTAACTGCTGAACAAATGTCAGAGCGTAATCGACTGGAAGATGAGGCTAGAACGTACAAAGAACAGCAGTATCAACGTGAAAAATTAATTGAAGCTCAAAAAGCAAGAGCTGAGCAAAAGGCTGCAGCTCAAAAAGCATTAATAAATGGAGCTTTGGCGGCTACTATGACTCTAGCTCAATTGGGTTTCATTGCTGGGGCTATTCCTGCAGCATTAGCATTAGGTTTTGGTATTGCTCAATCAGTTGCTATTATGGCAAAAGATCCGGTTCCTAAATATCGTGTAGGACGTAAAGGCGGAAATGCAGAAGTTGCAATCACTCAGGATGGCGGCCGTGAATTTATCTCAAATGAAAAGGGCGAAATCACTTCTTTGGGCTCAGATAAAGGAGATCAATTAACATATCTTAAAAAAGGTGATAATGTTCATACAGCTAAAGAAACTAAAGCTATCATCAATAGAATAGGTTCTATTCCAAAGTTAGGAGATAACATATTCCATAAAATAGCACTTCAAAGTTTACGAGCTCCGGCACCGGTGGTGATTAATCAGAATGTAGACTATTCAGAGAAGATTGCTGATTTAATAGCCAAAAAGTTTGATTCTACATTCAAAAGATATACACATGATACTGTGATAAAAGAAAATGGTAAAATCTACAAACAAAGAGGTGCAAACTATCCAGAGTTAATAGGTTACTACGATTTAGAAACAGGTAATGAAATTATAAAACAAGATGATACCAATTAAACACATATTATACGAAAACGGAGTTAAGGAGATCTTCAAATTGATTGTTCCGGAAGGTATTCATACTGGAACTTATGAAATTGAAAAGCCTGACGGATGGGATGATCTTGATTCCAAAGTAAATATTGATGAAGAATTGTTTTTCGTTAAAGATTTTATTATTGGCGATAACGAAAAGCTAAGATTCTTTCAATATAGCCATAAAACAGCTTTTGATATAATAAAAGCAGTTTACAAAGAACAGGGATGCGATGGGTTAATAAATTTTAAATGGATTGCTGTAAAGGATGGAATTGAGTATGATTTACTGAAAGATAATTTCGATGTTAATTTGGGTAAATATTCAGAATCTTTTGAAGTATCTATGTTTAAAATAGAACTTGAAATAAAAAAAAGTGAAGCGCAAAACAAATTATTTACCCGGGAAGAAACTACTGTAGATCTATTTGCCGTTAAGGATTTAGATGAAAATGATATTGATCCGGTTCAGACTTTTGACATTGGGTACAAAAAGGGTGATAAAGGATTATCTAATTTCTACACTTATGATGTTTCTCAATTTAGATATGGCGGTGTAACACCGGGGTTCAAGTTTGTTTTTTTCTCTTTTAAAAGATCCGATGAATACGAATTTGGTAACAACACTAATAACTATACGAGTTATACTAATCTTGATACGTCCCTATTTGCACGTAGATATCAAGGCGATTTTGTTTCTACTAATATTTCATTACCTAATTTAAAGGTAGAAATAAGCAATTTAGAAGTTGAAGTGAATAAAGGTAGTGGAGTCATGGCGAATGCTTCTTTATATGCTTTGGTTAAAAATGGAGTAACTGGAGTGCGATCGGTGAAACTTGCAGATACAGTATCGGGTATAATTAAGATTGATAATCAGACCTTCAGCATAGGGAATTTAAATCCTGGAGAAAATTTGACATTTGAAATAAACAGCAATGAAGATGTTAACATCGGATTGTTCCCAATTAAAGAGAATACCAGCATTGAAATTACTACTAATTTAGAATCTCCACTTGTTAAAACAAAAGGCGTAAGATTAATATCTGCTTTAGATCAATTAGTTAAAAATTATACATCATCTTCCTTATCAGTTATAAGTAATACGATTGGAGTTAACGGGGCCTTTTATAATACATGTATATCCACAGGAATGTATCTTAGGGGATTACCTGCTGTGTATCTAAATCAAAAAATTAAAACGTCTTTTAAAAACACATTATCAGAAGGCGCTGCCAAATTGCTATGTCTTGGATTCGATATTCTGAATAGTAATGTTGTTGTTGAAGATATGACGTATTTCTTTAAAGATGTGAAAGTATATGATCTATCAGAGAAACTTTATCTTCAGGATGGATACAAGATTGAAAATGATAAAGATTTAGTATTTAATACTTTGCTTTTCGGTTCCAAGAAATTTTCAACAAATGTAAAAGAGGATATCAAAAACTTCACGACTTCTTCAGAATCCAATACACCGATAAAATCAATTAAAAACAAGCTTGACAAGCAAACATCACTTATTATTGATGAATTTAAAATCAAGGAGTTGATTGAAGACAAAAGTTCATCTACAAATGATAACGATGATGATTTGGTTTTGATCGATTTAGTTCAGACAACTGACGTTTGGGATAATGGAGTTTTCGAAAATACTGTTCATTCCAACGTGGGCGGATTTTTGGAATTAAATTGCACGGCAACACCTTTCGATACTACTTTGATCGAGGTGGGAAATATTGTTCAAATTACAGAAGGAAAGAATGCTGGATCATGGACTGTTCTGAGTATTGTCACTTCGAAAATGACCCTTAATAAAACATCAAGCATCGAAACTGGAGTAAACGATACGCCAATTAGATACAGGATAGCAGAATTAACCAAAAACAGGACTAAGGAAGGATTTACCGACAATGCAAATATCCGTAATTTCGATACGGCAACCAATATTCGACATAATCCAAAATATCACATGGCAAGGTGGTTTAAATGGTTTGGCTCTGGATTAAGAAAAAAGCTAAATAGTGAATTGATCAAAATCACTAATTACAAAAATAACTCTGAAGCTCAGATGAGAATTAATTCCGAAGATCTAGCTAATGAACTTCCGGATTTAGTAACTGTAGGCTCTGATGAAACTTTAGGAAGATTGAGATCTTATTCGGAAACTTTGTTCAATGGTGATACAATTTCAATTTCTTACACATCGGTAACGTTTGAAGAGTTTATTGCTATTTATGAATCTTGGAAGTATGGAATAGGATATGATCGAATGAGAAGTAGGGGATATTTATCTTGTAACACGCCTGATGGTATTTATGATGTTTTTCCGTTTGGCGAAGGTGCTTTTTCACATAATAAAAGTGAAAACGTTTTAACTATCAACGGAAAAGTAAAAGGCAAATCAGTAGATAATCCTACACTTCTAAGTGTTGAGCAATTGACTAAAGATACTGTCCGGTTAATCTGGGAGTATAATCAAGATTATATTAATGCTACTACGAAAATACAATACTCTATTGATGGTGTGAATTGGACTACTTTGAAAGAAATATTTAATGTTAAAACAGATGATGTTCAATCAATTCTGTTTTTCAATATAATGACAGGTACACCGGTGTACTTTAGAGTTATTGTTTCTACGGCAGATTATTATAATAAGCAATCGAATACGATAATGATAAACTGGAGATTCAATGATTGGATTTATAGCGAAATAGAACGAACTATTGATACGGCTTGTGGAACAAGCATATTAAGATTTCAGCTTTACGGAACTGGGAATTTTGACATTAATTGGAATTTCTTATCAGCTCCCGGGGGTGGTTTCTTTTTAGTAAGTGATGATCTAGGAAATGAGATTGTAAGCACTTATACACCTTACGGTGTTGATAGTGATGATACGGTAAGTTCTAATCACGTTTTAAATAATGAAGCTTTTGTTTTTAACGTTCAGCTAAAACCAACTGATAATGATGGAACAAACATTCTTCAATGCAATTTTGGAAATAATCTAGTTATAACAAGATCAAATTTATTTATTAATATAAAAAATACTGTAGATAATTCAGAGTTCAATACTGATGTGAAGGTAAGAGCAGTTAAAAGATATCAACCTCCGTTTGAGCCGGGAGGACCTTTTGATCCATCTACGGATCCTTTTTAAAAGCGCACACAATTAATCCTAACATTATGCACATTAGTTTTGTGCATAATGTTTTATTTATGCAGCGATTCTGGTACCATAGCCCCGTAAGATTCTACAAGACACTTGAAGAGTTGGAGGACATGACCAATCCGCAAAACACTCAATATTTCGGACACGTTAACAATCCTTACCCTTTAGAAGTAAACTCTTATCATAGATTTTTAATCCCAAATTATCAAAATGAAGTTGAATCAGAAGATTTACAACTTTGGTTGGATGAAATTCAGGTCCCATGTGAATTTGGTATACTTGACGGAAAGCTTGTTAGAGTTACTTTTGTTTCTTTTGAAGAAATTCAGGGGCATTTTGAAATAAAAAATGAATTGGGTGAAACTCTATTCTACTCTAATTGTGTTAGATTCTTAGACAGTACTGATGATGAAGGAAGAAAGCATATCCGAATAGCAACCAAGCATAATTATAACCGAGGTCTATTCACCTTTTTAGGCGATAATCATGATTGGATGGTGACGAGCCTTCCGGGATATTGCTTTGGGCAATTTGATATTGATGAAGATGTGAAAAGTGCAAAAGCAGGGAAATTAAGTTCTACAGTTATTAATGATGCTTGGTTAGAAGAGAATGTTAAATACGAATTTGCAATCTATGGCGATAACAATATTCTTTCATTCATCACAGTTCATTCCACTAATAATGAATTCTATATTGATGGAACAAAACGCACTCGAAAAGAAAAACCAGAATACGAAGAATTTTCTCCGACTCTAACGATGAAATTTTCAAACCAGAAGGATGAGAAGGGAATGAATATTTTCTTGGATGAAGAAAAAATCTTTGAAGATGTTATGAAGCAAGTTTTAGGAAATGAATTAAAAACAATCATCTACACCTTTAAAGGTCTGGATGCAATAAAAGTATAACTATGATAATAACCCCGGAAATAGCGCAGGAATTAGGATTAACACCAATCCAAGTGGTTGAGCTTAATAAATTACTTGCATTTATAAATGTTAAATCAGTCAGTGAACTGACAGAAGTGTTGAATCCTGTAGATGGGAACATTCCTTTTGAAGCTGCTGACGGAACTCTATATAAAGTGCCTATTAATACATTTTATCAATTGATTGGAGGGTTAGCAAAACCAATATCTCCGAGTGATGCTACTCCTACGGTTATAGGATGGTATAAGCCCCGTGTTTATTCAGCTGATCCAGGAACGAATTACCCTAATTTGGATGATTTAAAAGCAGTTGAAGGATATGACACTTTATTTTATTTTGACGGCACGGATTGGATAGATATTGCTAACAGGTATGGAGTGAGGTCTATTAATGATATTGAAAAAACATCAACTGTTGGTCTGGTGGATACTTATAATATTACTTTTACAGACGGATCTACTCCTACTACTTTTGAGGTTACAAACGGAAAATCTATTACAGATTGGACAGCATCCAATTATGTAGAAAAGAGCACTGTTATTAAAAACGGTTCTATATATTATTTATCTGATGGACAAACAGCAACATCTTCTGATATTCCCGGAGTTAGTTCTAAATGGGTTTTAAAGATATCAGGTGCAGGAGTTTTAGATTTAGACAAAAACTTCCCTTTGAGTTCAGGATTTTACACACCTGATACGGCTCGATTGGCAGTGCCAGTTGCATTGAGAAGAGCAGGGCTAATAATTTACTATGCAACAGCAACTGATCATATTATAGAGAAATTTAATTCAAGTGTTTTGAGCCAATGGACGGTATCGACCCATTGGATTCGATATACAGATATAAATGATTTAAAGAAACATAATGTTAGCGGTTTTTTACTCCCTGATTCAGTTCTCACAAATTACAATGCGGATTCTATTATAAATCTTGGCAAAGTTAATTACGTGGAAAATTCAGATCAGTTATATATCAGTGTTTTAAAAAAAACACCGCCCGTTTTTCAAGTTTCCAATGACTCAGGAGTTTTAATTGGTAGTTATGCTGTTTCAACAGGAACAGGAACTGGTGTTAAAGAAATAGAAATTAAAAATGTAGGTTCAAACCCAGGAACTACAACACTATTTAAAGCTTTGGTGAATTGGGATTTGCTAAAGGAAAATGACAATTTACAGCAACAATTACATATTAACACAACGGTAAATTATCTCAATGATTTGCCTAAGCAGGTCGATTCTAAACTGCAAAATGTAATTGTAAAAGATAATTTTTATTTAAAATCAGAAAACTTCTTTGATAAAAATGATCCAAATATTCTACAAGAGAAATGGATTCCGTCGAATTCGACCACAGGAACCCCTGAGGTAACGACATTAGCCAGTATACTAACAGGATTTATCGGACCGTTTAAAACGGGCGATAAAGTTAATGCTACGATATTTGGAAATCCAGACAAACACCCGCCAGCTTGGATAGCGGTATTTGATGAGAATAAAAATATTATAACTAAATCATCTATATTATTATTAGGTTATGACGGTTATACAATGTTAGAGGGTGAGAAATATATACGTATTGCGCCTAGAAAAACAGATATTCCATTAACGGATGTACCTAATTTAATGGTTACAGCTAATCAAAGAATAACATCTCCTTATATTCCTTATGGCTACTCAAAATATTTAAATCCATTAAATACAATCGTTACGGGTGGTGTAAGATCAAATCAAACAGGTGTTGTGTTTGCCGATTCAATAGGGGAATTGTCAAACTGGACAAACATAGCAGGTAAATTATTAGGCTGTAATTTAATTAATTGTGCTATTGGAGGAACAAGAATGGCTCTACATCAAATAACTCCTAACGATTATGATGCATTTTCCGCCTATAATCTCGCCGAGGCTGTAGTGTCTGGAAACTGGAGCAGACAAGAAGCGGCAGCAATTGCGATTCGAGATAATACGGGCGATGACAATGTTTACATAGTTAACAGAATGAAAGCCATAAACTGGGCGCTAGTCGACTTTATTGTTTTAGCGTTCGGAACGAATGATCTAACGGGAGGGACTTGCCCAATTGGAACGAATGCCGATAATACGGGTACAACAATTAAAGGTGCAATGAACTTGTTTTTATCTAAGATTCAAACCGCTTTTCCAAAAATTGAAATACTTGTTATTACTCCCATATACAGAAATATTGAAGGTGTGAGTTCCGATACATATGCAAATGGTAGGACTCCACCCGTGACAATGAAAGGTATTATCGATGCTGAAGAAGAAATTGCTAAAATAAATCACATTGATGTTTTAACCATGTATGATAATTTAGGTATGAATGCTAAAACATTGACAACTTATACAGTTGATGGAACGCACTTATCTGATTTTGGCGCACAAAAATATGCTTTAAAAGTAGCAAATAAATTAGGATAGGTACTATGAACAACATAACTCTATACAGAACAGTTCACATATTGATAACTTATGATTAAGCAATTTATAATAAATAATCTTCTTGCAATCCATTCAAGCGGCGTGGGTGGTAAGATGTGGTCGTCTTTGCAATTGGCTCTGGTTCCAGCTGTTGGATTGACGATTTCCGAACGAATTACTGGATGGTATCTTGAGAGTTATGTTTTCATATTTATTTTGGGATTTGCTATTATAGCTGATTTGGTAGCGGGAGTTTGGAAGCATATGAAATTCAATACTTTTTCACCAAAGAAAATGATGATCGGTTTTAGTCAAAAAATAGGATTGGTGATTCTTGTGTATTTTCTTACGGAAGCGTTTATACAAATCATAGCAGATGCAGAACTTGATAGTATCTATTTTAAAGTAGCGTCTAAAATAATGATTTTCATATATCCGGCAGGGAATGCTTTGGTTAACATAGGAATAATAACAGATGGTAAATTCCCGCCTTTAGCATTTTTAAGAAAATTTGAAAAATTCAACAAAACATTAAATATTAATGATCTAAATCTAAAAAACAATGAAACAGATATTGATTCTAATTCTGCTGACTAGCTTATTGCTGGGTTGTAGGACAAAACATAAAATGGTCTCTTTCACAAAGGAAGGAAAGACTGAAGTTGAACGTGTAAAACTTGATTCTGTAAAAGAAATAATCCGAAAGGATGAAACTAAAAAAATTACAGATCAGGTCGTAAAAAAGAAGGTTGAAGATTTCTCTGGCGACATCATCATCAAAGGCAAGGCAGATTCTTTAACTCCATTGGTATATCATAATGTAGTTGGTAAAGATACATTACAAAGTATTTTGATAAAAGGAAATGCAGACTTCACCATTAGTAACCACTATAAAAAAGCCGAAGAAAAGACTGAAGGATGTAAGAAAGAAGAATCTACAAACTTTATTCAGGATCTCGCTAAAACCGCAGTTTCAAAAGAGACAATTAAAGATGTTGCATCCGCTGTAAGTACAAAAACCAATGATATCACTTCCACAGGCTTTCAAGCCGGAACATGGATAGTAATTACAATTGTTGTGACCTTTTTAATATTCATCTTTTTCGTCTATAAATATTTTAAGAAATGAAAACATCACAAAAAGGAATCAATCTGATTTTATCATTTGAAGGATTTAGTTCTAAGCCTTATCTGGATTCTGCGGGAATTCCTACAATTGGCTACGGAAATACCTATTATCCGGGCGGGAAAAAAGTAACCCTGAAAGATTCTTCAATCAGTAAAGAAAAAGGAGTAGAATTATTTTCATCTGTTTTACCGACGTATGAAAAAATAGTCAGCAATAAAATTAAAGTCGCTCTTACACAAAATCAATTTGATGCTCTTGTCTCGCATACTTACAACACAGGAGGATCTGATACTCTGTTTTCTTTGATCAATAAAAAAGCAAATTCAGAAACTATCAAAGATTGGTTTATCTCAAGATATATTACCGCCGGAGGAAAAACTTTAAACGGTTTAATCAGACGGAGAAAAGCTGAAGCAGAGTTGTTTTTTGCAAAATAACTTTGTTTAACAAAAAAATCCCCATCTAAGTAAGTGGGGACTTTTTTTTATTATTTTATCACGACGTAACCATTTACTGGAATGACTGAACTTAAAATAATGATATTGTCACCAACTTCAATATGGCAATCTGCATGTATTGCGACACCATTTTGAGTTTCTTTTGTATATAGCTGGATTAAAGGCTTGTCTTCATTAATATTAATCTTGATTTCAATCTTAAAATCTTCATCTGATTTTTTCCAATCTTTGTCTGTAAAGTGATGTGTCATAATTATTTAATTTTTAAGCTGCCAATATATAGATGTTTTTCAAAATATAATACCGTAAAAACACGGGAAATTAGATAATATTAATATTTATCTATTATCTTGGTATGAATTTTGAAATTAAGAAAAAACCATCCAATTTATATATTCAAATTTATAAGAGAGCTTCCAACATCAATCCGGAAGCTCTCTTTTTTTATACGTCAAGTTTTGACGTATTAGTCATTCATTTTTGCTGTGGATAAGTTGTGGATTTCTCTACAATTAAACTCCATAACTTTGCAAAATGGAAGATGGAAATTTAGAAATATTTAAATTAGATAGTGCTGGGTCTTTGATTTTGAAGCCTTTAAACGAAAGCTTGAAAGCTGGCGGTTATGGTTCGTTTCCCAGTGCAGCACTAGATTTTCCCGATGATAGCATAGATTTCCTGAAGCTTTTAGTTAAAGATCCTATCACAACATTTCCTGGAAGAATCTCCGGAGATTCATTAAAAGATATTGGAGTTTTGGATGGTGATTGGTGCTTGATTCAAAAAGGTATAGAAGCTAAACCGAATGATATTGTTGCTGCAATTATCGAAAATCAGTTCTTCATCAAAAGATTTAAGCCTAAATACGATGACAATAATAAACTGCAGGAATTGAAGTTGAACTCTGAAAATCCTGATTTCTCAAATTTCGACATAAACGATGAAACTGAATTCTTTCTATGGGGCGTGGTCACCTGGACATTTAGAAACTGGCGGAAATTATGATTGCTTTAATTGATGGTAATAATTTTTACGCATCGTGCGAACGAATATTTCGATATGAATGTCGGGACAAACCCGTTGTTGTTCTATCGAACAATGATGGTTGTGCTATTGCCAGATCAAACGAAGCAAAAGCTTTAGGTATAAAAATGGGTGAGCCCTATTTCAAAGTAAAACACTTTGAAAAATCAGATGGTCTTTTCGTTTTCTCTGCAAACTTTGTTTTGTACGGCGATATCAGCAATCGTGTCGTTCAAATTGTGAAGCGATATTGCAACGATATCGAAGTTTATTCAATTGATGAAAGTTTTCTTTTTTTAGATGGGTATTCCGACCAGGAAAACAGAATGCGAAACCTAAGACAAGATGTTTTAAAAGGTCTTGATCTTCCTACAAGTATTGGAATCGCTCCAACGAAAACTCTTGCGAAAGTTGCCAATAAAATCGCCAAAAAATATCCGGATAAAACAGGCTCTGTGTATACTCTTGATTCTGAAAAAAGAATTCAGGCAGCATTAAAGTGGTTTCCTCTTGAAGATATTTGGGGTATTGGCCGCAGATATTATGAGAGATTTCAAAAGTACGGAGCTAAAACAGCATATGATTTTACACAACTACCAGACGATTTTCTTCGTGACGAGATGGGTGTTTATGGTGTTAGAATGAAAAAGGAACTTTTGGGTGACCAGCAGTACGGAATGACTATTCAAGAGCCAAAGAAAAACATTGCTACTACTAGAACATTCGATAAAGGAAATGATAATTATGAATACGTTTGTGAAAGAGTTTCGACTTATGCTTCAGAATGTGCAAGAAAACTACGTGAACAGCGATCGTGTTGTAAGCATGTAACTGTATTTGTGACAACTGACAGATACAAAATGGATCAGGCGCAATATTCAAACTCGTTTACAATTACGCTTCCAAATCCATCAAATTCAGCAATTGAGATTTCAAAGTTTGCAAAAAAAGCTTTAGATAAAATATTTATTCAAGGTTTTAAATACCGAAAAGTAGGAGTAATTACCGGAACCTTCGTTCCTGATTCCGAAAGAATGACAAGTATGTTTGATGATGATCTTCATGAGCGTCATGCACCATTGATGCAAACAATGGATTTTCTTAATAAAAAATTAGGTACTCAAAAAGTGAAATTGGCTTCTATGGATATTCAGAAAACATGGAAGATGGATCAGAAACACCTCTCTCCAAAATACACTACATCATTTTCTGAATCAATTGTTTTAAAAGCATAAATAGATATAGCATAAAATTTGTAGATTAGTTTCAAACTATAAGTATGTGCTATAATTATAACTCCAAAGGTGTAAATCTCAAGAAAGCACTTCAGGACTTCAATGCTGAAGATTCCGGACAGGAATATACACTTCGGGATAATGTAAACGCATTCGTAAAACAAACTACACCAGCAATTCCTGCAATAGTAAATCATAACGGAATTATTCTAATAAATACTTATTGGGGAACTCAAGAAAATCCGAATGCTCCAACGAAAGGTAAAAACTTACAATCTGAAAACACTCACACTTTTTACAGAAAGATAGAAAAAAATAGGTGCCTAATTCCTGCATCATCTTATTACGAACATAAAACTGTTTTAGTTCCCGGAAAGAAAACGCCGATTAAGGTAAAGCACGAAATGTTTTGGAAAGATAAAGCTCAGTTTTACATTGCTGGTTTTTATGATATTTGGAGTGATGGAAATTTAGGATTTGGATTAGTAACCACGTTGCCAAATCCAACTCAGGCTGAAATCCACAATAGAATGATTATTACTTTGGATGAAAAAATGGGAAGAGAATTCCTCGATCAAAAACCAATTGAAGAATTTCAATTTCCAGCTTATTCTCCAAATTTAGAATTTGTAAACTTAGAACCGGAGAAAATCCCACAAACACTTTTTTGATATGAGCATACAAGATACAGAACAAGTGATAATGAATATCACCATGGATATGGCTGAAGATTCAGAAGGAGTTTACAATGATGTGATGGAACTAATTCGTGAAGAAGCGATTGAAAAAAAAATTGAATATGATGGTTATTATCGTATTAAATGGGAAGAAGAAGCTGAAAACATAATGACCTTCAATAAAGAATATTTTGAAAATAAAGATCGCAGAGATTTATATGTTTTCAAGGCTGCTTTAGATGATAAAGAAATCTTTCAATTATTGCATTATATCTGGAATTTAGCAAAAGGAGAAGATCTTAATGAAAATATATTGCATCGTGAAATATATGCTTTAGAAGAAAAAGGAGTCAGTTTTTGACTCCTTAATTTTTTGGCAACATAATCATTCTCGCATTGGGTCCCATTCTGATTGCAATTTTCTTTTCATCCACCATTCGATTTATAAATGAGTTTCTATCTTCGATTGACATTTTTAGAATATGGTCAAAGTCGCCAAAACCATTTCCATTATTTCCGCCAGTTTCATTATGCTTCAGGGTTACTATCTCTAATATCTGCCTTTCTAACTCTTCAATTTCCATTTTGCAAATATATAGAAAGTCTCATTTTTCTAATGTAATAAAAAATAATTATCTGCATTACGGAAACCCGTAAGGTGGATAATTTATTGCGCAATATCTTTACAGTACTAAAATCAAAGCAATGAAAACAATAAACTTTAAACTATCCTCGGGAATTGAAATTGAGCTGTCAAATAAGGATATGGAGGAATTAAAACCTTTAATTGATAGTGCTCTTGCAAACTTAGATGTAAATCTTTATGAAAGATTAAAAAAATCAGAATCAAAAATTATCACTGAAACTTTAGAGAAAATGAATGATCTGGAATTGATTGAATTTGCCAGAATTCACGATGCTCAAACAGTGATGAATATGCTGCATTTAGATTCATTTTCAAAAAAAATTTACAGCGAACTATTTAAACGTGCAGGAATAGGTTTTAAACAAGTTTCTCACTTGAGTTTCAAACAAAGAAATTATCTTAAAGAATTAGGTTTAAAATCAAAAAACGACAATCCATTATAATGAAGGATGTATTAAAAAGTAAAATGATTGATTTCGGGATTAAATTCAACGAAATCAATCATATGACAAACATAACTTTCTTAGATAAAGGCGCTGAAAGTGTAATTTATGAAATTGATGGAACGAATTTAATTCTAAAATATTCAAACAATGTAGATGAATTTAACGCCTATAAAAAATTGTTAGAAATCAGGGAAGAGTTACTTGAAGGTATTTTTGAAATTCCAATTTTAGTAGACGAAAATGATGGTAAGTATTATTTTATTTTTCAAAAAATTGATAATATTGATAAGGATTTAAAAACATTATTTAGGACCATTGAATATTTTTTAGAAGAAATAAATGTTGAGAATATGATTTCTTTAGAATCTAAAAAAGTAGAATTAATAAGATACTTGAATTTGAGAGGGTTTTCAAACTATGAAGTATTTTTACAATTTTTAGTTCAAGCAAATCGATTACTGAAAAAATATAATTTCTCTGATGTACATAATGATAATATTATGATAGATGATGAAGGTAAATTTAAAATCATAGATATTCAATATCAATAAGAAAGCCCTGAATTAACAGGGCTATTTCTTTAAATACAAATATCAATGTTTTTATTTTGTTCAACTAAATGTTCTTCGTGATCAACTGCATATATTTTTGTTGTTCTTTCACTAGTGTGACCTGCCAATTCTTTAGCTTTTGTAATTCCATATATTTTAGCCACTAAGTTTAAATAGGAGTATTTAAGACCATATCCGGTAATATTTAACCCTGCAGCTTTCAGGTACTTTGTACACAAATCATAAATACTCTTCACTTTTACAGGTTCATCGCTTGGCATTTGATTGTAGCTAAATAGATATTGGCCGGGTTGCGCCCTCTCATAAATAGCTTTCCAAAATTTGAAAGTATTCAAGTTTATTGGTCGCATAGCTCTTGTATGTTTACCGCCTTTTAAAAGATGGATCCAGAAAATACTTTTTTCCAGCTCTACATCTTCTTTTTTAATTTTAATCATTTCTTCGAATCGGCTTCCTGAATAAAGAAAAATGTAAAGAAACATGTACGCATTATAGTTCATGTGCTGAATTGAGTGGAATTTATTCCAATCATCATCTGTTCGAATAATTTCTTTTTTCGCTGATTCATGAGGTAATTTTGAAATTCCTCTTACAAAATTGATTTGGAAAATATCAAGTTCAGTAAAGAAAGTAAAGCACGCCGATAGGTGGGATTTAGTTTTATTTATCCTGTAATTACTATGCTTATCTTTTTTCATGTAAATTAAAATCTGCTTAACATCACCTTTTGTAATGTCCTTGAGCTTTTTGGTGTGTAATCGTAATTTTGTCGCGTACTTAGTGATATGCTTCATGGAATTTTCCATGTCGGTTCTCGTAGTGTCAACACAATCTTTTCCTGCTATACAAGCGTTACAGGCTGTTAAAAAAAGAGTTGAAGGATTAACTAAGTCTAAGCCGGAATCATTATCATATTCCTTTGTTTTAGGATTATAACCTTTTTCCAGAATAAACTGTTCCTCAAGAATTAAGCGTTTTGTTTCATTAACACGATCAGCATGATCTTTAATGTGATTCATTCCTTTGAATGATGTTGAGTATTCGGCGCCATTCTTATCTGTGAAGATATAACGGACAATCCAATCTTTTGAAATTGATTTTTTTGAAGTCTCCCAATTTATGGGATAAACTTTCATTTGAGAATAAGATTTCATTTGCACGGTTTTTTGCACGATTGAAATCTAACGAGATGAAAACAGATTTTTAAAAATCCTCGGAAATCCTTTGTGGAAGTGGATTTCCGAGGTTTGTTGTACCCAGGACCGGGATCGAACCGGTACTCCTAAGAACTGGTGTTTGAGACCAGCGCGTCTACCAATTCCGCCACCTGGGCTTGATGTTTACTTCAAACGTTACTGTTTGTTTCAAATTGGTGTGCAAATATAAAAACTTTTTTTCAATGTTCAAAGGCTTTTATTGAACTTTCTTTAAAAATTTATTTCTAAACCATCATACGCAAGGTGTATTCCTTTGGGAAGTAACTTATCCTCAATGTCATGCAGCCCAAAATGGTGACTGATGTGGGTGAGGAATAATTTTTTAGGTTTTAATTCATCATATAATTTAATAGCATCTGCTAATACGAAATGAGCAGGGTGAGGATCAAATTTTCGAATACAGTTTAGAATAAGGACGTCTAAATCTCTTAACTTTTCTTTTTCCAAATCAGAAATAAAGTTGGCATCGGTGATATAGGCGAGCTTTTTAAACTTGTAACCTAAGATGGAAATTTTATAATGTGTTACTTCTATTGGAGTGATTTCTGTATCTAAAACAGTGAATTTTTTGTGATTGATTTCGTGTAAATCAAAAGCGGGTGCTCCTGGATAACGAATGTCTGCAAAAGCATAAGGAAATCGGTTTTTCACTTCCTGTCCGACTCTTGAAAGACAATAAATAGTCATATTTTTACCGCTTTTAAAAATTAGCGGACGCATATCATCCAAACCGATCACATGGTCATTATGCTCGTGGGTAAGAAGCGTAATGTCGATGTGGTTTTCTTTGTTGATAAGCATTTGCTGACGAAAATCGGGTCCGCAGTCGATCAGTATTTTCCTGTTTTCATCGGTGGTAATCATCGCTGAAGCCCGAAAACGAGTATCTTTTGGATTTTGAGAAGTACATACCTCACAAGTGCAGCCGATAACGGGGACACCTTGTGAAGTTCCGGTTCCTAAAAATTTCAACTTCATTTTGTTTTGAGGTTGGTTTAATTTTGGTAAATTTACGAAAAATTTAATGTCCTAATGTATCAGAAACTAACTCCTAAACAAAAAGCATTAACAATTAATCTAGATCCTACTATTTATGGTACTTTCGCAGAAATTGGAGCAGGGCAGGAAACTGTACGACATTTTTTTAGAGCAGGGGGGGCTTCCGGTACAATTGCTAAGGCAATGTCGGCTTACGACAAAGATTTTAGTGATGCCATCTACGGAAAAGAAGTAAAAAACAGGTATGTTACGCAAAACAGACTTAGAAAAATGCTTCGCTATGAAGTGTCACTGATTGAAGAAAGAATTTCCAGAGACAGTAATCCCGGAAGAAAATACTTTTCTTATGCAAATACGGTAACGACCATCAATTTCGATAAAACTGTAAAAGGTCACGGTTGGGTCGGAATTCGTTTTCAGGTGAAAGAAAACGAAGATTACAACGAGATTGTAATTCACGTAAAATTCAAAGAAAACGATGCTACTTTGCAACAGGAAACACTTGGGAATCTTGGTGTAAATCTTATTTACGGGGCATATAATTATTATGATAACCCAAGAAGGTTGATAGAATCTCTTTATGATGAGGTTTCTACAGACAATCTTGAGATCGATATGATAGATTTCAGCGGTCCGGCTTTTGCTTATGTTGACAACAGATTGATGTCTTTGCAACTGGTGAAAAATAATATGACTGATGCTGTGATCTTCAATTCTCAAGGAAACAACATGCTTCCTGCGGATATTCTATATAAGAAAAACATTTTTGCGGTAAGAGGAAGTTTCAGACCGGTTACGAAAGTAAATATTGATATGTTGCGAAACGGAATGGATATGTTCCTGAAAGACGCAATCTGTACACAGGAAGAAACCGAGATTCTTATCGAAATTACCATTTCAAACCTGCGTGCAGACGGAGATATTGATGAGAGAGATTTTCTTGATAGGGTAGATGTTCTGGGTAAATTAGGCTATACAGTTATTATTTCAAATTTCTCAGAATATTATAGATTGATTGATTATTTCTCCCATTATACCAATGGTGATATTGGCGTAACGATGGGCGTAAATAATATGTTGATGGTATTTGACGAGAAATATTATAAAGATCTTTCAGGTGGTATTTTGGAAGCTTTTGGTAAGTTTTTCAGAAACGGAATGAGAGTGTATTTGTATCCTTACAAAGATCCTGAAACTCATGAATTGTTGGATTCCTCAAACTTAAAAGTAGAAGAAAACCTAAAAGAGTTGTACAAATATTTCAAACACAATAATCGTATTGTAGATATTACCAACTACAATCCTGAGTTTTTGGAAATATATTCAAGAGAAATACTAAGAAAAATTGCTTGTAATATCGGCGGTTGGGAAAACCAGGTTCCGGAAGGTGTTGCAGAAATGATAAAAGAAAGAGGGATGTTCGGGTTTAAAAACGAGCTTTCTTTAAAACAATTTTCATAAAAAATATTACAATGTCTGAAATAAAAAAAAGACTTTCGTCTATTCTTGAAAGTCCAAAACATAATACTGATGAGAAGCTTGAGAAAGTTTGTCATTTATTAGACCAGGAAATATCTTATTTCAACTGGACCGGTTTTTACTTTAAAAACGGTGATAAAGACGAACTGAAATTAGGTCCTTACGTAGGAGCTGAAACCGATCATATCATTATTCCTTACGGAAAAGGTATTTGCGGGCAGGTGGCTGTTTCCAACGAAACATTTATTGTTCCCGATGTACATTTACAGGATAATTATTTGAGCTGTTCGATTGATACAAAAGCTGAAATTGTAGTTCCTATTTTTAAAAATGGAGAAAATATTGGTCAGATTGACATCGATTCTCATACGATCGATCCTTTTACAAAAGAAGATTTAGAATTATTGGAATGGCTTTGTAATGAAGTTTCAAAGATTTTGTAATCTTATCTAAATATAAAATATAAGCTCCGATTTTTTTTAAGTCGGAGTTTTTTTATTTAAAACTTCGTCAATATAATTTAAAACAAAAAGTTTGTCATTCCGTAGGAATCTCGATATAGAAAATTACTGCAACTTAGATTCCTACAGAATGACAAACTCTTATTTTATTTAATCATTAAATTCAGCAATCAGTTCTTTAAAATAATTTTCACACTTTGCAATGTGTGTTCCGTACCACGAAAAAGCTTCACCATCTACAATCATAATCTTTTTATGAGGATAAATCTTTTTTAGTTCGGCAATATGTTTTTCTTTAAAAGGAAAAGGTTCCGAAGATAGCATGATGACATCGGCTTTCGCTAAATCTTCAGTCTTGATTATTGGATAGCGGGTTTGATTTTTAAATATATTTTCAAAACCAATTTCATTTAAAATATGATTTATAAATGTATCTGATCCCACCGTCATATAAGGATTATTCCAAATAAGGTAGGCAACTTTTACTTTTGTGTTTATGTTGGTTTGATTAAAGATTTCGTAGATTTTTAGATTGAAAGCCTGTGCTCGTTCTTCTTTATTAAAAAGCAATCCCAAATTTTTCAACAAGTAATAATTATCTTCAATCGTTTCCGTATTGTAAACAATTACTTTGAAATCTTTCATCAAAATTTCAACCTGTTCTTTGACGTTTTCTTCTTTGTTGGCTAAAATTAAATCTGGTTTAAGGCTTTTAATCTTCTCAATATTAAGATTTTTTGTGCCGCCGATAATTTCTATATTTTTTACTTTTTCTGAAGGGTGAATGCAGAATTTTGTTCTTCCGACAATTTCGTTTTCTGTTAAACCTAAATCAAATAAAGCTTCTGTAATCGAAGGAACGAGAGAAATTACTTTCATATGTAGATTTTATTGCGTTTTAAAAGTCATATGCAATCGCACTATTTTCACTATAATTTGGAAACCCAAACATGGCGATTTCATACAATTTTTAGACTTTGCCTAAAATTACAAAAGTTTTCCTGTTAAGAAAAGGCCGGCAACAGAGAAGTAAATAATTAATCCGGTAACATCGACCAAAGTTGCTACAAATGGAGCAGAAGATGTAGCGGGGTCTAGCTTTAATTTTTTAAGAATAAATGGAACCATAGAACCTGAAAGTGTTCCCCATAAAACGATCATCACTAAAGAAAATCCGACACTTAAGCCAATGTATGCCCAATGAATTCCGTAATCAAAAAATCCTGCTTTATGCCAGATCATAATTCTCAGAAATCCGATAATTCCTAAAATTCCACCTAAAAATAATCCGGTGAAAATTTCTTTTTTCATCACGTACCACCAGTCTTTTAAACCGATTTCCTGTAATGCCATCGCACGAATAATCAAAGTTGCGGCTTGTGAACCTGAATTTCCTCCACTTGAAATAATTAACGGTACAAATAATGCCAAAACAACGGCTTTCTGAATTTCATCTTCAAAAAATCCCATCGCAGAAGCGGTCAACATTTCAGAGAAAAATAAAATAATAAGCCACATTCCTCTTTTTTTGATCATTTCCATCAAAGAGGTTTGCGTATAAGGTAAATCTAAAGCTTCAAGTCCCCCGAATTTTTGAATATCTTCGGTATTTTGTGATTCAATTTGATCTAAAATATCATCAATCGTTACAATTCCAACCAAAACTCCGGCTTCGGTAATAATGGGAAGCGCTGTTCTGTCATATTTTTCAAAATAAGTAACGGCATCTTCTTTGGAAGTTGTTGTTTTAATAGCAACAAACTGATTATCTGTTAATTCTGAAACTAAAGTGTCTTCTTCCACCAACAATAAACTTCCTAAAGCTAAATCGTCAATAAGATGATTTCTTTCATCCACAACATACAGATGATTGATGGTTTCTACTTTTTTTCCGACTTTTTTGATCTGCTGAAGACATCTTTTTACCGTCCATTCTTTTCGGATCTGAATGTAATAAGGAGTCATCAGACGCGCAATAGAATCAGAATTGTAGCCAAGAAGTTTCAGGGCAATTCTTCTTTCCTGCGGATTAAGATGATTGATAGAATATTTTATCAGCTCATCCGGAAAATCCTCAAACAGAGCTGTTCTGTCATCGGGAGTCATCGCATTAAGAATGTCTGAAACGTCATCACTTCCAATGCTTCGGATAGTTTCTTCCTGGAAATCAGGATCTAAGTGCGAAAAAACATCGGCTTTGTATTCTTTCGGAACCTTCAGGAAAGCGAGTAGCCTTTCATCAGCGGGAAGTTCACTGAGTCTTTCGGCAATATCGGCGGGGTTAAAAGTAAGTTCGTGTGTAGAATTCAAAACCTGAAATTTTTGATATGCAAAAATAACTCAAATTTTTAGAATAGGAGAATGATGAACCAAATTTAAGGTTTATTTAAAGTTTAAAAACCAGCTTCTGCAGAAGGTTTTATCTTTCTTAATTCTTTAAGGATATTTTTCATGGCACCGTTGGTTCCTATTTTTATTGAATTTTCTGTGGAACCCAAAAGGCGCATGTTTTTTCGGTAAGTGTCATACTCTGAAGAGGTAACGAGATTTCCTTCTGCATCAAACAGTTTCATGCTTACGACAACCTGATTAGAGAAAACGTATTTTCCTAATCCTACTTTAAAATATTTTACTTTAGGAACAATGACAAAGTCGGCATCATTGTTTTTACTGTATTCGGTAATGGTTTTAGAATCGATGCTGTCAAAAGAAACCTGAATTTCAGATCTCAGCATTTTGTTTTTGCGAAAAGCGCTGATATTATCCGAAACTGCACTAAAGAATGCATGATTGGTTGGTTCTTTTATTTCTTCAATATCGGGTTCAACTTCAGGATTGAAGTATAAAACTTTCTTTATTTTATCATGAGATGAGGTTTTTTGTGCTTTCACAGAAGAAACACTGATGATAAATACAGAAGAAATAAGCGTATAAAATAAAATTTTTTTCATCTTTTTGTCGGCTGTAAAATTACTGTCTTTTAACGGGATGGCATAATTTATTTAAGAATTTGTTAACATATTTTTCTATCAATTTTAATACATGGAATCAATAATGTCTCCAAACTATGGTAGATTGCTTAAATTATTATTAAAAAATGCTGATACTGTATTATTTAGAAAAATTACATGCTTCAATATTATTTTATTTCTGAATTTAAATTACTGTTTTGGTGATTAAAAAAATAGTCGTACTTTTGCAGCCGTTACATAATAATCATTAAACAATATTGGAATGTACTTAACAACAGAAAAAAAAGCAGAAATTTTCGCAAAACATGGAAAATCTGCACAAGACACAGGAACTGCTGAAGGGCAAGTAGCTCTTTTCACGTTCAGAATTAACCACTTATCTCAGCACTTGAAGGCAAATCGTCACGATTTCAATACTGAAAGATCTTTGGTGAAATTAGTAGGTAAGAGAAAAAGCTTATTAGATTATCTTAAGAAGAAAGATATCACAAGATATAGAGCAATTATTGCTGAACTTGGTTTAAGAAAATAATCTATCCGATTTCCAAAATAAAGAAGCAACTTCGAAAGAGGTTGCTTTTTTTTATTGCTGTTTTTTGGAATTCTGAAAAATTGAACATTAAAATTTACAGATCTTTAAAGAAATCGTTTAAATTTGCTCGTTTTTAAAATTAAACTACAGATTTGAAATATTTTTATCTCTTTTTCTTTCTTTTGACGTCAGCTTTTTACAATTCTCAGGAAATGGATAGTGTTCGAAGATCAAATTTGCAAGGTTCTGTAAGTATGCAGTTTGGAAAATTTTTAGGAACCAATGATTATCTAAAAGAACTTAAGCATAGAGAATTTATCGGAGCTTCTGCAGAACTTACCGTGCAAACCGATGGAAGTCAGGAGTGGCACAAAAGATTTGGAAGACCTTATTACGGTGGAGGGATTGTCGCTTTTGATTTCTTGAAAAACAGTGATATGGGAAGACCTTTCGCTATTTACGGAACTTTCGGTGGAGCCATCAAAGAAACACTCACACATTCCTGGAATTACAACACAAGCGGTGGTTTTGCTTTCAACTGGACGCCTTTTGATCAGGAAAAAGGGTATCTTAATCAAACTTTCGGATCTTCAGTAAGTGTTTACATTAGCTTTGGAGCCAATTATAAATATTATCTTTCCAAACATTTAGATCTAGGATTGGGTTTAAATTTTACCCACTTTTCAAATGGTGCCTTGAAACTTCCCAATAAAGGAATGAATACATTCAATTCACAGCTTTCTCTCACGTATCATTTTGATGAAAGGCAATTTGCTCCGAAAGATACTTTGTCGGTATTTGATAAATATTCTACGTTGGATGTGAATGTTTTTGGAGGCGTAAGACATTCTATTTTTTATGGAAAAGATGAAGGTTTTAGTTATGATGATGTTGATTTGATAGATAAATTTAAAGGAAGGTATTATGAGAATTGGGGAATAGAAACGGTGTATCACAGACAGGTTACTTATAAATCATCTTTGGGCTTGGGGATTGGTCTTATGTATGACGAAGATTACAATCACAAGTTTTATCAGGATGAAAACGGAATAATCCAAAGTACAAAAAGATTTCAACGGGATCAGCTTTTATTAAATATATTCCCTTCTTACCGACTTTCGATTTCAAAATTTGCGATTCAGATTCAGCCGGGATTCTATATATTTAAAAAAGAAATTGACCGACGTTATGATAAAACTATTTTCTATCAGAGAGTTGGTTTCCAATATACAGTCGGGAAAAATCTGTTGATAGGAATCGGTTTGAGATCATTTAAATTTCATAAAGCAGATTATATAGAATGGAGACTCGGTTACAGGATTTTTAATAAGAAAAATCCGTAATTAATATGAATGGAATGCCTGAAATTGAGCGTCAAGAAGTTTCGACATTCTATTTAAAACAAAAACACTAAATTTGCATCACATTTTAGACGAAAATATCAATAATTAAAGTGCTCAATACGGAGCGCAACACAAAACAATTTATGAGTATACCTCAAGCAATTACAGAGTTGATTACTCTTGCAGACGGCAGAGAAATCACATTAGAAACAGGGAAACTGGCAAAACAAGCTGACGGATCTGTAGTAGTAAAAATGGGCGGAACAATGCTTTTAGCAACCGTAGTAGCAAGTAAAGAAGCTAAAGACGGTGTAGATTTCTTACCATTAACAGTAGATTACAGAGAAAAATTCTACGCTGGTGGAAAAATCCCCGGAAACTTTTTCAGAAGAGAAGCCAGACCTTCAGATCAGGAAATCCTGACGATGCGTTTGGTAGACAGAGTTTTGAGACCATTATTCCCGGAAGATTTCCACGCAGAAGTTCAGGTGATGATCTCATTGATTTCTTATGACGGAGAATCTATTCCTGACGATTTAGCGGGTCTTGCAGCATCTGCAGCAATCGCTATCACAGATATTCCTTTCAACGGACCAATGTCTGAAGTAAGAGTAGTAAGAATTAACGGTGAACTTTCTGTAAACCCTAAATTTGAAGATCTTAAAATTGCTGACCTTGATATCATGGTGGGAGCAACTAAAGATTCTATCGTAATGGTAGAAGGAGAGATGAAAGAAATCTCTGAAGCAGAAATGCTTGAAGCTATCCAGTTCGCTCACGTTGAAATCAAAAAACAAGTTGAAGCTCAGGAAAGATTAGCTGAAAAAGTAGGCAAATCATTACCAAAAAGAGAATACAGCCACGAAAATCACGATGAAGCAATTCGCGAGAAAGTGTGGAAAGAAACTTACGATAAAGTATATGAAGTAGCAAAAACTCCTTCAGGAAAAGAAGAAAGAGGTGAGAAATTCAAAGCTGTTTTAGCTGAATTCTTAGCTCAATATGTAGAAGATGCTGAAGAACTGGAAAGAGTAACTCCTTTCGCAAAAGTATACTACCACGATGTAGAAAAAGAAGCGATGCGTCAGATGATTATCAATGACAAAATCCGTCTTGATGGTCGTGATCCTGAAACAATTCGCCCGATCTGGAGCGAAATTGACTATTTACCGGGAGCTCACGGTTCTGCAATCTTTACTAGAGGTGAAACTCAGTCTTTAACAGCTGTAACTTTAGGTTCAGTAAAAGATGCGAACATGGTAGACAGCGTAATGGTAAATTATGACGAAAGATTCTTCTTACATTATAACTTCCCTCCATTCTCAACTGGTGAAGCTCGTCCTTTAAGAGGAACTTCAAGAAGAGAAGTGGGTCATGGAAACTTAGCTCAAAGAGCTTTGGCAAATATGATCCCTGAAGAAAATCCTTATACTATCCGTATCGTTTCTGATATTTTAGAATCAAACGGTTCGTCTTCTATGGCGACAGTTTGTGCAGGAACATTGGCTTTGATGGATGCAGGTATTCAAATTACAAAACCGGTTTCCGGGATTGCAATGGGATTGGTAACTGACGTAAAAACCGGAAAATTCACAGTGCTTTCTGATATCTTAGGAGACGAAGATCACTTAGGTGATATGGACTTTAAAGTAACAGGAACTGCAGACGGAATCACCGCTTGTCAGATGGATATCAAAATCCAGGGACTTTCTATGGATATTATGGAGAAAGCGCTTCTACAGGCTAGAAACGGAAGACTTCATATTCTTGATAAATTAAATGAAACTATTTCTGCACCAAGAGAAGATGTGAAACCTCACGCGCCGAAAATGGTAATGATGGAAATCTCTAAAGATTTCATCGGTGCTGTAATCGGACCTGGTGGAAAAATCATTCAGCAAATGCAGAAGGATACGGATACGGTTATCGCAATTGAAGAAGTTGGTGAGATCGGAAGAATCGAAATTTCTGGTGTTAGCAGAGAAAAGATCAACGATGCGATTGCAAGAATCAACGAGATTACTTTTGTACCTGTTGTAGGTGAAGTTTACCAAGGTAAAGTAGTGAAAGTAATGGATTTCGGAGCTTTCGTAGCGATTGCAAAAGGAACTGAAGGATTACTTCACATTTCTGAAATCGAATGGGCTCGTCTTGATAAAGTTCCTTACAAAGAAGGTGACGAAGTTGAGGTGAAATTTATGGGGTATGATGACCGTAAGAAAATGAAACTTTCTAGAAAAGTTTTATTGCCAAGACCACCAAGACCTGAGCAAAAACCAAGAGAAGAAGGACAAGGAAGACCAGAAGGACAAAACAGACCTGAAAGACCTGCGAGACCGGAAAGTAAAGTAAATCCGGAAGGAAGAGACCAGCCGGGAGAGCACAAGCCTTTGAACGAAGCTTAATAAAAGTCCTTAAGGGACGATTTAATACAGCATAGGATGTAAATTCTATGATCATAAAAGTAAACCACCGAAATTTTCGGTGGTTTTTTTATGTACAAAGTTTTAATAGTTATTTTCACGTTAAGAATTGAAAACACGATTTGAAAAGACTGAAAGCAAATGTTTATGATTTTCAATTTGCTGATATTGTAAACCGTGAAGGATTAAAGACTAATAAAAGAATGATGTATTGCCGTTTTTAAAAGCATTAAAATAGATTGAATTTCAAATAATTATATGCTAGAGAGGTGAAGTTACAATCTTTTGTTGTATATTTGCATTTAATTAATAAGAAGGTTTCTATCTTTGCTTTAGCGGTAATAGTTTAGAATATTCATTTTTCCTCTCAGTTTTCACTTTCTTAATGTCTTAAATGGATCTTTATTCCGATAATATTTTCTTAAGACAATCTGAATCATCATTACTGAAAAACAATTAAGATACCTTTTTTACTTCAGAGAAGAAGTATTATTGGTTATTGGGGTTATATAATACATCCCAAAAAAAGTCAGTTTAAACAAATAAATTTTATACAATATATGGCGGATTCTTTCTCTAAAAAAGAAAATTTCAAGAAAAAAGTTCAAAAAGCAAAGGAAAAAGCTCAAAAAAGAGAAGAGCGTAAAACCAGCAACAACAAAGGTAAAGGTCTAGACGACATGATCATGTACGTGGATGCCAATGGGCAGTTGACTTCTACACCACCGGATAACAGCAACGTTGAAGATTTTGATATCAACAACATTCAGCTGGGTGCAGCTCCTATCGAAGCTGAAGAATTGATTAAGACAGGAATTGTAACATTTTTCAGTGAAAAAGGTTACGGTTTTATTACAGAAGACGGTTCGAAAGAAAATGTTTTCTTCCACAGTAACAACTGTATGGAACCTATCAAAAAAGGAAACAAAGTATCTTTTGAAAAAGAGAAATCTCCAAAAGGTTTTGTTGCAGTAGAAATCAGAATGGTTAAATAATTATTCGATTTTTGGTACTGAAACCCAATAGATCATATCATATAAAAGGCTCCAATAGGAGCCTTTTTGTTTTTAGTTAGTGATAGATTTTTATTCCGAAATTTGTAAATATTTTTCTGTGATGCAAGAGTTGAAGTTTGCATCCCAAGAATGTAATTTTGCAACGTAAGAATATAGTTTTACAATGCAAGAATATGATTTTTCAACGTAAAAATTTAAGTTCACAATGCAAGAATGTAATTCTGCATCGTGCCAATTTGAAATAACATCGCAAAAAAATAAAGTTACATAACAAGAATGTAACTTTACATTGCAAGAATATTGAGTTACTATGCTTCAACATTCTTTTGAACACAAAAAATATTATTTTCTATTCGTAAATTCTATTGCTGAAACGTTTGTATACTCAGGAGATGTTGCACCGTAGAGGCTTTTCACATATTTTTTGATGTTCTGGGCGATGGTGTACAATCCCGCACCCTCTGCATACAAAATTTTATCTCTTTCTATCAATTTGGTATTGAGCTCGGCTTCTGTCTGGTCGACAGCCTGGGTACTACTCATTAATGATGCATGATAGTTGGTGAGGTTGTTTAATTTTAAATCTTCTTCATTCGGTGTGTAGCCCGGAATGGTTGCCAATAACTGGAGAAGAATCCCGAAATTCTCAGCCTGTTGGGTGAAAGACTGGCGGGAAGTGGAAGCTGTTTTGGAAGCTTTTTTACCTTCTTCGGGTGGAGTGGTGGTTTTCTTTGAGCTGCCCTGAATTGCACGGTTCATTGATCTTGCCTGATCTAATGTACCTTGTGGCAATCCTAAAATTTCGAGCAGATTAACGATTTTGGTACATGTTGATTTTAGATTTTCGAAAGCGGTCTGACGGATGATGACTGCGTTTTTGTTGGCGTTTCGTTTATCTTCCGCCTCAGCTAATTTTGCAGTAGCTGTGGTGTACAATGCCTGAAGGTTTGCTACTGTAATGTTTTCTACCGGAGGATTGTAGAGGCTGTAGGTGGTAACTTGCTGTGTGATTTTTTGAAGGTTCGCTACATTTTTAGCGTGCCCAACTTCTGAAGTACTTGACATAATATTTGTGTTTTTAAATTTGTAATTCAAATATAAATATTATTTTGAATAGAATTGATTTTGAAGTGAAATATTTTGATAATCAGGATATTATGTTAAATAGGGTAATGGACAACCCTGGCGTCGAGGCTAGGGTTTTTATATTGGAAGCACGGATTGCAAATCCGCGCTATCGGGCTTCGGGATAAGAGATTCTGATCATAGTTTCTAAATTATTAAACGCAAAGATTTTATCTTTAAATTTTCTATTTTAGAAAGCAAAAGCTAATAATTTGCTTTGCAAAGCTTGAGCAAAAGCATGATAAAATCAACTTATTGATTTTTCTTTGCTTACTTTATTACAAAAGAATAAAATTCACCTCCGAATTAAATATATAATGGACTAAAAGTTAAGTGAAGCACGGATTACAAATCCGCGCTATCGTATCATCATATAAAAGGCTCCAATCGGGGCCTCTTTTGTTTTTTAATTACTGTAAAGTGAATTTCTTATTTCCACTAAAAGTCTGGTTGTTTTTTCTACATCAGGAAATTCAGGAAGTGTAGACTTTGAATGATGATATTCAATAGATGTAATCAGCTGTTCGGCTTTCTTCATCACATTATCATACGACCAGTTTCCGGCTTTGATGTCTAATAATTCATCCCGATTTTTGACCCGAATCTCTAACGAACCGGTTTTAAAGATATGTTCACAAGACTGTAACAAACGAATCGTGTGCATCATATTTTTGCTGTCGTAGTTTTGTCCATGGTTCTGGTTGACGTTGTAGCGGTCTTCATTTCTTTCTGAAACCCACTTCCAATATTCGCGGTAATCTTTACAATAGGTGGAGTAAGCGTCTAGATTACAAAACATAAAAGCCAACGATTGTTCACCTTTCGGAACAGATGAAACAGAAACCTGATTGGCTTCTTCATTCTGAATAATTCCTTTGTAGTTTAAATCTCCCGATTCATCATAGAAAAGCGCAAACATTCCTTTGGTATTGTCGATGCTTACCAAACCACATTTTTCTTGGGAAAGACCACCCCGTCCTTCGGAAATCCCTCCAGAGGAGGGGAATTCTCTCAACCATTTTTTCAACGGAACAGAGCTATTATTTTCTAAAATATAACAGAAATCAAGAATTGATTTTCTTTCTTTATCAATTGGATTTAAAATCTTTTTGTTCAGTCCTTTTGCTTTTTTGATTTGTGAAATCGCATAACCTGCAAATGTATCTTTGCATAATTTCGATAAGAAATCTTCCGGCTTCAGCAAATCCATCAACGGATTTTTATGCTGAATACAATTTTCCGGACTTGCCAGAATTTCCAGAATATTCGGATTGTTTTTCTGTAATAATTCTATAAACCTCCCGATTTCGAAATACGAAATATCATTCGTTTCATTAGAAATCTGCGGAATATAGTTTAAACCAAAAAAGTCTTCTTTTGGTAAATAGTATACTCCACGGATGTCTGTGTCTGAGTTTTCCGTTGCGAGACCGAAAGAGCGGCTTCCCGAGATGGATTGGAAGAGGATGAGGTTTTTATTTTTAAGGGTTTGGATGGTCATTTTAGAATCCATATTTTTCTTCGCGTTTTTTGAATGCTTCTTTTCCTCCTTCAACAATTTCAGCTATATGTTCTCTAATTCCCATAGATTTTAACAAATTTGTATTATTTATGTCTTTAGAAAATGAGTCTTCGATAGCTCCATTTACATAATCAAAAATATAATCGCTTGTACTTTCAATATCATTTTGACCTTTTTGATTTGCAACTATAATATTCTCGGCATCCGCATTTACAACTATATTAGGGTTGTGAGTAACCAATATTATTTGACGCTCTTTCTTTTTGTGTTTTAAATATTCTACTAAATCTTTTGAGACGGAACGATTATCTAAATTATCTTCAGGTTGGTCTATTAGGATAGGTGTTTTTAATTCACTTAGACCTACAATAAGCATTAAAATAACAAAACTGGCTTTACCTGTAGACATCTTTCCTAATTTATCACCTTTATATTCTATTTCCCAATAATCAAAAAAATAATCGTAAAGTAAATTTTTAATAGCATGTTGTTTACTTACTTTACTTAGCAGGATGTATTCACCATCAATTATATTTTCAAATATATTTTTCAAATCGTATATGAAAGATTTAGTATCATATTTGTCTAAAGCAGAAAGGTTTGAATTAATGATTTGCCAATTATTATATGATTTATATGTTCCGTGGCTTATATCTAGCATATCATTTCTAAATTTAGGAAAATTGAACTTCACTCTTCCATTGATAATTAAACCGTCTTTTTCTAAAATTTCAACACGTTTTTTTAAGTTTTTAATTAAATCACGATATTCTTTAAAAGACTTTATGTAAAGAGTAAAAAGCTTGTGTTTTTCTTTAAATAGTTCATTTTGATAAGTATCTATTTCTTTGTTTAATTGTGAAATCGCTAGTAAATTTTTTTTATCTTCCTCTATAGATAATTCTAAACTTTTAATATTTTTTTCAACTTCCGCATTTTGTCGGTACTTTTCTAAATCCTTATCATTTGTATCTTTTCTACTTTTTATTTTAGAAAGGAGATTCTTAAAAATATTTTCATTTTTAAAAATAGTGTTTCCATCATCTGTTATTTGTACTTCATACGATGAAATGAAGCCATCTAAATTTAAAATGAACTTATCTAAATCTTGATAATGATTTATAAACTCGCTTTGAATTTCTGCATTTTCTAAAGAAGAGGCAATGATATCTTTTTGTCTTTTTAGTTCATTAAGAATATGTTCAGCCTCATTATTAAATTTAGATATTTTTTTATAATCATTATTAATTTTGTTTTTATCAATATTAATTACTTCAGAATCTTTTTGAAGAAGATTGTATTTTTTTATTTCATCATCGGTTAAACCAATTCCTTTTTTTAATTCTGTTATCTTATTATTATTAGCTTCAATATTTTTTTCTAAGACCTCTTTATTGCTTTTAGTTTTTAATAGATTTTCTAATTCAGATATTTTTTCCTTAATTTCAAAATAGTTATCAATAATGCGATCTCTTTCTTTATCATTTGCTATAACATTTGTTAAAAATATATCATTATATTTTTCCCTTGATTCTTTATCTTCAATTATTAAGTTTCTGATTACTTTATTTAATGAATCACCGGTTTTATATTGTTCAGGTTCAGCCAATTTTATTAAATAATTTTGCGGAATATATTTAATATCTGGAATTATATTTTTTCCTTCAAGGTCATATCTTGACTGCGGGATTCCAACTTTTGTTTTTACTAAAAAATCAAAATTTATATCAGGATTTTCTCCTTCTCTAAAGTTATATTTATTTTCTATTTTTTCATCTTTAAATATCTTTTCATTGCCAAGTAATGTTTTTGCAATATTGTATAACAAGATTGATTTACCAGATGATTTACCACCAATGATAACATTGAGATTCTGATTTAATTTTATTGGCTCAGAGATAAATTTTTGATTTTCGCTTATAAATTGAATTTCATCAATTACTAGTTTGTCTTCCTTAAAATCAGGCTTATCAAGTTGAATTTTTACTCTTTCATTTGGCTCATAGAGAATTTGTTTCAAGCCTTCAAATGTAGGTTGTGCTTTAATCCAAGTATTACAAAAGTAATTTAATATTGGTTTTTTTGTTTCATTTTCATCAAATTCAAATGTGTCTAAAAAATTGAAATCATGAATATCTAAAGAATGTAATAATCTCTTATTTCCATATTCATTAAGCCAATTTTGGTTTTTTTTATTAGTTTCAAAACCATTACTGAAAAAAGCATTTACTTTCGAATATAAATCCTCTTTAAAAGGTTTCAGTTGCTGGTTTTTATCCAAATTACTCCATTCTTTGTAACCTAAAAATAATATTACCTTATCTTTCCATGTATCAGATTTAATTTTATTAAAGACAATATCTGTTGGAGGAATTAAATTTGCAAAGCCTGTATTTAAATCATTATTTCCTTCTAAAGTCAAATTATCAATTGATAGCATCTTCGTTGAATGTTTATCAAGCTTTGTAATTGGAATTTGCTCGATGAATTCTCTTCTAACACAATTTATTTCTTTTTTTAAATCAGATTCATCTAAGTTGAAAAGAATATGCAAATTTATTTTTTGTAATTTACTTTCGCTAGCACTTCCAAATGTATCTATCCTAAACTCTAAGATTGGAAAAATTTTTTCGATATTAGCTAATCTTCCACTTTGTTTATACTCCATTACTTTTTCGTAACCATCAATGAAGTAATAATCAGTAATACCTATTACTTTGACGTCTGTAGGCAGATTTTCTAGAGCATTTATAAATTTTTCCCAGCCGTCATTGTTGTTGCCGTAATTTTGATTTATGGATGCGGGCGTATGTATATGTAGATCCCATTTATTCCATTCAGAGCCTCTGTTAATTGCCATAGTTTTAGTTTCTTCTAATATATTAATATTTAGTATAATTACCCAACAAACAAATATATTCACAATCCACAAAAAAAGATTACGGCTTCCCGTAATCTCTGAATTTACATCAATATCTCTCTAAAAACCCTCTCCATCTCACTCTTATCATTATTTCCTCCAAGCAAACTCTTTGCTCTTTCCTCATTATCTTTCACCATCTTCTCCAGAAAACCAAAAAGTTCCCAATCATTCGGATGAAAATAAGATTCTCCTTTGGTCGCTTTTAAGGCAACAAGATTTTCTATTTTGTTTCTCGTAAAATCATCGACTAAAACCAGCAATTCACTGAACAAAACTGGCGGTACCGTTCCTTTTTCTAATATCCATTTTCCTGTCAGAACAGTTCGAAGGCAGTAGAAATAAGATTTCAGTTTTACTTCATCGGTTCTGCAGGCTTCCAGATATTTTTTGCTCATGCTCAGATAATGGTAAGAAACCGCTATTGGCGAAAAAGCAGAATCTGCTAAAGGTTTAAATAAGTCGTAAAATTTTTCATCTTTCACATAAACGATAGGAGAGTAGAACCAACTCAATAAAGCTGCATTCGATTTTAATAAGAGATGAAAAGTCTTTCTCAAATCCCATCCGGAACCGTCGAGGTCGTCTTCGGTCATAAATTCTATCGTCTCGTCTTTATCCCACGGTGAAAGATACCAGTCTTTTTCGTGGCGGTATATAAAACGTATGTCATAATCGCTGTCAGGAGACGCAAAACCCCAGGCTCGGCTTCCTGATTCTACGGCAAGAAGTATTTCTATGTTTCTTGTTGCCTCTATTTCTTTTAATTTATCTAGTATTTTTGGTGTCATTGTTTTTTTGTTTTAAACGCAAAGGCGCAAAGGTTTTAAATTAGTTATGTTTTTAAGGCGCAAGACACTTCGACAAGCTCAGTGTGACAGTGTGTATTTCAAAAGTCTACACTAAGTTGAAAGTTGTAATTTAATGGAGATAAAAATCCTTGCGCCTTAAAAAGTATAGTTGTTAAAGAAATTGCGCCTTCGCGTTTATCCAACAACAAACTATGCTTTTCTAAACTTCTTCTTTTTCTTCCACGGCGCATTTTTCTGTACATCACCCGCCATAATACATCCGTAAGGCATCACTTCATCCAAGACTTCACACAATCCGTATTCTTCAATCTGCGCTCTTACATTTTTGGCACTTTTATACGCAGTCGGAAGTTCGGAAATATCAATATCATTGGTGAAGAATCTGATATCCAAACCTTTTGTTTCTTCTTCAAAAACTTCTTCGATGGTTTTATGAGCCAGAGATTTTTTATGAAAAGTTCTGCTGAAATTTCTTCCTGCTCCGTGTGGCGCAAAACCTAAATTTCTCTCATTCGTTGTTCCCTGAACAATCAATACAGGTTCTGCCATATTCAAAGGAATCAATCTCGGGCCCGTAATATCCGGCAAAAATTTATCGTCCAGCGGAGTTGCTCCTTTTGCATGGTAGAATAAATCTCCATCTCTGAATACAAAATTATGTTCGTTCCAGTACCTGTTTTGCTTTTCGATGTTTAATTTTTCCAAAGTTGCGTTATGAATCGATTCATGGTTTTCTTTCGTCCAGTTTCTTATCAACTGCAAAGCTTCCCAATATGATTTCCCTTCTTCGGTTTCAAACGGAATCCATGCGTTTTCTCTTAAAGTTTCTGGCGAAATTTCCTGTCTGAATCTATTTGCGACTTTCATTCCTTTATCGTACAACATTGCTCCGGGAGCTCTTGATCCGTGATGAGTCACCAACATTGTATTCCCTGTATTTTTAGAAATTCCGACAAATAAGAAATGGTTTCCGTCACCTTGAGTTCCCATATGAGAACGGGCGATGCTGATTAATTTTTCATCATTCAAAAACTCATTTTCTCTGAAAGCATCCATCAATTCCTGAGACATTTCCATTTGCTCACCTCTCGGTCTTCCTCCGTATCCGAAATGCGTAATTGAATGGGCTGCATCCAAAACTTCTTTAGGTTCAACTTTCCCAAAATCTGTCAACATGACGGAACAACAAATATCTGCGCTATGAAATCCCGGATGAATCGCATTTTTTGCGACTACAACTCCGCCCACCGGAATATATCCTTCCGGTCCGGTCGGACAAGCATCGGGCATAATGGCGCCGTCAATCAACGTTGGCGTTTTCATCAAAACTTTCATCGTATTGATTACTTTTTCTACGTTATCGACTTCATTTTCGTGTTCCGCTCTGATGTTGATGATGAAATCTTTCGCTTCAGCATGCAACGGAATTGGTTCCGGAGATTTGAATTGCTCCAAATATTCTGAGATTTGATTTTCGTCCAATTGATTTTCGTTGATATATTCTAATGCTCCTGCAAACCATTTTCCCGGTCTGTATCCTAAAGCGATCAATTCATTTCCTGTAATTGTATTCATATTTTTGTTTTTTTATTTTGGCAGCTTAACCGCTTTCCGCTCCCGCCTGTCACTCTGAGCTTGTCGAAGAGTCCACTCAGGTACGGGCTGCGAAAGATTAGACTTTTTATTGCTGCTTTGTCATTTTGTTGATGCAAAGTAAAAGTACAAGTGTGCAATCTTTTTGCGTAGATCAATTTATTTTAATTATTTTTGAGAAAAATTGTGTTATGCTATTCCCAATTTTGACATTCATTTTATTTTTTGGCTTTGTTGTATTGGTTTTTTGGCAAAAGTCAGATTCTATCAAAAAGCTGAACAGACAACTTTTAGAAAGTAAGGTGATAATAACGAAAGAACTAAAAGATATCCGTTGTTTTTGTTTTGCTACTGGAAAAAGAAATCACGATTTCAGGTTTAATAAAGCCGATGTTTACATTTTAGAGGATGCTCTTTTCATTTTTGGCTACTCAGAATTTCAAAATTTGAAATGGTACAAATGTTTGGTTATTTTGACCCATCGCGAAGATATTTATAAGGAACAGTTTCCTACGGCGCAAATTCCTAAATTATATAAGCTCAATTTGCATTCATTTAATCAGGATGTTTTTATAGAATTTCAAACTACGCCTGGGATTTATAGCAATATAGAAATTAGGTTAGAAAATCTAAGCTTAGAAGATAAACAATTAATAAAAATATAAAATAAAAAATATGTTATTTGAACAATTAGAAAAATCAGCGGAGGAAATTCAATTTAAAGATGTTATTGCATTTATTGATGAGCATTACGAGTTTACGCCAACAAAATTTACCAACGGAAATACCGTAAATGAAGCAGATCAGAACAACGGTTCGTGCAAAGTTTTCAGTTTTGCAAAAATAAATGACCTTTCTAAAGAAGAAACACTGAATCTTTTCGGAGAATTTTACAGAAAAGATGTCTTACAAAATCCTGAAGGAACAGATCATCAGAATATCAGAAACTTTATAGAATTCGGCTGGGAAGGGATTTCTTTTGACGGAAAGGCTTTGGTGAGAAAATAGATTTGTTTATTCATATAGTTTGTCATTCCGTAGGAATCTCTGCAAAATTTTTATAAGTAGTTGCTTAGATTCCTACGGAATGACAAATTGGATGTTCATTTTAAACCACCCCGTCAAAAGTTCTGCGAATTTTCGCCACCCCTCCAAATGAGAGGGATTTTGATTGATCTAGCCTTAAACTTAATCTTATCCTCAACCTAATTTATGTCATCCAACAAAAACGCTCTGATTCGCTATAAAACTTTAGACAAATGTTTGAAGAATACATACAAACAATACACTTTGGAAGATTTGATCGACGAATGTTCTGAAGCGTTATTTGAGTTTGAAGGAAAAGAATCTTTTGTAAGCAAAAGAACCGTGCAGCTCGATCTTCAAAATATGCGAAGCGAAAAATTCGGCTATGAAGCGCCAATTGAGGTTTATGAAAGAAAATATTACCGTTACAGCGATCCCGATTACAGCATTCACAATATTTCGGTGAATGAAAATGATCTGAAAGCGATGAATAATGCGATACAGATTTTAAAGCAGTTTAAGGATTTTTCGATGTTCAAGGAAATGAATGGTGTTATCCAGAAGTTGGAAGATTCTATCCATTCGACCAGCCAAAAATCGATTATTCATTTAGATAAAAATGAACAACTGAAAGGTTTGGAGCACATCGATGTTTTGTATGAAAATATTTTAAATAAAAAGGTTTTAAAGATTTGCTATAAAAGTTTTAAGGCAAGAGAAGAGAATTTTTTAACGGTTCATCCTCAATTATTGAAAGAATATAACAACCGCTGGTTTTTGATTTGTTGGCATAAAAAAGCGATCTACAATTTGGCTTTAGACCGAATAATTTCCATTGAAACAGATGATGATACGGAATATATTGATAAAGATTTTGATGCAGACCGCTATTTTGGCGAAGTGATCGGAGCAACCGTTTCTGAAACACAACGACCTCAAAATGTTGTTTTTTTTGTCAACTCGCAACACGCTCCTTATGTAAAAACCAAGCCATTTCATCATTCTCAGGAAATTATTGAAGAAGATGAAAACGGAACGACCTTTAAAATTTGCGTACAGCTCAATTTTGAACTGGAGCGCATGATTTTGGGAATGGGAGAGTTTCTAACGGTTTTAGCTCCGAGAAAACTGAAGCAGAGAATTGCTAAAAGTATTAGCATTGCTCATTCAAATTATCAGTCTCAAAATACAACGGCTGAAGAATTGTAAATTTAGAATTAAAAATTGGCTTGAAACTTGTAATTGTTTCCGAAAATAAATTATTATGAAATCCAGAATATTAAAAGCCGTTGTGGCACTCGTTGTGCCGATTGTTATAGAATTTATCATTAAAAAAGTTACAGAGAAGCTCGATAAAAACAAAGATGTGAAAGATGTAAAATCTATTCCTTCGCCTCATTAAAATCATAAAACCTTCCTAATTGGGAGGTTTTTATTTTTCAATCCATTCTCTGAAATCTGCTGTCTGACTTTGACTTGTGATAAGTGGATTTCCCCAACCTTTCATCTCTAAAGCTAAAGCATTTTTCGAGTATCGCTCCAATTTTATAATACTTTTTTTATTGATCAGTTCACTCCGATTGATCTTGAAAAATTCGTTAGGATTCAGCTGCGATTCTATTTCTTTAAGCACGGTTTGATTGAGTAAATGTTTTTTACCGGAATCATCAAACGCAAAAATAACTCCTTCTTCAGCTTTAAAAAATGTAATACGCTTAGTTTCTAAAAAATAAATCCCTTTATTGCTGATCACGCTGAATCGCTCTTTGAAACTTTTGGGCTGAATTTCTTTTTGAATCTGACTTATTTTTAATAAAATTTCATCGGAAGCATGAGACTTATTTAATATTGAAAATTTATTCCAGGCTTTTTGAAAACGTTCTAATGTAAAAGGTTTCAGAAGATATTCAATTCCATTTGTTTCAAAAGCATTCATCCAAAATTGATCATAAGCAGTTGTAAAAATAATCGGACAGGAAATTTTCACCTGATCATAAATTTCAAATGCATCTCCGTCTAACAATTCAATATCTGAAATAATAAGATCAATAGATTTTTCTGTTTTTAAAAAATCTATAGCCTGTTCCACATTATCGATTTCTGCTATGATTTCAGTAGTTTCTTTTAACTCATTAATAAATCTAATGAGTTTTTTTCTTGCCGGGATTTCATCTTCAATAATGACTATTTTTATCATGCTTCTTGAATTATAGGTAAGGTTACGGAAAATTGATCGCTGGTATTTTGAATTTTTATCTGACTTTCGGTCAATAAAAAATACTGTTCGTTGAGGTTTTTCAATGCTTTTCCTGATGGAGATTTTGTGTTTCTCTTTTGAATAATATTATTTGAAACTCTAAGATTTTCATCAATGCTGATGGTGATAAAAATAGTTTTTTTTTCTGTTCCGAAATTATGCTGAATGGCGTTTTCTAATAATAACTGAAGACTTAACGGAACTATAAAACCGTGCGATTGATTATTTTTTATTTCCAATTGATAAAATTTTCCATATTTATGCTGAATCAGTTTAAAATATTTTTTAACGAAAGCTAATTCTTCATCAATTTCTACTAATTTTTTATCTGAAACCTGCAAAACATAGCGGTAAATATCTGCAAATTCGTTGAGGAAATCTGATGCTTGGGCTTTATCTTCTTCAATAAGCTGGTCGAGAATATTCAAATTATTAAATAAAAAATGGGGGTTGAGCTGGTTTTTAAGCTGATTGATCTTGGTCTCGGAAAGCATTTCATTAAAAGCTGCAATCTGTTTCTGGTTTTTCTGATTTTTTTGGTAATAATAAAAAACAAGAAAAAAACTTCCGTAAATAAAAGCATTTAAAAAATCTGAAATAACATTGTTGAGAAATGTTTGCGAATTAAAGTTCCTTTCAAAAGTATCAAAAATAAAAGCGATAATAAGTTTAAAAATATTAAGTATCACCAAATACAAAAGAAGGGAAGTTCCAAAAATTTTAAAAATTTCTTTAAAATTGAAATTATCTGATTTTTGCCAATAGATCATCAGAAAACGCATAATCAGAAATAGAATACCGGCATTTACAAAATATAATACCGGAGCTTCCGGTGTGAAAGTGTACCAGTTGATCTCTCTTTCTGTCTGAAAACGGATTTCTATAGTTTGCACATAAGAAAAAAGAAAAATAAAGAGTAAAAAGTATTTGTTCTGCTGTATTTCGTTTAAAATTTTCTTCATGGTTTCGTGACAACAAAATAGTTCTATAAAAATACAGAACTATTAATAAATTTTATAATTGAAAATGTGTTTACGGTTATTTTGAAGGTTCTTGGGGAAATGAAGCGGTAATATTACCTTTATCATCATAAAAATCGAGCTTTGCTTTGTTTTTTTTGTCTACATATAACATGGCTTTAGGTAATCCTTTTGCATCAAAAAGAAAAAGGCCATCTCTTTGTCCGCGAGATTTTCCGAGCATAATTCTTGGCGTTCCTTGTCCGAAATTTTTAGTTCTCTGAGATTCATTTTTAGAACGATCGTTGAATGTAAGACTGCTTCCTACAAACCTTTCATTGCCTTTCTGATAATCTTCCGATAACAATTGCATGATTTGATCACCGTCATATTGATCATGCGTGAATGAAAGTCCTGAAGAATGACCATCTGTGTTTTTCTTACCGTCATAGATAAAGCCACCACATTCAAGGCCTTCTTCATTGAAAAATAACATTCCGGAACGTTTTTTACGCTTTTCGTTGGTGTAAACACCGTTGATTTTTATTTTTCCGTTTGGAAAACGATCTACATTGGTAATTACCATTTTAACAGTACCATCTTTTTCAACGATATTAATTCTTTCCACATCGATTTCTGAAAACTTTTGATTTCCATTACTTTTAAAAGCTGAATTGACTAAAAAGAAAATTACAATGGCCATAGAAAGGGCAAAAGCTCTTAAAAATACAAGTTCTCTGTTGATACGTTTTGATGTCATAATTGTTGATTTTATGGCGTAAAAGTATCATGAATATGGGGTTTGAATCAACAACTATTTTTTGAACGAAGGAAATAAAGCGATGAACTAAGAATAATATAATAGGAGTGAATTTTTAGCTTAATTAAATAAAATCATAAATGCCGTTTTTCCAGCCCAAAACTTTTGACGAATCTGCATTCAGCCAGTTTTTGAGAATCGTTGCGTAGACTTTTCGGAAATCTTCGGTATAAATTAAATCTCCTTCGTTTAGATTTTGCAAATCGGGAAGGGCATTAAGAATTCCTTTCTTTTTTAATCCACCACTGATAAAAAACATTTGATTGGCTGTTCCGTGGTCGGTTCCTTTGCTTGCATTTTGGGCAACACGTCTCCCGAATTCTGAAAATGTCATGAGTAAAATATCATTAAATAATCCATTCGATTTCATATCAGAAACAAAAGATTTTACGGCATCATTGATTTCTCCAAACAGTTTTTGCTGTCTTTCATTTTGATTAACGTGCGTATCAAAACTTCCGATAGAAAGATAATAAACCTGTGTATTAATATCAGATTTAATCAATGAAGCCACCGTTTTAAAGTCTTTTCCGAGTTTAGAATTCGGATATTCCTGAGTCGATTTTTTTGCTTTGCTTTTCTCGAAAATATAATCAGCATTATTGATCGTAGAGCCTAAAGTTTTGTATAAATAAGAAACCG
Source organism: Chryseobacterium indoltheticum (assembly GCF_003815915.1). Classification (NCBI taxonomy): domain Bacteria; kingdom Pseudomonadati; phylum Bacteroidota; class Flavobacteriia; order Flavobacteriales; family Weeksellaceae; genus Chryseobacterium; species Chryseobacterium indoltheticum. Next base: position 1,576,768 of record NZ_CP033929.1, read on the forward strand.
TTTCATCATCATGATGATGGTCGTTATTGTACAATGATTTGAAATATTTTTCCTGACTGGTTTGATACAGTTTTTTTGGATCTTTAAAGGCAAAAGCTTTGTTGTTTTCTCCTTTTAAAGCCAGACTCAGCATGTCATCAACTTCCAAAGCCTGCGTCGGATGTTCACATTTATAACATTCTTCATCCAAAAATCTTCCGAGCCATCCTGTTTCCAAAAACTCATCGCTTTTACTTGCAGAATGCCAAATATCCATGCTTCTGAAATGCGATTTATCAGGATTCGGATAACCTACATTATTCATAAGGGAAAGTTCGCCGCTGTCAAATAATTCTTTAAAATAGGACAATGCAGGATTGATTCCCGTTTCATCATTTAAAGCTAATGAATCTTTGACCGAAATAGTATTTCTTTCTTTAAAATAAATATCGTTTTTTGTAGGGATAATCGTATTTAAACCGTCATTTCCACCTGTGAATTGTAAAATGATCAATATCTTCTGACTTGGATTTAGGGCGTTATCTAAAGTCATCGACTGCAAAAAATTCGGAACCAATAAGGAAGCCGTTGCCAATGAACTGATCTTTAAAAATTCTCTTCTCTTTATGATCATAATTTTTTTTCTTTGATTAAATAAAACTAGCTTTCTCTAACTTCTAACTTCTAACTTCTAACTCCCTACATTAACTGATATTCCGGTGTGGACATCAGATTGATCACATTCATTTTAAGACTCTTATCCGAAAACTGATTAACAATATTCATATCCAATGATTCTGAATTCACAATTAGATAATCTTCTGCTTTTTTCTGCGCTAAAGCCTGGTCAACTTTATTCCAGTCAATTATTATATTCGGGTTTTTAAAGCTTTTATTTAAAGCTTCACGAGATTTCATTCCCATGTCCATATCGTCATCTTCCCTTGCAGAATATTCCATAGGACGCAAACCAGACCAGATTTGGGGGATCTGAAGTCTTAACATCAAAGTAGAGCTGTCGATCCATGATTTTCCATTAGGCCAACCGGCAACATTGGGCGGATAAAGCAACATCTGCCCCAAAAGTTTTTGGTAAACCGTAATGTTTTCAGGATTTTGAATATTCATCGGGAGGATTCTCATCATACCGACAAATAATTCTGTGGGAGATTTTATACGGTTGCCAATATTTTTTTTATCATAAAACCAAGGGCTTGAAAAAATTTCGTTCATCAGTTTTTTGATATCATATCCGGATTGGTAAAAGTCTTCGCTTAGATTTTTAATCCTGCTTGAATCGGGCTTTTCGTTGACAAAAAAGGTATAGATTTTTGTAGTAATAAATTCTGCAGTAGATTTTTGTTCGAGAATAATATTCAAAATATCATCACCGGTAAAGTTTCCGGTTTTTCCAAGAAAAGTTTTTGTGCCGGTATCGTGAAGCTTTTTTCTTTCATTAAAATTTCCTTCTTTATCATAACCCCATCCTGTAAAAGCTCTTGCGGCTTCCCGGATATCTTTTTCGGTATAATTACCACGACCCATTGTGAATAGTTCCATAACTTCACGGGCGAAATTTTCATTGGGATGATCTTTTTTATTTTGTTGATTATTCAAAAAACTGAGCATTGCGGGAGAACGGCTCACTTCAAACAACAGATCTTTGAAATTTCCCAAAGATTTTTCCCTAATTATATTCAGTAATTGCTGGTTAAATTTTGAATTATTGATTCTCGTCGCAAAATGTCCGTGCCAGAAAAAAGCCATTTTCTCACGTAGCTGTTCTTTGCTGGCAGTCATTTTTTGTAGAAAATTAAGATTCAGCTCGTTGTTTTGCTTCTGATTGACTCTTTGTATCTCCCTTTTCTGTTCGGCTGTAGCTTTTGGATCTGTATATTCAATCGGTTGAATGTCGGGAGTTTCATATACAATAGGAGAGAAGCTTTCTTCATTGAAAACTTCATTCAAAATTGTCTTGATGTTTTTGTTTTTCAGGTCATCTATCTGCTCAATTCCCGGTCCGAAACCTGCACGCCAAAGAAGATGTTTGTTATTGATAAGTGAAGCAGCCATAATCCTGATTTTATTTTTTTGATGATTAAATAAAGATGAGGTTAAACTGTATAAACAAATATTAATGTCTATTTATTGTTTGCCTGTATGTAAAGTTAAACAACTATTTAAATATTTTAAATTTTAATGATTTGATTTTCATTGTGTATGGGATATTGCGGGCTTTGGGATTAAGAAGTGTGAGTTATTTTGGCATGATTTTTACATCTCTCCTTTTTAGTAAAATTTAAAAATCAGAGTTATGAAAATGTTTAAGCAAACCATTTTGGCAGCTGGAATTTTAACAGCCGGTTTAGTAAGTGCGCAAAGTGCTCAGATGAATAATATGATCAAAGTAGGAGCAACTGCAGGTATTGCTGTTCCTTCAGATAACGTGTCTGCAGCAGTGGGCGTAGATGTAGCATATCAAAATCTTATCACTCCAGGTTTTGGATTAGGTATTGCAACAGGGTATACCCATTATTTCGGAAAAGATAACAGCGGATATAATAATAATGATGTAGGAGTTGTTCCTGTAGCAGCACTTTTTAGAGTATATCCTAAACAGACAGGATTTTATTTCGGAGCCGATTTAGGATACGGATTTTTGGTAGGTGATGATAAGGTAGCAACCAATTCAACAGTAAACAGACCAGATGGCGGTTTCTATCTTAAACCTGAAATAGGGTACCACAACAGAGACTGGAATTTCTATGTACAATACCAAAAAGTATTTGCAGGCAGCAACGGAGATATCGCATCACCAGCTTCTCAGGACTATAATGTGGGAAGCATCGGAGTAGGATTTTCTTACAATATTGCTTTAGGGAAATAATCAGACAGAATATAATTAGTTATTAGCCAAACCTTTTCGAGTTTTTGAAAAGGTTTTCTGTTCCAATACACGAAATACCAAAACAATTATTATATTTGATAAAATTTGCGATTATGAACTTGAATCCAAAATTTCCTCTCTATTTACCAGGGGTTAAGAACACCAATAATGATAATGTTTCTATTATCGGAGCCAACTTGAGAGAAGATGTGACTAGTATTGCATATTACACTTCAGGAAATTCCGGGATAGAACTTAAATTTAAAAATAATTATCCTACCAAAGAATATGCATCTTTTACTGATGTGCTTTCAAAGTTTATGCAGGATTCTCAGCTGGAAAATGTACAACGCCTTGGGATCTCGGTTCCGGGACCTGTACTTGACGGTAAAAGTCATCCGGCACGTTTAAACTGGAGCTTAGATGTAGAAGAGTATCAAAGCAAATTTGGTTTTGAAAAAGTCGACATGCTGAATGACCAGGAAGCTGCTGCTTATGGAATTGCTCTTTTGGATGATTCTGAATTGGATGCAATCTATACAAACGGTCAACGTGAAAAGGGAAATGTTGCTATTCTGGCACCAGGAAATGGTTTGGGAGAAGCAGGTTATTTCTTTGACGGAAAATACCTAAGACCTTTTGCAACGGAAGGAGGACATTCAGAATTCTCACCGAGAACGAATGTTGAAGTAGAATTTTATCAGTTTTTAAATAATATCTATGGAATTGTAAGCTGGGAAAATGTGCTTTCTAAAACAGGTTTGTTTAACATCTACCGATTTTTGAGAGATGTAAAAAGACATCCTGAGCCTGAATGGCTTTCAGAACGCTTAGCCCATGGAAACTTTACTGAAGAAATTTATAAAGCATCCATGAATGAAGATGCGTTGATCTGCAGAATAGCTTTAGATACCTTCATCGAATTTTTGGCAAGAGAAGCAAACAACCTTACTTTAAAGCTTAAAGCTACGGGAGGTTTATTGATTGCGGGAGATATCCCACAAATTATCAGAGAATATATCGACAAAGATAAATTCTACGAGAAATTCAAAATCAGTGATAAGATGGAAGATATGTTGAAGAATATTCCTATCCATTTGGTGAATACAGACAGTACAAGTATCAATGGTGCGGCACTCTACACCGCCTACTTTACAGAATAAACATAAGCTCCGAAGAAATTCGGAGTTTTTTTATGGCCTGATTTTATTCATATCGAAACAGCTTTTTTATTGATGTACATCAAGATGAATTATTAAATAAGATAATTACATTTGCAGCTTTAATAAACTATTTAAAAATTTACAATGAAAAAAATATTCATATTAGCAGTTTTGGCTAGTGGATTAGCTTTCGGGCAGGCAAAAAAAGTAGTAAGCTCTGATGTTCACTGGTGGGGATACAAAGTTGCTAAATCTCAGGCGAGTTCTCACGACGGTACTATTACTGTAAAATCAGGAAACATCGTAATGAAAGGTAATGAAATTGCAGGCGGCTCTTTCGTTTTGGATATGAATTCTATCAACGCAACTGATGTTTCAGGAGAAACGCAGGGGAAATTGAACGGACATCTTAAAAACGGAGATTTCTTTGAGGTTGAAAAATTCCCTACCGCTACATTCAAAATTACATCAGTAAAGAAAAACAACGATAAAATGTACAATCGTACCATTAACGGTGATCTTACGGTAAAAGGTAAAACAAACCCCGTTTCTTTCCCTGCAAACGTTACGGTGAAGGGTGGAGTGGTAACTTTAACGTCAGATAAGTTCTCTTTCGACAGACAAAAATTTGATGTCGCTTACAAATCTTCTATGAAAGATGTTTTTGTGAAAGATGAGATAGAAATGACCGTTAAGGTGAGTGCGAAATAATTTATTTAAAAAAATATTATTAAAAGTGTAGAAGTTCTACACTTTTTTTTATTTTTGTTGAATTGTAAATAAAATATAATGAAAAGATTACTATTGTTTGTTATGATGTGTGCAAGCATATCATTTGTTTTTGCTCAGAAAAAAGGAGATAAAGTTTCGAAAGTGATAACATCCGAGATTAAATGGTGGGGACATAAAGTGGTAAAAACTAAAGCTTCGTCTCACTACGGAAGTCTGAAACTGAAAAGCGGTAAATTTAATTTCGATAAAACGGTTTTGGTAGACGGTGAGTTTGTAATCGATATGAGAAGTCTTATGGTTGCAGATGTTTCTGGTGATGACCAGGTAAAACTGACTAACGAATTGAAAGGAACCAATTTCTTCGAAGTTAAAAAATTCCCTACTGCTAAATTTCATTTAAAGAAAATCATCCCGCTTGCAAACAGCGAATACAATTCTACCATTGTAGGTGATATCACGATCAAGAATATCAGAAAAACAATTTCTTTCCCTGCAAACGCCCATATTACGCAGTTTACGGTAGAAATTGAGTCTTCAAAATTCTCTTTAAACAGAAAAGATTTCAGAATTTTCTATCAGAATTCTTTGAAAGATTATTTCATCAAAGACGAAATGGATATTCAGTTTAAGGTTTCTACTCAAAAAGTTGATAACGAAAGACCTTTGTAAGGTTAAAATTATTATAAATAAAAAAGGACTGCTGGAAATAAGCGGTCCTTTTTTTATTTTAGCATGATGAAAATCTACGTAATAAGCGGTCTTGGTGCAGATTTTAAAGTTTTGGAACGTTTGCAGTTTCCAAAAGAGCATGACGTTGTATTTATTGATTGGCTGATTCCTGAGAATAATGAATCTTTTGGTTCATATATCGAGAGAATGGCTGAAAAGATTGATGATTCGGAGCCGTTTTATCTTTTGGGATATTCTTTTGGCGGTATTATAGTTCAGGAAATTGATAAAATAAAACCCGCTCAAAAAGTCGTTATTCTTGGAAGTATAAAATCTGACAAAGAAAAATCAAAGTTAATCAGGATGGGAGAATTTACAAGAATCCCGAAGTATCTTCCTGTGGGTTTCTTTAGTGACCGTACTTCTCAGCTTTACGCTAAGTTCAGGCAAATGATCTATTCAAAAAATCCAAAAGTGATTGAGTATTTTCAGGTTCGGGATCCTTACTATTTGAAATGGTCTGTAGAAAGAATTTCGGAATGGAAATTTGATGAAAATCCTCATGTGATCCAGATTTTGGGCGACCTTGATATTGTTTTTCCATTAAAAAATTCAAAACCTGATTATATCATTAAAGGGGGTACCCATCTTTTTCCGGCAACAAAATACAAAGAGGTTTCTTTACTTTTAAATAAAATATTTATTTAAATTTTAAAATGGTATTAAATTTATAGGGGTTTACAATTTATTTTTATGTTTTTATCATATTTATTTTTAATTTTGAAGGGGTTAAAATAAAAATAAGTATAATTACTTTTTTTGGTGATTTAAAACAGTTAAAAATATAGAACTCTTATGAAAGTTGGATTAAAATGGAAAGTTTCATTTGTTGTCATTTGCATTGTAGCAATTGGTGGTTTATTCTTCAGACCAGATGTTGATATTCCCAATACGGGAAATTTTTTGAGTGAGAAAGAAATAGTGGGTTCAGATGTAGCCTGGATTCTTGCTGCAGCCGGTTTAGTTTTGCTGATGACTCCCGGTTTATCATTTTTTTATGGCGGAATGGTCGGGAAGAAAAATGTAATTTCCACAATGCTTCAAAGTTTTATTGCTCTTGGAGTAATTTCTATTTTATGGATTGTCGTTGGTTTTTCTCTTTCGTTTGGTGAATCTATAGGTTTTGAAATCGATGGCGTTCATTACGGGATTATCGGAAATCCTTTCACGTATCCGTTTTTTAATCATGTAAGTATTTATCCGCACAAAGCGATGGCTTCAACCATTCCGTTTGTTTTGTTTGCGCTTTTTCAGATGAAATTTGCGGTCATTACTCCGGCTTTAATTACGGGATCGTTTGCAGAGAGGGTTCGATTTATTTCGTATTTGGTTTTTATGGTATTATTCAGCCTTTTTATTTATACACCGCTTTGCCATATGGTTTGGCATCCGGAAGGACTTTTAAATAAATTTTTCGGAGTTAAAGATTTTGCAGGTGGTACGGTTGTTCACATGAGTGCAGGTTTTGCGGCTTTAGCGGGTGCCATTGTTTTAGGAAGAAGAAAAAATCCGCATCATGAGCCGTCAAATATTCCTTACGTTATTCTCGGAACAGGAATGCTGTGGTTCGGATGGTTTGGTTTTAATGCAGGTTCGGCATTAAGCGCTAATGCAACTGCTGCGATTGCTTTCGGAACAACAACAATTGCTTCAGCTTCAGCAATGATGACCTGGATTTTCTTTGATAGAATTAATGGACGAAAAGTTTCTGCTTTGGGCGCATGTATCGGTGCGGTTGTAGGTTTAGTGGCCATTACTCCGGGTTGTGGTTTTGTTTCTATTCAGGAAAGTATTTTTATAGGTTTTATTTCTGCAATTGTTTCTAATTTGATGGTTAATTGGAAAGCTTTAAAAAAGATAGATGACACGCTTGACGTTTTTGCCTGTCACGGAGTAGGAGGGATTATGGGAATGATTCTTACGGCAATTTTTGCTCACGGTGAAAATGCAAGTCTTCTTCACGGAGGATTCGGAGTTTTTGCACATCACATGATAGCGCTGATTTTAGTTTCGCTTTTTGCATTTTTCGGATCGATACTTTTATACAAAATTACGGATAGAATTATTACGTTGAGAGTAAGAGAAGATTCAGAAGAGCAGGGGCTTGATATGTCGCAGCATAGCGAAAGCTTGAAATGGTAAATGCGTTTTAAATCTATATAATTTCTCTTTCTGATGTAGAAATAGCGTTGATTTGTTTTGATATTTTAAATCTGCTCAACGCTAATGTCATTCAAAACGATTCTTTACAAAAGTACACTTCCATGGAATGGTGACTGGTTACATTATGATTAATTGTTTCCATTCTAAGGTATTTTCAATGTATATTTGCTTTTCATGAAAATGGAATTCATTTATGGAATCAATATCAGTTTTTGAAATTATTAAAGTAGGAATTGGCCCGTCTAGTTCGCACACGATGGGACCTTGGAATGCAGCAGCTGCATTTATCAGGATTATAAAAAGAGAAAGATCAATTGCTGAGGTAAAAGAAGTTTTTCTTGAATTTTTTGGTTCGTTGGCAAAAACGGGTATCGGTCACGGAACCGATATTGCCGGAATGTTGGGTCTGAATGGTGAAGATTTTAAGATAATTGACACTACAAAGATTGATGACATTGTTAATCATATCAAAGAATCTCAGATTATTAATTTGGGTGGAGAAAAAGAAATTCCTTTCATTTACGGGCATCATTTGGTTTTGAATATGTCTCAGACTTTAGATTATCATCCAAACGGAATGATTTTTAAAGCAATTTTTGAAGACGGAACCGAGCTTGTACAGGATTTTTATTCTGTAGGCGGAGGTTTTATAATGAGCCAGGAAAAAAAGTCTATTGAAAAAGAATGCGTACGTACTTTATATCCCTGTCACAAATCTTCTGATATTGTAAAATACTGCGAGAAATTAGGTTTCAATAAAATTTCAGATTTAATTCTTATTAATGAAGAAAGCTGGAGAACTCAGGAAGAAACAAGAAAAGAGGCACTTTATATCTGGGAGCAGATCAAAGAATGTATTTATAAAGGAGTCAATAAAGAAGGGATTTTACCGGGCGGACTAAACGTTACGCGCCGTGCTGCCGGAATCAACAGGAAACTTTTAGGAGATAAAATCTACAAAAATAAAAATGAATGGTTTCAGCAGGTTGTTGATGCGGAAGAAAATTTCACCAATATCAATAAGTGGATTTCATGTTTTGCTTTGGCAGTAAACGAAGAGAACGCTAGTTTTGGAAGAATTATCACTGCGCCAACGAATGGAGCGAGTGGTGTAATTCCGGCGGTTTTAATGTATGCTCAGGCTTTTACAGATGCGGTAAGCGAAGATGATATTGCCAGATTTATTTTGGTTGCGGGAGAAATTGGAACTTTATTTAAGAAAAATGCTACCATTTCTGCGGCAATGGGTGGTTGTCAGGCGGAAGTCGGAGTTTCTTCGGCGATGGCTGCAGCTGGTTTAACGGAAATTTTGGGCGGAAGTGTTGGCCAGGTTTTGATGGCAGCAGAAATTGCAATGGAACATCATTTAGGCTTAACGTGTGATCCGATTAAAGGATTGGTGCAGATTCCGTGTATCGAAAGAAATACAATGGGCGCAATCAAAGCGATTACAGCAGCAAATATTGCTTTAGAAAGTGATCCTGCAAAAGCTAAAGTAAGCTTAGACCAAGTAATTCAGACCATGTGGGAAACTGCTCTATCAATGAATGATAGATTTAAAGAAACATCAGAAGGAGGTTTGGCAATTGCGGTGAACGTTCCGGAATGTTAAAATAAAACATCAGTAAGATCTTATAAAAACGTGCGCACCATTTGAGTAAAAGGTGCGCACGTTTTCGTTATAAGATGCGCACGTTTTAGATGAAACATACGCATCATTTGTTCAAAGTAAATTTATGCTTTTACTTAATTTTTGGATATTCATAATCAACCCCATATAAGAAGCTTAATATAGCAACAGCAAACTCATTACCTGCGATGCCGAGACGATCAGCATTTAGAGAATAAGAAATAGAGAGATTATCTTCGCCATTATAAATCATCAAAGAGTTTGTTCCATAAGTTCCGCCGCTGTGACCTACAAATATTTTACTGTGGAAGGGTACAATTGCCAATCCTCTCCCAAATCTGTTTTCGTCAGGAATCATCATTTTTAATGATTCTTCCGAAACCAATTTACGGTCGAAAATAGAATTGATGATGAGATTTAAATTATTCGGAGTTGTCGCAATGTCACCCACACCAACAACGTTATTAAAATCGAAATCGTTTATTAAATTCCATTTTGTATCATAAGAATAAGGTTTATAAACATTCGCAGGTTTTTGACCAGCCGTGTGAAATTGTTTTAATTGTAAAGGCTTAATAATAGATTCGTTCAAATTTTCTGCGTAAGATTTCTTTGAAATTTTCTCAAGAATTTTCGATAATAAATAATATCCGGAATTTGAATATTGCTGATTAGAACCTGGATCAAATAACAATCCCTGCTCAATTATTCTTTCGATAATCTGTTGTTCTGTTGCTTTTTTTGTAAGCCATCTCGCATCGTTCTTGCCTTGCACATAATCTCCAAGACCGGCGCTGTGACTAAGTAACTGAGAAATTGTAATCTTATCTGAACCTGGAATCTGAGGAAAAAATAGTGAAAGTTTATCCGTAAGGTTTAATTGTTTTTTTTCGATAAGTTTAAAAATCATAATTGCAGTCATGGTCTTAGAAATAGATCCAATCTGAAATAGTTCATTCGCGTTTTTAAAATCCGGAAGATTTTTCTCTCCAAAATTCTTTGCATAAATTTCTTTTCCATCTTTAAATATGGAAATTTCTCCTGCTAAGGCATTGTTTTTCTCTAAATAAGAAACAAAATCGTCAATTTTTTTTAAGCTTTCAGCCATATTGGAAAGTTTAATGACCTCAAGAGTTTTGTCTTTATTTTTTGTTTTATCGAAAGGTTTTAGTGTTAGTGGTAAAACCATTCCGTTTTGTGTAAAAGTTCCGATGATTTCAGAGCTTTTCATTGTTCCTTTGAATTTTGCATTCATTGCTGTATGTTCAAAACTCAATTCGTTATTAACAAAAGATGTTTTATCGATGGGAATTCCTTCCGCACCTTGCAAAGGGCTATCGAGAGTAGATTTATATCCATCTTTTTCTTTTTGGATATTGATGATCAGAGGAAGTTTATTGCCTTGAATTTCAAGTTCGCCCATCCATGAGCCTACAATTTGTTGAGCAAAAACCGAATTAAAAATCAAGAAGCAGAAGAAAAGTAAAAATTTATTTTTCATATTTTTTAATTTATAAAAGTTGCATTGTAAGCATGGTTGTTAATAGTAATACTGCAAAAATTACGATATGACGCCAGTCTTTCATATTGGTAGCAGTTTTAAAACCATTGAAGAGAATCGCTATTCCATAAGCTGTGATTGCAAGTGATATGAAAGAATAGATGGTAATGATTACAACAGAAATCGTATCGATTTCATAGGATTGATTTTCTACAGAAGCCATAATTTGTTTCTGCGCATTTTTAATCAAAGGTATTTCTGATATGAGTAATAATAAAATTACGATAAATTGGGAAATGAAAATAGGATTTACGACATCAATAAAGCGCGTTCTTTTATTAATTATTTTTCCATAAACAAAGAAAATAACAATACTTATCGCATAAACAACTAATGTTGATAATATAATTTTTAATAATGAATCTTCTGAGTCTATCGACCTGAAATGAAACAAACTGTCTGTTTGAAGACCAACAGAATAACCGAATGAAAATACTGCGGTAATTGATACCAATCCCGCAATAAGCAAAGTTTTTTCATCAAACTTCAAAAAAGGATTAAAAATAGTTTTCCAGCTCATAGATATTATTTTTTTAGTTGATCAATTTTTTTGATAAGATCATCCATTTTATTTCTCATGGTGGGATAAGAAAGTTCTGCCTGTTTGGCCATTTCCTTGATGCTTCCACTGGAGAGAAAAAAGTTTAAGATAAAATCCTGCTCATCTCTGTTGAGTTTTAAAAAAACCGGAAGTTCATAATCACCGTTTACATTGGTTCCGCAATCGGGACATTTCATTTGGCTTACATTGAGCGTGTGATCGCAACTCGGACAAATTATAGGAAGTTTCATTAACTTTTGTTTTTACAAATGTAATATTATTTTGAATAAAGTTAAAGTTATTTTTAATAAAGTTAAATGTTGGTTTAAATTTAAAATAAAAAAACTTCCCAAGTAAGGAAGTTTAATTTTTATGAAAAGTCTTTATTTATCGAGTATTCCGCGGATTTTATTAGCGTTGGTAATCAATTCTTCCAGATATTCGAAATTATCTTTTTCTAAAGCAGATTTGAATTTTCTGAGTTGGGAAATATGTTCGTTTAAAACATCAAGCACATTTTCTTTGTTTTGTTTAAAAATAGGAACCCACATTTCAGGATGCGATTTTGCCAAACGCACCGTGCTCGAAAAACCTGAACTCGCCAATTGAAATATAGTGTCTTCTTCTTTTTCTTTCTCTAAAACGGTGTTGGCTAGAGCGTAAGAAGTAATATGTGAAATATGTGAAATATACGCAGTGTGAATGTCGTGATCATCGGCATTCATGTAAATTAAATGCATATCGAGACTCTTTACGACATTTTCTACGATTGCCAAAGCATCTTCTGCCGATTCTTCACGGTTGCATATCACTCCGGCTTTTCCTGAAAAACTTTCGGCAACTGCGGATTTCGGACCGTGGTTTTCAGTTCCCCACATTGGGTGAAAAGCGACAAACCTTAATCTTTTCGGGTGGTTTTTTACTGCATTTACAATTCCTGATTTTGTAGAGCCAACATCCATCACCGTTTGCTGATCCGAAATTAAATCTAAAACTTCAGGAAGAATTTTTCTCGCCGAATCTACAGGAATAGCAATGATAACCAAATCTGAATTTTGAATTCCAGTTCTTAAGTCTGCTTTTTCATTAATGATATTTAAGGCTAAAGCTTCATCAAGATTTTCGGTATTATTGTCGATTCCGTAAATGAAATCTGCTGTTTTTTTCTGTTTTAATTTTAAGGCGATTGATCCACCGATTAATCCTACACCAATGATACTTATTTTCATTTGTTTAAATTTTAAAAATAAAAAACCTCGCCAAAGGACGAGGTTTTAGTTATATATACAAGAAATCCTTATCCCAGATCTGAGTTAAAAATTCCGTAATAATATGTCTTGTTTGTAATCACAGGGCGAATTTATGAATTTTTTTGAAAATATTGTTGTTTTTATAGTCATTTTTGTTTTGACTTAGAAAGCTGTATCGTTAAGAAAAATAAAATCTATTCCGTTAAAAATTTCCACTGTTTGAGTGCGACATAATATTGAGACGAATAATAATCTGAATTCATATGAGTTTTTGGAATTTCAGGAATAAATTTTATTTTTATCTGAAGATTTCATTCTTGAACTTTTGGTACTTTTACCTTAAGGTATAAGTACTTTATTAAAAACTAAAAGTAAAACTTCATTTTTCTTCATTGGTCTTTCTGTTTGACCACTCATCCCGATTTCATATATTTGTTCATTATTCAAAATATGGAGGCAACACAAGATAAAAGGCTATTTCTCATCGATGCTTATGCGATGATTTTCAGAGGATATTATGCATTGATCAGAAGTCCGAGAATTACAAGTACAGGAATTGACACATCTGCAATTTTTGGCTTTACCAATTCTTTGATTGAACTGATCAGAAGGGAAAGACCTACCCATTTGGCTGTTGTTTTTGACGTCGGTCAGGCAAGTATAAGAACGGTTGATTATACCGAATATAAAGCCAACCGAAGCGAAACTCCCGAAGCTATAAAAATTGCGATTCCATATCTTCACAGGATTTTAAATGCAATGCATATTCCGCATTTGGGAGTAGAAGGTTACGAAGCCGATGATATCATAGGAACCATTGCTTGCAAGGCTGAAAAAGAAGGGTACACTACTTTTATGGTGACTCCTGACAAAGATTTTGCGCAGTTGGTTACCGATAAAATTAAAATGTATAAACCAGGTCTGAAAGGAGGTGATATTGAGATTTTGGGAGTAGAAGAAGTTAAAGCTAAATATGAAATTGAAGACCCAAAACAGGTGATCGATTACCTGGCAATGATGGGCGATGCAGTAGACAATATCCCTGGATTGGATGGTGTTGGTGAAAAAACAGCGATGAAATTCCTGAAAGAATTCGGAAGCATTGAAAATCTCTTAGCGAATACCGATAAGCTGAAAGGTAAGCTGAAAGAAAAAGTGGAAGCTTCTGCCGAACGTGGAATTTTATCTAAAAAATTAGCAACCATTATTTGTGATGCTCCTGTAGAATTTCATCAGGAACAATATGACCTTGAAACTCCCGATTTTGAAAAGGTAAAAGAAGTTTTTGACGAGATAGAATTCAGAAGATTATACGAAAATCTGTATCGTGCTTTTGCGCCTACAGAAACGGTTACGGTAAAAACTACCGTTATTTCTCAGGATGGTATAACGGTGACAGAAGTTGAAACTCAGGTTACAGAAACTCCACAGCAAAAAGTGGCTAAAAATGTTGGCCAGCTCGATCTTTTCGCAACTTATGAAGAGCTTGATCAGGCAACTTCTACAAAATCTACGATTACAGAAAACGATCATTTATATCAGTTTGTAGACAATCCGAAAGCGCAGAAAATATTAGTTCAAAATCTATTGCAGCAAAAAGCCGTTTGTTTCGACACAGAAACCACATCGTTAAATGAACTGGAAGCAGAATTGGTAGGAATGAGCTTTTCTTACAAGAAGGGTTTAGCATATTATATTCCGCTTTCTGAAGATCAGGGTGAGGTCTTGCAGACGTTAGAAATTTTCAGACCTTTCTTTGAAAAGGAAGATATAGTAAAGATCGCTCATAATCTAAAATTTGATTATAAGGTCTTGCAGCAATATAATATGACGGTAAAAGGAGCAATGTTTGATACCATGATTGCGCATTACCTTCTAAATCCTGACGGAAGACATGGGATGGATTATCTTTCAGAAGTTTATTTAAATTATAAACCTGTTTCCATAGAAACCATTATTGGGAAAAAAGGAAAAAATCAGGGCAATTTCAGAGATGCAGATTTGCGTACGCAGACCGATTATGCAGCAGAAGATGCAGATATTACTTTCCAGTTGTACGAATTATTTGCACCACAATTAAAGAAAGAAAATTTAGAAGACCTTTTCTTCAATATCGAAATGCCTTTGATGGAAGTTTTGGCTAAAATGGAATTGTCCGGAATCTCTTTAGATGAAAAATGGCTGGCTCAGGAAAGTATTGATTTAGAAAATGATTTAAGACAATTAGAATCTAAAATATTTGAAATTTCGGGTGAAGAATTTAATATGAATTCACCGAAGCAATTGGGAGAAGTTTTATTTGAAAAAATGCAGCTCGACTCAAAAGCCAAGAAAACAAAAACCGGACAATACGCAACTTCAGAAGATGTTTTACAGAAATTATCTTCGAAGCACGAGATTATTCAGCATATTTTAGAATACAGAACGTATCAGAAACTGAAATCGACTTATGTGGATGCATTGCCGTCGCAGATTGATAAAGACGATAATCGTGTGCATACCAATTTCTCACAAACTACTGCTGCGACAGGTCGTTTGGCAAGTGTAAATCCGAATTTGCAGAATATTCCGATCCGTACATTAAGAGGTCAGCAAATCCGTGGAGCGTTTGTTTCAGGAGAAGGAAAGAAGATCATTTCTGCCGATTATTCGCAGATCGAATTGCGTCTGATTGCGGAAATTTCCGGTGAAGATAATATGATCAAAGCGTTTCAGGACGGTGAAGATATTCACGCTTCTACGGCGGCAAAATTATTTAATATTCCGTTGGAAGAAGTTTCAAAAACGCAGCGTGGACAGGCGAAAACCGTCAATTTTGGAATTTTATATGGTCAGGGAGCTTTTGCTTTGGCAGAACAAACCGGATTATCGAGATCAGAAGCTAAGCAAATGATAGAGGCGTATTACGAAACCTACCCAAAATTGAAAGAATACATGGCAGAGCAAGTGAAAAGAGCTCGTGACATCGGCTATGTAGAAACCATTTTAGGAAGAAAACGTCACTTGAAAGATATCAATTCGGGAAATTTTGTGGTGCGAGCTCATGCCGAAAGAAATGCAGTTAATGCTCCTATTCAGGGAAGTGCAGCTGATGTTGTGAAAGTGGCAATGATTAAAATTCAAAAAGAATTAGAAAAGGAGAAACTACACACAAAAATGCTTCTTCAGGTACATGACGAATTGGTTTTCGAATCTCCTATCGATGAGGTAGAAGTGGCTACAAATATCATTAAAACAGAAATGGAAAATGCTATAGAAACACAGGTTCCTTTATTAGTTGAGGTTGGAGTAGGAAAGAACTGGCTGGAAGCGCATTAAGAAATAACTAAAAAACTTCTGTCGAAAGGCAGAAGTTTTTTTACAATTTTCTATAAATGCTTACATTTTTATCACCAAATTTTTCAATATATCCTTTTTCCAATGCTGTTTTCAAGTCACGACTTGCAGTAGCAGAAGAGATTTCTGAAAACTTTTTCATGTAATCTTTTCTAGAAAACTCTTTTTCTGTACTTTCTAAGAAAATAGAAATCCGATCATTTTGGGTAAGTTTTCTAATGGTATTGGCTAGAAGCTCTGATAGTGATTTATCAATGATTTCTAACATATATTCTATGAATTTTGTGGAGTGTCCTTCTTTATCAGACTGAGAAAGTGCATGATAATATTGAGGCTGATTTTTAGAAATCAATGTTTCAAAAGGCAAGAATTCAAATACAGGAAATTCATTCATCAAAATTAACGTTTGCCAAAGTCTACCCATTCTGCCATTTCCATCCATAAAGGGATGAATAAATTCCATTTCATAATGAAACACACAACTTTTTATCAGACTTAATTCTGAATTATCTTTTAAATAATAAAAAAGTTCCTTCATCAAATATGGTATATTTTCTGATGGTGGAGCGATATGTTCTACTTTCGAACCTTTTAAAATTCCAACTCCTTTTGTTCTGTATTTTCCTGGATTTTCAACGAGACCATTCATTAAAGTTTTATGAGCTTTTAAGTAATCCTTTTCAATATTAAATTTTAATCTATCTAATTCCTGATAAACTTTCAAAGCATTTAAAACTTCTTTAATATCTTTTTCAGGTCCTAAAACTCTTTTGTTTTCTAAAATTGATGTAATTTGATCTTCTGAAAGAGTATTTCCCTCAATACTTAATGAGGAATGAATGGTTTTAATTTGGTTCTGTTTTCTTAACTGAGGATTGTTTTTAATTAAATAATTAGCATTTACCTCACCTATTTTTTGAGAAATATTTGAAATTAAATGTAAAATTTTAGAAGTAATCTGATATGGTGGTTTCATAGTGATAGTATCATTTGATACTATCAAAGATAATGAAATTAATACTCAAACTCAATTCCCCCTAAATAAACCAAAGAAAACTCATCATTTTCCACAGATTTAGGTTGCGGAATCTGTCCTTGGCTTACAAAAACCAGAGAGTTGATATCAAACTTAAGATTCATCTCGTTGATTCTGTTGTATAAAACCGGAAGCCACTGCTCGGCAAAAGAATATTCAGAAAAATGCTGCACGCTTTGTTCGAAACCATATTCCATCAAATCCTGATCAAACCAAAGGGTGTCTTGTGACTCCGCAAATTTTGAAATATAAGTGTCGTCAGATTCTTCTTCGATGTAGTAATTCTCATCTTCCTCTACAAACTGGAAAAAATCTTCTTCAGTTCTGAAATTTCCTACCCAAAAATCTAAAATCTGTCTATCCATAGTATTTATTCAAAGCTCAAAGGTAAGAATATAGTTTTTGGATTCAAAAATTTAGATAAGTTTTGTAATTGTTTTTTCCGTCACTTCGAGTAGCGCAGCGTATCGAGAAGTTATTTATCAATTTAGTTCTCGATACAAAATTCTTGCAGAATTTCATTCGAACTGACGAATATTAATAAGTATATTAAACCTTCAAAACCCCTCTGAAAGCTCTTGCCGCATAATAAGAATCGGCTCCGTTGTGATACACAAAAACGGTATTGTAGCGGCGGTCACAGAATAAAGCACCTCCCAATTCTCTGATTTCTTTCGGAGTTTTAATCCAGCTTGAAGTTTTCTGGTCAAATTTTCCTACACTTTGTAAATAACGATATTGTTCTTCGGAAAGAATTTCTACGCCCATTTCTTTGGCAGCAGTCATTACATCATTTTGCGGCTTATGTTCTTTTCTGGAATCTAAAGCTTCGCGGTCATAGCAAAAGCTTCTTCTGCCTTTTGGACTTTCTGAAGAACAATCGAAGAAAATATATTCATCCGTTTTTTCATCATAATCGACAATGTCGGGTTCTCCGCCAGAAATTTCCATTTGGTGTAGCGACCATAATTTTGATGGATTTAAATTTAATTTCGCCTCAACTTTTGACCAGTCCAGATTTTCATGACGGCTTTTGTTTTTCTCAAAACGCTGTTGCAGGATATCAAGAAGTTCTATGGTTTCTTTTTCAGATAATTGTTTTTTTTGTGGCATTTTCTTCAGATTTTTTAGATTTAAAACTAAGGAAACTCAATCAGTTTATCGTTTGGCAAATCGTATTCGTAGATTATATCGGTTTCAGGATCGATATAAAGCCATTGAAAAGGACTTACTCGATGCTCAAATTCTGTATAAATTCCCAAAACGTAATATTCTTTTTCATTCTTCATTTGCTTTTCAACAGAATATCCGAGCTGCTCTTTATTTTTGAGAGAAATTTTTATCAAATCTTTCTTTGAATTGGCGATATAGTATTCTGCAAGCTTGTATAAATGATCTAAATAGCTGCTGGAAAGTTCATTTTCTTTTGAATAATGATACTTAATTGGCATATTATATTCTCTTCTGAATTTTGAAACTTTTCCGTCTTTTATTTTTTTCGCAGAAACAATCCATTCTGCATTTTGAGGCGTTTCTCCGTCTCCGGCAATGTAGATCGAATCGTTTTTATATTCAATGGCGATCAGATCACCTCTCAGAAAACTGCGGTCGTTATTTTGGTCATTGATATAACTGATTTCTTCTTTTCCTTTTTTACCGTTGAGTTGTGAATAATCAAAATCGTCATTATAGGAAACAAATTCGATGGTGTCCCGTTTTAAAGAATCTTTTTTTACGGCAATTCGCTGAATCTCTTTTTTTCGTTCGGCCTTTTTATCTTTATTTTTTTCCGGACCTGGACTGCAGGAAATACAATAAACCAAAAGTGAAAATGCAACAATTTTCTTCATATTATTGTGACTTGGATTTCAAAAATAATAAAATTTGTTTATTGTGTGATAATTTTTAAACCGCAAAAGTTACAAAAGATTTCAGTAGGTATAAGCTATTCAAAAGCAAGCAAAAATAATAATGAAAAAAGGTTATTACCTTTTACGTCCTTTTGAAATTTCTTTTTTTTAATGATTTCTTTTGTAGCTTTTGCGGTAAAATTCAAACATTATCTTTTTATCTTGAACTGAAGATTTTAAGAAATTCTTTTTCCCTTTTCACTTTCCGAAATAGTTTTTTCTAATCGTGAAATCTGTGTTTTCTCCTGTTTTGCACTCATAATCCAATGTATCCTCACCTTTTTATAAGATGGAGCTTGTTTTTCAAAAAATTCCCAGGCTTCTTTATTTGCTTTAAACTGTTTTTCGTATTCTGATGTTAGTTTTGCAGGTTCTTTTTCGTGAGAATAAATACCGGATTTTTCTTCCTTCCTAAGTTTGAACGCTTCTAAACCTGCTTCCTGCATCAATCCTGCTTTGGAAAGCTCTTCGATTTTTTTAATATTCACAACGCTCCAAATACTTGTCGGTTTTCTTGGCGTAAAACGGATGCTGTAACTTTCTTCATCAATCGATCTTCTCACGCCGTCAATCCAGCCAAAACATAAAGCCTGATCTACAGATTCAGACCATGTAATTGATGGTTTTTTGGTGCTAACTTTATAAAAACCTACCAATAATTCTTGTTCGGTTTTATGGTTTTTCTTGAGCCAGTTTCTGAAATCTTGCGGTGTTGGAAAGAAGGTTGCAGACATATTTATTTGCAATTAGTTTTATGTAAATCTAATAATTTTTATTTTTTTTGATTTCCTCAAAAATTGAAATCTGCTCAGTTGTCAGATTTTGTAAACGAATGATACGTCCTTTTGATTGTAAATAGTTGGGATAAGATATTAAGTCAACACTTTGATTACTTATCTTCATTTCTCTCAGTAATATTCTAGATCGGGTAAGTTTTTTATCAGAATTTGAAAAGTTTAAATTTATTTTTCGCATCGGAATAACATAAAAACTTTTAGGAAAAATAAAAATTGTATTGTCATTGATTAGTAAATCGAAACTACAGAGTTGTATCTTTTTTTGCAAATATCCGCCATCTGAAATAATAAGTCCGCGGATATTTTTTAAGTATTTTGAGTTTGATACGGAATAATTTTTAATAATTTTTCTCTTTTCAAAAAAGAAATAAATGACAGAAATCATCAACGATAAGATGATTGCTGGAAAAAAATAAGATAAAATAGAATCAAACATTTTTCATGATTTAAGAATAGTTTTCAGGTTTAATTACGACTAAATATAAAGAATTAAATTAAAATACATAAACCTTTTTACTATTTCCATTTAATGAAATTAAAAATAAATCGTTGCAATAGATTTAATATAAAATAATAGTAGCAGGTCTTATTTTTTGAATCCGTAAATTTGTATGATGTTCTAAAATTTTAGAACCGTAAAAAGAGAATATGATAGACAAAACGTATAGAGAAACACATTATACCGATAAAAACAACTACGATTATATTACCATTACCAACGACGAAAATAAAGTAAGAATTTATACCCTGAAAAATGGTTTGAAGATTTTTCTTGCCCAGAATTTCGACGCTCCAAGAATTCAGACTTATATTCCGGTAAGAACGGGGAGCAACAACGATCCTTCCGATAATACAGGTCTAGCGCATTATTTAGAACACATGATGTTTAAAGGTACATCAAGAATAGGAACCCACAACTGGGAAAAAGAAAAAGTTTTAATAGAAAAAATATCAGACTTATACGAAGAGCATAAAACTGAACAAAATCCTGAAAGGAAAAAAGAAATTTATCAGAAAATTGACGAGATTTCTCAGGAAGCAAGCCAATACGCTATTGCCAATGAATATGACAAGGCGATTTCTTCTTTAGGCGCTACCGGAACCAATGCACATACCTGGTTTGACGAGACCGTTTACAAAAATAATATCCCCAGCAACGAGCTCAAAAAATGGCTGAAAGTAGAGAAAGAACGCTTCTCGGAAATAGTTTTGCGTCTTTTCCATACCGAGCTGGAGTCTGTTTATGAAGAATTCAACCGTGCACAGGATAACGATTCACGTCTGGTAAATTATGAATTGATGGATGCTCTTTTTCCTACGCATCCCAATGGTCAGCAAACGACTTTAGGAGATCCTGAACATCTGAAGAACCCTTCAATGAAGGCTATACATAAGTATTTTGATGAGTATTATGTTCCCAATAATTATGCAATCGTTTTAGTTGGTGATTTAGATTTTGAAGAAACAGTTATGCTGGTTGATGAATATTTTGGTAAAATCCCATACAGAGAATTACCGAAGAAAGATTTAATCATAGAAAAACCACTTACAGGGATTGTTGAAAGAACTGTAAAAAGCCCGACAACACCAAGACTTCAGATAGCCTGGAGAACCGACAGCTACGGAACCAGAGAAGCGATGCTTGCTGATATTACGGCTAATATTATGAGTAATAGGGGAGAAGCGGGAATATTGGATCTAAATATCAATCAGACCCAAAAAATGCTGTTTGCCCAAGCGTATTCTTTAGGCCTAAAACATTATGGTTATTTCTCAATAGTTGCTGTTCCAAAAGAAAATCAGACTTTATCTGAAGCAAAAGAAATGATGCTGGAACAAATTGAATTACTGAAAAAAGGAGATTTCCCAGATTGGATGCTTCCTGCAATCATCAATGATTTTAAACTGCAAAGATTAAAAGGTCTTGAGACCGCAGATGGTCTTGCCACAAATCTCTACGATACGTACATTAAAGGCAAAACCTGGCAGGAAGAGCTTGGCGAAATGGATGAATACGCTTCTTTTACCAAACAAGATATTATTGATTTTGCGAACACGTTTTTTAAAGATAATTATGTGGTTATCAATAAAGAAAAAGGAGTTAATGATCAGCTTTTAAGAGTTGATAATCCGGGAATTACACCGATTAAAATCAATCGCGAAGCAAAATCAGAATTTTTACAGGAAATTTTGGCTGATCAAACAGAAGATGTAAAGCCTGAATTTATTGATTATCAAAAAGAAATTAAAACTGAAACCGTTCAAAATAAAAAAGTAAGTTTCGTTGAAAATAAATATAATGAAATTGCCCAGGTATATTTTATCTTTCCTTTTGGTAGTGACCACGATAGAGATCTGGGGATTTCTACACAGATTTTGCAGTATCTCGGAACAGAAAGATTTTCGTCTGAAGATTTAAAGAAAGAATTCTTTAAAATAGGGATTAGTAATGATTTTAAAACCAGTGCAGATCAGCTTACGATTTCTTTAAGCGGATTGGAATCTAATCTTGAAGAAGGTATTTCGTTATTGCAGCATTGGATGCATGATGTAAAGCCAGACCAGGAAATTTATAATCAGTTTGTGGAAACCATTCTGGAAAACCGTGAAGCGTTGAAAAAAGACAAAAACCGTATCATGACGGCTTTAACGAACTATACGAAGCTTGGGAAAAATTCAAGATTTTTGGATATAATTTCGAAAGAAGAACTTGAGCAGGCAAAAGTGGAAGAATTTACAGATCGAATGAAAAAGCTGTTTGGTTTTCCTTACCAGATTTTCTTCTATGGAAAAGATTTTGAAAGCTTTAAGAATTATATTCCAAATTATATGGTGAATGAAGTCTTTACGATTCCTGAAGCTAAAAAATATCCCGAACAGGAAACAACAGGAAAAGTATATTTCACCGATTATGATATGGTACAGATGGAAATGAGCAAGATTGGAAGAAGCCAGAATGTAAACCCTGAAAACTTTGGGAAAATAAATGTTTTTAATGAATATTTCGGTCGGGGATTATCATCAATTGTCTTCCAGGAAATTCGTGAAAGTAAGAGTTTGGCCTATTCGGCGTATGTTTCTTATTCACCAAATTCACAACTGAATCATCCGGATTATATCACAACATACATCGGAACTCAACCAGACAAATTACAGATTGCGGTGGATACAATGAGCGATTTGATGAATAAACTTCCTGAAGTTCCGGTTCAGTTTGAAAATGCAAAAAATTCTGCATTAAAACAGATTGCTTCTGCCAGAATTACCAGAACCAATATTTTCTTTAATACTTTAAGATTGAAGAAACTGGGAATTAATTATGATTTCAGAAAAGATATTTATCATCAAATTGAAAATCTGAAATTTAGTGATCTTAGAGAATTTTATCAGACCGAGATAAAACCCATACAATTTAACACAGCCATCATTGGAAAAAAAGAAAATCTGAATATGGATGCGGTGAACGAAATGGGAAGTTTCGAAGAAGTAAGCCGGGAAGATATTTTCGGATATTAAAAAAAAGTAAGCGGCGAAATCAAAGATTTCGCCGCTTACTTTTTACTTTACATTATTTTACAATTTTCATCTCATCAATCAGCCATTTCGAATCGGCAAATTTATCAATAATGAAAAGAATGTATTTCGTATCTACCATGATGTTTCTGCTGAAACGAGGATCGTAATTGATGTCACTCATCGTTCCTTCCCACTGTCTGTCAAAATTCAAACCAACAAGATTTCCGTGTGCATCCAAAGCAGGGCTTCCGGAATTTCCGCCAGTTGTGTGGTTGGTTGCTGTAAATCCTACAGGAACATCTCCACTTTTATCTTTGTAATTTCCGTAATCTTTTTTGTTGTAAAGATCAATCAGCTTTTGCGGAACATCAAATTCATAATCTCCGGGAACATATTTCTCCATAACTCCGGCTAAATGCGTTTGGTAATCATAAGTTACCGCATCTTTTGGAGTAGATCCTTTTACTTTTCCGTACGTTACACGAAGCGTAGAATTGGCATCCGGGAAAAATTTTCTGTCTTTATCAGTAGCCATTTGCTGCGCCATATAAGTCTTTTGCAAGGCATCGATCTTAGTCTGTAAACTGGTAAATTGCGGATCGGCAGTTTTCATATAAGTATCTTTAATGCTCATAAATAACTGATAAACCGGATCTTTTTTAATAGTTTTAATCAGTTTATCCTGATTTGAAAAAGCTTTTTCAATATCTCCGTTAAGAGCAGCACCATTCACCTGGCTTCTTCCTGTAATAACAGAATTTTTTGATAATTCTTCAAAATTTGCAATATTCTGAGCTTCATTTTTATATTTATCAAAACCGGCTGGCAAAAACTGAGCATCCGTTTTATTAGCATATAATGCTAAAAGTTTAGCGGTAACTTTAGAATCCAGTTCAGCGCTGTAATCTTTGTAGAAAGAAGTTAGTTTGTTTTTAAAAGCAGTAATTCCTTTTTCATCCATTCTTCCGGCTTCTACAGAAGTAATATAATTGGAATACATATTTGCCAACGCAAACGTTTCTGCATTTCTTACAACTTCGCTGTAATACGCATTGTTTAAGGCATAAGGCGCCTGGTCGTTATACAGTTTATTCAATTGGTCTAAAGTTGCTTTTACTTCATGATTTTTAGCAACTAAAGAACCTTCATACATTACTTTTTTCTGTACAGCATTAGACTTTTTAAGACCTTCTACTTCACCGATCCATTTTTTCCAATAGTTGGCTACAGATGCGAATTTAGAAGCATATTTAATTCTTGTGGCGTCGTCAGCACGCATTTTTTCGTCTAATGTTTTCAATGCAACGTCTCGTACGGCAATTCTTGCAGGATCAATCTCTTTCATGATTTTTTCTACTGCAATTGCCGGAAGATATTCTGTTGTTCTTCCCGGAAATCCGAATACAAACGTGAAGTCATTCTCTGCCTTATCTTTGATTGAAACAGGAAGGTAATGTTTCGGAACGTAAGGAATGTTGTCTTTAGAATATTCTGCCGGCTTGTTGTTTTTATCAGCATAAATTCTGAACATCGAGAAGTCTCCCGTATGTCTCGGCCAAACCCAGTTATCTGTATCACTTCCGAATTTTCCGATGCTTTGAGGCGGTGCACCCACCAAACGTACGTCTTTATATGTTTCGATTACATAAGCATAAAACTTATTTCCGTAGTACATTGGTTTTACAGAAATCGACTGATAATTCTCTATTTTCTGAGAATTTTTATAAATCTCAATATTTTTGGCGATTTGTTTTGCTAATTCCGGCTCCTGAAGATTCTCTGTATCTTCTAAAATCTGAGCAGAAACATCTTTAATATCAACAATGAAATCAACGGTTACACCCGGATTTGGAAGTTCTGTAGACATGTCTTTTGCCCAGAATCCGTTTGAAAGAAGATCATTCTGCACTGTAGAATGCGCCTGAATCTGTCCGTAACCACAGTGATGATTGGTAAGTAATAATCCTTTTGGTGAGATGATTTCGGCTGTACAGCCACCGTTGAACTGTACCACAGCATCTTTGATACTTGGTTTCTGTGTATTAAAAATATCTTTAGCAGAAATTTTCATCCCAAGATCTTTCATTTCCTTTTCATTGAGCTCCGTAGGAATCCACATTCCGCCGTATTGCTGAGCGATTCCCCAAGAGAAACTGAAGAAAGCAGAAGCAATAAGAATATTACGTTTTATCATTATTTAAAAATTTTGTCTAAAATACACATTTTAATTTTTTTAAGAAAAGAAAAACCCTTCCTAAAATTAAAATTTAGGAAGGGTTTTCGGGATATATTTTTTTTCAGCTGATGAACTCTATGAAATAAATTTCAAAAGATCTTTTTACACTATGATATACTTTTTATTGTATTGTTTCTGAGAAAGAAAATTTCATCACTTGTGTTTTCTTGCTAGCTGCAAAATAACTGATTATTTTTGAGTAAAAAAATGAACCTATGTTCATAAATTCTGTTTTCTGATACGGCTTAACGCTTGTGGAGTGATCCCGATGTAAGATGCAATATGCTTCAATGGAATTTCCCTGATAAAATGCGGATATGCCTTCGCCAAATTCTTGTAACGCTCTTCTGCGCTGTGTGTAAGTAATGATATTTCTCGCTGAGTTTTTCGCACATACAGACTCTCGGCGGAGATTCTCCCTAAATAATTTCCGACTTTACTTCTTTCATAAAGCTCCTGAATATCATCAAAGTGAATTCTGTATACGACTGTTTCCTGCACTGTTTCCACATTATACGCACAAGGATTTCTGGTAATAAATGAATCATAAGCGCTGCAGAACATATTTTCTGCAATAAAAGAAAATGTAACTTCTTTTGGCGGCTCGGTTGGATGCACCTTATTCACAAAAAAACGAATAATTCCTTTGTCGATAAAATACAGATAATCTTCTACCGTTCCTTCTTTCAAAATCATTGTCTTTTTTGCAAAAACAATCTTCTCAAATTTGTTGACGTGATACAAAGCTTCTTCCTCAGATAGACCTTCTATACTCGTGTAAATATTCAGCAGTTTTTCCATGAAATCCTTATGGATATTAGGTTTTGTAATGTAAAAATACTGTTTAATTTCTTAAACCTAATCCTTAATGAAGTTAAATTATTACTGTTAAATAATAAAAAACAGTTAAAATAGATTTGAAATCGAAGGTGATCTGAAAAATTTGAATTTTAGTGAAAAGCCAATTTTAAAATTGAAAAGAATCAATCTTAGAATCATGCATCATCTGCTGTATAAGATCTTCATGACGGCTGTTTTTCCCGGTAAGAAGCCAGGTTGTGCTGGATGATTCTTTTGAAAACTGCTGTTTGACTACAGTGAATTTTAAATTGTGAATTGTAAATAATTCCCGGCAATAATCAAGATTTTCCTTGTTGGAGACTACAATTTTATATTCACGGATTTTATGATTGTGATCAATATAATTTTGAAAATAGGTGAGTGAACTTAAAATAAGCAAAACCAGTAAAGTGCCCAACAACGACAGATAAACGTATCCTGAACCGACAGCCATACCGATAGATGCAGTTGCCCAAATCGTTGTGGCAGTGGTGATACCGTCGATTTTATTGTCTCCTTTAAAAATAACTCCTGCGCCTAAAAACCCAATCCCGGTAATAATGTTTGCGGCCAAACGATCAGGATCTTTAATTCCGATTTTAACGGAAAGAATAGTGAAAAGACAAGATCCGAAACAAACCAATATAAAAGTTCTCAATCCTGCAGATTTATTTCTGTATTCTCGCTCGGCGCCTATGCAAAGACCGAGGAAAACGGAAATAAAAATCAAAAGCAATTCGTTTTGAATGGAGTGGTCTCTTAGAAAATCCATTGTATAGTTTTAGTGAAATAAAGTTACAATAAAATATATATTTTAGATCCATTTTAATCGTGATGCCATTGTACAGGCTTCTGTGGTATTTGAAACCCGCATTTTTTCAATAATATTTTGGCGATGACGATTTACCGTATTAATACTTATGAACAAAACTTCTGCAATTTCTTTGCTTTTTTTGCCTTGCTGAGTCATTTTTAAAATTTCCTTTTCACGTACGGAAAGAAATGCAGAATTTTCAACTTCAGCTTGATATATTATTGCTCCGTTTGCGGTATTGATAATCATTCCTGTATATGAATCCGATTGAAAAAAGTCGAAATTATAAAGGCAAAGTGAGAGTTCTGTATTGCAATTATCAGAATTAGAAAAATAAAACATTTTATGAATTAATGATTTCTGATTTTGCTTTTCAGAAATTCTTAACCTGCTGATTACACAATAATCTTTGCGTTGCTCAAAAGGAATGGTTTTGATAAACTGAAAAAATTGGAGCTCTAAAACATGCTTTTGCAAAACATCTTCAGCATTTAGCTGATCAAAAAGTTCTTTTTCCCAGATGCTTTCGATTTCCTGTATATTTTTATCTTTAAAAATATTGAGCTCATCAGCGAATTTTCCGGCATAAATATAACTTTTGTCGTTTCTTAAGTCACTTAAAACGGCAATTCCATTTTCTAGTTCGACAAAATTTCTCGCTTTTTCCTGACAGTCTTCCAATTGTCGTTTTTCTTTTTCTTCAGAAGACGTGAAGTTCTGGCGGAGAAGTTGATCGTTTAAATCAGATTGAATATTCTTCATCAAAATGGTTATTAATCAGTATTGATATTAAAATTCTGAGATTTTAATTTTGCTCTATTATTTAGTGTAAAAATACAATGAATTATTGGGAAAATTAACCATCAGAAAATGAATTGTATGGATGCAGATTATTAATTTAAATAAAAAATAAAGTATATATGAAGAAGATTTTAATACGTTTAAGTTTGGTTTTTGCTTTTTTTCAAGGTTTAAAAGCTCAATCTCTTGAAAAAATGACTTGGTTTAATGAGCCGCAGGAATGGGAAATCAAAGATAAAAAACTGACAATGAATGTTACGCCCCAAAGTGATTACTGGAGGATTTCGCATTATGGTTTTACAGTAGATGATGCACCGTTTTATTATTCAACATACGGTGGTGAATTTGAGACGAAAGTGAAAATTACCGGAAATTATAAAGCACGTTTTGATCAGATGGGTTTAATGTTAAGAATCGATGAGCAGAATTATATTAAAGCGGGAGTAGAATTTGTTGATGGAAAATTTAATTTAAGCACGGTTGTTACTCATAAAACAAGCGATTGGAGCGTTATTGTTCTAGAAAAAACGCCACCTTTTGTCTGGATAAAAGCAGTGAGAAGATTGGATGCCGTTGAGATTTTTTATTCGTTTGATGATAAAGAATATGTGATGATGCGAAATGCTTATCTACAGGATAATACGCCTGTAAAAGTCGGTTTTATGGCGGCAAGTCCGGATGGAAACGGTTTCAAAGCTACTTTCGAGAATTTTTCTGTGAAACACTTACCGGATCAGCGACGTTTAGAATGGCTGAAGAATAATCAGTAAAAAGTAAAAACTCCAAAGGCAAAGCTTTTGGAGTTTATTAAATGTAATCTCAGTTAGTTCTTTTACGAATATCTCTGTCTGATAGTTGTTAATATTATTATGACAATAAATCCAAAAACTGCTGCTCATCAAGAATCGTAATAGTCCCTATGTCTTGGGCTTTCTTCAGTTTGCTTCCTGCCTTTTCTCCAACAACAAGATAATTTAGGTTTTTGGACACTGCGGAGATGTTTTTTCCGTTGTGCTTTTCTACCATTTCTTCCGCTGATTCTCTGGTGAAAAGAGAGAGTTTTCCGGTGAATAAGAAGGTTTTTCCTTCCAAAACATTTGATAAAACTTCATTTGTATTTGCTCCCTTTTCAAGCTGAACACCGTAAGATTTTAATCTTTCAAGCATCAGAATGTTTTCAGAATTATTAAAGAAATCAACGATGCTTATTGCGATTTTCATTCCGATATCTTCTACCTGACACAGTTCTTCGGCGGTTGCATTTTTTAAATCTTCAATCGTGTTGAAGTTTTTCACCAATTTCTTAGCAACGGTTTCTCCGACGTGTTTAATTCCTATTCCGTACAAAACTTTTTCAAAAGCGATATCTTTCGATTTTTCAATTCCGGTAATAATATTTTGAGCTGATTTTTCAGCCATTCTTTCCAAAGGAAGAAGTTGTTCTTTGGTTAAAGTATAAAAATCGGCAGGATTTTCAACCAGTTTTTCTTTATAAAGCTGCTCAATTGTCTCACTTCCCAGATTATCAATATTCAAGGCTTTTCTTGAAACATAATGAATCATTCTTCCAACAACCTGCGGCGGACAATGTAAATCATTCGGACAGAAATGAATGGCTTGATCCACTATTTTTACAAGCTCAGTTCCGCATTCCGGGCAATTTTTGATATATTCAATTTCTTTGCTTTCAGATGTTCTTTTTTCAGTGTTAACGCCGACAATTTTAGGAATAATTTCGCCTCCTTTTTCCACGTATACAAAATCGTGCTCATGCAAATCAAGTTTTTTAATGATGTCTTCGTTATGCAGAGAAGCTCTTTTTACAATTGTTCCGGCTAATAAAACTGGTTTCAGGTTGGCGACAGGAGTGATGGCTCCGGTTCGTCCCACTTGATAAGAAACACTCTGCAATTCGGTTTCCACTTTTTCAGCCTTAAATTTATACGCCATTGCCCAACGTGGCGATTTCGCGGTGTAGCCAAGCTGTCTTTGTTGTTTTATTGAGTTTACTTTCAGTACAATTCCATCAATTTCAAATGGAAGATTGTGCCTTTCGGTGTCCCAAAAATTAATAAATTCTTTAATTTCCTCTAAATTTTTGCAGAGTTTTGCCTGATCTGAAATTTTAAAACCCCAATTTTTTGCCTCATGAAGCAATTCCCAATGAGTTTCAGCAGGAATTTCATCCGAAACAAATTGATAAAGTACCGATGACAGCCTGCGTTTTCTCACTTCACCGCTGTCCTGCATTTTTAAGCTTCCACTTGCCGTATTTCTTGGATTCATAAATGGGTCTAAACCTTCTTCTTCACGCAGTTTATTGATTTTATCGAAGTTTTTTCGTGTTAAGTAGATTTCGCCACGCATAAAAAATCTCTCGGGGAAATCTCCGCTTAGTTTTAACGGAATATCTGAAATCGTTCGCACATTAGACGTGATTTCATCTCCCTGAAAACCGTCACCACGAGTTACAGCTTGTGATAATTTTCCATTTTCGTAAAGAATTGAAATTGAGGCACCGTCATATTTGAGCTCGGCAACAAATTCTACAGGTTCGTCGATGGTTTTTATGATTCGCTTTTCCCAGTCTGCCAAATCATCAAAATCGTAAGAATTGTCTAAAGAATACATTCTGAACTGATGCTGAATGGTCGGAAAAATTTTTGTAACGCCACCTCCTACACGAATAGTTGGTGAATTATCATCATAGAATTCGGGATACTGCGCCTCCAGATCCTGAAGTTCTTTTAGTAATAAATCAAACTCAAGATCAGAAATACTGGGCTCATCCATCAGGTAATAGTTTTCATTATGCTGATGAAGTTCTTTGCGGAGTTGCACTATTTTATGCTGAATGTTTTCGGACATGGGTTTCTATCTTTTCAACAAAAATAATGTAAATAATAATTTAAAAAAATAACACTATTAATTATTCTGGGAAAATTAAAACTTTGTAATCTATTCTAACGATTTGATAGTGTTTCTAATAATTTTATCGTTTACACTGATTTAACATAATATTTCAATTTAATTAAAAAAATGTTAAAACACCCGTAAACAGCTGGCTTGTAAAGTCACTATACCTTTGTCCCCAGTTAATCTATTATATGAAAAAAGCAAAGATTTTATTGGGACTTCTGTTTTTGGGTGTAGGAACTATTGCCTATGCACAAACTACACAGGCTTCTATTGTAGGGAAAATTACCGGCAAAAATGTTCAGGAAAAAGTAAAAGTTACCATCGTGAATGAGTCTACCGGTTTCCGTACAGTAACAGAAACTAATTCTAAAGGTGAATATATTTTCAAAGAAATACCTCTGGGCGGACCATATACGGTGATCGTCAATGATGAAAAAAAGGAGGGCTACAATGTGAATTTCGGAGATCAGGTTACTGTGAATCTTGATTTGGATGAAAGTGAAAAAATGATTGAAGAAGTAATCATTAATGGAAACCTTAAAAATAAAATAGGAAACCTAGGAGCAGCAACAGCAATATCAGCCAAAAATATCGGGATTTTACCAGTAAACGGAAGAAATTTTACCAGTCTTACGGAATTGTCTCCTTTGAGTGGGAAAGGTGGAAATTTATCCGGGCAATTGGGATCTTCTACCAATTTTACCATAGACGGAATGACTGCTAAAAACCCTACTTCTGCAGGATCTACAACCAGCCGAAGTGGTGCGCCATTTTCTATATCGATTGAGGCGGTACGAGAATTTAAAATCACAACCAATCAGTATGATGTGACTTTGGGTAGAAGTGGAGGCGGAACGGTAAGTGCAGTTACAAAATCCGGAACCAATAAATTTTCGGGGAGTGCATGGGAGTATTTAAGAACAAATTGGCTATCGAGCCCGTACGATATCAGAGGAAATAAGAGAACAAACGATTTTTCGACTTCTCAGTTTGGATTCTCTTTGGGTGGACCGATTATTAAAAATAAACTTCACTTTTTTGCAGCTTGGGATCACCAGCTAGATTCAAGACCGTTGATTATCGCCGATATTAAATCGAATGAGGATGAAGCGAGATTTAATATTACAAACCAGACCCTGAATCAGTTTGTAGATATTGCGAGAGCAAAATATGGTGTTGGAAATACGCCTCAGTTTGGAAGTTTCGATAAAGTGAGAAATTCTGACGCAGGATTTTTACGTCTTGACTGGCAGATAAATGATAAAAACTTATTAACGGTACGAAACAATTTCACATACGATTTGAATAAAAATGGTTTGGGTGACAACACGGCTATTAATTTCTTTGAATCATTCGCAAATGACAAGAATCTTGATAACAGTTTGTTGTTTACCTTGAGAACAAATGTAAAATCAAATTTAACCAACGAATTAAAAGCTCAATATTTATACACTTTTCAGGATAGTTATCAAAACGATCAGTTAGGACATCCGGTTCCGAGAGCAATTGTGGAGGGTGTGGCATCAACTCTTTTTGATGGAAGCAAAAAAACAACGAATATTCAGATTGGCGGACACCGTTTCGCACAGGAAAGCTTTAGAAATAATGTTTTCCAGATCGTTGATAATTTATATTACAATACAGACAAAGTAAAATATACATTTGGAGCTGACTTGATGTACACAAAATCAAAATCGGTGTATGGAAGTGAGGTAAATGGCAGATTTCATTATCAGGGAATAGATGCTTTTAATAACCTTATTTCAAACAGATATTACAGAGAAGTTCCTTTGGTGGAAGACCCTTCAGTAAAATCGAGCATTTGGAATATTGGCGTGTACGGGCAGTTTCAGACAAAACTTGCGACTGGTCTTGATTTTATGGGAGGTGTGAGATTGGATTACGGAGGATATCCAAAAGCAGAATTTAACCAAAAACTGTATGATGAAATGGGAATACGTACAGATAATAAGATTAAATCTTTTGTAATTCAGCCGAGATTTCAGTTTGACTGGAATATTAATGAAGGCAATAAAGATTTCATAAAATTCGGAGCAGGTATCTTCTCTTCTGATATTAATAATTATATGGTAATCAATAATTTGGTGTTTGATGGGAAACATTTGGCAACCGTTGATATCAATCCTTCCGAGATTGGCCTTACTCCAGACTTCATCAGCTACAGAAATGATTACGGAACTGTACCTACATTGTCTCAATACCAGCTGCCAACCATCAATTATACAGGGAAAGATGCTAAAATTCCTATCGTTTATAAAGCAAATTTCT
Source organism: Chryseobacterium indoltheticum (assembly GCF_003815915.1). Lineage (NCBI taxonomy): Bacteria > Pseudomonadati > Bacteroidota > Flavobacteriia > Flavobacteriales > Weeksellaceae > Chryseobacterium > Chryseobacterium indoltheticum. Next base: position 1,609,897 of record NZ_CP033929.1, read on the forward strand.
CTTATACCCATTTCTTCAACGAAAGGTTCAGAGCGGGAGTTGCAGGTTATATGGCTTTAGGAAGAAACAATTACTTCTATTACGACAGAAATATGCAGGCAAATCCTTTCATCACGTTGGCAAATGAAGGCGGAAGAGGCGTGTTTGTTCCTATAAAAGCGATTACCAATAATGCAAACAATACCGTAACTCTTAATTGGAAAGATGGTCGAATTAACAACAACTTCGGAAGAGTACTCGAATTGGTAAGTGATGGCAAGGTGAATCAGTTTTCATTTGTGTTTGATACAAGCTACCGTTATTGGAAAGATGGTGAAATCACGGCAAGTTATACATGGTCAGATATCAGAGACAATACTTCTTACAACGGAAATGTTGCCAATTCTGCTACTTTATCTACTCTGGTTCAGGGTGATCCGAGAGATCTGAAAATGACGTATTCTGATAATCAATTCAGAAACAAAGTGGTTATTTACGGTAACTCACCTACAATTGCAGGATTTACCTTAGGATTAAGATATTCAGGAATTGGAGGAACACGTTTCTCGGTGACTGCAGGAGGAAATATCAATGGAGATTTTGTTGATTCTAATGATTTGGCGTATATTTTTCCTGAACTTACCCAATCTTTGATAAACGATCCTGAAGTTGGGAACGCTTTAAAAAATTATATCACAGATTACAACAATAAAATTGCAGAAAGAAATGGTGGAAAGAACGGTTTCTATGGAGTTTGGGATGTACGTTTAGCAAAAAAAATCAAGTTTGAAAAAGTCGGTGCATTTGAACTTTCTGTTGATATTTTCAACTTTGCCAATTTGCTTAACAGAGAATGGGGTGTCAACAAATCTTACGGGAATATGGCATTATACAGAGCTTCGAAGTTCAATACCACTACTCAACAATTTGAATATGTGAAAAATACGAACGGTTTGGCTCCATTATCAGGAAATCCTTATCAGATACAGATCGGAGCTAAATATTCATTCTAAAAAATAAGTACTAAATTTATCTAAAAGTCTGAAAAAGGCTTTTAGATTTTAATGATCAATCGATATTATGAAAAAGTTTATCTTAGGGTTTGCAGTTTTAACAACAGCTTTTATGAACGCACAAACCCAAATCATTGCACACAGAGGTTATTTTCAAACGCAGCCTCCAACAACGGAAAATTCTATTACAGCATTGCAAAACGCTCAAAAATTAAAAATCTACGGATCTGAGTTTGATGTAAGAATGTCAAAGGACGGTGTCTTGGTCATTAATCACGATGAGCATCACGGTAAAATGGAAATTTCTGAAACCGATTTCAAAGAATTGGCAAAACTTAAACTATTAAACGGTGAAAAATATCCGACTTTAAAAGATTATCTCAAAGCTGGTAAAAAAGACAAAGCACTAAAGCTTATCGTAGAAATAAAGCCGGCAAAGACCGAAGCGTTAGAAAACGAATTGGTCGAAAAAACCATCGCCATGATCAAAGATATGAAGCTTGAGTCTCAGTGTGAATACATTTCGTTCAGCTTAAATATCTGCAAACAGATCAAAAAAATTGCTCCAGATTTTAAAGTTCAGTATTTAAGAGGTGAACTTTCTCCACAGCAGATTAAAGAAGAAGGTTTAGACGGATTAGATTATCATTATTCAGTATTTCAGAAAAACCCGACATGGATTTCTGAAGCAAACGCTTTAGGATTAATCACCAATTCATGGACGGTAAATGACGTTGAAACCTATAATGAACTGAAAAAACAAGGAGTAAAATTTGTTACAACCAATATTCCGGATCAGCTGAAGAATAAGTAATATTCTGAATTTTTTCTATTATATAAAATCTGTCTCTTTCAAGGCGGATTTTTTTGTTATTAATAATCTCAGTTCTTTGCTCCGTAGAAATAAACTTTTATAGCAAAATTGCGCCAACAATCTTAAGCTCCGGAGGAGCGACCCTTAATCTTTAAATTTCAATTCACAAAAATTGCATACATGCATAAAGCTATTGAATATAAACCTACCAACTGTCAACTAAACCCTATCAACAAATTTTTTTATTTTCTCAGGAAAAGACAATAAAGGTAGGACAAAATAAGCCACTTTTTGTATTAAAAATGATTCATGTTTTTAATGCACTGTTAACTAAAAGCTTATACATAATCGTTAATCATAAGTTAATATGGCGTTTAGAAATTGTTTAAAATATGTTAAAACCGTATTAAAGCTATGCTGGTCATAGCTTTCTAATTTTGCGCAAACAAAAAAGTGTATGCGTAAAGAGACTCAAAAATTACTTCTTTTATCTGTGTTAGGATTGGTGAGCGTCAATATGGCAGCCCAGCAGCAGGTGAAGAAAGATACGATCAAAAATATTGATGAAGTTGTAGTGACAGCTCTGGGTATCAAAAGACAAGATAAATCCTTAGGTTATGTAGCCGAGAAAGTAGATGCTGAGGTTTTTGAAAACATTCAGAATAACAACTGGGCTCAAGGTCTGGAAGGCAGGGTTTCTGGCCTTAAAGTACAAACAGCCGGAGCAGGCCCCCTTGGCTCGGCGAGAATAACACTCAGAGGAGAAAAAACATTTGGTTTCGCTGGAAATTATGCATTAATTGTTGTTGATGGTGTTCCTTTGAGCAATTCAACTACAGGAACTGGAACTGCGGCGTATGGTGCAGGAACCGGAGGAGATTTACCAGTCGATCTGGGTGATGGCCTCAACAGTATTAATCCGGATGATATCGAATCGGTAACCGTACTGAAAGGTGCTTCTGCGGCAGCATTGTACGGATCGAGAGCTGCGAATGGAGCATTGATGGTTACCACAAAGTCAGGGAAAGGCAAAAACGGTAAACTGACTGTTTCCTTTAATTCTACTTTAAGCTATGATTCGGTTTTGAAATGGCCGGATTACCAGTATCAGTACGGTCAGGGAACTTTAACTAAAAATACAGCAGGAGAATTTTTCTATTCTTACGGAGCTTCTGCAGACGGTGTAAGTACAGGAGGAACGAGTAGTGCTTTCGGTCCAAAATTCAATGGTCAGTCTTATTTCCAGTACGACCCAAATTTGCTTGGACAAAGTGCCGAAAGACAATTGTGGAGACCGTATGAAGATAATATCAAAGGTTTTTGGGAAACGGGTGTAACGTCTTCTAATAATGTTTCTGTAGAAAGCAGTACAGATAAAACAAGCTTCAGAGCCTCATTAACTTATCTGGATAACAAATGGATGATGCCAAATACAGGTTTTAACCGTTTCAATGGTGCGATTTCATTAGATCATAAAGTAACAGATAAATTCAGAATTTCAACCAAATTCAACTACGCTAATACACAAAGTGATAATCTTCCTGCCACAGGATACAATAACCAGTCGATTTCTTATTTCATGATTTTCCAAAATCCGAATGTTGATTTGGCTTGGTATAAACCAATCTGGAAACCGGGTCAGGAAGAACTTGACCAGATTCATCCATTCAGTTCGTTTATTGATAACCCTTATCTGATTGCTTATAAAATGCTGAACGGTGTAGAAAAGAAATTAATTACCGGAAATATTTCTGCAACTTATGATTTCAACAAAAATTTCAGCTTGATGTTAAGATCAGGAATCGAAATGCTTGATGAAGAAAGAACAACAAAGAGACCTTACAGCTCTGCCAATTATCTGAAAGGTTTCTACAGAGAGCAATATATTAAGAATAATGAGTTCAATAATGACTTATTATTTACTTTCAAAAAAGATTATGGCAAATTTAATGTAAGTGCAAATGCCGGAGCAAGTATACGTTACAATCAATATGTAATGACAGACTTCCGTGCTGAAGGATTAAAGGTAGCCGGCGACTATAGTCTAAATAATGCCATAGCGCTTATCACAAAAGTTCCCAAACCCAATGATCAGCAGATGAACAGTGTATACGGGTTAGTAAGTGCTAATTATAATAATTTGGTATTCTTAGATGTTACTGCAAGAAATGACTGGAGCAGTACCTTAAATAAAGATAACCGATCATTTTTTTATCCTTCGGTAAGTTCAAGTTTTATTCTTTCAGATATATTTAAATTATCAAGCTCAAATTTTAATTACTGGAAATTAAGAGCGTCTTGGGCACAGGTCGGTCTTGGCGGATCACCTTATCAGATTGATAAATATTACACGCCAAGTGATTTTGTAGGATCTGTTTTAACGCCAAGTACGTATGTGACACCAAATATAAGACCTCAGGAAAACACCAATATCGAAGCGGGAATGGATCTTTCTGTTTTAAAAAATAGATTAAGCTACAATTTCACATTGTATCAAAATACAACAGTTGACGAAATTCTTGGGGTTTCCACTCCTGTAGAATCGGGGTATACAACTCGTATTATCAATGCAGGGGAAATAAGAAACAGAGGTATTGAAATGGGGTTGAATGCAATTCCGGTAAAATCTAAAAACTTTAGCTGGAATGTTTCTGCAAATTGGTCTATGAATAGAAATAAAGTAATGTCACTTCCTGAAGAATACACGGGTGATAATTATTACACAATTTCTACCGTAGCGGGAGTTCTATATTACAACGCAGTTGTTGGCGGTGCTTTGGGAGATCTTTATGGTTTCAAATTAGTAAGAAATGCTGACGGACAAGTAGTTTATGATGCAACAACAGGGCTTCCTTCAAGACCCGATCGAGTAGAGAAAGTAGGAAATGCATTCCCGAAATGGAGAGCCGGTCTTCAAAATGATTTCAAAATTAAAAACTGGCAGATCAGCTTCTCTTTTGACGGTCAGTATGGTGGAATGGCATATTCACAAACTCATCACAAAATGTCTGAGCAAGGTAAACTTGAGAATACTTTAATGGGAAGAGATAATCCGAGTGGAACGATTGTAGGACAGGGTGTTGTTTTAAATTCTGACGGAACTTACAGCCCAAATACAAAAGCGGTTGGTTTAGCAGCATATTACGGTGATTACTACAGAAGAGCCAATATTGAGACCAATACTTTTGATACTTCTTTCATTAAATTGAGAGATGCAAGAATTGCCTATTCATTTTCAAAAGATGTGATTGCTCCATTAAAACTTACTGAGCTTACTTTAGCAGTTTTTGGTAAAAACCTTTGGATGTGGACCAAATTTCCAATGTTTGATCCTGAAGTTGCTGCGCTTAATGACTCTACAATTACTCCAGGTGCTGAAATTGGTCAGCTTCCAACGGCAAGAACTGTCGGTTTTCAAGTTAATTTAAAATTCTAAGATCAACCTCATGAAAAAAATATTTTTATCTACCGCAATTGCTCTTTCAGTTTTTAGTATGAATTCTTGCGAAAGGAGCTTTGAAGAGATCAATACAGATACAAGCAAAATAAAGCAGCCTTCTGTAGGCAGTTTTCTCGTTCCGATTCAGTACGAAATGGGATCTTACGGATACAACAGAGCAGATGATTTTACATTCGATATCATGCAGGTTGCTCTGGATTTTCCTAATGAAGGAAATACAGTAAGCCGTTATTATTTAACCGAAAGTACCGGAAACGGATATTGGAATACAAGCTACAAATGGCTGAAACAGGTAAAAGAGCTTAATGAAGCAGCAAAAAAAGAGCAAAACAATAATTATCTCGCTATTTCTAAAGTTTTGAATGCTTGGATTATGGCCAATCTTACCGATGCATTTGGAGATGTCCCGATGACGGAAGCTTTACGTCTTGAAGAAAATATAATGAAGCCAAAATATGATAAACAGAAAGACATCTATTTATCTCTTTTAAATGATCTTAAAGAAGCAAATACACTTTTTGATACCACAAAAACGTTGACTGAAGGCGATCTTTTCTTTCAGGCCAACGCAAGCACAGCCGGAATCATAAAGTGGAAAAAATTCTGTAATTCTCTTTCATTAAGACTTTTGACAAGGATTTTAAATAAAAATGGCGAAGTAGATGTGCACGCCAGAATCAATGAGATTATTAGTAACCCTACAGTTTATCCGATTTTTCAGAGTAATGCAGATGGTGCTACTTTAGATATTTCAGGTATTGCACCATTGATGCCGCCGATTGCAAGACCGCAGGATTTTACAGCATATAGGGCTTCAGGAGGTTTTTTTACTCAGACTTTGGTAGACAATAATGACCCAAGATTAAGCATGTTTTTTACTCAGGCTAAAAGTCTTCCGCCTGCCAATGCAAATATTGGTTATAAAGGTGTTCCTTCCGGATACGCATTGGGATCTACATTCGATTATCAGCCTTCAAATCTGAATCAGAATTTAGCAAAAGCACCGCTGAAAATTTTGGTAATGCCTTATGCAGAACTTCAGTTTATTCTTTCGGAGTTGGCTTTTAAAGGAATTATTCCGGGAAGTGCACAAACGTTCTACGAAAGCGGCGTGAAAGCAACTCTTGAACAATGGGGAGCAACAATGCCTGCAAACTATTTTGCCAATCCGAAAGTAGCGTACAACGGAACTTTAGAAAGAATTATGCTTCAGAAATATGTAGGATTGTTCTTTGTAGATCATCAACAATGGTATGAGCAGAGAAGAACAGGGTTTCCTGTATTGCCCAACAACGGAGGTTTGATGAATAACGCAAAAATGCCCCAGAGAATGCCTTATCCAACGGTTACAAAAGTTCAGAATTATGACAATTATGTAACAGCTTCTCAAAATATGGGTGGCGATAATATCAATACAAAAATGTGGTGGAATCAGTAATTCCAAATTAATCAATAATCAATATTAAAATGAACATAAAATTTTTACTGCCATCAGTACTCGTTTCAGCAATGGCATTTTCTCAGGCATCGGTTTCAGGATATGTTTTTGAAGATATCAATAAAAATCAGCAGAAAGAAAAACGTGAAAAAGGAATAGAAAATGTAGCCGTTTCAAACGGAGCTCAGGTTGTATTAACCGATAAAAACGGAGAATATAGCTTACCGATTATAGAGGGTCAGACAGTTTTTGTTATTAAACCATCCGGATATATGATGGCTTTAAATCAAAATAATTTACCGCAATATTACTATCAATACAAGCCTAAAGGTTCGCCTGCAGATTTTAAGTATAAAGGATCTGCACCTACAGGAGAACTTCCTAAAGAATTAAATTTTGCATTACATAAACAAAACGAAAGCAAGAATTTTGATATTTTGGTTTTCGGAGATCCGCAACCTTACACCGAAAAGCAGCTGGATTATTTTAAAAGAGCAATTGTAAATGAAGTGAAATCAACCAAGAAAAATGCAGTTTTCGGAATCAGTCTTGGAGATTTGGTAGGCGATGATCTGAGTCTTCAGAAACCTTATGCTGATGTAATGAAAGAAGTCGGTTTGCCTTGGTACAACGTAATGGGAAATCATGATATGAATTATGATGCTAAAGATGATCAGCTTTCAGACGAAACTTTTGAAGCTAATTTTGGTCCTGCCAACTATTCTTTTAATTACGGAAATGTACATTTTATTGTACTTGATGATATTCTTTACCCGGACCCGAGAGACGGAAAAGGATATTGGGGAGGTTTCAGAGAAGATCAGGTTCAGTTTATCCAAAATGATTTAAAATTGGTAGACAAAAACAAACTGATCGTTGTTTCTTTTCACATTCCTTTGGAGCATAACAATGAAGATAATTTCAGAAATGCAGATCGCCAGAAATTATTTGATGCGCTTTCTCCATTCGCAAATGCATTGATGTTGTCGGCTCATACTCACATTCAGCAGCAGATTTTTTACGGAAAAGCTCAAGGCTGGGAAGGTACAAAAGATCTTCATGAATATAATGTAGGAACCACTTGCGGAGATTGGTGGTCAGGGACTTCTGATGAAATTGGCTTGCCGACTTCTACAATGAGAGATGGTACTGCGAAAGGATATTCTTTCATCAGTTTTAATGATAATCAGTACAAAGTGAAGTATAAAACTGCAGGAAAACCTGAAGATTATCAAATTCAATTGTATGTTCCGAAAGTGATTCCTCATCCATCGAAAACTTCAGCTAAAATTTTGGCAAACTTCTTTATGGGAAGCAAAAAAGATAAAGTTCAATACAGAATTGATGGCGGAAAATGGGAAGAAATGGAATACAACGAAACTATCGATCCCAACTTTGCAAACGCTGTTTTTAAATGGGATTCTACAGAAAAAATATTCCCTGGAAGAAGGCCTTCAAATCCTGAACAGTCAAAGCATATCTGGGCTGGAGGTTTTGGAAATAAATTAACACTCGGAAAGCACAAAGTTGAGGTGAAAGCTTTCGATATGTACGGAAATGAATTTTCGGCATCGGAAGAATTTGAAGTTCAAAACGCAGTGCTTATTCCTTAGAATCAGTTTTTACTTTTTATATATTACTTTCAGAAACCAGCTTATTCGTAAGCTGGTTTTGTTTGATATAGAATTTCCTGATAATTAATTTTCATTAAATCAAAAACATAAACGCTTGTTTAAAAAAAGGGTTTCGTAAATTTGCACCATTAAAATTTAAATAATGAATCTAAGCGGAAAAAACGCCATCATTACGGGTGGTGGTAGAGGTCTGGGAAAGGCTATAGCTTTACTTCTTGCCAATGAAGGCGTGAATATAGGAATCACCGGAAGAAACGAAGAAAACCTGAAAATGACTGTTGACGAAATCAGAAAATCTGGTGTGAATGCAGCGTATGCGGTTTTTAGTATAGATAATGAAATCCATGTGAAAGCAGGAATAGAATCCATTGCAGAGCAATTGGGTGGCGTAGATATTCTGATCAACAATGCGGGAATCGGAGATTTTGGTTCTATTGAAGAGATGCCTTCCGAAACTTGGGAACAGGTAATAAAAACCAATCTTTTCGGAGTGTATTATGCGGCAAAAGCAGTGTATCCGTTCTTAAAACAAAAAGGCGAAGGTGATATTGTAAATGTAGCTTCTACAGCAGGCTTGAAAGGTGGACCAAATATGTCGGCTTACGCAGCTTCAAAAGCAGCCGTCGTTTCTTTATCTCAATCAATGATGGCAGAATGGAGAAAACAAAACATTCGTGTAATTACTTTAACGCCGAGTACCATTGCTTCAGATATGTCTATCCAAGGCGGTTTGACAGACGGAAATCCGGATAAAGTTCTTCAGCCTGAAGATTTTGCAGAATGGGTAAGAGATATTTTGAAAATGAACAGACGTGCTTTGATAGCGAATGGTTCTATTTTCTCTACAAATCCATAAAAAAGAAGTTAGAAACTAGATATTAGAAGTTAGTATTAGTAATGCTAAAATTTCCCTTCCTCGAAGGGCTGGTTTTTGTGAAACAGAAAGACGATAGTTATAAATAATAACAACTTCTACATTAAGATAATAAAATCAATAGAAGCGGGCTTTAGTCCGCTTTTGCTTTGACGCGATACATGGCTTTAGCCAAATATATTTTCTTTCAATTATAATCTTCATGGGTAAATCTCATCACCTTTAAACTTTTAAATACTTATTTTTGCAACAAATTATTCACATGCAAAATTATTTAGAATTCGATTTCAGGATTTCGCCACTTCAACCTTGGAACGAAATATTAATGGCTGAACTTATCGAGATAGGTTTCGACAGTTTTACAGAAGAAATTCATGGTATTTTAGGATATATTCAGAAAGAACTTTTCAAAGAAGAAGAATTGAAAGCGTTGCCACTTTTTCAAAATGAAGAAGTGAAAATAGAATATTCTTTCACCGAAATGCCCAACATCAACTGGAATGAAGAGTGGGAAAAGAATTTTGAACCGATCAATATTGATGATAAAGTATTAATCAGAGCAGAATTTCATGAATCTGTAGAAGGAATGCACGAAATTATCATTCAGCCAAAAATGTCTTTCGGAACAGGTCATCATCCGACAACGCATTTGATGATCCAACAAATGATGGATATTGATTTTAAAGACAAGAAAGTTTTAGACATGGGTTGCGGAACTTCGGTTTTGGCGATTTATGCAAAACAAATCGGAGCCGGAGATACAAAAGCCATTGATATTGACGAATGGTCAGTTGAAAACTCAAAAGAAAATGCTGCAAGAAACGGTGTGGAATTGGATATCGAACTGGGAACTGCAGACAATTTAGGAAAAGAAAATTACGATATAATTTTAGCAAATATCAACAGAAATATTTTGATTTCAGATATTCCAACTTACGTTTCTGTTTTAAATGAAGATGGTAAATTATTGCTTTCAGGTTTGTGCTTCTTCGATGTTGATGATATTTTGGAAGTTTGTAAAGAAAACAATTTAGAACTGAAAAAGAAATTGCAGCGTGAAGAATGGGTAAGCTTATTACTTGAAAAGTAAAATCTGTTATTGTAATATTTTAATTTCAAGCTCAACCTCAGCCTCAACCTAATTAATATGAAACCATTCATCACCATTTTATTTTTATGCGTCATTCAGCTTTTTTTTGCGCAGGAAGAAGATTACGAATATGCAAACGGAGTTTTTCAGTTTGAAGAAAATAAAACGCAGAAAATTTTTACCGATTTTACGAGAATCAGACAATCACCAAATGTCAATGCCCAAATTCTAGATTCTCTACAAACGAATCAACAAATTTTGATTCTTAAACAAGATGAAACTATTCTGAAATTAGGCGAAAGAAGAGCCAATTGGTACAAAATATCTTACCAGAAAGGCGATAAAACTTCCGAAGGTTACGTTTGGGGCGGAAATCTTTGTGTAGGCTACAGAAATAAAAATGGATATGATTTCCTTTTTGGATTAACCAAAACTATTAGTAAAAAAAATCCTGAGTTCGATGGAGCAATTCAACAAAATATTGCAGCCATCAAAATGGTTGAAGGAAACACACTGATTGATGAGATTTCTTTTGATACTGGTTCAGGCGAAAGTTTGAGTTACGGAACTTTCAATATTGAAAGTAATCATAAGCTGAAAAATGTAGAATTTACTTTAAAAGCTATGGTTTCGGGTGAAGCCTGTGGAATCGCAAGTTATGACCAGTATATTCTGGTAAAAGATAAAAAAATGATTGCGCTTCCTCAATTGATGAATGTTGGTGACGCAGATGTTTATTACCACAGCGAACAATTTGTTTTCCCTAACGATAAAGGCGGAATTCCCATCTCTTTTATCCTCAAGATAGAAGAGATGGAAAGAGATGAGAAAGACCGTGAAAAGAAGAAAAATGCATCAAAAACGTATCTTTGGAATGGTGATTCTTACCGACTGAAATAATCTTAACAATAAAATTTGAAACCACTGTATATTTACGGTGGTTTTTGTTTTTATTAAACTTAAGATTATGAATTATTTTCTCTATGCACTTGAACATGTTTATACAGATAACACTCACCGTGACAGAAAGTTTTTAGGATATTTTGACGATCCCGATAAAGCTCAAAAAGAAAAGGAAAGGTTATTTCTTTTCCGTGGATTTTCAGATTATCCTAACGATTTCTATTTAAAAAAAGTTGAATTAAATAAAATAAATTGGCAAAACGGTTTTACAGTGGTTGTTGGTGAGATGGGAAGAGATTATTTAACTGAAGATGATTTCATTCATGATTATAGCACAATAATTAAGAAATTAAGTTTAGAAACAGTTTTTAAAGTAAGTCACGTTTATAGTATTCATACTTTCTTGGATGACGAAAGAGAAATAGGGGTGTTCTCTGATCAAAAAATGGCTACTGATGTTGTTGATCTTCTTAAACAAAAAGATGGGTTTAATAATTATCCAGATGATTTTATAGTGAGTGAAATTTTGCTAAATGATAAGCAGTGGAGCTCTGGATTTGGATAGTATATGAAAGATGCTTTCTTAATCTTTCGGATCAATCTCAAAAGTTGGGGATAAAAAAAATATTGATAATTTTGTGGAATGTTAAACGATGCCGAACTCCTCAAATTATTTTTACCTGAACTCTTGATTGAGCATTTTGAGATTGTAAAAGTTGAAGAAGAAAACAAAATCGTCCACATTTACTTTGACGAGAAAAATACAGCTCCGAAAGAATTTTCTTCTCTGTTATTGCAGTCAAAAGGTTTTGTTCCGGAAATTACCGTTGACGATTTTCCTCTTCGTGGAAAAACAGTAAAACTCCACATCAAACGCAGAAGATGGACCGATACAAAAACCGGCAACATCATCCAAAGAGATTGGAATCTCATTGCCAAAGGAACCCGCATGACACAGGATTTTGCCGAGTTCTTAAAAAAAATCAGCCGATACTAAAGCGCTTCCCTGTAAAACCATTGGCGAGATGTATGGCGTGGATGGCAGGAAATTTCAAAGGCAATACAAGCAAAGCATCAGCAATTTTAAAAACTGGAAACAAAAATCACACGCCGAGGATTGGATTCTCTATCCCGAAAACCTCTCACACCACCTATCTCTCGATGAAGTTGCTCTTTCTGATGGCGAATTGTACACTGTTCTGACCTCCAAAAAAGCAAGGGGCAGAAAAGGCAGTATTGTCGCCATTATCAAAGGAACCAACAGTGATACCGTAATAGAATATCTCTTAAAAATCAACAAAAAACTAAGGTTAAATGTAAAAGGAATTACTTTGGATATGGCAGGTTCTATGAAGCTCATCGCCAAAAGATGTTTTCCCAATGCCACACAAATTATCGACCGATTCCATGTCCAGAAATTAGCCATAGAAGCGTTGCAGGAATTAAGGATAAGCCACCGTTGGGAAGCTATTGAGCAAGAAAACAACCTGCTCATGGAAGCAAAAGAAAAGAAAAACAACCCCGGGATTGAAACTTTTGAAAATGGCGATACCCGAAAGCAACTTTTGGCAAGAAGCAGGTATTTACTCTACAAAACCAGAGAAAAATGGACTGCATCGCAAAATCAGCGAGCTGAAATCTTATTCTCGCAATATCCTGATTTAGAAAAAGCGTACAATTTATCTGATGGCTTGAGGAAAATTTACAACCAAAACATTCAAAAATCCGTTGCAATGTTGAAACTGGCACATTGGTTCAAAGAGGTGGAAGAATCAAGATTTAAAGCTTTCTCGGTGCTCAGAAAAACCATAATGAATCATTACAATGAGATTCTCAATTATTTTGAAAGAAGAAGCACGAATGCTTCCGCAGAGTCTTTCAATGCGAAAATAAAAACTTCAGATTGCAATTAAGAGGTGTGCGGGATAAAGCATTTTTTCTGTTCAGGTTGTCTAAACTTTTTGCATAGTCCCCAAGTTTTGTGATTGATCCAGTATATATCAAAAACACATGAAATTAATGTACACAAAAAAACTCACAATAGAAATTGTGAGTTTTGAGTGAGCGCGTCAGGATTCGAACCTGAGACCGTCTGCTTAGAAGGCAGATGCTCTATCCAGCTGAGCTACGCACCCATTTGTAATTTTAAGAAATTACTAAAACTTTTAAGTTATTGTTTCAGCTTCGACCGTTCCGAGAATCGAAATGCTCTACAACTGAGCTACGCACCCATTGAATAGTTTTGATAAAACTACTAAAACAGTCGGGGCGGCAGGATTCGAACCTGCGACCTCCTGGTCCCAAACCAGGCGCGATGACCGGACTACGCTACGCCCCGATTAAAGGTCATCTTTAACAAGAATTACCTTGTTTTTTGTGGGTGCAAAGATAGGATATTTTTTTATAATTCAAAATAAAATCTACAATAATTTTTGATCAATATTGAATGTCTTCTTTTTTATTGTCCTTACAGTATTCATAACCATTAACTTATCTTAAAATATGAAATGAAAAATATTTTTATAATTTTTTTATTAATTGTATTAAAAAGGCTTTTAGCTGATTTAAATATTGAGCCTTAATGAAGGTTTGCAAAATCGAGAAATAAGATTATTGCAAATTGGAATCTAAGAAAATGGTATTTCTTTTCCGAATTAATGATACAAAAGCAGACAATTTTAAAGGTTATGATTCTTTTTCCTTTTTAGCTATAGTCGCATTAAATTGTCTTCAAAAAATCACTCGGACTGTATTGCATTACAGATTTAAAACTGTTCGTATAAGCCTGCAAACTTTTGTAACCTACTTTATAAGCGATCTCAGATATTGTCCATTTATGGGCGCTTAGAAGTTCGAGACTTTTAATAATACGGAGCATCTGTTGGTATTTACTCAAAGTAAGGCCTGTTTCTTTTTTAAAAATTCTTTCGATAGAACGGAGCGACAAAGCCGCTATTTCACTTAGGTCGTCCATTTTAAGATCTTTAGTGTAATTATTGTTCAGATATTTTATAGCCTTGCTCAGGCGTTTGTCTTCTGGAAGACTGATATGCAGCTGGATAGCGTCTGCTACAAAATTGGGGAGCTCATTATATAATGCTTTCAAAAATATATTTTCATCAGCACTTTCTTCTATATTTCTAGACCATTTTTCGGCATATTTTATCATTTCTTTGAGAACGGGAGGAACCGAAAATATATTGACTTCGTAATAAAACAAATCACTCTTACTTACTTCAAAAAAGATGATCATCAATTTGATGATTTCAGAATGTGAATTGGTTTTATGAATGGCATTGGGCGGAATCCAAGCGACATGATTTTGTGGCAAAAGATAAATTTTTCCATTCACTGTTAAATATTGAAAACCAATTTCTACATAAATTAATTGAGCTTTTTCGTGTTTATGCATCACATTATCATGCGTCCAGTTGTCTTCAAACCAAACAAAATTAGGTTTGTGAATGTCGTCAACAGATAAGGTTTTTCCCGAAAGCATGTCGTTTTAAATTAATATTATGGCAAATGTATATAAAATAACAAAGCTACTTTTGTAATATTAATTGTTATAAAGTATTATGAAAAACAAAATAAGGAGAAGGTCCTCTTATATCGTATTGATTATAAATGTGTTGGTTTTGATTTTGGTATCCAGTAATCTTCGTTCTCCTATCACTTCTGTAGGCCCTGTTCTCAATCAGATTAGTAATTCGCTTCATTTAGACAATTTACAAAGCAGTATGCTTACATCGATCCCGCTTCTGATGTTTGCAAGCTGTTCTGTTTTGGTGAGTAGATTCTCGCATCGCTTCAGTATCAATAGATTTTTGTTGTATGCTTTAATTATTCTGAGCTTCGGGCTTTTTATGCGAGTATTCGGATCAGTCTGGACTTTATTTACAGGATCAATATTTATAGGTTTAGGAGTTTGCATCGGAAACGTAATTACACCGGGATATATCAAAAATAATTTCCCGAAACAGATAGGTTTAATGACCGGTATTTTTGCTGTTTCAATGAATCTTACAGCGGCTTTGGCTTCAGGATATAGTGTGAGTCTTGGTGAATGGACGGGTTATGGATGGCGCGGTTCATTGGGAGTTTGGCTTGTCATTGCATTGTTGGCATTATTTGTAGTGATTTTAGAATTATTACTGAATAAATCCAGGATAAAACAAGCCGGAAATTCGCTTGTTAAGTCTAATTTTAATATGTTTAAATCTGCTCAGGCTTGGAATATCAGTATTTTTATGGGGCTTCAGTCTTTGGTGTATTATTCACTAATTTCCTGGTTGCCTGCTGTTCTTGGTGATTACGGAATGCAGGGTAATGAGCCTGGCTGGGTTTTGTTTATCATACAGATTTCGATGATACCGATTACTTTTGTAGGACCTGTTATCGCAAGTAAAATGAAAAATCAAAAAGCAATGATTGTTTTTATTTCTGTGTTGATGCTTGTAAGTATTCTGATGTTTGCCTGGCTAAAGTCAGAATGGATTTATGCAACTGCGGTGTTATTAGGGTTATCAAATGGTTTGTCGTTTAGTTTGTCGATTCTGTTTTTCTCTTTGCGGACAAAATCTAGTGCCAATGCGATTAAAATTTCAGGAATGGCGCAATCTATTGGGTATTTGATAGCGGCTTTTGGGCCTGCTGTTTTCGGTAAATTGCATGATTACGATACTTCCTGGAAATTGTCATTTTATTTTTTAGGAATTTCGGTCATCGTGATGTTTTATTTTGGAATCAAAGCAGCAAGAACAAAATTTGTGGAAGATTAAATGGAAAAATATAGCAAAAACACATGAAACCAATGTAAACAAAAAAACTCACAATAAAAATTGTGAGTTTTGTGTGAGCGCGTCAGGATTCGAACCTGAGACCGTCTGCTTAGAAGGCAGATGCTCTATCCAGCTGAGCTACGCACCCATTTGTAATTTTAAGAAATTACTAAACTTTTAAGCGAATCTTTCAGCTTCGACCGTTCCGAGAATCGGAATGCTCTATCCAGCTGAGCTACGCACCCATTGAATAGTTTTGAGAAAACTACTAAAACAGTCGGGGCGGCAGGATTCGAACCTGCGACCTCCTGGTCCCAAACCAGGCGCGATGACCGGACTACGCTACGCCCCGAGAATAATAAATGCGGAGAGTAAGGGATTCGAACCCTTGGTACCGTTTCCAGTACGCATGTTTAGCAAACATGTCCTTTCGGCCACTCAGGCAACTCTCCATTTATTATGTATTTTTAAAGATCTTTTGTTCTGTTATTGCGAGTGCAAATATAGAATAGATTTCTTTATTTACCAAATAAAATTCAGAAAAAAATTGTGTATTTTTACGCTGATAAATGATTAAAAATTTAAACTAATGCGTAAGACATTATATATCATCGGCTTAAGTATATTCGCTTTTTCGTGTACATCACAAAAAAATATTAAAAAAAATACTTACCGTCCCAAAACAGCAGTCACACAACCAAAAACTGTAACTAATTCTGCTTCTCAGGAAAAAAATAAACCACAAATTACAAAAGAAAGTGGAGCCGAATTTTTCACAACCAATATTGCAGATATAACCAAAAATGATAACACAGCCAGTTACGGTTCTATTGTTTCTGCAAAACCTGCCGGATACAAAGTTGTAAAAACTTATTTCCCTGCGATTGCACAAAATTTCAGACAAAAATATCTGATTTTGCATTATACTGTTTTACCTGATGATAAATCGATAACGGTTCTTACTCAGCAAGGAGTGAGCGCACATTATCTTGTCAATAATTTAGGAGATAATGAGATCTATCAATTGGTAGATGAAAACAAACGTTCTTATCATGCCGGAGTAAGTGCGTGGCGCACAGATAAAAATCTGAATGATACTTCGATAGGAATTGAAATTGTAAATATGGGATACACCGCAGATGCGACAGGCGCAAAGATATTTCAGCCTTTTAGCGATGATCAGATCAAAAAAGTAGCTGCTTTAGCTAAAGATATTGTGAAGAGATATAATATTCCTGCAACCAATGTTTTGGCGCATTCAGATATTGCTCCGGCAAGAAAACAGGATCCGGGTCCACAGTTTCCATGGAAAAAACTTTACGACGAATATCAGATCGGAATGTGGTATGATGAAGCTGCTAAACAAAATTTTCTTACTTCGGCACAGACCGACGTTTCAATGAGATATAATGAGACTCCGTTTATCTTTTTGGTTCAGACTGCATTGCAGAAATTTGGTTACGAAGTTTTTCCTAACGGAAAATGGGATGATGTTACAAAAAAAACTATCGAAGCATTACAATATCATTTCAGGCCTCAGAATTATGATGGGATTATGGATGCTGAAACATGGGCAATTCTTCAGGCTTTAAATGAAAAATATCCTACAAAATAAATTTTAAAGCGCATCTTCACGGTGCGTTTTTTATGAATCAAATATTAAAACTATTAAATACTATTTAATGGAAAATTTCAGACAAGAAAGTGATTTACTCGGTGAACTAAATGTACCGCTAAATGCTTATTACGGAGTTCAGACTCAGCGAGCAATAGATAATTTCAAAATTTCAGGACAGCTGTTATCATCATATCCTGAATTTATCAAAGGTTTGGCTTATGTAAAAAAAGCAGCTGCAAAAACCAATTATGAATTGGGTCTTTTAGATCAGGATTTGTATTTTAAAATTTCAGAAACCTGTGAAGAATTAATCGGCGGATTGTTTCACAGCGAATTTCCGGTAGATATGATTCAGGGTGGGGCAGGAACTTCTATCAACATGAATGCTAATGAAGTGATTGCCAATCGTGTTTTAGAAAAATTAGGTAAAAATAAAGGTGAATACGAATTCTGTTCACCAAACGATCATATCAATCTTTCACAGTCTACCAATGATGCTTATCCTACTGCAATAAAAATGGGATTGTTGCAGATGAACGAAAAATTGGTGGAAAAATTGATAGGAATCGTTGACGCATTCCGTGAAAAAGGAAAAGAGTTTCATGATGTTATTAAGATGGGAAGAACGCAGCTTCAGGATGCTGTTCCGATGACAATGGGGCAAGAATTTGAAGCTTTTGCGGCAACTTTAGAAGAAGATATCTCAAAACTGAATAACAACGCCAATCTTTTTGTTGAAGTCAATATGGGAGCAACGGCAATTGGTACAGGAATCAACGCTCCAATCGGTTATGCAACGCTTTGTGCTAAAAATTTAGCTGAATTGACAGGATATCCGGTTGTTTCTGCTCCCGATTTGGTTGAAGCAACTCCGGACACAGGTTCTTACGTGATTTATTCTTCAGCAATGAAGCGCCTTGCTGTGAAACTTTCTAAAATCTGTAATGATTTAAGATTGCTTTCTTCAGGACCTAGAGCAGGATTATCTGAGATAAATCTTCCTCCGATGCAACCCGGTTCGTCTATTATGCCAGGAAAAGTAAATCCTGTAATTCCGGAAGTGGTCAATCAGGTTTGCTTTAAAGTAATTGGAAATGATCTTACCGTGACTTTTGCTGCTGAAGCGGGACAATTGCAGTTGAATGTAATGGAGCCTGTACTTTCGCATGCGATTATGGAGAATATTCATTTCTTGTGCAATGCTTTAGAAACGCTTCGTGAAAAATGTGTCATCGGAATTACTGCCAATAAAGATGTTTGCCTGAATATGGTAAAACACAGTATCGGGATTGTAACCGCTTTAAATCCTTACATCGGATACAAACAATCTACAAAAATTGCAAAAGAAGCTTTAGAAACCGGTAAAAGTGTTTATAATTTAGTTTTGGAGCAGAACTTACTTTCGCAGGAAAAATTAGATGAAATTCTGGATCCTAAAAATATGCTCAAACCGCACAATAAATAATATTAACTATAATCGGTAAATGATAATTGATGCAAGCTAATTGTTGAATATTATCATTTACCAATTATTATTCATCATTGATCATTTACATTGAAATTTTTAATCATAATTCCTGCACACAACGAGGAAAATAATCTTCCGTTCACTTTAGATTCTTTACAACAGCAAAGTTTTAAGGATTTTAAAGTGGTGGTGGTGAATGATGGCTCGACTGATAAAACTTCAGAAGTCATTAAAAAATATACTGACCAGGATTCCCGATTTGAAACGATTAATCTGGAAAAGTCATTGCATCAACCGGGTTCAAAAGTTGTTGCGGCTTTTAAAAAAGGATTACAGACCCAAGATCTGAATCAATTTGATATTATTTGCAAGTTTGATTCAGATATTATTCTGGCTGAAAATTATTTACAAACTGTCGCAGATTCTTTTATGAAAAATCCTGATTACGGTCTGGTCGGCGGACTTTTATATGTCGAAAAAAACGGAGAATGGGTGTATGAAGGGAATTCAAATAAACATCATGTTCGTGGTCCGATGAAAGCTTACAGAAAGGAATGTTTTCTTCAAATGGGAGGTTTACGAGAAACGTTGGGTTGGGATAATATTGATGCAATTTTGCTTCAAAATTTAGGCTGGAAAGAAATTGTCCTTCCTAATTTACATGTAAAATTAATTAAAGTAAAAGGAGCAGATTATACCATAAAACCAGCAGATTATTACGGCAGATATTTTTATTTTTTAGGCTTAAACCGTTTTCTGACGTATGTTGCGGCAGCAAAAGAAGCTGCAAAAATAAAATCGCCTTCGTTTTTGTTTCAGATTATCAGTTCGTACGAAAAATGCAAATCTCAAAATCTTGAATTGAAAATTTCAAAAGATGAACAAAAGGTGATTAATGAGCAGCGTTGGAATCAGTTTAAAAAGAAATGGTTTAAAATGTAACTCATTTTAAATTTCAATAGGAATGGGCATTAGCCCGTTTAAAAAATAGAATCATTTCATTGGCTTTAGCCTAAACTTAACATCTAAATTTTAAATTTTCATTTTGAAAAAAATAGCTTACATAGAAATTGATACTCATGCAGAAATTGCAACCGACTTTATGGATCTAATGAAAGATTCAAAAGAGTTTTCTGTGGACTATTATTTTTCTGAACGAATTATAAATCAGGTTGATACTCATGGTTTGCCTTTCTTTTTGTCGGATAATTCAATGATTTTAGATCAGCTTAAATCTAAAAAATATGATTTAATAATTATAGGAACGGTTCATCGATATTTCAATACTTTTCTTAATATTACCAATAACTATAAAACCGCTGTCATTGTTCATAATCTCAATTTTTCGAAGACTTCCAAATTAGATTTAATCAAAAATGTTTTAAAGGAAGATATCATTTACCGACTGAAATTATGGTGGAAAGAAGGTTTATTCAATGCTTCAAAAGTGTACAGAAAATCAAAGCACCTTTTGGTTTTGGATAGAGAGTTTTCTTCGCAGGAATATCAATTTTTACCGCTTTTTTATACGAAACCTATTGAACTTTCTGTAAATAAAATATTTACTATCGTAATTCCGGGTGGAGTTTCTCAGAAAAGAAGAGATTATAAAAGCGTAATTAAGGCTATTTTTGATTTAGAAAACAGAATTAAGGGAGGTTATAAACTGAAAAATCCACTTATTGAATTTGTATTCCTAGGAAAAGCTAAAGGTGATGAATTGAAGGAGCTTGTCGATTTGGAACGTTCTCTTGAGCACGTCAATATAAAATATTTTACAGAAAGAGTTTCGCAGGAAGATTTTGAAGTGTGGATGAAAAAAGCAGATGTTTTATGGTGTCCGATTCAACAGCAAACCGAATTTTTCAGCCAAAAAGAAGTGTATGGAAAAACAAAAATGACCGGGAATATTGGTGATGCAATAAAATTTGGTAAAATCGCAGTTTTCCCCGCAAATTATACTTCAGATCTTGATTTTATTGTTGCCGAAAAAGAAAATGTTATTGAACAGTTTTATGAATTGCAGAATTTTAACTATGATTTTCAGAAAGAATACAGCAAGCAAACTGTTCTCGAAAATTTAGAAAACCTTCTTCACAAGCTTACTTAAATTTCAAAATACTTTTAATAAATCTCATATTCAGATAATCTTCAATCGGGAATATTTTAGTGAAATGATTTCCAATAAATATTAAGATTAAAACGACTGCAGGTTTATAGACTAAATTGATGAAATTATTATGAAAAACCGGCAAAACAATTGCCACTGTAATAGCCAAAGTGCAGATAATCGACACAAAGATCATTTCAATAGAAAAAGGCGAAACCTTAAACACGAAATAATTGAAAATAACTTTAATAAGGTTATAAATAGTCACTGAAATTGCGGTTGAAAGCGCAATGCCAATCAGCGAAAGATCAGTGTGGTTGATGAAATACCAGTTTAAGCTAATCGTTAAACCAGCTAATAAAAGCATCACGATAATATTGAACTTGTAATATTTTGAAAGCGAGATAATGTTGCCATTAAAACCGGTCGCTAAATCCATTAAAACTGCAGAACCCCAAATCCAGATTACGGGTTCATACATTCTCAATAAATCTCCTTTGTTCGGCATAAAATGCGTCAAATATGGGAATCCAACCATAATGCAACCAAACAATACAGCTCCCAGGAAATAAATAGTTAACGATGTTTTTTTATGGAATCTGTCGAGATCTTCCATATCTCCATCTGCTAAATTTTTTCGGATGATAGGTGCAGAAATATTAAATAATCCCAATTGCGGAATTGAAATCAAAGAAATAAGTGCCAATAAAATACTGTAAACGGCAATCTCTTCTTCACCAATAAACTCACCAATCATATAATTGTTGATCGCCATATGATTTCCGAAAGTTCCTAAAAATCCAAAGAAACTATAAGCCGCGAATTCCTTATAAAAATTGTCTTTCTTAAAGTAATCTTTGCTGAAATCAAGGTTTATTTTTTCAAGCTTGTTGGTGTAATAGATGTATCCTGAAAGCATTAAAGCAAACATTCCGAAGAAAAAAGCCAATGCAATCTGCTCTGAAAACTGAAAATAAAAGAACAGGCAGAAAGATCCCAGATTTGCTAATTTGGGCAAAAGATTATCGAAAATATTAGAAACAACAATCCTCTTGTAATTGGAGATATATCTGTTGAAAATTGCGCATAAAGAAAGCGTTAAAACAAGCGGAAGAATGTACTTTTTGCTTTCCCAGATTTTCATTTTGGTGAATTCAGGAAAAACAGTCGGAATGAGAAAGAAAATAATAAGAAATACTAAGAAATTAATACCGACCAATCCCAAAGAAAGCGATAGCAGATTTTGGTGCTTATCATCTTCGTGAGCTTTGCCAAAAAATTTCACATTCGAATACGAAATTCCTAATACGACAAAAGGAACTAGCATTTCGGCAGCAGACATAATGTATCTTAGTTTTCCGTAAAAAAAGAGGTCGTTGGTGAAAATAAAAATAGAAAACATCCCGATCAACGTCGCGACGTATCCGATGATGGAATACTTAAAACCCTGTCTTGCAACTACACTCATACTTAGATTTTAATGATTTTTAGCAATGAAAATGATGTTGTTGATGTACTCTGTTTTATTTTTTTCGTCACTGATGTTTTTTAATAGGATTTCTTCCGTCAGTTTTTCGAGGGTAAATGTTTTCCTGTTTAAATAATGCGCTTCAAAGCCCCAGTTTTCAACCTCAGAAATCTCGTTCCAGATCGGTTGATCGTGGTGTCTTTGTTCCATTTCGACCATTAAAGTCGGCTTGAATTTTTGTATTGTTTCTTTTCCGCCAAAAAGGGTTTTCATTTCGTTTCCTTCTACATCAATCTTGATGAAATCTATTTTTTTGATATTTTTAGATTTTGCCCAGTCATCCAGTTTTACAACTTCTACGGTTTCTGTATAGCTGTTTTCTTCGTCTTTCTCTTTGTAAGAAGTATTGAGCGTGCCTCTCGAAGCAACCATTTTTCCTTTGATAATCGGAACTTTAAACTGTGCTGTTGTATTTTCATCAGAAAGTGCCACAGAAGAAATATTCATCGACGGGAAAAGTCTTTTTAGTCTGATGTTGAGTTTTTTATTAGGCTCAAAAGCGTAAATGTTCTTGTGATTCAGCTTGTTTTCAAACTGATAAAGGAAAGTGCCTACATTGGCTCCGATGTCAAAAATTACAGCGTCGTTTTGCAGATATTCTTTAATCCAAACAAGTTCAGGTTCTACATTCCGGCCTGAAAAATTTTCTTTTGTAAGATTTTTTAAACTTTTAAAATATCTCTTTTTATAAAAACTTGGGCTTATGTACTGTAGTTTTTCTGCGAGTTGCTGGTATAAAGACATTGTATGGAAATTTGACGACCAGCAAAGGTAATGAAAAATGTTAAATTGTTGTTAAAAATTCTTAATTGTAATTGTTTGATTATCAGTATTTATTTTGCTGTTATCTAATTCTGAGCATTTGAAATTGAGGTATCTAGAAAATCGTTTAAAGGTTTTGCAGCTTCAAATATCTTAGAAATATTTTTTATTGCATTTTTATCAGAAAGATCTTTGTTGGTAATATTATAAACCCCGATGAAGCTTTTCAGTTTTAAATATTCTGCCATCGGGTCTTCCTTTTCAAATCCCTGCGGAACATTCTTCAACTTGTGCTCCGGGTCTAGTTCGCCGTACACTTTTTTGAAGTCCTTATCTTCTACGGCTTTCAAGAAATCATCTTTAAATAGAGAAATTTCCTTTCTAATTGCCTTTAAAATAGGAGCTTCAGGTAAGTAAATTCCACTTGCTAAAAAAGATTTTCCAGATTCTACATGAAGATAAAAACCTGCTTTGGTATTCATTTTTCCCATTCCGAGTGATGCGCCGAAGTAGGTTTTGTAGGGTGTCTTATCTTTTGAAAATCTGGTATCACGATAGATTCTTAGCAATGATTTTTTGGCATCAAGCTTTAAAATATTTTCATCGAATTTTCCCATTTCGGCAATCAGTTCTTCAGTGAAATCCTGAAAATCTGATTGGGCTTCAAGAAAAATATTTTTGTGATCATTGAACCATTCACGGTTATTATTTTTCTCGATGAGTTTTAAAAAATCGAATATTTTAGGGGATATCTGCGATGCCATATTTTAAATTTTTATCAAATTTAAATAATAATATTGAAAATAGTAAACAAGAAAATTTTCATTATTTCATAATTATTAATGTGCAAAATGTATTATTCAGCAATTGTAATTATTGTTGAAAAATTTTTAAATTAAAAATAAAAAAGCTGTTGTTTTTTTGTCTAAATATAAAAATGATTGTGGTTTTCTAAAATAAAATTATCAATTCGTTAATATTGTATAATTCAATATCCAAATAAAAGCTGTATCTTTGCAAAAATTTTATAATATTTAATGAATTTATTTACGGAGACCAATTTAAGTCCTGATATCCTTAAGGCCATTGGCGAACTGGGTTACGAAAGCCCGACAGAAATCCAAAAACAGACTATCCCTTTTATTCTTTCAGATATTCGCGATCTAATCGCACTTGCGCAGACAGGGACAGGCAAAACAGCAGCGTTTTCGCTTCCGATTTTGGATATGATTGACGATACGAGTCGCAAAATCCAATTTTTGGTGCTTTGTCCGACACGAGAATTATGTCTTCAGATTACAAAAGACATCAAAAATTATTCAAAGTACATGCAGAACATCAAAACTACAGCAGTTTACGGTGGAAGCAGTATTGTGGATCAGATTCGTTCTTTGAAGGAGAAGCCGCAGATTATTGTGGGAACTCCGGGAAGGGTGATCGATTTGATTAACAGAAAGGCATTAGACTTTTCAGAAATTCACTGGTTGGTTTTAGACGAAGCAGATGAAATGCTTTCTATGGGTTTCAAAGACGAGTTGGAAACCATTATGAGAGAAACTCCTGAAACAAAACAAACTTTCTTGTTCTCGGCAACGATGAGCAAAGAAGTGGAGAGAATTTCAAAAAATTATTTGACAAAACCTCACCGTATTTCTGTGGGTTCTATTAACGAAGTTAAGAAGAATATTAAGCACGAATATTATGTGGCTGGTTACCGTCATAAAAAGGAGGCTTTGAAGAGATTGATCGATTCAAACCCGAACCAATATTCAATTATTTTCTGTAGAACAAGAATGGAAACTCAGGAAGTTGCCGATTTCTTGATGCAGAATGGTTATGCAGCAGATGCTCTTCATGGTGATCTTTCTCAGGCGCAGAGAGATACGGTAATGAAGAAATTCAGACTGAAAAATATTGATATTTTGGTAGCAACTGATGTTGCAGCAAGAGGATTAGACGTAGATTCTTTAACTCACGTTGTACATTATTCTTTACCTGATGATCCTGAAGTATTCGTTCACAGAAGTGGTAGAACGGGTAGAGCCGGAAAAGATGGTATCTCTATTTCTTTGATTAAACCTGAAGAAAGCAGAAAATTGAAGCAGATAAAATCGGTTACTAAGATTGATATCGCTGAAGCTAGAATTCCTACAGGTGAAGATATCGTAAAAGCTCAGGTTGCAGGTGTTTTCGAAAACTTACTTGAAGTACAGAAAGATTTCTTTGAATTTGATGATTCATTGATTCCTGATCTTTCAGAATTTACAAAAGAAGAATTGGTGCACAAATTACTTCAGTTCCAACTTAAAGATCTTGCTTTGTATTACAAAGACAAGCATGATATTCTGGAGCAGAAAATGAGCAGCAGAGATGATGACAGAGGTGGAAGAGACCGTGACAGAGGAAGAGATCGTGACAGAGGAAGAGATAGAGACCGCGACAGAGGTCCTAGAGGAGATCGTGACGGAAGAAGCGACAGAGGAGAAAGAAGAGGTGATCGTGGTGGTAAACCAAGACAAAAAGATGAGAACATGACTAGATTTTTCTTCAATCTTGGTAAAAAAGATCAGTTGAAAAAACTAGATGTTTTAGAAATCATCAATAAAGCTACTTCTAGCAAAGGAAACAAAAGAGCGGAAATCGGTAATATTGAAATTCTTGAAAAATTCTCATTCTTTGAGATTGAAAAATCTTATAAAAATGAACTTTTAGGAAATATCCAATCGATGAAGTTTAAAGGAAAAGACATGAGAGCTGAAGAAGCTAACTAATCTTATTCTTACCATATAATTTGAGCCGGCATTTTTTGTCGGCTCTTTTTTTGTAAACACTTGTTTAAGTTGTTGATTCCAAAGTTTATAGAAAAAAGCTGATTGTGCGTCATTTTTTAAGCTGATAAATATTACCTCAATGTGAACAAAAATTAACGCTGGATGCTTTTTGGTAACATGGTTTTTTAAGAAATTTGCACACGAATTTATAAATACTATAAAATGGGCATTGGTAATATTTTCCACGCTTTTCAACCAAAAGATAAAATCTTTTTTGTGCTTTTCGAAAAAGTTACAGATAATCTGGTTGCTATGTCAAACGATTTTAATCACGGAATCAAAGATTTTGATCTGAATGATGATTCTATGCTAAAATTGATGAGCGACTACGAGCACAAAAATGATGAGCTTACTCACGAGATCTTTGTTGAATTGGGGAAAAACTTCATTACACCTTTCGATCGTGAAGACATTCACACGTTAGCTACCGGTTTAGATGATATCGCAGATTATATCTATGCGTCTGCAAAATATATTTTTCTTTACAAATCTCCTTTAATGAAGGCTTATGCAGATTTTTCATTATTGATTCACAAGGCTTGTCTTGAGATTCAGAATGCAATGAAAAACCTTAAAGGTTTCAAAAATATGGAGCAGGTAAAAGAAGCTTGTATCAAAGTAAACTCTATAGAAAATATTGCAGATGATCTTCTTTCAAATTCTATGGTAGAATTGTTTGAGACCAATGATGCGATTAATATTATCAAAATTTCATCAGTATTAAATTACCTTGAAGTAGTAACCGATAAAGCAGAAGATGTTGCCAATACAATTGAAAACATCATGATTAAATACGCTTAAAACAATATAACAGAAATGGATTTTCCTATTTTACTTACGGTTATTATTGCTTTAGCTTTAATCTTCGATTACATCAACGGTTTTCATGATGCGGCAAACTCTATTGCAACCATTGTTTCTACTAAAGTTCTTACACCGTTTCAGGCGGTTCTTTGGGCAGCAGTTTGGAACTTTGCAGCGTTCTTCATCGCAGTTTATATTATCGGAGAATTTAAAATTGGTAATACAATTGCAAAAACCGTCAACGAAAACTTTATTACGCTGGAAGTAATTTTTTCAGGGCTTATTGCGGCAATTGCCTGGAATCTTTTAACTTGGTGGTTTGGTATTCCTTCATCATCATCACATACTTTGATTGGTGGGTTTTTAGGAGCAGCATTAATGCATGCTTTCCTGATGGATTACAACGAAGTGGTAGCAACTCAACCGGATTTGGGAATGTTTGCTACGCTAAAAGAAGCCATGATGAAAGTAACAACCCAAGATGTTGTGAAATTTAGCAAAGTAATTCCTATTTTCTTATTCATATTCCTGGCACCGGTTATCGGGATGATTATCTCAATTATCATCACTTTAATTATTGTTCATCTATACAAAAAATCAAATCCGCATAAAGCAGACAAATCATTCAAGAGACTTCAGTTGGCGTCTTCAGCTTTGTTCAGTTTAGGTCACGGTTTGAATGATGCTCAGAAAGTAATGGGGATCATTGGTGCAGCTTTAATTTACTATCATGTAAATATGTTGCAGGATCCTGTTTATTTAAATATTGCACCTGCAGACCGTTTCAACTATTTCTCTCAACACTATATGTGGGTTCCTCTGGTTTCTTTCATTGCTATTGCATTAGGAACGATGAGTGGTGGATGGAAAATTATCAAAACAATGGGTACGAAAATTACAAAAGTAACACCATTGGAAGGAGTAAGTGCTGAAACAGCTGGAGCAATCACGCTTTTCATCACCGATCACTTTGGTATTCCGGTTTCTACAACGCATACCATTACAGGTTCTATCATTGGTGTAGGTCTTACCAAAAGAATCTCTGCAGTACGTTGGGGAATCACGGTAAGCTTACTTTGGGCTTGGGTGTTAACAATTCCTATCTCGGCGATTGTTGCAGGAATTACTTATTTGGTAATTACGTATTTCTCGTAAACAAAAAATTTTATCACAATACAAAACTTTGTCCGTTTGGGCAAAGTTTTTTGTTTTAAACTGATTGATTTATTAGTTGGAAAATTAAATTATTTTGTAGTTCAACAAGTTTATTGATATGTTCTGGGTTTTTTTTGATCCTAACCAAAATGTTTTCATAACTTACGTTTTCTTTTGTTGAGTCAATATTTTTTTCTTTCAAAAAATATTGTAAATCTATTTGAAAAAAAGAATTATTTTTTGAATTAGAATAAAGTCTATTTTTTCGATAAATCCGTTTTCTATTTTACTAAGATAACTTTGTGAGATTTCTAGATTGAAGGCTAAATCTTCTTGTGATATTTTTTGTTGTTCTCTTAAGTTTTTGACTTTAAGAACTATAATTTTTTTCATAATTGTGTTATATAAAACAAATATATTTATTTAGATTAATTTTTATTCTAAATAAAATAAATTATATTCTTTTTGGAATTGTTGAATTCAAAAAAAATATCCACTTTTAATAAAAGTTTTTTCGCGAAATACTTTGATGTACCAAAAAAATATTAATTTTAAATTTCAAATTTAAGTGAAAAATCACTTAAATTAGGCTTACCATCTTTAGTATTGGTTTTAACTTTTGGCTTTATATTAGCCCCATCCAAAATGGAAGCAAAGGTTGGTCTTGACTCAAGTCTCGGTCCTTGCTTGGAAACTTCTCCAGGACACCGTGAGTGAGTAGTTTATGAGGATGTATATGTGTTTTGGATTAAAATATAACATGAACCAACTGGAGAATGGGTTTCTTGTTAAAGAATAATTCACATAATTATAAAATAAAAGGGCTGTTTTACTGTGTGTAAAGCAGCCTATTTCAGTATATTGTATGAAACAAATAATAAAATTATTCTTCTTCTTATTTTTGTCATTATTATGTTATGGGCAAGAAATAAGAATTATTAATAGTATTGACGATAAACCTATTCCTTACGGTAAAATATATTTAGAAAATAGGTTGCTAATATCAGATTCTTTAGGTAAGTATTTTTTTGATCAGAGACCGGTTGGATTTATTATCCGGGCAAATGGTTATGAGGATAAAAGTATTGTATCACTTAATAGTAATATTATAAAGTTAAAACCAATTTTTAACAATATAGAGAGAGTGGAATTAGGTGAAAATAATTTTAATGTTAGCGATTTGCTTGGTTATAAAAAAGGTAAGAATACTATAATTATTGATAGTAATAAAGAGTTCGCGATTAAAATTATAAATCCTTTTAATTTGTGTCAATTAGAGGATGTTAAAATTCCATTTAAAAAATCTTTGCACAAGAAAGGATATCTAATTTTAGATATTTATGAAGAGAAAAATAATAGGATAGGAGATAAATTGAACTCAAATAATTATGTAATTTCTTTAGATAATTTGAAGAGTGGTAATTCTGTTAAAATCAACGAAAAAATTATAATTGCAGGATCGTTTTATGTATCAGTTATTTGGGTAGAGAATTTATATACTAAAAGTAATATGTTTACAAACAAAGTTTATTTAAATGTAAAAGATAAAAGCAGCTCAGGAAAAATGTTTGTGAGAAAATCTACCTATAATTTCATGGGATATAAAACCATTTGAAGAAGATTCATCATCTAAAAATTCAATTATTCCAGCATTTTCTGTTTCTGTTAAATGTAAAAAAGAATAATAATTGTCTTTATAGTAATAAAAGCTTTGTCTTATTAGGCAAAGTTTTTTGTTTTAAACTGATTGATTTATTAGTTGGAAAATTAAATTATTTTGTAGTTCAACAAGTTTATTGATTTGTTCTTGGTTTTTTTGATCCTGACCAAAATGTTTTCATAACTTGTGTTTTCTTTTGTCGAATCATTATTTTTTTCTTTCAAAAAATATTGTAAATCTATTTGAAAAAAAAGAATTATTTTTTGAATTAGAATAAAGTCTATTTTTTCGATAAACCCGTTTTCTATTTTACTAAGATAACTTTGTGAGATTTCTAGATTGAAGGCTAAATCTTCTTGTGATATTTTTTGTTGTTCTCTTAAGTTTTTGACTTTAAGACCTATAATTTTTTTCATAATTGTGTTATATAAAACAAATATATTTATTTAGATTAATTTTTATTCTAAATAAAATAAATTATATTCTTTTTGGAATTGTTGAATTCAAAAAAAATATCCACTTTTAATAAAAGTTTTTTCGCGAAATACTTTGATTTACAAAAAAAATATTAATTTTAAATTTCAATTAACATGAAAAAAATTATTTTATTAGCAGCTTTCGGAGTTGCTGGATTAGTAAGCGCAAAAACATCTGAGATTGTAGAGAAAGTCGAAATTGTAAATACAGATAATTCTACAAAAGAAACTGTCATAGACAATTGTTATACTGTGACATACGTTTTATCTTGCGGAGAGAGAATATTGGATTCTTATTGTGATAGCTATGATGATATTGAATGTGATCTTATGGTCATTTGGGATGCTTGGGATAATGAACTTTGTTAATTAATATGAAAGAATTAATATCTATGATGTTTTTACTTTCATGCTTTTTAAGTAAGGCACAAAACAATGTTGGTGGAGCAACCACCAACATTGTTTGCAGATATCAGGTTCAGTTTCTAAAAGACACTCTGAATGTAGAAAGTAAAACAAATGAAATTATGGCCTTGCAAATTGGAGGGAATATTTCATTATATAAAAGTGAACAAAAAAGGAAAACAGACTCTTTACGGCATGAATCTATAAAAAATAGTATGCAAAATGCGCAAGATAAAAAATCTGTAGTCATAGACTTTTCGAAAATACCAAAAGTTAATTTGGTTCATGAAGTATATAAAAATGGCGATGACTTAGTTATTTTCGATAATATTATTAAAGATCAGTATTTCTATCCAGCTAATAAAAAAATTGATTGGAAAATAAATGTAGAAACTAAACAAATTGCAGGTTATACTTGTCAAAAAGCTACAGGACAATACAATAATAGATTTTATACTGCATGGTTTACAAAAGAAATTCCGATTTCAGAGGGTCCGTATACCTTTAAAGGGTTACCGGGTTTAATTTTGGAAGTGTATGACACCAATAAGTATTTTTTTATTTCCCTTATCTCCATACAAAGATTAAATGAAGAAATTATACCAATGAATAGGGCGATTAAGACAACTTATAATGATTTTAAAAAGAAAAGAAGAGAGGTAAATGATAATCCTATTGCTGAATTGCAAAAATTGTCAAATAATCCAATAAGCAAAGAAGTTAAAGATAAGGTTATAGAAAATAGGAAACGTAAAAATAATTATTTAGATTAATTGTTTAAGATATGCAATACATCCGCCTCAGTTATAAGGCGGATTTTTCTTTTACAAAACGCTCAGAAAATCGTATTTTTGTTCAAATTAAAATCTTTTATGGAATTCTTAGACACCTACCAACAGATTGTTGCTGATGCTATTACTAAATATACGTTTAAAGACAAACCTACAGAGCTGTATGAGCCGATGAATTATATCATCTCGCACGGTGGAAAACGTCTCCGTCCGATTATGGTTTTAATGGCTTGCGACTTATTTGGTGGTGATCAGAAAGAAGCGATAAAGCCGGCTCTGGCGATTGAGTTTTTTCATAATTTCACGTTGATTCATGACGATATTATGGATGAAGCTCCGCTAAGAAGAAACAAACCGACTATTCATACCATTCACGGTCTTAATACAGGAATTCTTTCAGGAGACGGTCTAATGCTTAAAGCATACAAGTTTTTTGAAGATTTGGAGCCGGAAATTTTTAAAGCTTGCGTCAGAATTTTCACACATACAGGTTTACTTCTATGCGAAGGTCAGCAATATGATATTAATTTTGAAACTCAGGAAAATGTAACGTTTGATGATTATATCAGAATGATTACTTATAAAACCGGAGTTTTGAGCGCTTCATCTTTTGAGATCGGAGCAATGATCGCTAAAGCACAGTTTAAAGATGCTAAAGCAATTTTCAATTTCGGAAAACACATCGGTATCGCTTTCCAGATTATGGATGATTATTTGGATGTTTTCGGAGATCAGGCACAGTTCGGAAAAAAGCATGCCGGAGATATTTATGAAAATAAAAAAACAGTGCTTTATCTTCTGGCAAGAGAGCACGGAACTGAAGAAGAACGTAAAGAACTAGACTACTGGTATTCTAAAAAAACAGATAACATCGATAAAGTATACGGTGTTGAAAAGATTTTCAGAAGAACAAGAGTTGATGAGAAAGCATTACGTCTGATCGAAAAACATAATGAAATCGGACAAAGTTATTTAGCAAAAATAAATGTTCCCGAAGAAAAGAAAAGACCATTCTCTGAACTTGCTAACTATTTGCTAAGAAGAGAAAGCTAAATTAGGTAATAGATTTTAGGAATTAGGGCTTAGTTTTTAAACTGCCTTTTACTAATTCCTACTCCAAAAAATATGAAATTCCGTACAGAAGTTGATATACAATCGTCGCAGCAAAAAATTGAAATTGAAGATAAGATATTTTCGATAGGTTCTTGTTTTGCCTTAGAAATGTCAGATTTGTTTCAGAAAGGTCAGCTTCAGACGGTAAACAATCCTTTTGGGACGATTTTTAATCCTTTTTCGATTAATAATTCGATTAAAAGACTTCATGATTCAGAGTTTTATTACGAAGATGATTTGATTTCCTATCATGACGAATTTATTTCTTTGGATCATCACACCAGTTTTGATACAAGATACGTTCACCAGACTTTAGATAAAATCAATTCGAAAATAGAAGAAGGAAATCGCTTTTTGCAGGAATCCAATTGGGTGATTATTACTTATGGAACTTCATTTATCTATGAATTTGAACCTAAAAAAAAGCTGGTTGCAAATTGTCATAAGATTCCACAAAAATTCTTTGAAAAAAGACTTTTAACGCATCAGGAACTTACAGATTCCATTTACGATACGATTATTAATCTTCATGATATTTGTCCGGAAAATGTTCAGATTCTGTTTACGGTTTCACCCGTTCGTCACACAAAAGACGGAATGATTGAAAATCAACTGAGTAAATCAAAATTGATTACTTCAATTCACGAAGTGGCTTCACAGTTTGAAAACTGCCATTATTTGCCGGTTTACGAAATCTTAATGGATGATTTGCGGGATTATCGATTTTATAAAGAAGATTTGATACATCCTAATTCACAAGCCGTTAATTATATTTTTGAGAAATTTGGTGAAGCTTATTTTTCATGTGAAACGAAAGATTTTATTAAAGAAAATTTTAAAATTAATAAAGCTTTAGAACATCGAACAGACGACGAAAAAGATCCCAAATTTATTGATTTTAAAGAAAAATTAAATCAAAGAATTGAAGTTCAGAGGCAAAAAGTAAAACACAACATATTCAAGGTTTAAAGTTCAATGTTTAATGTTAAAACCTCATGTAATGATTGATTTTACGAAACTCGATTATCTGAAGATAGGAAATGAAAGACAGAAAAGAGCTTATGAAGTTCTAACAAAATATAGAATCTTCGAGGTTTTAGAACATTATTCGCCAATTTTAGCAGGAACAATTCCTATTGAGATTGATATTGAAGGAAGTGATTTGGATATAATTTGTGAGGTTGAGGATAAAATCGAGTTTGAGAAATTTTTAGTTAAAAATTTTTCGGAATTTGATTTGAAAATTGAAAAAATTACGATTAAAGAAGAAAATTCTATCATTTGTAATTTTCAACTGGAAGAATTTCCTATCGAAATTTTTGCACAAAATATGCCAACTATTGAGCAAAATGCTTATCGCCACATGATCGTCGAATATAAAATTTTGCAGGAAAATGGAGAGGAGTTTAAACAAAAAATAATCGATCTTAAGAAAAAAGGAATCAAAACCGAGCCGGCTTTCGGAGTGCTTTTAGGCTTAAAAAATCCTTACGAAGATCTTTTAAAAATTTAAAATAATGATTGATACACATACGCATTTATATGCTGAAGAATTTAATGAAGATAGAAAAGAAACGATTCAAAGAGCTTTAGATAAAGGAATTACAGAATTTTATCTTCCTGCTATCGATTCAGAATCGCACGAAAAAATGCTTCAGTTAGAAAGTGAATATCCAAACCAGATTTTTTCGATGATGGGGCTTCATCCTTGTTACGTAAAGCCAGAATCTTGGGAAAGAGAACTTGAATTAGTCAAAAAATATCTTGATGAAAGACATTTTCCTGCCATTGGAGAGATCGGAATTGATCTGTACTGGGATAAATCAACTTTAGATATCCAGATAAAAGCTTTTGAACAGCAAATTGATTGGGCGATAGAAAAAGATTTGCCAATCGTTATCCACACCAGAGAAAGTTTTGACGAGACTTTTGACGTTTTAGAAAGAAAAAAGCATCCCAAACTTCGCGGGATTTTCCATTGTTTTTCAGGAAATTTAGAACAGGCAAAACATGCTTTAGATTTAAACTTTATTTTGGGAATTGGTGGAGTAATAACCTTTAAAAATGGAAAAATCGATCAGTTTTTAAATGAAATTCCATTAGAAAAAATTGTTCTGGAAACAGATTCACCTTATCTTGCTCCCGTTCCGTTTAGAGGAAAAAGAAATGAAAGTTCTTACTTAGATTTGGTTGCCGGAAAATTGGTTGATATTTATCAGAAAGATTTTGCTGAGATCGATAGAATTACAACTGAGAATGCGAGGAGAATTTTCCAAAAAAATTAAATGAATGATTAATGAAGAGTAGTTTATTTAAATTTTTAGAAGATTCAAAACTGATGAAAGTGATTATTTTTATCATTTACTTCATTATCAATTTTTTATTTTTAGTAAAATATGGTGCTCGTCAGGAAAAAGTACACATCTTATTTTTGGCTGTAATTTTCATTTTTATCCATGCAATATTCTATTTTAGCTATCATTCGATTATTAATAAATTAAAACTAAACTCAAAAATTATCTATGGTTTAGTTGTAGTCACAGGAATTATCTACTTATTTTTATCACATCTTACCAAAGATCCATATGCACTGAAAATTGACAGATGGCAGACTGCAGAATATTCGCTGGATTATTGGCTTCACGGAAAATATATTTACAGTACCAAAAATTTTATGGGTAATATTCCTTCATATTTACCTGGACAGCTTTTGTTTTTGTTAGGCTTCTATCTTATTGGTAATATAGGGTATTTGCAGGTTGTAAGTTTGGTACTTTTTAGTTTTGCTGTAATAAAAGAATTTAAAGCTAATAACATTCGTTTATTAGGAATTTTGATGATGTTTTTTTCGCTCTCTTTTATTTATGAAGCTGTTTGTAAGAGCGATTTTATTTCTTCTTTTATTATAGTTTCATTTTTTATTATTTATTGGAGTAGAAAATATCAAGACAATTATTTTCAGAAACCTTTGCTTTTAGGTGTTATTTTGGGGGTATTGTGTCTGACTAGGAGTGTGGTAGTAGTACCAATCATACTTTTCTTATGCAAACCCTTTTTTCAAGCTTCATGGGCAGAGAAAATTAAATTTTCTTGCATGTACATTATCACTATCGTTCTGTTGCTCTTATCAATACTTTTGCCAGCTGAGGATTTTGATTACATTTTAGCTTATAATCCTTTAGGAATGCAAGGTCAGTCTAATGTTTTTGTAATATTGATTTTCCTTTCGTTATCGGTTTTTTTATCATTTATTGTAAAAGAGATTCGACATATTTTTTATCTGTCTACAATAATTGTTTTTAGTTTAATGTGTGCCCATATAATCCAACAATTACTGAGAGAGACAACTTTTAATTATCTTAATATTACTTATCTCGCAGCAGCTCTTCCTTTTTGTGTTATTAGCTTTTGCTTTTTATCAGAAAGAAAATATAATTAACCTGAGTTCGGGATAAGAGTTGAAAATAAATTTGCAATAAAAAGCAATAATTTGTACATTTAAGTATCTAACATTCAAATGTTTAAACGAATTATTGCTTATGATTCTGAAAGACCAAATTACAAATATTTTTGTACAAGTTGACGATTTTTGTAAAGAATTTGATTCCCAAATCAAACAAATGAAGTTTCAGGCGCTGGGAGATCAAAAGAAGAGAAGAAACAGAAGATCTATGATGTCCGATTCTGAAATCATTACCATCATGATCGGTTTTCATCTCGGTGCACACAAAACATTTAAGCATTACTACCAGGAAATAGTGTGTGGCTACTGGAAAAATTTGTTTCCAAAAGCCCTTTCCTACAATAGATTTATAGAACTTCAGCAAAGAAGTTTTGTGGTTTTTGCATTGTTTCTGAAAGAAAAATGTTTGGGTAAATGCACGGGAATAAGCTTTATGGACAGTACCACTTTGAAGGTTTGTAGAAACCAAAGGATACACAATCATAAAGTTTTCAAAGGTTTGGCAGAACGCGGAAAATCTTCAATGGGCTGGTTTTATGGGTTTAAACTGCATTTGGTTTGTAATGAAAAAGGAGAACTTCTATCTTTTTATTTAACGAAAGGAAATGTTGATGACCGAAATCCGAAACATATTAAAAAAATGACAGAGCAGCTTTTTGGAAAACTCTTTGCCGACAAAGGATATCTTTCCAAGGCTCTCTGGGAGATGCTTTTTGCTGATGGAATCCAGCTTTTCACAAAGCTTCGTAAGAATATGAAAAATCATATCATGAAAATGGAAGACAAGATTTTGCTTCGAAAAAGAGCCATCATTGAGACGATAAATGATGAATTAAAGAATCACTGCCAAGTGGAACACACCAGACATCGAAGCGTGAATAATTTTATGATGAATATTTTGGGAAGTCTTTCAGCATATTGCTTTTTCCCAAAAAAACCATCATTAAACTTGAAAAAAGTAAATGATGGTCAATTATTTTTAAGCTTTCTTTAACCCTAACTCAGGTTAATTAATAATCAATTAGAATAGATACAATAAAAAAGCCTTCCAAAATCGGAAGGCTTTCTTGTTTATTTATTTCTGGAAAAGTTATTTTTATTCTTTGGTTTTTTAAAACCTGTATCTTTTCTTTGTTGACCTGCATTTGCCGGTTTGGGTCTCGGTGTAAAAGGTTTATTGTTAGAATCTCTTTTCTCAACAACCAAATTATCGGTGTGATAAGGATGATCTTTTACAACGGGGATTTTCATTCCGATCAGTTTTTCGGTATCTTTAAGATTAAGTAAATCTAAACCATCAACGAAAGATAAAGAACTTCCTTCAGCTCCTGCACGGCCTGTTCTTCCGATACGGTGAACGTAGGTTTCTGCAACATCAGAAAGCTCAAAGTTGATAACATATTTCAGTTCATCAATATCAATACCTCTCGCTGCAATATCTGTAGCTACCAAAACACGCGTTCTTCCTGATTTAAAATTATTCAAAGCATTTTGTCTCGCATTTTGAGATTTGTTACCGTGAATCGCTTCTGTTGCTATGTTTGCGGACTGAAGTTTTCTAGCAATCTTGTCAGCACCATGTTTTGTTCTTGAGAATACCAGAACAGATTCTTTGATGTTGTTTTCTAAAATGTGAGAAAGAAGATCCAGTTTTTTATCCTTATCAACAAAATAAACAGATTGTTTAATTGTTTCTGCAGTTGAAGAAATTGGTGTTACAGATACCTTTATTGGTGTATTCAGGATAGAATCTGCTAATTTTTGAATTTCAGTCGGCATTGTTGCAGAAAAGAAAAGAGTTTGCCTTCTTTGAGGTAAAAGTTTAATAATTCTTTTTACATCATGTACAAAACCCATATCTAGCATTCTGTCGGCTTCATCCAAAACAAAAATTTCAAGATTTTTAAGAGAAATAATTCCCTGTGCAATAAAATCTAACAATCTTCCAGGAGTTGCTACCAAAATATCAACACCTTTTCTCAAAGCTGCAACTTGATTTCCCTGTTTTACACCACCGAAAATCACCAACTGTTTTAATGGTAAATTTTTTCCGTATGCATTGAAGCTTTCTTCAATTTGAATAGCTAATTCTCTTGTTGGAGTAAGAATTAATGCTTTTATATGATTACTTTTTGGGCCTTTTCTTTCTGTAAGATTCTGTAGAATCGGGATGGCAAAAGCAGCAGTTTTACCGGTTCCTGTTTGTGCTGTACCCAGAACATCTCTGTGTTCTAAAATTGATGGAATCGCTTGTTCCTGAATAGGTGTTGGTTTTTCGTAACCTTCTTTTTGAAGCGCATCCAAGATGGGCTTAATAAGTTTTAAGTCTGTAAATAACAAAATATATATTGCGTATTAAAATAATGCGGTCGAAGCAGTATACTTCATCATTTTTTAGCAGATCTGCTAAAAAGATTAACAGAGTTTTTAAGTAATATTAATTACTATTTGGCTGAGAATGCCGCGAAATATACTGCAAATATAGCGTAAATAATTTTAAATACAATTATTGAACTTTTTCCCACTGCTGATTGTGCTTCAGATCTTCAAAAAATTGATACACAGTCTTCAGTTTTTCAGTTCCTCGTTTTCCGTAATCTTCAATGTTTTTAGATGATCCATCATTAAATTTTACTCTTAAATAAGATGTAGATAAATCGGTAATATTACGTGAGCCATATTTATCATTAAGACTTTTTAGGTCTAGACCATCAAGAAGTGTAATAAGTTTTTTGTAATCTGCTTCTTTTATAGTCGTTTTAAAAGTTCCTTCTCTGGGTTTATCAAATTCTCCTTTTGAAAATCCTTTAGAAAAATTAAAATGCTCGGCTTCCAAAACAGCTGTTCGGTCAGCGTTAATGGTCATTTTATAAATGGGACAAGAACCAAAGCATGCACCCGCTTCATATTCTATGGTTGAATATTTTGACGATGACATTTTCTGAGTAGTGCATGAGAAAAGAAAAATAATTGAAAAGAGACTTAATAGATATTTCATTGTTTTTTTTATTTGAAATGATTGTTTCAATAAGTATTCCAAAATAGCGAATAAAAAAATAGAGAAACCCGAAAGCTTCTCTATAAATATTGATAAATATTATTTTCTATCCGTGCAATTGTTTCCAAATAGCATCTTTTAATTCAACTAAACCTTCTCCGGTAACACCCGAGAAAAACAGTGGTTTTTTGTTTTCTGGAAATTCTGCGGAAATTTCTTTTTTCAATTCATCGTCTAAAAGATCGGCTTTAGAAACAGAAATAATAAAGTCTTTATCTAAAAGTTCAGGATTATATTCTTTCAATTCATTCTCCAAAATTTTAAACTCCTGAAAATGATGTTCAGAATCTGCAGGTATTAAGAATAATAAGATCGAATTTCTTTCAATATGTCTTAAAAACCTATGGCCAAGACCTTTACCTTCTGCAGCGCCTTCAATAATCCCCGGAATATCTGCCATTACAAAAGATTTGTAATTTCTGTAATCAACGATTCCTAAATTGGGCGTTAAAGTTGTAAATGCGTAATTGGCAATTTTAGGTTTTGCTGCAGAAACAGAGGCTAGTAGAGTAGATTTTCCGGCATTTGGGAAACCTACAAGACCGACATCGGCTAATATTTTAAGCTCGAAAATGATGTAACCTTCCTGACCATCCATTCCCGGTTGTGCAAAACGTGGCGTTTGATTGGTTGATGATTTGAAAAATTCATTTCCTTTACCACCTTTACCGCCTTCCATCAGAATGATTTCCTGGCCATCTTCCAATATTTCGCCTACAATTTCTCCATCTTCATTTTTAGCAATAGTTCCGATCGGCACATTGATGTAAACATCTTCTCCGTACGCTCCTGTTAACTGGTTTTTTGCTCCGTTTTGTCCACGCTCAGCTTTTATGTGACGGGTATAACGAAGCGGAAGTAAAGTCCATTCATGGGCATTTCCTTTCATGATCACGTGGCCACCTCGGCCTCCGTCTCCACCATCAGGACCACCTTTGGGAATATATTTTTCACGACGAAGATGGGCAGAACCTGCGCCACCATGACCGCTTTTACAATGAATCTTTACGTAATCTACAAAATTTGACATATATTTTTAACTTAGGATTTAGGGCTTAGAGCTTAGGATTTAGCGTAAACAACTATTACCTAATTCCTAAACCCTAATTCCTTATTTTATTTTTTCTACTTCAGCGAAAAGTTTTTCAGAAATCTCGTTGATTTCTCCAACACCGTTGATCTCTACATATTTACCTTGTTGTTTGTAAAGCTCGGCTACTTCTGCTGTTTTTGTGTAGTATTCTTTTATTCTGTTTTCAATGATTTCTACATTGCTGTCGTCTGATCTTCCGCTGATCTCACCTCTTTTCAGTAATCTTTCAACTAAAATAGTGTCTTCAACAACTAAAGAAAGACAAACATCAATCTTATCATTCAGTTCTTCTTTTACTATTTTTTCCAAAGCTTCTGTCTGCACTGCAGTTCTGGGATATCCGTCGAAAATAAATCCTGCCGCATCGCTTGGTTTTCTGATTTCGTCAATCAGCATATCTGTCGTTACCTGATCCGGAACCAATTCTCCTTTATCGATATATGATTTTGCCAATTTTCCCAATTCGGTATCATTTTTCATGTTGAATCTGAAAAGATCACCTGTTGAGATTTGCTTTAAATTGAATTTCTCGATTAAGTTTTGCGCTTGAGTACCTTTTCCACTTCCTGGAGGGCCGAACAGAACAATGTTTATCATAATGTTGTTTTGCTTTGGGCAATTGGCAACTGCTTTTGGCGGTTTGCAACTTTGCTTTCAGCTTTTTTAGTTATTATTAAATTTATTTCTTTATTTTACTTTTTTAAGCTAAAAGCTGTGAGCTCCTAGCCTACAGCGTTTAATGGTTGATTTGTCCGTCTTCCAATTGGTATAGATTCGATAGGTTTCTGCCTAGTTCATCATAATCCAATCCATAACCCAAAACAAATTTGTTTGGAATTTCCTTTCCAATATAATCCAGTTTAAAATCCTTTTTATAAACTTCAGGTTTCAATAAGAAAGAAGCAATTTTTACAGACTTAGGACGTTGGGTCTCATTAAAATATTTAAAAAGACTTTCAACAGTATTTCCTGTGTCTACGATGTCTTCTACAAGAATGATGTGACGATCTCTTACATCTTTCGTCAATTCCATTTTCTGATAAACAATACCTGTAGATTCTGTTCCTGCATAAGAACTCATCTGAATAAAAGCGATTTCGCAAGGCCCGGGATAATGTTTAAGAAGATCAGAGAAAAACATGATAACACCGTTTAAAACACCGATGAAAACAGGTACTTCATCTTTATAATCTTCATAGATTTTCAGAGCGGTTGCCTTTACAATTTCCTGAATTTCGGCATCCTTTAAATAGGGAACAAAAGTTTTGTCGTGAACTTGAATACTTTCCATAAAATTTTTCGTAGAGCGCAAAGTTACGGATTTTTGATTAAAATATTTTGTAGTTTTTGCAAGGTGTTGTTATCGGTAATATTTTTCTGCAGATTGATAAGTTTTAAATCTTATCTTTATTACTTTTTTAATTCATAATTTCCTCGGGAATGAATCATTAAATTTGATGCTGTGAAAATTTTAATCATCGAGGACGAAATAGAACTGTCTAAAAGTATTGCAGAATATCTTTCGGGAGGAATCTATTTGTGTGAATTTGCCACTACTTTTAAGCAGGCAATGAATAAAATAGAAATGTTCCAGTACGACTGTATTGTTTTAGACATCATGCTTCCCGATGGAAACGGGCTTACTATTTTGAAAGAATTAAAAAAACAAAACAAACAAGACGGTGTCATTATTGTTTCGGCAAAAAATGCTTTAGAAGATAAAATCGAAGGTTTACAATTGGGAGCAGATGATTATCTGACGAAGCCTTTTCATCTTTCTGAACTCATGGCGAGAATTTACTCGATCATCAGGAGAAAACAATTTAACAATTCTAATATTATCGTTCAGAACGAGCTTCAGATCGATCTTTTGGCCAAGACGGTGATGATTAACGATAAAAATATTAATCTTACAAAAAAAGAATTTGATCTGCTTCTTTACTTTATAGGAAATAA
Organism: Chryseobacterium indoltheticum; assembly: GCF_003815915.1. Taxonomy (NCBI): domain Bacteria; kingdom Pseudomonadati; phylum Bacteroidota; class Flavobacteriia; order Flavobacteriales; family Weeksellaceae; genus Chryseobacterium; species Chryseobacterium indoltheticum. Next base: position 1,652,174 of record NZ_CP033929.1, read on the forward strand.
AAATAAAGTAATCTCTAAAAGTACTCTGGCAGAGCACCTTTCAGGAGATTTGGCAGACATGCTCGACAGTCATGATTTTGTCTACGCTCATGTAAAAAACCTCAAGAAAAAATTATATGATGCAGGTTGCGAACATTATCTTAAAACAGTCTACGGAACCGGTTATAAATGGGGTGATAATTAGTTATGAGTTATAAATGATGAGTTATGAATGATAAAAAGAATATTTTGAAAGATAAGAGCTTTATTTTTTGCAATAAGAATTGTAAAACTATATAAACACATTGTTATACATTAGAAATATTAAAAATGATTCGTAGCGCCATTATAATAACAAATCGAAAAATTTATAATTTATAATTCATAACTTATAATTTTTAATGAAACCGCTTTTAAGTAAAACCACCAAACCGTTTATTATCTATGTACTCGTAATTTTATTAATGAGTATTCCTGTTTATTATTTTATTGTAGATACGATTTGGCAGAATGAGCTTGATGAGCATAACAAAACTATTGCAGAAAAAACAGCTTATGAATTTAATCACCTGAAGCTTTCTAATGAAATGTTGCACGAAAGTATTAAACTTTGGAACAGCATTCAGCCGGAGACAAATATTGAAAACATAAAAGCAGAAGTTCCGCAAAATGACGAATATTTTACCGTAGAAAAAGCCGAAACTTTTGCTGCCGAACCTGAAATAGAACGATATCGTTGTCTGAAAAAAGTAGTTTACATCAACAACAAACCCTTTCTTTTTACGGTACAGACCAATATCGAAGAATCTCGTGAAACTATTGCTGCTATTGCGCTCAATACGGCATTTTTCTTTGCAATTATTGTTGTGGGACTTCTTTTTCTCAACAGAAGACTGTCGGTAGTGGTTTGGAATCCGTTCAGAAATACATTAGAAAAACTAAAAAACTTCAACCTGAACCATCAAAGTAAAATAGAATTTGAAAAAACCGATACTACAGAGTTTGAGGAGCTTCACCAGTCACTATCTAAATTAATAGAACACAGTATCTCGGTCTATAAAACTCAAAAGGAATTTACTGAAAATGCTTCTCACGAATTGCAGACTCCTTTGGCAATTATTAAGCATAAATTGGATATTCTTCTTCAGAATGAAGATTTAACTTCAAAACAATATGAAATTGTAGAAGATATCAACAAGGCTTTGACCAGAAGTTCCAGAATCAATAAAAATCTTTTGCTGCTTGCCAAAATTGAAAACAGTCAGTTTGATATATCTGAAAATATTTTGTTTAATAAGGTAATTGAGCAAAGCTGTGAAATGCTGGAAGAGCATTTTCATCAAAAAAATATTAAAGTACATTCTTCTCTTGAAATGGAAGTTTTTGTAAATGGAAACATGAGTTTAACGGAAGTTTTGATCAATAATTTAATAGTTAATGCAATACGGCATACTACACAAAATGGAATTATTGATATGAAATTGGTAGACTCTTCTTTTCAAATTACAAATTCAGGAACGGAAAAGCTTAATGAAGATTTTTTGTTTAAAAGATTCTCCAGACTTTCTGCTGACAGTACCGGAAGCGGTTTAGGGCTTGCCATTATCTATGAAATCTGCAAATTTCAGAATTGGGAAATTATTTACACATTTGAAAATGATCAACATATTTTTACAGTGAATTTTTAAAATTCTAAATTAATTCTAAATTGAGAAACATCTTTACGTTTTAAAAAAGTAAAGCATGTTCTCAAAAAAACTTTCAAACCTTACAGGAAAGGCATTTAACAGTAGATTTTCTGCATTTTTCAGTATTCTAAGTTTATATATTTTATTGTCGTTTTTAATACGATTAGTATTTTTTTTATGGTCATCAAAAGATGTAGATTTTAATTTTGTTTATATTCTGAGAATATTTTTCACAGGTTTTCTTTATGATTTTATTTCGGGGTCATTATTCTTATTTCTTTACCTTCTTTACCTTTTGATTTTTCCAAAAAAATGGATAGGCTCTTTATTTGACAAAGCTTTTACTTATTTTTATTTAGCGGTTATTCTCTTGGTCATTTATTTCAGTCTTCTTGCGGAAATTCCGTTTTGGGACGAGTTTGAAGTTAGATTTAATTTTATTGCAGTTGATTATTTAATTTACACTTACGAAGTTGTAGAAAACATCAATCAGTCTTATCCGTTACCTTTGCTTATCGCCATATTGTTCGGGTTGGTCGCTTTGACGTTTTTTCTTCTGACAAAATTCAAAATATTCAGAAAGACCTTTTCAGATCATATAGAATTAAAAAAACGAGCATTTTTTGTGAGTCCTGTCTTGGTTTTGACAATTGTTTTGGGATTTTTCATGAAAAACAAATATGCAGATTTCAGTAATAATCTTGTAGACAATGAACTTGGAAAAAACGGTGCATTTTCATTTATAGCAGCTTTCAGATCAAATGAACTGGATTATGAAACCTTTTATCCTAAAATTTCAGATAAAAAAGCATATTCAATTTTAAAGCAGAATCTTTTACAGGAAAATCAAAGCTATTCCTCAGCGAAATTTGATGATATTTCGAGACTTACAAAAGGTAATGGAGAGCAAAAACCAAATATCGTAGTAATCGCTATTGAAAGCTTTAGCGCAGAATTTCTAAGTACATTCGGGAATAAAGATCATCTTACTCCCAATTACGATCAATTGGCAAAAGAAAGTATTTTCTTTACCAATCTTTATGCAACAGGAACCAGAACCGTGCGTGGTATGGAGGCTCTCACTTTGTGCGTTCCGCCAACTCCGGGAAACAGTATCGTAAGACGACCGAATAACCAGAATTTGTTTTCTGTAGCAACCATTTTAAAAGATAAAAAATATCAGCCTTACTTCATTTATGGTGGTGACGGTTATTTTGATAATATGAATAATTTTTTCGGCGGACAAGGATTTACGATTGTAGACAGAAATCGAGGAAATCCTTTATCGGAGAGTATAAAGACCGAACGTTTTCAGATAAAAGATGACGAAGTGAGTTTTGAAAATGCATGGGGAATTTGTGATGGAGATCTATACAAGCAGGCAATAAAATATGCAGATAAAGAAAGTAATTCAAATAAACCGTTTTTTGAGTTTCTAATGACTACCTCTAATCATAAACCCTATACATTTCCAAAAGGAAAAATTGATCTTCCGCAAGGTGACAGAAACGCAGCGGTAAAATATACAGATTATGCATTAGGAAAATTCATCAGCGATGCAAAGAAAAAACCTTGGTTTAAAAATACAGTCTTTGTAGTGGTTGCAGATCATTGTGCAAGCAGCGCAGGAAAATGGGAAATAAATATTGGGAAACATCATATTCCTGCGATTATCTATAATCTTAAACAAAAACCTGAGGAAATCAATAGACTTACTTCTCAGATTGATCTTATGCCTTCGCTGTTCGGGTATCTGAATTGGTCATACGATACCAGTTGGTACGGAAAAGACATTAATAAAACCAAAATAGGAGAGGAGAGGGCTTTTATAGGGAATTACCGCACTCTGGGCTTACTTCGGAATGATCTTTTTACTCAAATTGACGACAGAAAAAGAGTAAAGCAGTTTACCGTTTCCCGAACCGACAAATCATTGCAGGAAGTTAACTTTAAAAATAAAGATCTTGTTTCTGAAACAATCTCTTATTATCAAACTGCAAGCGAAAGGTTTAAAAATGGTAAAATGAAAACGAAATAAGTTTTATCAATATTTACAATTTATAAATTTCTTCTAAAAAGTCATAATAAAAGATGTTATGTAAATAAAAAAGAATTGTCTGAAATTTTAAGACTAAAAATAGAATACCAGTCCATTTATTTGATAAAAACCGAGGTTCCAAATAATATATAATTAAATGTGTATTTAACAAAGTAACTTTGATATTAAAGAATTTTATTTAGTAAGAGTAGTATTTCGTTTTTATATGTGTTGATTAATGACTTTAATCTGGTAAATATCATAATTTTAGTATTGAAAATAATCATTAAAAATTCTAAAAGTAAAAAATTACTAATATAATCATGTTTATTTTGTCGAATATCTATCAAGTTAATTGATTGATTATCAGATTTAAATTTTCAGGTGTGTGGTAAGTAGGTGGTTTGCTTTGTAAAGTGAGTGCTGTTGATGTAGCTATAAATTTGCCCTGTTTTTTCCTAAGCTGTATTGTTGTTTGAAATAATCAACAGGTATATGAAAAAATCTCTCTTTTTTTTAGCGCTTTTAGCAGCAGTTGCAAGTAAAGCACAGTGGACAAACAATTATGCAGTAAATACAATTGCTTCGGATGCATCGGTATTGGCTTCAAATTCACAAACGACTTCGGACGGTAAAACTTATTTGTCATATTGGGTTTCAAAACCTGCTCCCGAGTATTTTAAATTGTATGTGCAGTTATTGGATGAAAATGGAAATAAACTATTTGGACCTACTGGAATGGAAGTTCATGCCGGTGGAGATTTCCCACTCAATATGTCATCCTATACTTCAATATATAATACGGCGATCGATAGCAATAATAATTTTTATATTGCTTTTATGGAAACGGGTGGAAGCCAAAGAGGATTTGTACACAAAATTTCACCTGCAGGTACAGAATTGTGGGGTTCGGATGGATTACCGTTAGGAAATGCAGCGTATTTTCCTAAAGTTTTTACGGATAAGAATTCATCTAACGTATATGTAAGTTCGTTTCAGAACGGATTGGGAGTTTTGGGTAAATATGACGCAAGTAAAACTTTATTGTGGCCTGCCACTCAAACTATTCCAGCTCCGGTAAGCTACAACGTAACCAGCCTTGGTGAAGGTGCAGTGCTTTCTGACGGTAGTTTTTTGGCACTCTTTCATGCAAAAACAGCAATAACAACTTCCAATTCTAATTTTTTTGCACAAAAATATAACAGTACTACCGGAGCCCCGATGCTAGCAGCTCCAACAAAGATTTCTGACAGAACTACCTTTTCTAATACCAATTATACTTGTGTGCAGGATAATGATATATTATATTTAGGATATTCCGGGGCAAACAGTTCAAGAACAGATTCTTTTCTGCAAAAAATTGCTGCTGACGGAACTATCCCATGGGGAATTAACGGGGTCGATTTTGCGACTACAAACCAATATTTTGAGTTTAATACCTCTATTGCGATGAATTCCGGTTCTAATTATATTTGGGCTTTATCTCGACTCACGTCAAGTGGACAAGGCTCCATTGGTTCATTTGTTCAGAAATTCGATAAAAATACAGGTGCCAGACTTTTATCTGATAGTGCGCAGGAAATTTATCCGGTAACACCAACTTCAAAGCAACCGACGAGTACTTTGAAAATGCTTGGAGAAAAACCTGTTTTTGCCACAATTGACAGTAATTATAATGGCGCTAATGCTACAACTATTTCTTTAACCATCTTAAACGAAAATACACCTTCTACATTTATTATTCCCGGAGGTAGTGTAGGGGTCGGAACATCAGCTTTTGCAAAAGGAAATATTTATCTTAACAAAGGCTTAAACAATCAGTTTATTGTGACTTGGACTGAGAACAGAACGGGGATTACCAGTCCGTATGCACAGAATTATGACTTCTCATCTTTCCTTTCTACAAACGATTTGGTAAAAAATGATAAAAATGATTTGTCTGTTTACCCTAATCCTGTACGATCTGTTTTACACATTCAATCTAAAGAAGATATTTCATCGTTAACTATATATAATACAGCAGGACAGTTGATCAATGCTTCTAAGGAAACACGTCAGCTTGATTTTTCTTCATTCGAAAAAGGAGTTTATTGGGTTCGTATTTTGGACAAAAAAGGAAACGAATCGACAAAAAAAGTAATTAAAAACTAATAAACGATGAGAAAATACATACTTTTATTTCTACTGTTAACCTGCAATTTCTACTTTTCGCAGGCTGGTAATATAGATGCAACATTTAATACTGCAGATTCGGGTAATGGTGCTGGTGATGGTGCCAACGGAAATATTTCGAAGTCTTTAAAATTATCTAGCGGTAAACTATTGCTGGTGGGTAATTTCACTTCATACAATGATGGTATTTTAGGAAGAATAGTAAGAATTAATACCGATGGAAGCATTGATGCAACCTTTAACAGTGGAACAGGAGTAAATGCTTATGTTTATTCAGCCGCTGAGCAGCCTGATGGTAAAATAATTATTGGCGGAAGCTTTACCAGCTACAACGGAGCTACAGTTAACAGAATCATAAGACTAAATTCTGACGGAACTTTAGACAGTACATTTTCAGGTGTAGGAGCAGGACCAAGCGGCAATAGTTTAGTTGATAATATTGTGATTTTACCTACCGGAAAAATTTTGATAGGTGGAAGCTTCAGTGCTTATAATAATATTACTGCGGTTAAAATTGCAAGGCTTAATGCTGATGGCTCTTTAGATGCCACATTTGTCTCAAGTCCGGGAGTCGGAAATTCAAGCGCATCAATCAATAAAATGGAGTATGATGCTGCAAATCAGAAGATTTATGTTGGAGGGAGCTTCACTTCAATTAATGGTACTACAGTAAATAGAATTGCAAGATTAAACAGTGACGGCACCGTAGACACTTCTTTTATTATCGGAAGCGGAACATCACAAGGCTTTAACAATACGGTTTCTGAAATTGTACTCTTAAGTACAGGTAAACTTCTCGTTGGTGGAACTTTTGGGTCTTACAATGGCAATGGTACCCTCAAAAATATTTGCAGGCTGAATAGTGATGGTACTTTAGATGGTACTTTCAATTTTAATAATGCTGCAAATACAGGTGTTTATGCTATAAAAACGATAGGAAATAAACTTTTTGTAGGAGGAAACTTTACTTCTTACGCCGGAGTGCCAGTGAGTAGATTGGTAAAGTTAGATGCAGATGGTAATCTTGATACCACCTATAATGCAGGAAATTCAGGTGCAAATTCTTCTGTACTTAATATTATAGACAATTTAGACGGTACGATCTTTATTACAGGTTCATTTAATATGTATAATGGTTTGGTAAAAAACTACTGTGCTCATATTCTCGCAGACGGAACGCCAGACACCACCTATAATTTAGGTACAGGTGCAGATGGCAATGTGAGCTCCATTGTTTTTCAACCCGATAATAAAATGATTATAGGCGGCGAATTTACAAGCTATAACGGAACGGTAAAGAATAAAATCGCAAGACTCAATACCGATGGAACATTAGATACATCATTTAATATGAATGGGGCAGGTGCAAACGGAACTGTTTCTGCCGTAGCTTTACAAAACAACGGTAAAATTATTGCCGGAGGTACTTTTACAAAATATAATGGAAATGATATAACTAATCTGGTAAGAATAAATGCTGATGGATCTTATAGTAACGACCTTACTTTAGGAACAAGTTTCAATAATTCTGTTACTGCAGTTGCCGTACAAAATGACGGAAAGATAATTGTAGGAGGCAGCTTTACCAATTACAACGGAACAGCAATTAACAGACTCGCTAGACTGAATACCGATGGTACAATAGATGCTACTTTTTCAATTGGAACAGGCGCTAATTCCGGTTCTATTTCTTCTATTATGCTTCTTACAGATGGGAAAATGATTATAACAGGATTATTTACCTCTTTCAATGGAACTACAGGCAGGATTTTCAGACTGAATACCGACGGAACGATAGATACATCCTTCAGCACCGGAGGAACGGGAACTAATTTACCGATATATACAATAGCAGTTCAGCAGGATGGAAAAATATTGATTGGAGGAAACTTCTCAACATTTAACGGGATTGCCAATGCAAGAGTTGCAAGGTTAAATTCTAACGGAAGTCTGGACACTACATTCGCTCCGGGAACAAATATTGACGGTTCTGTGCAAACCCTTGTTGTACAACCAGACAATAAAGTGATTATAGCAGGCGCCTTTACCAAATACGGGACTACATTGTCTAATAAAATCATGAGGCTGAATGCAGATGCTACGCTGGATACAACATTTGATGTTGGTAGCGGTACAAATAACAATATCAATAAAATGGTTTTAGACCCAAATAATAATGTATTAATAGGAGGGGTGTTTACCAATTACAAAGGCAACGGAAAAAATAGAATTGCAAGAATTTTAAATGTTGTAAGCTCTTTGGCTACTGCTGAAATTAGAAATAAAACTGATGTAGATTTGTATCCAAATCCGTTTACTAATGACATTCATATCCATACTACTGAAAAACTAAGCAATGTATCTATATATGATATGTCCGGTAAAATAGTGTACGTGTCAGATAAGAAAGATTTAAATTTATCTCATCTCTCAAAAGGTACTTATATATTAAAAGCTATGTCAGCTGGAAATAAAACAATTACTGTAAAAAAGATTATTAAAAAATAATTATTTCGATCAAATCAAACGAAAGCTGTCTCTGAGAGACAGCTTTTTTTGTTAAAATTGTTCCGTCCTAAAATAAGTTTACAATCTAATATTTGTCTTACGTTGTTTCATTATTTTTGCATAAAGTTAAACGACCATACAATTATTTAATATATGCACAATACATCTTCCGATAACCATCAAGTTGGAGTAGTTTCTTCTTTTTCCGAACTTGTAGATACAAGCTTTCATGGAGCTATGAACGCAATCTGTTGGAGCAGAAAATTGAATGGTGATTTTGCAGAAATTGTTTATAAGCTGCAATTAAAAGAAAACATTACAGAAGTTTCTATCGAAGATCTTTTGGCTTTAGAATTATCAGAAAATGGTATTTTAGCAAGAGAAATTATCTTAAATGATCTAAAATTATTAAGTGATTTTGGAGCATCGCCTTCACTCAATTTACTCAAAAATTACGAACAAGATGAGGAGTTCGATTTCATTTCGACAGATGTATATTCTTTTCATGTAGATCGCTCGCCAGTTGGTACCGATACTTTTCTATGTACGTATTATGGTGCAGCAAGCGATATTATACCTACTGATGAGGTTAAACAAAAAATATTAATTCCGGAAATCAGAGCAAAGCTTAAACAATTGCACGACGGTCCGGAAGAAGACTTTGAAAACTTTCTAAAAGAAAACTTTTTCGACCTTCATTATGAGGCCAGACCTGATGCAAATCCAACAAATTTAGGCATAGGACATCTTTGGCGTTTGGCGGTAGATTATCCTTCGCAAAAAGTTTTGCCTTGTGTTCATCGAGCTCCTGTGGAAAATGATGGGGAATATCGGTTACTTTTGATTTGTTGATTTATTAAAAAAACAAACTCAAAAGTATATGGTTTCTTTTGGTAAAAAGGAACATTTAAAACGAATTATGAGAAATATATTACTTATTATACTGGCAACCATCCTTTGCTCTTGCAAAAAAGATAATTTTGAAATTAAAATTTTAAATACTTCGATTTCAACAAATGATTCTGTTCGGTTCGAGCTTTACAATAATACAAATGAACACTATTTGTTTTATTTTGAAAATCCTAAACTTGATTATAATTCAAAGAGTAAAAATCCTATAATTGCTGAAGTGAGTGCTGAAAATATAGCTGCTAAAGTTGAAGTTTCTTCAGATCCTTTATATATATTAAATGAAAATGGTTCGTTTAATCCACAGGATATAAAAGAAATGGAAAAATACAGTACATTGGCGAAGAAACGTATTCATAGAGTAATATCTCCACAAAGTTCAGTTATTTTTACTCTTCCATTTATTGATTCTACAAATATAAAAGGAGGCAAAACATATCCTATTTTAGACGATAAAAAGAGATATCATCTGAAAATAAAAATGGATATAGATACTAACTTAATAGACAAAAAGGAACTAGAAAATATTAAATATAATTACAAAAATAATATTAAATTTTTTCATGGGAAATTAGCTTCAAAAACATTAAAATTAAAATAAAATCTTCCGTCAATTTTGCATTGTCTTTTGAAACAGTTAACTGTTAAAAGACTTTTTTATTAAATATTTAGAAGTTTTAGTTCCCTACTTTCCGATACAGAAAGTAATATATTGTTGAAATTCAATGTATTATATAATCTAAGGTGTACAAAAGTTGTACAAAATGAAATGCTGCAACATCTTTTTTTTGAACATCTTTCCAAGAATTTCATCACATCAAACTACCATGAATAGACAGTTTTACTAAATTTCAAGCTTAAATTTTAATAAATCCTGTACATCTTTTGTGTTTAAGTTGTTGATTATTAGTGTTTTATTGTAATTTGTAACTTTAGTAGATAATTGAGTTTTTTTTTAATTGCTTATGAAAAAGTATGATAGTACTTTATTTATACTAAACTTATGAAAGAACGTTTTATTTTACCTTTCACTTAAATAATTACTAAATCAAAAATGTACTTATAATAAATGTAATGAAATGATTTAATACTTTGAAATGTACGATTATCATACCTTTCAGTTACAGTTTAGCAAATGTAGGGTAGACTCCAGATTATTTTCTTAGAACTTTTGATGCTATGACCAAGGTCATAACCATCTCCTAAAATATAGTCCTAACTTTGGTCAACACCAAACAAGATATATTATGAACTCATTAGATGCTTCAGCGTTTCTGCTGTCCAAAGTTTCCGTGCAGGATGTTTTGGATCTTCAAAATTTCATTATAAAATACTGCAAATTGTCATCAGGATAATTTTGTCTATGTGAATATTTCCTGCAATAGAATTTGTAAGTAGGATTCAAATATTCACAATAATTATTTCAATATAAAACTTACCGTGAGCTATTAATAAGTCTCAAGGAAGAAAATCAATGCAAAAAATGTGGAAGTTCTATACTAGTCAGGAATTTCCATAATCACTCAATATTAATGTCAAAAAAATCAGTTATGAACAACAGAAATTCAAACAACAGAAATTCGGGAAACAGCTCGTCTCAGAACAGTTCTTTACTTGAAGAGATTTATCAATTAGGGTATGACCACGGTTTTACCGATGCTACAGAAGATGAGGAATACGATGATGATTTTTCAGAGTATGAAGATTATTACGATGAAGAATATGATGATGACGATTACGACGATGAAGAATATGAAGAATATGATGATGAGGATGACAGCGATGATGATTATGAAGATGACGAAGATTACGATGATGATTACGACGATGATGATAACAGAGGTCGTGGAAGATCTGGATCTGGTCGCTCAGGAAATGGAAATCAAAACAGAGACAGCCAAGGCAGATTCAGCTCAGGTGGAGGAAGTTCTCGTGGTTCAAACTCTGGTTCAGGTCGTGGAAGATCAAATAGCGGTAACTCAGGACGTAGTTCAGGAAATTCAGGCAACTCTGGTGGAAGATCCGGTAATTCTGGAAGAGGATCAAATTCTGGTTCAGGAAGGCAAGGTTTTGCTTCAATGAGTAAAGAAGAACGAACAAGAATTGCAAGAATGGGAGGTGAAGCTTCTCACGGTGGGAGAGGAGGATCTGGTTCTGGTTCAGGAAGAGGAAGATCAAGCAACAGTAATTCCGGAAGCAGTTCTAGAGGAGGAAATTCAGGATCAGGATCTGGTCGTGGAAGATCAAACAGCAGTAATTCAGGAAGCGGTTCAAGAGGAGGAAACTCAAATTCTGGACGTGGATCAAACAGCGGTAACTCTGGAAGCAGTTCAAGAGGCGGAAATTCTGGTAATTCCGGAAGAGGCGGAAGCTCCGGTTCAGGAAGACAGGGATTTGCTTCTATGAGTAAAGAAGAAAGAACAAGAATCGCAAGAATGGGAGGTCAGGCTTCTCACGGTGGCGGAAGAGGTTCAAATTCAGGCTCAGGAAGATCAGGTTTCGGAGGAAGAAGAAATTCATAAATTTTTTACAGACAGTCTCTTTCGTATTGAAGAGACTGTCTTTTAACCAATTAAAAAATATTTAATTATGCCAACCAAATCAAGTACAACATCGGATACTGAAGCAACTGCAGCAAAAAGTAACGCTTCAGAAAATAATACAGCAACAGAAAATAAATCTGAAAAAGATTCTACAATGAAAGCAGGCAATGCTACTGTTGTAAAAAGTGAGATGAAAAATGCACCACTGCATAAATTTTTTGTAGATGCATTAAAAGATATTTATTATGCTGAAGAAGCTATCGTAGGAGCTTTAGAAAAAATGCAGGAAGCTGCAACAACTGAAGAACTGAAAGATGCTTTTGAAGATCATCAGCTTCAAACTAAAAAACACATCAGCAGACTCGAAAAAGTTTTTAGATCTATCGATGAAACACCCGAAAAGAAAAAATGTGATGCCATCGAAGGAATCATTAAAGAAGGTGAAGAAGTTATAAAATCTACCAAGGAAGGTACAATGACGCGTGATGCTGCATTGATTATTGCTGCACAAAAAGTGGAGCATTACGAGATTGCAACCTATGGGGGTCTTGTTCAATTAGCGATTACAATGGGACACGATAAAGCGGCAGATCTTTTAGACAAAACCCTTCAGGAAGAAGAAGATACAGATTATAATCTTACCGAAATTGCCGAAACGTACATCAATTTTGAAGCAGAACAGGAAGATTAAATTCTTACAGAGCCATGCGACAGCTCTTGTCGTGTGGCTTTTATTTATTTAAATTTAAAACAATAACGATGGATCAAAATAACAAATATGCTTTAATTACTGGTGCAAGTAGCGGTATAGGTTACGAATTGGCAAAACTGTTCGCTAAAGAAGGCTACAATCTAGTTATTGTAGGAAGAAATCAGGACATACTTAAACAAAAAGCAAATGAATTTAAAAGTTTCGGAATCAATGTGATTCCGCTGGCAAAAAATTTATTTCATACAGAGGAAGTTTACTCTTTATATGCAGATTTAAAGCAAAGCAAGATTAGTCCGGAAATTCTTGTGAATGATGCCGGACAAGGTTTGTATGGTAAGTTTCAGGATACAGAAATTCATCGTGAGATTGATATGGTAAATTTAAACATTGCCTCAGTTTTGATTTTGACTAAATTATTTCTGAAAGACCGCCTTCCTCATAAATCAGGTAAAATTTTGAATCTGGCATCTATTGCAAGTAAAGCTCCCGGACCGTGGCATTCTGTGTATCACGGTACAAAAGCATTTATCCTTTCATGGTCTGAAGCAATTCGTGAAGAGTTAAAAGATACAGGAATTACCGTTACGGCACTTCTTCCCGGACCAACCGATACCGATTTTTTCAACAAAGCCGAAATGAACCGCAGCAAAATTATGGAGGATAAAGAAAATTTCTCGACCCCTGAAGAAGTTGCAGAAGATGGGTTTAAAGCTTTAATGAATGGAGATGATAAAATTGTTTCAGGTTTAAAAAATAAACTCACTGTTGCGATGTCAAATATTTCATCAGACAGTATGGCTGCCTATCACATGAATGAAATGCAGAAACCATCAGATGAACAAATCTAATTTCATTTAAAACAAATTATAAAATCTTGCTCTTGCTCTAAATTTTAAAAAATAAGCAGCCAAAATTTATTTAACTATTAAAATACAAAAGATGTTTAGAGACGGAGCAAGAAAAAGCATTTGGCAGGAAGAAATAAAGAGATTTTTTTCTGAGGAGCAGATCATAAATAATAAAATGTTCGATGTAATCATTGCAGGCGGAGGAATTACAGGGCTTTCAACGGCTTTGCAATTACAGAAACGTGGTCAGAAATGTCTTCTCGTGGAAGCTTCAAACATTGGATTCGGTACGTCCGGCGGAACAACCGCCCATCTCAATACGTTTTTCGATATCACTTTCGATGAAGCCATCAGTAATTTTGGTGAAGAACAGGCAAGACTTCTGGCGGATGTTGGAACCGAAGCGATCCAAATAATAAAAAACAATATTTCAGATTATCAAATTGAATGTGATTTTCAAAAAAAGACAGGTTATATTTTTGCTTTAGATCAAAAACAGCACGATAAACTGAAGAAAATGATTGAAGGCGCTCAAAAAGTAGGCATCGATATGAAATTCTGTGATGGAGTTTCTTTTCCTGTTTCTTTTGTGAGTGTAGCTTCTATTGCCGATCAGGGACAATTTCATCCGATAAAATATATCAAGGGACTTGTGGAAGCTTTTATTTCTTTAGGCGGAATTATTTTGGAAGATTGCATGTGCATTAATCATACTGAAAACGAGGATGGTATTATTTCGGTTGAAACTTCAAAGGGTTTATTCCAAGCTGCAAGTTTGGTGTATGCAACACATATTCCGCCAGGAGTAAATGTGCTTCATTTGATGACGGCTCCTTATCGAAGTTATGCGATGGCTTTTGAAATTGAAGACCATAAATACTCAGAAGATTTGATGTATGATTTGTACGATCCTTACCGATACTACAGAACGCAGATTATTGATGATAAAAAACTATTGATTGCAGGAGGTGAAGACCACAAAACCGGTCACGAAGAAGATACCGGAGTTTGCTTATCTAATCTTGAAAACTATGTAAGAGAACATTTCAATGTTGGTGCGGCTGTTTACAGTTGGTCGAGCCAGTATTATGAACCTGTCGACGGAATGCCTTATATCGGAAAACTTCCCGGAAGCACAGGAAATATTTATACTGCCACAGGTTTTCGGGGCAATGGAATGATCTTCGGAACGATCAGTTCAGAAGTTATTTCAGATTTAATTACGGAAAAAACCAGCAGATACGAAAAACTTTTCGATCCCGGGAGAATAAAACCACTTGCAGGATTTGCCAGTTTCGTGAAGGAAAATGCAAGTTCAGCAACAGATTTTGTGAAAGATAAATTATTTAAAGAAAAAATAAACAGTCTTGCAGAACTTAATGATGGTGAAGCAAAAGTGGTGAAATACGAAGGTGACTCATATGCAATTTATAAAGAAACCGACGGTAAGACTCATGTTCTGAAAAGCACCTGTCCCCACACATATTGTGATGTCCGTTGGAACAGTGCCGAAAAAAGTTGGGATTGCCCTTGTCACGGCTCCAGATTTGCAGTCAATGGAAAATTGCTTACTGCACCGTCTACAGAAGGTCTACAGAGAATATATTTTGATGAATATGGAAATGAAGAAAATGCTTAAAACAAGTTTTGTTTACCGAAACAGCTTAGGAATTGTTTTATTGATTCTAATGATTTTGTGTCTGGTTGGTCAGTTTTTTACGGGATTTACTACCGAAAATAAAGAACTTGTAAAGCTAGGACAACCTTTGTTAAATTTTGCAGAATATTTCCAGAGCGGACATTTCATTCAGGCTACTTTCGAAAATTGGGAAAGTGAATTTTTGCAGATGATGCTTTATGTGCTTTTAACCATTTCATTAAGGCAAAAAGGTTCAAGCGAATCGAAATCTTTAACAGAGCCTGAAGATGTTGACAAGAAACCACAACCTCATCCAAATGCGCCTTGGCCGGTGAGAAAAGGTGGAATTTATCTTAAAATTTATCAGCATTCTTTATCGCTTGCTTTCGCTATTCTATTTCTCATAAGTTTTATCCTTCATTTTTACGGAAGTTTTAAAGATGAGAATACAGAGAAAATAATCAAAGGAGAAATGCCATTGCGATGGTACGATTATCTTTCGGAATCCAGGTTCTGGTTTGAATCCTTACAAAACTGGCAGAGCGAATTTCTGGCAGTTTTCTCTTTGGTTGTTTTGTCAATCTGGCTTCGGGAAAAAGGCTCGCCGGAATCTAAACCGGTCGATATGGCGAATGATGAAACTCCGTAATCACTTTTTAAAATAAAAAAAAATCTAATGAAACCTAAAAATATACCGGGAGTTCCCAAGCATGTAAAGGGTAGCTTTCATGACACCGAAAGTAAAAAAGAAGTAGGGAATCCTAATGATCTTGATCTGAAATTTACCATTCTGAAAAAACGTTTTTTATCCATCAACCAATGGCGAGATTACTGTAAGGAGAGTACTACTGATTTTCGGCTTTGTGATTCTGTAGGAAAAAATGTAGAACGTTTTCCCCAACGTGGTGATTACATCAGAATTGATATTCCCGGACCGGGTGGGAGTGAAGGAAGATCGTTTGATTGGGTTCAGATTATCTCAATTGATCTTGCAAATCCCGATATGGTAATCATTCAATGTAGACCTTCAAAAGATCCTGTAAAAGAAAACACAAAAAAAATTGCCCATTTTTATTCTAATAATGCGACTTCAACGTTTATTATTTCAAAAGAAAAAGATGGTGTAAAAGCGGGAATTTATGGGCGAAATGAATATCCTAATTTAAAAACAGGATTTTTTAATTCAATAAGAAATATGATGATTGCAGTTGGAGGAATGCTTGGTTTTTCAAAAATACAGTGGAAATGTCTAACAAAGGGTTTGGTAGAATTCAAATAAATTTATTTCGTAAAAAAGAAGAGGCGCACTAATAAGATCCCTCTTTTTTCTTTAGTTTAAAACTGCAGTTTAAATGGTCCTTCAAAATATGTTTCGTAAGAATCAACAAGATTTCCTTTTAAATCATAAACGCCAATTGTGATATTCTGTTTGCTCAAACTCATTTCCTTTTCCGGAAAAGTAATACTAATTGTTCCTTTTGTAATTTTGTCTTTATCAACCGTAATTTTACTTGTTCCGCTATAAATAACTTCACCATGAGACGGCTCAATAACTTTAATTGTTAAGATTTTTTTATCATTTGATTTATTTAAAAAGGTATAATTGTAGGTATTGATAATCATTTCATCTCTCACAAAAAATGTGCTTCCAGCAGGCTTTATAAATTTTGCTTCAAGATCACCCCGGTTATAAAGAAGATAACCTAATAAAAGCTGTAATGCAACCAAAACAATCATAAATATTTTCATTCTTGTCGTAAATTTTGTAGGCAATCGGGTTTCGATTTCTTTTTCTGAAGCATAACGAATTAGCCCTTTTGGAAGCCCGACTTTCTCCATTACCTCATCGCAGGCATCGATACAAGCTGTACAATTTACACATTCCAATTGTTGTCCATCACGAATGTCGATTCCGGTAGGACAAACAACTACGCACTGAAAACAATCAATACAATCTCCTTTTCCTACTGCTTTACGGTTTTCACCTTTTCTCCATTTTGCTCTGTTTTCGCCACGTTTATAATCATAAAATACATTGATGGTTTCTTTATCGATTAAAACACCCTGAAGTCTTCCGTATGGACAAACCAAAGTACAAACCTGCTCTCTGAACCATGCAAAAACAAAATAAAAAGCAATAGTAAAAAGGATTATTACAATAAAATTGGTTGGATGTACAAAAGGGCCTTCAGCAACAGTCTGAAAAACTTTTTCGGAACCAACAATCGTCATCATCATAAAATGAGTGAAAATAAGGGAAAGGATGAAAAATATCGTCCATTTTAATGATCTTTTCCAGATTTTTTCGCTGTTCCATTCCTGTCTGTCCAATTTCATCTGTCGGTTTCGATCGCCTTCAATAGCAAATTCTATTTTACGGAAGACAGATTCCAAAAAAATAGTCTGCGGACAAATCCAGCCACAGAATATTCTGCCAAATGCAATGGTAAAAATAATGATACACACTAAGGCAACTATAGCTCCTAAAGTCAAAAGGAAAAAATCCTGGGGATAAAATGGCTGCCCAAAAATAAAAAACTCTCTGTCGATTACATTAAGCAATATAAAAGGGTTTCCGTTTATTTTAACAAAAGGAACTGCCAAATAAAAAGCTAATAAAATGTAAGCAACAATAGTTCGGTAATTGGTGTATTTGCCTTTTGGTTTTTTGGGAAAAACCCATTTTCTTTTTCCTGATTGCTCCATTGTTCCAATAGAGTCGCGGTAAGTTTCTGGACTTAAAACTTGTCCTTGTCCGCCTTGAAGTTCTGTATTTTCAGTTGAAGGCATGGTATATTTGTTTTTGTGAGGTGGTAATTTGTATTACGTTATAATTTACAAATACAAGACCATTGTCTAGGTTCTAGATATTTAAATTTTTGATTATAGATTAGTTATAATTGTAATCATAATAAGCTTTTTAAAATTGAAATATTAAGACAAAGTAAAATTTTGTGAGTTTCAGATCTATATTGTTGAGATATAAAAATTTTAGCATTATGATTACAAGCATACTCTAAAAGATGTTTAATTACTAAATTCGGTTAACACTAATCGAATCATCAATAATTAATATGAAAAACTCAATTCATCCGAATTAAAATAATTTGATCTGTGCATTTCGTGTCAGCATACTTATTGATTGTAAAGTTTTAAAATTTGCAATTGATTGCACGATAAAGTAATTTCTTTTAAACTTTTTAAAAACCTATTTATGGAACTTGAAAAAAATCTGCTGTCCGGAATAGGTCAGTTATTGTTAGATATGAAAGAAAGCGTATCGGTTGCAGAAAGTGTAACTTCTGGTTTTTTGCAGTTTTCATTTTCACAAATGCCTGATGCTTCAAAATTCTATAAGGGCGGAATTACGGCCTATACCTTAGAAGAAAAAGTGAAATTTTTAAAGGTTAATAAAGATGAAGCCGAAAGTTGGGATTGTGTTTCCGAGCATATTGCTGAAGTGATGGCTTTGCATATTGCCGAATCTTTTAGTACCGATTGGGGAATAGCTGTTACAGGATACGCAACTCCGGTAGAAAAGTCTGATAACAAAATTTTTGCTTATTTCAGTTTTAGTTATAAAAATGCTGTAATTTTTACAAAAAAGCTTGATTTACATCCCAGAACAGAGGCGGAAAATGTCCAGATTTATTATTCCGAATTTATTTTAGGATGTTTCAAGACTTACTTAGAACAACACAAATCAGATAGTATTTAACAATTATTTTAAATCATAAAATAAGACTATGAACAATTTACAACTAAAAAATAAAACGGCTCTCATTACAGGAGCAGATAGTGGAATTGGTAAAGCTATAGCTCTACTTTTTGCTAAAGAAGGAGCCAATATTGCAATTATTTACCACAGTGATGATGAAGACGCCGAAAAAA
This sequence comes from Chryseobacterium indoltheticum, assembly GCF_003815915.1. NCBI lineage: Bacteria > Pseudomonadati > Bacteroidota > Flavobacteriia > Flavobacteriales > Weeksellaceae > Chryseobacterium > Chryseobacterium indoltheticum. Next base: position 1,671,101 of record NZ_CP033929.1, read on the forward strand.
CTCAAAAAGAAATACTGGCTTTTGGAAACGGATGTATAATAATGAAAGGGGATATCAATGAAAATGATTTTTGTGAAAAAGCAGGCAAAGAGGTTGTTGAAAAGTTTGGTAGAATTGATATTTTAATCAATAATGCAGGAACACAAACTCCACAGGATGATATTTCAAAATTAAAAGAAGAAGATATTCGCACAACCTTCAACTCAAATATTATCGGAATGATCTTATTATCAAAAGCGGTTTTTCCTTATTTAAAAGGGGGTAGTAGCGTAATAAATACCACTTCAGCAGTTGCATATCAAGGTCACGAAGAACTTTTAGATTATGCTGCAACAAAAGGCGCAATCGTTTCCTTCACAAGATCATTGGCATTGCAGTCTAAACCAAAAGGAATAAGAGTAAATGCGGTAGCACCCGGTCCTGTTGCTACACCTTTAACGAAAGAAACTTTTGGTGAGAAAGAAGAAGATGAAAGTAAATCGCCCTTACAAAGAAATGCATCAACTGAAGAAGTTGCACCGAGTTATCTTTTTCTGGCTACAGAAGCATCAGCACAAATTACAGGACAGGTTTTGCATCCAAATGGCGGAATTATTGTAAACGGGTAAAAGTTAATTTTAAATTTCAAATAAGAACGGTAAGATAATTCTTACCGTTTTTGTTTTAATTAAGCTTAGAGTTATTTTTCTTCTTTATTAAAACTCACTACATCAAAAAGGCCATCGGATGAGTATTTTTTACAGCTTTCATCATCAAATTTTTCTGGATTCTTCAGGAAATCATCGATAAATTTTTTACTCTCATCAGTATTGGCGGGAGCAATCACAAGGTGAAACATATTTAATACAGATTCATCTGCATTTTTTAATGATTCGTTCTTATGCTGTAATGCTTCTTGGTAATTCATATAATTTGGTTTTAATTAAATAGTTAATCTTCTTTACTTTTGTAATGTTCAATATTATTAAATTGATGATATGAAGTTCTCAAGCTGTGAAGTTGATCAGCAATTACTGATGAACTTTCAGGACATAAGTCTCCACTTTTTAAGGCGTCTTCATAAGCTGCAATGGCATGTTTTTCTCCGAAAACTACGTTTTGTAAAGTTTCCTGATCATTGTTGGTGACGGGAAGAGAATTTTTAATATCAATCCAAGCTCTATGGAGACTTGCTGCAACAGAACCGCTGTCTGAAGGATTTCCGCCTCGTTCTGTGATGAGATTAATGATTTCATTCTTCATAATTTTTGATTGTGAAATCATCTTGTCATATTCTCCTTTTAAATCAGAATAACTTTCCCAAACTTTTCCTTCCACACTTTCGAAACCTTTAATTCGGTCATTGGTAATCTGTAATAAATCATTCAATACCGATATTGTTTTTGAATTTTCCATAATATTTTTTTAGTGAAGATTAAACAAAAAATATGCCCTCATAAAACATGTGGTAGTATTGATTTTAAATAAAAAAATTGCCTGCAAAACAGACAATTTAAAAATCATAATAATATGTGATACGAAGCGGTGTATTACGGTTTATTGAATTGTTATGCCATGCATATAATATATGGTATCTATTATTGAAAATAAATTTCTTACTTAATTTTTTAAAACTAAATATTACGTTTATTTTACTAATCATAAACTTTTGTAATGAATAAGTCTACTTTTATGCTTGATAAAAGTAAAGACTTAATGCAAAATCTGCTTCGCCATAATGCCGAGAGAATGTTTTATCGACATAAAATGCTTACAACAATGTCTATCAATGCTCCATCTAAAAAAATTCGGGGGTGACCCCGGTTTTCGCAAAAGAGATCTTTGGGAAACTATTGAAAATAGCGATTTTCTTGAATCGGAACTTGGCGTACAGATTGGTTCTGAAGAAAATGAGCACGATTTTGATTTTGATCTTTTAGATTCTACCAAAAATGATTCCTGAAGAATTAGTTCCTGTAGAAGCTTTAGGAACTTTAACACTCAATAGAAACCCCTATAACTTTTTTGCTGAAACAGAGCAGATCGCATTTCATCCCGGACACATTTATTAAAGCAAACAGTCGTTACGATAAACTTTTTGTCCCTGCCCCTGCTGTTGTGAATATTCCTCTGCGCATGCGTATCATTGATATGGATCTACAGGGAGATGGATTTTATTAATGACATACGGGTAAGTTAAAAAATAAAATTTTAGTTATCATTATCATTACTTGTTAACGAGCAATTTGCTGAATAATTTGCTGAATTAAGGTTTTATATAAAATTAAAATGTAGATTACATTATCTAGTTTTTGGTTCGGATTAATTATTATTTTTGGTTTGCAATTTGATGTCAAGAATATACTAAGTAATTAACCACCAAAATTGTAATATTATGCTTATTTGTGAAGAACTTTTACTAAAGTACGGAGGAATTTGTGAAGAGTATAAAGTAAATGATGAAATATTTATTGAAGGTAGCGTTTCAAAATACTACTTTCAGATACGCAGCGGTGTTGTAGAGATCAATAATTATGATGAAAGCGGAAAAGAATTTACCCAACACATATTGTTTAATGGGCAAAGTATTGGGGAATCATTTCTTATAGGTGATATGTCTTACACCGTCAATGCAGTCGCTAAAAGCAAATGTACGATCATCAAAATTTTGAAGCCTGCATTTGTGAAAATGCTTGATGAAAACCCTGAAGTATCATCGCAACTATTTAAGCAAATTGCCTATAGGCTTTCCGATAAATATTATATGCTATTTACTCTGATTTCCCAGAATCCGGAATCAAAAATTGAAAGCATACTTCAATATCTGAAAAAAAATTCGGATTATAATCAACCTTTTTCTTATGAGGTACCTCTTACACGCAAGCAAATTGCTAATCTTACCGGATTACGGGTTGAGACGGTGATTCGTACCGTCAAAAAACTGGAAAGAAACAATAAATTAAGGATTAGAGAAAAAAGAATTTTTTGCTGATATTTTTAGGTGAAATTTAACACAATTTGGGCCACAAGCTTTCTATTAATTAATAATATGGAATTAAATCATGATGGACGATATATTTTTTAATGATCTGAGGAAAAAATTTTATTCGGAAAATAGACAGAAGCGATACACTGAGGATATTTTAGGATTTAAAAAATGATTGATGAAAATTAAGGCCGAGTAAAATCTCATTCAATTCTAGATTCCGATTGGAAGGCGCTCAGCGAGGTAGAAGTACTGAAAGTGTCATCAGTATTTTCATTATTCATATAAACAGGTATGCCAACGGATATTCGCATACTTCAATAGCCGTATCTAAGTTCTCAACGCATGGCGATTTCGTTTATCTTATTAACATTCAAGCCTTTGGGAAAATGAAGATAATCGAGCTTATCAGTATGAATGTTCATGATGACTCAGATGGCGTGCAAGTAATTTCCAGACTTCAATCTAACGGGTAGGTAGCTATAGTCTGTGACACCTTCGTTGATTTATAAAATACCATCAAAATATCTTCGGAAGGTAATCAAGATTTTTTACTCTGGGATTGGCGTGTTCGCAAAGTTTCCGGAGGATGTGGATGTTTTTTGTTGGATGATTTAACTTTAAAATATTAGTTCCTATTAACAAGAATAGGATTAAGTCTAGCTACTTTTTCGATACCCCATTCAAAATACTGTTTTTCTTCTTCATCAAATAAATTGTTTGATTCAAGATAAGCTTTCCGCTCAGTTAAATAATTTTCCATCTTTTTTGCTCTGTCATATGATTCAGCATCAATAATTAATTGGTTTAATTTTTCCTGTTCTTTTTCTATCTCTCTTTTCTTCTCTTGCTCTAGTTCTCTTATAATCGCATCCTTGCGCCATCTTTCCTCCAACTGCAAGTGATATTCTCGCGAATATTCTGCGAATAACTCTGTATAGGCGACGACTCTGATCAACTTTTCTTCGAGAGGAGAATAGGATGTGTCTTTCCATTCTTTGCGATTCCATGTGTCTTCGTAGATCTGAACACATAACACATCTGTCATCACAAAATCTCTTGATCTGTATGATCCGTTATCATTATCCTGATATTTCCCAATATTCCTCATACTGATATGAATTTCACGTCCGGACATCAGAATAACATCATGACCATTAATATCCTTTGTAAATAAGTGTCCTCTGTACTCGAAGAGCTTTACCAATAAGTCAACTATGTTTAATGCTCTTGATAAAGATTTTTTGTCAATTGATAAATGAAAAACTATGTTGTCTTTTGATTTTCTTTCCCAATAATGATTAGATGATTCAAACCAATTCTTGGTATTGGCAGTGATTTCGTGAGGAGATGTCAGTCTTTTGGAAATTGAAATCGGAGCTTTCTTATCACATTCAATTGCTTTTATTCGATCTTCAACTTCCTGTTTAGGTATGGCTGTTAGCATTGTGAAATTTATAGTAATTAAAGATAATTATTTTTAGAAGATGCATTTCAGGGTTTGGATATTTTAGGGTGAAAATCAGTCTACTCAAAAAAGATGTAGATAATATAATTCAAATAATGGCTAGTTGTTCATTTCATTTAATTTTGTCTTCGATGTTCGGTATATAGTTAGTTTAAATAATAAATTCAATTAAAAACGTTTGAAGCGTGATACCTTTTAATTCTCATACTAGTTATCAATCTTTTTCATAACTATTTAAACTTTACTTGTTTACTTGTATTGTGTATGTTGTTTTTCATGTTGACTTTTGTCCTGTCAAATCAATAATGAATTTATGGAAAACGACATTATTATCCAGAAACTAAATCGTATTGAGAAGTTTATTTTCGGTTTAAAAGAAATTTTAAATGTAGAGGAGCTATCGGATTACACCGGCTTCACCAGGTCTTACATTTACAAGTTGGTACATACATCTCAAATTCCCTATTCGAAACCGGGTGGAAAAGTATTGTTCTTCGAAAGGAAAAAGATTGATTTGTGGTTATTGCAAAACAGCAGCAAATCAAGTTCGGAAATAGAAGCCGAAGCCTTATTGCATGTACAGTCAAAAAAATAATAGAAACAGTTAAAAATACCTGCTTTATATCGAAGGTTAGACGAGTCTCTTTGTAAATACAGCTCCAGTTATCTTTAAAAATATAAATATGATGTCATGAAAAAAATTGATCCTCAAACTCCAATATGGAAACTGACCGTTGAAGAATTTCTTTTACTGACAAAAGAAATCAGTGCAGAAAAAAAGTACGAATACGGACTTAAAGGCTTGGCGAAAATTCTTGGTTGTTCGGTTTCGAAAGCTTCTGAGGTAAAATCATCGGGCTTACTCGATAAAGCAATAATTCAAAACGGAAATATCATTATTATCGATAAGGAGTTGGCTTTGCAGTTATTTGGAAAAAAGAACTGATGTATTATCTTGAACTTTTGGATAAGTAAGAAGTCAAAACTCGGAGCGAACGTTGCAGCGATGTACGTTTATCTGTTAAAGACAGGATATGAAAACGGTAGATATGATTTTAAAGTTTCGGATTTAACTCTGAGCAGCGATTTGAACCTGACAAGAAAAACAGTAAAATCAATTAAACAAAAACTTTTTGACCATGGTTTAATTATGTTTGAAACCAGAAACGGACATCCAAGTTTTTACCGTTTGCTGTTGAATTATTCGATTGATGAGTTTGAAAAAAAAGTTGTAACCGAAGATCGTATCTCCGAATATTCCTTTTTTACAGACGAGACAAATAATCTCTCGTCACATGATCCGTCAATGCAATATGAAAAAGATTTCCTGTCTACTCAGAATGATAATCCGGTCGAAACTGTGACAGCAAATCAAAATATTAACGACTTCAAACGACCTACATTGGAAGAATTTATAGGCCATGCAAAAACGTTCGATATCTATACATCTCATTTAGACGAAGCCAGTATTCTTAAGTACAGAGACTGGCTGGAAAATGAATGGAGAAATGCCGCAGACAGGCCGATCGCAGACTGGAAGCTTTCGTTAAAAAGCATACTTCCATTTCTCGCAATTAAGATCAATAACAATGAGCTTTCGGCGAAAATTATCTCTTTCACTGAAGTCCATAAAAAAGATCAAAGCAGTGATGTACATCGTAAATAATTTCCGGCGACATAAATAAGGTACGCATATGCCAAAATTTAAAGATTGTCGACAAGCAGAAATCAAATGATAAAAATCAAATTTGTACACTATGTCTTTTTATGATAAAGATCTGAAACTCATCAGGAAAAAGTTTGAAAGCAGGAATGATCGTATTCCCGAACAAATAAGGTTGGGCAATCATTTTGTGGATGATTTTATTTTTGGAGATTCTGAAGCTGCAGATATTCCAATTAATGCCCTCAGAGTAATCTTCAATATTATCATCATTATTGCAAACGAACAGTTTCGTCCCGAAGACAGACCCAAGCAACTGTATCTTTTTGATGAAGAATTTGAAACGGACAACAATATTTTTGCATGCATAAAGATAAGGAATAATAAAATTTCTCCCAGCGGTTCTACAAAACAGGTCATTGATGCCTATGAATTTTTGACCAGATTTAAGATGGGCTGGTATAAATCTATGAATTCAAAAGGTAGGGAAATAAAGACCTTTGGAGGTCTTATATCCTCACCGAGTTATGACGAAAGAGGATACACCACATTTTTGATAAGCAGTTACTGGCTGAAAAAATTACTGGTGATACCCGAATACAATTATATACTCTACAACCTGGTGTATAATATTCGAAATAACAAACACGTGATTTTCGCAATCTGGCTTGCAAAAATACCCGATCACGGAACTACAGTCAGACTTTCTACACTGAATAAAAAATTTGGACTCAATTACAAATCTGCAAATGATTTTTGTTTTAAATTTTTGAAACCTGCCAAGACAAGTCTTCACAATTTTAACAATCTGTCATTCAATTTCAAATATGCAAATGATTTAATTTCCATCATTCCTTATCAGATCAGATTACCCGCAGATCAGACTCGGGTAGTGAAGGATTCGGTAAAGCAGTCTGATATTACCAACAGATTGCGTTATCTGCGAAAGAGATATAATCTTCTTGACCAGGAAATGCAGCAATTCGAGTATCAATACAAAATGATACCTCAAACAAGAGAAATGATAGAGAGAGCTTTTTCAGAGTTTAAAAGAACGTCACGAGCAGGGAAGGAGAAAACGACAGATTATGAGGGGATCAAATTCTTATACAAAATTCAGGAATTGATTATCAAGTTGTATAGAGAAACAAAAATGGGGAAGCTGCTGCCCAATGGTTATCCGGTTATTATGTAGTCGGATTTGCGCTCATTCGCACTTCGGAATTGCACTCATCTCAATTTCGGATTTGCACTCGTTTAACTTACAAATAGGAAGGAGATATATCGTCAACGAATCTCTTTTCGGAATTGCGCTCATCTTTCATAAATAATAATATAAGTTGTGGATAAGTATTGCCCTTATTACATCATAATTCGGAATTGCTGTCATGTAAAAGAGACTGTTTTCTCGGAAAAGTACTCATGTTTTGTTCGGATTTTCGCTCATGTCGATTTCGGAATTACACTCGGTCAAAAATGATAACTAAGCCCTCTTTAGCGTAGGTTTGGACATTTTGTAAAACATAACTAAAAAAAAGAATAAAGTCTTTTCTATTTTAAAGAAACAGCAGATTGAGTAATTGCTTAAAAAGAAAAAAATGAATTGTGAAGAAGCCAAACAAAGAATTTCCATCAGAATGCTTTTAGAGTCGTTTAGTCTTTTCCCGGCCAAGGAAAATGGCAAATCTGCATTTTATTTTGCTCTGGACAGAGAAGAAAGAACACCAAGCCTTTTCGTAGATTATGTGAAAAATACTGCATTTGATTTTGGAACAGGAGTAAGCTACGACATCATTTCTATAACGAGACAAATCAACAAATGTTCTGTGTCCGATGCTTTGAATTTTCTGGAAAATATAAATAGAATTTTGATAAGTGAAAAGCATTCTGGTTCGGAACAAATGGCACCTCGTTACAATATTAATAAAGTTTCTGAGATCCAGCATCCCGCATTGATCCGGTATTTAAAATCCAGGAGGGTGTCGGAGCAGAGTCATTGGGTCAGAGAAGTACATTATCAAATTAAAAGTAGAGCATATTTCGGTATAGGTTTTCAAAACAATTCCGGAGGTTTCGAGATCCGAAGCCCATATGCGAAAATATGTCTGGGAAAAAAAGATATAACGCTGCATAAAAATATGCTGAACAGTGAAAATGAAATTGTAATCTTCGAAGGCTTTTTTGATTTTCTGACCTACAAAAAAATGATGACTGATAAGCTGGATTATTCCGATTGTCTCATTTTGAATTCAGTGACCATGCTTTTTAAAGCCCAAAATTTATTATCGGATTACAGGAAAATTTCACTTTTTCTAGATAATGATACCGCAGGTGAAAAAGCCAAGAATATCATTAAAAACACTTATGAAAATGTTGAGGACTGCTCTTTTATCTACAGAAATGTTAATGATCTTAATGAGTGGATCTGCAGTGAATAAACTATGAGAATTTGTATTGCTTATTTATTGATGAACATTAATACGTCTGTAACTTGTTTATCTATGTAGTAAGAAGATCAAGATGATTACATTTCAATTACATACTGATTAGTATGATAAGTGTCATAAAAGAAAACAAATAAAACCAACCGGTACGTATGTAAATTGTTATAATTTTGTATCAATAATTTGGGCATATGATTGAAAACTGTTTTCACTGCGGGCTGGATATTCAAAAGATACGCATACCTTTTGATGAAAAGATTTTTTGCTGCAACGGCTGCAGATCGGTCTACGAAATATTGAACACCAATAATCTCACAAATTTTTACGAGTTAAACAAAAAAGCGGGAATTCGTCCGAGCGATGAAAATATTTCTCAATTTGATTATCTTGATACTCCCGAAATATTTGCCAGGATTACCGACTTCTCGGAAGGAAGTACAAGTCTTGTTACTTTTAAGATTCCTGTCATCCACTGTTCTTCCTGTATATGGTTATTGGAAAGCCTTCATATTTTGAATAAGGATGTAAAGTATTCTCAGGTAAACTTTACCCGTAAAACCGTCAAGGTTTCATTCAATCACAATAATTTGAAATTAAGTGAATTGGCAAAGTTTTTAACCAATTTGGGCTATAAGCCGGCAATAACTCTGGAAACCGCCGATAAAAATGAAGATCATTTGGACAAATCACTGCTCGTAAAGTTTGCCATTGCGGGATTCGGTTTTGGAAACGGAATGTTTCTCGCATTTCCCGAATATATCGGAGGTGAAGATTTTTGGATAGAGCACTACAAAGGTCTGTTTCGATTTTTAATGTTTATCCTTGCACTTCCCGTCGTGCTCTATTCGGCTTCCGATTATTACAAATCTGCCTGGTACGGTTTGAAAAATAAGATCGTCAATATTGACGTTCCCATTGTTCTCGGGATTTTTGTGTTATTTGGACGAAGTGTCTATGAGGTTTTAACAGATTACGGTGCAGGATACTTTGATACTTTATGTGGACTTCTCTTCTTCATGCTTATGGGTAAAATGTTTCAGAAAAGAACATATAGTTCTCTGTCTTATGATCGAGACTATAAATCATTTTATCCGATTGCTGTCACTAAGGTTGATTTTGGAGGAAAGCAGGAAAATATTTTGTTGTCTGAGGTTAAAATAGGAGACAGAATTCTGGTCAGAAATCAAGAAATCATACCGGTTGATGCGGTTTTGATCAATGGAAACGGTAATATTGACAACAGTTTTATTACGGGAGAAAGTGAGAGCATCAGCAAGCAGCCGGGTGATAAAATCTATGCGGGTGGGAAACAGATCGGATCGTCTCTGGAATTGGAGGTGATTAAAAATGTAGATCAGAGTTATCTGACTCAGCTCTGGAACAAAGAGGCTTTTAAGAAGCATGAGACGGGACTGGATACTCTGATCAACGAAATCAGTAAATACTTTACGCTCATCATTGTCGGCATTGCAAGTATTGCCGGAATTTACTGGTACTTTATTGATCTGGAGAAAATGTATCAAGTGGTATCTGCAATCTTAATCATCGCTTGTCCATGTGCATTGGCTCTTTCTTCACCTTTTACTTTTGGGCATGTGATGAGAATCTTAGGTAGGAATAAATTTTACGTAAAAGATACACTGACGATTGAGAAAATTGCAAAATTGGATGCTGTTGTTTTTGACAAAACAGGCACTATTACTGAAAGGAAAAAAAACATTATTAAGTTTGAAGGTGATGAAATTAATGAATTTGATTTGCTGAATATAAAGACTTTACTTAAAAATTCAAATCACCCTCTATCAAAATCTCTATATGAATTTATTGATTGTGATGATCATTATTTTCCTGTCGAAAATTTTTCTGAAATCTCAGGAAAGGGATATCAAGCGTACATTAGAGGGAAATTATACATGATAGGGTCTGCCAAATATATTGGACAACCGTCAAAACATCATGAGACTGCAGTTTACATAAGTATAAATGGAACATTTATAGGGAATTTCGTATTTAAAAACGAATATCGTGCGAATCTTAAAGACTTGTTCGCCAAATTAAACCTTTACAAGATATTCATTTTGAGCGGAGATAACTCTTCCGAAAAAATTCAGCTGAAAACCATCATCCCGAATGTTAGTTCCATGGCTTTTAATCAAAGTCCCGAAGATAAACTCAATTATATTCAAAAACTTCAGAATGACGGAATGAGAGTTGCCATGCTCGGAGACGGGCTGAACGATGCCGGAGCTTTGAAACAAAGTAATGTAGGTATTGCAGTATCCGACGATACCAACAGTTTCACACCTTCTTCCGATGTTATCATGAACGGAGACAAGGTTACCAGGCTTGATGATTATCTTAATGTTTGCAAAGGTTCGATAACTGTTGTGAAAATGACTTTCGGTATCAGTATTCTTTATAATATTGTGGGGTTGAGTTTTGCTGTTACAGGAAATATTTCACCTCTTATTGCGGCTATTCTGATGCCTATGAGTTCGATCACGGTTATTTCTTTTACAACTCTTTCGACCTGGATTCTGGGGCGGAAATATTTTAATAAAAAGCAGGCAAGAAAGTATGAAGACAATAACTTTAGTGAAACTGAAATTGTTCACAAAACTTCCGAAGCAGTTATCTTATAATCAAAATGATCGATATAAGTGAGTTGAAGATTTTATAAAAAATTATACAGTATGGATATTTTATATTTGATGATCTTGTGCAGTGTCTCTTTAGCTGTTGTTTTCCTGATTATCTTTATTGTCAATGCACGACGTGGACAGTTTGAAGATGATGAGTCTCCTGCAGTGCGGATACTTTTTGATGACGAAATGAAGGAGTAGATCTTTTTAGTGAGGATATGTTGATTTGTCTAAACAAAACGTTGCCATCGGAGTTTACGACATGAAGGAAAATTGGTCGACTCTTATCAAACCTATTTTGATGGTCTTTTTATATTAAAGTTTTAAATTTTAAATTATGAAAAATTTCACTTGGGGACACGCTATTGTTTTAGCCCTTGCCTCTTTTATTATATTTATTTTATCAATGTTATTTTTGTTTCCGAACGGGCAAAAAAACTCCGAACTGGTAACTGAACATTATTACGAAGAAGAACTTCAGTATCAGGATGTGATTGATGCTAAGAAACGTGCAGACAATCTAGCAGAAAAGCCGGTTTATTCTCAGTCTGCGGACGGAATTACTCTGAGATTTCCTCAGGATATTAACAATACAAATTCTACGTTCAGTTTTGTTTTAAACAGAGCAGAGGACCAGAATTTAGACATCAAAAAAGCGATAAAATTAGATGGTAATCAGTCATTCACTATTCCTAAAGCAGTATTAAAAGCCGGAGGTTATACTTTAAGACTGAGCTGGACAAAAGATAAAACTGACTATAGAGTCGACTATGATGTGATATGGAAATAGCATTGATCATATCTGCAATTGGTTTAGGCTTGCATCCGGTTTTCACAGTATCGGAATGTTAGGTTCTTATTATTATAAAAATTTTATTTCAATAAGCAGTTTTGCAATAGACTATGTTATTTTTTACCAATTGTTAATTGCTGAGTATTAATTGATTGGGAACTTTGTAAAAAGTTTTAGGATATGAGTAATAAAAAAGTATTATTAACAGGTGTCACAGGATTCTTAGGTTCTCACACAACTATTCAACTTTTAAATAAAGATTTCGATGTAATTGGAACATTGAGAAGTAGGGATCGAATTAGTTCTATTAGAGAAATAATAGGAAAGTACTCACCCAACATTAACAATCTAACTTTTGCAGAAGCGGATTTAAGCGATGAAGAAATCTGGCTTGATCTTACAAAAGGTGTAGATTATGTACTGCACATTGCTTCACCTTTTCCTCGCGAGCTCCCTAAACACGAAAACGAGCTGATCGAACCAGCTAAAAGGGGGACGTTAAATATTTTGAAAGCCGCTACTGCAAACAGTGTAAAACGAGTAGTTATGGTTTCTGCTTTGGGCACCATAACCTACGGTAAAACAAAAGAGGAATTGAGTAATGTCTTTGATGAAGATGATTGGACAGATGAATCTAATCTTAAAGATACAACAGCTTATTATAGAAGCAAAACTATTGCTGAAAAAGCTGCATGGGATTTTCTTGAAGAAGAAGAATCAAAGTTGGAATTCACTACTATTTGTCCTGCTGCTATTTTAGGACCCGTAATAGATAATGATTATGGCACATCTGCAAATATTATCATAGGCCTTCTTAATGGAAGCCTTCCTGCGTTACCTAAAATTGAGTTTGATATTGTAGATGTTCGATCTGTGGCTGATTTATTAATAAAAGCTATGGAAATGCCACAAGCTGTAAATAATAGATACATTGCATCTGCCGGACATTACAATTATAAAGAAATCGCACAAATCCTGAAACAGCAATATCCTGAAAGAACAATACCCACTTTTTTACTTCCTGATTTCATTACAAAAATATTTTCTATTTTTCAACCATTATTGAAACCTGTATTGCTTGAAAATGTAACACGAAAGATTAATTCGGGCAAAGCCGCAAAAGACCTAAATTGGCAACCGCTATCAGCGAAAGAAGCCATTCTTTCATGTGCTGAAAGCGTATTGGAAAGTAAAATTGTTATTTAAATGGAAAAATTAGTACAAGCATTATCTTTCGGCGGTGTTCTTTCTGAAAGAGATATTGAAATTGTCGCAAATTCCTTCCGGATAAAAGAACTAAAATCAGGAGAATATTTTCAAGAATCCGGAAATCCGGCCGATAAAATTGTATTTGTAGAGAAGGGGATACTGAGGGTTTACCGCAGGGATGAAAAAGGTAATGACGTGACAAAATATTTCATAAGAGAAAACCGGTTCTTTGCAGATATGATAAGTTATTATTCTGCACAACCTGCTGCAGATTCCATTGAGTCTGTAATCTCTTCAAAAATATGTTGGATCTGCTCTAAAGTTTTTGAAAAACTAATGCATGAAATTCCCAATCTGCTTATTTTTTTCAAGAGTGTTTCAGAATCTACATTACTAAATAAATTGAAGGATAATGATTTTTTAAATTTTGGAAGCGCAAAGACCAAATATCTTGAATTTGTTAAACGCTATCCCGAACTAAGTTTGCAAGTTCCGCAACAACATATCGCATCGTATCTTAAAATAACGCCACAATCCTTGAGCAGAATCAGAAGTGAAATTTTGAAGTAACAAAGCTGCTTATTTATCATTAAAATCCAATACACTTTATAATATTTTGCATGGTTAAAACGCTTATTTTATAGTGCTTTAGACTGAAATATCCATGTCTGAGATGACTTAAATATCATTTTACAAAATAATACATCATATTGATTGGTAATAAATAGTTTCTAAAATTAAAAAACTTCGCAATTAAAAATCATCAATCAATGCCAATGCTATTGCGATAAAAAGTTTTGTGTAGACTCTTTTATGAGAAGCTACTTATTTGTTTGATCTGGCATTCTCAATTTTGTCATTTCTAAATCGGCATTTAACATCGCCGTTTTTTCATTCAAGGCTGACTGACTATTTTTTACATAAAGGTTGATCGTTTATTGGAATCAGAATACTGTTTCAAAAAGTCCAACCTAATTACGATCAAACTATACCATTATGAATTAAGGATCAATGGATCAAAAATAATGATTAAAGGCTGCCGGGCTATCAATGTTGTCCTTTCAGATTACCACAATAATAGTAAAATGATAATATCACTTTCAAAAGCCATAATGTCGAAGGAATGCTAATATGAACTTCCTGATTTCAAGATCAACGATGAGCTAAAATTTCAGCTCAACAGAAAAATACAACGCAACCACCCAAATTGTAAAATGAGGTCAATCTGTTATCAGCAATGGAAAACGAAGTTTGACCATTAGGAAAATATGCAGTATATTTTATGAGCAATTACTTAGTCTTAATTTTTTGATGAAACTTTAGGGTCTAATATTTCTTTACCAAATGAATACTTTGGGAAATTTTAACAAAATAAACAATTATAATTAATCAGAATTTTTTTATTTAAAATATATTCTGGTTGAACTTATATAGTAAGTTTCAGGGATTTTCTTTGGCCATGTTGTAGGTTTAAATTTCTTCTTAAGCCAAAAAAGGTGATACATTACTGCCTCATACTTATTTCTATATATAATCTTTCCTTTTTCAAATTTAAGATGCCCTTCAAATCCTTCCATTAAAATAAAATCAAAATAAGTTCTCACTGTTTTTTCTAATTCAGCCTGCTTCATTAGATGTGTGAAACTTTCTATCTCTGTTTCTATATCGAAAATAGAAGAGCCATCCACTAAATAGTCCCAAGCGAAGCTACATTCGTCAAAACAATAGTGTTTTGATTCAGAAAAAACTTTTTTATAATCTTTACTTTTTTGAAAATAATTATTCATTAAGTCTATATTCCTATAAAGTCCAAAACATCCTGTCGTATAATCATGTCGCACACTTAAGTAATCGTAATTTTCAAGAAGTTCACTGGTGAAAAAAGATCTGATATCACCATAGATAATATCTAAATCACAATGTCCCCAGAAATCATAGCCTTTAATTAATTCAGGAAACATAAAACCATAAGCGGGTTTGAAGTCGCAGAGTTTATAAGGATAATCTATATTAATGTTAAAGTTCAGCTTTTCCGATGTCGAAGAGATTATTTCCGGTAGGCTTTTTAAAATAATCTTCACATTTTCCGGAAGATTGGGAACTTCATCAGTATTGTCCGTAATTATTATAAAGTCTATGTTTGAATTATAACTGCAAGAATGCAGATAATATGGCAAATACCAAGGATATTCGCCATACCAGCATGTTATGAGTATAATTTTATCGAATGCTCTCATATTCTATTCATTATGCTATGTCATATCGAAGATGATCGATATAAAAGTGTTGATTAAACTATTAAAAACCTGTAACGTGATCCTGTTACATGTTGAGAAAAAATCTAAATCTTATTAAATCTATTAGAAATTAATTAAATCCTTCCGTTATTTTTGATCCAGTAAGCTTTTTAGCTCATCAGGTGAAATATCTTTTGCAATGATTTTGCCGTGTGAATCAAGTAGAAAGTTGGTAGGAAATCTGGTGATGTTAAGATTTATCGCTTCTACACCATTTTCATCCAAGACATTTAGCCATTTTAAATCGTAATTTTTAATTACTTTTTTCCAGTTTTGAATGTCCTGACTGCGGTCTGTTGATATACCGATATACTCAAATCCGCTTTCATTATATTGGTTGTAAATGCTTTTGTATGCGGGTAAATCTTTCAGACATGGGGCACAATAAGAAAACCAAAAATCTATCAGAGTGTATTTTTTTCCATATCCTTTTTGAAGTTGTGTTTTGTCAATGGTTAGCGCTGGAAAGTCATTTCCCATTGTAAATTTTTTATCTCTCTTGATAGTAAGAATTAGATCTTCATAAAGCTTTGATTTTTTGATTTTATCTCCAAAAAATGTCAAATTTTCAGAAAATCCCTCATTAAATCCGATATATCGGTAATCAGAAATAATCATCCATAAGGCTACATATGAATTTGGATTTTCTTTAATGTATTTTCTTAAGAAATCATTTTTTTTTATGAAATTATCACTGTCAAAAGGCATAAGCTCTATACCGTTGTCTTCCAACTGCTTAACAATAAGATTAAATTCTTCTTGTGACTTGCTATGAAGATCTATATGCTTGTATTTGATCAAGTCATTAACAGACATTTTATAGTTGGTAGCACTATTATCAACAAAAAATGTTGCGAAATACACTCTATTTTCTTCTTTGTCATAGTAGCTAATCTCAAGAGCGTGTGGGAAATCATCAATTATACCGTTAATTAAAAACTTGTTATTTATAACTTTTACTTTGTTATTAAGCAATTTTAGTTTGGCTGATGCGGTATCCTTAACATTTAATTGTATCGGATAAATGGAAAGTTCTTTATTATTATAAAATTTTGATGTTCCTTCAATTAAAAATTTATTTTGTGATGATAATAAAACAAACGAAAATGTTAAAAGTATTGGTAAAAGAACTTTAAGTTTTAAGATAGTAATTTTCATTATTTTTCCAATTTTAATTAAAAAAATAAATGTTATCAATCTATAGAATTTATATTATATATAGACCAATAACATTTTAATTTATTTTTTAAATAATAAAATTAATCTTAGCAACAAGCAAAACCGTTACCAGGACCATTTACAAATCTGTGTTTTCCTGACGGGCAAGCTGGATTTGTAAGGATGCATAGTGTACCACCACTACCTGCCATAATACCTTTCAATTCTTTCCTAGATAATTCGTTTTTTGCTACAGCAAAGCTCATTTTCTTTAGCTTTTTTTCCATAATAAATTTTGTTTGTTTAGTTATACCATTATTGGTTTTTAAATATGACAATAATGAGTGAATTAAAAAAGAATTTTAACAATTATTAACATTTTAAATTTTAAAAGCAATAAAATATGGTCATGCTGGAGCTACAACAGTTAATTTTAACAACTCGTAATTATCCATCATAAAAGGTTTTAAAAAAATTAACTATAGTTTATGATTTGTTAACTTTTTTTATGAACTTTTATCAAGTGATAAAATGTTTAAAGTGTCCGAACAATTCGCTAAACAAAAGCGAATTTATTCTATTAGCCAGTTCTACACAGATATTAGTGATTTAAATTTTCATTGATAATCCCCAGTATCGAAATTATATCATATTTTAAGCAAACCTCGGTCGAAAATGTTAACTCTATTTTAAACTTGCAAAATGAGGCGATATTTGTAGGTACAAATATTTAGATGTTACTTTCTTTAATGAGCTCAAGATATTTACGATGGTAAAATGATAATTCTTTATTTGCATTTTTAAAACATGTTTCAATGTCATCCTCATTATTATTCAGATTTTGGATATCAGAATATCCAAAACCTTTTTGAACAGATATAAATGGATACATCACCATTTTATTTAATGTAAGTTCTGAAAAAACATTATCTGCCCCATCTTCATCACCAAATTTCACATTTAAAATTTGTTCATAAAATTTTTGATAAATGACTACAAATTGAGTACACCAAAAATGATTAATCCAGAATCTGTTTTCGGTAATTGGAACCACATAGTTAAAACCACCTCCGATTCCACCTAATAAAAGATCTGCACCATTAGCATGGGCACCTATTATATTTGAAATGAAATATTCTTTAGAGTAAGTGTCTGTAAAAACATGATCATCTTCTATTAATAAGATAACATCATCTTCATTAGTTTGCGCTAACTTGATAATCTTTACAATACTTTCCCACAGACCTACATTTCCATTTTGATGTTCACAAGCTTCAATAATATGAATATCAAATTCATCTTTTCCATCAAATTCTTTTAAAACGCTTGTCAAACGATCTTCTCTTTTTTTAAGATTAATAATGTAAGTGGGTATAATAATATCTTCAAACTGTTCATTCATGATCGATAAAATTTACGAATGTGTTTAAGGTCTTCAATAATAATATTAGATCGCTCATAATGATCGACCCCAGAGGAGCTTGGTTCTAAAGTAATAAAAGGGTGCATAACAAAAATGTTTTCTGCAATTTCAGATATAAAATCCTCAAGATTAACATTGTTGAGATGTTTATTCTTAATGATTTTATAGAATATCTTGTTAAACAAAACTATGAAATTGAATCCATGAAACTTTTCAATACAAAATAGATTTTCATCAATCTGTAATATCTTATGAAAATTTTGTACTCCTCCTAAAAGTATATCTGCACTTTTTTCTTGAGCTTTACTGATACAGGTATTTATATATTTATTCAGTGAGATATTATTATTTTTTTTTGATGTGTTGCATATAATGACAAAAGCACTATCTATATTTTTAATTAATATATCAGCAATCTTTTGTAAATGATCCTTGGTTTCACAGAAATAAATAATATTATCCATACTTTCCACAAATTAATGTCTTTATTAAAAATAAATATATAGTAAATATAGCAATTAAAAAAAATTAGCTATTCTTATTTTTTTTAATTGCTATATTTTTTATTTCTTCATACTTATCGTTTGTTGAAACAGTGAATCCAATTAGGGGTAAATTTTCCATGTTCAAAATTTAACATTTTTAATATCCGCAATTATTCTGATCCATATGGCCCAAATGTTTTTTTGATAAGCGAGTAACCTTTGAACCTTAGTCAATAGATCACTAATAGCTAAAAAAGGAAAAAACAAATATCTGAAATGAAGATCTTCCGCTTTATACAGATTTACATCCAATCTAATTTCAGTTTTTTTCTATCATATTAAAATAAAGAGATTTCGTTAGGCTAATAACTGTGCACAAAGTTAAAGCAATGGCATTAATGCCAAATGATTAATCAGTATACAAATATGGCTCTCCGAAACAATGAACTTTGAATGAGAGTCCGTGTACGAATTTCTTTCCTTCATCAAACTTATTGCTGATTTTTAAAGTTCCCTATTGTATTTGAAATTATTTTTTATGAAGAACCTTCACTTAAAAATAATTTAATTTTCAGAATAGGATTTTAGTAATGCCCGTTTTCAAATAAATATCTTCTGCAATAACCATATGAAATAAGTGGATTCTCTAAAGTAATAAATTTATATATATGTTCATTATTGAGTAGTAGTGGTTTTTTGAGATTGATTAGAAGTTATATTGCAAGTTTAGTTGGTAAAATATTAAATTCCAATGCTAATTGATTTCGTCTTCCTTTCCTTGCATAGCACTATTTAGAATCTGCTCAGCTTCTGAGAAAAATATGTTAATCGATATTTCAAATCCATTTTGCATAAAAAAAGTAACTTGCCCATCATTATTGTGACTTAGAAAAACAATATTGCATGCGTTTATCAAAACTGGCTTGCCTAAAACTTTTGCTCCTTCAAGAGAATTAGGTCTTTTAATACCTAAAATTACTTTTTGGCTGATATAAATCAAACTGTTACTATTGCATTTTAACCTCATGATACAAATTTAATGTTTTAATATTCACGCCGAATTAAATAGGTTTAATTTTAACTAACCGAAAAATTTGTACCGTTTTATTGCAATAAAATCACGTCACGTTTTGTCGTGATAGGTAATTATGTTTGCGAAATCAATATGAATCTTATCATATTAATTCTCATTAAAGAATGACTTATTGCGTTAAATAAAAGTTAAATTTGCACATCGTTAAAACAAACTCAAATCATGAAAAAGCTCTACATGAGTGCATTTTTCGTATGCACAACAGCTGTATTGTATGCACAGGATGTGATATGGCAGAAAGATATTAAATCTTCTACTCAGGATTTTCTTTCACAAGTCACCACAACAATAGACCAACAATATCTTATAACAGGAAGCTCTATTCAATCTAAAAAAATAACTTCTGAAAGCAAACAAAATAATGGCTACGATTTTCATCTTGTTAAATTGAATCAACAGGGAGAGGAAGTCTGGGAAAAGTATTTCTCGGGACAAAATCATGATTTTCTTTCGGCAACCATTTCCACACAGGAAGGAGGATTTCTTTTAGCTGGAACTTCTTTTTCAGGAAAAGGCTTGGATAAAAAAGACGCTTCAAGAGGAGGATCTGATATCTGGCTGATCAGAATCAACGAATTCGGAGATGAATTATGGCAGAAAACTTTAGGAACCTCTCAGGATGAAGAAGCAAGATCTGTGATTCAAACCGCTGATTTAGGTTTTATGGTCGCAGGAAATGTGCAGAACGCAGCCAATGGCTTTGGTTCTAAAGATGTGACGGTAACAAGGATTGATAAAAACGGAAAAGTTCTTTCAGAAATAACTTTAGGCGGAAGAGGTCTGGATGAGGTTGAAAAGATGATTCCTACACCTGACGGAGGAGCTTTGCTGGGTGTTTACTCAAGAAGTCATTCAACAACAGGAAATAAAACGGTAAAGAGTGATGATAAAGAAAATCCTGTTACAACACAGTTTACTGCGAAAACAACAGAAAATTTCGGAGAAGGTGATTACTGGATCATCAAACTAAGCAAAGACAATAAAGTAGAATGGGAAAAGAATTTCGGAGGTAAGGGTGATGATCATTTGAGAACGATGGTTTTTACTTCTTCGGGATATATTATTGGCGGAGAATCGAGATCTGAGAAATCAGGAAACAAGACCGTAGGAATTGAAGAAGGAACCGATGTTTGGTTGATCTCTTTAAACACTAAAGGAGAAGAACAGTGGCAGAAATCTTACAGCTTTAAGAATCGTGATATCCTGATGGGTATGAATGTGATCAACACAGGTGACGGGAAGAACTCGAAAGGTGTTTTACTCGGAGGATATACTCAGGCTGAAGGAAGAATTGAAGCGGATGATGAAACTTTCTGGATGCTGTATATCGATAATAATGGAAACGAACAGTGGCGAAAACATGTAAAAGGTGAATCGAGAAAGAAGGAGGAAAGACTTTCGGATCTGAAAATGAATAAGGATGGTTCTATTGTTTTGGCGGGAACAAGTGCAGAGGAGTTGGGTAAAGAGAACTGGAAGATTGTAAAGCTTGGAGACGAGCAAATCGATCAGTTAATCGAGAAACAGAATATGAAAATCTATCCGAATCCTGTTTCAGATTATTGTTATGTCGAAATAGGGTTTGATTTTAAAGAAGCGGATATTACTTTGTATGATATGGGTGGAAGACAGCTTCAAAGCTTAAAAACAAAGAATAAAGTGACTAAAATAAATACGCAGAATTTAATTCAGGGAGCGTATCTGATTGTAGTAAAAACTGATACCGAAAAAACTGCGAATGCTAAATTGATTAAAAAGTAAACATGATGAAGAAACAAATTTTATTATTTTATATATTATTATGTGGGATTATATATGGACAATCAGCAAATAACTATGCTCCAATAACATATCCAACATCACCTGATGTAACTAAAATGCAAACTTATGGGCAGGTTCCTGTAACACCTTATTCTGGCCTGGCAAATGTTTCCATTCCAATATACACTATTAAAGAAGGTGATTTTGAATTTCCCATTTCTTTAGACTACAATTCCAGAGGTATAAAAGTACAGGAGGAAGCATCGAGAGTGGGCTTAGGATGGTCATTAGGATTCCCTGGATTAATTAGCAGGTCAATTAACGGTCAAGATGATTTTATAGGTGGATACGGACAACTAAATGGTAAATACTTTAATTCTAAGGCAAATGATGGAGCAAGTTATGTTCCGGACTTAATTGGATATTATGCAATTCCTACTGATTATTTAAAATTAGGATTAGACACCAGATTGTGGCCAACTGATTATAAACTTGAAAATTACATTCAAGCAGACAGAATAAAAGATAATACTGATTTTCAGCCAGATGACTATTTTTATAATTTGCCTAATTATTCAGGTCGTTTTATTTTTAAACGAAATAAAACAGCTGTACTAGAAAAGATTCAAGATAATTTAAAAATTGAGATTCTTGATTCTTTAAATAATGTAGGCCAGCCCACAATGAAGAAAATGAAGGTGACTGATAAGCAAGGAAATATATATACATTCAACGATTTTGAATCTTTAACATTTCAAGGCTCAAATATAACAAAAACTGACAATGCATGGTATGTTTCTAAAATTAAAACAAAAGAAGGTAAAGAAATAAAATTCACTTATGAAACTCTTCAATCATCACCGAGTTATAATTTGTATGACTATGCAGGGATGCCAATTGATTTTTATGATGGTAACTACGTCAATACTACATTTCCATTTGGCGAACTAAAAGTGTATGAAGGCTTAAAATGGTTTACCTGTAAACTAATTAAGAAAATAGTTTTCCCATCAGGATATATCATCTTTACTTATGATACAAGAACCGATATTTATAATGACAAAAAAATAGTAGAAATTAGTATTTATGATTTGAACAACAAATTAATCAATAAGATAAAACTAAATCAGGATTATTTTAATACAAATTTTACCTCGATACTTACAGATTTAGGTGAATGGCAACAAAATCAGGTTGGGTTTTCAAATAGACAAGATTATTTAAATAAGAGATTAAAATTTACATCAATTGACTTTTTGGATAAAGATAATCATATTATAAATACACAGCAGTTTCAATACAATGATGAGTATATACCTGCAAAGAACTCCACGGCAATAGATTATTGGGGTTACTTTAACGGTGTTGCAACTAATCAAAATCTTTTTCCTGCCTTTTCTATAACAGTACCGGAAGCTGAAGGTAGTGCAATTGGATATGCTTTCCCTCAAAACAATATTTTCCGAACGGGATCAGAAATTCTGTTATCAATACCAGGAGCAAATAGAGATGTTAATCCGCTTTATACTAATGCATTAACATTGAAAAAGATAGTTTATCCTACAAAAGGATCCACTACTTTACAATATGAAAATAATACCTATAATCCAAAAAAATCTTTTGTCAATGATTATAATGCAAGTAAATATTCGATTTATCAAAACAATAATATAAATGGTAATCTATATAATTACATAGGAGGTCTAAGGATAAAGACAATTTTAACAGATGACAGTAATGGAGGGATTTACAAAAAGGATTTTAATTATCATTATTTAGAAGATACTAATAATGATGGTATTGCTGAGAATCACTCGTCTGGGTATTTATTAAAAAGACCTAGTTTATTCGATTTCAGAAAGAAAAGGTCTTTGGAATATTTTCAAGCGGGAAATGGCCCCAGCAATCCTGATCTAAATGGAATGAATGGATATGCACTAATTAGAAATATGGCATTATATGAAAATGATTATATCGGATATGAAAATGTTGAGGAAGTGGATGAAAATCTGATAACCTCAGAAAAGATAAAAAAAACGTATAGTTATTATATATCTCCAACTCTTGTATATAACGTTTATGCATTGGGCAAGGGCATTAAGCCACCTAAGCCAAATTTTCAGGAACCGATGAATTTCCCAATGTTAAGTGCTTTTAGTAATATGAATTCATTTAGCATTAAACCACACAAGACAATTAATAATAGGGCATACTTCAGAGACTATACTTTTGACTATAAACCCTTTGAAGTTAAGGATGAAGTAGGTGTTAAAAATGGTTTACTAAAAGCGATTTTATACTATTCATACAATAACACTTTTTCCCTTGTATCAGAAGAAAATTATGATTATCAAATTGCTCAAAAAGATTTAATGTGGGGTTGTATATATGATCATACAATGACTGAAGGATATATTGGACAGATGAATAATACTAGTTCATTGAACCCCGTAAGTAATTATTATTTCCAATATTTTAATCCGCTTCCTTTTATAAACCCTTACACCAATGGAGTTCAGAATACAGCAGGTTATCCCTTTTCAATTTATAACTTAATTTACAGAACAATTTATCCTACTTATAACCCAGGAGCTTCGGTAATTATAAAAAAACAATATTTAAATGGCCAAGTTTTATCTTCAAAAACAGAAAATGAATATGTTTCTGCTTTTGATAATAATATTGGCAGAGGAAATTTATTAACCTCAAAAGTTTCGTATCCTGATGCCTCTATAACTGAAACGAGATATAAATATTCGTTTGAAAAAAATAACATACCATTAATTAATGCTAATATTGTTGGTATTCCACTGGAAACAGTGGTGGTTAAGAAGAGGAACGATTTAGATGCGGGAAAAATACTCTCTCAAACAGAAACGAAATATGATAATCCTTCAAACTTATTTCCAACCTCAATATTATCCTCAGATCTTCAAAATCCTACAGTTTCTTCTACGGAAGCTACTTATGATCAATACGACTCTAAAGGCAATATTTTGCAGTACACGACAAAAGATGGTGTTGTAACATCTATTATCTGGGGTTACAATTCTACCCAGCCTATCGCAAAAGTAACAGGTGTATCATATTCTGTAGCAAGCGCATTGGCAACAGATATTATTTCGGCTTCAAATGGTGACATTGATACAGGTACTGAGCAGACTTTAATAGGAAAATTAGATACTTTCAGAAAACTTCCTGCATTGCAAAATGCACAAATATCTACCTATACCTATGATCCACTGATTGGAGTGACGAGCATTACTCCTCCTTCTGGAATTAGAGAAGTTTACTTGTACGACTTAGCCAACAGACTCAATGAAATCAGGGAATATAATGTCACAGGTAAAATCATAAAAGAATTCAAGTACAACTACAAACCATAAAACATAAATATGAAAAAAATACTTATCCCCATAGGAACTTTACTGTTGTCAGGTTTAGTTTACGGACAATTGAGTCCTACAGAAAATTATGTTTACACAAAAACATATCTGGATTATAATGGGACTACAGCTTCTAAGACTTCGGAAACGGTTCAGTATTTCGATGGTTTAGGCAGACCTAAACAGATTGTTAATATCAAAGCATCCCCACTTGGAAAAGATGTGGTTACTCCGATTATTTATGATGGATTTGGAAGACAAACAAGAGATTATCTGCCTGTTCCTCAGCTATCGACAAGCAACGGGGCAATATATACTCAAGCTTCAGTATTGGTAGATTTTCCCGTAGGAGATCCTGCAAATACTTATACCAATGAGAAGGCATTTGCCGAAAAGCAATTGGAAAACTCTCCTTTAGACAGAATTCATCAACAGATTCAGGTGGGAAATGACTGGGCAAGTAAACCTGTAAAGTTTAATTATGAGGCGAATGAGGTAAATGATCGTGTCGGGAATTTTGGTACAACGACAACCTGGGTGGAGAATGCTACAAAAACGATAGTAAAAACAGGAAATAATCTCTTTTATGCAACTGCACAACTTTATAAAAGCACAGTCACAGATGAAGATGGTAATAAAACCATAGAATTTAAAAACGGACAGGGACAAATAATATTGGTTAGAAAAGTATTGAGTGCAACCGAGAATGCGGATACTTATTACATTTATAACGAATACAATCAGTTAGCCATAGTCGTACCACCTAAAGCCGCTTTTTCATTTTTTGAGGAATATGGCGCTGGGAGTGATGATGAAATACCAAATGATATTTTAAACAACCTCTGCTATCAGTACAAATATGATGGCAGAAACCGTTTAGTAGAAAAAAAACTTCCGGGGAAAGGCTGGGAATATATGGTGTATGATAAAGCAGACCATCTTGTGGCCACACAAGATGCCAATTTAAGGCAAACCTCAACATGGCTCGTTACCAAATATGACAGATTCGGACGAGTGATCTATACAGGATTAATGCCTCTTTCCAATGAAACCAGGGGAAGTTTGCAAGGAATGACCAACCCTCATGTAATTGTTGAATCTAGCAACAATACTGGATTTACGAAAAATGGAATGCAAATCTATTATACAAATAATTTGTACAGTCAGATAGAAACCGTATTATCTGTCAATTATTATGATACCTATCCTGCAGGAACTCCTGCAATACCAACTCAAATTTTAGGACAGAGTATTCTTTCACAAGATGCCCAGAACTCCAATATGAGTACAAAAAGTTTACCTACAGCTTCTTATATGAAAAATATTGAAGATGATAACTGGACAAAAAACTATACGTGGTACGACCAAAAAGAAAGATCAATCGGAAGTCATTCTATCAATCACTTAGGGGGCTATACCAAAACAGAATCTCTTCTTGATTTTTCAGGAACTCCAAAGATGACTATTACCAAACATAAAAGACTTGATAGTGATACCGAAAGAGTGATTACTGAAAACTTTACTTATGATCACCAAAACAGATTATTAACCCATACCCATCAGGTTGATAACAATGCTGTGGAATATCTTGCTCAAAATAAGTATAATGAATTATCTCAGTTAGAGTATAAAAAAGTTGGTGGAATGAATTTGGGTCAAGGTTTACAACAAGTAGATTACAAATACAACATCCGAGGCTGGATGACGCAGGTTAATAATCCTACAAATTTAGGAAGTGATTTGTTTGGTTATAAAATCAAATATAATCAGGTAGAAGGTGAACAGACTCCTAATAATGATTTCTTAGCACTTCAGGTAAAACCAAAATTCAACGGTAACATTGCAGAAGTAGACTGGAAAACCTCCACTCAGGAAAACGAGCCTCTTAAAAGATATGGCTATGTATATGATGGATTAAACAGGTTATTAGCAGGTTTTTATCAAAACGAAATCAATCCTACAGCTAAAGAATATTTTGAAAAAATAGATTACGACTTAAGCGGAAACATTATGAGACTCCAACGTTCCGCAGAGCTCATGACAGGAAATACTGCAGCGTTTAAGATTGATAATCTTAAATATGATTATTTAGGAAATAGGCTTACAAAAGTTACTGAAGAACAGATTGGAGGCAATAATGGCTATCCTTATCTGGCAAGTCACAATACGATTGAGTATGACAATAATCTGGCTAACGGAAATGGTAACATGACCAAACATTTAGATAAAGGTATTTCATCAATTCAGTATAATTTTCTAAATTTACCAAAGCAGATTACTCAGAATGCACAGGTAACCAATTATGTTTATCGGGCAGACGGAGTAAAAGTAAAGAAGCTCTTTGGAGATATAGAAACCAATTATCTGGATGGTTTTCAGTATAAAAGTACAATGCCATCAGAGAGTGGAAATGGTGGAGGTGGTATTGGGGTTATAGATCCGAATGAGGTTGCTGTTATGAAGCTGAGAATTATTCCGACTTCGGAGGGATATTTTGATGCTTTGAGCAATCAGTATATTTATAATTATACCGATCATCTAGGAAACGTAAGACTAAGTTATAGTGATACGAACAAGGATGGTATTGTTCAACCAAGGAGATATTTTTGGCAACAATGTGATGGACCATGGGATCCTTTTAATCCACCTAATTGTATTGATGGTTGGAGACCTGGCGAGATTGTAGAAGTAAACAATTATTATCCTTTTGGATTGATGCATAATTATACGGCTACCACGCAGAATGCTTATCAGTATAAGTATAATGGAAAGGAACTGCAAGAGACAGGAATGTACGACTATGGTGCAAGATTCTATATGCCGGATATTGGAAGATGGGGTGTAATAGATCCGTTGGCGGAAAAATACCAACCTTTTAATGCCTATAATTATGTTTTGAATAATCCAATTAGTAATATTGATCCCGATGGGATGGATGTTATCGAAAATTCAACAAGCGTTACATATACCGGATCTGATGCACAATCAGCTTTTAAAAATCTTATTGCTAATACGTCGTCAGATAGTGGAGATGATAAAAAAAATCCACGAAAAGCAGGATCTATTCCTAAAGGTATGACAGAAGCTGAATCATTAATAGAAGTGGTTAAAATTGATGGAAAGAAATACCATAAAAATACAACTAATCAGTTCGCCGTACTTTTAAATAAAATAAATAGCAGCCTTAACGGCGATGATGATTATTTCGTAGAACATAAAGAATATGATCCTGTGTTAGCTAAACAACTTCAAACAGGAGCGAATGTAGGTTCATATTTCATAGGAGGAAGCGTAGCAAAAACAGGAATAAGAGTAGTATCTGAGAAAATTTTTGTAAATAATTTAAAAAAATTAGGATTTAAGGAATTACAGGTTGTAGTTAAAGGTTATCATCCTGAAATGAATACTTTTTTCCGATCGGGTGGAAAAGAAGCCGTTAGTAGTAAAGCTTTACAAGCCTATAAAGAATTAGCGACAAGAATAGTTAATGGAACTGGAGGTGCTCCAGCCAGTAAAGCCACTGAAACTGCTCTGAGAGTACAAATTCAAAGAATTGAAATGATTAATAAAGCTTTAAAATAAATTATGGAGGAAAAAGAACAAAGTCAATTAATTTTATTAAAAAATAATTTTGTAAATGAGGGGGTAATTAATTTCATGACCGTTAATGATTTAAAAATAAATGAATTTCAAAATAATAATAAAATATTAATTCCATCAGATCTTAAACAATATTTTTTATTAATAAATGGGAGCAATGATATGCCATTAGATAATTTATATGAATTTTATAACATTAATAGAATCACTAAAATATTTAATGAATTTAAAGATTGGAACGGAGTACCAGACTATAACAAATTAGAGTTTCAACAATTTGAAAATGTTTTTATTTTTGGAAACTATGAATTTAATTTTTACTCTTTTGGAATAGAATTATCCAATACATTATCTTCTATAAATAGAATTTTTATCTTTTGCGGAAGTGAATATAGAATTATTGCTAATAGTTTTAGTGAATTTATAGATTTGTATCTGGATAATCCCGAAGAAATATATGTATAGTCTTTCCCACACTGGTACGAGGGTCACGCTCGTTCCTTAGATAAAAGCCTCGCAAATTGCGAGGCTTTTATTTTTATAGTGTAGTAGAAACTAATGATATTGATCTGGATATGCAAATAAAAATTCCAGTATAAGTTTAAGTTAAGCTATATTTTTATAGATTCTGTTTTAATTTTTAAGTTCTTCTTTGCCTGCAATTTGGAATTTCTGAGGAATTTCCAAACAGTGTACGATATCTGAAAAGTTGGTCAGGATCAATGCGGGAAGATCGAGTCGCAAAATACGCAGTGCATTTGCAGGGTCTAAAAGAGGAAAGAAATTTCTAGAAAATTTACAGTAGTTTTTGCGGTTACTATTATAAGTGCAAATCCTGACAGATCAAAAACTGTTGATAGGGAGGAAGGTTACAGAAGACTCTTCTTTAATGTTAATAGGCTGAATTCAGTATGTTTTCAATGTAGGATTTAAACAAGGTTTGTAAATACCTTCAAAACATTCTATCAACAAACGGCATTTTGTCGATTATTTGCCTTGAATTTTTTTAGGAAATATTGTAGATATTTCCTACAAAACTTGGTTGAAAAGTAGGTCGGGTAAAAATGCAATTCCTTTCGCCGGTCGGAAACGCATTTTTGCAAAAGAGGAGCAATCCATTCAAAACATTCCGGACTCGGCAATTCTTTGTTTTGAAAAGTTTGCGGGGTTTGTGTTTTTCTCAATAAGTTTAATATTTGTATTCAATAAGCATAATAGAGCATCAGTAATAAGCATGCGATTACAAATGTATTTGTATTACTTTTGTTTTTTTAGTATTTCCAATATAATATGATACAGCAGCAATAAAAATGTCTGTCGGAGACACAATCAAATTGCGGTTCGTACTATAAACTTATGAGTAGTAACTTCATATTGTCAAGAACTCCTAGTAGAACATACAGTAATAGTAACCAAGTATTATTAAAAGATGAGGTGTCATTTAAAAACAAAACAACAGGTGAAGTGACATCATTTGGAACTTATCAGGGTATTTATAAAAAATCTCAAAAAAAATGAAATTAGTAAAACTGTTTTTTCTATTATTTATAATTAATTATGGTTCTCAAAAAACCAAAGATTATGATATTGTAAATGCTGCTGTTAAAAATATAGAAACAACGTCAAGTAGTTATATATTGTATTTACAAAATGATAACAGTAAGTTTATAGTTCCTGTTTCTAAGTATTGTGAAAAAAAAGGAAAAAAAAGAATTGAAGTTGGAGGTAAATATTCTTTTCATCTTAAAAAGGATATAAGTATTGGTAATATTGAGGAAGAAATTTTTAGTCAAAAAGTTGATGATAAAGTTGTTTGGACTGCTGATATGAAGAATACGATTTATTATGATCAATGTGAAAATGCCTGCGGATTATATATACAATAGTTCTTCCTCTAGGTAACGGTTCAAATATGGAATGATTAAATTACCTCCCGCTCCTGCATGATTATATCGGGTGGCATATAATAGGTGACCTCCTAAAATACGAGGTTACCTATTAGTATAAGTGCAACGGAAAAGAACTTCAAGAGACCGGAATGTATGATTATGGCGCAAGATTCTATATACCGGATATTGGTAGATGTGGCGTTGTAGACCCGCTGGCGGAGAAAATGACTCGTCATAGTCCTTACAATTATACTTTTAATAACCCGATTAGGTTTATTGATCCAGATGATAGAGAACCTCAGCATATTGATCCGAGTAAAATTTTTGATAAAAATAAAGATGGTTCTTATAAAAATCCCAAATTAGTACAAGCATGGAATCAATTTGCAACTTCTAAAGAAGGACAGAATTTTTTAAAAGATTATGCAAGCCCTGGGCAAGTTGTAACAGGGCACAAGTATTCTGATGCAGGTGGCAAATATGATAAAGCTGGCATCGATTTAAGTTTCGATAACGGTAAAGCACTTACCACTCGTAATTCAGATAGAACAGTTACTCCGGCAAACGGTATTACAACTATAAAAGAAGAAAATGGAAGAATGAATTTTCAAGTAAGTATTATGGATGGAGCATTTATAGATAGAACAATAGAGACAGTCACTCATGAGTTAGGGGTCCATGTAAAATTAGGCGCAGCAGATTATTTTGACAATAGAAAATTCGATTTTTCTACTGGCTACGAATCAATAGCAAAAGATGGATATACGCAATCTTATCTGAATAAATATTACGGTCCAAATTCAGGTAGAAGTACAAATACTCCAGACCACTTAGTTAATAAAAAAACAGATCAGGCATATAAATTAGGCTCGCCAATTATAAAAGCCCTTTATCAAAAATATAATATAAACAGAACTGATGCACAAATTAAAAACCTTTATAATAACTAGTACTTGTTTACTATCATTAATTGACTGTAATGATAATAAAATACCTATTTCGGGTATTTATGCAAATAATAATCAATTTGTAATTATTGAAAATAATAAATTATTATATCCCTTTGAATCTAGAATTAAATTTCAAAATGATAATGTAATTCTTAATAATCAGGAATACAAAAAATTATCAATTAATGAAAATATTGCTAATTTTGATAGTTTAGAGGTTTCATACAATACTGACAATTATGAACATAAAGGAATTAAAGAGTTTGATGCTAAAATATTTCAGAATTCAATCATATTTTATGATGTTGAAAATAATATTACAAAAAAAATTAAATTAGATAAAGAATTTAAAAAATGGTTCAATTTTTCTTTACAGGAAAGAAAAATGGACACAAAAAACATTAATAAGACAAACAATTTTATTATTTGTCTTATTAAATATAAAAATAAAGACACTAAAATTATTTATGCAAATGCATTTAATGATAAAAATGATTTACGATTATTTATGACATTACTTGTTACTTATATTTCAAGCAATAGAGAAAAAGCAACCACTATTGAAAAAATGAATTTCAAAAGTTTAGATTCATTGGAAAATTATATAGATAAAACTAAAGGTGGCTTAAAAAGAGTACCATTACCACCTAAACCCGATGCCTAAAGTTTTCTGACTTTGAGCAAATAAATAAAAAACCCTCGCAACTTGCTAGGGTTTTGTGTTTTATAGCATAACAATATTTTTCTAGGACTACATTTTTTTGACTATATAATCTCTAATCGTAAGCTTGTAACCAAAGCTTTATCTTCTTCGTGTAAGTCTCCCTAAAAACCAGACATTTTATAACCCTAAAATTATTAACAAAAAACGATTAATTTTAGGTTATAAGAAAAAGCAAATTTAAAGACAGCCAAATTTTGGCTATTTTAAAGGAATATGAGTTAGGACAAACAGCAAAAGAATTGTCTCGGAAATATGGTTTTCATTATCAGACTTTGCACGATTTGAAAAAGAAATTCAGGGGGATTAATTCTCCCAAAGTACTGGCAAAAATTAATTAACCGGAATTAGAGAATAATCGCTTGAAGAAGATGTTTGCAACCTTAGTTTGGAACTTGAAGCATTGAAAGACGCACTCTCAAAAAAGTGGTAAAGTCTGCACAAAACAGGAAGTGGTTGCTTATCTGGTTTGAGAATATCCGATGAACATTCGGCAGGAGTGTAAATCGTAATAGCATACTGATTGGTCGCATTGTCCAATCTTAAATTGTGTTATGGAGAGATAATAGTGTCCGGCATTCCATAATAATATGAAATTTTAAAGAAAATTTAGTTTTTATTCTGCATTAGAAATTCAGATGAATTAAATAATTTAATCAAAAACTTTGATTTTATACTTTATTTGGATTTTTGAAAACAAATTTTCAATAAATTAAATGTACATAGAAGGAATCTATAATTATTATCGTTTTGGCATATAGTTTGTATATAAGGAAATACCAACATTCATCACTATGTTAATTGAAAATGAAAATCCTCAGCTTTACGTTGAGGATTTTTTAATTTTTACTGATGGCTTTTCTTTGTATGGGATTTAAATTTTGTATATCTGCAACTTCTTGGGAATTCAAGTTGAAATCTAAAATCTCCGGGTTATACAGAGGGTTGTCGATTCCCTTTAAATGATCATCGATAAATGATTCAAAATGTAAAACCCTGAATTCTTTTTTATATAACGTCGCTAATAAGGTGTTGACATCAACAATCAAGATTTTCTGTTTTCTATTTTCGATCCATATCGGTAAAGCAACTTTTTGACTATTATCACTCCATAACACAGGTCCCGCTGTCCAGTCATTAATTGTTACTATTTTGTCTTTGAAAGTTAAGTATGAAATTCCACCAAGAGGTGCGCCCATTGCAATTTCATTCAGTATTCCATATTCAATTCTATATTCTTTGTTTGGAGATAAAAGGTTTTTATCTGTATTGGAAAAATTCCAGGCTGTAATGATTTTGTCAGTCATAAGTTGAGTGGTTTGATCAGTTACTCATTTTATACATTATCGCATGCTCTCAAATATAATTTATTATAATATTGGATTGGTCTACACATAGATTTTAACCTTTATTTTTTATGAATGATTTGGTGAGGGTTTTAAATCGTACAGTTTTTTTGACAATTTGTATAATGATTAATACCTCGGGTTAAGTTACACTCTTTAAAATGCAGAATATTGATCTTCACAAATTGGATAACTATAGCTTAATACTTGGTATTTTTTTAAAATTGGTACATCACAAATGTTTTTTCTTAAGATTATTTTTAAAATTGGTACATCACAAATGTTTTTTCTTAAGATTAAACTCTCAAGGTTGTTGCCAATCCAATTTTGTAATTAATTCGAAAAAATTACACAATTTGTAAGGGTGGTACATAGTATGGTTTTATTGCTAAACTATGCGTTGCAAGAATTTTTTATTTATTTCTTCCTTTATATAATTTTCATCTTCTTGATTTAGAAAACCTAAAGGTGCATATTCCGTATATTTCTTTTTGAAATTTTCGACCAATTTATCATATACTTTATCCTTTTCAACATATGGGGAATGATAATGGTCAATTTTTTCAAATTCTCTTTCTACATCATTGAAAAATATTTGAAAGTAGATTCTGTCATTAATTTCTCTTTTCCAGTTTAGAAGCCAATTAATCTGACTTGCTATGGTGTTTGTATTTTCAGGATATCTCAAGTCTTGTTTTAAGAAAAAACGAGGATGACCGTTTGTAAACTTACAAACAAGATCATAATCTTTATCCATTCTTTTATTGAAATCTGAAAGATTGAGCTGAGCCATTTTTAAATTTTCTGCGTTTTTATCGATTGTTTCCTGAGGGATATCGTTTTCAAAAGAAATTATATTCACTGCTAAATATTTTAAATAATGTACTGAGCAAATTGTAGTCCGTTAGCTTTTTACTTTATAAGCTAATAACAAAATTTTTATTAAACAGTTGCCTTTGAGGCTATCTGATTTTCTATAGCAAATATATTCCGTTGTCTCTGCGGAAAAAAATCTTTTTGGGTATCCGTAATCGGAGATTACAAACCCTCCGCAAAAATATTTCAAGCTTTATCAATGGTCTTTCTTATTGTTTTCATGGAATTGATTGCAGTTTTCCTTGTGCCTGCCTGAATGGTAATCTGCATAGAAAAGTCAGAAACCTCACAAGATGCAACAAATGCAGTTCATTGAAATTTATATACTTATTAATCATCTTTATAAAACTCATCTTATTTGCAGGTATCACAATAATACCGACTATATCTTTTAGAAAAATCATTTAATTGACATTCTCTAATCTCTGCATAAAATGGGTTTTTTAAACAATTTTAAAATGATTAAATGGGTAATGGTTTGGAAAAGGCTTTAATCCTTCTTTCCATATGGAGAATTAATTTCTACAGCTTTATCGCAGAGAAGATAGGTAAAATATGATTTGTTTCCGGATTTTTCATCGGTGTAGATTTCACTGTCCCATTTGATAACCATTTCCCAGCTGTCCCACTTTCTCATTTTATGGACAAAAGGATTGAATGAACATTTGACCTCATAATGCTTTTTATTTTGATCACCTTCAAAACTGACAATTACTGAATTGTCATTCGGATCGGTTTCTTCAACGATGGTAGCTTTTAGTTTCATTTGAAAGTTTTTTGTTTACAGTTAATTTTTATTTATTGCATTTTTTGTCTTGGCAGTCCAATTTCGTGCTCTTGAGGATAGGGCTTTCTTTGCGTCATGCTGACATCTTCATGCAGTGTTCTGGCTGCTTCCAAGGATTTTTCTTTATCCATAGAATATCTTGGATCGGGTACAAACGGCATCTTTGCCATTTTGTGAATGGTAATCGTCGGAAAGTGAAAATCCACCTCAACGGTACCCAACAATAAGTAGCAGCCTCCGCCCTGAAATGGATACTCTTGGAGACAATTGGGAAAATGTGCTGTATCAAAATATTCGCCTTCTGCATCAATCCAGGTTCCGAAAAACATGGCTCCTCTTTTCGTGGGGACGTGTTTCCTGGAAATAAGGTAAGCGAGCATTTTGATCTGCTTCTTGTGATTTTTAACGAGATCTTTCGCCATTACCGTTCCCCTGTATTTGGTCTGTAACAGATCAAAAGGACTGAAAGAAACAGGAAAACCCAGAATCTCAATTTCATCAAATGCATCTTCAAAAGGATTTTTGATAATGACCGGAAGCTTGTATTCTTTTTGTGGTTCATCCAATAAGGTTGGATGTCTGAATGTTGATTCGTCATTCCCAAACAGGAACCTTGCCTGAATCAAAAGCTCATGCTTCTGTTTTCCTGTAAACCTGAAAGCACCGATAAAGATGAGGATCTGCAGGGTTTCAATTCCAATCGGTATCCTTTTGACGAAATTTTCCAGAGAAGTATATTCGCCGCTATTTCTTCTTTCTTCGGGAATCAGCATGGCGGTTTTTCCTTCTACTTTTTCAATGTGCATGAGTCCTAAATAAACATCTGTTCCATACACTGTTGTTTGACATTCGCTGAGGTTGACACAAGGGTTGTTGATGGTGGCTCCCGACATTTTCGCTTCATGAACATAAACTTCGGTTCTGTAAAATCCACCTCCATTGTTGATGGCACAGACCATAAACTCAATAGGGTAGTAGACTTTCAGATATAAACTCTGATAGCTTTCTACCGCATAAGAAGCCGAGTGAGCCTTACAGAAAGAATAACCTGCAAAGGATTCGATCTGCCGATAGACTTCTTTAGACAGTTGCTCAGGATGCCCGAGTTCTTGACAGGATTCAAAAAAATGGTCTTTTACCTTTTGCAATGCAGATAACGATCTTCCTTTACCGCTCATCGCTCTTCTCAGAACATCACCGTCCGCCGCTGACAAACCTCCGAAATGCAGTGCGATTTTAATCACGTCTTCCTGATAGACCATAATTCCATAGGTTTCGCCAAGTTCCTTTTTAAATACATCATGGAAGTATTCGAACTTTGTAGGGTTGTTGTGCCTGAAAATATACTCTTTCATCATTCCACTCTGCGCAACTCCTGGACGGATAATAGATGAAGCAGCGACAAGAGTCTTGTAGTCTTCACATTTCAGTCTTCTGAGCAGACCACGCATTGCAGGACTCTCAATATAAAAACAGCCGATGGTTTTTCCAATACTCAGATAACTATTGCATTTCTTCTCATTTTTTGAAATCGTCGTGTCTTTAATATCCACTGTAACCCCTCTTTTTTCTTTGATGAGTTCAACAGTATCTTTTATGGTTCCGAGTCCTCTTTGAGATAAAATATCAAACTTTTCAAAACCGATTTCTTCAGCTGTATGCATATCAAACTGGACAATCGGAAAACCTTTGGGTGGCATCTCCAATGCTGTAAAATTGGTAATGGGTTCTTCCGAAATTAAAATGCCGCAGGAGTGCATGCTTCTCTGATTCGGAAACTTTTCCAAAAGCTTGCCGTATTTATGCACCAATTTAAAAACTGAATTGTCGTCATGCTGATCCATTGACTTCGTAGCCAAAATATCCAATTCTTCTTTCGGTAAACCAAAAGCTTTTCCGACTTCCCTGAAAATGGACCGGTACTTAAATTCTACATTTGTTCCGCAAAATGCGACGTGTTCTTTGCCGTATTTATTGAAAATATATTCCAAAATGGTGTCTCTATTCCGCCAACTCCAGTCTAAATCAAAATCGGGTGGAGTCTTCCTGTTGAGGTTGAGGAATCTTTCAAAATACAGATCGAGTTCCAAAGGACAGATATCTGTAATTCCCAAACAGTAACTGACAATGGAATTAGCACCACTTCCTCTTCCGACATGCATAAAACCCATGTTGTTGCTGTACTGAACAATATCCCAGGTGATGAGGAAATAAGCACTGAATTTTAGGAATTCGATGACTTTTAATTCTTTCTCTACTCTTGCCTTGGCTTCCGAATGTTCTTTACCATATCTGGTTTCCAATCCCTCGTAAGCGAGTTTTGTCAACAGTCTAAAATCGCTCTCCCGGTTGCCTGTGTAATACTGCTTGTTTTTAGGGGTAGAAAAATCATAATCAAAACTACACTGGTCAATAATATCCGCTGTGTTCTGTATGATTTGAGGACAGTAACGGTATTGATTCAGCAGGTGTTTTTTATTGATAAATGTTTCGTTATCTCTGCAACAATCGTTATCAGTCAATTTACTGATCAGCGTATTGTTGTCAATCGCTCGTAAGATTTTGTGTAGATTATAATCCAGTTGGGTTGTGAATGTGACAGGATGCAGGATGACCATTTTGTGAATCAGCTTTTTCAAATCAGGCTTTACAAGATGATTCAATTCCTCAGGTCTGATTCCGACAAACTCATATTCCTGCAAAACTTCAGGAATGTTATGCAAAGGGTAAATGACAAAGGTATTTTCAAAAACTGGATTGTGTTTTGGAATTGCGATTCCGTCACAATTATAATGGGTCAACAAGCGGTTAATCTCTCCGACACTTTTTTGGTTTTTTGCTAAACAGATATAATAGAATTCGCTTTCGACTCTGATTTCAACACCAACAATCGGTTTAATATCATTGTCATTACAAAGTTTGAAAAAATCGTAGATTCCTGTAATGGTATTGATATCTGTAAGAGCCAAAGTTCTGACTTGATGATCGACGGCCTGCTGTACCAAATCCTGAAGAGAAATGGTTCCGTAACGAAGGCTGTGATAGGAGTGACAATTGAGAAACATAATCCTGTGTTTATTATCTTAAGAGTCCGGACGCTCTGCCCACACTTCCGGTTCCAAATCTGTTTTTGATCTTATCCATGGTCTGATACAAAGAGATCAATTCCTCTGTATCCTCAAACAAATCCATCTGATGACAACCGTGGACTAATCCTGTGAATTTGATCCCGATAAGTCGTATTCGCATTCTTCTTGTATAGACTTTTTTAAAAAGTTCGAGCACGTATTTAAGCAGAGTATGGTCTGCTGAGGTATAAGGAATTCTACACTGCTTGGTCTCTGTATCGAAATTGGAATAGCGGATTTTAACCGAGATCGTTGAAGTCAGCCATTTTTCCTGACGTAGCTGGAAAGCCAATTGCTCAACCATTCCCGATAAAACACTTCTCAGGTTCTGTACATCGATGGTGTCCTGAGAAAATGTATTTTCTGTGGATATTGATTTTCTTTCTGAATAGGGAACAATCGGAGTATCATCAATTCCATTGGCTTTTTTCCAAAGTTCAGTTCCGTTCTTACCGATCAGCTGATGTAAAACTTCAACCGGAGTTTCAGATAAAGTCTGAATGGTTCTTACTCCTAATCTTGACAATAGCTGAAAAGTCACATTTCCAACCATTGGAATTTTTTTGATGGAAAGGGGATTTAAAAATGGTTTAATATTCTGTTCCTGAATTTCCAATCTGCCGATCGGCTTGGATTCTCCGGTGCCGATCTTTGCTACGGTTTTATTGGTGGATAAAGCAAAACTTATAGGTAAACCGGTATTTTTTGTAACTGCATCCACGATTTCATTCGTCCACTGGTAGCACCCGAAAAATTTATCCATTCCGGACAAATCCAGATAAAATTCATCGATGCTCGCTTTTTCCAAAACGGGTACTTTTTCCTGAATTACTTCGGTTACCATATGCGACATTTTGGAGTACATATCCATGTCACCTTTGATGACTCTTGCTTCGGGACATAATCTTAATGCCATTTTGATAGGCATGGCACTTCGTACACCGAAAAATCTTGTTTCGTAAGAGCAGGATGCCACTACACCACGGTCTCCACCTCCTATGATCACAGGCTTTTTCTCCAATTCGGAGTTTTTCAACCGTTCACAGGAAACAAAAAACGTATCCAGATCCATATGCACTATCGCTCTTTCCATGGTGTAAAATTATTACGTTTTATAACAAAATATCGTATATTTGTTGCTATAATTTATAGCAATGTCAATTTTTTCAGAAAACATCAGGTTTTTAAGAGACAAAATGAAGGCATCCCAACAAAAGGTAGGAGATGAAATTTCGATCACGCGCGGAAGGTATGCGACTTATGAAGACGGAAGATCGGAACCGCCTATCGAACTGTTGGTCAAGCTTTCCAAATACTATAAAGTAAGTATTGATTTACTGCTGACCGTTGATTTGCGGAAGTATCCGCTGGATGATGTAGTCAACCTTCCCAACAACAGAATTTTGTTGCCGATGAAAGTTGATCATACAGGAGAAAACATAATTGAAATCGTTCCTCAAAAAGCAAGTATGGGATACCTCAGCGGATATAATGATCCTGAGTTTGTGGAGGGACTGCAGCATCTCTC
The DNA here is from genome assembly GCF_003815915.1 of Chryseobacterium indoltheticum. Classification (NCBI taxonomy): domain Bacteria; kingdom Pseudomonadati; phylum Bacteroidota; class Flavobacteriia; order Flavobacteriales; family Weeksellaceae; genus Chryseobacterium; species Chryseobacterium indoltheticum. Next base: position 1,710,713 of record NZ_CP033929.1, read on the forward strand.
GCTCCCTTTTTTAAGAAACGGAAAATTTCGGGCTTTTCCTGCCGATGGGGATTCCATGCCACCTTATAATGACGGAACGTATATCGTCGGAAAATATCTTGAGGATAAAAAGGATCTGAAAAAAGGTAAAACGTACATTTTCATTACAAAAGATGGTATTGTTTATAAAAGGTACTCCAAGCAAAATGATTTCGGAAGTTTCGTAAGTTCTGATAATTCTTTTTATGAACCATATGAAATCAAATGGTCTGAAGTTTACGAAATATGGGAATTTGCCTGCAGCATCAATACGAAAGAGCTGAAAGTGGAAAATATGGAATATCAGGAGATTAAAAATATGTTTGAGCAGTTAAGGTCTGAGATACGAAATTCAAAAACTAAAAGTTAATTTAAATATAAACACAAAAGCTTTCCCGTTGGGAAAGCTTAAAAACACAAATGATGATGAAAGTCCCATTGTGGGATAGGATAAAGTTAATAAAAAAAGTTTATAAAACAATGGGGCAACTCAGTTTATTCAGCGCAGAAGAATTCTATACTTTTCCAAAAGATCTGTTGGAGTTCAGAGAACATTTTTTAACATTAAAAGAGTCAGACGTGCTGTTCTCTCACCTTTTGGGCAATACTCCATGGAAGCAGAGAACTCAGACGATGTATGATAAGAAGGTATTGACCCCTCGTCTTACAGCTTGGTACGGAGACAGTGAGAAATCATATAAACTTGGAGGCAGTGAATTTGAAGTCAATGCATGGACACCGGAGTTGCTTTCTTTGAAGAAAAAGATTGAGCAGGTATTTGGCTACGAATTCAATTCTGTTCTTTTAAATCTATATCGGGATCATAACGATTCCGTAGCATGGCATAGAGATAAAGAAAGCAGATATGGTAACCGTCCGGTCATTGCATCTTTAAGTCTTGGAGAGACCCGGAAATTTGATTTCAGGAAATTAAATCACCATAACAGAAAACATAGCATTCCATTACCACACGGATCTTTACTCATAATGAAAGGTGATCTTCAGGAAAATTGGGAACACCGTATTGCCAAGTCAAGTTTGTTGATGAAAGAACGTATTAATTTGACTTTTCGCTTGGTGAGTGAAATTGCTTAATATTGCTGTTCATAAATCAGATATTTGATGATATGATATATTTATGAACTCAAATGAATTACTAACGTCCGTTTGATATTGTAAGATTTTATTTCGCAGGTATAGAAGAGTATTTAGGAAAAATGATATATTTAAAACATCAATTCGTCATCACCGAAAATGTTGAGTCTTAAATATCATTTTTTTTTCTGATATAGTTTGAAGATATCTATTATTAAATATTAGGATAACATTAGAACTTTTCACAAACCATCGTATAAAATAAATTGCTGGCATTCATATTTCTTGCTAAAAAGGTTACTCGATATAAATTAGTGTCACCAGGATAAGTAATATAATATTCTCCTAATGAATTATTAGTATATACAGTGTCCAGTGTTATCCAGTTATTGGCTGTGGTAAATACTGCTGTTAGATTTGATGAGACACTATTTGGTGTTGTAAAACTGTTAACATTACTATTTGCTCTTAGAATTCTTGTATAATATAATGTAGTGTTAGCTGGAGTAAGTAAACGCATTTGAGGCAGAGGTCCAGTTTCATATCTAAATTCCATTTTTCCACAATTCATAACACTTCCAATATTGGGTGAATTAGAAAAATAAACAATCTTTTTATTTTCTACCGCTAATTCTTGAATAGTAGCAAGGAGACTATTTTTATCCCAAGCATCAAGCTGACCATTTGCATCAGCAACAATTACTTTATTATAATTGCTGTCAGTACTCTTATCTGTTGTTGTACGAACTCTCAAGTCTCCATTAACATCTAATGTTCTACTAGGACTCGCAGTAGCAATACCAACTTGGGCATTAAAGATTGCACTAAAAAATATTGAAGACAAAATTAATTTTTTCATATTGACTGAACATAAAATTTTTCACAGATTAAACTGTATGTAAATAATGTACTAGTATTACTAACTCGAGTGAGTGTAATTCTATAAAGACTATTTTGTTTCGGTGGCACTATTGTATAAATTCTTACTGAACCGCTAGCAGAAGAAAAAAGTGTAGTATCCAAAGTTTGATAGGTAGAAAAGTTAGCATTAGTAAAAATAACATTTCTATTAACAAAATTATATGTATTATCTACCCAGCGTTTAATTCCGTATCCTATATTAATTGATGTTGCATTAGAATTAGTAACAAACATGGTCGATGAATTAAATTTAAATTCTGCGGTATTTGAATTATTTATTCTAAATGTTATATCTCCACACGAGCATTCTTTTGTATTATCCGGTACAGCAGCATTGTATATTGATCGTCTAACTTCAACATTGTTAGTACTGGTCTGAGGAACAGAATGTATATTAATGTAATCTACATCTCCTGTAGTATTGTTAACGGCCACAATTCGATCATATGATGTTGAATTGGTAACATTATTTGCAGTTGTAACTCTCAAATTACCATTTACATCAAGTTTTCGAGTGGGATTTTCAGTATCAATTCCAATATTTTGATTTTGTGCCGAAATAGAAGCAAAACAAATTGAAAATATAAATAAAAAAATATTTTTCATAATTAAAATTTTTCACATGCAGCCGCAAAATCCCATGAATCAACTCCTGTATTCTGCTTTACTCGATAAATGGTTAATCTGTAAAAATCTGCATCATTAGGGTATTGGAAATGCATTATATTCTGTTCATAATCAGCTAAATTTGCACTTGCAAATTCTTGATTAACATTCCAAGTTGACGTAGTAAAGGTAAATGGTACATTAGCAGCCTCTGTGGGTGTCTTACCTTGATAAAATTGATATCCATTTACAGTATAGTTCTGCTCCATACTCATATAAATATCAACTGTAGCATTGGGATTTTCTGCTAATCGGAAACTAATTCTTGATTCCGCCGTATTACCAAAAAGAAATAAAAACTTTCCACATTTTAAAGTTTTTGTCGGATCTCCATTTCCAGTTGGCATATTATACAATAAACTATATGTCTCTTTATTAGAACTACCTGGTGTAACACCTGGTTGTAAACTAGCTTTTGTTGTATAATCTATATTTCCATTACTATCACTTACTAAAATTCGATCATATGATGAAGTTTCTGACTTATTGATCAATCCTCTTACACGCAAATTACCAGAAACATGTAGCTTTCTTGTTGGTAAATTAGTATTAATACCTACTTGGGCACTAATAAAATTAGATAATAAAAAAAATAAAATAAAATATTTGAATGACATAAAATTATTTTTGCAAACTTAGTATTATTTTAGTAATTATAAAGAATTTATATTAAAATTAATAAAACAACATAATTTTCATTAGAAAATCGAGTTTTTTTTAAGATTATTTTTAAGTGATTCGTCGTATTTCTGACTCTGCAGGATTATTGCTTTCAATTCTCAGCTTAAAAAATTTCACATATTCAGTTCTGATAGATACTTATTCCCGAATTTTGAATTTTCTCTATATCGTTATTAATACTTACAAAATCAAAGGCCTCCTTTAAGAAGCCTTCGAACACCAAATCACAAAATATTAATATGAAAAAAAAAATATTATAAAGCAGTCGCTGTATACGTAACTGTTTGCGTATAAGTTCCTGCTGGTTTACCTAAGATATCTGAAGATGATGATTTCGCTGCAGGAATTGTATAATCCAAATTCAATGTTAATGCACTCCCAAGCGGAGCATTTGTAACTAAATTTTGATCAGTTGCAGATAAAACGATAGTGTTTTTTGTTCCGCCCATTGTTCCGGCAGCTGAAGCAGCTTTGATTGTTAAAACATTTACAGGGATCAAGTTGGTTCCATTCATGAAATTAGCACCTCCTGCTTTTACTTTTACATTAAAATTCTTTGTTGAAGTAACTTTTAAAGAATTTGCTTTATTAATTGTTTGATCAGAGTTATAGTCTGCTGCAGTAGTATAGTTAAAGTCAACAGTATTACCAATTGCAGTACTTCCTGCATCGATAGAAATTACATCGTTCAGGGTAATGTTTACTGTTGTGGTAGCGGTTGTATTTTGAGCCTGAACATTGTTAGTTCCTAATATGATTGCTGCGATAGTTAAGACTGCGGTTGCTATTTGTTTTGTCATGATCGTATTTTTTATTTTTTTATTCTTACTTAGTTATCCTCTTTTGAACAATACAAATCTACGGCAGTGATAAATGTTTCTTTGTAGTGAAAAATGGAACTTCATGTAGTAAAATAACTACAAGGATTAATTATTTGGTTTAAATAGAAAAGCCCTCAACACTTTCAAAGTGTTGAGGGCGTATTTCAATTCCCAGACGGGTAAGAGAATAGTTGACAAAATTCTTTATTGCAACGGGACGTAAATCTAATCCTATCCACTGACCATTGTGAAAGATAGCACCGAATTTTACACTGATAAAAGCATCGTCACGTCTTCCTTTGATGGCTTTGCCAATTAGCATTTCGTTGTGACCGGCGCCGTAAAAGTCTCCTATATTTAGAAAATTAATCCCATTATCCAAAGCTTCATTGATTGTAGCGATACTTTCTGTTTCGTCAGGTGTGGGACCGCCCCAGATTGAGGACATTCTCATGCAGCCTAAACCAAGACTGGAAACCAAAGGACCGTTTTGTCCCAGATGAATTTTTTTAATTGATGATATTTGATTTGTTTTTAATTATGATACAAAGATCAATGTTTATTTAGGTTAATACTTTCGTGTACGGCTCAAATTACTTGTCTGTATAGCTCATTTGTTTTATCAAAAGATTATTAATGGAACACCTGTATTGAAATGAAACGATTTAGAAATCAATTATAGAAAAAGCGAAAGAAAAGATATCTATCACAAATCTTTGATGTTCGTAAATAGCTTATGAACTGGGATCTGAATATTCGCAATCATTTAGCAAATTGTTCAATACCAAAACAAAAATTTTGCCTTTGGAATCCTAGGGTCTTTTAATTGATTGTTACAAATTATATGATGTAATCCCCAATAAGCAATATCTTTGTATCCGATCTTGATCTAAATGATCATCTTATCAATGGAGGACAACGAAGTAACTTATCCGGTCTATTCGCCGGCATCAGTAATAGGTATCTTCAGTAATGCACTGAAGCTGAATGCAACGGTCAATTTGATCTATCTGAAGGGTAGATATGCTTATGGTGGTGGCAAATCCTACGGGAACTATTATTATGACCTTTTGTTCTCAGAAGGTGATAACACTTCGATAGGGATTCGTATTTCTTCTTTGTTCAGGAGTAAGATCACCAATAATGAAGTGTATACGCTCAGAGGCTTTATTGAGAAGAGCATTAAGAATTCTTCGATTGAACTGCGTTTTGTCGTTGATGAAATTGTTCAGCAGGAAGAAAGGTCAATTTCTGAAGAAGAACTCCAAAGATATGGGCTGATTCAGAAAAAACTGGAGACAGGATCAAAAGACCCTGAAACCCTTATCAGGGATAAGATGCTCAAAGATGAAAAGGTCAGGGTCGCTAACATTTATGGAAATAATGCGATTGTCCAGAAGGATTTTTTTGAAGGACTGGATGTTTCAAGAAAATATTTTGATATTTCAGATCATAGTTGCAATATCACTTCTTCCACGGCGATCATATCCAAATTGAAGGAAATTTCAGCATTGGATTATGATATTGTTGCATTGGTAAGGGGAGGAGGTGACAGACAGAGTATGGAAACTTTTAATGACCTGAGCTTATCCGAATTATTTATTTCTATGAAACCGATTACGGTTACTGCCATCGGTCATACGGTAGATGAAACATTATTGGATAAACTGGCAGACAAGCGTTTTCATTTACCACATGATTATGGTGCAGGATTGCATACCATTGCTGAAAAATTATCCCACGAAAGATCCAATTCAAGGGCCCTCCTCATTGATGAGGTCAAAAAAGATGTCACCAAGCAGTTTTCGGAACAGGTAGAAACTTTAGAAAAACAGTTGAAGAAGAAGAATGAAGAATTCACTGAAGCTCAGAAAACTTATAAAGAGCAGGTAGACAACCATAACAAAACCTTTACAGACCAACTGAAAGTTAGAAACGAGGAATTCCAAAAGCTTCAGGTGACTTCAGGCAAACAACTGGAAGATATTCAGAAGAATTTTCAGGAGCAGCAGAAACAACGCCAGGCAGAAATGGAAAGCTACAAAAAAGAGATTGCTGCGTTGCACGAAAAAAATGTCCAGTTGGCCATCAATGAAAGGACTGCTTCTTTAAAGGTTGATCTGGAAACCTTAAAAAAGGAAAATATAAGACTGAATCAGGAAATCCTAGGCAGCAAAACCGATTATGTCAAGATTATTATTGTATTTGTTCTTGCATTGATTATCGGATTTATATTAGCAAAGGTCTTTTAATAGCTCACCGTATCTTGGATACGGTTGTCCGTGGAACGAAAAATCCCAAAGTCTGATGGTATAAATTATTCCGGCTGAATAATGACAAAATGAACCAATGGAAATTCTCTTTTTATATTTTCACGAATACGCTTTATGGCCTCGGTGATCTCTTCCGTATCAAGATGGTCTTCAAAATCAATGATGAGCATCAGTACAACTTCCTCCGGTGACTGATAGGTAGATAGGATACTTTTTGTTTTGACCACAGCGATATCTTTCTCAGCCAGTTTCGCGATCTTTTCTCTCGTTTCGGGTGCTATCCCTTCACCCATTAATAAGCTTCTGCTTTCTCTGGCAAGAATAAAAGAGACAAATACTAGGATCAATCCTACAATGACTGATGCAAGCCCATCCAATTCCGGAATCTGAAATGAATGGCTAAGCCCCATCAATACCATCACCACGAGAAGACCTGCCACTGCCGCACCGTCTTCAAAAACAACGAGAAAGCTTGCAGGATCTTTACTTTTGATGATGGCATCCCACCATTTCATACCATTACGGGTCTTATTAAATTCTTTGACGGCGATAAACAGGGAAGTTCCTTCAAAAATAAGGGAGAGCACTAAAACGAGGTAGTTCCAGAACGGATTTTTCATCACTTCAGGTTCTATGATGTGCGAAATTCCCTGATAGATAGACAGAGCCCCACTAGGACCAAATATCAATATATAAACGACAACGACCAGAAATAGAACTCCTTGCCATAGCCGAAAGGATGCGATTGATTTGCCGGTTTCATGCTCCTTTTCAATCCATACAATAATAACAGCTCGTTCTTGACTGTTTCTGCAATATAAAATGCTCGTTCTAACATCTTTTTACCTTTGTAAGAAGACTAATGTGATGATATCAGATAATTTGTGCAAGTGACACTTGCACAAATTGTATTTCAGATCTTGCAAGCGGCACTTGCACGATTGGAAATTGGGGATATGCTTCTGTAAAGCTTTTCATATATTTAAGGTTACGCACCTAAAATCCTTTACTAACAGGAAAATTAATTCTTAAATCTCCAGCTAAAAGATCTATAACTTTGCTGCCCAACCATTTCCTGTTGTTTTTCAATGATTGAATTTCCGATCTCCCAATATAGGGTAAGCATTTCGGAATTAACCTTTAAAGCAAAATAAAAAAACAAAACACATCGAATTTTGCCTTTAGTATCAATATATGAATTGATGTTATTTTATTTTATCATAGATAAATTTGGTGACAAGAGCACCGAAAAGATAGTAACCAATTGTCAAAGCTTTCTTTTTATTGGTTCCTGCAACAGGTTTTTCATTAAGACCCATTTTTTTTGGAAGCAGAATAGCTCCGGCACCCGCTAATAGCCCAGATGTCAGATCATTTTTTGTTGCTGTGGTAGCGTAATACACTCCATTGCTTACAATATCACTAACTAGAGTGGCGGCATATAGACTTTTTTCTGCGGTAAAATTAATCGGAGTGTTATTCGTAAATTTTAAGAGTGCTTCCTCTCCCACTTCATTGATTTTCGGAACGTTGTCGAAGTTTTTTCTGATGGTTTCGTGGAGGATATTCAGTGCTATTGCTCCGCCTAATCCTGCTAATATTTTCTTATACATATTATTGAATTTTATAATTGTAGTGTTTAGCATAATTTACAAGAATTGTGCCTATACAATTGTTTTTGTTAGAGTATTTTTTAAATAATAATGCGACTCATTCAAATCATATAGAATTATATAAACTAATCATAAATAGGCATTATGTTTGTTATAACTTTGATAAATCACCAAATTATCCGTTATATGAAATTATTAATTACTTCTTCCTTAGCTGCAGGATTTACGCTTTTTGGAGTTGCAAAAACGAGTCGAAGACAACTTCAACAAACACTGATACAATCAATACGGCGGAGAATATGGATGAAATACCAACTCCAGCTCCTGTAGATACTTAGTGGCGGCTCCAAAATTCGACACAGCTTTTATGAAAAACGATTCTGCAAAGACAGTCAGATAAATTCAGATCGTTTTAATTATAATTTTTCTCAGTTTTAAATTTCTTCTGAAATAAACTATTAATATTTCGAATATGATTGATTCGGAAAATTTATTGTCCGATAAAGTTTGTTAGGTTTTAAGGTATTTGTAATCTTTTAAAATTATCAATTACAAAATTGATATTCAGGATTTGGTTCCTGTCAATAAACAAGGTTCAGAAAATGATGTTTCTGCATTTTTGATTTGTGAATCGGAGACGGAAGAATTTGATCAGTTCAAAAAGCTTTCAAATAATCTTTTGAATATCAATGATTGGAATGTAATAGCGGGAAAAAATCCTGTTGAATCTTATATTGATAATAAAAATCAGTCTCAATTGATACAGGAAAATGATTTGGCCAAAATTAAAATTCCCAAAAAGGAAAATAAAATGAGAAATGGTTTTGCTTGGGTGCAAGTACAAAAAATTCAAATAATAGAAACTGAAGATCTGAAAATAATTGTACTTCAGATGAAACCACATTCTTGACCGGAAAATTCAGAGAAAAGTACCGCACATTTTTATATAGAAGGGACAAGCACTTTTATTATCACTAAAAAAGACAAGATTATACAATTCAGCATTCATGGAAGAAATGAAATTCCTAATGAGAAAAGGTGGTATTCTTCAACGCTTTGCGAAATCTTTTGTAACCGGCGGAGGAATATTCGGAGGAAGGAAGTACAATTGCAGGATTTCGCAGAAGAATTTATTAAACATTAAATTAAAATAAACCAATAATATAATATGGATAAGAAAAATTTACAAAACAATGGCAAGCTCGATCAGCTTCAAGATCACACCACTGATAATCAGGATACAAAACTGACCACCAATCAGGGATTAAAAGTAAATAACAATCAGGATTCTTTAAAAACAGATGAAAGAGGTGCAACTTTGCTCGAAGATTTTATTCTGAGAGAAAAAATCACCCATTTTGACCACGAAAGAATTCCTGAAAGAATAGTTCACGCAAGAGGTTCTGGTGCGCACGGAGTTTTCAAACTGAATAAAAGTTTAGCAAAATATACAAAAGCAAAATTTTTAAATGAAGTTGGAAAAGAAACACCTGTTTTTGTGAGATTTTCTACCGTTGCAGGTGGCGCAGGAAGTACCGATTTGGCAAGAGATGTAAGAGGTTTTGCCGTGAAATTTTATACCGAGGAAGGAAATTACGATTTGGTTGGAAATAATATTCCCGTATTCTTTATTCAGGATGCAATGAAATTTCCGGATTTGGTACATGCCGTAAAACCAGAACCCGATAATGCAATTCCGCAAGCGGCTTCTGCACACGATACTTTTTGGGATTTTATTTCTTTAATGCCCGAAAGTATGCACATGATTATGTGGGCAATGAGTGATCGTGCAATACCGAGAAGCTACAGAATGATGGAAGGTTTTGGTGTGCATTCATTTAAATTTGTTAACAGTGACGGAGCGGTTCATTTTGTTAAATTCCATTTTAAACCGAAATTGGGAGTGCATTCGGTAGCTTGGACGGAAGCACAGAAAATCTCTGGAACAGATCCTGATTTTCACAGAAGAGATCTTTGGGAATCTATTGAAAATGGTGCATTTCCTGAATGGGATTTTGGTGTGCAGATAGTTCCTGAAGAAAACGAATTTGATTTTGATTTTGACCTTCTTGATCCCACAAAGATTATTCCCGAAGAGTTGGTTCCTGTAGAACTTGTAGGAACTTTAACTTTAAACCGAAATCCGGATAACTTTTTTGCAGAAACAGAGCAGGTTGCATTTCATCCTGGACATTTGGTTCCGGGAATCGATTTTTCGAATGACCCGCTTTTACAGGGAAGATTATTTTCTTATACAGATACCCAATTGTCAAGATTAGGTTCGCCAAATTTCCATGAAATTCCAATCAACAGATCAATTAATGAGGTTCATAATAATCAGCGCGACGGTCATATGAGACAACAGATCGTGAAAGGAAAGGTGAGTTATGAACCCAATTCTATCGGTGGAGGCTGTCCTTTTCAGGCTATGATGAAAGATGGAGGATTTACCACGAACAACGAGCGGGTAAACGGTCAGAAAATAAGAGCGAGAAGTAAGAGTTTTGTAGATCATTATTCTCAGGCAAAATTATTTTTTAACAGTCAGTCTGAACCTGAAAAAACACACCTTCAGAATGCACTTGTTTTTGAGCTTTCAAAGGTTACAATTCCTGAAATTAGAGAAAGAGTAGTCGGACAGTTGAATTTTATTGATAAAAACTTAGCTTCTCATGTTGCTGAAAAAGTTGGAGTTAAGGTTAAAAAATTAAATAATCCAAATGGAAGTATTCCTGCAGATGCAGATCCTGCAAGCTTGCAAAGTGAAGAAAGAGAGCCTTCAACGAAAAGCTCAGAAGCTTTAAGCATGGAAAATACGGTGAAAGATACTATTGAAAGTAGGATTATCGGTTTCATTATGGCAAACGGAGTAAATACTCAAGCAGTAAAATCACTGAAAAATAAACTGGAAAGCAAAGGTGCTGTTGTACAATTTATTGCTCCAAGTGTGGCTCCGGTTGTTGCAGATGATAAAACTTCATTCGAACCGAAACATTCTATTTCGAGTGTTGCAAGCGTAAGTTTCGATGCATTATTTATTTGCTCAGGAGAAAAATCTGCACAACAATTGATGCAGCCGGATTTGAAACCTATTCTTACAGAATTTATCAACGAAGCGTATAAACATTGTAAGGCGATTTATTTTGGGAAGGATACTGATGATATTTACAATGCAACCAACATTGCCAAAAAGAAACACGAAGATCGAGCGATTGTAAATTCAGGAAAAGATTCTGACGATCAGTTTATCTCAGCAATTGCTGCTCACAGAGTTTGGGATCTTGAAAAAGACCGTAATTCTATGGCATAAGTTTAGATATTATTTTATAAAACCAAAATCAAATTATATTTTATGAAAGCAGCAGTTTTTCACTCACCGGGCAAAATCACTTGTGACACAATTGATGATCCGAAAATAGAAGATCAGAACGATATTATTTTAAAAGTCACTTCCACAGCAATCTGTGGGAGTGATCTTCATATGTATTCCGGCGGAATTCCTCAGGCTCGTCCGATGGTTATGGGACATGAGTTTATGGGAGTCATTGAAGATGTGGGCAAAAATATTACCCATTTAAAAGTTGGCGACAGAGTAGTTGTACCATTTCCGATTGCTTGTGGAGGATGTTATTTCTGTAATCACGATCTTCCGGGAGCTTGTGAAAATTCAAACCCGGATCATTATGGTCCCGAAGGTGGGATTTTAACAGAAAAGGGAGGCGGAATGTTCGGTTACAGCGATCTTTACGGAGGTTATAATGGCGGGCAGGCGCAATATGTACGAGTTCCTTACGCCAATTTCGGACCGAGAAAAGTTTCTGAAAGTCTTACTGATGATCAGGCTTTATTCTTAACAGATATTTTTCCGACAGGATATACCGGAGTAATGTGGGCTGATTTAAAAGGCGGAGAAACGGTAGCAATTTTCGGAGCAGGACCCGTTGGATCTATGGCTGCTAAAAGTGCAATTCTTCATAATGCTAAAAAAGTGATTGTGATCGATACGCTTCAATACAGATTGGATCAGATTAAAAAATTGACAGGTTGTGAAACAATTTTATGGAAAGATGCTGAACAAACCGTTGACGAAATTAGACAAATGACTGATGGAAGAGGTGCCGATGTTTGCATCGATGCAGTTGGTTTTGAACCGGATCGTAATTTATTAGATAAAGCAAAAGCAGTGGTTAATTTTGAAAAGGGTTCCATAAAAGTTTTAGATGCTTGTATGAGCGGAGTAAAACGTGGCGGATTTGTCTCTATTCTCGGAGTTTATCCTATGAATTATGACAATTTCAGAGTCGGGCAAATGTTTGACAAGGGAATCACTTTAAAAGCCGGGCAGTCACCTGTACACGCAATCATTGATAAACTAATGAAATATGTTGAGACAGGTCAGGTAAAATTGGATGATATTATCACACACCGACTTTCTTTGGATGAAGTCTCAAAAGGATATGAGATTTTTGATAAAAAAGAAGATGGATGTGTAAAAGTTGTATTAGATCCTTGGAAATAGGATAATACACTATTAAATTCTAATGTATCTGTATATTGACATTCTAAAAAACATCAATGCACAGATACATTTTTTATGCAACATATTATTGCTCTATAAATACTGATGCGATTCTGTGGTTAAGCGTATCACTCCAACTTCACAACCAGACCTTCTCAACCTTTATAATCACAAACTTATCAAAAAATCCCTTCTTCTCCCAAGGCGGATTTTCGAAGAATTGTTATTGGAGAATCAAAAAATTAAGCGATGACTAACGGTAAAGAAAAAACAAAATCAGAACCTTTACCCTCTTCGCTGTAAACTGTAATGGTTTATTGATGGCTGATGATTTCTGAACATATATAAAGCCCTATACCAAAACAGGACACTGAATTCCTAATATCACGTTCTGCTCTGTAATATAGTTCAAAAATTTGCTTTGCATCTTCTGCCTCAATGCCTATACCATTATCTTTTACGCTGAAATGCACAAATTCGTTTTATAAAATAGAGGAGACCGTTATGGTGCTCCCTTGAGGAGAATATTTTATGGCGTTACCAATCAGATTTTGAATCACTTGACTGATCTTATTTCTTTCAGTACTTATTTTCACGGATTCAATAGGATGAAAAATAAGATGGTGGCTGTTATTTGTCGTGTTGAATTCTTCTTCAACTTCTTTTACCAAGATAGATAAATCAAAACGTTTCCCTGTGAATATGTATCTTTCCTGCTTATAGCCTAGAAATGTACAAAAACCCATTAATCATGGCCGTCATTTTTGTAATCTGTTGATCGGTTTTATCTAACATATTCGAAACAACATCTTCATTGGTTTTTTCGAATTTTCGATGCATTAATTGGATATAGGCCTTAATCGAAGTAAGAGGTGTTTTCAATTCATGACTGACCATAGATATAAAATCATTTTTACGCATTTCATCCGGTTTTTTCTCGGTAATCTCGTGGAAAACGCCTGTAAAATAATTTTTACCATCTCGTTGATGAACTTCACCAATGGCACGTACCCACTTTATCTTCCAATCATGGTACTCAATAATCTGATGTTCCATATCAAAACGAGTTCCTTCACAAAATGCACGCTTGACTTGATTGACTACGAACTGGCGAAAATCGGGATGTATTTGATTGATTGCCGATTGGTAGGGCATAGGCTCGTCTGGATAAAAGCCAAAAAATTCCTCTAGTTTTGGTGATGCGCTAAATGTTCGGTCGTCAGCAGTAATTTGAAATGTTCCTAATCCAGCTGCATCAACTGCCATTCTTAAATGCTCTTCTGCACGTTTGATCTTCGCACTTGCAAGATACTGATCAGTAATATCCATAACAACCCCTATGAAAGCTAAAAAATCCCCTGAAGGATCTGCCCGAAGATTACCTATCGCATGTAGCCATCGAAGACGTTTATCATGATGTCCGATAACAGGATAAGTGACATTGATTCTTTCTCATGCATTTATGCGTACCATGGCTCATATCCATTATCCAACAATCTTCTTCCGATTGCCTCCTCCCATGACTTACCCCACATACGGTAATCAAGATCAAATACGTACAGAAGATCAGGCGTCGTCGAAGTGTTTCATATAATCTTCTCTGCTGATCAGAGTTAATTTTTTCTATTAATAAAGCATCTTCTTTACTTTGGATAATATCCTTTGCCAGTCCGATCAATAAGATTATTGCTAGTATCCAATATGGGTATCGCCTTGGAATAGGTCCAGCCAGGGGTACCATCTGCTCTCAATACCCTGTGCTCGAGCTCAAATATTTTTTTCTCAGGTATACATTCTTCAATTGTAGCATTTACCAATGTAAGGTCATCAGGATACACATTATCCGATCTCCAATCTGTTTTGGGAGCATCTGCATCTTTTTAAAAAGCCTCTTCCGTCTTTTTTTATATGTATAGCGCATTAAGTTCTGAAAAATGATATTATGATAAATATTTGTTCACAATAGTTTCAAGATCATCAATATCAAAGGGCTTTCTAAGATAATCATTTGCTCCAGATGTATTTTTAATTTTAGCAATATTTGTAGTGGCACTAACTAAAATCACTGGAACTTTATTGAATTTTTGATTGTTTCGTAATGTTTTTATTGCTTCTGCACCTCCAATTTCTGGAATTAAATAATCCATCAATATAAGATCAGGTTGAAAAGTACTTACACATTCTACAACATTATTTGATGACTGAGATACTTCCACCTCATATCCTCCTTCTGTAAAGATAATTTGCAAGACATCAAGAAGCGGAACGTCATCATCAAAAATAAGTATTCTTTTTCTGTCCATAGAGAAATAGATTTGAAAGTTATTAGAAAAATCTTTATATAGAACTTTAATGATTTAAAATTATTAAAGTTTTTAACAATTTTCTTTTGTTTCAGATAACTATTTTAAAGTTATAGTAATCATTCATAAATTTTTACATTTACTATCATAAAGTCAATGATGATAATAACTTTCGGAAAGTATCTTGTGGTAATTTGTAAGAAATATTAATTAAAGAAAATTACAGTTTGTTGTGGGGTATTTCTGAATAGATATATTTCCTTACGCTTGAATTTGGAAAAATAATTAGTTACGCTTTATATAAAAACTCACCAAATCTATGATTTTAGTGAGTTTTGGATTTTTGAAACAACAATTGCTCTCATGATTTACAAGAATGAATCTAAAATGATTTTAAAATTCTGAATATTCAGGCTCATTGCCGTTGTTGCACCAGTATAAAGCATGATACACTTTATCTTTTGGAAATATTTTGACATTTTCGGAAGCAGATAGTATATTGATTTTCTGTATTCCTGCATCATCACTTACGATGGCTGCACGATTACAGTGCTTTTTCTTATCAAAATGTGAAAGTGATCGAGTAAGCCATGCTACATCTGTTTGTGTTACATCATCATTAATGTATAACATATAGTTCAGCTCATCGAATCTTGCAAGTTTATTAGCAACATGTGGAGTAACAATGTTATTGAAATCTTGCGGATTGATTTCTCCGGTGGCATTAAATGCGGCAACATTGTCTGGTGCATCGTTGAGTAGGGTGATCATAAGATTTATTTTTGGTGTAGACATGTGCTAACAAATACTAAACCAAATAAAATGTTATTTTTCTTTGATTTTTATTAATAGGGATGTCACAATAAAATCTTGTAATCGAAAATCTGATTTTGGTTCTGCAATTAATATTTTCTTTCTCTGCTATTTAAATTTTGTATTTCTGCAACTTCTTGGGAATTTATTTTGAAATCTAAAATGTCGGGCTTGTTCCCTTTAAATGATCATTGATAAATAATTCAAAAATATAAAACCCTGAATTCTTTTTGATATAATGTCGCTGTTAAGGTGTTGACATCAATAATCAAGATTTTCTGTTTTCTGGTTCGCTCCATATTGGCAAAGCAACTTTTTGACTATTATCACTCCATACCACAGATCCCGCTGTCCAGTCATTAATTGTTACTATTTTGTCTTTGAAAGTTAAGTATGATTAACTTAACATTTAGATTGTCAAAATAGTAGCAGTAATTTTAGGTTTTTTTAATTTGTTTCTGCAAATATAAATCCGACCTTTACAGTCGGATTGGAGAAGTGTTTTTTAGGATGAAATCTCTTTGCTGTCTATTAATTTATTTCCATCTAGCTTTTTCTGATGATTAATTCCCCAATCTTTCAAAGCATCAATTACCGGAGTAAGGCTCTTGGCATAATCATCAAGAGTGTAAGAAATCTTTATTGGATAACTTTCAACGATAAGCCTCTTAATTAACATATGATGTTCAAGATCTTTTAGCTCTTTGGCTAATGCTCTCGGAGTTATCCCTGGTATACTTTCCTGAATATCCGTAAACCTGCAATTTCCAACGCTTATTGATATAATAATGAGTAATTTCCATTTCCCACTGATTACATCCAAAGCATCTCTGACGGGTTTAACAGTATTTAAACAATCTAAATGTTCCTTCTTTTTTGTCATTTTACATTTAAACTTTCAACAATCATTGATACAAGTACTATTTTCTATCCAAATTTATTTCGTCCATAAGCTCAGCAAAAAGATGAATTGACTTAAGGCGGTCCTCAATATCAAAAATTGTTGAAACCGTCATTAATTCATCTATATTAGTTTGATCAATAAAGTCAAGTAGTTCACGTTTTACTTTTTCTTTACTCCCGACAAATGAATATTTTAGCATTTGATGTAAGCTAGGGTGCTTTATAATATCCTTGAGATCATCGGTCATTTCTGTCGGCGGATGCAGAGGCTGGGAATTTCCCGTCAGTACTCCGAAAAACATTCTTACTAAAGAGGTAAATAAACGCTCTGCTTCCTCATCAGTGTTAGCCATTATAATGTTTACACCTGCCATGATATATGGTTGATCCAATGATTCTGATGCTTGAAACTCCTCTCGGTAAATATGTAACGCAGAAATAAGGTTTGCAGAAGCAAAATGACTTGCAAATGCATATGGAAGACCTTTTTGGGCAGCAAGATGAGCACTGTCTGTACTTGATCCCAAGATATAAACCGGAACGCCGGTACCTTCTGCAATGGGTGTACGGATACTTGAGGATTTGTTATCAGTAGAAAAGTATTTTTGAATTTTATTGACCTCATCAGGGAAAGAATGAGCAGCTTTCATAAAATCCGAACGGATTGCCATTGCGGTTGGGGTATCGGTGCCGGGAGCACGTCCTAATCCAAGATCGATTCTTCCTGGATACAATTGCGCCAGAGTTCCAAACTGCTCAGAGATAATAAGAGGTGAGTGGTTGGGAAGCATTATTCCTCCGGAACCAACCTTTATTTTATCGGTATTCTCAGCGACATATCCGATTAAAACTGATGTTGCACTGCTTCCTACAGATTCTGAATTATGATGTTCAGCAAACCAATATCTTATATAATTGTGCTCTTCTGCGACCTGTGCCAATCTGAGAGAATTATTTAAAGTCTCTTTATAGCTGCTGTTTTGAGATACAATAGCCAGTTCAAGAATAGAATATGATATATTTTTCATGTAGTACAAATATACGTGAAAATCACTATAGAAAGTATAGCGATTATAATTTGTATAGTTTTATATCCTGTCAATTTTTGATTTTCAATTCTAATTGTTATCGAGGATGTATCAGGTTTTAAAAAGAATAACCGAAAGAAGTATGGTGAAAATTAGTAATAGCAAGCTTTATTTATAAATTTAAAATCCCATGGCATTTTATTTGTTCAATTATTGCTTCCAAATATATTAACGTATAAAATATTACTATGAATTTTATTGAATTTACAAAAGAACACCTTTCTTTCAACGAGGAACAACAAGAATATTGGATTGAAATACCCAAAGAGCAAATTGATACTAAGATTGAATTGGTTCAGATTGTTAACGAAGATGGATCTTTCTCGGAAGCTGATGTCGAAATAGGGGAAGATGACCTTACATATACTGTTTCACTGCAATTTCCTGCTAATTTGAGAGTTAATTTTTCTGAAAATATTGAACAGAGTGAAGCGAGCAATTTAGCAACAGAATAATTGTTCCCAAATAATCGATTAATCATATAAAAATTATGAGCTTAAATTGGAGTGAAATATTTATCGGTGATCTGGATGGAAATTATGTACTGGAAATTTCTCTAAGGACAATCCTAATGTTTGTTATGGTATTGGTTATCTTAAGATTGTCGGGCAAAAAAGGAGTTAGGCAGCTGTCACTTTTTGAAGTTGCTATCATTATTGCATTGGGATCTGCAGCCGGAGATCCAATGTTTCACAGGGATATGCCAATTATTCCTTCACTCCTCGTATTTGCCATCATAATCATTATCTATAGAACTATTACTTATTTCGCAAGTAAAAGTGAAAAGTTTGAGGATGTAATTGAAGGTGAACCGCTATATGTGATTGAAGATGGACAATTTGTATTAGGTGTCAAAAATGATCATACTTTTGCAAAGGATGAATTCTTTGCCGAAATGAGACAGGAATCGATTGAACATGTCGGTCAGGTAAAGACTGCAATTCTGGAAACCACAGGCAATATCAGTTTTTATTTCTACAGGGATGAAGAAGTTCATTTCGGATTGCCTGTACTTCCAAAAATTTATAACAAAAAAGTAACGACCATTGAGAAGGAAGACATTTATGCCTGTACTTACTGCGGTTATTCCGCATACTTGGAAAGATCTGTAAAGGTTTGTGAACGTTGTGAGAGAAAAGAGTGGGTTAAGGCAATTAAAACTTTGAGACTTACCTGATGTAGATTGGTCTATTTATTACCTCAAAATCTTTGGCAGACAAATTGTTATTTGTAGCACAAAGCAAATAATAAAAATGCTTTTAATTTTAACCAACCAAATAATTATTATGAAAAATTCAATTCTTACATTGTTGGCAGTTGCTGCCATGGTATCTTGCAACAAAAAGGATTCTGTTTCTACAAACAGTTCCGTAGATTCAACGGATATGTCTTCAACAGCTCCAATGGATTCCTCACAGACTCTTAATGATTCGGCTACAGTTTCAAGTACAGTTCCTGATGCAAAAGCATTAAGTACTCAAGACAAAACTTTTGTTGATGCTGCTGCTAAAGGGGGAATGATGGAAGTTATGATGGGAGAACTTGCTGCTGCAAATGCTACCAATGCTTCTGTGAAATCTTTAGGGCAAATGATTGCAAAAGATCATAAAGCTGCCAACGAAGAACTAAAAAAATGGGCGGGAAGTGTAAATTATTCCTTACCGGCATCCTTAGATGCTTCACAACAAAAGATGCATGATGATCTAAAAGCAAAGAAAGGAGCCGATTTTGACAAGGCTTATGTCGACATGATGGTTAACGATCATAAAAAAGATATTGCAGCATTTAAAAAGGAGTCAACAGATGGTACAGATGCTAACGTAAAAGCATTTGCAACTAAAACACTTCCGACTTTGGAAAACCATTTGAAGGAGTCTGAGAAAGTGAAGTCTGCTCTGAAATAATTAAAATTTATTTAGCAATAAAAGTAAGCTGTCAAAAATGACAGCTTACTTTTATTGCTTGTAAACATTATGATAATTTAAATGGCAGAACTTGTCATTAATCTTAATCATATTTAATTGAAAGAGTTCTCTTTGTATATTGCACCACGAAGTAAAAATAAAAAGAATGTCAATAAATCAATCGCCGCCGGACGGAGGGATGTTCTATAAGGAAACAGATATGAGTCAGCTTTTTCCTGAGCCTTTAAATGCAGTTACTGCGATGTTTTTTCTCATCACAGCTATTTTTTGGACTATTAGAATCAAAGATAATTTTAAAGAGTATCCATTTTTAGTTTATTGCTTGATATTATTATACATTGGTGCTATTGGTGGAACGTTTTATCACTCATTCCGACAATGGTCGGTATTTATTGTGATGGATTGGCTACCTATTATGTTGCTATGCTTGTCTGCAGGATTTTACTTTATAGCGAAGAGCACCAAATTGTTTTATGCTGTCTTTGTAGTTCTTGTATATATAATTCTCATGTTTGCTTTAAGAAACTGGATTTTGCTAGATAATACATCTCTTTTTATCAATTTAAATTATGGAATGATGGCATCATTTGTTCTCTTCTCGGTTTTACGATATTTAATTTATACGCAATGGAAAGCCGGGAAATGGGTGGGATTTGCATTACTGTCATTTGCTTTTGCACTTACTTTTCGTATCGCTGATAAGTGGGAGTGGCTCAATATCGGAACACATTTTTTATGGCATACTTTCGGGGTAATAGCGACATTTTGTATGTTTAATTATATCTATCTTACGCAGAAAATTGCAAATAGAGCTTAACTCCTTAACTTTTAGCTTCTGGTAATTTAAATCTTTTTTAGTGCGGAAGCTTTATGGGCTGCTTTCTTTCCAGTTTTTTCGCTGATGACTTCATACTGTGGCTCAGCCTCAGATGCCCGTCTTTGTCTATTCATGAAAACAAAATCTTTGGTATGAACTGTAGTTATAATACCGTGTGTTTCACCATTCTGAAACCTCCACTTTACATGGTCTCCTTTTTTTAACATAATTGCTGTATTTTCTTAATATGGTTTAGATATATCAAAAGACATACTAAAATAATTACTTCATCATCGACTTCCCGCAAAAGGATCAAGAGAGCTGATTATTATTCTAATCTCTTTAAATGAACTTAGATTTTAAAATTTACCCTAGATTTTTCTTTTCGTCTTCCCAATATTTATCCATAATTCTTTTTGTCTCTGAATGACTTTTCAGCATTACGATCTCACCAGTTTCATCAACGGTATAATGGTCTTTAAACGCATCAGGCATTGCATCGTATTGAATGTTTACCTGCTCCAAAGTTTCTTTTTCTTCAATAAATTGTGAAAGTCCCCGCAAAGCGTAAATTTTCATATCCAGATAGCGCTCTTTTTTGTAGGAGCTGAGAAAGAATTCCTTTAAGGCAGAAAAGTTAAAATCATACAACAATTTTAATATTTTATTTCGGATGTCGAGATGTTTTGTGGACTGGTAAATGGTTGTAAGGAATTCTGCATTGTTATCGGTGATTATGTTCTTGTCCAAATTGAATAACGCATTTCGAAATTCGATGTCCTTCTCATTATATTTTTCTTTTGTTAAAATCTCCGGTAATTTATTAATCATCATGTATGAATAAGTTTGAAATTTTTGATAGCATTATACACTTTGAATTTGAAACAATTAGTTTATTAAGTTTCGTATAGGAGTAGTAAGATCAAATTAAAGATTTTAAAAACAAAAAAAAATAAAGTATGTAAAGGCAATGACCTATAAACTGCTGATGCTCCAGTAATTACTATCTTTATTTTTGTTAAATCTTGTTCGGCCATCTATTGCAAAACCTGTGTTTTTAACTGTGTCAGCATCAGCTTTTCTATCGAAATCACTTTTCCAGATTTTAAAAAGACTATCAAAAGTTCCACTGACTCTGACTATATCAAACCCATCAGCTCTTCGTTCAAATCTGATTGTAAACAGATCTTTTTCATTTTTAGGATTAACAAATTGGTAATTGTTGTAACCCCAGTCAAAACTATTTTTATCTGCCACATAGTTAACTTCGGTTAACCAGATAAAGCTTTCCACATGTTTGATCAATTTAGCTGAATCTAATTTGATAAATCGGCTTTGAGCATTTGATATAAAAGATGCGAATGCAAAAAATATAATTAGCTTTTTCATAGACCTCTGTTTTTAATGATGCCTGATTATATGTAGGATCATAGTATTAGATGATGTTTTCGTTTTTTAGAATGACTGCTAATTGGAAAAGCGTTTTTGCCTGAAACTTTGTTCTTAATGCTTTTAGTCTTTTTTCAATGAGACTCTTGCTGACCTTAATTGAATGCTCTGTCATTAACTTTTGACTTATTTCGGTGGTTTTAAATCCTTTTGAAAGGTATTCAATAATTAAAAGATCTCGTTTTTCCATATTTTAAAAATAAGGTTTTTAAATTATGTAACGGCATTTTTTAAGATTTAAAAAATAAAAGATAGGAATTTTTATTTTGAGAATATTTGAATGAACATCCATATCACATAAATAAAAAATAGTAGGATGATACACAGAACAATATTAAATACAATTTTAAAGATCTTATCACTCTTTTTTTGCTTTTCAGTCAGTGCGCCTGGTGATATTATTTTGAAGTGTATTGCCGTATGATAATGTATTTTAATATCAGGACGAAATATTTGTACTCCTCTCAGGAAATGTTGATAAAGCTCGTAATTATTTTTTAGTGCATAAAAGTCCTTCTGAAACCTGAGATTGTATTTTGTGACTTCATTTAACTCTGTTTTTTTATAAATGATAAACCATTGTTTGTTTAATTTCCTGTTGAATTCTAAACTAATATCTGAATCATACTTTTCTGTTGTGGCGTGTAAATCAGTATAAAGAATCTGTTCTGAAATTTTACCATAGCGATCAAATATAAAAGCTCCCTGGTCATTTACCGATACAGTATATTTATTGTACTTTTTGGTTAAAAGATAACGTGCAAGAAAGAAACTCGTTGCTGCTGATAAAACTATGATGATAATTGATGCTGAAAAATCTAGAATGTTGTTTCTGTAATATTCAAGAAAATCGGGGCGTATTAATTGGTCTGCCCAGATCATGGCAAGACCGGCAAATAATGCAACAATAATCCATACCAAAACAGCTGCAAAATTAGTAGCTCTGAGATTGATCTCCGATTCCAATGCTGAAAATTTTTCTTTAGCTATTGTCATAAATTAAGATGATGATATAGTACTTCTATAAGTTGCAAATGGAACTACAAGTAATAAAAATAAGATTTTAATTTCAATTGATTTTTTGTAAGAATTTTTTGTTGATTTCTTCTTTTATGTATTTTTCGTCATCTTCGCTTAAAAATCCTAAAGGAGCGTAATCTGTATACTTTCTTTTAAAATCGTCAACCATTTTATAGTATACGTTATCCTTCTGTACGTATGGGGAATCATATCGATTGATTTCTTCAAATTCCCGTGCAATATCGTTGAAGAATATTTTAAAGTAGACTCTGTCGCTGATTTCCCTTTTCCACATTAGGAGCCAATTAATTTGGCTGGCGATGGTGTTTGTATTTTCAGGATATCTTAATTCCTGTTTTAGAAAAAAACGGGTATTCTCATTCGTAAATTTGCATATGAGATCATAGTTTGTACCCATTCTTTCATTAAAATCTGAGAGATTAAGCTGAGCAATATTCAGGTTTTCTGCATTTTTGTTGATGGTTTCCTGAGAAACATCTTTGTCAAATAAAATAATATTCACATTTCTGTATTTTAAATATTCCATTTAAGATTCCTGATTTTCAGTCATCTTTATTATATGTTTTTTTTCTGCATTGAGATTATTGCTCTTGCAATTCTATTACGATAAGTTTAGGTGAACTGGTTACCAACTGCGTACCAATTTGAAAGACAATTGAAAAAGTCAGTATTACATTTAGATATTTGAAAGAGCTATCTTCCAACTCTATTACTACTCGGACTAACGTATAGTTTGCATCATCTTTGTACTAACACTAATAATTAATGAGTTAATATGAAAAATGAAATTTTAGAAAAAAAACATCAGATTGGATTGGGAGGGGTTGCTATAGGAACAGCTTTTAATGATATTTCGGATAATGAAGCGCGGGATATCTTATCATCCGCCTGGGATGAAGGTATCAGATATTTTGATACATCGCCATGGTATGGATTGACCAAAAGTGAAAAGAGGTTTGGGGAATATCTCCGGTCTCAAAAAAGGGAAGATTATGTATTCTCCACAAAAGTTGGTCGCCTGTTCAAGGAGGTTCCAAAGGATCAGGTACCGCCTACCATGTGGAAAAATCCGTTTCATTATGATTTTAAACACGATTATACGGCTGATGGTATCAAAAGATCTATTGAGGACAGTCTGGAAAGAACAGGCTTACCATATTTTGATATCATTTACGTTCATGACCTGTCGGAAGATCAAGTGGGAGACCGTTATCCATATTTTTTAAAACAAGCTCAAAACGGTGCATTCAAAGTTCTATCCGCTTTGCGGGATGAAGGTGTCATCAAAGCATGGGGAATGGGGGTCAATAAAATTGAACCAATTTTAGACTGCCTTGATTCTGCAGATCCTGATATATGTCTCTCTGCAACACGATATTCCATATTGGAGCACGAAGATGCTGTCGACAGGCTTCTTCCGGCAGTAAAAAAAGCGGGTGTCCAATTGGTATCAGGTGCGGGTTTTAATTCAGGATATATAGCCGGAAGAAAACGATATAATTATAAGGATCAGATACCGAAAGATATTGCTGAGAAATATAAAAAGTTACAAATTATTGCTGAAAGGCATCAGGTCAATCTTGTAGATGCTTCAATTCAATTTGTTTTGGCTGCAGAAGAGTTTGTATCGATCATTCCCGGAGCTGGAAAACCAGAGCAGGCTATTGCTAATGCCAAAGCTTTAGAGGTTGATATACCTTCGGAGTTCTGGAACGAATTAAAGAACGAATCAATAATCTATGATAAGGCATCCACCCCAAAATAACAAATTAGTGATTGAAATAGAGGAGAGCTCTGAATGAAGCTCTCTTTTTATTTCATCATATATTAATTTAATCAATGTAAAAGTAGATTGGAAATAAATATATTTCGAATGGCGTAGTTATTGAACCAACGACATAAATCATTGATCAATGGAAAATAAAATTGGTATTATAGTAGGCAGTCTTCGTAAAGAATCTTTTTCTAAAAAAATTGCGAATGCTGTGGCAGATATCCAGCTCGGAGGATTTGAATTTGAAATCGTGTCCATCGATAACCTTCCTGTTTATAATCAGGATTTTGACGACTTTAACAATGTTCCTGAAGAATACACTGTTTTCAGAAATAAAATTAAAGGATTAAACGCATTTATTTTTATTACCCCGGAATATAACCGATCGATACCGGGATGTTTAAAAAATGCAGTAGATATTGGCTCAAGACCATCTGATCAAAATGTATGGGATAATAAGCCGGCTGCAGTATTCAGCAGTTCACCCGGAAATATTGCTGCATTTGGAGCTAATCATCATCTCCGCCAGTGTTTTGTTTTTCTAAATTTATTAGTGATGCAGCAACCTGAAGTTTATATTGCAAATATATCTGAATGGTTTGACGATGAAGGTAAAATCAAAAAAGAAGAAAACAGAAAGTTTTTACAATCAGCCGTTGAAGCTTTCACTCAATGGATTGCAAGAATTAATAAAGATTAAATTGACTTGTTTGAAATGACCGTAATGGAGCAAACTATATCATGAAAAAATATAAAAAAGTAAATTATCCTATCGAGGATGTTCGTCATTATCTGGAACCAAGTCCTACGGTTCTTTTAACATCTGCATTCAAAGAGGAAAGAAATGTAATGACTTTAGGATGGTACACTATTATGGAATTTGTTCCCTCATTAATTGGATGCATGATTTCTGGTGGAAATCATAGTTTCGAATTAATAAGAAAAAGTAATGAATGTGTAATCAACCTACCAACATTGGAGTTGTCCAAGACAGTGGTTTCAATAGGAAATTGCAGTGGTACGGAAATCGATAAATTTGAAGAGTTTAACTTGAATACAGCCGAAGGAGAAATGGTAAATGCACCATTGTTGGTTAACTGTTATGCCAATTTCGAATGTCGTTTATATGACTGTAAGCTGGTCAATGATTATAATTTTTTTATTTTTGAGATTGTAAAAGCTCATGTGGCAAAAGTTCCAAAATATCCTAAAACAATCCACTACCGAGGAAACAGTCACTTTGTACAATCCGGGAAAAATATTATCATTCCATCAGCCAAATAATTCATTATATAATTCTGGTTAGGAAATATCTTACTGTGATCTTATCAGATGGTGAGTGGAACTGACGAAAGAATAGTCTTAAGATTTATCCTTAAAAATAATTGTACCTTTTTATTATTGCCTATTGTTTTTTATCTAATTTTAAAGAAGTTAGGAAATAATATTTAGTTTTAAGATCGATACCAATTCAATACTATGCAACAACGTCTGAATCCAATAGTTTCTTTCCCATTTATTTTGTGTTTAGGATTATTGATTCTGAATGATTTTTATCTTAAAACAACTTATCATAATCACGTTACCGGAAAACTGTCAGATTTGTGCGGGCTTTTTATATTTCCTATTTTTTGGTCTGTTTTGCTTCCGAGATACAGATCTGCAATTTTCATTGCAACAGCATTATTTTTTGTTTATTGGAAAAGTGCTTATTCCCAGCCGTTTATCGATTTTTTTAGTGAAACATTTTTTGTTATTGAAAGAACGGTTGATCTGACGGATCTTTTTGTTCTACCCGTTTTATTTGCAGCATGGATTAGTCTGAACAAAAATCAGCAGAGATCTGAACTTTCATTATGGCAGAAGAGAACTAATCCTTACATCATCGGAGCAATTGCGATTTTCTCATTTTATTCTACAAGCAAACCTAGATATACACAAAGATTTGATCAGCCGCAATATGTACTTTTGAAGTCTAACAAACTTATTGACATCATTGATTACGAGCATTTGCAGTACTACAGATTTGATTCATTACTGGTCGTCAAAATCGAAGAGCTTGATTTGTCAAAACAGCCAATAAAATATGATGACTACAATAAGAACGATGCCATTAAAAATTTGGATTATTCCGTCTCGCTGATGCTTGGCAATGGAGTACAATTAGTTAAGCCTGGAACAATCACTTATTTAAACATAAGAACACCTGAAGGAGTGGATTCTGTACAATTCAATGGTGGGCGTTTGGATGGAAAATTTATTAGGAAAAAGGATGGGAGAGTAGTTAGTACAGGATTATATAAAAAGGGTATTGAAGATTCTGTCTGGACTTTTCAAAATAACAATGGTAAGTTTTCAAGTAAAGTAACGTTTGTTAACGGTGAGCGTACAAAAAAACAGCTGTTTGAAAATGAAATCGTTATAAAAACGGATTATGTTAATACGAGAGAAGATGTTGTTCAATACAAATTGATCCAGATTGCAATACTTATTCTGTTATTTATTGTGATTGCATTTCTGCTTATCAAAAATTATCGTCAGGTAGCAGAAAAACTGCATATGAAAAAACTTTGGAAGTGGATTTTATGCATCGTACTGCCGTTGGTTGTTTGGTGTATACACTTTGCAATTACACTATTGTTGGGCGATTATTACTATGATATTTTTGTTGTCTTTGGTACAGCTATTCTAACTTATCTCATAACCTGCCCTCTTTTCTTTGTTGCCGTTTTTGGAATACAGCTGAGGAAACAGATTGATTTGCTATGGTACACTTTATTGTTTGCATTAGCATTCAGTATCTGGATTGAAATTGATATCTACCTTGAGCTTGCCGTCTGAATTCTAATTGGTAATAACTTTGAGGAGAAAGTAACGAACGCTCATTAATTAACCGGATGGAGATTTTAATTGAAGAATAAATATTTTTTTATACACTGCTTCAACTCATATTTACTATGTAAAAAAGATTGTGCGATTTCTTTATTTAAGAAAACTTTAGCATTTGAGCTGGTACCACATGGTACGGTCATTGTAAATACATCAGTACACTAATCAAAAAATATTATTATGGACAACAGTAAAACAGTATCGACACTGAATGATTTATTAAACATTACAAATGACAGAATCCAAGGATTTGCTAAGGTAGAAGAAAAAGTATGGGACTCATACAGCGGACTAAAAAATGATTATGACCAGATGGTACGTGAATCTCAAACGATGAAATCGGATCTGATGGGATTAATTACCGAAAGAGGAGGTAATCCGGATGACAGCTCAACAACTGCAGGAGCATTGCACAGAACATGGATCGATATCAAAAATTCTTTTGGAGGTGATCATGCAGAATCTACTTTAGAGAATGTTGTTTTTGGTGAAAAAGCTGCAATTGATGCTTATCAGGAAGCTTTGCAAAGTGGAGATTTATGTCCGCAAAGTACAGTAGTTGTAGCAGATCAATTGGTTAAATTAAGAGCTTCTTACGGTAAATTCGAAACTCTGGAAAGAATTACGGAATAATTTACTTTATTGATACATTAAAGAACTCCTAAAATTACTTT
This sequence comes from Chryseobacterium indoltheticum, assembly GCF_003815915.1. Lineage (NCBI taxonomy): Bacteria > Pseudomonadati > Bacteroidota > Flavobacteriia > Flavobacteriales > Weeksellaceae > Chryseobacterium > Chryseobacterium indoltheticum. The sequence goes on from NZ_CP033929.1 coordinate 1,738,996, forward strand.
TTTTAGGAGTTTTTTTAATTTTAATGATCGTATTTTGAATTGATAGTGACTCAGCTCTATGTACCCTGAAGTGCATAATTTTTGAAAACCTTGCAAATCAATTATTTTCTCCTGCCAAATATAATTTGTCGTAGACTAATTAAATGAAGTGCGAAATTCCAAAGGAGTAAGACCGGTTGCTGTTTTGAACATTTTGCTGAAAGACTGTGGATGTTCAAAACCCAATTCATACGCTATTTGGGATACAGTAAAATTGGTATTGGTAAGTCTCTCTTTTCCTTTTTCAGTAAGTTTCTCCCGTATGTACTGCTGTGTGTTTTTTCCTATGAGTGAACGTAAGACGTCGCTGAGGTATCCGGGTGAAATATTCAGCCTATCCGAAATATATTGGACAGTTGGTAGTCCTTGATTTAAAGTTTCCTGACTGTTCAAGTAATCATCAAGAATTGTCTCGGTCTTCTGAAGAATGTCATTGTTGGGTATTTTTCTGGTAATAAACTGACGTTTGTAAAATCTATTAACATAGCTCAGCAACAATTCAATTTGAGCAATTACCACCTCTTCGCTAAATTCATCAATACGTTGGCTGAGTTCCTGTTCCATGATTTTGTAAATGGATAGTATAATCTCTTTTTCAGAGTCCGAAAGATGCAATGCTTCGTTGGATGAGTATAAAAAGTAGCTATAATCTTTTATTTTCCTTGCTATGGGATGACCAAGCAGAAAATCCGGGTGAATAAGCAAAATATAACAGTGAGTTTCACTGTTGTAATCAGTGCTTCCGACCAATTGGTTGGGTGCCAAAAACAGCATACTACCTTCATCGTAATCGTAGTAATCACGGCCATATTTCAGCCTTCCTCTATTCCTGGTAATGAAGGTGATTTTATAGAAACTCAGAACATCATAGATAGGCGCCATTGCCATATTGAAAGGATTGTCTTGATTGAAATGAACAAGACTTATCATTGGATGTTGCGGGGTAGGCAATCCAAAGGCTTGATGACTTTCCGATATTGATATGAAGCGTATCAATTTATCTTCTTTGCTTTTCATAATAATAAATGTAAAAAAAACCTACGATATTTGATCATAGGTTTTTGTTTTAAAAATTACCACGCAAGATTATTATCATTTCCGCTGAAATTTTCAGGGCCTGTAAAACTACCTGTCGGAAGATCTTCAGCTAAAGCCACCCTGATTGGCTCTATGGAGCCTACCTCAACGGAGTCTGTTCCCTGAAAGTTATTGAGTGCCGTCGCGGTAAATCCTGGACTTACCAAGTGAACCTTGATATCGGTTTTTTCCAGATCGATTGCCAATGAAAGAAAAATACCGTTAAGTGCAGTTTTTGAAGCACCGTAGACTGCGTCAAAACTGGAACGATATGGGTTTTCCGGATTTGAATTAATTGTCAATGACCCTAAAGCACTTGAGATGGTCACAATCCGGGCTTTTTTTGCTCTATGCAATAATGGAATAAAAGCCTGAGTTAAAGCAAGCGTTCCAAACACATTCGTCTCCCAGACTGTTTTCAATTCAGTAATAGGTACAATTGAAGCGCGTTGAGAGTCCAGAATCTCTTCCATGGTACGACCTTGTTCACCGGCGTGAGAAACCGCAGCATTATTTACGAGCAGTGTCAAATATCCATATTCACGCTTAACTGTTTCTACTGCTGCTTTAATTGATTCAGGGTCGGTAATATCAAGCTGGATTGCGCGTGCATATTCCCCAAGTTGAACAGTTGCAGCTTCGCCCTTTTTTTTGTCACGGGAGCCTACATACACAATATATCCATTCTCAATGAGTGCTTTAGCAATCTGAAATCCTACACCTGTATTTGCCCCTGATATCAGAGCTACCTTGTTTTCATTTGTCTGCATAATGTTAATTGTTTTAAAATTGATGCAGCAAAGATGACTATTTAAGAATCTATAGTTGTATCCATATTCAGACTGTTTGTATCCCAATTGAGGATAAAATTATTTTACAGATGGTTGATTTATTTAAGAAAAAATTGATCAGGGATTATTTATCGCATTTAGATTTTTACCCGAGATTACTCGTAAATCATACGCTTAACCAAGCAGTATCTCACTACTATGGGCGATTGATTAGTTGATAATTGATATTTTAAAAATTGTTTTTTGTTCTGCGATATTTTTTTTTAACATATGGTAAATTGGTTTTCAATGATAAAGCTGAAATTTGTAAAATGGAAGAATTTGTGAATTATATATTACAGTTCGGTAATTTAAATAGTCAGCAGATTGAATTGATATTAAGCAAGGCGGAAACAATGGAACTTCGCAAAGATGAATATTTTTCAGAAGCAGGTAAAATTCCGCGGTACGTTGGATTTCTTCTTAAAGGAGTTACCCGATTCTGTTATTATAATAATAAGAGCGAAGAGATTACACACTCTTTTGTTGAAGAGAATAATTTTGTTTCTGATCAACAAAGATTTGAGGCACAAATGGTCGCTTCGGAGTATATCCAAGCTATAACAGATTGTGAATTGCTTGTTTTTTCGAAAAAGAACTGGGACGAAATTGGAAATACTATTGTCGGCTGGAAAGATATGGAGAATCTTATTGTCAAAAACTGTCTGATGAAAGCTCTCGAACGCAGAAGTCCTTTGGTATCTGAGGATGCAACAACCCGTTATTTGTCGTTCATCAGTCAATTTCCGGGACTTGTGAATCGTGTTCCTCTTTCACAGGTGGCTTCTTATTTGGGGATTACCCAGCAATCTCTTAGCAGAATTAGGAAAAATATTGTTAAATGATGCTTTTTACCAAATGGTAAATGTTTTCCGACTCAGTTCACCAACCTTTGCATCAGTCATTTAAAAAATAAAAAGATGAGCAAAAAAGTAGTATTGATTACAGGTACAAATAGTGGTTTTGGTTGGCTTACTGCACACAGTGTTGCAGCATTAGGACATCAAGTTTATGCAACAATGAGAGATACCGTTGGTAAAAATGCAGAAAAAGCACAAGCGCTCTCAGCAGTTGAAAATGTAACTGTTCTGGATGTTACAATTACGGACGATGATAGCGTGAATCAAGCCATACAAACTATTATCACAAAAGAAGGTGCTATTGATATATTGGTCAATAACGCAGGGTTTTCAATGAATGGTGTAGCCGAAAGCTTTACAACTGCCGACGTACAAGCCATGTTTGATGTGAATGTATTTGCACCATGGAGATTTATTAAACAGGTTTTACCGGTAATGCGTAAACAGGAAGACGGGCTGATCATTAATGTGACCAGCGGATTTGGAAGGGTTTCGTTTCCTTTTGCAACGGTTTATGCCGCTTCGAAGTTTGGATTGGAAGGACTGAGCGAAGGACTCCACTACGAAGTTAAGCGCCTCGGAATAGATGTTGCAATTGTAGAACCTGGCGCTTTTCCAACTGAAATGTCGCTAAAGACAGGCTATTTTCAGATCAATCCGTATTTGAAGGGTATGGTGCTATTGCAGAAATTCCCGAGAAGATGATGACAGCTCTTGGCGGGCTTATTCAAGCTCATCAAACCAATCCACAGGATGTTGCAGATGCCATCGTAAAGCTTATTGGTACTGAAAAGGGCAAAAGACCTCTGAGAACGGTTGTTGATCCTATCACGGGAGAATATATTAATGCTGCGAATAAAGCCGTTGAAGAACAATATGGTAAAGGTTTAGCCTTATTCGGGATGGGTGAATTACTTCAATAAATAATCGCACAGATTATTATATAATAAATTATTGACGGCGGAGAATTAGCATCTCCGCCGTTTCTTATTTATCCACTGATATGAGTTTTTGTTTGTAAATTAAGAGAAAATCAATCATTTTTTGAGATTATTCTCTTCTATCTTCAATATATTTTACACTCACAATTTTATCTCGAAGAAATTCAGTTTTATTTTTTCGGTCAATAAACACATCATCTGAAAGTCTATGAAAAAATTCACTTTCAATTTTTTCTCCTGTAATTAAAGTGATTACTCCGTTAAATGTACTTGTTTCATAGCTAATATTTTCATTTTATATAAAATTTGGGCTGTAAGTAATCGTTTTTTTGAGATTATGTTATAAATTTTCAAAATTATCCGGAACACATGATGCCACAAATAATTCTCCAAAATCAATAATTCTTCTTTCATTGTAACTATTAATTCCAGTCTGTTTATTATTATCAAATATAGGTTCTTGATTATTTACGAAAGCCCCAGCAATATTTAAACTATTCAAATGGTTCATGTATATTGGCAAATGTTGCGGAAATTGAAGTGTGTCTAATGGGAATTCTTCAAGAGTTGTCACTTCATTTACAATCATTGTTCCCTCAACATTTAAATCGGATCTTAGGTTAAATTTGTAGGATCTCTTTTTAAGAAGAAATAATATAACTGCTTCATCATGTGATAATTGTTTTATGATATTTGGAAATGCAGGATGAGCTAAATCTTGTTTTGTTCTATCAATAGAGTTTGCTAAAAGGTTTATGAATAATTCTGCTAACAAAGTGTTTTCATAGTTTAGGCTCAGCCCTTCGAGTGTTGGAATAACAATTTGTGGATGTCCTTCAATTAAATCTTCATTTTTTACTTTATCAGTAACTTTTTGCAAATATCTTTCCCATCTATCATGTTGATATGCTATATAATCGATTGGTGCTAGTAAAAACCTTGATGATTTAGCTATGTTTTCTAAAGCTTTTCCAATTTGCTTCATAGCAGGACTTAAAGCATCGTCATAAATTTTATCAACTGGAATAATGCTTTTTATTTGTTCTTGAGACATTTTTATAAATTTTTAAAATGTGATATTCTAATTAAGTAATCTTGTTTTGAGGTTTGTGGGATTATTTTATTAATTAAATCTTTATAAGCATCTCTATGCATAATGGCTATTATAAGCTTCGATAATCATTAGCTCTGTTTTCTGCTACCCAATCAATATATTCTTGTCCAAAATTTGTTAGATGAATTTTTTCATCATTTTTTGTAATTAAAATGCTACTAAATAAGAAACCCAGATATTTTTTCACATCCCAATTATTAAATGAATTTGGAAAACTTTGTTTAACACTTTCAAAATATTCCTCAATTTCATTTTTGGTATATCCTTCAGGTTTGATTTCGGCTAATTCCTTTAATAGGTTTAATTGGCTTCCAAATATATATTTGTCAATTCTCAAAAATTCCATTAATAATTGTGTTCCTGCAAGATGTCTTATTAAAACTGTTTCGGTTTCTGTTGATATTTCAAGTCCTTGTTGTATAATTTCTTTTTTAATAGAGCTTTCTAAGTCTGATATAACTATTGACGTTCCAATTCTATCTAATAGTTCTCTTACAACTTTTTCATTATCAATTTTTTTTTGTTTTTTAGGTCTTTCATAATAGTCTCCAAAAATTTGCTTGCTTGATTGAACTTGATTTTGATTAGTTGTTAAAGAAATTACTTGAGATAATAGTTGACTATTTTTACTTTCAAGTTTTTCAACTTCATCATTTTTCTCTTTTAATTTCCTACTGATAGAAATAATTTTACCAATTGAAAAGCTATCAAAAGATTCACTTAATATTAATATTAAAATTAAAAAAATAATAATAAGATTTCCATCTTTTATAGCTCCAATTGGCTCAACATATAAATAATTATATGCAACCATTAAAGCCAAACAAATTGAAAATATACATATTAAAGTTCTAGTAAAGTAGTTTGTTTTGTCTTCCATCTTTCGTTTTGTGAGATTATTATTTTTTATTTAATGACAAAATATCTTCTAATTTGAAAAGTGAACTATACTCCTTTAATGGAGGAAGTTTTAAAGTTATAGGTTCATGTTGATCATTTTCAATAAATAATCTTAATTCATTTTGAAATGAATACTCATTAGGTTTTGAAAAAAAGTCAAGTATCCCATCATGACTTTTTTTATCATAATATTTTACTAGATCCATTTTAAAACGTAGATTCAAGCTCTTTAGACAATCTTGCAAAGCAATAACGAACCTCATTGGTTTTTCAATTAAAAGAATTGTATCTCCAAAGTCAGCAAATCTTGCATCAAATTCAATAAAGTCTTTTGTATCTGGATGAACTGCAGTACAACAAAACAAGTTTCCATTGAAATCATGTATATGATCATATTTAAAAGCCGAATTTAATTTTATTTCTCCTTCTTTTGGCTCTTTAGAAAATGTAAATTCTTCACCATTATTTCCTTGCAAAATAATTTGAGAAACTTGCGTAATATTTGTTGCTGCTTCAGATTTATCAAATCGAGCATCTTCTTTCTCACATATCTTAAAAAATTCTATTGGATTACAATAAACAAGACCTTCTTCGTACAATGAATGAATGTGTTCAAATTTTCCAACTTTAAGAATTCGGGTTATAGTTTTATCTATCATAGTTTATTTTGAATTATGTTTCGCAATATGTGCTTCAAGTATTGCATCGTTTTTTGAGATCTAAATTATTGAATTCATAGCTATAATCTAATAAATAATATACGGTTGTTATAAAAACTATTTTATCAAAGTCCACATTGTTCTCTGAAATTTTGATTCAACTTGCTTTAATTTTTTTATCGTAAAAAAACAAAAATTTATTTCCTATCTGAAGATGTTCGTTTTTCATTTATATTACTCAAAACGTAATTAACTAGGCTCATTTTGCTATATTGCATTGCAGCAATTAATTCAAGGTTATGTTGTTCACGTGTTTCTGGATTATCCCAATCAAAAAACTCATCACTTGTAAATAATCCTCCAGCGTGTGCAATTTGTGATCTCCTACTATATAATTTATTTATGATAGTTTTGAATTTTTCAGCACTAGACAAATACTTCTCCAAGTACAATTTAATTTGTTGGCTGATTCCCCATATTGGTCTACCACATTTTTTACAACTATACGTTGAAGTCTTTATTGTTTGACAAGAATTACATTCAAAATCAATTGTTACTTTATTAATTTTACCCTCAAGTGTTGTCATAGCTTCAATACTTGAAATGAATGCTAGAAATGAAAGACTTTTCATGGTTTTTCTAATTCTACTCCCATTATTAATTAAAGTGAGAGCAGAATCAAAGTATTTTTTTTGAAGCTCATCTAACTCCGGGATATATTCGAAAAATTTTTTAGTGAATTCAGAAAATGTTAACTCATTATTTTTTTCGTTATCCAAATCTGGTGCTGTATAGTATTCAGAATGTTTTTGAGGTTCAATTTCTTCTTCATCAATCTTTGTAAAATCTGCAATGAACATTTTGTCTTTTAAATTTGCATCAATATAGATCTTGGCTCCATATCTACACGAAATTTCTTCTTCAGTTTTAGCATTTAAATTTATGAACCAAGCATGTTCATTTACATTGTAAGTGAAAAAATTAAAATTAGAAACAACTGTTAGTAATTTTAGTATATAATTCATTGTATTTGTTTCATGTGAAAGTTCTGAAAGAAAATCTTTTGTGTCCTTTCCAAACGATTCAAAAACATCTTCATAAGAATAATAAATAACATTATTCTTATCAATTTTATATTCTAATAAAAAAGGGAAATGATTTGTTGGTATATCTGAATCAATATAATTTGTTAGAGGTATGATTTGAAATAAATAACATGAAAATGGTTTTTTAATTTTTTTTTCACAAAAACAAACTGCTCTTTTATAATAAATTTCTGACATATATAGCTAATTAAATTCTGATAGTACCAAATTTACACATTGAATCAATAAGATATCTGCAATTGTGATATCTTTTTTTATTTCACATGCACAGTTGTAAACCGATACACTATCCTTCTATTCTTTTTGTTGCAATCCATCCGTATACTCTACTTGATATTAAATTTGAAATCTCGATCATCCCAATCACAGCTTCTATCTTAGATTGGTAAGAGACATTATTATCTATTTTCCCAATAAATGTTCTAAGTGTTCTTTCTTTTTCAGAAGATAAAGTTGTTGCATTCATTATATGTTTATTACTGAAATGAATAAATCCCGATGTCTCATTATATACATTCTCTACCCATGGAAATTCTGCTGCAGCCTTTTCCTTAAGATATACATCGGTCATTTTTTTTCCATCTCTATCTTTAATATTTCTGACGGAAACGCCTTCCCAAACATCTTTGGCAAAATCATGTGGACTTTCTACTAACCACGAAGCTGAAAGCCTTAAATAATTGTCAAGATGTGGTCTGACCAAATGCAGTGCGCCAATAAAGTTTGCAGACTTAAGTAAAGTGTCAAAACCATAAATGAGAGAAAGGCTCCTATTTAAAATTCCTGCAACAAAGTAATCTAATGGATATGTGCCTTTACCACTTATCATCATACACTCACTTAGTTTTTGAAATTTCTTTTCAAAATATTGAAGTTTTAACATATACTCCTGTAGACAGTTTACAAGTATCTTTTCATCGTCCGTATCTGGAATAAAAAGTGCCTTTTCATTTAAATATGCCCAATATGTTCTAGAAGATAATGTAATTACATGACAATCATTTCCTACAAACCATCCTACTTCCCCCGAATCTTCATGTATTATCAATGAACCAACTCTACAATTATTAATTAAATCTTCAGTAGGTTCTTTAGCAAGTAAAACGGGTTCTTCGACTTCAGGTCGAAGCCCATCATTTATACTGTTCCAATTAATCGACATTTTACAATTTAATTTTAATATATAGTTTTCAAAAATATATTCTTACTACGCAATCTATTGACGTATCTTATTATTTTTTAATTGCCATTTTCTTTATTTCTTCATTGGTATGATTATCCAGAATTTTAGCATAACGATAAAACGTTGCTCTAGTCAAACCAAGTGGCTTGTAAATCTCCTCTGGAGCTTTGGTTGGATCTTTATACACAGACCGCATAATTATTAACTTAGAAATTGTTTCTTTTGCATATCCCTTTGGTCTTCCTCCAGTTCTACCTCTTGCTCTTGCAGACTGTAATCCAGCATTGGTTCTTTCTCTTATTAATTCTCTTTCATATTCAGCTAATGAAGCCATGAGATTCAAAAATAGTCGTCCGTTAATCGTAGAAGTATCTACACCATCCACAAGACCTTTTATAATGATTCCTTTTTCATTTAAGCTTAAGACCATATCGATAATATGTTTTAAACTTCTTCCCAATCTGTCTAATCTCCAAACATAAAGTTCATCACCTTCTCTAAATTGGTCTATCATTTTATCAAGTTCGGGACGATTTTTTGTTGAACCTGAAATTTTCTCCTGATAAATTTTTTCACATCCTGCTTTTTCTAAGGCTTCAATTTGTAAATCTAAATTTTGATCTTTGGTTGAAACCCGGGCATATCCTATTTTCATAATTTGTTACATTAAACTCATCTCTTGTAAATTTATGAAACTTTGTTTAATGATACGAGATTTTGAGAAATTAATTAAAAAAAATAAAGTGATGCAATCAATCAATTTAAAAATCTCATAAAACCACCGTTTATCTCAAAAATTCATATCAACTAATAATACAATTTACGCAGAGCTTTCATATTAAAATTTCAGGATACTTATCACACATTCTTTTTTTACCTGACTCAGCAGTGATAAATTTTAATGGTAGCGGTTGTCTTTGAGGTCATCCGATTTTCTATAGCAAATATATTCCGTTGTCTCTGCGGGAAAAAATCTTTTTGGGTATCCGTAATCGGAGATTACAAACCCTCCGCAAAAATATTTCAAGCTTTATCAATATGCTTTCTTATTGTTTTCAAGGAATTGATTGCAGTTTTCCTTGTGCCTGCCTGAATGGTAATCTGCATAGAAAAGTCGGAAACCTCACAAGATGCAAATGCAGTTCATTGAAATTTAGATCATCCTTATTCTTTTGGTATAAATCAGTTTAAAATGATATGACCCTAAGTAAAAGAATAGAAAAGATCAAAATTTCCTTCAATCTGCAATTTACAGAATCAACAGTGTTTTTAACAGCAGGTGCGGGAAAAACAGGTCTCCGCCGCACTCGGAGCAAAAAAGATGAATTATAATATCGTCAACGAAATTAAATTAAGCTATTCACGAAAAGGAAACGCAGATAAAACAGTGATGAGTTCCTATGATGTTTCGGAAGTATTCAGAGCCCATTTTGATACGGAACAAACCGACTACAAAGAAAGTTTTTACGCATTGTATCTAGACCAGAAAAATAAAGTATTAGGCATCAAAAAAATATCAGAATGCGGAATCAGTTCCACTTTAGTGGATGTCAGAATTGTGATGCAAGGCGCTTTGTTATGCAATGCCAGCGGAATTATTGTTTGTCATAATCATCCTTCGGGAAATCTAAAGCCTTCAACAGAAGACATTAAAATGACGGAAAAAATCAAAGAAGCGGCAAAGTTTTTAGATTTCTCTGTACTCGATCACATTATTCTGACTTCTGAGCATTATTACTCTTTTCTCGATGAGGGTCATTTATGATAAAGACTATCAAATCACATTATTTCAAAGCAATTTAATATTAATTTAAAAAGTAACATCATGCAAAATATTACAGAAAACAAAAAAGTTTCAACTGGCAAAAAGGAAGGTAAACCTGATTTATTCATTGAAAGAATTTTGGAGAACCTTGACAAAGTCAATGCAAAAGATTGGGAAATGTACAGCGACCTGAGCGCTGTATACCCTTCAAATTTATTTACCGGGAAATCTTACCAGGGCTACAATATTTTAGCGCTTTATTTGGATACGATCCTGAAGAAATTTTCATCGGCAAAGTATGCAACTTTCAACAGTATAGCAAAAGCAGGAGGACGGTTAAAAAAAGGTTCAAAAGGTTGTGTGATTGAGTTTTTCAGCTATGTTTTTAAAGATAAAGAAAGCGGAAAAATTATCGGCGCCGAAGTTGTGGCAAAGATGAATGATGATGAAAAAAGGAACGTTATTAAAATTCCATGTGCCAGAAATTATGTTGTTTTTAATTCTGAACAGATCGAAAATTTAGAAGAAATTAAAACCAGTCTGGTCATTGAAGATCACGAAAAATCGGAATTTTTAGAAATGGAAAATTGCGAAAAGTTCGTTTATCGTATCATTAAAAATGGAAATCTAAATTTGCGTTATTCTATTCATGAAATTGCTTTTTATTCTCCTGGATCTGATTTTGTGATGCTTCCGAAAAAGCAATATTTTATTTCGGCTTCAAAATATTACAGCACGCTGTTTCATGAGATTTTACATTGGACAGGTCACGAAAAAAGACTCAACAGAAATCTGAAAGGGCATGACGATAAAGCAAGTTATTCTTTTGAGGAATTAATCGCTGAAATGGGTTCAATGCTTTTATGCCTTCAGTTAGGGATTTCTGAGGAATTTCTCAACAGTGTACGATATCTGAAAAGTTGGTCGGGATCAAATCGAGAAGACCGGGCTGCAAAAATACGCAGCGCATTTGTAGAGTCGAAAAGGGGAAAGAAATTCCTGGAAAACCTGCAGTGATTTTTGCGGTTACTAATAAAATTCAAATCCTGAAAGAAAGAGAAAAGTTAAAGAGGGAAAAGTTTCAGAATACTTTCTCTAATCCTCAAAAGTTAAATAGCATAAAGTTTCCAATGTATGGGTATCCTCATCGTGATTAATCTTACAAGATGGGAACTGACTAAAAAAATTAAAGGAATGCGTAAAAATATAAAAACCAAAGTGAAATTTTCAGTTGAATCTTTGCTGTTTGGGATTGAGAACCCTAAGGGGAATATTGAGCAGGTTTTGTTTGCCATGAAAATGGCGGAGTATGAAGGAATAGAGAATTGTAACCGTCTTGCAAAATTGAGTTTTGAAGATGATACCGTAAACAAAGCTTTATTGGGAGCTGTCGCCATGGATGAAACTTTGATTCTGGGTCATGAGGGATGGAGCGACAGCACTTTGCATCTGTGTATCAGAAGCGGAAGAAGTGCAGTGAGAATAGCTACGGGTCATTTTCCAGGTCGGGAAATAATGATGTATGATGATTATAAAAATGCCATCCTCTTAAACAAACTTTCTGAGAAACAAATCAAAGAGATTTTTAGTGAGGTGTGGACTCATATGGATTTGATACAGCCAAAGAGTAGGTTTTTATGGAGGGAAGATATTGAGTAGAACAATAAACAAAAAAATATAATCATTATGAAAAAAATAGTCAACAATACAGTAATTTCGGAGGTGAGTACTTTATTGGTACTCCGTCACCGAAGCAATTCCGTTGGAATTGTGCAGGAAGTCAATCAATACGGAAATCTTATTGATGTGCTCCCCGACAGAAATACATCGGATACCGTAATCCGTGTCGAATCTTCGGAAGATTCTTTTATGAATTTCTATGCGGACTTTTATCATCAGCTGAAAAATCCTGCCGAGTATTCATTTTTCAAAGTGCGGGAATATGGGGCGAGAGAAACTGCAATAAGTTTGCAGAACTATGTTGAGTCTTCTTCGGATGAGGAAAGAAAGGATTTGGAAAAGTATGCCGTTGCAATCGAAACGGTAGAAACTTTCAGAAATAAAAAATATGCCGACAGGGAAGCTTCTGTTGGTAACAATGATTTTAAAGACCATTCTTCCGTACTACGCAGTAATTTTGAATATCGATATCAAATTGAAGATATTCCTTGGGAGAGATTAGCTGAGATCGGTCTTGATAGGAAAAAGTTGGAAAGCATTGGTGCTTTGGAATCTCTGTTGAAAGGATATAAAACTGCAATGTTGATTCCGATACTTTTGAGGGATGGGAATTCTATAAATACGATTGATGCTCGTTTGCAGTTAAGACTTGATAATAGGGGTGAGGTGTTGGTGTGTATTCATCGGGTACAGGACAAACCTGATTTTGAAAAGATGTTTGGTGGTCACCGATTTTCGAAGGAAGACAAGGTGAACCTTTTGAAATTTGGAAACATGGGCAGGGTGGTGGAGCTGGTTGATGAATCTACAGGGGAGTTGGTTTCGTCGTTGGTAAGTATGGACAGGCTGACCAATGAGTTGATTTCGTTAAGAATGGATTTTGTAAGGATTCCGCATGTGATTTGTGGTGTGACGTTGAGCTTGGAACAACGGAAGATTCTTCGTGAGGGGAAAAGTCTGTTTGTTGAGAATATGTTGTCGAAAAAAGGGAGATTGTTTTCTGCAAGGTTGCAGTTTAATGCTGAGAAGCAGGGTGTTGAGTTTTTGTTTGACAGGATTCTGAAAGGTTTTCGGAAAAAGTCTCAAGAGGATTTGGTTAGGGAAGTTCCCACGATGTTCAGAGGGAAGTATCTTCGGAAATGGCAGATGGAGAAACTGAAAGCAGGAGAGGCGGCTTATATCAGTGGGCTTGTTAGTGAGTTGGGGAAGCAGTATCAGGGGTATATGCGTTTTGATAAGGAGACATGGAGAATTTTGTTTTCGTTTAAGAATCCGAATGCAAAGAAGAAGATAAATGTATGAAAGGTTTCGGAAAAATTTTAAAATTTAATAGTCTCGACGTTTGACAATTTTGAGTTTAAAAGTGCAGGGGCTGGAGACTTTGTACTTTTTTTATGCGTGTTTTAAATAGAAAGTTATATTGATTTTCATTCCTACAAAATCCAAATCGGATCAAATCTTTTAATTGTTGTATTAGTAGTTCGCATGAAAAAGCTTTCCAGCGAAATAAATGTTGTTGGTTGATTTTGAAAATTTTGTCGTTATAAATTATTAACCAGTGATTTAATGGTTTGTTGTTGTGGATTTTTGTCCGAAATATTGTGGATATTTCGGACAAAAGTTGGTAAAATATTGCGAGCAAAAATGCAATTCCTTCCTTTGGTCGGAAACGCATTTTTGCTGAAATCGGAAAAACTCCATTTCAAAAACATTGCCCGGCAGAGCATTCAAATGTTTTTGAAAAAAGGTTATGCGAATTTTAGATAATTGATATGTTTTGTATAGCATAAAAGATATACATAAGAAGGCTCTCGAATCCTACTAGCCTGCTTCTGAATCAATCTCAAAGTGTCTTAAAACCAAACTCCCAAACTAGGAAAAAGCTTATACAGTCAAAATATATTCTCCATAAAAGAAAGCTTTGAATAGATTTTTCCATTTTATTTCCCACATCAATATATCTTCTGTAGTATTTTTAGGTAATTAGTGAGTCTGCGCCATAATTATGTGTTCCCGTAATTGTGAAACAATTATTTTTAATATATTTGAAAAATAGTGATATGATATATTCCATCACCAAAACTAACAGCCTGAAACATCCATGAATTATCTCGAAATTAGCTCCTTTACTAAAGCTAACAAAGCATCAGCTCATATAGAAAAGAACTGTGCCATGTTAGTACTCTTATCTATCATTTTAAATTTCACTACCACATAAAGTGGGACAATATTTTATAACATTGTTAAAATGTTAGTGTTATTTGCTTTAGCGATACAGCACAATTTCTACGACTGATAAAAAACTTAAATAAATCACCACTACGATCATATGAACTTTAAATTGTTAGCAATTCGTCCCTTAAAAGATTGCGATTCTTCGTTTCTTAAAAATTTAAAAGAAAACTGTTTTTATAGGTTTTACAATGAATACGATTACAAACATATTATAACAGATAATACTGAAATTTCTTTAATTGATCTACAAAACAAAACTCTGCAAAGTAATGTCAATGATTTAAGTCAAAAAAAAATAGATTTTCATGAAGTAACAAAGATAAAATACATTCAAGAAGTTCCTGATTCATTTTATGAAGAAAATATAAACGTTTCAGCAATCGTTGGGAAAAATGGAAGCGGAAAGAGTAGTATTCTAGAATTTTTATATGCATTCATATTCAATATTAGCAAAAAGTATAAAATATTAAAGTTTGGAGAATCAACTGTAAATTACAATAAGATTAATTTGGAAATTTATTATTTCTATAATAATAGCTATTATAAAATTTCGCATAAAAGTTTAAAATCCACAATCAAGATTGAGGTCTTTAAAGCTTCTGCTGATTCTAAGTTTTTAAAAGCTACAAACATTGATGAAATTTTATTCAAGTTTTATTCTTTAGTAATTAATTATAGTATTTACAGTTTAAATAGTAAAGTTTCAGGAAAGTGGGTTAAAACATTATTTCATAAAAATGATGGATATCAGTCACCGATTGTAATCAATCCGTTTAGAACTGACGGTAATGTTGATGTTAATAATGAATATGATTTAGCACAAGCAAGACTAATACTCAATCATTTCGTCATAAAAAATGATACCTTAATCGAAGGCATTCAACTTAAAGAAGTTAACTACTATTTAAATATTAAAAAATTACAATATATCGCAGACGATGAAAATGACGGTAAAAGCGATAAATTAATTATTGACGATATAATTAATTTCCTTAATCTTAATAATTTTGGATTATCAAATAATTTGTCAAGTTTAGTTGATATTATTTTTGCTAATAAGAAGGCTGTTCATTCAATTAAATCACTGAAGCAGTTCCTGAGAACTGAAAATATAGAAAAGGACTTTTTAGTGAAAAACTTGTCAAATGATTTCAAAGAAAAAATTAGCTACTTATGTCTCTTGTATATTTTTAAAAAGTTAAAAAGAATTTCATACAATTATGGAGAATATGAAAAATACCATTTCTTATTTGGGTCCACAGTAACTGAAGAAATTCTTAAAAAAGATATTAGTCCATTTAAATTAAATTTTAGAAAATATATAAAACATAATAACCATGAGCAGTATATTAACTTTGGAAAATATGTAGATAAACTCTTAGAGTTTTTTAAATCCTATATCAAGACACATGCTGTTTTAAACATTTTGAATGAGGATGTATATGGCAGGATTAAGGAAATTCTTTTTTCATCTCAATTTGATGATGACTCTGATGTTAATAATGTGATTGATTTCATATTTGATACATTAACAACATTAATAAATGATAATAGAGTTGATCTATTTTCGCAATATATAGTGCAGCTTAATAGAGATAAAAGCCATATTGCCTTCAAATACAAACAAGCAATAAACTATTTTCTAAAAAATATCTTTGGTTTGATAACAGTAAAACCTGTTGTTGATGAAAATGGTCAGAATATTCCTGATCTATATAAAATAGTTATTGAAAAAAAGTTTTCTGGAAATGATATATATAATATTCCAATATCATTTTTTGAACCTGAAATATTAATGTATAAACAAGGTGAACCATATACATTTAATAGGCTTAGTTCAGGTGAACAGCAGATGATTCATTCAATGTTGAATATTACTTACCATCTATATAATATTAAATCGGTTCAACAAAAAGGTCAAAAGAAAAAGTACAATCACATTAATATCATATTTGATGAAGTAGAATTATATTTTCATCCTGAATTTCAAAAGAATTTCATAAGTAATCTACTTCAAAATTTAAAGAGTGAAGAATTTAAGAATTTTTCATTTAATGTCATCTTTTCTACACATTCACCGTTCATTCTTTCTGACATTCCGACTCAGAATATTTTAAGATTGAATGAAGGAATTCCGTTGATCGATTCTGATAAAATTAATTCGTTCGGTTCAAATATTCATGATTTATTAGCAGATGAGTTTTTTTTGGGCGGTAATACTGTTGGGAAATTTGCTAGTGATAAGATTGACAAGATTATAAATTTTTTGTATTGTCAATATAAAATCAAAGAAATTAATAATGATATAGATAAATCATATTTCTCATCCGAGACTAACGATAGTTTAGCTAATTTGAAAAAAGAATTAGAAAAAGAATTAGAAAATTTTCCCAAATATGAAAGCGAAGAAATATCTAAAATCATTGTTATGATTGGCGAACCTTTAATAAGTGATAAATTGACCGAATTGTTTAATGAAGTTTTCAAATAGTCTGTATGCTCTATATAAATGAATATTCCAAGGCCTTAGATTTTTACAAAAAAATTGTTCCATGTTGGCTTAAAATAAAGATTCATGGAGTGTCACGAATTAAAGAAGGTGATCAGACCAAATGTACATATTGTGATACAACGGAATGTGAAAATCTAAAAACTAAAAATCATAATTACTCTTTTGATGAATCAGTTAAAGATTTATTAAAGGTGGATATCATCGACAAGCTATTGCTTAGTGAACCAAGAGATTTAGTGATTTTAACACAGCAGATAGATGCTGTTGTTTTGGAAGAGAAAGAAACTGTTGCCCTGGAAGATCTTTTTAAAAAATCGGGATATAAAACATTTTTTCAGACGAATAATGGAAGAGAATTTTTGAATCATTTAAACAGATCAACGTGTTCATACTGTAATAGAAACTACACCATAAACATCACTTCAAAAAATGCATCAGCCCAATTGGATCATTGGTTTCCTAAAGACAAGTTTCCTTTTTTAGCTTTATCATTTTTTAATCTTATTCCATCTTGCTCATCTTGTAATCATATGAAGGGTAATTCTGATAAAGATAAAGGTTGGTGGAGCACTACAGCACTCGATGAATTAATACATCCATATTTTGAAGAAGCAGATCATAAATTTAAATTTGATTTCAATTTTGAGAAAAGCACGAATAATCTTTTTGTTCTCTTTAGAGATGTAGAAGGAGACAAAACTATGAAAACTCTAAAATTTAATCTTACAAAAGAAATATATCAAGCTCATTCGGAATTAGAACTTAGAGACCTTTATGATTTGAGAAAAAAATATTCAAAAAATTATTTAAAGTATTTATTGAAAATACTCCACAAACATGAACCCTCCGAAGCTGAAAAATATAGAATGCTTTTCAACGTGGAAAAAAATGAGAAAGATTATCATAAACGACCATTTAGCAAATTTAAAAATGATATTATTGAACAATTACTAAAAATAGATAATAAGAAATCAAACTTATAAAAGATAATACGTCAAGTTTTGTCGCATTATGAATATACCTTTGATATTTAATTCTGGCTAAGTATATCATTATATAATATTTTGATGAATTTTAGATTTGGCCAATTGTTTTTTAATAGGTAATTTTGTAAACAAATTTAGGGAGTATAATTATGAAAGTAGTGTCTTTTTTTGCAGGTGCAGGAGGTTTGGATTTGGGTTTCGAGCAGGCGGGTTTTGATGTTGTTTGGGCAAATGAATATGATAAGGATATTTGGGCAACATACGAGAAGAACCATACTCATACAATTTTAGATAAGCGAAGTATTGTCAATATCCCTTCAGATGAAGTTCCTGATTGCGATGGCATTATTGGAGGACCGCCTTGCCAAAGTTGGTCAGAGGCAGGTTCTAAGAAGGGTATTGCTGATAAGAGGGGACAGCTTTTTTATGAATTTATGCGAATTTTAGCAGATAAAAAGCCGAAATTTTTTTTAGCGGAAAATGTGTCGGGAATGTTATTACCAGCTCATAAAGAAGCTCTGGAAAACATTAAACAAATGTTTACAGAAATAGGATATGAATTATCTTTTGAACTTTTGAATGTATCAGATTATGGTGTGCCGCAAGATCGTAAGAGAGTTTTCTTTATAGGGTACCGTAAAGATTTAAAACGAAAATTTGTTTTTCCTAAAGGGACAACCAACGAAAATAAAGTGACTTTAGAAATGGCGATCGGTGATTTGAAAAACTCTGCATTGCCCGCTAAAGAAGGGAATTTTACCAATGGAATAAAATGTAAAGTCCTTAACCATGAATACATGATAGGTGGTTTTTCTTCTATTTATATGTCTAGGAATAGGGTGAGATCGTGGGATGAAGTTTCATTCACGATTCAGGCTGGTGGAAGGCATGCACCATTGCATCCGCAAGCACCAAAAATGACTCTTGTTGCACAAGATGTACGTGAATTTAAAAAAGGTAAAGAGAAATTATACCGTAGGCTCAGTGTTCGTGAATGTGCACGCATCCAAACATTCCCGGATAATTTCAGTTTTGAGTATAAAAGTGTAGTTGCCGGGTATAAAATGATTGGGAATGCGGTACCTGTGGAAATGGGTAAAATATTGGCAGAAAAAATTTATTCAGACTTGAGTAGTCTAAAAACGAAGGAAGGCTTAAATAAGTTATCAAAAGTTAATGGCAATAATGTCATAGAAAAATTACAGGAAATAGTTAATAAAGTAACCGCATAATGGCAAAAATCGCAACTCAGACTATCAATGGAAAAGCATTTGAATATGCATTATTACTGGAATTTTACGAAAAATTAAAATTAGTAACTAAAGTTTCAATAGTTGACAATGCTTCCTATAAAACAGCTTTAAGCTGTTTTGAAAGTTTTGGTGAAAAAGAAAGAAGCCAATATCGTTTAAACGCTAGTTTCTCAGTCAATTTTTTATTAGATCTAGAACCCAGACTTTCAAACGGTATCAATGAAGAAGATATTTTGGAACTTGAAATTGTAGCTGATAAAGCAGGACAGTCAGGGGATGTTCGTGATGTCTTAGCAATAAGATCATTACAAAAATGGGAAATTGGAATTTCTGCTAAAAATAACCATCGTGCGGTTAAACATTCGAGACTATCAAATGATATTGATTTTGGCGAAAAGTGGTTGGGAACTCCTTGTTCAGAAAATTATTTTACAGTGATTAAGCCCATTTTTAATGGGCTAGCACAATTAAGGAAAGAAAGTAAGGCTACTAAAACTTGGGCAAGTCTTGGAGATTATCATTCAACAGTCTACTTACCTATATTAAACGCATTCAGAGATGAATTGATTGCATTAGACCGGGACAATCCAGGAGTAGTCGCACAGAAGTTAGTCCAGTATTTAATCGGAAATCAGGATTTTTATAAAGTTATTAAAGGAAAAGGAAAAGTTGAAATTCAAGCGTATAATCTGCAAGGAACTTTAAATTTACCATTTGGTAACGTTAAGCCAAAAGCAAAGGTTCCCAAATTAAAACTTCCGACCAGGCTTATTGAAGTTGTGTATCAAAATAATTCTACAACAACATTGTTGGTGACGTTGAATGAAGGTTGGCAGATTTCATTTCGAATACATAATGCCAGCTCTAGGATAGAACCATCTCTAAAATTTGATATTAATTTGGTTTCTTCTCCACATACTTTGTTTGTGAATACATTATTTTTGGGATAATGGCTAAATATATTTTTTAATATCTACAAAAAATATTTATTACAGTTTACTGTGAACTTCACATTAACTGTTTTTAAATAATTTTTCTCAAAGAATTAATGAAATTTTCAACTTCTACTGGATGATCTTTTTTCCATCTATTTAGTAACTTTGAATAGCCAGTACCAAAGTTTTTTTTATTAATTGGGTCGCTAAACCAATTTTTATGAGTACCTTTTCCTTCATTAGTATAGTCTTTAAAAGAAGTAATTTTTGTGAAGTTTTTGTCATCATCCCAAAATTCATCGGTATCCGATAGATTTTTTACGAACTCATAAAAAATTGTTTCAGGTCTGTCTTCAAAAGGTAAAAATACTGCCTTATTAGGAGCTTTTTTTTGAGTAAACTTTCTTTTTACATCACCATCTAAAATAAAACGAACATTCTTAAAGATTGTATGTTTGGACTCAGCCATACCGACAATAGTCATATCTGGAAATGGACCTTTTTCAACTTTAATCATTTTTTTTAAATCAGATCCATTAATGAGATTTTTAATCCAATATTCGGCTACATCATCTTCACATACAAAATTTATTTTATCGATTGTTTCCTCTTCAGCAACTTCACTTTTGATTTTTCTCCTAATGTACTGAGCTGAAGGATTAATCAAATTTACAACCTTATTATTTTGTATGTTAAAATAGTTAATTTTTGTGTCTGAACCTAATTTGCTCTCCAAATAGTCTAAAATTTCTAACGAGTGTGTTGTAAAAACAATTTGAATATCTAATTTCTTAGCATATCTAAATAAAATGTCAACTAATTTGAATTGTGCGGCTGCATAAAGTGTGGCGTCTAATTCATCAATTAACAAAATCCCTCCTCTAAATTTTGCACCTAATTTTTTCTTGAGCATATCAAAAGAGATTAATGCAGAAATTATTTGCGAGATATTATCTTGTCCCGCTGAATTTCCTAAATGGCTAAATTCCGAAGTTTGTAAAGCTAATATCTTTTTATTGTATGATTTTATGGGTTCGGGTTTTATATGTTCTCCAACAACAGCGAAAATTTCTTTTATTAAACTAGAATAAAGTTTTGAGTAATCTTCTAAATTTTTTAGATGTAATGTTGAGATTGAATTTTCTGTTGCTAATGGAATTAATCTTTTTAATCCTAGATAGATGACAGGATGGTCTAATGCTTTTCCTCTTCCATCAAAATCTGTTCTATATCTTTCAGCTGAAATTTCAGTTTTTTTTAGATGTCTTGTCTTAATTCTCTTTTGTTCTTCAAGTAAAGATTCTGATGGATTTTCGTAATGAAAAGTAATGTCATACTCCTTATTATAATCATTCATAGGGCAAAATCTGAAAACATTTCTAAAGCTCTCTTTGTAATAACTATCTAATACTGTCTTATCTTTACCTTTATAATCGCAGAGCTGTGCAATCCATCCTAGAATGGATGATTTGCCTGACCCATTAAGACCAGTTATAATAGTCATATATTGACCAAATTCTAAATTCTGTTTTTCTATATGTCTGAAATTTTCGATATAAAGATTTTTGAGTTTTATCATTTGAATTATTTGTATAAAAGAAAGGGAAACACGAATGTACAAAATTTTGATATTTACTACACATTTTAATGAAAATTATAGTAAAAGATACCATGATGGAGTACAAGGAGGATATTTAAATACGCCATCTAATTTAAAAACAGATATTTCATTTTTTAAATAATAGCTTTAGTACTTTAATTTTATAGCACTTCTTCAAAACATTCTAAAATCATCCAGATATGTACTTTTATAATTTAATAAATATTCTTAAAAGATCCTCAGTCACTTTTCAACTTTGGAATTCAAGGTCATCCAAAAAATCTTTATTTTTTTGGCCATAAAAGCATCAACGTATTAATTATTTGTTCTAAAAAAGTATTGATATAACAGAGTCATTAAGTTTTACAAAGAACATAATGAAGCTATTATTTTTATAGCAATCTTTTTGTCAAAGTAACATTTAATTTATCCACATTCACATCCTCTCTAATCAAACTGATAACATTTCTTAAGTTTTTCTCAAGTTCTTCATGTGCTTTAGTTGTGAGATCTTCATCTTTATCAAATGCAGAATTAATAAATTGTGTGGACTCTTGACCAAATTGTATGAGTTCTTTGTAAATATTACTTGGAATTATGGGTAGGGCTTTAAATATTGACTTGTAATAATCAGCAATTAAATCATCATAGAAATCAGATTCTTTATTTAAAAATTTCCCCCATTTTTTGTTTGAACCTTCATGATCCAACATTTCATCCATGATATCAAAAAAGGATTCAAAAATATAATTAACGTGGAAAAGTAATTCTTTATATGTCAGAACTTTTTCCTGAAAAAGAAAATCTTGGTTTGATTTATTACGATCTCTTTTGTAACTGAGAGTTGCAATAAAAAATGCTCCCAGGGAAATTACTACAGTGGTTATCGAAATTATATCTGAAGATGTCATGATTAAAAGAATTTAATAAAAACATTATATTTGATTAGTTTGCAATAATTGTGAACGATGTAACAACTTCAAAATCTGAAATTTTATAATCATCACTAAAAAATAAACCATTAATATATCTTTTAATTGGGTGAAATAAATCTTTTGGGTAAGTTCCAGCTTGTAGTGTTTGATAATCATTGGCAATACTGAATAAGCCTCTATATCTTCCTCTTCCGGAGTTTAAAAAACCAATATTATATAAATATTTAGTTATTTTATGTTTTGTAATTCCTGCTACTGGTTCATTAGTAATGATATAGTAATCCTTCACATAAAATGTTCTTATATTACTAATTAGATTACATGAATTGTCTTTGAAAGTTGTGAGGGTAGGTTTTTTATAGTAGCTAACATCTTGCAGAATGCATTCAGATTTTATAACATTTTCAAGATTTACAAAATAATCTCCATCTACTAAAAGGTATTTTTTATCTCGATAAATACCTAAAATCATTTCATTAATCTCTCTTTCAGAATAATCATTTATGTTCTGAGATTTCCCATAAGATTTATATGATAAACCACTATTATCTGGGTATTTGTAAACTTTTTCAATTTTTGATTTTTCAATTTTCTTAATTTTTTCCATAACAAACTATTAAATTTTAAGATCTGATATTTATATTTTTTCCTAGAATAACCTAAATTAGATATGAGTCCGAAAACAATTACGACGATTCATTCTAATTACAGTTTTTTGATTATTGTCATATCTTTTCAAAGTATTTTTCCTCAGTTTCAATTGCCATATACTTTTCTAAATACTTTGATTGATTATATACATATCCACTGTATCCTACACTTTTAAAAATGAGTTTACTTATTAGTGTGAAAAGTTTTGCTGAAACATAACTTAGGTAAAGGTTAGTTGTACTTTCATCTCTTACTATATTATCTTTTTTAATAAGTATATTACCATGTAATAAGTCATTTCGATGTTCAATAATTGTAATGTCATGCAAACTTAAGTCGATACCTATTTGCTCAAAAGGTCTTGTGAGTTTTTCATTATTTGTTAAATGTGCTTTGTTGAATGGTTTATTAATTTCATTGAGTCTTCTCTTTAATTTCAGAATAGTATCAGAAGTCAGAGAGTCAGAATTGTCATCAATAACAATATTAAGTTCTGTAATTATCTTCTCCTGCAACTTTTTATTATTAATTGGTCTTTCTAATCCTGATTCTTCAATACTAAAATGTTTAGAAAGCTGTTCAATGATTACTGCAAATGAGCTTGGAATTATTAGTAAAGATTTTGTTGATGTTGCTTCTAAAATAACAAGAATGGCTATAGAAAATTCTGGTTCCATATGTATTTTATGAACTAATTTTGATAGGTTTTGCAAAGAAACTCTTGTGAGCTCATGTTTCTTATAAAGAATATTCGCAGTTTTCCTATCTATTTCTAAGCATGAGTATGGGTTTGTAATGATTGGTCTATACATACCTTTTATCATAGGTCTAATATTGTTAGTATAATAAAAACCACCACAGCCATCAAATACAAACTTTTCGTCTCCTATCATAAGACAATTAATAAATCCTATGGCTTGTTGTATAGAAAAGCAACCTTTTGAAAACTCTTCATAATTCTGTTTCTGTAAACTTTCAATAATATAATAGCCTTCATTGTTACTTTTTAATTGCGTAACATCATATTCCGTCTCCTTGATTTTAATGCGAAGACAATCGTAGAAATATTCTACTTCATCCCTTACGTGCGTTATTGTCTCAAATTCATTATGGAACGTGTTAATTTCGTTCAAACCAACTTTAAAAAATGCTTTGAAAATACTGTTGGTTTTAAAACCTTCGGAATGAAATTCTTTCAGCTCAATTGTTGTTTTAAAATCGATATATTTATCTACTTTTATATTATTACTGGAAGAAGTATTTCCAAACTTTTTCGAAACTAAAACGATATTGTTTAAGATAAAAGAAATCTTATTTTCATCTTTTTCTCTTTGTTCAAATATTGCTTCTCTTTCAAAATTAAATGTTTTACTTCCTCTCGAAAAATAAGCAGCATCTTCATCATTATCAATAATCTTAAGCTCATACTTAGAAAGAGAACATATTTTTTCAATAAATTGTAATTCAGATTCAAAGTTCTTTTTGTTTTCAATTCTTATAGTAGAAGCACTCATTTGTGATTTTATTATTTAAAAGAGTTGGTAAACTAACTTTTGATGAGATAGATTAAAAGATTATCTAATTTGTGATATGTCAATCACATTAAATTTAAAAGTGTTGTAATTCAACACCTCTCTGGCTGTCTGAACTAAAGAAAATAGAGCGATATTTGATGCGCTTTTACTAAGTTTTCCTACAGCATCGTCATTAATATAAGAGTAATTGTTATATGCCATCACAAAATTTATAGTTAAATCTTTGTCTCTTATTTTCTTCAAAATATCATCTGAATTTAATTTTTGACCATCTGTCTTATCATTGTAAATGGCAATGGTATCCTTAAGATATGTACTTCCGTCGATATTATTTATGTCATGCCATAATCTTTGAGAAGCCAGTACAATTTGATTGTATAAGCTTCGCATATTAGTATTAAAACCATCTTTTACATGTATTAGATACATTGTGCTCTCGGCATAGTACATAATGTCGCATAACTCTATATTATCAGTAAATTTTTTATCAAAAACGTAATAGTTCTCCTCACTATGATTAAGATTATAAAGATCCTCGTTAGCTTGATTCCACGGTTTTAAAATTCTTTCTTTTAGCTCATAAAGCTCATAGTCATTTATGGCTTCTTCTCTAATTTGTGACAGATAGTTATTATCGAGTTTAAACCATGTGTTATCAGTTCTAAAATATTTGCCATCATTCAACGTAATCTCAGTAACGAGGTGATTATAGAAATAGTCAAATGTCTCTTCTTTCGAGTCTATAATACCAATTAAAGACAGTTGATTGATTTTATCTACAATTTCTTTTCTATCCGAAATATTTTCTAAGCTATTATATATTTGTTTCGTGATGTTAAAATAAAGATCATTGCGAGATGTCAATTGTAAGTCAGTCTTTTTTTTCTTACGAAAAAAATGTAATCTGAATATATTACATTCATAAAATTTTTCAATCTGCTTACTATTTACAATTTCTACAATATCATATTCAGATTTTTTTATATTTTCTGGTTGATCGTGCATTAAAATATGTTCAATTATTTTTTCTAATAAGCTATTGCGAAGGTCTTCTAATATATTAGAATCTTTAACCCTGTTAAACAAACTAAGATTTTTATAATTGCTGGTATCTCCTAAAATTTTCTCAATGGTAATAATCAATTTTTTAAGTTCTTCAAAATTTATTTTTTTTCTCAAACTAAAATATGAACCTAAATCCATTATTGAACTTTCATCATCAAGATTAAATTCTCTGAAAATTCCATCTCGCAATTCTTTTCTTACAACCACCTTTATTTTTTTAGGTATTTCAGAATATAAAAGTGAATCTTTAATTGATTGGCTGTAATTAAATGTGTTACTTCTTTGCGAAAGGTTTCCTGTGACTCCTCTAGTATTGATAGAGATGGTAATATCATCATTCAAACTAGCGAAATGCTGGTATAATTCTATCCCAAAATAATTATCTAAGTATTTTTTAATTACCGTTATTCCGGATCCGCTGGTAACACAATACAATTTGCCTTTATAACAGATAAAAAGGACATGAGAAAATTCGATTAAATCAAAATTTTGATCTTTTGCTAGCTCTTCGGGTAAAAAATATTTCCAGTAATTTTGATCCTTAGTTTGATTATAGCAGTAGCTGTAAAAATAAAAATCCTCGTCCTCTATTTCTTGGATGGGGTATTTAAACTGTTCAAAATCTTTATCCGAAGCGTGTAAATGGTTTTTATGATTTTTAGTTATTGTTTTTATCACTTCGTCTAAATCTTTATTCCTGAGCTCGTAATGTTGAAGATCAATAGAGAAAATTTTTAAATTAAATTTTAGATCTATCATGATTAAAATAATTGAATGTTTTGTACATTTAAGAAAGACTAATAAATATTAAGAAGTTGCATTTTCAAAAATCTCTATTCCATTTAAAATTTCTGTAGACTCTAAAATCTGACTAACAGTGAAATGTCTTATGTGTCCTTTTCGCAGAAGACAATTCGAAACAAGAAAGATCTGATCCGAATTAGATTCCTGATCTGTATAAGGTTCTTTATATATTAGTTTAATAATTCGGGTAGTTATTTTGTTGGATTTGTCTCTATACTTTATTAAATAATATTCATTTTCAGTGAATATATTTGCAGTTATAGGACGGAAAATTGTTTTGTATCGTGGATAGATTTGTCCAAAAATTATTGCTTTTTGAGTAAAGTCATCTAGGCTAACATTTTTTCTAATATCACCTAAAGGATATGATGCCGTTCTTTGTTTCATGTAATCGAAGGCACTAAGTTTATAATAATAATGATTAAATATAAGTTCAGTAGGCTTTATAATTGTATTACCAACTAATCTTGATGAATCTTCTAGTTCAACATCATTTTTTAGATCAATAATGATGTAACCATTTTCATTAATTCCTGAGCTAATAATCTCAAGATCACTTGTCTGATTTTTGACTATTCCTAAAATTACACTTGGTATCAGCTCTTCAGAATAGGATGAAGTTTTAGGATTATACCATTTACACTTAAACATATATTTTGATAAATCCTTTTCAACAAAACTTTCTTTTGTTGACGAGTACTTTTTCTCTTCTTTATTTTTAACAATGTCTATAACGGTCATTACAGGCGGTAAAAACTCAAGGTGATTGTTTTCTTTATTCGTACGAATTCCATCTGAGCTATCAATGAAAATCTTTTTTTTATTAAGTTCAAAATCAACGCTTTTTATACAGACAAGTTTATTTAGAAGAGACTCCTTAAGAAATTCTAAGTCAAAATTTTCTATATTAATCAATTTCTCAATATCAAGATATGTATAGTCAGATTCAAGTTTTTTTATTTGCTCAGCTTTGATCCATTTATCAATATATTTTCCATCTTTAGTGGAATAATAATAACATCTAAGTTGAATTTCAGACTGTCTACCGTTTAACGGATTGTATTCATCTTTATTTAAGATTTCTCCCACAATCATAATTGGTGGTGTCATTTCTGCATTTGCAGCAATTTTAATATTTTGATTTTTATTAAAATAGGGATGATTTTGAAGACAGACAAAATCTCCAATGGAAAAAGTGATCATTAGTAATTATTTTCGTGGTTATTGTCACAAATATAAGAATTATTTCATATTTTTGAGATGCTTGCAAAAAGAAGTGTAATTACGACTAGAATAAGATAAAAGGTCTTTTAGATTTACTTATAACAAGAGGGTTATAAGGTTAGAGAATTTCATCGAAGGCTCACCGAAAGGACAGCCCGATAGAAAGGAAATCAGTAGCAATTTACTAAGAATTATTGAAACTACCAAAAGGGTAACTTTATTTATTAACTTTATCATCTTTGTCTTCATAATTTATCAGTTTGACTATTAGCTCGGCTATTACAGTCTCAGCTATGCTTAATACTATTTCCACCAATTACGGAATTATCAATGACTCAATATTAATAATTTGGGTACTTATCTGAGCGAAAGCTGTATGTAATTATAAAACGTTATTGATTTTTGCAAGCATTTTTTATGATTGAAAAACCAACTTGGCTTAAAGAAAAAGGCTATTTACATATTTCACCATCTCTTAAAATAGGAGATGAATGGGAAAATTATTATCGTCTCATTACTAATGAAAAATTTGTTGAAAAATATGCATTCTATCCGCTTATCCATACAAATATAATAGACAGAAAATATAAAAAAGCAGATCCTCAAAAGCACAGGACCACGGGAAGAAAGCATTGTCATACTTTACATAAAAAAGGTAAGCCGGAAAAATCACATAAGATGAGACCTTTGCATTATGCAAGTCATATGGATGCTTTAGTATACGGTTACTATAAGGAGATTCTTGATGAGCTTTATGAGAAAAAATTAAACGAAAATTCAAAACTTGACGCAGCCGTAAATGCATATAGAAAAATTCAAATATCAGAAAAGGATATAAAAGGAAAAAGCACAATACATTTTGCAAAGGAAGCGTTTGATGAAATTAAGAAAAGGGGAGAGTACGATGAAGTCTGTGTCTTAACTTTTGATTTAAAAAGTTTTTTTCCAAGTTTAAATCATCAATTCCTTAAGCAAAAATGGAAATGGCTTTTAGATGTTGATGAGCTTCCAAAAGATCATTATAATGTCTTTAAAGCCTGTACTAAATTTAGATATGTATTGCTTGATGACCTAAGAATCAGAAATGATAGAAATGGGAGAAAATCGGGTTTTGATGAATCAAAACTTGCACAGATCAGAAAGGAAAAAGGCTATAAATGTTTTTTCGAAAGTAATGAGGAATTTAGAAGAACAATTAGCGAGGGTAAATTACGTGTATATAAAAATCCTTTTTATTCAGATGAAAAAATCAGTGTTGGAATTCCCCAAGGATTACCAATAAGCGCTCTATTAGCGAACTTATATCTGTATGATTTCGACTTAAAAATAATAAATGAACTTGTTGAAGATAGGGATGTATATTATAAAAGGTATTCTGATGATATAGTGGTTGTTTGTAAGCCCAACCAAGCAGAGTATATTGAGAAGTATATTTATGCTTTGATCAAAGATAGTAAAGTGAAGATTAGCGAAAATAAAACCGAAAAATTTATTTTCAGGAAAGTTACTTTCTCTCCAAAACATGATGACAAAAGGTTAGCATGCTTTAAGATAGATAAAAAATCTAAGAAAGAGATTGAAACACCATTATTATATTTGGGATTTGAATTTAGAGGTTACAAAACTGTTATTAAATCCGCTAATTTATCCAGATATTACAGGAAGATTATTTCCATTACCAAACGCAGATGCGCTAGAGCTAAAAGGGTTTTAGATAAAAATCCCGAAGCAAAAAGAGCTGTTTTTATAAATCAAATTAAAAAACTGTACAATAGACCATTAAAAATAAATGATTCCGAAAGGTCTGATAAAAAAGGTCTGAGAAGGAAATTTAGCAAATTGCAAAAGAATGAAAAAGGTTTTTATGACTTTGCTCATTATTCTCCTAAGGATCACAAAAAAGAATCTAATTATTATTCTTATGTCAAAAGATGTTGTACAATTTTTAAGGAAGAACATATAATGAATCAAATAAGAAAGCGAAAGCATATAGTATATAAGTGCATTGATAAACATCTCAATTCCTAATAAATTTGCGCTAAAAGTTCTAAAGTCAGTATACTTTAAGAGCAAAGTCATGCAATTTTATATAAGTGTAATATTATAAAATAAATTGTCTGTTGTTAAAATAATTTAATATTGCCTAAGATTCTTTTTGACCGGCACGAATTTGAAGTAGAATCTCTAATGCTTGTGTACTTCTTAAAACAGAATTTTCACCAACATCGTTTAATTTTTTGTAATATTTTTTGGCGAACTGAGGCTCAATTGATTGAATGAAGTGCAGCCAACCATACAGTCTATTGCGAGTGTTAGTTACTTCATCCCCTAATTTACTTAAAAAACCTAAATCTTTAGGATCTTCTCCTCTCGCAATTAGTCTATGCTTTGCATGTGCAGTATATCCAAATTTAGTAATGCAATTAATTTCTAAACGAATATTCTTTTTTCTATTTTTTGAAATTCTCGGAGAATGTGAGTCAAAAATCGTTAGTCCTGTTACGAATTGCTTTTGTCCCCTTTTCATGAATTTAGTTTTCTTTTCGTTGAGTAAAAAACCGTATTTTTCAACTGCTAATTGTATGTCATCGAGAGGTAATATATCTGTATTTGATGAAAAGTACAAATCATCAGCATACCTCGAATATCTAATATTACTACCACAAAGACTCTTTAACTCCTCATCTAGCGAATGTGTTACTATGTTTGCTAGAGTTGGACTTGTGCAAAAACCTTGAACAAGCTGATTCTCGATAGTTGTGATTTTAGCAATCCATAGTGCAACATTATCCTTAAATCCCAGTTTCTTTAGACTATTTGTAACCATACTCTCTGTAATTGTTTCAAAATAATCTTTAATATCAACTGATAAGACAATCTTTTTTTCTAAATGACATTCTGCATTTGATCGAATATTTTTTCCTTTAACAAAGCCATGAACCATTTCTGAAGGTTGATGAATTTTTACAAGATAATGATTAAGAATTTTTAGTGTATTATTTAATTTTGCTGTCCAAACTCTATGAACTGTTCGAAATCCTCCGTTCTGTCCCTTTTTTCTTAAATTAAATCTATCTACAAGGATTTTATTGCTGGTTAATGCCGAACGCAATTCTTCTATATTACGTCTATCTAAATTACGAATGAAATAATCATCTTCTATAATTTTTTCTATAAATTCTAAATCGCATCTTAGATAGTTTGCTAAATCCTGCTTAGTAATTAATTCGGAATGTTTCATCGTTTTAAAATAAAGAAGTGGGTGTCAGATAAGATAAGATTGAAATGTTTTGTAACCGAGTACGAAATCGTACTCAAAGTTTATCTGTACACCCACTAAAAATTTTTTATAAGATTTTGTAAAGATACTTGAAATTCCTCTTTTTTTTGTCTTGAAAAAAAAATATTATTGTGAGAATAATTGACTAAAGCAATTTTTGGAGCAACTAAGTTAAAATTAGATTTCATTCTGGGATATGGAGTAGTCTCGGTGAATATATGATAGAAAAGAAAGTTTAGATAATCTATAATAGCAAGATTTTCTTCTTCTTTGCCAACTATATGAAACTCACATTCAATTCTTCCGACATAATTTGAGAAAAAATTATTTAAAATGGTTTTCAACGATTTCTTCTTTAGTTCAATCGTTTCGAAGAAAAATATGTTTTTGTCATTTTTATGCGATTCTACTCGGTCTCTTAATAATTTTGTTAGAGAGTAGGCGAAAAACTCAGATTCATCCATAATCCGCATTTTTTCTATGAAGAAATCATTGCTTTTATTAGTGATAACGAAATATGCTCTATAATCTAACAAAGGTAGTATCTTGTAGACTTCCGTACGAACATCCATGTTATTTTCCGTTGCGTGAAAGCCTTGTTTCAGAATTTTATTTTTAATTTCCTCGTAGTATAGAGAACTTTCAATATCGGTTTTTAGGCAAAGTAAAGCATCTGTTATTGTTTGTGGGCTATCTGTCTTGATACACCCGTGTATGAAAATATTGGAGTTATTATTAATATTTCCTGACTCATCAATATAAAAGTAATTGATTTTTTTATCTCCATATGAATTTATCATAAATAAGTCATGTCTTAAATTTGCACAGTGAAAAAATATAAAAATCTGAATTTTGTCAAATATACTGAAATATCACAACCGTTGGAAATTTTAAATACTATAGCGCATTAATACAAATAGAAAATATACAAAAAATCTGCAAATTTCTTATTATTTTTAGTTTGCATATGGGTCTTATATTAGGAATTGACCAAAATGAGTATACCATAAAAAAATTCTGATCGGCATTACAAATAAATAGGTAAATAAAATATGATATTGACTGAAGTCTAGAACTGTGCAGTGAAAAATTTAGTGAGCACTGAAGGGAGAATTATTGAGATAATATTATGAATTTTCATTCAAAAATATTTTCACCTCATCGTCTGAAATATCATCGAATTCTTTACCAAATTCGTTCATAGTAAAACCCATAGCTTCAACGATACTAATTAAAGTTGTAGCTTTCGGTGAAGTCTTACCGTTTAAAGTGTCATTGATTGTTGCTTTTCGTAACAGTGCATTTGAAGCAACACCATGATAGCTATAAACAATTTTATTATCCGTAACTTCTTTTTGAAGATTTTTACCTTTCTCCAAAAGCTTTTTTAAGGATATAATTATTTTAAACTTGATAATATTTTCTTCACTCATCGCATGTGCAATAAACGATTTTAGAAAAAAAATATCGTTACGCTATGGCGTACCGATATTTTTTGTATATTTGAAATTAATGTTAACAATCCAAAATTTAGTTAACTTTGCGATACTTCAAAGAATATTAGAAGCTATTGCTTAGAATCTTGTACTAGAAAACTGGTAATTTTTATACACACAAGAGGATAAGTATTAAGCTCACGACCTAGGCGTGGGCTCTCTTATCTGTGTGTAAGGTATACCAGTACCTCTAGTTCTGATATTGTAGAGTCCATGCTGTTTTATTTTCATGCTGTTCGCTTTTCTACAAAATAATCTAAGCCCGCTTTATCACATAGAGTATCTTGACATGATACAGTAGGGTGTACAACCTATTGCGGCTTTTTTAAGCTTTACGGGACAAATTTTCATTCATATTAATTAGTGCTTTCCGGTGTCTTTTGATGACTGGGGGAGAGTTTTGATGTTCTTTTCTGTATTGAAAGGCACTTAGGAAAGTTTTGTTTTCAAATACATGAATTCGGTAGTGAAATTATAGATGACAATGAAATAGAATCGACAGGTTTCAATAAAATAGCCCCTTCCCATTAGTTTGGAGACTGAGGAAGGAGCAGTAATTATTGAATCGTTTAATTAAAAACTTTACAAAACTATGAAAAAATCCTATAATACTATAGGAAGCATGGGCTTTGCCTTGGTGTTAACCGCTGTTTGCGGTTTCGTTCAGGCTCAGACCAAAACCGTTACGGGAAAGGTTACCGTGCGGAACGGAGATCAGTTGTTGCCTCTTTCGGGAGTCAGTGTTTCTCAGGTTGGAAGTCATCAGACTTCAGTTACTAATGCTCAAGGTGTTTATCGGTTGGAGATTTCCGGAGATATTGGGAGTGGCAATGAGAATGGAAATGGAAATCGGAATGGAGGTGGGAGTGCTGTTCTTGTTTTTAGGCATCCTGAATATGCTGAGCAGAGGGTTCCTTTGGGGAATCGGTCTGTTGTTGATGTTGGGATGTTTGTTGGAAGTGAAGGTGATGAGGTTGGTTCTGGTTCTGATTCTGGTTCCGGGAAGGTGCAGGGGATTGAGGAGGTGGTGCTGAATGCGGGATATTATAAGGTTAAGGAAAAAGAGAGGACGGGGAGTATTGCGAAGATTTCTGCTAAGGATATTGAGAACCAGCCTGTAACGAATGTTCTTGCTTCTGCTCAGGGTCGAATGGCGGGAGTTTCGATTGTTCAAAACTCGGGGACTCCAGGAGGTGGGTTCGATATTCAGATCAGGGGGAAGAACAGTATCCGCAGGGACGGGAATGAACCTTTGTATATTATTGACGGGATTCCTGTGATTTCCGAAACTCCGTCTATTTACAGTGCAGCGATTCTTCCGTATGCTTCGGTTAGTCCACTCAATGCGATCAATCCGAATGATATCGAGAGTTTTGAGGTGCTGAAGGATGCCGATGCTACTGCGATTTATGGAAGTCGTGGAGCGAACGGGGTGATTATCGTGACGACCAAGAAAGGGAAGAAGGGGAGAACTGATCTTAAACTGAATACTTCGTATTCATTTAGTACGGTGACGAACCGTCTTCAGATGATGGGGACTTCCGATTATCTGAGAATGCGTCGTACTGCTTTTCAGAATGACGGGATTTCTGCAATTCCTGCAAATGCGTATGATCTGAATACCTGGAGTCAGGAGAGGGAAACGGACTGGCAGAAGGAACTGATCGGTAAGACTGCCGAATCTTCTGTGGTGCAACTTTCGCTGAGTGGCGGATCTGAAACTACTTCTTATCTGATCAGCTACGGGCATACGGAGCAGTCTACGGTTCTGCCTGCAGGTTTTCAGTATAAGTCGAATAATCTGACAGGGAATTTCAGTTACAGGACACCTGATCGCAGACTGGAGGTAAATCTGACGAATACGTTGTCTTTTCAGGACAACAATGTGCTGAACAGTGATGTGACGGGCAGAAGTATCACGCTGAGTCCGAATGCGCCGTCGCTATATAAGCCTGACGGTTCTCTGAACTGGGAGAACAGCACCTTTACGAATCCTCTCGGGGCTTTTAAAAGTGAGTATCTGAATTCGACAAGTTTTATCAATTCGGGAACGCAGGTTTCATACAAACTTTTTCCGTTTCTTTCTTTAAAGTTCAACGGGGGAATTACCCATCAGAATTTTGAAGAATTTTCCTTGCGTCCGCATACGATGTCGAATCCTGCTGCAAATCTGACGAGCGCCAATTCTACTTCGTCCAAAAACAACAGTTCGATTCTGTCTTATGTCCTTGAACCTCAGATAACGGGTGCCTATACTTTTGGGAATCACAGTTTTGATGTGCTGATCGGTGCCACTTTGCAGAAATCCGAAACCAATCAGTCTTCGATGCAGGGACTTGGTTTTGAAAACAATGCGCTGATTCAGAATATCGGTGCTGCCAAGACGAAGATTATCAGTGATCAGGTTAGGAATCAGTACAATTATACCGCAGTCTTTGCAAGGCTGAACTACAAGTTCCTGAAAAGGTATATCCTCAATGTGACCGGGAGAAGGGATGGTTCGAGCAGGTTTGGTCCGAATAATCGTTTTGGTAATTTCGGGGCAGTTGGTGCGGCATGGTTGATTTCTGAGGAAAAGTGGATGAAAAATATCTCATGGCTGAGTTTTGCCAAACTGAGAGGAAGTATCGGTACTTCGGGGAATGACAGAATAGGTGATTATCAGTATCTGGACACATACAGTGTGTCTTCCAATATTTACAACAATATTACGGCTATGAATCCTTCAAGATTGTACAATCCTGATTTCAGTTGGGAGAAGACGTTGAAGAAAGAGGCGGCAGCGGAGGTTTCGTTTTTTAAGAGCCGCTGGAATCTTTCGGCTGCTTATTATGAAAATACCTCTTCCAACCAGCTGGTGGGAATACCGCTTCCTGCCACGACGGGTTTTTCATCGATACAGTCGAATCTTCCGGCTAAGGTACAGAATACGGGCTGGGAGTTTGAAACTTCCGTACAGGTTTTCAAGGGTGGGAAATTCAAATATGATACTTCATTGAATCTTTCGGTACCTGACAGCAAATTGCTGGAGTTTCCGAATCTTGAAGGATCTACGTATACCAATCAATATGTGATCGGTTATCCGACAACGTTGGTAAAGGTTTATCAGTATGCAGGTATTAATCCTGACACGGGACTGTATCAGTTTACGGATTACAACAACGATGGCAAGATTACGTCTCCTGATGACAATAAGGTGATCGAGAGACTTGGGGTCAGGTTTTTCGGGGGATGGTCGAATAATTTCAGGTATGGGCAGTGGTCAGCTTCTTTTCTGTGGCAGTTTGTAAAGCAGAGAAACTGGAACTATAACCGACAGATGCTTATTCCTGGGTCAATGAACAATCAGCCTGTTGAAGTGCTTGACGTATGGTCGGCATCCAATCCGACAGGAACGTATATGCCTTACAGTTCGGGAACTGTTGCGGCGAAAAGTTCGCTGCATTCTTTCTTTCAGAACTCGACGGCTGCCGTGGGAGATGCTTCTTTTGTCCGCCTTAAAAATGTTCAGCTGAATTACAGTATTCCCGTGAGCCGTTTTGGAATCAAAGAAGCGATGATCTATGTGCAGGGGCAGAATCTGCTGACGATTACCAGGTATTTCGGGCTTGATCCCGAGTTTCTGCTGACGGGCTACCTGCCTCCGCTTAAAACCTATGCTGTGGGATTTCAGCTGACATTTTAGGTTAGGCGTTGTAAAGCTGAAAAAATGAAATTAAAATTAAAGTAAATGATTATGAACTTAAAAATAAAATATGGGATCGCCGTATCCATTGTGATGATGGTGTTGTCCATGACGATTTCGTGTGAGAAAATGGTTGAGACCGATTATCCGAACAACCAGATTCCGTCCGAACTGGTATTCGAGGATGAGCAGACTGCCGAAGCTGCTCTGGCAGGATTGTATTCCGGCTTGTGGGAAACTTCGATGTATTCGGGAGGGATCAACGGAATGGGTGCTTTGCTCGGAACTTATACCGATGATCTGACTTGTGTTTACACCAGTGCCTCCAACGGTGTGCTTGATCTTTATATCAATCAGCAATTACCTACCAATACGGCGGTGACTGCTTTATGGGCAAGTACGTATCAGCAGATTTATTATGCCAACAGTATCATGGAAGGCGTTGCCAACTCCAAATCGTTGTCTGTTGCCGTAAAAGGCAGGATAAGAGGTGAGGCGTTGTTGGTAAGGTCGATGTTGTATATGGATCTGTACCAGATTTTCGGGGAGATCCCATACACCGCCACAACGGATTATGTGATCAACAGCAAGCTTTCGAGAATGCCCAAAGATGAATTTTTGACAAGAGTGGAAACCGATCTTTCGGAAGCGGTCAATCTTCTTCCTTCTGCTTACAGGAACAGTGAAAGGATTTATCCGAACAAATATGCGGGATATGTTGCGTTGGCCAAGATGAAGATGCTTCTCAAAAAATGGAATGAAGCGGATGTGATCTGTACCACAATTGTTCAGGCTCCGGGTTTGTCTTATCAGAATGATATCAGCAAAGTGTTTCAGAAGACAGGCGGTCACATTATCTGGCAGCTTAAACCTAAAAACAGCAATGATGCAACGAAGGAAGCTTCATTGTATAATTTTACGTCGGCACCGACTTCTTTTGCGATGAATCCTGATCTTGTCAATTCTTTTTCAACAGGAGATCTTCGACGTGTTCATTATTTTACTGCGGTTCCTTTCGGTCAGCAGATCAATTACAAGCCTGCGAAATATAAAAATCTTGCGGTGAACAATGCTACTGAGTATTCGATTATTTACCGTCTGGATGAAGTGTATTTTATGCAGGCAGAAAGCTTATTGCAGCAGAACAAAGTGAGTGAAGCGGTTGTTTTGATCAATCGTTCGAGACAACGGGCGGGTTTGCCTGCATTGAGCACAAATCTGACTGTTTCGGCGGCAATGGTCCAGTTGAAAGAAGAGAAGAGGAGGGAATTTTTTACGGAACATGGCATGCGATTTTTTGATCTTAAAAGGTGGGGAATGCTTGACGGATTGACTTCCGTGAAGCCAAACTGGAAAAGCTTTCAATCGCAATGGCCAATTCCGCAGAAGGAACTTTTGGTGAATCCGAATATCAATCCGCAAAATAACGGCTATTAAATTGAGGAATATGAAAATAATACAAAAACTGGTCAGCTTGATAATTTTGATATTGCTGACCATTATTCAGCCAAGACTAAAGGCACAGCATAATATCGGTCATCTTAAGCAACTGTCCGAATCCGCTGAGGAAGTACTGGCTGTGTATCCTTCTCCTGACGGAAGGTATGCATTTTTTAACACAGATTATGAAAGCAAGCCCAAAACGCTGACGATTATTGAAACAAAGGCTCCTTTCAGGAAGATTGTCAGAGAGAAAGTGAGCGGTTATTATTTTATCAATCCGGATAGGGCAGCTGTGCTTACTGCAGGTGTTTTGCAGATCATTGATTTGAAATCGGGTTCGATAACCGAAAAAGAAGACGTTTCGAGGATAGAATATGTGAAAAAAGACGGTTTACTGCTTGTCCATTCTAATTCCGGTCAGAAAAACAAATTGGAGATTTACGATTCAAATTTTAAACCTGTTCAGCAGATTGAATCTGTTATCAGATGGACGATAGGAAATAATTCGGTTTTGGTTTTTACAAAAGATATTTTGAAAGATGAAAATCATGTATATGAATTGACCGATCAGGGTAAGAGCAAAATAAAACTATGGTCTTCGAAAGAGGAAGTTGACAAAGCTGTTGAATCCGACTCTGATCTTGGAGGATTTGTAGTGGCTACGAAAGCAAGTACCGGACTTCGTGTTTATTGGGTGAGGAGAGATGCTCAGGCTATTGAGCTTAAAGATGATGGTTTGCAGGGTATTTCATATGTGAAAATTGATCGGTCGTCTGATGGAGAAGCTGTTTATCTGAGATTTCAGAAGGTCAAGCCTAAAGAGAATTCTGTTGTAGATATCTGGTACGGAAAGGAACAGAATTTAAGGAATTATACGACGGAGCAAAATACAATCAGGGAAGTTTTATGGTATCCTGAGTCGGGAAAAATTTTGGATTTTGATCAGAATTTTACAGGGTATACGGCAATAGGAAAAAACAATCTGTTCCTGAAAATGAGAATTGACAAAAGCATGGTCGATGTCCATGACGATCAGTTCGGTTTCCACAAAAAAGAAATTTATCTGTGGAACTCCAAGACCGGCAAGGATGTTCTATTGCCTTTTGATGACGGTCATATGAATTTCGATCCTTTAGGGAAATCTCTTTTGATCAAAACCGGTGAAGGATGGGTGAAATTTGATACAGGGAATTTGACTTCCACGAATTTGGGGTGGGGCGACGGTTCGTCGCCTTATTATGCTGCGAATGACAGAATTATCTGGACTTTTAAAAATGAAATCTGGGAACAGAATTTAAAGAGTTTGAAAAAAAAGAAACTGATGACGGTGAAAGCTGATGAGATTGAATTGTATAAGCCTCAGGTGATACACAGTGGGGTGGGTGTGTACCGATTGTCAGAGTATTTGGAGCAGGACAAAAAAATGATTTTCGTTGGGAAGAATAGTAATGCTCTTACTTCAAGCTATGTATTTCTGAATAAAAATCAATTAAAAACGGTTATTCCTGAAACATCGGATCGTATTCAGGTTTTTGGTGCTGATACGGATTACAAGTCTTTTTTCTGGATTGAAGACAACTACAACAAGGCTTTTACAATCAGATACAAGAATGACTCGAAGAATGCTGTTGCTATATATAAATCCAATAGTGCAGATACGCAATTGGGATTGATTAAAAAAGTTGCCTTGAAGTATCGGGGAGCGAATAATGAGGAGATTGAAGCGAGTTTGTATCTGCCTCCAAATTTTGATCCTGCGAAAAAGTATCCTGTAGTGTTGTCAGTTTATGAAAAGCAGCAAAGGTTCATGAACAAGTTTTTGATGCCCACTTTTAAAAACAACAGAGGCATCAATCCCAGACTTCTTTTGGAATCGGGATATCTGGTGATGTTTCCTGATATTACCTACGGTGATCGTGGTCCCGGATTGTCAGCTCTTCAATGCATTAATAATGTTTTGGATGAATTGCAGAAGTTTTCTTACGCCGATATGAGCAAAGTGGGAATGATAGGACAGTCGTTCGGAGGTTATGAAACCAATTTTATCGCAAGTCACAGCAATCGGTTTTCTGCTTTTGTTTCCGGTAATTCCGTATCGGATATTGTTCATACTTCTTACGCCCTGAATTATAATTTTAACTCACCTGATTACTGGCGTTACGAAGAGGGACAGTTTAGAATGAAAGGGAGTTTTGTCAATCAGAGGCAAAAGTATCTGGATAATAATCCGATTTATGCTGCCTCAAATATTAATGTGCCAATGCTTTTGTGGGCGGGTACCGCCGACACAAATGTCGATCCCCAGGAAAGTATATCGATTTTTAATGTTATGCGCAAATACAGGAAACCTGTTGTTTTGCTGAACTATAGAAATGAGAATCATTCCTTGGGGAAAGTTCCGGCTCAAAGGGATTTATCGATCAGGATTTTGGAGTGGTTTGATTATCATCTTTACGGAAAAAAAGATGTTGACTGGATTAATAAACAAATGAAGGATGCTTTTTAGCATCCTTCACCGTTAATAAATGATTTGATTTACTGAATTTCATACAGTTGACTTACACACGATGTTCCATTGTTAATTTGGAATAATTCATGGTTTTCAGAACCGTCATTCCAGGTACAAATCGCACCGATTACTGGCGAACATCGTTTCTCAGTCAGAATACATTTTTCGGACGGTGCCGATTCGTTGTAAAAGTATCCCTGCATTTCTGCAGTCTTAGTTTCAAATGCTGTTCCAGCATACGCACTTCCGGCACCCAATAAAAGGATTGCTACAGGCAATGCGATTTTTCTCATTTTTTTCATGATGTTGAAATTTGATATTGTTGCCTACTCTTTTTGAAGGTTTTCGGCATTTCCCTTAATGAAATGTTGAGACAGGTTCTGCGCAAAACGGTATCTCACGATTTCATTTCCTATCAATACAATAAAGTACTGATCAGTTACCTGAAACTGAATTTTTTTTATTTCTTTTGGTTTTGGAATATAAAAGCTTCCGATGTATTTCTGCTCAAGAGTAGAGTACACGTCGATAACTGCTGAAGTATTCCACATTTCCCTGCTTTCATCCCGCCCGATCAAATTTGATTCATTGAACAAAAGACCGTATTGAACAAAAGATTTTTTGTTGACCGCCAGTGGAGGATGATTCATTTTTCTTCTGCCGTCAGATAGTTTTGAAATATCGATCTTCGGCTGACTGATTGTATCAATTGTTTTGTACGTTGCTTTCAGGTTCATAGCCTTGCCCATCACAATGACCTCATTTTTGTAATAATGAACGTACACCAGTTGCTGGTTGTTACAGTCGTAGTGCAACTGTCCGTCGGTTTCAAAAACTGGATCTTTGTGATTTTTTAGAAGATCGGGCTTTATCAACAAACTTTCATGCGACTCAGGAAACAGCAATCCTAAAGACTGGGTTTTTCTCGGTGCGTAAAAAGTACTGAGAGAAAAGGAATTTTCATCCATATTCACCAACTGGCTGAAATATGCCTGACCGTAACTCAGTGTTTGCGCATTTTTTTGACCGATGATTCCCCTGTAAATTACAGGTACTGATCCGTCATACAGATAGTAGTATTTTCCGTTGACCTGAAATTGTGCACGTTTGAACTGGTAGCTACGTACATCAGGAATGACTTTTAATTCTTTTACATCTTTAAAATCAATATCCATTGATGTCAATGTAAACGGAGTAGTGTAATTTCCCAAATAGATCGAATCTTTGGTCGTCCCTGCAAAATAATAAGAATTAAATCCAAGATTTAACCTTTTTTCCTGCTTCAGAGGATGCTGCAAAAATCGTCTCGTAAAATTGTTTTCCTTTTTGATAATATACTCAGATCTCTGATACAAAACTATTATTGATGAACCACTTACAACCGTCAGTACCAATAACCAAAGCGAAGTTTTTTGAACGGATTTCTTACTTTCGGCACTTTGAAGAAATATGGCCACCGCTGCCAATATTACTGTTGCAATATTGAAGATCAAATGGGTTTTCCAATCCATATCCTCCAAAATACCTCCACACGAGCAGGGAATAAAATCACTGTAGTTCAAGATCAGATATATGTAAACCGTGAACGCTATCATCAAAACAAAAGAACAGTACAAACCGAGTCTTCTTGTTTTTTCAAAAACCAGCACACTGCTCACCAATAGTTCTATGATCAATACACTGTAAGAAACGATATCTGCAAATGCACTGAGCAAAGGGGATTGAGCGATCTGAATTTGGAAATTTTCGAAGTCCAATATTTTACTGATGCTTGCATAGCAGAACAGCAGTATAAAAAAATAACTTACGATTTCTACAAATCTTGTTTTGATGGTATTCATGGCTGACTATTTATCCGTTATCAATTAAAATCCACTTGACCTTACTTCCACAGTAATCCGGCATTGGCTGTCCTTTTGAAACATACACTATAGTTGAAACAGGACCTTGTAATTCCCATTCTCCACTGACTGTACATTTTTTGCCGGTTTCAAGTATGATTTGTTTGTCTTTCACTTTTATCATGTTCTTGATGCTTTTTACAATGAATCCCTAATGGTTCTCCAATGCTGCTTATCTTTTCGTGGCTCGTCGTCATCGCCGGTATCCAAATTGTACTCGTTGGCTTCTCTCGAAAAAACTGTCGAGGCATCGTCGTCTGAAGATTGTTTTTCAGTGGCTCTTAAAAAATCTTTCATAAGCGGTTTTTCCGGTTTTTCTGTATCTGCACCGGCGCCAATTCTTTCACAAGATTGAAGAGCCAGTATGGTTAATAAACTTAAAATTGAGATATACTTTTTCATAAGATTCTGATTTTTTTAAAGTGTTATCCCGGCCGGTTGATTTAGAATTCTGGTTCGAAATTATAATGATATCGACTCTGAAAAAAGCATCGGATGGATCAATGGATCATTATAAAGGGAACAATTGGTACATTATTCCTCCAAAATATGAGTTTTAAGTATTGATTTTCAGTAAGTTGCGTAAACTAATCGCTTTTAGACTTTATC
Organism: Chryseobacterium indoltheticum; assembly: GCF_003815915.1. Classification (NCBI taxonomy): domain Bacteria; kingdom Pseudomonadati; phylum Bacteroidota; class Flavobacteriia; order Flavobacteriales; family Weeksellaceae; genus Chryseobacterium; species Chryseobacterium indoltheticum. The sequence continues at coordinate 1,781,808 of NZ_CP033929.1, forward strand.
GTCCTTCTACGACCTTGTATTTTACTTAAATTTGGCTTAACCATACTCACATGCAAAATCAAAAAAGGCTAATAACGCTTATATTACTTTTGACAGTCAATATTTTTTATTGCCAGAAAAAAGAGTATACCTATAAAGAATTATCGACCCTATTCAATTCCTATCCTGAAAATGACGAGAGGGCAATGGTTTTTGTGAATTTGTATATTGATAAGGCCAGAAAAGAACAAAATTTAAAAAAACTGATTGCAGGATATGAGGAGGCGATTTATTTCACCGGGCAGCCCGAGAAAAAGTTGCAGTTGGGTGACAGTATAATTATTACTGCGAAGAAATCGGGTAATTCAGATCAGATTTCACGTGCTTACCTTGGAAAGGGAATAATTTATTACTACAATATCAGAAATTTTAGGAAGGCTCTCGAAGAATATTTGAAAGCATTTCAGTATTCAAAAAATTCGGATGATGCCTATTTGAAGAATAAAATCGTGTATCATCTTGGAATCGTCAAATCATATCTCGGATATTATGAGGAAGCTGAAGCTCATTTTAAACAGACTGCTTTCTATTTCGAAGAAATAATGAATCAAAAGGATATTCACGAGATTATAAGACAAAACAATGAATCCGGCTATTTGAACAGTATTTATAGGCTGAGCAAATGTTATTATGATTTGGAAATGCATTCTAAAGAAGATTCCCTGATTAATATAGGACTTCAAAAGATTGGAGAAAATAATCACCAAACAATTGAATATGCTTATTTTCTAAAGGCTAAGGGACGCCAGATGATTCGAAATGGGGATATTGAAAATGCCTTCAAAAGTTTAAGATCTGCAGAGGATATTCTAAAGCGCAATCAGGATTACGCCTCGTTGGCAACCGTCAATTATTATCTGGGAAAATTATATTGGAATACAGGAAACAAAGGCCGGTCAGTGTTTTATTTTAAGAAAATAGATTCTCTTGTCAGGAAGTTTAATTTCATAACTCCTGAAACAAGATCGAGCTACGAGTATCTTATAAATTACGCAAAAAATCAAAATAATGATAATATGCTGTTGTATTACTCCCATCAATTGGTGAAAGCAGATTCTGTAATGATCAGTGACTTTCCAAAGCTATCCTCTAAAATCAGGAAAGAATATGATTCAGAACATTTTGCGGGAGAAAAGAAGATATTGGTGAAGGATAAGAAAATTATCAGTATTGTCTACTTTTTATCCATTGCGGTCGGCGGGCTTCTTTTGATTTATCTTTATTTTGATCATCGTCGGAAAGAGAAGGAACTTACTGTGCGGTACAATCTTTTGTTGGAACGGTTTGAATTAGGAAATCAGGATTCGAAATTCAAAGATATAGTAACGTATGATCAAAAGACACCTCAGATCGTAGTAAGAGAGCCGAACGAAACATATGTTGTGAAGGAACAATATTCTGCCGAAATCATTGAAGAGATCAAAGCTAAACTAAAAATTTTTGTAGAGAAAAAACAATTTTTAAATAAAAATCTGAAACTTCCTGATGTTGCAATATTATTGGGCACCAATCGTACGACACTATCTTATATTTTGAATGATCATATGAATGTTTCATTTCCTGATTATATAAAATTGTTGAGAATTAACTATATCACCAATCTGATGCTTACAGACAAAAAGTATCTTAATTATAAAATTGAAAGTCTTGCAGAAATGTGCGGTATGTCGAACAGGCAGGTTTTCAGAGTGCATTTTCGACAAATCAACGGAATGAGCCCGACAGATTTTATACGGAAACGCTTTGAGGAGTTGAATCAGCCAAAGGTTTAAATTTTTACACGAATTTTATGGTCATAAAAAATCATAATTATGACCGGAATTAATTTTAAGAGAAAGATTGATGAGCTATGGAAAAACCTCAGCAACGACATTGATACAGTACTCCGAAATAAAAGCGAAGTGCTTTCTTATGCAGAAGAAATTTTGATGCTTACTGACACTGCAATCAGAAAATTAAAAATATATGTGCAGGAATATCAGTTCAAAGACTGGAGTGAAGAAATTGAATTTTTTAAGGTTACAAAGCCAAAATTTGTTTCTGTTTATATTTATTATTCAAAACTGCTTGCTATCGAAAGCTCGAAACCGTACGCAGATCCTTTGGTTTTAAAGAACTACTATGAAACAGAGAGAGCAAATCTTATCTACTTTTATCAGGAGCACAAAGAATTTATCAGCTACTACAAGCGTAAAGCCACCTATCTTGACAAGAAATATTTCGTGAAGTTAAAATTTGATTTTAAATTAAAATTAAGTCCCGAACTTTACAGCTACGACGAGTCATTTTCAACTTCCCATGATCATACCGTTTCGCAAATACTGGCGAATGACCGTTTGGATTTATATCTTACCACCAAAATAAACTCCGATTATGTAGTCGATCATTTGGTATTTCAACACAGCCCGTTGGAGTGGACAGCTCCGAAAGTGGCACTGATTGAATTATTGTACGCTCTTTATTTGACTAAATGCTTCGATGCGGGAAAAGCAGAGCCTTCGGATATATTTCGGTGGGCTGAGACTGCTTTAAATATCAATTTGGGCAATTACCATAAAACATTAAATGAAATCAAGTTGCGAAAAACAGATCGAACCAAATTTCTGAAGCTAATTCAACAGAATTTGGAGCAATATCTTGATTATTCCGATGAATAGCCAATTAATTTACTAAGAATTAAACTTTTTGTATAGTAAACTGTTTCATTTGAATGTTTTTTAGACTTTGTTATAACTATTTCATTATCGTTAAATTTTTAAACTCTATTTACACTGTTTGCATACAGTTGTTTTCCTGAATCTTTCGGTAGTTACGAAATACTACCGAAAAGGTAATTGAAATTTTTCTGAGCTTTGATGTGTTCAAAAAGATGGCTTAGTGCAGCTGGCTTAGCAAAAACGTCGAGCATTTTTAAGTGAAGAAAATTTAAACGGGTAGTTATGAAAAAAATAGATTTAAAAACTCCGATTTGGCAATTGACTATTGAGGAATTTTTGGAAGTTTCGAAGAACTTCAGCACTGAAAAAAAATATGAATACGGGCTGAAAGGTCTCGCTAAGATTTTGGGATGCTCGGTCTCTAAAGCGTCGGAAGTAAAATCATCGGGAATTCTGGATGAGGCAATAATTCAAAATGGAAATATTATTATTATTGACAAGGAAATGGCATTGCAGCTGTTTGGTAAGAACAAATAATATCGAAGCAAATGAACTCAATTAATCTTTTGAAGATAGCCTTCTTCGTGCACCTGAGTAATATGTGCCTACCTAAACTTTCTCAGTGTATAAAATGATACAGGGTAATTTTTAAAACGTTGAGGTTATTTATCCTTAGTTGCATGCAAAGTAGACGAGTTATTAGTATACTTTAAAAAATGCTTGATATGATTTATATACTGAATTAATATTGCATGATCTTTCGTTATGTTTTTACCAGTATATGTTTTTGTAAGAAATTTATAGCAAGATGTGTCTTTGTATATACAAACTTTATAAGTTTGATATCAAAAGACGATCCTGCCTTTTTTGCAAAAGGGGAAAAACTGCGGAACTTGTTTTCTAATTTCGAATATTGCACTTAATTTTTTTTTCATAATTATTTTGAATTTTAATTGTCAATATCAACTTGTAAAAGTTCTATGAATAAATTAAAAAGTTAAATTATAAAAGAATTTTTTAGAGTTATTTTTTATTATTACTGTTAATATTTTATTTTTATGGTAAACCATAATATTTGTAATTAGTTAGTAAGTATATTTGATATTTATTGGATATTAATAGAACACCAATTATCAATTTAAATGGTTATTAAGAAATTTTATATCCATAGATTATGAAAAAAAAGAATAAATAATAATTAGAACTGCATAAATTTGTGCAACTATTAATCATATTTTACTCGGATAAAATTAAATGGAAGAAATTACGGTTGAAAGCCTAACCTTACACGAATTATTTCAAAAAGAACAATCTCTTGCTATTCCCGAATACCAGAGACCATATGTTTGGACACCAAAGGAAATTAACAAATTTTTGTCACAAATTAAGCAGCATGAGGAACGAGCGGACGAAAAGCCGCTTTTCTATTTAGGCAGTATAGTTTTGCATAAAAAAGATGGCTTGCTTCAAATAATCGATGGTCAACAGAGACTCACAACACTTCAGATTCTGTCACACATTCAATCAAAATCAGATTTTGGAATCAAGTACAGTCACCCAATTTCTCTCAAAAACATTAAATCAAATCACGATTATTTTTCCAAGAAAGATTTTGATCTGATTTCTTTTAATAATATCAATATAACGATCATCATTGTCGAAGATGAGGATTTGGCATATAACTTTTTTGAAACATTGAATACCGGCGGCAAACGATTGTCAGGTACTGATATTTTGAAAGCACATCATTTGCGTAGTATCACAAAAATTACAGAAAGGAATAAATATGCTGTTAATTGGGAAGATAGGCAACATAATTTAGAAGCAGTAAACAAATTATTGGCAAAAGCACGGAGAATTGATTTTTTAAAGCAAAAGAGTATACCGGACAAATTTGCGAGTGCAGAAAATTGGAAAAATGTTTTGACAGAGGATTTTGCTGAAAATGTAGGCAAGGAAAATTTTGATATAGGTTATTCCCTGGTTGAAATTGAAGAAAATACACATCGGATTATATCAGATAAATATTCGATACGACAGCCTTTGAATCAAGGAAAAAATTATATAAATTATTTGATGAGTTTTTCAAATGCTTATATATCTATTTTTGAAACTAAAAAAAGAATTGATTTTTATTCAACATTCAATAATTTCATGATTGATCAGATTGACGGAACCGTTGATCTGCGAAGTTTTTATCAATTGGCTTTGCTAAGTTTCGTCGATACTTTCGGAACGGCGAATCTCTTAGAATTCTCTCTATGGCTTTTTAGGCATATCTTTAGTTTGCGACTAAGTGAGCAAAGTAGGATTTACGAGGCCACAGTAAAAAACTATGTTGATGAAACAAAAATTATCGAGCGTATATTTCAAGCCTTTAATTATATGGAAATCATAACTTACTTGAAAGAGTATGAAACGCTCGAAATAAAAATTAGGGATAGTAAAGTTAAACAACGTTTTTTTGATAAGTGTCGTGACTTCTTTACAATGGGGGAGGTAAGTGATGGGGAGTTTGATGAAAAATTGAAAAATAGGATTGAAGAAATTGTAAAAAAACACAAAGATGAAATTTGAAACATCCCTTAAAACAATCGAAGAAATTGTAAATGAAAACTATGAATTTGTTATTCCAGTTTACCAAAGACCTTATGTTTGGGATGACGAAGAAATTAAAAAGCTTTTAGGTGATATATTAAACACATTTAACAGTGTATATTCTCTTGGCTCAAGCTATTTCGTCGGAAATACTTATGTCATTAAGTCATTAAATAAAAATCGTGAAAAACAATTTGAATTGATTGACGGACAGCAGCGTTTTACAACATTTTGGCTGCTTGCAAATGCTTACAAATTATTAAATATTGAGACTGATTTAACCGATTATCTTGAGGTAACTTATCCTACTAAAGTTAAAGATATTCGTTTTGATTTTGATATTCGAATAGAAGTTGCTAATTACTTGAAAGGTTTACTGGACAGCAGCTCATATTTAAAGTTTTCAGACGCCAGCGAAAAAGAATTTTTAAAATTTATAGCTAAAGGTGTAGAAACAATAAAGCACTTCATATTATCAGAAGTGCAGGAAGAAAAGCGTTCTGACTTTGGTAATTTTATTTACCAGAATGTATGCTTTGTATTTAATGTAGCTCCACAAAACACAGATTTGAATGCGCTCTTTACAGCATTGGGTACGTCGGGTATTCAGCTTCAACAGTCTGATATTTTGAAAGCGAGGCTTTTGGAGAAAATTAGTAGAGATTCACGCGAAAAATTCTCTAAAATTTGGGATGTATGTGAAGACATGAGTAATTATTTCGAGAAAAATATTGCAGATGTTTTTAATATAGACAGATCAAATATAAAACCGGATGATTTCAGAATTTTCAATCCGCTTTTCTTTTCACTAAATGAAAATGTAAATAAGTTTAACAATTTTCATCATACAAAGACTATCAGCGAAATAATAAATAATGATGATCATAGTGCAGAATTTAGTGAGAAAAAAATAGAAGATAGCTCAAAATGTCGTTCTATTATTTCTTTCAACACTTTGCTGATTCATACGTACAGAATTTTTAATTTACAAAGGCAGCGGGATGATTTCGAGCACACCATAGATCCAAAAACTTTGCTCTCAACAATAAAACTCGATACTTTTCATACATCTGAAGATACAGAATGCTTCTTTTTGTTGCTATGGAAAGTGAGATATGCATTTGACAAGTATGTTGTTAAATGGCGCTTCGAAGAAGATGATGATAACGACGAAAAATTACTGTTGACTGATATTAATACAAGCAGGAGTTATGAGAAAAATTATTTTTCAAGAACTAATTCGTCTTATTCACCTTCTCAGATGCTGCAATCTGTCTTGTATTTCACCGGTGGTTTTACTCAACAATATTGGTTAACGCCATTTCTGGCTTTTCTACTGGAAAATCAAGACCTTACCAGTAATCAAATTCATGAAGAGCTGGAAAAGATAGATAATTTGATGTTGCCCGGAGATAAAAAAGAGATTTCGATACAGTTGGCTTCGCAAGCCAAGCGTAATGAAAAAGTTGATTCAAATACTTTTGATATTCTTGATCAAACGCACGGAACAAGTTTTAATCATTATTGGTTTTATAAACTGGAATATATCTTGTGGAAGAATTGGATAGATCGTCAGGACGTTAAGTTTAAAAATTATAGAATAACTTCAAAAAATTCTGTTGAACATGTTTTTCCTCAAAATCACGAATTTGGTGATAAGTTGGAGTTTAGCGAACATGATTGGTTGAACAGTTTCGGAAATTTGGGACTGCTATCCGTCGGAGAGAATTCCAAATACAACAATCAAGACGTAGAAAAGAAAAAAGTGGATTTTGATAAAAAGGAAACTTATGACTCGCTCAAATTGGCAAAAGTTTATTCGCAGAATATCAAGAATTGGGATATTGAAAAGATAAGGAACCATCAGAATAGTATGAAATTACTGATATTTGAGCATTATAAATAAAGAAGAATTTGTTTGAATGTATCAGGTAAACTTTGTTTTGAGGATGATTTTTAAATAGAAAATTGGTTCAGATTCCCGGCTATAAAAGATCAGTGGAAGTCTGACTTAAATAAGTAAAGTGATAATATGAAATTTTCGAGTGACTTGGTAATTTTTGATTTGGAAGGAAGTTGTAAAACTTTTGGACAAAATGAAATAAATGATACCAACATAATAGAGATTGGAGCTGTAAAATTAGACAAGAAAACCTTTGAAATAAAAGACGAATTCTCAATTTTAATAAAACCTAAACATTTTCCAATTCTACCTGAGATTACAGCCATTACAAACATCAGCAATAAAATGGTTGAAAACAAAAAGTATTTTGATATAGCAATTCTAGAGTTTTTAGATTGGTATGGAGAAAAGAATAAATCAACTTTAGCCGGGTGGGGATTGTATTACGACCTACCGCTCTTAAGAAAAGAATTTTCACATTTCGGATTTGATTATAACAAGTATTTTGTTGGTGGAGGTTTTGACATTAGGGCGCTCGGTGTTTATTGGTTGGCAAAAAATAATATTTCTACATCCGGAATCTCATTGAAGAGAGTCTTAGAAAAAATGAATTTAACAGAAGACTTTAAATTTCACAGAGCTTTGGATGATGCAAAAGCAACTGCTCTTATTTTACAGCAAATTCTGAATGAAAAGTAATTGTTCTTCTTGAATGAAAGGTTTTGGAATTGATTGTGTGAAATATAACATCGAAAAATATTAAGTAAATTATGATATCATCTGATACCAAGACAAGACTAAATGAGGTCATTGATTTGTCATGGAAACTTTTATTTGAAAGTATTATCTCAGGAAAACTTGTGATTAATAAAGAGTCTTCTTTACAACTTCACCTATCGAAACTTATTTTTGATTTGGGAAACTTGTATTGTATTTTTCCTGATGAAACATTTAAAATCGAAATGGAAACGAATTATGGGAATAAAAGTATCGATATAGTTTGCGGTATTGGAAAAACAAAAGCTGCAATTGAACTTAAATGTTTTATGAAGGCCAGCAATAGGGCTAAAGATCTTGATTGTTATGACGCCCTATTGGATATAGAGAGACTGCAACATTTTGAAGGATTTGATCTTAAAAAATTTATATGCTTGACCGACAACAAATATTATCCTCAAACTTTACAGACCGGACACGGAAAAACAGTTACATTGAATAACGGAACTATTTATGCAGCAAATTTGGAAATAATTCCGGGCTGGGCAGACAAGTGGAAAGTGAAGCGTGACAAACCGATTATTTTCAAAAATGATGTGACATGCAACTGGATTTCAAGAGAGCAATGGCATTTTTTGAAAGTTGATATTGAAGGTTGACCCAAGATTTTAAAGATGAAATAAAATACTTTAATAAATGGGCATGTTTTGATACACAGCTGATTTATGTTTATGTATGGCCTATTGTTATTCCGAATTTAGATTATTGAAGAATTTATCGTTTTGTTCATTGAATTTTTTATGATCTTCAGGGTTAAAATATTTAATGTCCATGGAACTGCCATTTTCAAATTGTGTTGTCCCGAAACCGTACAAACTGGAAAGTATGTAGGGATTGTAGCTTCCCTTCAACATCGCAATGATGTCAAATGCGAATTCAGAAAAGTGAGTCTCGGAAAAATGAAGCATAATTTTTTTGAACTTGTTGTCTCCGAACTGCTTCGGTTTTGAAGTAGCCCAGAAGAGCATCGACTTATTGTCTGGAACAGTATTTTCTTTTTCCTCAATCAGTGTCAGTTTACCGCTTTCCAAATTTTCAAGTGTTTCACCCCGTAGGATGTATCCTCCATTGAATCCTCTGAGTTTAGTTGCTTCAACAAGCTCGTCCAATGCCACAAAATCCATTTCATCTTGTTTTCTAAGTTCAAAGAAAACTGCTGCACAAAAGAAATTTTTCGGCAGATAAAGTTTGACCGGTTGATTGTCCGGTTCTACTCGACTCATGAGGGGCTTGAGTTTAGCCAGTTGATTAACTGCTTTTTTAGATGATTTTCGATTGAATGCAGATTTTACTTCAATAACCCCATACACATACTCTACCGGAATTGCAAGCGATCTACCTTGCCTGGAAAGATCAGAACTTCCCTCAACCCAAAGGACGGGTGATTCCAATTGATCGTAAATGATGACATCAAAATGAACCGGATATTCGGTATTAGGAATTCCCTGTGAGATAATAAAGCCGGAGGTCACTCCGTATCGTTTCGGTAAAAAGTTGCTGAGCCATTTTCTAAATTCAGCTTCTGCTACAAGGCCATGTCCGCTTTGAACCTGCCTTTTTCTGCTATGTTCGCGAGCAATGTCATAGGCTTTAAGCATCTCATTTCTTCCGGTCAGAAACTGCTGCCATCCCAAATTGGGAATCTGCATTTTTAAGTTGGGATTATGGTCTTCCATTTTAGTTTTTTGAAGCATTTAATTTACAATTTTTTCAGGTATAAACTTTATCAAAAAAAGAGAATGTCTGATGATATGTAAATCATTTAATTAAAGATGGCTCATGAATCTTTGTCCGTTTTATTAGGAATTTTATTTGCTATTCCAATGTAATCCGAATTATTCTTTTCTGATGTTTTTTAATTTTGTTTTAATGTAATTTCTTCGTATTTAATGCGTTGTGAGTTTTGGGTGTTGTTTGGTGAAGCTTTTTCGCTCAATTTTGTCTCAGGATTTAACAATAATAATCATGAAGAAATTGAGCCTAATTATTCTTTCATTTATTTCTCTTATAACTCAGGCGCAGGTCGGAATAAATACTCAAATTCCTGAAGCAACACTGGATGTTGTGGGGAAGCCTTCGGATCAGAATCATTTTGACGGTATTATTCCACCAAGAATTACAGGCAACGAACTGACAGCCAAGACATATACGGCAGCAAAAAAAGGTGCTTTTATTTTTGTGACGACAACTCCGTCGAGTTTGTCAGGACAGGTGATTAATATTTCCGAAGCTGGATTGTATTATTTTGACGGTACGGTATGGCAGTCTTTTTCCAAAGAAAAAAATCCTGTCGAATACAGTATTTTACTGATGTTCGATCATACGTCAACGGCAGGACTTTCGGTGATGGGAAATTGGTCGGCCGCAGTTAATTTCTGGGGAAATACCAACGCTTATCTGACTGCCAGCAAAAATTATACGATCGGGACCAAAAATTTCGGAGGTCTGAAAGGTGCGGTACGTTTCAGAAAGATCAACGGAATTGTCAATGTCTGGTTTCAGATATACAGATCGTATGATTCTGACCCGATCACCGGAAGTGCTTTTATAAGCATTCCCGATATTTACAGTGACATAGGGTATATTCCCAATCAGATCGTGCTGCTGCATACGGAAAATTCAACACAGTTTTTTCCGGCACTCCTGGAAAACTATTCCATACAGATTCCGCAAAGCTCACTCAATTCAATGTCGACGCAATACTACACCTATGGTGAAGTGCAGGGATATTCGAACTGGATCAAGCCTTATTTGCCATAATATTTTGGTGATCTCAGGTTAAGGTAGGTCTATTTTTTAGCGGTAAATGATGGAGAGAAACGTAAAGGAAAGTCAAATTGTTTTCAGAATCGAAAAGGATAGAAAACAGATTTGGAAAAAGCTCTGTTCCGAACGGAAAATTTCTGTCACGAGTTTGATTGTCGATTCTGTGGAAAAAAGAATTTTTGCCGATGAACGCAGAAAGGTTTTGCTTTTCATTGAGAAACAGGACAATGTTTTCAGAAAAGTTGAAACGAACATCAATCAACTGGCCAGGATTGTGAACGGTCAAAAGTTCATAACCCAGGCGCAATTCAGTGTTTTCAGAGAGCAGCTGAAAGTAGTCGCTGATCTGAAAAAAGAGCAGAATGAAATATTCAAACAAATATATTCCCTGATCGCCGATGATCGTTAAGATTTTCAAACCTTCGGGTTCTGATTTCAGCGGCGTGAAATACAATGACAAAAAAGTAGAAAAGGGAACGGGAGAACTGATGCTTATGAAAAACTTTCCTTCTTTAATCGGTCAGGATAGCGGTCAGGATGAGGTAAGAAATTACTTGAAATCAGTTTCAAAAAGTCATAAAGTGAAGAAGCCACAGTTTCATGCGGTCATTTCAACGAAATTTCAGGAGCACAGCAAAGAAGAGCTTACCGGAATTGTCGAAGGTTTCATGTCTGAAATGGGATACGGATCACAGCCGTTCATAGCAGTTTTTCACAATGATACCGATCACAACCATATTCATGTCGTTTCGTCAAGAGTGGATAAGATTACGGGAAAAAAAATAGATGACAGCTACGAGAGGCTTGCCGCTCAAAAGGCGCTGAGTGCTGTAATGGAAAAACTATACGACACTGACGTTGAAAGTGAACTCGACAAACTGCTGCGTTTTAAAACAGGTTCGTTGTCGCAATTGGAAATTTTGCTGAACAGAAACGGTTATAAACTGAGCAAAGACAGGATCGACGAAAATTCGCTGCAAATTATGAGAAACGGTGTTGTGTTGCGCACTCTTAAAGGTGATCGGATTGTTTTTGACCACGCGAAAAACGATCAGAGATCGAGGCAGATAAGAGCCATACTGTCAAAGTACAAGGAGATTTGTTCCAACAAGGTCTTTATGGTGGATGACAACAGGAAAGAGGAATCAAAATTTCCCAAAGGCGCCACTGATGATATTGATCTGTCAAAGGTGCAGATTTCGTTTGAAAGCGAACTTCAGAAAAAATTGAAAGACGTGTTCGGAATCGACGTGGTTTTTCATCATAAGGACGGTCGTCAGCCTTTTGGTTATACGATGATTGATTACAAAACAGGCAGAATGTACAAGGGCAGCGAAGTTTTAAAAATGAAGGATGTTTTTGATTTTACCGAAGACAAACTGGACAAGAAAACCTTTGAAATTCTGAAGGACTATTCGATTCCGAATGCCGAAATCAAAAAAAGTCTGCTTGAATTTTTAAAGATCTCAAAGCCGGAACTTGGTCTCAAAGATTTTATGCTGTTTGAAAACCGCAAAAGAAAGGATTTGATGACCTACAGAAAAATGCAGTTTGAAATAAAAGAGGCGATAAGGACAAAAAAAAAAAATGTTGAAAACATACATTTTTTCACCAATGCTCATAACAGGAAGGTATATGCAATTCATACCAAATATCATTTTGTGGGAGAGCTTGAACTTTTGGTCGGAGAGCGGCTTTTTCAAAGTTTTCTCCGTCCTGAAGAACGACCGGTCCAAATGGGGCAGGAACATCACAAAAGTGAAGTAGGAGAAGCGGTTGTCGAAATGGTGAGTGAATTTATGAGAAGTTCGGGAACAGGTAAAGACCCCGGCGAAGATGAACTGAAAAGGAGAAAAAAAAGGAATAAAAGGGGAGACTTGTAAAGCGATTCTGATACTAACAGCAAAGATATGATCATCACTTTTGCCACACAAAAAGGAGGAACAGGAAAAACAACACTGGCAATCGCATTTGCCAATTATGTTTCGGGTCATTCGAAAAGAAGGATCAATGTGTATGATTTTGATGATCAGAAATCATTTTATTATAAATGGACGGAAGACGAAGTCCTGGAGATTCCAAAATTGTATGAGGTGACCATTGTGAAGAATGGCAATGAAGAGCAGCTTTTCAAAGATTTTGAGGAATTGATTGATTTGAAAGAGAGTGACGACCTCAATGTCTTCGATCTTGCGGGAGCTCTCGATGCCAATTACAGTGATTTGCTGATCTACAGTGATTTTATTGTGATCCCGTTTGAATATTCGGATATCTCCGTAAAATCAACTCTGGTTTTTGTCAACTTTCTGGGATTGCTTGAAAGTCAGGCCGACCGGATTTTTATACGATCGAAGTATGACAAAGGATATAAATATTTGAATCAAGCTGCAATGGACACAGAAATTATGCGGTACGGATTTCTTGTCAACAGTCCTGTTTACAAAAGAAACTGTCTGCAGACCATTGATACCAGAAGTCTCACTTATGAGCAAAAATACGCGGTGAAGAATACCTTCAACGAATTGATTGAATACATCAACAAAACTATAAATATCGAGCTGTAAGGTTCTGCCGGCAGACTCTCAAAGAACAAAAATACACTATGGGAAAATTTACTTTGATCATTCTGCTCGTTTATGCAGGATACTATCTGGGAAACATTGCTTACGATCTCTTTGTAAAAAAACAGAACATCGCAAAAAGCGATGATTCGGAAGAGTTCTCACTGGCAGAGTTCTCAGAGCAGTATCGGGAAGACCTGAAAGTTATTCGGATTGAAGATGTCGAAAACCTCAGGACTCCAAGCTCCTTCAGCAAAAAAGAGCTGTTTGCCGAGCCCGATTCACCCGGGCAAAGATATGATCTTGAATATTGGAGAGAACGGTTTGAAGCGGAGGAGAACATTGATTCTTTTGAACCTGTGGTTGTTTTGCAGAGCGAATCTGCAGACAATTCGGATAAGTGGTCTGCTTCAGTTAAGCGGGATACCGAGATGCCGGAGGCCGAAAAATCATCTGTTTCTTCAGTTCAGGCGAACCGTGAGAAATTTCGAAATCTCCTGAATCTTGCCGAAACCAGTGTGCAGCTTATTGCGCATCCCGACGGATACAAAATATATCAGTCGATGATGTAAGCCCGTTTTTCTCAATTCTAAAAATAGGGAAGTCAACACTTAAAGACAAGTGTTGCAGGGTATTCTGTGTTTAAACACGACGAAATAATTCTAATATCAATTTTAATATTATTCAACATGAATCAGAAATTCAACAAAAAAAATGTAATGAAAAGGCTGTTGACCGCGGTTGTCGTTTTATTGGCAGTAGCTCCCGCCTATGCTCAGGCAGGAGGAAGTGCAGCGTTAGGAAACGCAGCTTCGACAATCAGCGGTTATATGGCCGATCTCAAACTTCTTATTTACGCCATAGGCGGAATTGTCGGTACAGTGGGCGGTGTCCGAATTTATAACAAGTGGACGAACGGTGATCAGGACATCAACAAAGAAATTGTCGGTTGGGGTGGTGCCTGTATTTTCCTTCTGATCGTTCCAACCTTTATCGATGCCATGTTCTAATGGGTTATTTTCTTTATAAGGGGTTGAAAAAGCCCCTTGTATTTTTCGGATTGAAGGACAAATATATCTATTACGCAATGGGTTCTGCTGTCGGAGGTCTTGTGACCGTGGCGGTTCTGTCCTCCCTGATTGGAATTTTCGGAACCATTGCAGGAGCAGCATTGGGTGTAGCGGGAGTCTGGTTAAGCTTCAGAATGCAGGATAAAAAAGGATTGTACAATAAAACAAAAAATGATACTGAGCTGCATGTGATGCCAAAGAAATTTGACAATTCCAAACTTTTAAAAAACAAAAACAAACGCTGAAATGAAACTAAAGAAAAAAGTATTTGACATTCCTTTCGTCGGTTACGATTACGGCGACAGGCACAACTGGAATTTCGATGTTCTGATCGGTCAGTTCGGAAATCCGATCATCGGCATCAAGATCAAAAACAATGTGGAACAATACTCTGCAGATCCCGATGCGTATCTGCAATTTCATACGGTCTTGAATCAGGTCATCGCCATCATCGGTGAAAATCATGTGGTGCAAAAAATCGACATTTTCAGCAAACAGGAATATAAAGCTGAAGACTCAAAGGAATTTTTACAGCAGAAATATTCTGAGCATTTCGATGGCAGAATGTTTAAAACGATCGACACCGTTCTTTTGTTTTCGGAAGCGGCAGATCATTCGAACAAAAAAAGCAGGTATGTTTTTTCGGAGAGGGGATACAAAAACTTAAGGGACAAGTGCCGGAAAATTTTTATGCTGCTCTCTCAAAGCAATTCGCAGCCCTGCTTTTTGAAGGAGAAGGATCTCGAGTATTACATCGGCGGAATTCTGTCCATGAATTTCACAAAAGTACCTTCGCAGGACAACATCAAAGCTACCCGGGAACACTTGACCATCGGTAAAAGATTCGTTAAAACGATCAGCTTTGTGGATGTCGAAAAGATCGATCTGCCTTCGGAGATTGAAACTTTTTCTACTTTGGGCGGAAGCGGTTCGGCATCCGAAACGGCAGTTGACAATTTCACTTTTATCAATGAGCTCGAAGAGTATAGTACAATTGTTTACAATCAGATTGTTTCGATCCCTCATCAGTCTTCGAAACAGAGGGAACTGGAAAAGAAGAAAAAGAAACACGAAGGGGTTGCGAAGAATTCGCTGTCCAATTCGATTGTTGCGGATGAGATTGAAGAGTTGCTTCATAATATTGCTCTGGATGGGCAGCTCATTGTGGATGCCCACTTCTCGATTTGCTATTCGGTCGATTCTCAGGAGAAAATGGAAGAAACTCAGTCTCTGATCGAAAACAAACTTTTCATGAAAGGCATTATTGTATCACAGAATTCCTACAATCAGCTGGAGCTTTTTCGATGCTGTATTCCCGGCAATGCGGTGGAACTTAAAGAATATGATCTTTTCACGACAACAAGCGAAGCGGCCTTGTGTTTTTTTTTTAAAGAGAGTTACCCGCTGAATGAGGATTCCAATTTTTATCTGCGATTCACGGACAGGCAGGGCGTGCCTTTAAATATAGATCCGTCGGATCAGCCGATGAAAAGCGGCAGAATTAACAATCGGAACAAGTTTGTGGTTGGACCTTCGGGAAGCGGAAAATCATTTTTAATGAACAATATCGTTGAGCAGGATCTGACTTACAACTATGATGTGGTGATCGTGGATACGGGCGATTCTTATTCGGGTTTGTGTTCTTACTGCAACGGAAGATACATTCAGTATACTGAAGAGAAACCCATCACGATGAATCCTTTCCTGATGAGCAAAGATGAGTTCAACATAGAAAAGCTCGAGTTTCTTGCCAATCTGATTTTTTTGATCTGGCAGGGTGCCGATGCCACCATGAGTTCAACCCAAAAGTCAATTATCGACAATGCATTGATGTCATACTATCATCGGTATTTTAAGAACGGTACACGCTGGTACGATGAGAAAACGTCAGATGAGCTTTTTCAATATTTGAGAAAATACAATATTTATGAGGAGGATATTGAAGAAAGTCTTGAGAAAGAATTTTCGGAAAGTCAAACCTACTACGATATTCTGGAACTTCCTTTTGATGCAAGTTCAGAGGAGATTCGAGAGAAGGGCAGAAAATTGATCGCCATTCATCATCCCGACAAAAACATCAACAATCCTGAGTATGATTCGGAGAAATTTCACAAGGTTTTTGAGGCGTACGATATTTTGAGTGATGACGTGAAAAGAAGAGCTTACAATGAAACCTTAACGATTCTTGCTACCGATAAGGATGTGATAAAAAAATCTTTGAATGAAGATGATTGGAACAATGATATCAGAACGGCATTGATTCGGAAAATTCAGGATCTTGAAGAAAGGTTGAAAGTTCCCGAGCTTTCTTTTAATTCATTTTATGATTTCTGCGACAGTTTCCTGCCGATATTTTTGAACAACAAAAAACACAGAATTGACGAATCGGAATTTAAACTGAGGACTTTTCTGTTTGTTCTGAAGGATTTTTACAAAGGGGGAAGATACGGTACGACGCTCAACCAAAATGCCGACAGTACTTTGTTTTACGAACCTTTTATTGTGTTTGAAATAGACAATGTGAAGGATAATCCCAAGCTGTTTCCTATTGTCACACTGATCATCATGGATACTTTCATCCAGAAAATGCGACTGCGAAAAGACCGCAGAAAAGCTTTGATCATTGAGGAGGCCTGGAAGGCTATCGCTTCAAAACTGATGGCAGGATATATACTGTACCTCTATAAAACAGTACGGAAATTTTGGGGCGAGGCCATTGTGGTAACGCAGGAACTGGACGACATCATCGGCAATCCCGTGGTGAAAGACAGTATCATCAACAACTCCGATACGTTCATCCTTCTGGATCAGACCAAATTCAAAGACAATTTTGACAAGATCGCTTCATTGCTTTCTCTCAACAAAGTGGAGCAAAACAAAATATTCACGATCAACAATCTCAACAATAAGTTCGGGAGAAGCCGTTTCAAAGAATTTTATCTGAAAAGAGGTTCCAAAGGGGAGGTATACGGAAACGAAGTATCACTGGAGCAGTACCTGACTTACACAACGGAAAAACCTGAGAAGACAGCGATAGAATACTATGTGGCAAAATCGGTGAACTATGAGGAAGCATTGAAATGGTTTGTCAGGGATTTGAAAAATTTCGGTGACAAAATGGAGGATATGGTTGCATTGGTGAATTTGTATAAAGAACCGATGGATGATGAGGTTTTCGGCTACTATCGTAAAATGAAATCAATTTTCAAAGACGTGAATATATTGAAAATGACCGTCAGTGAAATGCAGGAATCAGGTCTGACCTTTAAAGAAATTATTGCAACTAAAAAATACGGATATGAAAAAGTTTAGTATTTGTCTTTTTCTGGCGATAGGAGCCTGCTGTTGTGCACAAAATACCTATATCGATCCTACCGTCACGGCAGCAATGATCCTGTATTCGGAAAATCTCAAAAGTAGGCAGAACAAAACTATTGACGAGCAAAGCAAACTTCAACAGGCTCAAACTCTGGTTGCTTCGCAAATGGCGGTCGCCAATTCGATTCAGAATAAATTGCTGAAAGGTTTGCAGGAAGTTTCCGGAACCCTCAGGAACGGAATCCAGGTCGTGGATATTTACAACGAGATCAATCGCTGTATCCAATATTCGGGAGATATTGTCGAACTCACTCAAAACAAACCTCAGTATGCGGTATTCGGAGCGCAGGCTTCACAGAAAACGTATCAGCAGGCGGTTAAACTGACAACCGATGTATCGGATCTTTTACAGTCTGGTGAGCTGAATCTCGCTACGGCAGGAGACCGGTACAGGCTTTTGTTTTCGGTGTCGCAGAATGTAATCATGCTTAAAATATGGCTTCTGAGTACAAAGTTGAATATCGAAAGAGCCATACGACTGGGATGGTGGCAGTCCGTCAATCCTTTTCAGGGATATATGAATACGGATAAAAGTATTGTGGAAAATATTATGTGGACGTACAAGAACAGATTCTGATTCTAAAAAATGTGAGTGCAATGAAAAACAAAGTTTTCCTTTCGGTACTGCTTTTTACGATTTATATCGTAGGGACTTCCAGCGGCGGATCATCCACGCCGCCATGGCAGAAAGAGAATGTTTCTTTTCCGATGATGAATCTCGAAATAAGGCACACCATGGAAGAGCATGATCGTCAGAAAGAAATGAAGAACCGGCAGGTTGCCAATCTTGCTTCGGAAAATGTCAACAAAAAGCAATGGGAGAAATTCCAGGAGACGACCGCAAAAATTCAGGACAGACTTCGGATTGTGGATTTTGCGATGCAGGCCATTCCCACAGGATATGTTATCTATCTGGAAAGTCAGAAAATTTCTGAGCTTCAGTCGCAAATCCTTGCGGAAATTCAGACGGCGCCTTACGCCATTGCCTCGATCTTACCGGCAGAAATAAAATTTGTCGATGATATGCAGATGATCGTCAGGCTTCTGACCGGCATTGTAGTTTCTTACGGAGCCATCAACCAGATGGAAAAAGCGGAGCGCAAAATATTGTTGGAATACGCCCTACAGGAAGTGAAACAGCTGACTTTGGATGCCCGAATTATGCTCATGAAAATCAGGGATCTGAAACAGAAAATTGCATGGGTCAAGTTTCAGATTCTCAACTATATCAACAAAGACAAACAGATCATTCAGGAAATTATCAATCATTTCTAAATCAAATTTTATGAAAAAACTAACAGCCATACTGGCTCTGTTCGGAGGTTTTACAGGAGTCAGCTCGCAGTCTACCTCAGTTGTCTCCGTCGTTATCAATGAGCAGTTGCTGGCTCAGATCACAAAAAATCAGGCGGTGAGACTGGCAAGCAACGAAGCTTTTCTGAATTCTTATGAAAAGCAAAAAGAAATGTATGACGACGTCAATCGAAAAATTGCACAGGTCATTGCCATACAACAATTTATCTATGACAAACTGGTGAATGTCAACATGGCGATCAAGCAGGGGAAAAGAATGTATTATCTGTCCAAAACGTTTGCGGAGATCGGAAACAATGCCGGAGAGGTTTATCAGCTGACCACAAAATATCCGCAATATGCAGTGTTGCTCACAAGATTTTATCAGGGCGCAACGGAGGAACTCATTAAAATGCAGGCTGAGCTGACTGAGGAGATTCTCCGGGAGGACAACGATTTTTTGATGGATCCCTACGATCGAGAAAAGCTGATCAGAAATATTTCAACGAAGGCGCAAATGATCAACGGCTATTTGATATGTATCAAGATCAGGCTCAAAAATGCGATGGACATTCCCTATATCTATCAGATTCCCAAGATCAACACCTATGTGAATCTGGACAAAATGATCGTATCCGATATTATTCAGCAGTTCAAATACATTTTTAACTAATCATCATGAAAAAAAGTTTGTCAAAATTAATTGCCATCGTCCTTCTTAACACTTCGGCGTCTGCTTTCGGTCAGTTTACGGTAAAGAGACTGAATGATCCTGCAATTGTTGCTCAGCACAAAAGAATGGTGTTTGAGAGTTGGGGCAATTTTAAGCCCGACCCCAAATATGTCCTGGGTGTTCAGACCAATTTTGCCTATGCCACGGTGTGGGGATGGATGGCACCTTCGATCAACAGGGATTATAAAGACGGGGATGATATTCGACCACTGAAACCTACAGGAATCGAGGTGCAACGATTGGCCGAACTGGAGATCCAACAGGAGTATGCCGAGAAAGTAAAAAAAGAATCCGATACGATTTACAAAAGAAACGTACAGGACTTTGCAAATTGGACTTCCGCTACGGTCGATGCCGATCCGCTTTGGCTTTTGTACTACAAGAAAATGCTGAAGCCCCTGAAGGAGTTTCCGGTGCATCCGCAAAGTTTTGGAGAGTGGGGAATTAAAGATGATGTGACCTATCAATCCATGAAATCGAACGGAAGTATCGACAACCTTCAGGAAAAACTGGATTTGTTGAAAGATCAGTACGAAAAATCAAGAACATTGGATATGCCAAGAGGAAAACGTTTTTTGATGTATCACGAAACGCTTGCAGGCTGGAGGAAATTCTTAAAACAGCTGAGATCTTTCAATCAAAAGAACACTCTTTTTCTTGATTATAAAAATCTTCTGACCGTTTTGAAATCGGGTATGCAAGCTCATCGATCGCAGACAGATGTACAGATTGTGCAAAGCATTATGGCTCACTATCACAACAAATATTGATATCATGAACAAATATTTGACATTGACAATTTGTCTTATGATGGTCTTTTTACCCATGGCTGTTTTCGGGCAGACGGGGGAGACGGAAAGCTACAACAAATTGCTGCAATTCCTTAAAGGTGACGGTGCTTTTGAAAAGTGGTTCATGGAGGTTTTCACGAAGCTCGACACAACCATGGCCGCGCAGTCAGCCGGTGCGGTGATGCTGGGTCAGGCCATCGGTGGATTTGGTGCCTTGTGCTATATGGGATACCTGGGCTGGCAGATGCAGGAGGGTGCTCGGCCGTGGGAAGTGACTCCTCTGATCCGACCCACCATTATAGCTTTTATTCTGATGTATTGGAGTGCCTTTACCGGGATGATCCAGTACCCCTTGCAATCTTTGGCAGAACCGGGAATGGCTTTGTTCGAAGATATCGAAAAGGATGCGAATGATCTGCGGGTCCAAAGGTTCAAAAAGCAAAATCAGATTTTGGATATCCTGATCAAGAGCCAGGCGGAAGAGGATGCCAAACAGGAAACTTTGGAGAAACTCGAAACGAAAGCCGACGACAGCTGGTTTGATATCGATGCGGACAAATTATTGGCTCCCGTCAAGGAATGGTATATGAAAATGGAGTTTAAAATACAGAAAACACTGTCGGAGATTATCGAAGCGGTCGCCCTTACTATTTTAAGAGTCTGTACCTATCTGATATTCTTTATTCAGAAGATCTGGATTTACATTTTGATTGTATTGGGGCCTCTTGCGGTCGGAATATCATTGATTCCGGGATTTGAAAACTCGTTCAACAATTGGTTGACGAAGTTTATCAATATCAATTTGTACACTTTTATTTCTTACACGATCATCAACATCGGACAACAGATTATTATGACGGGTTACCAAATGGAGCTCGACCGGTATGCATTGTTGATCAACGATGCCGGAGTGGCGGATATGAATACTTTGCGGGTTTATGTTCAAAACAGCGGGATGATGTACACCGCATTGTTTCCGGCGGTGGCATATATTATCACGGGAATAGGCATTTTGATGGTTCCGTCCATTGCGGATTCGATTGTTTCAGCAGGGGGTGCAGGAATTATGAGCAAAGGAAAAGCTGCCGGGGGAACTGTGGCAAGTGCCGGAAAGGCTGCGGGTAAAACTGCTGCGGCAGTTGCCTCGGGTGGTTCTGCTGCAGTTGCGGGAGCTGCAAAGGAAATCGCAAAGTCTGTCAGAACGATGACTTCGAAAAAATAAAAGATATATCAACAATTTTAATCTTGAAATATTTTCAAAATGCTTGTAAAAAACATTGAACAAAAAATAAAGATCAACAAAGCGGTTTCTGTTGCAGCCATTGTATTTGCCGTTATCGTAGTGATTGCAGGATTTGTAACAGCGTATCAACTGGTGAGGGATTCCAGAAAATCCCTTTATGTGATCGACAACGGGGTGCCGATTCTTGTCAAACAAACCGATGAGCTGCTGAACAGACCGGTTGAATACCGATCGCAAATCGAACTTTTTCACCGGCTTTTTTTTACGCTCGCACCTGATGACCGGTACATCAAGGAAAATGTGGAAAAGTCACTCTACCTCATCGATGACAGCGGGAAAAAGGAATACACCAATTTAAGGGAGAAAGGATTTTACAATCAGATTATTTCCGGAAATTCTCTGGTTACCGTGCGCGGGGATTCGATCAAACTTGACCTTCCCGGCAGAAAATTTATCTATTACGGAACTCAGATGATCAACAGAAAAACTTCTTTGATCATCCGTAGACTGATTACTGAAGGAAATTTTGAAGACATGATCAGAAGTCCGAACAATCCGCATGGTGTGCTGTTGAAAAACTGGCGAATTCTCGACAATACAGAAATGTCCAACAAACCCAAATCTTATTAGTGATGACAGAAAAATATGAATATTTCAAGCTGCAATTTCTGAGAATAAGGGATCGCATTTATGCCCGCCCGAAATTGGTGTACACCTATCTGATGGGAACTTTGATACTGTCATTCTCGTTTCCTTTTATTCAGTATTACTTTTTCACACCGAAAATTCAAAAATCTTTTGCGGTTCCGAATCTCTATTCGGAGAGCGACCGGTCAAAGTCTGATTTGGATAAACAAGATCAGCTGATGGAAAATGTGGTCAATGAACTTCAACGCTACAAAAGCAAAAGGGAAAACGGACCTCTGACAAAAAACGACAGCCTCCGTATCGAATATCTGTACAACAAATATCAACATCTGAAAAATGGACATTAACAAAATAAATTTTAAGCAACCCAAGTATATTTTTCCGTTGATCGTACTGCCTGTAATTATTCTGATTGCTTTTGCGGCATCGCAGTATATGGGAAAAGAAAAAACGATGTCTGTGGGAAAACAGGATCTGTCGCTTTCTTTGGGGGACACTCAGGACTCGATCCTATCGAAAAATGATGCCTATGAGCGACTTTTCGAAAAAGGAGACGGCAGGTCGATGCTAGAAGGGCTGGATAAAGAAAATGACAGTCTTGAAAACTATTCCGACAATCTCGACATTGATCAGAAAAGATATATCGATTCCTTAAAGCTTATTCGAGGTCTCAACAGCAGCAGAGCGGGGATCGATGACAGAAAATTGTATTACGACGGAAGAGACCACCGAAATTCCGATGAGAAGGATTTTCAGCGATCTGCCGAAATGATACGGATGCTCAACGGCAAAAGTCTCGGAGAAGAAGAAATTTTGAAAAATGCTAAAAAAACGCCAACCGTTAGATCTTTGGAAAAGGAGCAAAATGATCCGACCAAAATACTGAGAAAGCAGATGCTGATGATGGACTCTTTGGAGAAAGCAAGAGATCCGCAGTATCAGGCTGCACTGGAAGCCGAAAACAAACTGAAGAACAGCCAAGAGAAAATGACCACGTTTTTAAATTCCACACTTCGGGTCAACAAATCATCACTGAACCCAAGCTTTAATTCTTTGACAAGCAAAAAGGAGGACCAATTTGTCAAAGCGGTCATCGATGAAAATTTAAAAGGCTACCTGGGAAGCAGGATTCGGTTCAGGTTGCTTGAAGATATCGTAGTGGGAAGACACAAAATTTCGAAAGGAAGTTTTCTGTACGGGCAGATCTCGGGATTTTCTCTGCAGAGGGTGAATCTGAATGTGGTTTCAATTTTAAACAATGGCGAAATATTACCTATTAATCTCTCTGTTTACGATATGGACGGGATGCAGGGATTGTATGTTCCGCAAAGTGATTTTCGTGAGATGCTGCGTGAAATGGGCAGCAATTCAGTGCAGGGAACAAACATGGACAGCGGTGGGGAAGGGTTTATGAGCAGCATGGCCTCGAAACTTTTCAGTTCCACATCCAAAACCATTTCTAACCTGATCAGACAGAACAAAGCGAAGCTTAAATACAACTCTTACCTATTCTTAATCAACGACAAAGAACTCAAACAAAATGACAATAAATAAAAATTTAATCAGAAATATAATAACCGGGCTCACCATATTCCTCAATTGTGTTGTATATGCTCAAACTTCGGTAGGTGAAAAAAAAGTGGCAGGTCTCAGGGAATTGAATATTTCAAAAGGAATCAGTCTCCATATCATTTCACCCGAACCTATTCAATTTGTTGATCTTTCGACCGCTCTTCTTACCGGTGATTTGCCTTCGGAAAATATTGCAAGAGTGAAGATTACGGAGGATAACGAAAAAGATTCGACTTTTATTGATCCAATAATTTGCAAAGACGATTTGGGAGTAATCACCGTCGTCTGCCAGTCTTTCATGACACAATACAAAGTCAATTTTTCGGATGAGAAAAGTGATGCGGTCTCCTTTATTCAGATTCAACCTGAGGATATGCAAACTCTGGAATATCCCAAAATCGGATTCTCAAATTTTGAACTACGTCAGTTTTCCATGGATGTGCTGAAAAAAAAGATCATTGGAAAACCCCTTCGTGTATATGAAAATTTGAAACTGAGAATGCAGGTGAACAATGTCTATGTAGTCAACGATTATATTTTTCTGGATATGACCTTTCAAAACTCCTCCAATCTCGGGTATCATATAGACGGGCTGACATTTTCGATTGAGGACAAGAAAATCTACAAAGCCACCAACAATCAAAGTATTGATATCCGTCCTGTCTTTCGGCTGTACGGTCAGAAACAGTTCACGAAAAACTTCAGAAACATTTACGTGTTCAAAAAGTTTACTTATCCCAACAGCAAGGTATTGAAGATCCGTCTTGTTGAAGAACAGCTCTGGGGAAGAGCATTAGAAATGAGTATCAAGTATTCCGATATTTTAAATGCAGACACCTTTTAATTTTTAGACCATGCAGGAGCAGCAAAATCAAATCAGAATTTACAGTTTTTTTCAGAAAATGGTGTATTTCATCGTTTTGCTGGATTGTGCCACCCTGTTCTTTTTGGGTGCAAAGATTCCTGTTGTTTCTGAGTTGCTGGGTAAATTTTCCAAAACCGGATTTTTTTATCCGCCCGTCAACGCAAAATTTACCACCTTGCTTTTAATTGCGTTGGTCGCAATCGGGACGAGGGCAAAGAAGAAGATGGATCTGAACATCGCAAAGGATATTATCGTACCCATCTTAATTGGATTGATGATGATTTTCGGCTCATTGATATTTCTGAACGAAGCTGAGAATAATGAACTCCCCCAAATAATTCCACCGTTGAATCTCTATCAGATCGTCTATGCACTATTGTCGTTTTTGGGCGCATTGGTCGGACAGATGGGAGCGGACAATATCTCGAAACTGATGCAACAGAAGATGGGAAAGGATCGTTGGAACACGGAAGAGGAGAGCTTTGCACAAAATCAGTCGCTTGTTGTGAATGATACTTCGGTAAATATTCCCTATTTGTTCAGATATTACAAGAAGACAAATAAAGGATGGATCAATCTGAACCCTTTCCGTGGGACGATGGTCATCGGAACACCAGGTTCGGGAAAATCTTTCGGAGTGATCAATCCTGCGATTCGTCAGATGGTTGCGAAAGGTTTTTGTCTTTGTATTTACGATTTTAAGTTTCCGGATCTTGCTCAGATTGCCTATTATCATTTTCTGCTTAGGAAATCCGCAGATCCAAATTACAGGCATCATTTTCATGTGATCAATCTCAATCAGATTGAAAAGTCGAAAAGGGTCAATCCGTTGAAAAAAGAATATATCCGGACATTGGCTGAAGCCCAGGAAATGGCAGAATCGATGGTTTCTTCTTTGCAGAAAGGAGGAGCAAGTTCGGGCGGTGGATCGGAAGCTTTCTTTACGCAGTCTGCCATCAATTTTCTTTCATCGAGCATTTATTTTTTTGCGAAGTACGAGAATGGTAAATTTTCCGATCTGCCTCATATTCTTTCGTTTATGAACAGAAGCTACAAAGAAATTTTTGATCTGCTTTTTACCAACGAGGAAATTTTTTCTTTGCTGTCTCCGTTTAAAACTGCCTATGACAACAAAGCTTTCGACCAACTGGAAGGGCAGATCGGAACGTTGAAAATCTTTCTCTCGCGATTGGCGACTAAGGAAAGTTTCTGGGTTTTTTCTGGTGATGAGGTGGAACTGAAAATTACTGATAAAGATAATCCGTCAATCCTTATTCTCGCTTCCGATCCCAGGACGCAGGATATCAATTCCGCTTTGTATTCCGCAGTTTTAAACAGGACTTTGAGACTGATCAATTCCAAGCATAATTTACCCGGTGGTATTATTGCCGATGAGTTTCCGACTATTTATATCCATAAGATTGACAATGTTGTAGCCACCGCGAGAAGCAACAAAGTAGCTGTTTTGCTTGGACTGCAGGAAATTCCTCAGCTTCGACAGTTTTACAAAAAAGAAGTTGCCGATACGATCTCTGCCATTGTCGGAAACATTATCTCAGGATCTGCAAGAGATAAAAATACGTTGGACTGGATGGAAAAAATGTTCGGAAAGATCAAGCAAAAAAGCTATTCTCAATCCATATCGCAGCAGGGGACAACAACAAGCATTAATGAGAAACTGGATTTTATGATTCCCGCAGGAAAAATAGCGGCTCTGAAAACAGGCGAGATGGTCGGAATTATTGCCAGAGATGATGCCAATGAAGGTGAAGAATATCGAACGTCGGCAATCAGCGGAAAAATAAATCTTGATATGAATGAGATATATAAAGAGGAAAATAATTATGTCGAAATACCTGACTGCTATTGTTTTAAAGATCTGACAGGAAGTGACAGGAAAGAAGATGTTCTGATGACGAACTTCAGAAAAATCAACAAGGAAATCGAATTGGTTGTCAAAGAAAATACCAAAATTTAAAATATGAGAGCATCTATAAGAGTTTTTGCAGTTTTGTTTTTTGTGCTGTTTCATTCATTGATTACAGCCCAGTTCAACACAATTACCAGATCTCCCGAAAGATCTGACAATATATTCAAAGGCATCGAAAAGGGCCACTCAAAAACGGAGGAAAAACATCCGAAGACGAGGTTCAGAATCTTAAATTCCGGAAAAAAGGCCGGTTTGCAGAAGGAAATTGATTCTTTAAAAGTTCTCCTTTCCCGATCTCAAGGGTTGGAAACGGACGTAGGAAAAGTGGACTTTAAGAAAATCGAGGATTCTTTGATTAAGACAATCAGGGAGAAAGTAAAGCAGCTGATTCCTGTGTACTCACCCGGAAAACCAATTCTCAAATCTGAAATGATTGAAGATGCTTTTAATGATGCAAGGCTTTACGTAAAAATTGCTATGCCCCTTGGAAATAAACTCAGGATAACTTCCGGATTCGGAACCCGAATTCATCCGTTGTCGGGAAGATTCAAAATACACAAAGGAGTAGATCTCAAAGCCAATTATGAAAATGTATACTCGGTTATGGACGGATATGTAGTGGCTTCGGGGTGGGACAGAAATGGAGGCGGTAATTACTTGAGGATTAAACATTCTGAATCATTTGTTACTTCTTACCTGCACCTTTCAAAAATTTATTATCGTGCGGGTGAATTTGTCAAAGCCGGGTATATCATCGGTAAAAGCGGAAGCAGCGGAAACTCCACCGGACCGCATCTTCATTTTTCCGTCACCGAAAATGGAAAGCATATCAATCCCATCCATTTTCTCAACGATCTGATCAAAGCAAATAATTTAATCTCTAATCACAACATTTTATGAACACCGATATTTTACCAACACAGGAATTGAAAGAATTCGGAATTATCAACAATGACAATTCTTTCACTCAAAAACTTAGCGCAGAGGAAATCCAGAAATTTTTGCAGGGATACACCATCGTGGCAGACAACAACAAAAAAAGAGCAACTTTTCAATTGGTTGACAACAATAACAGACTGAAAGTAATTTTTCTTGAACGGGACAGAGGTATTTCGCAGATACTTGATGCAAGTAAGCGAAGTATTGAATATTCCACAGTTGCTGAGGTGTCCGATTCCGGCGATGAGATGAATTTCAGAAAAAAGGCCTTTGTCTTTGATTTGGAGCATAACAAGGTGGTGGAATTTGATCTTATCAAAAACTCAAGAGAATTGACGGCTATTATCGCCGATAAAAAAGATGTCGAACAAATCAGCAGGTATAAAAATGAACTCGAAAAACTTCGAAGTTTTCTTCAGGATAAGATGGAACGCTATCCTGAAATTGCCAAAGATATTTCCCGTGATCTTTCTGTTGTTTCAAAAGAAATCAACACGGTCGATGGTATTATCAGAAGAACAAACGATCCTCTAAATACTTCAAAGCAGAATCAATCAGGTATTGAATTAAATGTCAACGACCCCGACAGATATCAGGATGCTCAAAGGAACAGAGAAGAACAGAATGAATACAAAAATGAAGATCTCCAGCGATCAAAAGGTTACGGAAGATAGAGCGTGAAGTTATTATGAAGAGTAATCTTGATTGGTTTGACCGAAATATCACGCCTTTGACCAATGCATACAAAGAATTTATCGAAACGTTTGAAACGAGTTCTGCCGTACCGGAATTTTTTGATAGTAAAGATGAGAAAGTCCTAACTGACAGGGAGAGAAAGTTCTTGGAAATTTTTGAATACAAAAACAATCGAATCAAAATTGATTCTTCCCTTTCGTAGTTCGCTCAAATTACAGAACGCCATACGGAAGATGTTGGTTCTTCTCATCAGATTGACGGAACTCACAGTGAAGAATTAATACTTAAGAAAACGATGTCGCCAAATGTTTTTATGGAAAGTACTATTGAAGGCTACAGTGACAGTGATTTGCTAAACTTGTCTACTGATGACCTCACTGTTCTCCTGCATGTCAAACAAGAGCAGTTCAAATATGAGGTGAGCAACGACGATTTTGGAGGAATGACCTTGGTAGATGCCCAGATAAAAAGATTGAATACAATCATTCAAAACAAATTTAATTACAACAATCAAAATTTTGAAATTATGGAAACACAGAAAGAATTTGATCAGCTTCAATACCTGAAGGATCAACTTAAATATCTTGGATTTGGTGAGAGTTCAGAACTGCACCTTGATCTGGAAGCAGGGATTAAATCCGTTGATCAGCAATTTGAGCTGAAAACACAATCCGACAAAACGTTGCCGGGAAATAAAGTGGATTTTGTTCTGAAATTCAGCAAAAGTGAGAAAGGAGGTGTATTTCTGAATTCGTACAATGCGACATTATCGAATGACAAAGTCGAAAGTCTCTCACACAATTTTAATGTGAGCGGAGAAAATACTTTTACGGCAAAAGAAGCGGTTAATCTCCTGGAAGGCAGAACTTTGAAAATTGAGTTTGACAATCCCAAAACCGGGGAAATGGAACCTGCTTTTGTAAAGCTCAATTTTGAAGAACCCAAAACGGAAAAGGGAAATTTTCATTTTCAGAATTTCTACAAAAACTACGGGGTGGATACTGCCGACATTGTAGAGAAATCAAATTTGCGATTCGATAAACCCGAATACAAAGACAGTGTGATCAAATCTCTTGAAAAAGGAAATATTGTCAAGGTCAAATTTGAAATAGATGATACTGTCGTAGAAGGTAAAGCAGTATTGAATCCTCAATATAAAAATATCAATCTCTATGATATGGATATGAACAGAATCAACACCAATAAGTCTACAGAGGGTTTGGGGCATGATCAGAAAAATGATAAAAATAATGTAAAAGAACAAAGTATTAAAAGATAAATGATTCTTATTCATCAATAATCGGCGGCAATTCTTTTGGGATTTCCGCTTTTTTAAAATATATATTCTATGAAAAGTCTACTCATATTACCATACCTTTTGCTGCTGTTTATGTTGCATGCCTGCAAAAAAGAAATCAGACCGGAAAAAGGCGGAATTGATGTCATATCGAATGTCTATTTAGACGCTTCCAAAGGACTTGAAAAAATGCAGAATTTTCATTTGTCCAAAATAAATTATTCCGGTGACCGTATTATTGAAATTGTTCCAAATCTTAATTTCCCCGAAATCAATAAACAGGTATTTTACATCAAAGATTCTTTATACTATTCCTTGGGAACGGATAAATTCAACGGAATCGTTATTTCTGAAGTTGTGAAAAATAAAGGTGCTGATATAGCCAAGAAGAAGGAGGGGGCTCTGTTTTCCAAAGAATGGATTCCCAATTACAATAACAGAAAAAATCTGAATGATACGATCTTATTCAAAAAGAACTACAAGAGATTTGAAGTCGATTCACCATGGAGTTATAGCCGTTTTTATGTTTATGAAACTGACACAATTCTGCCGTATTCCTTGTTTAGACATGCTGAAATCGATTATCACGGAAGGCTTGAACGCATTGACAGCTACAACAAAAAGAGTGATGTTTTCGTAACACTTCAAATTCTTCCGAGAAAAACCTGGGATAGGGAAGCTCAGGAGATTTTTAGATTTAACCAATTTGTAAAGAGTAGGAGAGGTGAATAAAGGTCGCTTTTGAATACAAAAAAATATTATAGTAGTGATCATCAGAAAAGCTATGAATATTTTACATACCATGTAAGATCAGCTTCGGTTTAATAATATTTTGAAAATGATCTTCTCGTACGTTTTGTTCAAAACGATATTTCCGAAGTTAAAAGTGATAAAAATGGAATAAGTTGCCATAGGTGATCACCTGAAGAACTTATGCAGTCAATTTAAAGCGCCGATAAAGCGAAAGAAGGACATGGAGTTTTGGAAGAGTTTGTACATGAATGATCGCACACTTCCCACCTTCAAAAATTTAATTCGTCCCTTTTTTTAGGAATTAATTTAAGATAGAAATTTTGGAATCAGAGGTTTTAGACGCAGAATTTTATTCGAAGATTTTCCTTCTGCAGGGAATATTTTCTTTATAGGAAAAATTTCATTTTTTTTACAGTCTTTTTCACATCAAAATATGGAAAACGATTATTAACTTCAAGCGTTGTAAAAATTACAAAAAATTTGTTCCTTTGCTGCAGTACTTTTTATATGAAAAAATCAGAAGCAACCCGTCACAATATTCTTCAAAAAGCATTTGACCTCATCTACATGCACGGTTATCAAACAACGAGTGTGGATGAAATTATAGCGACAACACAGGTTACCAAAGGAGCTTTTTATTATCATTTCAAAACAAAAGATGATATGGGACTAGCGATTGTCAATGAATTGATGATTCCGGGTTTCAAAAAAACTTTTCTCGAACCTTTTGATAAAGACGAAGATCCGCTGGATACCATTTACAATTTACTGCATTATCTTTTGATGGAAAGTACCGAACTAAAGGTAGAATACGGTTGCCCAGCATCAAATTTCACACAGGAAATGGCTCCATGGAATGTTGAATTTACAAAGGCTTTAAATCAGCTTTCCTCGCAGTGGGAAAAAACAATTGTCAATTCCATCGAGAAAGGGAAGGAAAAAGGGTACATCAACCAATCAGTCAAAGGAAACGAGGTTGCCGTTTTTATCCTTTCCGGTTACTGGGGAGTGAGAAATCTTGGAAAAATGAAGAACTCAAAATCAGTATATGTCACTTTTTTGAATGCCATTAAAAACTATTTTCTTACTCTTAAATAATTTTTTTTCTAAAAACATTCCAATTAGTATGTTTTTTGTTTTATCTTTGCGTCATTGAAATTTCAAACAATGTATCAGACGCTTACATTTCTGCACTCCATACTCAGATGGCTGGTTTTATTGAGTTTATTATACTCCATTTTTAGAGCCTACAAAGGCTACTTTTCTTCAGGTGAATTTTTAAAAGCTGACAATGCAGTAAGACATTGGACAGCTACAATTGCTCATGTACAGTTGGTTTTAGGAATTACTTTGTATTCTCAAAGCCCGATCATCAAATACTTCTGGAACAATTATGATGAAGCAAAACAATCATTTGACGTGTTATTTTTCGGAATGATCCATATCTCCTTAATGCTTCTGGCAATCATTTTAATTACAATTGGATCATCAATTTCAAAAAGAAAAACAACAGATCGCGATAAGTATAAAACAATACTGATTTACTACCTGATTGCCTTAGTTATCATTTTTATAGCGATACCTTGGCCATTTTCACCATTTGCTAACAGACCTTATTTAAGATAATTATGATAAATCTATTAAAAACAAAAGTTGGACGTTTGAGAATCATTGCTATTCTTGAAGGATTCTCATTGCTGACACTAGTTTTTATCGCAGTGCCGCTAAAATATGGATTTGATAATCCTGCACTGGTTAAAATGATGGGTCCTATTCATGGATCATTATTTCTCCTATTTTTATTTAACACACTAAGTGTGGGAGTCGAACAGAACTGGAAATTCAAAGAGACTACATGGAAAGTTTTACTGGCCTGCATTATTCCTTTCGGCACATTTTACGTTGACAAAAAAATACTGAGCAAACTATGAAAAACATTTTTATCTGTATAGGAGTAATTATATTCATTTATGTCATTTACAGAGTTTACAAATATCAAACTTTGGACGATGGACTCAGTACGTTAATTGAAAAAGGTGCCATTATACTTGACGTACGAACCGAGAAGGAGTTTGCCACCGGACATATTCCGGACTCTCAGAATATTTCCTTGGGAACAATCAGGGAACGATATACTGAACTCGATCCTACAAAAACCTATATTACCGTTTGCTCTCATGGACTGCGCAGTGTAAAAGCCGAATCGATATTAAAGGAAAAAGGCTTCAAAAAAGTTTACAACGGCAGTGCGTGGAGTGATTTGCAGAAAAGTATTAAGAATAAATAAGAACTCGATATTTATCCGGCGGCTTTCAACTTTTAAAAGAAATTACGGTCGTCATTGCTAGATTATTTGTAGAAACTGAATTATTCTCCTGATTCTGTTGGAGCTCTGGGTCATCTCAGTTTTATAAGGCGGCATTTTTTCAAGGTTACCATAACCACTTCTTCCGTTTACAGACAAGAATTAAAAATTTTCAACAGTATTGACTACAGTTCTGATTCAAATGAAAATCAAAAATAATTTTTTCGGAAACTCGAAAAAAGATTCATATGCGTCACTTTCTTTGGATGGTGTACCTGTAATTCAACATATTGTCAATTTCGAAGATAATCAGGGCGCTATGTATCTTCAAGATCACTTACTTATTTTTATCCTGGAGGGAAGTGCCAAGATAATTTATGGGAATGAGATATTCAATGTCAACAAGAATGAAATGATTTTGTTGAAAAAGGCAACTTTTGTTTATTACGAAAAGTACATAGGTCAGGAAGATCGTGAGATCTTCGACTGCATGATGTTTACTATAAAAGAGGAATTGGTGAAGTCATTTTTGACCAGTACCGAATTGAATATATCCAAACGATACGACACAAGAAGATCCTCTGTAGAACCCGTCAATGAGTGCCTGATTGCTTTCATAGGTTCTCTGCAACCATACTTTAAAGACGCTGATAAGGTTGCTCCTAGTCAGCTGCGTCGTAAAATGATGGAGATGCTATATGACACCGCTGTATGCAGTGAGAATATGTTCGGTCAGATCCTTCATTTGCAAAATCCGGTGCGTGAAAATTTGCTAGAAGTCATTGAACAAAATTATGCTTATCCTGCAAGTCTGGAAGAACTTGCTTATTTGTCAGGCCGAAGTCTTTCCAGTTTTAAGAGAGATTTTCAAAAAGTATTCAATATGGCTCCTGCCGCATGGATAAGAAAAACAAGACTCAACAAAGCGAAAGAAATGCTTGAGTCAACAAATCTAACGGTAAATGAGATCTGCTATTCATTAGGGTTTGAGAATGTTTCCCACTTTTCGCGAATATATAAAGATTACCACGGTTCACCACCCACTAACTTCAGGCAGAGAACAATTTTATAATTTCCTTGCAAATTGAGCTGAATAGTACAAAAAGATGGTCTGTATAGAAAAAAAATAATTCAAAAACAGGCGTTAATTTGTTATTAATAAAATTAGATAATATGATTAAATTATTAGTAGCCGTCGGACTTATGTTTTCGACAGTTGCGACAGCAAAAGTGAATGCCGGTTCAGGGGGAAATAGTAACGAAAAAGAAAATAGGTCAAAAAAAATGGAAAAGATGGATGATACAAAAGCTATTCTCGCAGTTATAGATACCTACATAGAAGGACTTCGTCAAGGTCGTGTCGATCTTTTGAAAAAAAGTTTTCATAAAGATGCAATCATGCACGGATATTCGAGAGATAATAAAATTACGGAAGGAAGCGTGCAACACCTTTACGATATCATTGAAAAGGCTGGTGCCTTATCGAACGTTACAGCGAAAAACAAAGTTCTGAATCAGACTTCTAATACAGCATTTGTTCTTGCCGAATTGAAGTCGACAGCACCTAACGAAAACTCCACCGATTATCTCTCTCTGATGAAGATTGATGGCCAATGGAAGATAATTTCGAAGGTCTATCATCTATCTTATGCAAAATAAATTTTAATGAGTGTTAATTTAGTTTTTAGTTTGGCCTGTTCATTAGAACAGGCCATTTTTTTAAAACAAGCAGCCTGTATGATATTTTAAAAGATCGATATTCTTTCCATCAAGGATTATCAAGATGATTTTTAGTGGTTTTTTCCAGCCTGCTGAACTTGTCGAACCAAATGGAGCTGTATTATTTTTATTGGAATAATAGTTATTGAAGGCTTTAAAAGGTAACCGGACTTTAGTGCTCTCAGATAAAAACAAGATTCGTGTATATCAGTATATGTATAAAACAAATCGCCACTTAGATAATCTAAATGACGATTTTTGAAAATGAATGTATGTATTTTTGAACAGTAGCATAACTAATACGGTACTTTTGAGCACTGATTAGATATCTGTTGTGAAATTCAATTAACGCCTCCTCCCAAACTCCTGTAGAGTTCGGATATTGCGATAAGTTCCGATCTTCGTATCAAAGCCAATTCCAGTTCGCTTTGCAGCACATTGCCTTGTGCAATAATAACTTCAAGATATGTGGCCATCCCATTGTTGAACAAATCATTTGCTCTCATTGTTGATTGTTTGAGTTTATTTACTCTTTTTTCGGCTAATGTTTCCTGTGTCTTTAATTTTTCAATTTTTACCAGTGCATCTGAAACTTCACCTACGGCATTCACTACAGATTGCCTGAATTTCAATACTGACTTTTCACGCTCGACCAAATCAACTTTATATTGAGTGCTCAATTCTTTGTGTTGCAAGAGAGGTTGTACAACGCTTGCACCGACGATACCGAAAAGCGCCGAAGGAATATTGAACCAGTCGCTCGCCTTGAGTGAATTTACTCCTCCGCTTGCTGTGATTCTTAATGATGGGTACATGTCAGCTTTGCTTACACCTACTTTGGCATTTGACAATGCCAGTTCGAATTCCTTTCTCTTGATATCGGGTCTCAGTCTCAGTAGTGTCGAAGGCAGTCCTGCGGAAATTGTTTCCGGAAGTATTACTTGTTCCGACAAAAAGCTACGGTTAATGCTTGAGGGCAGATCACCGCTCAAAACACGCAGTGCATTTTCCTGTTGAATGGTTGCCTGTTCCAATTCCGGAATTAATTTTTGTGTTGCCAGAAGCTGTGCCTCAGCCTGTTCGACCGCAAGTGAAGTGACCTGACCTGATTC
Organism: Chryseobacterium indoltheticum; assembly: GCF_003815915.1. Taxonomy (NCBI): domain Bacteria; kingdom Pseudomonadati; phylum Bacteroidota; class Flavobacteriia; order Flavobacteriales; family Weeksellaceae; genus Chryseobacterium; species Chryseobacterium indoltheticum. The sequence continues at coordinate 1,817,453 of NZ_CP033929.1, forward strand.
ATATTGTATTGTCATCATCCTTACAGTACTCTCATTCAATAGGATGTTTCTTTGCGCGATTTTCAATTGTTCGTCAAGCATTATCAAATTATAATAGCCTTGAGTTACATTTGCAATCAATTCAGTCTGTATTGCTTTGCGTGCTTCATTGGTTAATAAATAAGAAGCAAGAGCAATCTTGTTTTTGCTGCGGATCTTGCCCCAAATATCTGCTTCCCAAGACAAACTTATACTTGTTGTATAATCTTCCAGATGATTGGTTCCAAGAAACTGCGAAGTTGACATTCCATTCAGGCTGTTGTTTGAAGGATTGTTTGTTGAAGATGAAATATTTAGTCCTACAATCGGTACATTGTTCCATTGCGACTGTTTCAATCTTAACCGGGATTCTTCGACATTTTTCAGTGCGATTTGCATATCAAAATTCCGGACAATGGAACTGTCAATCAACTTCTGAAGCATAGTATCTCTGTAAAATTCTTTCCACGGAAGAGAAGCGATCGACATCGTATCCTCAGTCACCGCATTACGAAATGTCGAAGGCAGTTCGGGTGCAGGTGTCTTCAAGTCTTTGGAGACTGTACAACCGATAATAATGAAAAGGATATTTGCTGTGACAGTTATTTTAAAGTATTTTTTCATTTCTTAATGATGAATTTGTTAAAAGGTTCTATCTGTTATTGTAAAACAGGTTCCGGAGTAGTATTAGCTGGTTTTCCTGATACTTTCTCATGCAGCGCCTGAAACACGATAAACAAAACAGGTATAAAAAACAGTCCCAGAACAACGCCGCCGATCATTCCTCCGGCCGCACCAATACTGATGGAGTGATTGCCCATTGCAGATGGTCCTGTTGCTCTCATCATTGGCGCAATACCGGCAACAAATGCAATCGACGTCATAATAATTGGACGTATTCTCAGTTTGGCAGCTTCCAGTGCGGATTCTACCAGTGAGTGTCCGGCATTTCTTCGTTGAGATGCAAATTCCACTATCAGAATTGCGTTTTTAGCGAGTAATCCGATCAACATGATCAAAGCAACCTGAATGTAAATATTGTTATCGATCCCTGCCAGACGTATTGCCACGAATACTCCGATAATACCCGTAGGTACTGAAAGAACGACGGCCAGAGGAAGGATGTAACTGTTGTATTGAGCACATAACAGGAAATATACAAACACAAGCGATAATGCAAATATTAACACAGATTGCCCACCGGATAAAATTTCCTCTCTTGTCATTCCGGAAAATTCAAAAGAATAACCTGTAGGTAATTCCTTTTCTGCGACTTCCCTAATAGCCTGAATTGCATCGCCTGTACTGTAACCCGGTTTGGGTACCGCATTAACTCCGATGGAGTTGTAAAGATTGTATCTGGTTATGACTTCAGGACCAAATACCCTTTTCAGACTTACTATAGTGTTAACGGGTACCATGCTTCCCGTTTTGTTTTTGACATAAATTTCATTCATTGAAGCAAGATCGGCGCGTTCTTCTTTTTCCGCCTGAATCATCACCCGATAATATTTACCGAACCGGTTGAAATCCGATACCTGAGCACTTCCAAAATATGCCTGCATACTGCTTAAGACATCTTTTTCATCAATACCGAGCTGTTCGATTTTTTCATGATCCAATATCATCTCTAACTGTGGGTAATCCGCACGAAATGTCGTAAAAGCCACTGCGATTTCAGGTCTTTTCATCAGTTCTGCAATAAAACGATTTGCAATACCTCCAAATTTATCAAGTTTTCCACCTGCCTTATCTTCAAGAACTATATCCAGTGCATCTACATTGCTGAATCCCGGTACTGTCGGAAATGAAAAGACAAAACATTGCGCACCTTTGATCGTATTCATACGTTTCTGAAGTTCTGCAATATTTGCGGATACGTCGTTCATATCACCGCGTTCTCCGTCTTTCTTCATCCTGAAAAATGCAACACCCGAAGATGGACTTGTAGAACTTGTCAATATGTTAAATCCCGCTACCTGATTGAAAGCGAACTTTGCCGGCATATCTCTAACTTTGTCAGCAGCTTCATCAAGAATTGCCTGCGTTCTCTTCATCGATGAACCTGGAGGAAGATTAACCGAGATGGCAATAAAGCCCAAATCCTCGGAAGGAATAAATCCTGTGGGAGTTTTTCGTATTAATATTCCTGTTACAAGCATGATTGCCACAAGTGCTTCGAGGCTTATCCATTTAAATTTTATCATTTTCTTTACGCTCCCAACATATCTTGAGGTTACGTTTTCAAAACCTTTGTTAAATGCGAAGAAAAATCTTTGTTTGAAATTTTTTGGCTTTTCGTGGTGGTCATGATTCACATCTTTCAAAAGCAAAGCGCACAAAGCGGGACTCAAGGTCAATGCATTTACAGCCGAAATAGAAATAGCGATTGCCAGAGTAAAGGCAAATTGGCGATAAAAGACCCCGGCTGAACCGTTCATAAATCCAACAGGTAGAAAAACCGCAGCCATAACCAGAGTAATGGAGATGATTGCGCCGGTTATTTCATGCATAGCGGACATGGTAGCTTTTCTCGGTGTAATGTTTTTATGTTCCAGTTTTGAATGAACAGCTTCCACCACGACGATTGCATCATCCACCACGATTCCGATAGCAAGAACAAGTGCAAATAAGGTTAGAAGATTTATTGAAAATCCGAAAATCGACATGAAAAAGAATGTTCCGATAATTGCTACGGGTACAGCAATGGCGGGAATCAATGTGGATCTGAAATCCTGTAAGAATATATAAACAACAATAAATACAAGGATGAAGGCTTCCAGTAAAGTTTGTTGAACCTGTTCAATGGATTGATCCAACATATCTTTGGTGTTGTACAGAATTTGCTGCTTGATTCCAGGAGGGAAATCTTTCTCAGCTTTTTTCAGATATTCACCTACTTTGGTTTGTATTTCCCTTGAATTTGACCCCGGTAATTGAACTACCTCAAACAAAATACTTTGTTTGTCATGTACTGTGTTCAAAGAATTGTAAGTATAACTTCCCAATTCAACTTTGGCAACATCTCTCAATTTCAAGATAGTTCCATCTGAGTTAGATCTAATGATCATGTTTCCATATTCTTCAGGTTTGGTATATTTTCCTGAATACTTAAGAACATACTCAAAAGATCGGTTACTTGATTGTCCTAATCTTCCTGGCGCCGCCTCTTGGTTCTTACTTTTGACAGCTGCCATGACCTCGTTAGGAGTAATACTATATGCGGTCATCTGTGCCGGATTTAGCCAAATACGCATGGAGTAATCTTTATTGCTTCCTAAAAATCTTACCTGTCCAACTCCTTGTATACGTTTTATCTCCGGAATTACGTTTATTTGAGCATAATTTGTTAAATATGTTGCATCATATAGTTTTGGATTTTCACTCATTAGATTGATTGCCATGACCAGTGAGTTTTGAACTTTTTGCGTGGTTATACCTGCCTGAACCACTTCGGTCGGCAACAATCCTGTTGCAGATGAAACACGATTTTGAACATTCACCGCAGCCTGATCGGGGTCTGTACCTAATTTAAAATAGACTGATATTGTGAGTGTTCCGTCATTGCTGGATGTCGAACTCATGTAAGTCATGTTTTCAACTCCATTGATTGATTCTTCGAGAGCGGGTGCAACAGCACGAACCATTGTTTCGGCATTGGCGCCGGGATAGTTTGCGGAAACCTGAACGACAGGAGGTGCAATGTCCGGAAATTGTTGAATGGGAAGATCCATGAGACCTACGGCTCCCAAAATGACCAGCATGATGGAAACTACTGTTGCAATAACCGGTTTGTCTATAAAAACTTTTAACATAATCTTTAGTTGATATTTATTTTAGCTATTTTTTCTGTTGACTTTTCAGGTTTCACCACAATGCCTTCTTTTAGAGACTCCATACCTTTTAACACGAGTTGATCACCTGCTTTCAGTCCTTCAGAGATATAGTAGGTTGTGTCCGATGTTCCTGATATGGTTAAGGCGACCTGTCGGACTTTATTATTTCGATCGACCACAAAAGCGAATAGTTTATCCTGCATTTCAAAAGTCGCGGATTGTGGAATTCCGATAACGTTCGATTGTTGCAGTCCCAATTTTATTCGTCCTGAATTTCCGGAACGCAGTAAACCTTGCTCATTGGGAAATGTTGCACGTAAGGTTATTGCTCCCGTTGTTTTGTCGAAAACAGCATCGACCATATCCAGTTTGCCAGCCTGAGGATATACTTGTCCTCCTGAAAGAATGATGCTGACAGCAGGAGCATTTTTTATTTTCTCTGCAATTGATGCCCCTTGGAGTCCGTCCTTAAAGGTTACAAAATCTGATTCAGATATGGAAAAATAGGCGTGAATTTCCCTGTTATCAGATAAGTATGACAGTGGCTGAACATCAGAAGGGGAGATGATACTGCCGGTTTTCTTAAACAATCTCCCGACGAAACCGCTTACCGGAGCTTTGACGGTAGCGAAACCCAATGTTATTTTGGCATTGCCTGCTTTGGCTTTTGCCTGTTTGAGTCTTGCCATTGAGGCTTGATAGGAGGCTTGAGCAGTCTTTAACTGATAGGGTGAAACAACTTTGTTCTGAACCAAAGGTGTAAGTTTATCAACTTCCAACTTTGCTGTCATGAGATCTGCCTTTGCAACAAGCAACTCGCCTTCAGCAAAATTGGAATCTTCTGTGAAAGGTCTGTGATCAATTTGAAACAGAGGTGTCCCTTTTTTTACGTAAGATCCCTCCGTGATATAGATTTTTTCGAGAATTCCGGATACTTGAGCTCGTAATTCAACATCAGTTTGTCCCTCCATTTTGGCAGGATATTCCAGATAGACCATTGCATTGCCGGGATTAACGGTTGCGACCGGAACCGAAGGTATATTTGCTGACTCTGTTTTGTCATCACCGGATTTACAGCCTATTAATACAGTGTAGGCGAACAAGCCATATATTACAGTTTTTTTCATGAAATTATTTATTAGAATATTTGAAATTGTATAAATTTTTGATAATTGAAATCTGATTCATAATCGACATTTGTAATTTGTTATTTTTGAGGTATGTATTATTTTTTTTTGGCGGTGGTTTGAATGACATATTGATTGTTTTAAATTTTAATTCGAATTAAAAATACTAATTAGTATGTTTTTATCGCAAAAAAAAATCTTTATATTGGAGTATTAATTTTTAGATCTAAGAAAATGTTTGGGAGTGAAGAAATCTTGTGCATAATTATAAATTTAATCTAATGAATCTATATAAATTTTAAACTCTTTAAGAAATGTATAATAGTATCTCTTTCCTAATATCTTTCCCATATTTCTTACGCCATGATATTGAGTCAGAATATGAATTGCAATCTTTTTTGCATCATGATCCAAACTCAACTGACCGGCCGTTTGAGATCTTGTTATCTCGTCTTCAATTGCCTTTCGCCATTTATTTAATGACTTTAAAAGAGCCTTGCGAAATGCATCCGACAGCGGTGCCATTTCCTGAATTAGATTAACGGTGGGACATCCATTTACGGCATTCATAAAAGGATGTTCTAATAATAAACTATGCATCATCTGATACATGTTTTTCTTAAAGTCCGTTCCTTTGGAAAGCGATTTTTCTATGAAAGGTAATATCTCATTGTTTAAGGCTTCACTGATAAGTGCCATACCCATTTCATTTTTGTTACGAAAATGATAATAGAAAGCGCCTTTGGTAACTTGAGTTTTTTCCAAGATCTCATCGATGCTTGTTGCTTGATACCCCTGCCTGTAGGTGAGCATCAAAGCACTCTGTAAAATATTAGATCTCGTGATTTCTGCTCTTGTCATAAAACATACTGATTAGTATGTTGCAAAGATATATACCTTTGTTTGGATACGCAAACAAAAGTGGGCAAAAAATTATGACGTTAGCCTTTTATGTTTAATGATAACTTAAAGATTCTTGCACTATAGCCAATCTAGGATGTTTCAATAAATTAAATACGCTGAAATATTTTTATGGATGATATCGCTGCAAATTGAAAACACCCGAATAAAATGAATTACTTTTTAAATATTATTTAAAAATTTCTAAATTTCGATATCTAATTGAGGTATGATTTCAGCTGCTTCTTTCATTTTCTGATCAACGATTTTAGCATAAATTGCAGTGGTTCTGATCTCTCTATGACCAAGTCTTTTAGAAACAGTATATATATCCGCTCCGTTCTCCAATAGCAATACAGCATTGGTATGTCTAGCACTGTGAAAAGTGATATGTTTAGATATTTCTGCTCTATTGCACCATCGGACGATTTCATTATTGAATCCAACACCATATTTTAACCCTTTAAAAACTCGTTCCTGTGGTGACTTTCTCTCACCTAACAATTGCCTTGCCTGTTTAGCTATGTAGAGATATTCAACTCCGTCCGTCTTCTTTTGACGAAAGTTGATTCTACTCACACCATCTTCATCACGAATTTCAGACCATAACAGCATATTAATGTCAGACCATCTCAAGCCGGTAAGACAAGAAAAAATAAAGGCTTTTTTCAACACTTCATATTTACACGAAGTGTTTGCAAGAGTTTGGAGCTCGGTATGAGTAAGATACTCGCGCTGACTTTCTGCTTGTTCAAATGATTTTATTTTTGCTGAATAATTAATAGATAAATATCCTTCATCAAATGCACTTCTTAAACATGCCTTGAATTTATTGAAATAAGAATATTTGGAATTAAGAGATAAAGGTAGATCGCTTTTAGTTTTGGCTTCATTATCGATATAATTCTTTACTTTTTTAATAAAGTTTTCATCAATTTCTTCAAAAAGTAAATTTTGAGGAATTATCTTTTTTAGATGTACTAGGGTAGAAGTCCAGTTCCCATAATTATTCACAGAATTTACTTTTTCTTGTGTTTTTTCAGAAAAGTAATCCAGAAACTTTTTCTTGTCTTTAGCAGCATCCCTAATTTTAAATTTACCTTGAACAAATTCAGCTTTCCGAATTGCTAAAATATTTTCTGCCAGTTTTTGGTTTTCTTTATTCTCTTTTTTTTCGACGGGAGTCTTAGGGTTTTGATGAAGGTATATTTTTAAATATTCAAAGTCTCTTATATGAAGCCGTTTTCCATTATCATCAATATTTGAACCTTTGTAATATTCTACATAAAGACTTAATCTTCCGTCACTCAATTTTCTCTGTTTTAGCGTAATTAACATATCGGTTTATTTAGTTTTGTACACCTTTGTACACCTTGACTCTTTTGAGGTGTACAAAGGTGTACATATGGTGTACAAATATAGAAAATAAAGCTTAATAAGAAAAAACAAAATTTACGTAAATTACTGTAAATCAAGTAAAAGAATAAATAGGAAAGTAAAAGAAAGTGTATTTATTTGCCGATACAAAACTTAGAAAAAATATTTCCCAAAACCTCATCATTCGTTACTTCGCCTGAAATTTCACCAAGATGTTCCAAAGCATTTCTTAGTTCATAAGCTAAAAGTTCTGTTGAAATTTGGAAAGTAATCGCTTCCTTCACTTTGTTTACGGCGTCTAAGGATTTTCCTAAGGCTTCAAAGTGTCGTTGGTTAGTGATTACCACATTACTTTCTTCCGATTTTAGCTGCTCTACATAAGATGATAATTCATTTTTTAAATCTTGCATATTTTGATTTTCAACAGCCGAAATGGTGATGAAATCGAAATCTTGCGAAATTTCTTTTCTGAAAATATTTTCCACCAGCTCATATTGGGCAGGAGAAACTTCATCTATTTTCGTGGCGCAGATGATGAGTTTTAAATCATCTCTTTGTAATGATTTTATCATTTCGATGTCTTCAGAAAAGTTTTCTGTTGCAGCATCGGCCAGGTAAACCAGAATATTTGCGTTTTCTACTTTCTCTTTTGCTTTTTTTACACCGATAGCTTCGATTTCATCAACTGTTTCACGCAGACCGGCAGTGTCAATTAATCTGAATGCATGACCTTTTATGTGAAGAATTTCTTCAATGGTATCTCTCGTTGTTCCGGCAATGTTGCTTACAATTGCTCTTTCCTCTTTCAATAAAGCGTTCAGAAGAGTTGATTTCCCGGCGTTTGGTTTTCCGATAATGGCAACGGCAGTTCCGTTTTTAATGGCATTTCCGTATTGAAAGCTTTCAATAAGAGAATTTAATTTTGCTTCAATTTTATCAAGTAATTGATTCAGGGCAGTCCTGTCTGCAAATTCAACGTCTTCTTCAGCAAAATCGAGTTCCAATTCAATTAAAGAAACAAAATTTAATAAATCGGTTCTTAAAAACGAAATTTCGTTGGTAATTCCGCCTTTTAGCTGGTTTAATGCTACTTTTCTTGATGCCTCATTTTCTGAAGCAATCAAATCGGCAATCGATTCAGCCTGACTTAGATCAATTCTTCCGTTCATAAAAGCACGCATGGTAAATTCACCGGCTTTAGCAATTCTTGCCCCATTTTTAATGAGAACTTCAAGAATTTTCTTAGCAATATGTGGCGAACCGTGAAATGAAATTTCTACAGAATCTTCTGCGGTAAAAGTTTTTGGAGCTTTAAAAACAGAGATCATCACTTCATCAATTACCTCATCACCATCTTTTATAAAACCGTAATGAACAGTGTGCGATTGTGCTTTTTCAAGGTTTTTACCGTCAAAAATTTTTGCTGAAACAGGAATTGCATCATCACCCGAAATTCTGATAATTCCGATGGCTCCGATTCCGTTGGCTGTGGCAAGTGCGCAGATAGTGTCATGATTCATTTTGCAAATTTACGGTTTTATATGAAAATTTTTAATTCTAATCTGAAAACAGATTTTTTGCCTCAATTATTTAAGCTTCCGGCCTAATGAATACACTTTTTCAATCCACTTTTGACGTTGCTCTTCTTTTGAGTTTTTAATGATTCCAATATAAGTAACCTTCACAGGCTTTACACCGCAAAATTCTAAAGTAGATTTTTTGAGTTGATTGATACTCGGTCTTCCATAAAACATTCTGTAATACCAGCCTGGTTGATCTATTGTTGTGATGATATGTGCAGTTTTGCCTGTTAAAAATTTATCCCACCAAACCGAGTTTTCACGATATTTAAATGCGAAACCGGGAAGAAAAAGACGGTCGATAAAACCTTTTGTAATGGAAGGAAGTCCGCCCCACCAAACCGGATGTACCCAAACCAGATGATCTGCCCATTGTATAATTTCCCATGCTTTCAGTAGATCAGGTTCCAAATCCATTCTTTTTTGGTAGCCAAACTGGAGATTAGGATTAAAATCAAGATCTCGGATAATAATTTCCTTTATTTCGGCTCCCGAATTTTCGACTCCTTTTTTATAAGCTTCAGCTAAAGCGAAATTGAACGATTCATGATTTGGGTGTCCGTTGATTAATGCAATTTTTTTCATGATGTATTGTATTTGAATACCTTTATTCTTTGTTACAAAACTATACATGATGCATATCAATGAATAGGACAAATGTCTAAAAAGAAATTTCTTTCCTGATACGGCTCAGATGTCTTTGGGTAATGCCTAGATAAGATGCTAAATGTTGCAAGGGAATTTGCTGAATATAATTCGGTTGATTTTCAATTAAAAAATCATATCTCTGTGCGGCGGTGTCCCGTTGAAGCTGGAAAAAACGTTTTTCAAGTTCCAGATATTCCTGTTCGGCAATCATTCTGAGAAATTCACTCCATTTAGAATTTTCAGAGGCAAGTTCCTGAATTTTTTCTTTCTTAATAACCAATAGAGTAGCATCTGAAATGGCCTGCATGTTTTCTATGCTTGGTTTGTCTGAAATAAATGAAGAATAAGAAGCCATCAAATCATTGGGGAATCTAAAACAATACGTATTGTCTTTTCCCTCATCTGAAGTATAAAAAGATCTGAATATTCCTGAGTGTATAAAAGCAATTTCTTTACATTTCTCACCTTCTTTTACAAAAAAATCATTTTGTGATAATTTTATTTCACTAAAAAGAGTCGAAAGATGCTCTATTTCATTTTTTGAAAACAGATTAAAATTGTGAAAAAACTGCTGAATCATTTTGTAAATAAATTTGTTTTTAGTCGTAACAAAATTACTTAAATATTTTACAGTAAAATAAAAACATCACCCCTATTAAATAGAGATGACGTTAAAGGATATTAGTTTTTATATATAAATGTGATTGGTTTTGCTTTCCTTTTGCCTGCACAAAAATAGAGGATAAGAATTAATTGTTTTTCAGGATTTACCTCATAAAAAAAACCGTAAAAATACGGTTGTGTAAAACAAAATCATCCTGCAAAATCTGTTGCAGGATGACTATTTATATTAATTAAAAAATATTAAATCTTATATTAACAATTAACAATTAAAATATTATTAATAACCTTAAATTGGGCTTACAAGTGATAAAAACCAATCTTTTACTTCACCTTCCAAATGAGGAGCCAATTTTTCTTCACATGTTTTATGATAAGCATTAAGCCAAGTGATTTCTTCCTCAGAAAGAATTTCTTTTACGATGGTATCTTTAAAGAACGGGCAGAACGTTAAAGTTTCAAACTCATAAAAAGTCCCGGATCCTGTGGTTTCTGATTCTTTTATGGCAATAAGATTTTCATGACGGATTCCGTATTCTCCTTCCACATAATATCCAGGTTCGTTTGAAACAACCATCCCAACCAAAAGTTCCTGCGGATTCATATCTTTTCTGATATTTTGCGGACCTTCATGTACATTCATAAAGCTTCCAACTCCGTGGCCTGTTCCGTGATTGTAGTCTTTTCCATGCATCCACAAAGGAAGTCTTGCGATCGCATCAAGCTGAACTCCTCTTGTTCCTTTTGGAAACTTCACCATCGATAAACGAATCATTCCTTGTAAAACTAAAGTAGAATTGGTTTTAAATTCTTCAGAAACAGCTCCTAAAGCTAAAGTTCTTGTAATATCTGTTGTTCCTTCTAAATATTGACCTCCCGAATCAACTAAAATACTTGCGTCATTGGTTACTTCCTTACTGCCTTCGCTTTTTGCGGAATAGTGCATCATGGCACCGTTGTCTTTATACCCAACGATACTTCCGAAACTTTCACCCACAAAATTTTCTCCTGCAGCACGGAATTCTCTCAGCTTTTTACCAATAGAATATTCGTTCATGGTTTCTTTTCCGGCATTATGCGTTAACCAGTAAAGGAATTTTACCATCGCAACACCATCTCTTACCATTACTTTTCTGAAACCTTCAAGCTCAGTTTCATTTTTCTGAGCCTTCATAATATTTCCGGGAACAGCAGCTTTCACAAATTCATTATCAATTTTTAAAGCTTCAAAAATAGATTGGTTGCTGTTTGGTGAAACTAAAACTTTTTCATTTTTGATGGTTCTTAAATGATTGTTGAATTCTTCGTACGGCATCATTTTTACGAATGATTCATCCATTTGTTTTCTGGCTTCAACCTCCATTTTTTCAAGGTCGGTAAACAGAATTGCATCATTTTTAGTGATTAAAATATATCCTAAAAACACAGGATTGCTTTCTACATCACTTCCTCTTAAGTTCAACGTCCAGGCAACATCATCAAGACTTGAAATCACATGAACGGTAACTTCCTGCTCTTCCATTTTTTGACGAATTGCAGAGATTTTATCTGTCACAGATTTTCCGGCTCTGTCTAATGGATGCACGAAAATCGGGTTTTTTGAAGGAGTTCCTCTTTCTTTCCAAACTGCTTTTAATAAAGGAGAATCAACCAGGGTTAAATTTCTGGCGTTCAGTTTCTGGTATAAAAGTTCCCAGTTTGAATGTGAAGTTGCCAATGCATTGACTGCCACTTTTCCGTTTGCAGGAATTTCAGATATAATCCAGTCAATATAATTTGGCGTTCCTTCCATTCCGTCTTTGAAAAGATCTATTCCTGAGCCTGCCAATTCGATTGGAGCCTGTGTGAAATATCTTCCGTCGGTCCAAAGTCCGGCTTTATCTTTAGTAATTACCACAAAACCTGCGGAACCAAGAAAACCCGAAAGCCAGGCTCTTTCCTGCCATTCTTCAGGTAAATATTCGCTCATGTGAGGATCTGCAGAATATACTATAAATGCATCAACATTATTTTTTTGCATTTCTTCACGAAGCGCAGCTACTTTTTCCTTTGAAGTCATTTTTCTATCAATTTTAAAGACGTGAAGTTACGAAAAAATGCAGTTTTGAAGCGTTTTAATCAAAAATATTCTTGATTGTTGACTATAATTTAAAATCATATTTAATGAATGTTTTTAATGAGTTACGGGAAAAACAACAGTATTCAGGTACCACATCAAACTCAAATCATAAAAAAATTAACTTTTTGGAAAGATTATTGCAGTATCGGCAACATGGGAACGCAAAACTATAATAACCACAGAAAATTTTATCCGCCGCATCACTTCATTTATTTGCCATTGTTGTTGATAGCTGAAATTTTTGGAATTTATAAAATATTTAATGAATCAGTGAATCAACTGGCATGGATACTTTTTTCGGTTCTTATATTTTTAATTCTCTATTTAGCTTTAATGGTGCGTCAACATTATGCATTGGGACTACAAAACCGCATCGTGAGACTGGAATTTAAGCAAAGATATTTTGAACTGTTCAACACAAGATCAGATGAAGTTGAAGAAAAACTGAATTTCGGACAGATCGCTGCTTTAAGATTTGCTTATGATGAAGAATTTAAAGAACTTTTATATAAAGCTTTAAACGAAAAAATGTCAGGTGATCAGATCAAAAAGTCAATTAAAAAATGGCGAGCAGATCACCATCGGATTTAAAATAATTAACCTAAATTATATTACTATGAAAAAGTGGACTTTATACAGCATGGCTATTTTTAGCTTGATGCTTCTTACAAGCTGCGAGGCAGTAGAAACAATCTTTAAAGCAGGAATGTGGTGGGGGATAATTCTGGTTGTCGGAGTCGTTGCACTTCTGTTATGGCTTTTTTCGCGGGGTAGAAACTCTTAACCAACTTTTATGGAACAATCAGACTTAGATATTATTTCTCATCTTAAGCCATCGAAGATTGTAAAAATTATGAAAGATCCGGTAGCTTCTGCAAAGGCGGTGAATCTTATTTACACCACAGACGCAGAAACTGCCGGAATTATTCGTAGAAAAAGAGGCAAAAAATACCTTTACTTTAAAGATGGTGAAAAAATTAAAGACAAAGAAGAGATTACGCGTATTAATAGTTTAGTCATTCCTCCGGCTTGGGAGAATGTCTGGATATGCGCTTTAGATAACGGTCATCTTCAGGCAACAGGATTTGATGCAAGAAAAAGAAAGCAATACAGATATCATGCACTTTGGAGTGCTTTGCGAAATCAGACCAAATTTTACAGAATGCTGCAGTTTGGGTATGCTTTACCGGAAATTCGACTGCAACTTGAAAAAGACCTTGCTTTAAGAAATTTTGAAAAGCGAAAAATTATGGCTTTGATTGTCAGTTTAATGCAGCGTACCAATATCAGAATTGGTAATAGCATTTACGAAAAGCTATATGGTTCTTTCGGATTGACCACATTGAAGGGAAAACATGTAAAGGTAAATGGGCAGAAAATCAATTTTTCATTTAAAGGTAAAAAAGGAGTAATGCATAACGTCAATCTTAAAAGCAAAAGATTGGCAAAATTAATTATGAAATGCAAAGAAATTCCCGGAAAGGAGCTGTTTCAGTATATTGATGACGACGGAAAAAGACATTCTGTAGATTCGGGAATGGTAAATGATTACATCAAAGAAATCAGCGGCGAAGATTTTACAGCCAAAGATTTCAGAACCTGGTCGGGAACGGTAAATGCCTTAATTGCATTTAAAGAAATAGGCTATGCCGAAAATAATTCTCAATATAAAAAGAAAGTGAAAGCTGCATTAGATATTGTTGCTGAGCATCTTGGAAATACAAATACAGTTTGTCGGAAATACTATGTACACCCACTAGTAATAAATTTATACGAAAATAATACCATCAAAAAATACCTTGATGAGCTAGAGGTTATCGAAGAAAATGACGGAAAAGCTGGCTTAACTCACGAGGAAAAATTAATTTTAAAAATTCTGGAGAACGAAAAGATGTGAGAAAGTGAATTGTGAAAGAACAATTCGCTTTTCCTTGTCTATTTCTTTTGCTAAAATTTTAGCTTGAATCATTTAAAATCCACACTTCACTTGCAAAGAAAAATTCACCTTTGACAATTATTCAAAATAAATTTTAAATGTTGTAAATTTGTAACAAAGCAAAAATTAAACAATACAACTCATATGTCAAAAGCAATTTCGCAAGTACCATTTGCAGTAAATGAGCCGGTAACTTCGTATGTACCGGGATCAGCAGAAGTAAAATCTCTTCTTGCAACTTACAAAAAAATGTGGGCAGAAAAGATAGAAATCCCAATGATCATCAATGGTAAAGAAGTGAAAACAGGCGATACTGTTCAGCTTCAGTCTCCGCAGGATCACGCTCACGATTTCGGTTTTTATCATAAAGGAACGATGCAGCATGTAGATGATGCCATCAACTCTGCTTTAGCAGCAAAAAAACAGTGGAATGAGCTAGGATGGGAGCACCGTGCAGCGATTTTCTTAAAAGCAGCTGATCTTTTGGCAGGACCTTATAGAGACGTTATTAATGCAGCGACAATGATCGGGCAGTCTAAAAATGTTCATCAGACTGAAATTGATGCAGCTTGTGAATTCATCGATTTCTTAAGATTCAACGTAGAATTTATGACAGAAATGTATTCTGAGCAGCCGGTTTCTGACGCAGGAATCTGGAACAGAGTAGAGTACAGACCATTGGAAGGATTCTGTTTTGCAGTAACGCCTTTCAACTTTACAGCAATTTCAGGAAACTTGCCGACTTGCATGGCAATGCTTGGAAACGTAGTGGTTTGGAAGCCTTCTGACAAGCAAATCTATTCTGCAAAAGTAATTATGGATGTTTTGATCGAAGCGGGTCTTCCTGCAGGGGTTATTAACATGATTTTCACGGACGGAAAAGAAACTGCTGATAAAGTTTTGGCGCACAGAGATTTTGCAGGACTTCACTTTACAGGATCTACAAAAGTTTTCCAGGGAATGTGGAAAATGATCGGTGACAATATTCATAACTACAGAACATATCCAAGAATCGTTGGGGAAACAGGTGGAAAAGATTTTGTAATCGCTCACCCTTCAGCAAACGTAGAAGCTGTTGCAACGGCTTTGGTAAGAGGTTCTTTCGAATATCAGGGACAAAAATGTTCTGCGGCTTCAAGAGCTTATATTCCTCAATCTCTTTGGGCTGATGTGAAAAAAGTAATGGAAACTCAGATCGCTTCAATTAAAGTAGGTTCTCCTGAAGATCCTTCAAACTTTGTGAATGCGGTAATCGATAAAAATTCATTCGAAAAGTGCAAAGGTTATATCGACAGAGCAGGAATTTCAAGCGTTGCCAATGTAGTAATTGGTGGTAAAACTGATGATTCTAAAGGCTGGTTTGTACATCCAACAGTTATAGAAACTACAGATCCTCAATACGAAAGTATGGTTGAAGAGATTTTCGGACCGATCTTATCTGTTTTTGTTTACGAAGATAAAGACTGGGCAGAAACTTTAAAGGTGGTTGATTCTTCTTCTCCTTATTCATTGACGGGTTCTGTGTTTGCACAAGATCGTTACGCTGTAAACGAGGCTTTCAAAGCGTTAGAAAATGCTTCAGGAAACTTCTACATCAATGATAAACCAACCGGTGCAGTTGTGGGTCAGCAACCTTTCGGTGGAGGTAGAGCTTCAGGAACAAATGATAAAGCGGGTTCTAAAATGAACTTGCTAAGATGGACATCTGTAAGATCTATTAAAGAAACTTTTGTTTCTCCTAAAGATTATAAATACCCATATCTTGGTTAATAAATGATAAGTAATGGGCAATGAGTAATTGTTGTTCATTAATAATATAGCCTCGGAATTTCGATTTCGGGGCTTTTTTATTTTAAGGCATCAGAATGTATTAGATAAAAACAAAAAAAGTGATTCAAACGAATCACTTTTAATTTTGAATAATATGTAAATAAATTTTACCAGTCTCTTTTTTTCAGAATCAAATAAGATCCGAAAATAAATAAAACACACCAAATCAGGCAAGCAATAAGGCTTTCTGTCGGGTAAGTAAACTCATATTTTAAACCAAGTGCTTTTGCCATATTTAGCCTCAACATCGGATTAGGAATTAAATTGGACATACTTTCCAGAGGGAAAATTTTGCTGAAGAAAAAGTCATTTTGCAATACTTCATTTCTTTGAGCCGCTTTTAGGCCTGCTAATTTAGAATAAGATTCGATTCCTCCGATAATAGATTCTCCTACCCAAATTACAAAGAACGCAAGGAAAACAAAAACAGATTTTCTTAGTAGAATTGATAAAAACATTAAGAAACAAAAGAATGCGAAAAGCTTTAAGAAGTAATTTCCAATAAAAAACATCTCCTTGTAAACCAATGATGATTCTGTGGAGGTTGAGTACTGTAAGCCTAAAAACAAAGTAATAGCAAATACAATAATTGTTGAAATTAAAGTAAAAATAGTGATCGTCAATAATTTTGAACCAATAAATTCTTCTCTGCTCAACCCATCAATCGTATTCTGCTTAAACATTCTGTTGCTGAATTCCTGACAGATCGAAAAGACGATAATTAGCCCTAAAAATATTTTAAGTAAAGCGACAGTCCAGGTCGTAAAATTCCATATTTCAGGAAAGTTATACATCCCTTGTTCTTTCAAATTGATGGTGTCACCAAAAAGTTTAAGATCAATCAAACCAATGCAAAGAAAGATCACCAAAATAGCAAAGTAAAGAATGGTAAAAACCTTGAACGGTGTATAATTCAGATTTTTATAATATTCTAATTTTAATAATTTCATCATGATTAATTAGTGTTTTTTACAAGTTCAAGGAATTGATTTTCAAGCGATTGTTTTTTCTTAGCCAAATGTGACAGGAAAATACCTTTTTCTGCAAGTTTCTGGTTTAATGTTGATGCAGAAATCGATGCATCATCACGCACCTGTGCTTTAATAAGTTCACCTTCTGCCGAAACTGAAGTAAACCACTGAAGTTCTTCCAAAGCACTCAAAAGAGCAGAATTATTATCAGCTTTTAATTCAAAAAAACCTTGGTTACTGGTTATTTCATCTACTCGTCCGGAATAAATGGCGTTTCCTTCTTTTAAAACAATTACATGACTGCAGATCTTTTCGATTTCATCTAAAAGGTGACTTGCAATAATGATGGTAATTCCTTGTTTTGCGATTGCTCCGATAATTTCTCTGATCTGAATAATTCCTTCAGGATCTAAGCCGTTGGTCGGTTCATCTAAGATCAAGACCTCAGGATTGTTGAGCAAAGCCGAAGCAATTGCCAAACGTTGCTTCATGCCTAAAGAAAAGGTTTTAAATGTATCTTTTTTTCTTTCTAAAAGCTTAACTGTATTTAAAACTTCATCAATTCTCGCAAAAGGAGTTCCTTTAATTTCCGCAACAATTTTCAGGTTGGTTTCCGCACTTAGATAAGGATAGAAGTTGGGTTGCTCGATAATAGCTCCGATTTTTTTAAGCGTTTCGGGAGTTGTTCCTTTTTGCCCAAACCAAAACCAGTCGCCGCTTGTAGGATTGATAGTTGAAAGAAGCATCCCGAAGGTAGTAGATTTTCCGCTTCCGTTAGGACCTAAAAGGCCGTAAACATTACCTCTTTCTACATCAAAAGAAATATTGTTGACTACGACTCTCTTGAATTTTTTCGTCAGATTCTTTACTGATAAAATTTTTTCCATGTAGTATATTGTATGTACTATGAGTTTCTCTTTTTTGTGAAATGTTACAAATGGAGTGAACTTTTTAGTTATGAATTATGAATTATGAATTATGAATTATGAATTATGAATTATGAATTAACTTTGCCTAACTCCTAACTCCTAACTCCTAACTTTGTTACCGCTTTCAAAAAAATCATTAAATTTGATTTAAAAGATGTTTGTATGAAGTTAATTGAACTTGCAAAAGAATTAAATGTTTCCGCAGAATCCATCAAGCAGTTTATTCAGGATTTTGATCTTGATCTGGTTGATTGTATTTCGACCCAGTTTGAAGTAAAAGAAGATTTTGAAAAATTTGCCCGTGAAAATGTAGATTTTTTGAAACTATATGAAACAGATTTAGACAAAAATAAAACCGTCGACCAAATTGCAGAAACTATCAATCAGCCTAAAGATAAAATTGAAAAAGCCATTGAAGAAAATCCTTCAAATATTTTTGATAACGGATTGTTTAGATCTTCGATTTCAAGTTATGGGATTGATCAAAAGTTAGGTGGAAATTACAAATTCGTTTATAATTATTTTGGAAATAAAACCAAGCTTCAGCAAAGAGATTTCATCGGTTACAGAGATCTTTTCTTTTATATTTCAGATATTTTGGAGCCGTTTTTAAATCCTCAGCAAACCAAAGACTGGGGAATTCATAAACCTGCAGGAATTATTTTGTACGGACCTCCCGGAAGCGGAAAGATATTTTGGGCCAATAAAATTGCCGAAATCATTAATTATAAGTTTAAAGAAGTTAAAAAACATTATCTCGGCACCTCATTCATTGACGGAAATCAAACCAATTTCAATGATTTTTTGGTGACGATGATGAAAGAAGATAAAGTGTTGCTTTTTTTGGATGATTTTGACGAAATTATGATGGAAAGAAATGCTGAAAATAATGTGGCTTCGTGCAATCTCGAAACCCAGGAGATTATTCTGCATCACGTTTCAAAATTTGAAAGTGAAGGAGTGTTGATGGTCGGTTCTGCCAATTCCGTTGCAGACATTGACGAAGAAATTCTGGCACCCGGAAGATTTGATGTTGTTATTCCTGTTTTCCCGCCGAATGCTGCCGAAAGATCAGAGATTATTCTCTATTCAATGACCAAAAATCTGGATAAAGATTCTCTGCTTTTCAAAATTCTAAAAAACAACAAAGCAGATAAAATTCCTTTCTGGAGCGAAACTGTTAAGAAAATGAAGGTTTTCAGTAATACCATGCTGATCGATTTTACTCAAAGTTTAAAAAAGAGGATTAAAAACCGCTACCAAAGAACGAAAGACGAAAAGCTGAAAATTGATGAAACCCTTCTGAACGGTGCTTTGCGTGATGCTGCAGCAAAATTAACTGAAGAATACCTTAACCAAATTGCTCAGTTTTTAAATGATGTCATTATCAATAACCTTGATGATTTTCAAATGAGAATTCATGCGCTAAAATCTGAACTGGAAACGTATCAATCTGTAGAAACTCCGAGAAGAGAAATCGGTTTTATGCATAATGACGAAGATAATGTTTAATGTAAGTGTTGTAACGATTTAGTTTTAGTAATACTTACGAGCAATACCAAAACTCATGATTTTATCCGTAAATTTGCTATTCAAATTTTTTAGTTTTGATTAATAACGACCAGATAAAAGAAATTCAATCCAGAATTGAAGACCTTCATAAATATCTTCAGATTGATAAAAAGAAGATAGAGATTTCTAATGATGACGAAAAAACAGCAGCTCCGGAATTTTGGGATAATCCTAAAACAGCTGAGGTTTTTCTGAAGCAGCTTCGTTCCAAGAAAAAATGGGTAGAAGAGTACGAAGAAATCAATACTCAGTTTGAGGATCTTCAGGTTTTACTGGAGTTTGCGAAAGAAGATGCTGATTCTGAAAAAGAATTGGATGAAGCTTTTCCTCAATTATTAGAGAAAATAGAGAATCTGGAGTTTAAAAATATGCTTTCTAACGAAGGTGACGAGCTTTCGGCAGTACTTCAAATAACGGCAGGAGCAGGTGGAACAGAAAGTTGTGACTGGGCTGCAATGTTGATGAGGATGTATAATATGTGGGCTGAAAAACAGGGCTATAAAATAAAAGAACTGAACTTCCAGGAAGGTGAAGTTGCCGGTGTGAAAACTGTAACCTTGGAAATCGACGGCGAATATGCCTTTGGTTATCTTAAAGGTGAAAATGGCGTTCACAGACTGGTAAGGATTTCTCCTTTTGATTCTAATGCAAAACGTCATACCAGCTTTGTTTCGGTGTATGTTTATCCTTTGGTAGATGATACGATTGAAATCAACATCAATCCGGCAGACATTTCATTTGAAACGATGCGAAGTTCGGGAGCGGGTGGACAAAACGTAAACAAGGTAGAAACGGCTGTTCGTCTTCGTCACGCACCAACAGGAATTATCATTGAAAACTCAGAATCTCGTTCTCAGCTTCAGAATAAAGAAAAAGCGATGCAGCTTTTGAAATCCAGATTATATGAAATGGAATTGGAGGAACGTCTGAAAGCCCGTACCGAAATTGAAGCCAACAAAATGAAAATAGAGTGGGGAAGTCAGATCCGAAATTATGTGATGCACCCTTACAAACTGGTAAAGGATGTGCGGTCTGGTCATGAGACATCAGATGTAGATGCCGTGATGAACGGAAATCTTACGCCTTTCCTTAAAGCGTTTCTGATGGCTGACGGAACGGCAGTTTCAGACGATGATTTTGATCTATAAAAAATCATGTTTACATTTTTGTTAAAATATGCTAATATATTTTCAGCATAATTTTATTAAGCTTATTTTTGTTCATCATCATTACATATGGAAGAATTCAATAGCTGGAGAGATTTATTAAACCCCGAGTTTTATATAAACATGGGTGGGTTTTGGGTTATATTATTTATAATATTTGCCGAAACAGGATTGTTTGTAGGGTTTTTCCTTCCGGGAGATTCACTGCTATTTGTTTCCGGAATTTATGCGGTAGACATTATTTCTCAAACATTCGGTTCTACGGGAAGTGACTTTTTAGATACCACAATCTTGGCGGGTGCTGTAGCTTTTGCGGCGATTGTAGGTAATCAGGTAGGGTATTGGTTTGGAAGCAAAACCGGTCCGGCTCTATACAAGAAAAAAGATACGAT
Organism: Chryseobacterium indoltheticum; assembly: GCF_003815915.1. Lineage (NCBI taxonomy): Bacteria > Pseudomonadati > Bacteroidota > Flavobacteriia > Flavobacteriales > Weeksellaceae > Chryseobacterium > Chryseobacterium indoltheticum. The sequence continues at coordinate 1,838,475 of NZ_CP033929.1, forward strand.
GCTTTTCAAGAAAAAATACCTTTATCAGGCACACGATTTTTTTGAAAAAAACGGAGCTTTAGCAATTATTATGGCTAGATTTTTACCCGTGGTAAGAACTTTTATGCCCATCGTAGCAGGAATCGTAAAGATGGACAAAAAATCTTTCCTTCGTGATAATATTATAGGGGGTGTTCTTTGGTCTTTCAGTTTAATTTTTGCTGGACATTACTTAGACAAATTATTCCTTGATCAATTCGGAATCAATCTGAAAGAAAAACTAGAGTTTATTATTATTGTAATTGTTTTAATTACGACTGTTCCTGTGGTTCTGAAATTTATGTTTGGAGCGCCAAAAGGAAACCCGAAACTGGAAGACGAAGTTTTGGATGATTTGATTGACAAAGAAAAATAATCAATTTAAAATATAGAAAATAACCTGCAACAAATTGCAGGTTATTTTTTTGCTTCTAAAAAACGTACTATAATTTTTTAGTGTAAAGATTCTATAGATTGGGCAGATTTTATTACAAATTATCTACGAAATCTGCATAACCAGCGAGAGAAAAGAAAGATTTTACCAAGCTTAAGTTATTCAGAAAGTTTGCAAAACAATTGATAACTCAGGTTTTTCATATTTTGTCACCTTTTGAATTTCTACTTTTCTAATCATTTCTTTTGATTTTTTTGCGGTTAAATATTTTTGTCAAGTATCAAAAAGAAAGGCTTAAATGCTTAAAAAAAGAATTTAATTTTAATTCCTAATCCATTCCAGAATATTGGGATAAATAATGCTGTCTCTTTTTTTCTTATTGAAAAATCTTGGAGCATGACCAGTTTTATCCATAAACACCAATTTATGCGGAATATTCATTTTCGTTAATGCTGAATCTAAAGCTAAACCTTGCTTCTGGTTCACCAGAAAATCCTGATTTCCCTGAAATAAAAGCGTCGGAACATTCGTGACATTGGCTACTGGACTTGCTTTTTGGAAATCTTCAGATAAATTTTTACGGTCAAATTTACTTCCTACCATTTTCTGCACTGTTCCCGAGGTATATTTTGAATAAAATGACTGCAAATATTCTTGCGAATAAAAATCTGTCGGCCCACTGAGTGAAATAATCTTCTTTATTTTATCAGGATTTTGATAGCCGTAAAGCAATGCTAAATGTCCGCCCGCACTTTCGCCCAATATGATATAATTGTTCGGAAGAAGTTCTGCTTTTTCTGAAAGTGCATTGAATTTTTCGATCACAGAATTGATGTCTTCCAACTGATCTTTGTACGTAAAATGTTTTGAAACCAAGCGATAATTCATATTAATACTCGGAATATTATTTTCAAAAAGCATCTTCTGAATTTGTATCATGTGCTCCTTTCTTCCATATTTCCAAGCGCCACCGTGAACAATTAAAATAACTGGAGAATTTTGCGGATAATCTGCGGGAAGAAAGACGTCCATTTTCTGGCGTTTGTGTTCACCATAATTAAGATTGTAGATTTTCTGACTGTCTTTTCCCATCCAAACTTTAAACTTAGAATTAGTGCATGAATTTAATACCAAACCAATCAATCCTAAAACAAAAAAATGGTAATTGAGAATCAGCTTTTTCATAGAGTAAAGGTAAGGAGAATTTGATTTTTATTATGACAAACAAAGATGATTTTATTCTTAAAAACTATAGAACTCATAAATGCCACCAGAACCTTTTTTACATTCTCGGAAAAACTCTTTTGGAATACCGTTTTTAAAATTAATTTTTGATGAAACTTTTTGATCACAATCATTATTTTTATTTTCAAATATCAATATTCCATTTTTTAATTTTTTAGGTAAATCTGAAATCATTGTTACACTATATTCTCCGATATATTGATTCAGATTATTAAAAATTAAGATCTTATTAGTCGCTCTCCTTGACAATCCCCAAAGCCATACAGAGGTCATAATTTTATAAGTTTTTCCTTTTTTAGTTTTTACATTTCCTAAATATGTTAAGTGGGTCTCCATTCCGCCTTTTCCATTCCATTTTCCATAGACATAGTTTTTACCAATGTTTGATTTTTGCAAAGTTTTTAATCGGATGTTGCCATCATTTATCTGAGCAAATACTACTTGCGAGAAAATAGTAAGGAGGAAAGCTAAATATATTTTCATTGAAGTAAAATTAAATAAAACGCCTTAATTTAAATGAATAATTATTAAGATTATAAGCCATTAAAAACCAATAAAAATCTATATTTTTGTAAGACTTAACACTTATTAAAAAAATATTAAAATACTATGGCGTCTGGTTTTTTTGCGATTTTAGATGATATCGCTGCTTTGATGGATGATGTTGCTGTAACAAGTAAAATTGCAACCCAAAAAACAGCAGGTATCTTGGGCGACGATCTGGCGGTAAACGCAGAAAAAGCCACAGGTTTTCTTTCTTCAAGAGAAATACCTGTATTGATGAAGATTATGAAAGGCTCATTTGTCAATAAGCTGATTATTGTTCCTTTTGTTTTCCTTCTTGAGTGGCTGTATTCACCTGCAATTAAAATTATCTTAATCATTGGTGGATTTTATCTGGCTTACGAAGGTGTCGAAAAAATTGTTGAATTTTTATTTCACAGAGATAAAAAAGGACATGAAGTAATCGAAGAAGCACAGGAAGTTGAACAAGACGGTGAGGCGGTAGAAAAAGCTAAAGTAAAATCTGCAGTTACCACTGATTTTATTTTATCTCTTGAGATCGTTATTATCGCATTAGCTGCAGCAAAAGATGGCTATATAGCGCTTAAATCTCAGTTTAATCCTTTCCTTGTAGAAATAGTTACTGTTTCTGTGGTTTCCATTATTGCAACGGTAGGTGTTTACGGAATTGTAGCATTAATCGTAAGAATGGATGATGCAGGTTTCAAATTAATTAAAAAAAGTAACGATAAAGGTTTTTTTGGTAAATTGGGACACCTTCTCGTGAAAGCACTTCCTTTTGTGATAAAAGCTTTGGGAATTATCGGAACTATTGCGTTGATTTTGGTAGCAGGTGGAATTTTTGATCACAATATTGATTATCTTCATCATTCACTCCCAACATGGCATGAGACACTAAAACAAGTATTATTTGGTATCGTTGGAGGATTAATTGCTTTGTTTTTAATAACCGGTGGAAAGAAAATTTATGCATTAGCGACTAAAAAATAATTGTTAGATCTTAATAAAAAAATCCTGCTTCAATATTTTTTGAGCAGGATTTTTCTTTTTAATAGATGCGCTTAAAATTTTATTTCCGTAAGCCATTTTTCGATTTCTGCGAAACTTTGTGCTGCATTTTCTACCCAAGGAAAATGACCTGCTTTTTCGATCAATACTAATTTAGAATTGGGTAATGTTTGGTGAAGCTGTTCTGCAAATTCAGGTAAATTATTGGTGTCTGCTATACCGTTGAGAATTAAAGTTCTTGTTTTGATATCTGAGAATTTTTTCTGTTTAGTATAATAATACTTCAATTCTTTTTCAATCTTCGGTAACTGACCGTTAACGGGTTTTCTTCTACCAGCTTTTGAAATTTCTTTTATAATCGGAATTACTTTTTCTGAAGATTCTTCATCATAACACCACCATTTCAAAGGAGATTCAGATAAATCTCTTCCGTCCGGAGCTTTTTCGGTTTTATGCGTGTACATATAATCCCAGTCTTTTACGACTTGTGAAAACCATTCAGATTCCTGTATTCTCTTGCTTTCGGATTCTTTTTTTCTATTGTAAATTTCTTCCGGGGATGCAACTAAAGAAGTTCCGGCCAAGATCATTCCTTCAACATGATTTGGATGTTGCAAACCGTAAAGCATGGCCACTGCGCTTTGATCGGAATGTGCAAAAAACCAAATCTTATCGATGTTGAGTTTTTTTCTTAATTCCTCAACTTCTACAACACTTTTCTCAAGACTATAATCTTCTACTTTCTTTGGTAAAGCAGATTTTCCGGTTCCGCGTGAATCATAATATACCATTGTAAATTGTTTCTCCAATGGCTGTAATGTTAATTCATACCCAATTTTTCCTGAATTAGGATGTCCCACAAACATCACAGGACCATTTCCTTTGATAGTGTAATTGATATTTATGCCATCAATTTTTTCTGTGTAATTTCCGTTTTTAAGATGTTGCGCATTTGACAGAAAGATGAAAATTGAATTTGTTAAAAATAATGCTTTTAGTTTTAAATTCATAGACAATCGTAAATGGTTAAAATACCTTTCAAATATATCTAATTATTTTACGTCAGCAATTGTCAAACCGTCAGGTCTTCCGCCAATATCTAACTTTTGAATAATCTCCATTGTTTTTAAATCAATTACAGTAACAGAATTATTAGGAGTGCAGGAAATGAATAGTCTATTTTTATCTTTATCCATCAACATTGCAGCGCCTTGTCCTGCATTGATTCTTTTGATCTCTTTTCTTGTTTTATAATCATAAAATAAAAGCTCACCCGTTTTTACACTGACAATACATGCATATTTTCCGTCGGGAGTAAATTTTAAACGGTGAAGTCCTAAGACTTTTGTGTCAATTTGTTGATCTACCTTTCTGGTTACTAGATTAATTACAGCAATGCTTCCGTCTGGTTTTACAGTCCATAATTCTTTTCCGTCTGATGAAACATCAAATCCTTCAGCACCTTTTCCTACAGGAATTAAAGACTGAACCCAATCCCAGCGAGGCTTTGCATTCGGAGGTAAAACTCCGGTAGGAGGAACAGTGGGTTGTAATAAAACATGATCAAAAATACTCACTGTTCCCGAATCAATATTTGTTGTGTAGAAATGTTCAGTATCCAATGTAACGTGCAAAAGATGGGTGGTATTCTGACCTGTTCCCATCGACCATTCTAAAAAATTTTCTTTTACATTATATCTTCCAACTGCTTTAGAACCCTGTGCAGTAAACCACAATTTATCATTTAGATAAGCTAAACCGTGCGATCCGTACAAAGGTCTTGTGTCTATGTTTTTGAAGGGTTTTAATGCTTTTAAATCGATGACGTTAATTTCATGTGCCGTTCCGTTGAGTGTATTGGCAACATATGCGAAAGCCCCGTTGGAAGAAGTTACAACTTCATGTGGATCGTCTCCAACTGGTATTTTAGTAATGATTTCTAAAGTTTCATAGTTGAGAACAACCATCTTTTTTTCAGTTTTCGATAAGGCTAAAATATATTTTTGGGCGAAAGATAACTGAGAAGCTAAAATTAAAAATAATACAGAAAGATTTTTCATAAATTTAAATGTAAAAAGAAATAAGACGAAATGCCTTAATAATAAGATTCTGTTTTCTGAGCTTGGTTAAATTCTTTTTTAAGAAATAATGATTTAAATATTTATTTTTGCAAAAATCTAGGTCTTCAGTAAATGTTTGATTCTAATTAATTATGGGTAGAAATTTATCAATTGATGTTTTAAAAATTATACTGGCATTTTTTGTTGTGTTTCTGCACATGAATTTTCTGAAAGAGACGTATCCTATTTTGAGCTATATTTTAGTAAACGGACTTTTCAGAATTGCAGTTCCCGTTTTTTTAGTTATCACCGGATTTTATTTCTTCCATATCGACAGCGCAAAAAAGCTTAAAAAATGGCTTTTCAGAACGTTTCTGCTGTATGCAATCTGGATGTTGATTTACGTTTCTTATTGGAAAGATAACGAACAGATTTGGCTCACCATTATCTTTGGATACCATCATTTATGGTATTTAATAGGAACCTTTTTCTCAGGATTAATTTTGTATTTTCTTAGAAACCAAAATTCACGTTGGCTGCTTGTCTTGGCAATTTTTTTATTCTTGTTCGGCTATGTCGTTCAGGTTTTAGGAAATTTACATTATTTAAATACTGAATCAGATTCACTTTTGAATGATTATCTGCTTTACCGTAATTTCCTTTTTGTCTGCTTCCCGTTTTTAACGATTGGTTTTTTAATTAACAAGCACCGAATTGATATTTCAACATACAAAAACTCATCTTTGCTGGTTATTTTATCAATTTTAGGTGTTATTGCCGAAGCTTTTTTTAATTATAAATATATCAGCAGCGAAAGCACAGATATTTTATTTTCTTTGATTTTTGCGAGCCCATTGTTGTTTTTATACTGCCAGAAAATATACATTAAAACAACCTCGAAAGTTTTAGCCAGCCTTTCTACAGCAATATATGTTGTACATCCGCTGATCATGAAATCTGAATTTTATAAAGAAATTCAGTCGTTTAAAATCTTGATCTTTTTAGCAATTTTAATTCCTGTAAGTTTTGGCTTGGTTTATCTCAACAGAAAATTGAAATATTTGCTTTAAATTAATCCTGACCATTCATTGGCAGAATCATTCCGTTTTGATCATATTTCAGTTCTCTTACTTTCAAACTTCTAAGGTAACTTTTACCACCAGAATTTTTGGAATCGTGATAAAAAAGATACCATGTTTTGTTGATCTCAACGATGCTGTGATGGGTTGTCCAGCCTACAACGGGTGTCAGAATTTCTCCTTTAAAAGTAAATGGGCCATAAGGGTTATCTCCAATTGCATAAACCAGTTTGTGTGTTTCTCCGGTAGAGTAGGAAAGGTAATATTTGTTGTTGTACTGATGAATCCAAACACCTTCAAAAAAACGTCTGTGCTGATCTCCGGATTTTAGTTGATCTCCGTTTTCATCGACAATTAAAACATCTTTCGGTTCTTCAGCCAATTCTTTCATATTGCTTTTGAGCAAAGCAATTTTTGGCAATAAAGCATTTTCGCCTTTTTGCAACTCAGGATAATCTTTAGAACGTTTGTTGTTTCTGTATTCCTGAAGTTGACCGCCCTTTACCCCTCCAAAATAAATATAATAAGTACCGTTATCATTCAAAACCGTAGGATCAATGCTGTATGTTCCTGAAATAGGATCTTTTTCAGCTTTAAATGGTCCTGTCGGAGATTTGCTGGAAGCTACGCCAATTTTAAACAAATCATTTTTATCCTTCGCAGGAAAATAAAGGTAATATTTGTTTCCTTTTTTGGCAACATCTGGCGCCCAAAGCTGTTGTTTTGCCCACTGAATATCTTCAAGCTGTAAAGCAATGCCACTATCTTTTGCTTTTTGGTTTACGTCATTCAAAGTGAGAACATGGTAATCTTTCATATTAAAATGAGCACCATTGGCAGCATCTTTCACATCAGTCTGAATGTCGTGAGAAGGATAAATATAAATTTTTCCATCAAAAACATGAACGGAAGGATCTGCAAAATACAAATCGTCAAACAAATATCTCGGACTTTCTTGGGCGTAAACGATTGCGCTAAATAATGAAAGTATCAATAGTTTTCTCATTATATTGAATAATTATTCGGTAAGGTTTACGAAAATAATGAAAATTACTGATCTTAATAATTTTAATATTATGATTCAGAAAAACGTTTAAAATTATTAAAATTAAAAAAGACAGCGAAATAACATCGTTGTCTTGTTTATATTAGTTCATTTCGTAATTGATAATCACCATTCTCAAAATAAAATGCACGAAATCCTGTTCTGCATCTCTTCTGCTGATCAGTCGGTTCTTATAATCGTAAGATTTGAAAACTTTTATTAATCTCTGATAGGTTTCAAGCTCTTCATCTTTAATTCTAATTTTTACGTGCCCGTCTTTTCTTTTGATAATTTGGTCATCCAGAGTTCTTACTCTGAATAAAACATCGCATAATATTGGTTTTACTCCACCATATCTCTCCACAATATTTACTTTGAACGCATCAAAAGTAATTGCATGGAAGATTAGTTTAGGTTGAGAATCAGGTGTGCGCAGTTCAAGCTTGTAGTTCATGAGGAGTTTTTTACAATATCCTTTTTAAGGAATATATCAAATTAAAAATTGATGTAAATTTAAAAATAAAAGAGACTTTAAAAAGCCTCTTTTTAAGTTTTTTTTAGTTGAATAGATCTTTTACTTTATCAAAGAAGGTTTTTTCCTTCCCGGAAGGCTCGGCAACCATTTCGCCGCTGCTCATCTGCTTCTCGAAAAAGTCTTTTTGATCTTTCGTAAGTCTTTGTGGAGTCCATACATTGATGTGAATAAACATATCACCTTTTCCATAACTGTCGATACTTGGTAAACCTTTTCCGGCTAATCTTAAAATTTTTCCGGATTGTGTTCCAGGATCAACGGTGATTTTTACTTTTCCGCCAACGGTAGGAATCTCTTTTTTCGTTCCCAAAGCAGCTTCGGCAAAAGAAACATACAATTCCTGATGTAGATTATCACCTTCTCTTTTGATTGTATTGTCTACTTCTTCTTCCACAATTACCAAAAGGTCACCGGGAATACCGCCAAATGGTGCGTCATTTCCTTTTCCTCTTACATTTAGCTGAATGCCGTCTCTGGCACCTGCAGGAATGTTGATGGTAATTTCTTCTTCATCTTTTATTAAACCTTGTGCATTGGCACCTGCAGGAATTTTATCGGCAACTTTACCGATTCCCTGACAAGTTCCACAAGTGGTCTGTGTTTGCATTTGTCCGAACATTGTGTTCATCACCTTCATCTGAACTCCGGCACCGTTACATGTAGGACAAGTTTTTGAAGTGGCTCCTTCTGCCATCTTCATTTTTTTTACTTTAAGAGTTTTTTGGGTTCCGTTTACCATCTCTTCAAGATTCAGCTTGATTCTGATTCTTAAATTAGAACCTTTCACCTGTTGACGGCCGCCACCGCCACCGCCAAATCCTCCGAAACCGCCGCCGCCAAAAATATCTCCAAACTGGCTGAAGATATCTTCCATGTTCATGCCTCCACCGAAGCCACCGCCGCCAAAACCACCTGCACCGCCTACTCCGGCGTGTCCGTATTGGTCGTAGCGAGCTTTTTTATTATCATCGCTTAAAACTTCGTAAGCTTCTGCAGCTTCTTTAAATTTTTCTTCAGCTTCTTTATCGCCCGGATTTTTATCGGGGTGATATTTGATTGCCATTTTTCGGTATGCTTTCTTTATTTCGTCGGTACTTGCAGATTTGCTTACCTCAAGAACCTCGTAATAATCTCTTTTTGACATGATATAGTATAATTGATGATTGATAAATGATAACTGATCTGAAATTCTAAGTGAAAATTCAATCAATTATCACTCATCATTTATCATTAATAAATTTTTAGTTTCCTGTTACAACTTTTGCAAAACGAATCACTTTATCTCCCAGCGTATATCCTGTTTCGATAACATCTACAATTTTACCTTTCAGGTCTTCAGAAGGTGCAGGAATTTGTGTAATTGCTTCGTGGAAATCTACGTTGAAGTTGTCTCCCGCTCTTACTTCCATTATTTTTAAACCTTTTTCGGTCAGTTTATTTTTAAACTTGTTGTAAATCAGTTCAACACCTTGAAGATCGGCCTCATTTCCGTTTTTAGCAATTTCTTTTAGCGCTCTTTCAAAATCATCTAAAACACCAAGCATAGAAACCATCATTTCCTGATTGGCGTAGGTGAAAAAATCCATCTTCTCCTTTGATGTTCTTTTTTTATAGTTTTCAAACTCAGCATACAGTCTTATGTAACGATCTTTTTCTGCTGCCAAAAGTTCTTCTGGAGTAGGCATTTCTGTCACATTTTCTTCAACCGTTTCTTCAGTCTGCGTAATGTTTTCTTCCTGATTATTGATATTTTCTTCGTTGATATCCTGATTTTCCATATTTCAATAACTTTTTACAAGGTTGTTTCACAAACATTCTGCCAAAGAAAAAATAATGACATTTAGGCAGAATTTAGGTAGTAGTTGTTTGTTAATAGTTGATAGTTGAGACTTTTCTACATATTGTTTTAGTTATAATGGTGATGCATGAATTTCCCTCCTCTGGAAGAATGGTTATTTAGTTTCAAATTTTTTATAGTATAATTTGTTCAAAGAATCATATGATCTAAGCCAAGTTTAATAGCAGAAACTCACGTAGATATTTCTAAGGATGACAAAACTTGTATTTCTGATAGAACTTGAAATGGAAGACTGAAATCTTAGCCCCGATGTTCTATGTTACTATGCAAATTATTCAGGTTAAAATTTTAAAGTTTTTTTGATAATCTGGTTGATAATTGATTTTATTTTTTACCACTCCAAAACATATTCTCAGTAGCTTGTTACATACTGCAATTAAAGCTAATTTTTTAGGTTTCCCCTGAGAAAGAAGTCTTTCATAAAACTCTTTACATTGTTTGTTATGCTTAATTGCCGTCCACGAACAAACATATAACAAGCCCCTGATATGATTCTTTGAGGTTCTGCATTTTCCCGGGGAATATGATTTCTTTCCCGATTGATAAATACGGGGTGCCAAGCCAAAATATTTAGATAATGATTTTGCTGAATTAAAGTTTTTAAATCCTGAAGTAGCCGTCATCAGTTGAAGAGATGTCTTTTCACCAATGCCAGATACACTTTGTAGTAATGCTTTTGTTTCCTTAAACTCTTCATCCTGGAGCCCAGGGAGACGGCTTATAACTTCTTTAATCTCTTTTTCTAATTGTTGTAATCTTCTTTCATAATGTTTTTCTGTGTTTGGATTAATCTGAGCATTATAGCGAAGAGATTTTAACTTCACTCCATATCTCCTTTTTTCTTCCTCCAAATCATTGAGAAGCTTTAGTTCCTGATCAAGATGTTCAATATCAACACTTTTAGAAGTATAAATATCAGGTTTAAACATCTCTCCGTAAAGCCTGATCAGCTTGGCATCTTCAGCATCTGTCTTGCTGATGATGTTTTTCATCCTTGCAAAATGCTTAACAGACATACAGTTTATCAGACTTGATTCAAAGCCCTGAACTAAGGATAAATGTAAAATACGACTGCTGTAATTTCCTGTGGCCTCAATGACAAAACAATAATCTTCTATCCGCAGTTTCTTTAGAAATGACAAAATAGAGCGCTGGGTATTTTCTATATTAAAAACCTGATCTCTGTTTTCAAAATCATTAAAGCTTACTGTTAAAAACTTCGCTCCGACATCTACTCCAATTACTTTTTTTGATATTTTTGACATACAAAATTCTTTTTTAAAGAAGTTTTCTTCTGATCCACCATGGTAAAAGTTATGGCTAAACAACGTTCTATCCGGATTTGGAAGAAAACAGCAGCAGGGGAATAAAATCGGGGACGATATCTAAGTATCAGTGAAGCGTCTGCCTTTATCCTGCTGCTTTTATCTTTAGGTTAATTTTTTAACTAATTTATTAAAGTACATTTACTAATGCAAACTTACCATTGAAGCAATTGTTTGAGCTCGTTTTTTTGATCTTGTGTGCGGCGGCAAAGCCACACACAAGATCAAAAAAACAGCGAGTGCGGAAAGCGGGAATTGCTTCAAAAGAAATCTAAGAAAGCCAAACAGTTCATGAAAAAAAGCAATTATTCCCCGAAAAATGTTTGATAGAGAAGGTAAAGATTAAGAATAATGATGACGATAGAAATAATCCAGACGCAAATTTTTAAGAATGGTTTGTTGACAAATTCGCCCATTTTTGCTTTATCATTGGTGAAAATTACCAAAGGAACTACCGCAAAACTCAGCTGCATCGACAAGATAACCTGACTTAAAACCAAAAGATCTGTCGTTCCCTGTTCTCCATAGATAATGGCCACAATTAATGCAGGAATTACTGCAATCAATCGGGTTATTAATCTTCTTAACCACGGTTTTAGTCTGATATTTAGGAATCCCTCCATTACAATTTGTCCGGCAAGAGTTCCCGTTAAAGTAGAGTTTTGTCCGGAAGCTAAAAGAGCAATTGCAAAGGCGATACTCGCCATAGAAGCTCCCAAAATAGGCGTCAACATTTTATAAGCATCATGAATATCGGCAATGTGTTCGTTTCCTGTGGTATGGAAAGTCGCAGCAGCTAAAATTAAAATTGCTGCATTAATGAAAAATGCCAATAACAAAGAAACTGTACTGTCTAAAGTCGCATATTTTATGGCTTCTTTTTTCCCTTCTCGGTCTCTGGTATAATCGCGGGTTTGTACAATACTGCTGTGAAGATATAGATTGTGAGGCATTACGGTTGCACCCAGAATTCCTATTCCAATGTATAGCATTGCGGGATTGGTAATGATTTCTTTTTGCGGAATTAATCCTCCTAAAATAGCATTGATTTCGGGTTTAGAAATAATAATTTCATATCCAAAACAAACTAAAATAATAAACATTAATCCTGCGACAATACTTTCTATCCAGCGGAAGCCTTTTGCCTGAAGAAGTAAAATAATTAATACATCAATCGTTGTAATCACAATTCCCCAAGTCAACGGGATTCCAAAAAGCAGGTTTAAAGCAATTGCCGAACCAATAACTTCAGCCAAATCACAGGCTGCGATGGCAATTTCACAAAATATCCAAAGTATAAAGTTCGTAGTCGGTTTGAAATGATCTCTACAAGCCTGCGCTAAATCTCTCTCTGCTACAACGCCTAGTTTTACAGATAAATGCTGCAAAACCATTGCAAATATATTTGAAATAAGAATTACAGAAAGTAGAGTGTAGCCAAATTGTGATCCACCGGCAATATCGGTTGCCCAGTTTCCGGGATCCATATAACCTACTGCAACCATTAATCCCGGACCTGCAAAGGCAAGATATTTCCTCCAAAAACCTGATTTTTTAGGAATGGATATTGAAGAGAATACCTCTGGTAATGAGTGAGATGTTTTATCTTTTCGCCAAGCGTTTTTCATATTGAATTCAGTAATTGTTAGAAATGACTAACAAATTTAATTAAATAAATGAAATGGAAGTAAATTTCTCATGAAAAATCCCGAAAAATATTCTTTCGGGATTCATTTTATATTTTGAAGATCAACTATTTTGCGAATCTTACTGACATTTTTCTGTCGACAGCTCTTTCTTCATTAGAAGCTGAAGCATCAACTTTTGCGAACTCACTTCCGTATCCGTCAGCAGCAATAACCTGTGTTCCTACACCTTGTTTTCCTAACCAATCTTTAATGAAATTAGCTCTCTCTGCAGAAAGTTTTTTGTTGTTAGCCTCATCACCGGTTTTATCTGTATATCCACCGATTTTTATTTTTGCATCGGGATATGCTTTTAAAATCGCTACCAGATTTTGTAACTGTCCTTCAGAACCGGCTTCTAAAGTATTTGAACTTCCAATTGTGAAGTTTACATGGTCAAAATCGTACCATTTGTTTTTTAAGGCATCATCATTTGCCGCATTTTTGTAGCCATCAGATTTTAGAAAAGTAATCATTTGATCTTCCAATCCTCCTCTGTATCCTTTCAATGCCGTTCCATTTAAATCGATATCTTCATCAACTTTGGTTGGGGTCATTGCGGTTGTATCGCCACTTTGTGTCGACATAGTATCATTTACAGTATTTAAACTGTCTCCTGAAACGTTTGTTGTAGTAGTGGTTTCTTTTTTCTCACATTGTTTCCATAAAAAATATCCTGCTGCAATTAAAAGTAATAATGGAAGAAGCCATTTCCAGATAGATCCGCCTTCAGAAGGAGTAGGGTTGTTTGGGAAAGTACCGTTTTCTGCTGTACTTCTTGTAACTTCTACTTTTGGTTCTTCGTGTGGAGTCGGTGCGATAGCGTCTTTGTCGTTATCAAACTTATAGCCTTTTGCCCAGTCACCCACATTTAATGATGCTAATGAAAGTCCGGCTGGTAAAAGTGTAGAGACGACTCCTTTCTGATCATTTAATAATGATGAAATTCCGGATTTATCAAGATTATTTTCTGCAGCATATTTTCCTACAGAGCCTACCGTTGCTCCCGTTACTAAGTTTAATAACGAAGACGAAGAATTGTTGCTAATTCCTGCGTATGTAGCAATGGTATTGATAATTCCGCTGAGTTTATCACCAAAAATTGATGTTAGTAATCCCGAAATCATAGAATTGTTAGATGATGTATCTAATGAATTCCCCAAAACACCTTGCGAAGAAGCATTAGAAATAGAATCCAATACAGAAGGATTATCAGAATTGTTGGCTAATCCGCCTACAATGACCGGAAGTAAACCAGAAACGGCTTTCGAAATTCCGGCTTCACTTTCTCCAAGTTGCGATGCAGCCTGAGAAACAAGTGCAGAACCTAGCTGCCCTTTGATGAGATCAATGATGTTTAATGACATATTAAATAATTTTGAAATTAATGTTAGATAAATTTAAACAAAAATCTGTCCAAATATTAAGTTTCAAAAAAAATCTGCAAAAATTCTTAAAATTCTTGCAGATTTAATAATGATTATGGTAAATTTTAGTAAGCTTTCGCAAATAAAACTCTTCTTTTTGATGGTTTTCCTGAAAGTAAGGAAACTCCTTCTTCAATGTCATCATCCATAGGAATACATCTGATGGTTGCTTTGGTTTCTTCTTTGATCTGCTCTTCTTCTTCAGCAGTTCCGTCCCAATGTGCATAGATAAATCCAGGTTTTTCCTCTAAAACTTTTTTAAATTCATCATAAGAATCTACTTTCGTGATATTGTCTTTTCTAAATTCAAAAGCTTTAGTGTACATATCCTTTTGAATGGTCTTCAACAAATCTTCGATATAAGAGTCAAGACCTTCCAATGGGCGTGTTTCTTTCGTAAGATTATCTCTTCTTGCAATTTCTACAGATTTGTTTTCTAAATCTCTTGGTCCCATTGCAATTCTTAAAGGAACACCTTTCAATTCATATTCAGCGAATTTCCATCCCGGTTTGTTTTGAGTGTCATTATCAAATTTTACTGAAATTCCTTTCAGTTTTAATTTATTCTGAATTTCCAATGCTACCTCACTGATTTGATTTAATTGCTCTTCTCCCTTGAAAATAGGAACAATAACCACCTGAATCGGAGCTAAAGTAGGAGGAAGTACTAAACCGAAATCATCAGAGTGCGTCATAATCAAAGCACCCATTAAACGTGTAGAAGTTCCCCAAGAAGTTGCCCAAGCGTGTTCTATTTTACCTTCTTTGTTGGTGAATTTTACGTCAAATGCCTTTGCAAAGTTCTGTCCAAGAAAGTGAGATGTTCCAGCCTGAAGAGCTTTTCCATCCTGCATTAATGCTTCTATACAGTAGGTTTCATCAGCACCTGCAAATCTCTCTGAAGGTGTTTTTAAACCTTGTACAACCGGCATTGCCATAAAGTTTTCTGCAAAATCTGCATATACTTTATTCATTTTTTCGGCTTCTTCTACTGCTTCATCTTTCGTAGCATGAGCGGTATGACCTTCTTGCCACAAAAATTCTGAAGTTCTTAAAAATAAACGGGTTCTCATTTCCCAACGTACAACATTTGCCCACTGATTGATAAGAATTGGTAAATCTCTGTATGACTGAATCCAGCCTTTATAAGTATTCCAGATGATTGCTTCAGAAGTTGGTCTTACAATAAGTTCTTCTTCTAATTTGGCTTCCGGATCAACAATTAGTTTTCCGGGATTATCTGGGTCATTTTTTAGTCTGTAATGAGTTACAACTGCACACTCTTTGGCAAAACCTTCAGCGTTTTTTTCTTCAGCTTCAAACAGGCTTTTGGGCACAAATAGGGGGAAGTAAGCATTAACGTGACCTGTTTCTTTGAACTTTTTGTCCATCTCGTCACGCATTTTTTCCCAGATTGCATATCCGTATGGTTTTATAACCATAGAGCCTCTTACGCCTGAGTTTTCTGCCAAATCAGCTTTCACAACCAATTCATTATACCATTTGCTGTAATCTTCGCTTCTTGAAGTTAATTTTGCCATTAATTTTTTTTTAATATTTTAACTTTTCTAAAATTATGTAATCTAAAAATAAAAATCTATTTTTGATAGATTTTTGTTACCAATAAGTTGGTATATTTTTGGTACAGAATGCAAATATAATTTAAATTAAAAATTTTTACATTATCATGAAAAGAAATATACATAAAAATTTACTTGGAATGCTAAAATCAAAAGGTATTTTGGCAGTTGCAGGTGGATTGTTGTTAATGTCTTGTGGTGCACAGATGGGTGGGTATAGCGAGACTGATGGGGTGTATTACGACCCAAATAAAGATACGTTGCCGGAAGGTGTCATCATCAATGGTAATGAAGGAAACAGAGTAGGAGAATATTATGATTATTATCAGGATGATTCTAATCTGGTTCAAAACGCGCAAATAAATGCTGCTCAACAAGATAACCGCTACAGCAACTGGAGTAATTCTGATTGGAACAGTAATGCTACCGATTCTGATTGGGGAATGTTCGCAGGTAACGAAACCAACTACTACGATAATTCGTGGGGAATGATGGGTTGGGGCTCACCTTGGGGCTGGGGCGGAGGCTTCGGTTCTTATTGGGGTTCTGGCTGGGGCATGGGAATGTCTTTCGGTTGGGGTAACTCTTGGGGCTGGGGAGGCTACAATCCTTATTGGGGAATGGGCTGGAATAATTACTGGGGATACAACCCTTACTGGGGCGGTTACTACGGAATTCCTTATTGGGGATACAATTCATATTGGGGTGGCTATAACAGACTTCCTTACGCAAGAAGCGGAGCAAATGGAAGATTCGGTACTTCTGGATCAGGATCTTACAGAACGAATAATTCTGCTTTAAAAGGTAATTATAATAACGGTTCTGGTTTCAGAAATAATAATTCCGGAATGAGAGCCGGATCGTACAGATCTTCAAATATGAATAATAATGGAGGGTACAGAAGTAACAACGGAGGCTACCGTAATCCGAATAATGGGATGAGACCTAATATGAATAACGGGGTAAGACCTACAAGACCAAATTATAACTACAATCAACAACAATCTCAACCAAGATACAGAAATGAAAGTACCAGACCAAGTGATAATGGAGGTTTCAGATCAGGAGGTTTTAATTCTGGAAGTAGCGGTGGCGGCTTCAGAGGTGGCTCTTCAGGTGGTGGAGGTGGTATGAGATCAGGCGGCGGAGGCGGCGGTTTCAGATCTGGTGGTAGATAATATTAAACTTAATAACTATTAAAAAAAATAATGTTAAAAAAATCTCTAGTATTAATAGGTGTAACTGCAGCATTTTATTTGCAGGCTCAGGATATATCGGTTATAAGAAATTCGATTGATGTTTACTCAAACACTCCAATGACTGGTTCTTCGAAGTTTAATGCAATGGCAGGATCAAACGGAGCTTTGGGTGGTGATGCTACATCATTACTTACTAACCCTGCCGGTCTGGGTGTTGCAATTGCAGGTGATGTTTCGGCTACTTTATCGATTACGGGTAATAAAAATACAAGCACTTTAGCAGGATCTTCAGTTAACTATAATATTACAAAAGGAAATATCGGAAATGCGGGAGGTGTTGCAACTTTTCAATTGATGACAGAATCACCTTGGAAATTTATTAATTTGGGAGCAAGTATTTCTACACAGTCACTTGAAAACTATGTAGAAACTGCAGGTAACACAAATATTTCAATTCCAAAAAATCTTGTTGACGATTCAGGAAATGCTGTAGTTGGTAATCTTGCTTATTTAGGGCATGCTTATAACAGATATGGAACTCAGACCAAATTTAATCTTGGGGTGGGTGCCAATTATAATAACTCTCTATATCTTGGTGCAAGTATTAATATGCATTATGTAGATTTGGAGCAGTATGACAGCGCCAATTTTGGTTTGGATTTAGACAATACAATATATTCATTTGATAAACAATACACGCCGTTTTCTGAAAAATCGAATGGCTTCTCTGCAACTTTGGGGGTAATTGGTAAAATCACCAATCAATTGAGATTAGGGGCTTCAATCGAATCTCCTACTTGGTGGAGTATGGATAGAATCTACTCAGATTATTATACTGGGACTGACGGATTGGTTTATTTTGATAATTTTATAGAAGACAGATCTTTCAGATCGCCTATGAAAGCTACTTTAAGTGGTGCATTTGTTCCTACTAAGAATTTTGCGATTAACGTAGATTATACTTTAGGATTAACGAAACCTAAATATAAAGTTCAGGGTGAAGCAGAAAGTGAATTGAATTCTTTCTTTAGTGATTCTTACAAAAACTTATCAGAAATAAGAGTCGGAGCAGAATACAGAATCAAAGCTTTCAGATTGAGAGGTGGTTATTCTTACGCTTCAAGTCCTTTTGATGCAATGACGATCAGTTCGTTTTCAAACAATGGAGTAGCGGGAGATAATAATTACAGCGACTTGATTTTAGGAGCAAGAAACACGATTGGTGCAGGTTTAGGATATGACTTCGGTAAATTCTATGTTGATGCAGCGTATCAGAACATCAGTTCAAAATACAAAAATCCTTTCTTAAGCGGAAATGAAAGTTATGGAACAGGATATTATTCAGGAGACTTTGATGTAGCATCACCAAGCTCAGTAGTTTCAGACGTTAAGAATATTAGAAATAATTTCTTTTTAACTGTTGGTTGGAAATTCTAAAATACTATTTCTAAAATATAAAAAAGGCTTCGGGAAAAATTTCTCGAAGCCTTTTTATTTATCTTAAAATTAAATTTAATGATGATGTCCTACATGAGAATGATCATGAAATAAATGCATCATTAAAGCTAACGAAACTCCCAAAATGACCAAGCCAATTTTAGACCAATCAATATTGTGATTTTTATTACTTTCAAATATAATAACAGAAGAAATATGCAGAAAGATTCCACCTACAATGGCTAAGAAGTAAGGTTGCCAATCTGGATTGAAATAATTACCCAGAAGCATTCCGAATGGTGAAGCTAAAGCAAATAAAGCAACAATTAATATCGATGGATAAGATATTTTTGAATTTGTTCTGTTAAATAAAAATGCTCCCAAAATAAACGAAATAGGCAAGTTATGAAACAAAATCCCCAACAAATAAGGTGAAAATGGATTCGTTTCATTCGCTAAAGGAATTCCTTCAATAAAAGCATGAATAAAAAGCCCGACCATTAATGCCATCGGCAGAATATTGCTTTCTCCGTGATGGTGAAAATGTCCGTGCTCAAAACCTTTAGTCAAAGCTTCAAGAATCATCTGTAACAAAACTCCGCCAATGACGAAGATCCCAAGATTACCAATATCTGAAGTGTAAACCTGAGGAAAAACTTCATTTAAACAAATGGTAATTAAAAACCCGGCACTTAAAATCAATAAATTTTTGGAAAATTTTTCTTTTTGTCCAAAATACTTACCGAGTAAAACTCCGGCAACGACACTTAATATAAGGAGAATGAAAATCATATTAATTAAAAAGGGGTGATAAGCAATATAAAACAATAATTAGATTCACAATTGTAATGATGAGGTGTATCTTAAAATTAGTCCTATTTTTAAATAGAAATATTTTGAGAAAAATTAAAAATATTCCAAGAATTAGTAATAAACTAGAGATAACAAATGGCAATGGAGGAGTATGGCTATGAAAATATCCGAATTTAATTCCACTAAATATTGAAATTATTGTTAATATCGCAAATAATATATTAGTCACCATTCCAATTGCAATTTTTTAAATTATCGGTTTATTTTTTCTTAAATAAATTGATGCAACGTGGCGAAATATCTTTATTGAAATCATTCAATTGATAATCTCCCCAGATTTTAACGCTTTCAAAACCGCTTTCTTCAGCGTAGTTTTTAATGGTTTCTAAAGTATGAAGCTTTACTTTTTCAAAAAAGTGATGAGATTTTCCGTCTGCTTCAAATCTTATGTTTTTTATGATATGTCGGTCTTCGATTTTTTTAGAAATTTTAAAATCAATTCCTTCTCTGCTGATAATTGTTTCAGGAACCAAATTTTTTCGAACGAACTCTTCATTCAGATAATCCAAAACAAAATAGCCGTCTTTTTTCAAAACATTGCAAACCGATTTAAAGACTTTTTTATCATCCTCTTCATTATCAAAATATCCGAAACTTGTAAAAAGATTAAAAACCGCATCTACAGGATCGTAATCAATAGGATTTCGCATATCGTGAACATCAAAAATCAATGTTTGGTTCTCAAACTGTCTATTATGCTCAATACTTTGACGGGAAAGATCGAGTCCTAATACATCATACCCTAATTTATTAAGAAAAACCGAGTGTCTTCCCTTTCCACAAGCGAGATCAATGATTTTTGCTGATTGAGAAAGCTCTAATTCTGAAGTAAGCTTTGTAATAAAATTTTCAGCTTCTGTGTAATCTCTGTTGCTGTATAATAAGTGATAATAAGGGGTATCAAACCACGATTCAAACCATTCCATGATGCAAAAATAGTGTTTTTGGTTGATGGTACATCGTTGTTGGTTGATGGTTTTTATAAGATAGAGCGATTTCTATCAACTATAAACTGACAACCAACAACTAAAATCACTATTTTTGCAAAATGGATACAGAAAATCTAAAAATTCAGATAAAAACTTTCTTCGGGTTAGAGCCAATTCTTGCTGAGGAAGTTAAAAAATTAGGCGGAAAAAATGTAGAACTTAAAAACCGTGCAGTAAACTGTGAGGGAGATTTGGGTTTTTTATATAAAATCAATTATTCTGCAAGAACAGCATTGAAAGTTCTTGTTCCGATTGACGAATTTAAGGCGTATAACGAAACAAAATATTACGATAAACTTTTCAAATTTGAATGGGACGAATTCATGGATGTCGATCAGACATTTGCCATCGATTCTACGGTAAACTCAGAAAGATTCAGTCATTCTCAGTTTATGACCTTCAAAATGAAAGATGCCATCGTAGATTATTTCCAAAATAAATACGGGAAAAGACCGAGTATTGAAACAAAATCTCCGGATATCAAATTTCACTTGCATATTGACAGAGAATTGGTGACGATTTCGTTAGACTCTTCCGGTGATGCTTTGTTTAAAAGAGGATACAGAAAAGAGCAGGGCGAAGCGCCAATAAATGAGGTTCTGGCAAGTGGAATGCTGCAATTGGCAGGTTGGGACGGAAAAGGAAACTTTCTGGATCCTATGTGTGGCTCGGGAACACTTCTTATTGAAGCTGCAATGATTGCTTTGGATCTTCCGGCACAGACTTTCAGAAGAAGATTCGGCTTTCAGAACTGGAAAAATTATGATTCCGATTTATTTTCAAAAATAAAAGAAGTAAGAATCAATCGTGTGAGAGAATTCACCGGTAAAATCGTAGGTTACGATATCGATGGAAGAATGTTGAATGCCGCAGAAGCCAACATAGAATCTGCAGAAATGGAAGATATTATCGAAGTAAGAAGAGAAAATTTCTTTGATACCAAGAAAGATTTATTCCCATTGCTGATGGTTTTCAATCCGCCTTACGATGAGAGAATTTCTATTAATGATGACGATTTTTACAAGAAAATAGGAGATACTTTCAAAACAAATTATCCAAATACTTTGGCCTGGCTGATTTCTTCAGACTTAGAAGCGGTAAAGAAAATCGGTCTGCGACCTTCAAGAAAAATAAAACTTTTCAACGGAAAACTGGAAACCAGATTTTTACAGTATGAAATGTATGAAGGAACGAAAAAAGTTCATAAATTAGAAAACAAAGAAGAATAAAAAATGTCTTTTCATATTTTTGATGGTTTAGATTTTCTTGCAGATTTACTGAGTTTGGATTTTTCTTCAAAATCAGAATCAGTGAATTCTAAAAAGAATAAGAATTCTAAAAAATCAAAATATACAACAGCATTGTGGAGTGGAGGCTTTCTTTTGATCGCTTCCATTCTTTATTTTATTGTTTTCAAAGATCCTTTACCGGAAGAGAATTTCGTACAAACTTTATTGATTTGCATTCTCATCGGTTTTCTTATATCATTTGTCTTGTTTTTCTCGCTTTATCAGCTCGGGATTTTTTATTTTAAGAGTCTCTTAAAATTTATTTTCTTTAGCGGTTCGGTGATTTTACTGCTGATTTCTTTTGTACTGTTCATGTATTACAAATCAGGGATTTTCTTTTAGAAATACTTTTCATTTCGTTTAATCATGTGTACTTAGATAGAAAGTATCCGTCAACATCAGAAATCCCTCTGTTTGGTTCAAAATGTTATCTATCGGTCTATAAATGTAAACTGTACATACCAGAATGCAATCTGAACGGTTCGTAAAGCTATCTGCTTCATGCTAAATATGAATTGTATACCTCACAATATGCTCTTTCAATAACAAAATACCATTTGTCTGCTTAGGAAAACTGCCTTTCCGTATATTTTTAAGATGAAACAGTTAAATTTCTTCTTTTTTCTGCCAAGGAAACTTGCCTTCTACCTCAACCTGAATAGAGATGCTCAAAAAAGTACGAATGAGAACGATTAATCCCAAAGCTAAAAGTCGATCAATTGTAGGTTCAGTAACCACAGTAGCGATAATATCTCCTGCAACAAGAATCTCAAGACCCAATAAAATTGCTTTTCCCAATTCCTGTTTCAATATTTTGTAAGATCTCGGATTGGTACCCTGAATAGAAAATATAAATTTGACCAAAGCGATTACGGCTCCGGCGAAAATGGTAAGCACTCCGATGATTTCAATGATTCTGGCAACATAATCTATATAAATTTTAGCTTCTTCCATAACAGTCTACACTTTTTAAGAGAAAATTAAGATAGCAATTTTATTTAATTAAACGGTTGTGGATTTTACAAGTACCATCGCAATTTATACTTAAAGAAATTGTATTTCTTTAAAATGAAATTGTTTACCTTAAAAAATATTATTTACTTAAAAACATTGTCTCTCACTGCGATTAAAACTAATTTATATTTTTGACTAACAATTCAATTCTACATTTGCAAGCTGAAGTACAAATGGTTATTTTTGAGAACGATTTTCTAAACAATATTACGACCCACAATTTGAAACCTACTATCTCCATCGTTGTTGCTATTTTTAACCGAAAAGACGAGCTTTTTGAGCTTCTTAATTCACTCAATTCTCAAACTGATAAAGACTTTGAGGTGATTATCGTTGATGATGGTTCTTTGATTGATCTGAAACCGACAATCCATCAATTTGAAGAAATTTTAAACATAAAATATTTCAAAAAAACTAATTCAGGGCCTGGTTTGTCGAGAAATTACGGTGCAAAAAGAGCTTCAAATGACTGGTTGGTTTTTGTAGACAGTGATGTAATTGTAGAGAAAGATTATATTGAAAATATTAAAAACGATATTCTTACCATTCCTTGTGATGCTTTTGGAGGGGCAGATAAAGCGCATAAAGGTTTTAATCTAATGCAGAAAGCAATTTCGTATTCTATGACTTCCGTTTTTACGACTGGTGGAATTCGGGGAAATAAAAAAGCAGTTTCAAAATTTCAGCCCAGAAGTTTCAATATGGGTGTGAAAAAAGAGGTTTTCGAGAAAGTAGGTGGTTTTTCTGAGATGAGAATCGGTGAAGATCCTGATCTTTCGATGACGCTTTGGGAAAACGGTTTTACGACCGCTTTTTTCGATGATATTGCAGTTTACCATAAACGAAGAGTAGATTTTGGAAAGTTTTCAAAACAGGTGTATCAATTCGGTTGCGCAAGACCGATTCTTAATCAAAGGCATCCTAATTATGTGAAAATTTCTTTTGCATTTCCGACCTTATTTTTATTGGGCTATGTTTTGGGATTTATTGAATATTTTATTCTTGGGAAAGGCTTTGTTTTGTCTCTTTTCGGATTGTACACTTTCATGGTTATAATTCACGCTATGATTGTTACAAAAAATATTGCAATTACAGGAATGGCAGTGATTTCGACTTATATTCAAATGTTTTCTTACGGGTATGGTTTCTTAAAATCATGGATTTTATTAAATGTTCTAAAGATGAAACCTGAGGATGCTTTCCCGAAACATTTTCATAAAAATTAAATTTATTTTTGTTTTTTTAACGCAAAGGTTTATTTATAAAACTCATGATTTTAAGAGGCAAAGGCAAAGGAATTGCTTCGCGAAGCTTGAAAATATGGTTTTGTCAAATCAATAAAAACGAAACGTGAGGATACATTTCCTAAACAGTTTCATAAGTTTAAATTTTTTACGCAAAGGTTTATTTGGATGATGTATGATTTTAAGAGGCAAAGGCAAATGAAGTTGCTTCGCGGAGCTTGAAAATATGCCTTCATCAAATCAATAAAAATGAAACCTGAGGATGCTTTTCCGAAACATTTTCATAAGAATTAAATTTTATTTTTAAGCTTTTTAACGCAAAGATTTATTTATAAAACTTATGATTTTAAGAGGCAAAGGCAAATGAATTTGCTTCGCGAAGCTTGAAAATATGGTTTTGTCAAATCAATAAAAACGAAACGTGAGGATACATTTCCTAAACAGTTTCATAAGAATTAAATTTTATTTTTAAGCTTTTTAACGCAAAGATTTATTTATACAACTCATGATTTTAAGAGGCAAAGGCAAATGAATTGCTTCGCGAAGCTTGAAAATATGGCTTTGTCAAATCAATAAAAACGAAACGTGAGGATACATTTCCTAAAGAGTTTCATCAAGTTTAAATTTTTTACACAAAGTTTTATTTGATGATGTATGGTTTTAAGAGGCAAAGGCAAATGAATTTGCTTCGCGAAGCTTGAAAATATGGTTTCGTTAAATCGACTTGTGGGTGTTTTTTTCTTCTTAAAAGAGATATTCAAAATTTCAAGAAAAATAATAAAAGCTGTCAAATTTTGACAGCTTTTATACAATAATAATTAGAATATGGATGAAATGGTTTCATGGTTTAGAACGCCTGTTTTGAGCATGCATTCTTTCATCTTTTCATAGGTTCGTTCTATATCGTGATCGAGACCGATTGAGAATCTTATTAATCCGTCAGAAATCCCCATCGCTTCACGTTCCTCTTCAGGAATTTCTGATGAAGTTGAGCTTCCCGAGCATGAGAATAATGTTTTGTAAAATCCTAAACTTACCGCTAAATAGCCTAGATTTTCCTGCTGCATCATTTCCATCAGTTCGTTGGCTTTGTCGGTTGTGCCTGCGTCTAAAGTCAGTAATCCCCCAAATCCGTATTCCTCATGCATCATGCTTCTCATCAAATCATGATTCTTATGAGATTTCAAACCGGGATATGAAACTTTTAAACCATCTTCCTCAAATCTTTCAGCCAGAAATAAAGCATTATGACTGTGCTGCTTCATTCTGATGTGCAGGGTTCTTAAATTTTTAAGAATACTAGCCGAACGGAAACTGTCCATTGTAGGACCCAAAAGCATACATGCTCCGTTGTTTACATTTTTGGTGTCATTAATAAATTCCTGACTTGCACAATACACTCCACCAACGGTATCACTGCTTCCGTTGATGAACTTGGTTAAACTGTGAATCACTATATCTGCTCCTAAAAGAGTAGGAGATATGGTAAGTGGAGAAAACGTATTGTCTACAATAAGTTTTAGATTATGTTTTTTACATAGTTCCGAAAGTTTTCTAAGGTCGGCAACTTCCAAAAGAGGGTTGCTCACACTTTCGCAGTAAATGATTTTCGTATTTTGTTGAATCGCATTTTCTATAGATTCAAAATTGTTGATATCTACAAATGACGTTTCAATTTGGAAAGGTGGCAGGAAATTTTTCATGAAAGCATACGTTCCACCGTAAATTGTTCTGCTCGAAATAATATGGTCACCCGACTTACAAACCTGCATCAAAACAGAAGTAATAGCGCCCATTCCTGAAGCGGTAACATTGGCAGCCTCTGTGTTTTCCATTTTTGCCAAGGCTTCAGAAAGGTAAAGATTCATCGGGGATGAATGTCTTGAATATAGATAACAACCTTCCGCATTACCTTCGAAAGTATCAAACATAGTTTTCGCAGAGAGAAAAGTATATGTTGAGCTGTCAGAAATCGAAGGATTTACCCCGCCAAATTCTCCAAAATACTGAAGATCCTGTATTTCATTTGCTGCATTGAATTGACTCATAGTTTTTTGTTTTAAAAATGAATATTTCTGATGTTTATAACAACTAAAATTTAAATATTTAGAAAATAAAACTATTAAATATTGATTTGGTAGAAAATAAGTTGGTTATATTTGCTTTGTTCTTAATTTTAATAAAATATTATCTATGAGTTTTGATGAAACCGATAAAAAATTACTCGAATATGTACAGGAAGATTGCAAACAAACCACCAAAGAACTGTCTTACAAGCTCGGTCTGTCGGTAACTGCCGTTTATGAACGCATTAGAAAACTTGAAAACTCCGGTGTGATTTCCAAATATGTGGCTTTAGTAGATAAGACAAAAGTGGACCGAAAATTTTTGATTTTATGCCACGTAAAACTTACTCAGCACAAAAAAGATTATGTGATGCAGTTTGAAAAAGAGGTGATGAATCTACAGGAAGTCACCGAATGCTTCCATGTAAGTGGCGATTACGATTATATTCTGAAAATCTGCGTAAAAGATATGGATGATTACAGGAATTTTATGCTTTCAAAACTCACGACGTTGCAGCATATTGCAAGTACACACAGCTCTTTTACGATCTCGGAAGTGAAAAATACCACCAAAATCATTTTATAGCATACCATCGAATCTGGTTATTAAGTTTTGGGCAGCTTAGAACTTCGTTCGTAAACTTCGATAAAAGCCTTCGCTTTTTTCTCATTTATGCCTTCCGCTCCCAATCTTTTTTGTTGGTTTCGACAAGCTCAACCAACAAAAAGGATTTCCGCTTGAGTCGGGCTGCAAGGTGGTTTGTATTTTAGAATATAGCTTTAAAATTATACTAAAACACCATTTTTAGAAGTAATTGCATCCGGTAAATCATTATCTCCTGACATTTGTAAAAGGTCGACCTCTATACTCCGGCAAATCGCAAGCATCGGAATATCAAACATCAATCCTTCAAAAGGGTTTTCTGAATAATCACCAACTAGTTCCATAATAATATAGATCCAGCCGATCGTAATACAGAAAGGAATAGACGCCCAGATTCCCCAGTCGCCAAGTTTGGCGAATTCGCTTACCAAACCTAAAGGCAGCAACATTATAAAAATGATATTAAAAACAAATGCGGTACTCGCAAATTGTCGAGGCAACGGGAATTTTTTGATTCTTTCTGCCTGACCCTGTAAAGTGTAAAATTCATTAAGGCAGTCCTGCAGCTGTATTTGGTTAAATTCTGAAATGACTTCCTTGTTTTTCAACTCATTTACATCTTTCGATTGCTGGGCAATAAGATAGGTTGCAAAGTTTTTGTAATGATTCTGCAGCTCTACTTCTTCTTCAGATAAATATTTGTTAAGAAAAATCGGCGTTCTTCCATAATCAGGAAAACCAGCTTTTATCAGTCGGTTTCGTTTGTGATCGATATTTTTGAATTGTTCTTCTTCCACTTTAATATGTTCCCATTCGGCAGGAATCAGCAGCTGCTCCCGAAAAGCATACAGCCAAGCAATGTGGCGGTAAACAATCTTTTTTTTGCGGTCTTCTACATCAAATTTTCCTAAATTTTCTTTATTGGTATCAAAAGCATAGACCATGGATGCAAACGAGCGGCTTGAATTTACAATTCCGCCCCATATTTTCCTGGCTTCCCACAATCTGTCATACGCCTGATTATTTTTAAAACCCACCAAAAAGGCTTCTGCCGTACCAATCAATGCAACCGGAACCCAGGGAATAATCATCCAATCCCAATGAAAAACGTGAAAAAGTACAGCAATCAAAGTACACCAAAAAGCGATTAAAATTAAGTGAAATCCGGACAAGTTAAGAACCTGTTTGTAATTGACGTATTTTGTAGTGATCATTTTAGATATAAAAGTTTGTATAACCAAGTTAACAAAAACTGTACAAAAAAACCTCTAAATTATTTTTAGAGGTTTTAATTTTTAATATTTCAGCATTTCATCTATTTTCTTAGTGAGCTTTTCAGCATTTGGAAGCATTTCTTTTTCCAGAATTAAGTTAATAGGAACTGCAGGTGTATCAAGCGATCCCATTGTTTCTACAGGTGCATCAAGATATTTGAAACAGTTTTTAGAAATACGGTGCGCAAAGGCTTCAGCGAAAGAATTGTTAAGTTGCTCTTCCGTTAAAACGATACATTTTCCGTGTGCTTTTACTCTTTCAAAAACCAATTCTTCATCCAAAGGAATGATGGTTCTCAAGTCAATTACCTCAACTTTTCCACCAAAGTTTTTCACAGCTTCTTTCGCCCAGTAAACTCCCATTCCGTAGGTGATTACAATTACACTATTTCCTTTTTTGATTTGATTTTCATCGGCTTCGATTACGATTTTTCCTTTTCCGAAAGGTAAAATGTAATCTTCTGCAGGTTCAATGGTTTTTGCATCTTCAGTTCCCGGAACTTTACTCCAGTATAAACCTTTATGCTCCAACATTATAACAGGATTCGGATCGTAATAGGCAGCTTTTAATAAACCTTTAAAATCGGCAGCATTACTTGGATAAGCGATTTTAATTCCTTTAATATTCGCCAAAATACTTTCTACACTTCCGCTATGATAAGGTCCGCCACCGCCATATGCTCCGATTGGAACACGGATGATATTGCTTACAGGGAATTTGCCCTGACTTAAATAACTTGATTTTGAGATTTCCGTAATCAACTGATTGATTCCCGGATAAATATAATCTGCAAACTGTACCTCAACGATCGGTTTCAAACCAACTGCGCTCATACCGGTTGTAGAACCGATAATATAAGCTTCCTGAATGGCTGTATTGAAAACTCGTTTGCTTCCGAATTTTTTACCTAAAGTTACCGTCTCACGGAAAACACCACCAATTCTTTCGCCAACATCCTGTCCATAAAGCAATGCTTCAGGATGCTTCCACATAATTTCCTGAATGGCATGAATGGCAGCATCTACCATTACAATTTTTTCTCCACCTTCCGGCTCGCGGGTTCCTACTTCTTCTGTAATGGGAGTGGGAGCGAAAATATGTTGCATCACTGTTTCAGGCTTCGGGTCTTCAGCTTTTTGAGCTCTTTCGAAAGCTTCTTCCGCTTCAAGACGAGCTTTTTTAGTGATTTGTTTTAATAATTCTTCATCAACACCAGATTCCAGCAATTGATTTCTCAGAATTTCTCCCGGATCTTTTGCTCTGTGCTTGGTTAAATCTTCTTCATCTCTATAGAATTCTCTTCTTACTCCGGAAGTATGGTGACCAATCAAAACTGTTTTTGCGCAAACAACCAAAGGTTTTCTTTCAGCTCTTACAAAATCAACAGCCTTTTTCATTACTTCAAAACTTTCAACGAAATTGGTTCCGTCAACACGCATTCTTCCCAAACCTTCAAATCCGGCTACAAAATCATAAGCATCACAAGTTCTTGCTTCTTCTTTGGTAACAGAAATTCCCCATTCATTATCCTGAACCAGGAAAATAATAGGAAGTTGATGCAAAGCTGCAAATTGCAAAGCTTCACTTACTTCACCTTCTGTCACAGAATTGTCTCCCAGACTACAAATAACAACTGGATTATTTTCAAATTCCTGTAAATTAAAATCCTGAATATATTTTATTCCTTGAGCAACTCCCGCAGTAGGAATGGTCTGCATTCCTGTTGCTGAGCTTTGATGAATGATTTTTGGTTTGTCTTCATCTCTGCTTGAAGGGTGAGAATAATAAGATCTGCCTCCTGAAAAAGGATCGTCAGCTTTTGCTAATAACTGCAACATCAATTGGTAAGGCTGAAAACCTATTCCCAAAAGAATACTTTCGTCTCTATAATAAGGAGAAACCCAGTCTTCTTTTTTTAATTGATAAGCGGTTGCCAGCTGAATCGCCTCATGACCTCGTGATGTACTATGAACATATTTGGTAACATTTCTGTTCTCTTCATAAATATCTGCCATGGCTTTTGCAAGCATCATGTGATTGTAAGCTTTAAGCAAAATATCCTTTGAAACTTTCTCGTGAAGTGTATTTTCCATAGGAAGCAAATATACATAAAAAAACAAAACACTAACAAGTGTTAGTGTTTTGCGTAAAATTATGTGTGAATTATAATTATTCTTTGATAACTTTTTTAGAAATAACGTCTTTATCAGTTTTTACTTCAATGATGTAGATACCATTAGTGTAAGAAGATAAACTAACAGCTTCTTGTGCGCTGTTAATTACACCACTTTGTAATTTCTTACCAGATAAATCATATACTGTGAAGCTAGATTTTTTAGGAGCTTTCAAAATATTTACAATATCTTTTGTAAGAGTAGGTGCGATTATTAGATTATTTTTAATAATGGTTTCATCTGTACCTAGTAGCTCTTGAGAATATCCGGTGGCAATAATAGAATAATTTTGCGGAGAAATAAGATTGTCATCGTCAACAAGAGTTCCTTTATGTGAAATAACAACTTTATAGGTTCTTCCTGCTATAGGGTTATCTAAAATAACTTGTTCTACATTATCAACCGTATTATCAGCTTTTATTGCGGGTGAATTAGGATTGTCGGGATCAAGTTTCCATGGGAAATATGTAGTATTAGTATTAGTATCAATAACTCTTAAATCCAAGTCGTTTATTAATCTTGAAGATCTATTATTGTATGCGTCAGAAAATGATGAAGGTAGATTAGTAAAAGCCGGATCAATCCACGATATTGTAATTTTTAGAGGCGCCGTTCCCGAAGCTACTAAAAGTTTTTCATTTAAGTTACCACTTGTTAAGGTTTCATCTTTAAAAATAACTGAATTGTTAGATTTTCCAACTAAAATTTCAGCACCACCTTTAGCGTCAGCGTATCCCCATCCAAATAATGGGTCAGGACCTGTATTTCCTGCCTCTTTAGCAGAATGTATTAGAAGGGATTTTGCAGATGCTGCATTTAATAATTGACCAGCAAAAAGCTGCTTGCTTATTTGTGTCCACAATCCGATAATTCCAGTAATTACTGGGGCTGAATATGACGTTCCACTTCCTGCAGAATTAGAATTACTTCCTGTTGTGCTTGTTGAAGCATGACTAACATTTGTTCCGGTAGTAACTATATCTGGTTTGATTCCTCCATCATCTCTTGGACCAGCACTGCTATAATCTGAATGAATTACATCTGATGCTGAATTATACTTAAAATTATTTGTAGTAATTATATTTGTTGCTCCTACAACAATAATATTTTTAGCTAAAGAGCCATTTGATATACAATCATAACCATTAGTACAGTTATTTGGAGGGAGTATTGCTCCAGGAGGAAATGGAACGTAAGTATTACCGCTCACATAATATGCTGTTGATATGCTGCTTCCTGCTGGTCCATCTCCGAAATAATTCCCTGATGATTTAACTATAATATTAGAGGGATTGTTGTAAACTATATCATCATAATTGGCATCATTGTCTAAGTAAGTACCTTGTAAATCATATGCTACATTGTTAGAAGTGGAATAACTTCCACTCCAAAACCATCCATTAGGTAGCCCGTATGTTGGACCGTAAAGCCATCCACTATTATTACCATATGAGTGATTAGAGATATTTGGATTAGAAGTAACAATTTTATCAAAAACATCACTAGGAGAAGAATTGCCGGGGAGGGTTGTATCTGCAAACATATATGAATCAATTGTTGAATTCATAGCAATACCTCTAAGGTTTGATCCTGGAACACTAAAAGAGCGTGCACCGATGAAGCCTGATACTGCAGTTGCATGCGCACTGTATTCTTCTATTGAAGCCTCCTTATTTGTTATTCTATTAGGAAGATTATCAAAGACAGAATGTGCTGCGTAAACCCTTCCACCATCAAAAACTGTATACTTTATTCCTTCACCATTAACATTGCTTGATAATCCTATACTACTGCCTGAATCATTTAGTATATCTGCATTAACATTTCTAACCTGTCTTATATCTTCATTTGAATAAAAATATGGTCTTCCTTCAAATACAAATGATATTCTTCTTCTAAGTTGATCTAAGTTATTAGAACTTTTATTCGAGTCATAAAGCGTATTATTGTTTTTGATATAGTTTTCAAATGCTTTTTCTTTTATAGCTTTTCTTTCAACAGATTTGACTATTTGAGCATTTAGTAAACTAAGTGCGAATGTACTTACTAAAAGTAGATGTTTTTTCATGATAGATTATAAAAATTATTACACGATTATAAATAGCAAATATATAAAATAATAATATTTATAAATTAATATTGTTGAATTAATAAGAAAACATTTGTTTTATTATGTTGCATTGTTTTTAATTTCATTGTTTCGTAGCGAATTTCTGAAAAAGAAATAGAGGTTTTAAAAGTAAGCAGTTATCAAGGATAATAACAAAAATTGAAGTAACTTTACATTCTCTTTTTAAATTAAAAGCTAGTAAAAATACATGTATTTAGTTTTTGACACAGAAACCACAGGTTTACCAAAAAATTTTAACGCTCCATTATCAGATTCAGACAACTGGCCAAGAATGGTTCAGATTGCCTGGCAATTGCATGATGATAATGGTAATTTGCTTGAAAATCAGGATTATATAATAAAGCCGGAAGGGTATGATATACCATTTAATGCCGCAAGAATTCACGGAATTACAACGAAGATTGCCAATGAAGAAGGTCGTGATCTCAAGGAAGTTTTAGAAGAATTTTCTGAAGTTTTAGAGCGGGTGAGAGTAGTTTCCGGACACAATGTAGAGTTCGATTATAATATTGTAGGCGCTGAATTTTTTAGAAAAAATATTCAGGATCATCTTCAGGAAAAACCAAAAGCCGATACCATGATTTTGGGTACGGATTATTGTCAACTTGGAGGCGGTCGTGGAGGTAGATATAAGTCTCCAAAACTGGAAGAATTATATGAGAAATTATACGGTCATAAATTTGATGAAGCCCATAATGCCGCAGCCGATGTAAATGCAACGGCTCAGGTTTTCTTCGAAATGATGAGAATCGGGATTATTCCTGCTGAGGTTTTAAAAACTTCGGAAGATCAGTTGGCGTACTTTAAAACGCTGCATCCGAATCCTATAAAACCTTTTGGAATTATTATCAGAAGACAGGTTGCAGATTTTAACAATAAGAAAAAGCAGTCTGATGTAGGAAGTATTGATGATATTGACTTAGGAAGATATTTCAATTTTGATAATAAAAGTGTTTTTTCAACACTGACGGCGACTTCAAGTATTAATGATTTAATAAGGAAAGCTTCCGAAGAAAATTTCCCGGCAGTCGGCATGGTCGATCTTGGAAATATGATGGGCGCTTTCAAATTTGTTTCTGCTGTGGAATCTGCTAACTCTGACCGTGCAAAAAAGCATAAAGAATTTTTAGCTAAAAAACAGGAAGCCGAAGAAAACGGAGCCGAATTTAATGAGACCGAGCCAGTTTCTGAACCTTTGATTCCAGTTGTAGGGTGTGAATTTTATATTTCAGACCGATATGAGCAAAAGCAATTTACAAAAGATGACCCCGACAGAAGAACTCAGGTGGTTTTGCTGGCAAAAGATTTTAACGGATATAAAAATTTGGCGAAACTTTCGAGTATAGGATTTTTAAAAGGGTTTTATTTCGGAGTTCCAAGAATTAGCAGAGAATTAATTGCTGAATATAAAGAAGGGTTGATTGCTTTAACTTCAGGCATCAACGGAGATATTCCTGATGCTATTTTAAATACAGGTGAGCAAAAAGGGGAAGAGCTTTTCAAATGGTGGAAAGATACCTTTGAGGATGATTTTTATGTTCAGATTCAAAACCATAAATTACCAGAAGAAGAGCATTTGAATGATGTTTTATTACATTTTGCCGATAAGTATCAGGTAAAAATATTAGCTCAGAATCAAACTTATTATACCAATAAAGATGATTCTAATATTCAGGATATTGTAAGTTGTATAAAAGATGGTGAAAAGCTGACAACGCCTGTTGGAAAAGGATTTGGGAAAAGAAGAGGTTTGGCAACAGGAGAATATTATATTAAGAATTCACATGAAATAAAAGAAGCTTTTCTAAATTATCCCGATGCATTCGATGCGTATGAAGAATTTACGGCAAAATTTAGTCCTTACACTTTAAAAAGAGATGTTCTCTTGCCTAAATTTGATATTCCCGAAGAGTTTATTCATGCTGAAGACGATGTCGATGGGGGAAAACGTGGGGAAATGGCTTATTTGACGCATTTAACTTACGAAGGTGCAAAAAAGAGATATGAAGCTACAGGAATTACTCCTGAAATAAAAGAACGTCTTGATTTTGAGTTGGAAGTTATTGCCAATACAGGGTATCCCGGTTACTTTTTGATCGTACAGGATTTCTGTAATGAAGCCCGAAAGATGGGAGTTTGGGTCGGTCCAGGTCGTGGTTCTGCGGCAGGTTCTGCAGTAGCTTATACGATCGGAATTACCAATGTTGACCCCATTAAATATGATCTCCTTTTCGAGAGATTTCTGAATCCTGAAAGGGTGTCTATGCCCGATATTGATATCGACTTTGATGATGAAGGACGTGATAAAATCATCAAATGGGTTGTTGAAAAATACGGAAAAAATCAGGTTGCGCAGATTATTACTTATTCAGTTTTAGGTGGGAAATCTGCCATCAAAGATGCGGGAAGAGTTTTAGATCTCCCAATTCCTGATACCAATAATATTGCAAAATTAATTCCGCCAAGTCCCGGGATGAATATTGCCAAAGCTTTGTCTAAATACGATAAGTTAAAGCCTGAAGAGCAGCAGCTTGTCGATGAGATGAAGTATGTTCTTAATACTCCAGGTGATGCGCGTCATGATGTTTTGGCTAGTGCAAAGAAGATGGAAGGTTGCATCAGGAATACCGGAATTCATGCTTGTGGGGTGATTATTACGCCGGAAGATGTAAGTAATCTGGTTCCGGTGACGATTGCTGCGAAAGATGCCGATATTTTAGTTTCTCAGTTTGATAACTCGGTGGCTGAAAGTGCCGGACTTTTGAAGATGGACTTTTTGGGTCTTCGAACATTGACGATCATTAAAGATGCTTTAAAAATTGTTAAAGCAAGACATAATGTAGATATCGATCCGGATTTAATTCCTTTGGATGATGCTAAGACCTATCAGTTATTTAAGGAAGGAAGAACGGTTGGGATTTTCCAATATGAAAGTCCGGGGATGCAAAAATATATGCGTGAGCTGAAACCTACAGTTTTTGCCGATTTGATTGCCATGAATGCCCTTTACAGACCGGGTCCGATTAAGTATATTCCAAACTTTATCAACAGAAAGCATGGTATTGAAGAAATTGTCTATGATTTACCCGAAACTGAAGAATACTTAAAGGAGACCTACGGGATTACCGTTTATCAGGAGCAGGTAATGCTTTTGTCTCAAAAACTGGCCAATTTTACGAAAGGTGAAGCCGATACTTTGAGAAAAGCGATGGGTAAAAAACAGATCGAGGTTCTTAATAAAATGTATCCTAAATTCATTGAAGGTGGAAGAAAAAACAATCTCAATGAAGAAAGATTAGAAAAAATATGGAATGACTGGAAAGCCTTTGCTGAATATGCTTTCAACAAGTCTCACTCTACCTGCTATGCTTTAATTGCTTATCAGACAGCCTATTTAAAGGCAAATTATCCTGCAGAATATATGGCAAGTGTGATGAGTAACAACATTAACAACACAGAATCGATTACCATGTTTATGGAAGATTGTAAAAGTATGGGTGTTGATGTTTTGGGACCTGATGTGAATGAATCTCAATATAAGTTTTCAGTAAACGAAAAAGGTCAGATTCGTTTTGGTTTGGGGGCGATCAAAGGAATTGGCGAAGGACCAAGTGAAGGAATTACCAGAGAAAGAGCAAACGGAAGATTTAAAAATATTTATGATTTCTTCGAAAGAATTTTGCCTTCTCAGATGAACAAAAGAGTGGCTGAAAGTTTAGTTGTAGCTGGTGCTTTCGACGAATTAGACTCTTTCCACCGAGGCCAATATTTTGATATTGACATGGCAGGAAGAACCAATCTGGAAAGACTGATAAGATACGGACAAAGCTTTCAGGAAAGTAAAAACGAGATGGAACATTCTCTTTTTGCAGATTTTGCTGAGGAGGTACAAATTGAACAGCCAAAATTGGCACCTTGCCCGGAATGGCCAAATATGCATAAATTAAATAAAGAAAAAGAAACGATCGGTTTCTATCTTTCTGCGCATCCGCTGGATGAGTTTAAATTTCAGTATCAATTTATGCAGGGAAGTCTATCTAAAAAATCTGTTCTGGAAAAAGATCAGGAAGCAAAAGTCGTAATAGATGAAGTACCGATTCTTGAAAAAGATTCTGTGGATGAGGTCGCTGATTTAATTGAAATTGTATCAGACGAATTAGCAACAGGTGAAGAAGAAATTATTGAAGAAGTAACAAAAAAAGCTGAACCAAAGGGCGTTTTTGGATTTTTGAACCTTGATGAGGTAGATGCTTATAAAGAACAGGCTTTTGCAAATAAGCAGGAAGAATTGTTTGAAGAAAAGAAAAAAGACTGGAAAACTTTACAAAAAGAAAGAGAAAACGGTGGTGGTGGTAAAGAATACACCGTTGCTGGATTAATTACGGAATATGTTGTAAAAGATGGTTTCAGAAGCGGTGAAAAAGTAGCATTTGTAACGTTGGAAGACTATTCCGGGTCATATTCTTTCAGATTGGGAGACCGTGATTACATGAAGCTTAAGGAAAAACTTGAAGTGCAGCGTTTTGTGATTTTAAAAATAAAATTTGCTCAGGTAAAAGACGGTAGAGTGTTCGTTAATGTAAATGAAGTGATTGAATTACAGGAAGCCTTTGAGAAATTTGCCAAAAGTATTTCGCTTGTGATGGATGTGATGGATTTCAGACCGGAAGATCTAAGTTTCTTTAGAAATGTTCTGAGTGAAAATCAGGGCAGTCAAAAGTTTAAATTTTACATTAAAAATATCGAGGATGATTCTCATATTGAAGTTCAATCGATGAAGCATACAGTGAATCTGAACGGAGAATTAATTAAAAATATTCAGCTTCTTAATAAATATGATTTTTATCTGAACTGATATTATTGTAAATAACAAGAATAAAAGAATCGCAATCTCCTTTAGATTGCGATTCTTTTTTTATACGCAGTGATTTTTAAAATTCGATATAAATTAGTTAAATAGGTAGGGTTTCGGACAGGTGTAATCTGTTGATATATAGTATTTTAATTTTTTGTGACATGATTTTAATTAAATGCTTGTTTAATGATATTTCATTTTTTTTAGCTTATTGTTAATAAATATTTAAAAATAAATTGAATATAGTTGTATTTGTAATATTAATATTTGTTAATTTTAGCCCTTAACTTAATTTAACTGAATATGAGAAAACTTTCTTTTTTAAAAGAAAAGTTGAAATTGCACAGTAAGTATTATATGATGCTTATGGCTTTTTTAACAACCACGACGAGCTTAAATGCTCAAGCGGTATCTACTTACGCTTTCGGGCAATCCACCGGAACGTATACCCCAATTACCGGAGGTACTAACATGGAACTGTTGTCTACTGCTGTTTCTGGATTTGATTCCCAATTATTTCACAATGGAACTGGTGGTCTTAGCGGAACAATTTCTTCGGGAACTTATAATGCTTTTCCTATTGGTTTTAGCTTTAGTTACAGAGGTGTAGCTTATGATGGTTTTTATATTGGAACAGATGGTTACATAAAACTAGGTTCAACTACTGGTACGTTAGCAGCTGCTGCTTATGGAACTCCAATTTCAACTACAACTACAAGTACGGATGATCTCATTTCTGCTTTTGGAATTGATCTAGTCGGCGGTTTAAGAGCTACAAGTGCTACTCGTACATCTGGTTCTCCTACTATTACCTTAACGGGGACTAGTACCGGAATGGCAGGTAATATAGTAGTAGGAATGCGTATACTAGGTACAGGTATTCCTGCAGGAACAACTGTAACAGCAGTTTCTGGTACTGCTATTACCATGTCCGCTAATGCAACCTCTAGTTCCACTTCTGCGAGTGTTTTTTTTGCAGAGTCAGATAATATTTCTTATGTTACAACTGGGACTGTAGGTTCGAGAGTGCTTACAGTACAATGGAAAAATTCTGCAAGATATGGTGGAAGTGGGGATTTATTAAATTTTCAAATTAAATTATATGAAGGAACAAATGTAATTCAGACTATTTATAATAATACTGCATCGACTCAAGTAACTACTTCTGGCGCAGTAGAGGTTGGTTTAAAAGGATTAATTACATCTTCAGATTATAATAACCGTACCGGAACGGCAACAACCGGATGGTCAGCGACTACAGCTGGAACATCTAGTGCTTCTACTATTCCATTTAGAGGAGCTGCAGCTACTGGTGGTGCCGTAGTACCAAGTAGTGGTTTGATTTTTACATGGACGCCTCCAACATGTATCGCTCCTACAGCTTTGGCAATTATAGGATCATCTATTACAACGTCCGGAGCTACTGCTTCGTGGACTGCGCCTTTATCGGCTCCGGCTAATGGTTATGAAGTGTATTATAGTACTTCAAATGTAGCTCCTACTTCTTCTACAGTTTTAGATGCAACAAATTCTGTAACTTCTACCACGACATCTTCCCCAATAAGTGGACTGTCATCAGGCACCACATATTATGTGTGGGTGAGATCGGTTTGTGTAGGAACGGATAGAAGTGTTTGGACCGCTGTTTCCTCTTTTACAACATATTGTGTAAGTACTAATGTTCCTTATACATTAGACTTTACCAATGTTACAGCGCCGGTTTTACCGACTTGTACTACTGCTGTAAATTACGGAAGTGGAAATACTTGGATTACTTATAGTCCAGGAGGAACAAGCGGATTTACTGGAAACGTATTGAACTATACTTATAACAGTTCAAATGCAGCAAATACTTGGTTTTTTACTCAAGGTATTAATCTTACCGCAGGTGTAAGCTATAGAATTAAATATAAATATGGTAATGCAAGTGCCGCATCGTTTCCTGAAAAATTAAAAGTAGCATATGGTACTTCGGCAACGAATACAGCTATGACAACTACACTTGCTGATTATCCAAATGTGGTTAACTCTACAGCTGCAAATGGATTTATTGATTTTATACCAGCAACAACGGGAATATATTATTTTGGATTTCAGGCTTATTCTGCAGCTAATATGAATAGGCTGTATGTGGATGATATTAATATAGATGTATCTCCTTCATGTAGTGAGCCTACAGCATTGACAGTTACTACGGCTTCAATTACAGCGTCAGGAGCTACAGCTTCGTGGACGGCTCCTGTTACTGCGCCGTCTAATGGATATGAAGTATATTATAGCACATCAAATGTTGCACCTACATCTGCTACGATTTTAACTGCAACAAATTCTGTAACTTCTGCTACAGCTTCTGCTCCAATAACAGGCTTAACCTCTGCTACAATGTACTATGTTTGGGTGAGATCGGCTTGTACGGGGTCTGATAGAAGTGTATGGACATCATCTGTATCTTTTACCACTTTGCCTTCATGCTTTGTACCAACTGCAGTAACGGTTGCTACTGCTTCTATCACAGCATCAGGAGCTACTGTATCTTGGACTGCTCCTTCGACTGTTCCTTCTAGCGGATATGAAGTGTATTACAGTACTTCAAATGTAGCGCCTACTTCTTCTACAGTTTTAAATGCAACAAATTCTGTAACTTCTGCTACGGCTTCTGCTCCAATAACGGGCTTAACATCTGCTACAATGTACTATGTTTGGGTGAGATCGGCTTGTACGGGATCTGATAGAAGTGTATGGACGTCATCTGCATCCTTTACCACTTTGGTTTCATGTTTTGCGCCAACAGCAGTGACCGTTGCTACTGCTTCTATCACATCATCAGGAGCTACTGTATCTTGGACTGCTCCTACGACTATTCCATCTAACGGATATGAAGTGTATTACAGTACTTCAAGTACTGCACCTACTTCGTCTACAGTTTTAAACGCAACAAATTCTGTAACTTCTGCTACAGCTTCTGCTCCAATTGCAGGTTTAACATCTTCTACAGGGTATTTTGTTTGGGTAAGATCTGTATGTATCGGTACTGATAGAAGTGTTTGGACTGCGATTACATCATTTAGTACATTATGTCAGCCACCTGCGTTACTTTCAACTACAGGAGCAACTATTTGTCCTGGAAATACAGCAACTATTTCTGCTACAGCAGCTACGGGAGCTACAATCAAATGGTATGATGCAGCTACTAATGGTACTGTTTTATCAACAGGAGGTTCATTTACAACACCAGCCTTAACAACTAATACTAACTATTGGGTAACCGCATCTACAGGGAGTACTGAAGCTGTGGGAGCAGCAAATCCAGGAGTATTGACAAATGGAGGAACAACTTCTGCAAGCACAAGTTTTTATATGGAAGCCACAGTGACTAATACACCGGTTACTGTACAAAGTGTTGATGTGTTTCCTGGTGCAGTAGGTAGTCAGAGCTCTATTAGAGTATATTTAGGTACGGCTACAACCGCAGTTTATACGATACCGTTCACTTCGAATGTTGCAAGTGGAGGGGTGACACCACAGACTGTACCTCTTAATATTGTATTAAGCCCAGGTGTATACAGGTTTAAAATTGAAGGTGCTGGCAGTTATTACAGAAACTATAGTGCTTCTGGTTCGGTAGGACAGGCTTTCCCTTACGGACAAGGTGATTTTAAATTAACCGGAGGAAGTAATGTAACGACTGGATATTATTTATTCTACAATTTTATTGTTGGAACTAATTGTGAATCTGCAAGACAAGTAGTAGCTGTTACAGCAGATCCTGCTGCATGTCTTGGAACATCTGAAGTGGGAGCTATTAAAAACAATATCAAAGCATATCCAAACCCATTTGCTGATGTCTTGAATATTTCAGACGTAAGCAATGTGAAATCTATCTCGGTAGTAGATATCTCAGGTAAATTGGTAAAGACCTTTGATAAGCCGGAATCTACTCTTCATTTAAGAGAATTAAATTCAGGAATGTATTTAGTTATTCTGAATATGAAAGATGGTTCTAAGCAAACGATCAAAGCAATCAAAAAATAATTTATTTCAAATTTCTTTATAAGAGGCTGGTCAATTGATCAGCCTCTCTTTTTAGTTACAAGTCATGCTTAATACTAATAAAAAAGACTTCCCGTTGTCGGAAAGCCTGATTTTATTTGGTAAATATATGTTGATTAATACTCCCTGGTAATGATCATTTTTCGGTTAACAGAGCTCATTGTGCTAGCGCCGCAACCATTACAAAGTACTCCAAAAGGCTGTATGGTTTGCCCTTTTTTCATCGGTACTGTTACAATTGCAGTAGCACCTGATGTCTGAAGTGAGCTAATTGCGAGAATAGTCATCGTATAATATTGCTCGCTTATTGATCCTGTTGGTGTTACTCCTCCATCATTATAATTTTTATTGATGTAGATTACTCTGTGTGCCGATACGTTTGTTCCAGGTAATCTACCAGTCTCTTGTATTTCTATTCTGTAGATACCAGATGCAGGGCATGTCCATAGACCTGTACCAAGTACAATGTCTCCAGCATAGGTATTTAAATCATTAGATGTAAAGCCTAATGGTTCTGCAATTCCTTGTGTGTACGGTATAGAAGATGATGAAGAAACCGAAAGAATATACGCTAAATTGGCGCGAGTAATAGACACCAATCTGTAAGTAATTCCAGAGGTAGCATTAAGAGAAGTTTTTACAAGCAGTGCCGATTGAAAAGGTAAAAGAGTGATGGTGCTTTTATCATCAATAAGTTCTCCTGCGCTGGTATTAATGGTTAAATTAAAACTATCAGTTTTATTAGTGACATAATATAGTCTTCCCGTCTTGTCAATTGTAGCAGATGACGTTGGTAATGTAAAGGTTCCATCTGCGGTTCCTGACCAATTTATGTAATAATCTGTATCTAATAAGGTGTAGGTATTTGCTGATATACTTGTGTATTCTCCGGCAATAGATCCTTTAACTTGTACTGTAGAACCCGGTAGGGCGGTGTTTACCCCTACAGTCTTGTCTTGCGCAACATATTGCGCATTGGTGAATGCTATACCGCATACCAATCCTAAAATCAATAATATGTTTTTCATTTTTTTTAATAAAAAGTTTTTAAATAAAGTTTTTTGATGAATGATAAAATTATCATTGTGGAGGCGGCCTGGCTAAAGTTATTTTATCAAAAAAAGAAATTGTATTATTTTCTTTATATTTTGTAAGATTTGAACACTCATCATCAGTAAAGCAGCAATGTAAATCTATGCTGTGCAAAAGAGCGATCCATTGACTAGATTGTGTAGTAGGTGTGATGGCTTCCTGGCTTTTCCCTCTTCTATAGACGAAGTAATTTGAAGTATTATTACGGTAAAACTGATCAGGTGGATTTACAGCCTTTAATTTTACTTGTTTAATTATTTTAGCGTTAATGACTGACTTTGGTTTTAACTTTCTGTTTTTTGAAACGTTATTTTTGCTAACCACAACAGTGGTGTCTAATTTTACAACGTGAATCTCATGGATGTTGGTAATGATGGTACTGTCAGAAATATAAAGTTGAGCCGGAAAGACGAGACTACAAAAAATGATGACCAAATAAATTAATTTATCTCGTAAGAACAATAAAGTATTTACAATAGTGTGCTTTTGAATTGTTCTCCTCATAGAGGAAATTTTTATAGATGTTACAGGATTTAAAGATATGAATAAAATACAATAGATAATTCTTTTTTATAAATATTTTTCATTAAAATAAACTATTTATTGTTAAATGTTTTTGTTTTTATTTAAATTTATTTTATTTATGTAAAATTTATTTATCGTTTTTTTGATTTTTTTAACTAAAATCATAATACTGTTTATAAGCATAAATTCTTTTTTACAAAAGCAGAATTTAGGGATCAATCTCAAAAGTTGGGGATAAAAAAATATTGATAATTTTGTGGAATGTTAAACGATGCCGAACTCCTCAAATTATTTTTACCTGAACTCTTGATTGAGCATTTTGAGATTGTAAAAGTTGAAGAAGAAAACAAAATCGTCCACATTTACTTTGACGAGAAAAATACAGCTCCGAAAGAATTTTCTTCTCTGTTATTGCAGTCAAAAGGTTTTGTTCCGGAAATTACCGTTGACGATTTTCCTCTTCGTGGAAAAACAGTAAAACTCCACATCAAACGCAGAAGATGGACCGATACAAAAACCGGCAACATCATCCAAAGAGATTGGAATCTCATTGCCAAAGGAACCCGCATGACACAGGATTTTGCCGAGTTCTTAAAAAAAATCAGCCGATACTAAAGCGCTTCCCTGTAAAACCATTGGCGAGATGTATGGCGTGGATGGCAGGAAATTTCAAAGGCAATACAAGCAAAGCATCAGCAATTTTAAAAACTGGAAACAAAAATCACACGCCGAGGATTGGATTCTCTATCCCGAAAACCTCTCACACCACCTATCTCTCGATGAAGTTGCTCTTTCTGATGGCGAATTGTACACTGTTCTGACCTCCAAAAAAGCAAGGGGCAGAAAAGGCAGTATTGTCGCCATTATCAAAGGAACCAACAGTGATACCGTAATAGAATATCTCTTAAAAATCAACAAAAAACTAAGGTTAAATGTAAAAGGAATTACTTTGGATATGGCAGGTTCTATGAAGCTCATCGCCAAAAGATGTTTTCCCAATGCCACACAAATTATCGACCGATTCCATGTCCAGAAATTAGCCATAGAAGCGTTGCAGGAATTAAGGATAAGCCACCGTTGGGAAGCTATTGAGCAAGAAAACAACCTGCTCATGGAAGCAAAAGAAAAGAAAAACAACCCCGGGATTGAAACTTTTGAAAATGGCGATACCCGAAAGCAACTTTTGGCAAGAAGCAGGTATTTACTCTACAAAACCAGAGAAAAATGGACTGCATCGCAAAATCAGCGAGCTGAAATCTTATTCTCGCAATATCCTGATTTAGAAAAAGCGTACAATTTATCTGATGGCTTGAGGAAAATTTACAACCAAAACATTCAAAAATCCGTTGCAATGTTGAAACTGGCACATTGGTTCAAAGAGGTGGAAGAATCAAGATTTAAAGCTTTCTCGGTGCTCAGAAAAACCATAATGAATCATTACAATGAGATTCTCAATTATTTTGAAAGAAGAAGCACGAATGCTTCCGCCGAGTCTTTCAATGCGAAAATAAAAAACTTCAGATTGCAATTAAGAGGTGTGCGGGATAAAGCATTTTTTCTGTTCAGGTTGTCTAAACTTTTTGCATAGTCCCCAAGTTTTGTGATTGATCCGAATTTAGATTACAATTAAAGTTTCCATATTAAAAATCCCTTTCATTTTTTTGATATAAAAACTTGATTCCAAATAAAAAAGACTTCCCGTTTTCGGAAAGCCTAATTTTTATTTTTTGTAAAATTTATTTATCTGGTGTTACCGGTTTGATGTCTCCCGTATTCATAAGAT
Organism: Chryseobacterium indoltheticum; assembly: GCF_003815915.1. Lineage (NCBI taxonomy): Bacteria > Pseudomonadati > Bacteroidota > Flavobacteriia > Flavobacteriales > Weeksellaceae > Chryseobacterium > Chryseobacterium indoltheticum. The sequence continues at coordinate 1,882,859 of NZ_CP033929.1, forward strand.
CAAAAACTGTCGGGAAAAACATAACAAGAATAAAATAAATAATAATCATCAATACAACTAAAGCAAATAGAATAAGTACTAAACTATTAGGCTTGTTTTTCTTTTGTGGCTCCATGATTTTGTCGATTTTGGTTAATAGATAAAATTTGTATAAATCTATTAAGCCAATTTCTTGCCACACTGTTTACAATACCTTGCATCATCGTCAATATCTTCATTTCCGCACCGTTCACAGATCAGCTCAAGATTCTGTCTCTTGTTCCTCATTTCTGCCGTTACGATTCCTGTAGGAACAGCAATAATCGAATAACCCGCAAGCATTAAAATAACTGCAAAAAATTTACCCATCGGAGTAATTGGTGAAACATCGCCGTATCCCACTGTTGTTACCGTTACCACGGCCCAATAAATAGATTGAGGTATCGTTTCAAAACCAGGTCTTCCGCCTTCTACCATAAACATCAACGAGCCAACGATGACCGAGAAAATAATTAAAAATAACAGAAAAATGTAGATCTTTCGTGAACTGTTCCTTAAAGCACGTACAATCACAGAACCGTCATTCATAAAATCCAACAGATTGAAAACCCTGAAGACACGCAGCATTCTGAGCATTCTGAAAATCAGGAAATATTTGGTGACAGGAAAAAAGAAACTCAGATAAAAAGGAACCAGCGAAAGAAAATCAATAATACCAAAAAAGCTGAAGATATAATGCTTTTTATTTTTCAAAACAGCAATTCTAGCCCAATATTCTACAGTGAAAAATACAGAAATCACCCATTCGGAAATAATGAAATAGACATGGAATTTTTTATCAAGCTTAGGCACACTTTCCATCATGATAATGAAAGTGCTTACCAAAATAAGAGATAAAAGTGCAATATCAAAAAACTTCCCGAGTTTTGTATCTGCTCGGTAAATGACACGGTACAAAAACCTTTTCCAAAGTTTATCTCCGGGAACAAGATTATGCTCTCTTTCCATATGAGCTTTTTATTTTAACTAAATATAACTAATTTCGTGACAAACTTACAGAATAAAATGACAATAAAAGAAGTAATTTCTATTATAGAAAAGCAAATTGCGATGCCTCAGGCAGAAGATTTTGATAATGTGGGGCTTTTGTGCGGTCTTCCGAGCCGTAATGTAAGTGGTGTTCTAGTTTGTCACGATGCTTTAGAAAATGTGGTTGATGAAGCTATTGCCAGGAACTGTAATCTTGTGGTGTGTTTTCATCCCATTATTTTTTCGGGTTTAAAATCTCTTACGGGTAAAAATTACGTTGAAAGAGCTGTTTTAAAGGCGATTGAAAACAAAGTTGCCATTTACGCTATTCATACGGCTTTTGATAATGATTATTTTGGAGTAAATGCCGGAATTTGTAATGCTTTAAGTTTGAAAAATTTAAAAATCCTTCAGCCTAAAAAAAATAATTTAAAGCAACTAGATGTTTATGTTCCGAATGATTATTCTGAACAATTAAAAGAAGCTCTTTTTTCTGCTGGAGCAGGAAATATCGGTTTTTATGACGAATGTAGCTTCAAAATTGAAGGAAACGGAACCTTTAGACCAATCGAAGGTTCAAACCCTTTTTCCGGACAGCAGAATGTGAGAGAAAATGCAGATGAAAATATGATATCTGTAATTTTTGAAGCATATAAGCAAAGCAGCATCATTGCGGCAATGAAGGAAGTACATCCTTATGAAGAAGTAGCGCATCAGATTTATTCTTTAGACAATGAAAACCAGTATTCAGGATTAGGAATGTATGGTGAATTTGATCAGGAAATGGATGAAAAAGGTTTTCTGAGCTTTATTAAAGATAAATTTAATGTTGAGGTTATCAAACATTCAGATTTTACAGATAAAAAAATCAAAAGAGTAGGGGTTTTGGGAGGTTCCGGAGCAAGCGGAATAAAGGCTGCACTTGCCAATAAATGTGATGCCTATATTACAGGCGATCTCAAATATCATGATTATTTTCTGGCAGAATCTAAAATATTACTTTGTGATGTAGGACATTATGAATCAGAACAATGGGTTGCCCAACAATTATTTGAAATTTTATCACAAAAAATTAGTACATTTGCAATCTTAAAATCTAGTGAAAAAACAAACCCAGTAAATTATTTCCTTTAGATATGGCAAATTTAACAGATATTTCAGTTGAAGAAAAATTAAGAGCTTTATATGATTTACAGATCATAGATTCAAGATTAGACGAGATCCGTAACACAAGAGGAGAATTGCCAATCGAAGTTGAAGATCTTGAAATCGAAATTGAGGGTCTTGAGACAAGAGCCGAAAAATTTCATGCAGATATTAAAGAGCAGAATGATCAGATCAATACCAAAAATGAGGTGATCAACCATGCAAAAGCACTTATTGAAAAATACAAGTCTCAGCAGGATAATGTAAGAAACAATAAGGAGTTTGAAGCTTTAGGAAAGGAGATGGAATATCAGGAACTTGAAATTCAGCTTTCTGAAAAAAGAATCAAAGAATTTGGCGCTAAAATCGGTCATAAAGAAGAAACTTTAAACGAATTGATTACAAAAATCAACGATCTGAAGAATCACCTTAAATTCAAAAAAGAAGAGTTGGAAGGTCTTGTATCTGAAACTCAGAAAGAAGAAGAATATCTTCTTGAAAAGTCTAAAGAATTTGCTGCTAAAATCGACGAAAGATTGTTGGCTTCTTACCACAGAATCAGATCGAGCTCTTCTACAGGTTTAGCAGTTGTAGGTTTAGAAAGAGGTGCTCCGAAAGGATCATTCTTTACAATTCCTCCTCAGAAGCAAATGGAAATTGCTCAGAGAAAGAAAATCATTATTGATGAGCATTCAGGAAAAATTCTTGTAGATGACGAATTGGTAATGGAAGAAACTGAAAAAATGAAATCAGTAATTAAATTCTAATTACTCATTTAATTAAAAATACAAAGCTGTCTCAAATTTTGAGACAGCTTTTTTTATGTGCTTTTTTTTGACTGTAATTAATTTAAACATAAATAAAACGAATTTTGTTGTATCACTACGAGCGGGTTAAAGCCCGTTTAATAATTTTAACCAAAGAAAAGGGTTTGGCCAAAATATAATTTACAGCCACTTTGTCATTCCGTAGGAATCTCGACAAGCTTATATAATTCTAAGTTTAGATTCCACGCTCCACTTCGTTTCGCTCTGAATAACAAACACACCGTTTTAGTTTGTGTCATTTATGTAAGATTAGTTCAATTAGTGTTTAAATAAAAAACAAAAAAAACCGCCTCAATAGAAGCGGTTATATTTTATTCATGATGCTCATACATCTTATTATAAAGATCAATAAACTTTTCTTTAATTGCTTTACGTTTAAGCTTTAAAGTAGGCGTTAAAAGCCCTGCTTCAATTCCCCAGACTTCTGGCGTAAGCTCAATTTTCTTGATTTTTTCCCAGTTTCCTAAATGTTCGTTGATGTCATCAATCTCTTTTTCTATTCTGGATTTTAATTCAGCGCTTTTAGCAATCTCTTGCGGAGTGGTACCGATGTTTAAATTATTTCTCATTGCCCAGTTTTTAGCAAATTCAAAATCGGGTTGTACCAATGCGGTTGGCATCTTTTCACCGTCGCCAACCACCATAATCTGCTCAATAAATTTCGAAGCTTTAGCTAAATTTTCAATCGTTTGTGGAGCGATATATTTCCCCCCGGAAGTTTTAAACATTTCCTTTTTACGATCGGTTATCTGTAAGAAACCTTCACTGTCGATGTGACCGATGTCTCCGGTTTTGAAAAATCCGTCTTCGGTAAACGTTTCTTTGGTCTGTTCATCATTTTTAAAATAGCTTTTAAAAACAGAAGGTCCTTTTACGGTAATTTCTCCGTCTTCCTGAATTTTTACCGTTAAATTATCCAAAGGATGTCCAACAGTTCCTACTTTCATTTTTCCGAACGAGTTTACCGAAATAACCGGCGAAGTTTCAGTTAGCCCGTAACCTTCCAGAATAGGAATTCCTGCGTTTTGGAACATTAAATTCAATCGGGTAGATAAAGCTGCCGATCCTGAAACTAAAGTGATAATCTCGCCTCCCAAACCTTCTCTCCATTTTTTGAAAACCAGTTTGTCGGCAATAATTTCCTTCAATCCTGAAGGTTTTGATACTTCTTTCTTTTTTTGGATTAATTGTAAAGCCCAGAAGAATATTTTTTGTTTTAGCCCGCCAGCATTAGATCCGGTATTATAAATTTTATCATACACCTTTTCTACCAAACGAGGCACTACGCTCATGTAATGAGGCTTTACTTCTTTTACATTTTCGCCCATTTTTTCGATGCTTTCGGCAAAATAGATCGAAAAACCATTGTATTGAAAAAGATAAAACAGCATTCTCTCAAAAATATGGCAGATCGGTAAAAAGCTTAAAACTCTGGTGTCTTTATAATCAAGACTTTTCTTTTTTGGAATTCTCGGAAGTGATCCTAAAACGTTTGAGACAATATTTTCATGCGTCAACATTACCCCTTTTGGTTTTCCTGTTGTTCCGGAAGTATAGATTAAAGTAGCAAGATCTTGTGTATTGATTGCTTTGGAAAGGTCTTCCACTTCAATTTGTGTAGAATCATCTTCACCCAAATCTAAAATTTCTTTCCAGTTGGCAGCTCCGCTCACATTATCAAAGGTAAAAACCCCTTGCAGGCTTGCTACATTATGTTTGATCTTCATTACTTTGGCAAGCAAGTCTTTGTCAGATACAAAACAGTATTTGATTTCGGCATTATTAAAGATAAATTCATAGTCTTCCGGTGAAATACTGGGATAAACCGGTACAGAAACTACACCGATCTGCGAGAGACCAAGATCCATTACTGCCCATTCTGTACGGGAGTTGGTAGTGATTAATGCGATTTTATCACCAGGTTTAATACCAAGTTTCAAAAGACCTCGCGAAATCTTATTTCCCTGATTTATAAATTCCTGCGTAGATGTTTTTTTCCATTCACCATGGTATTTGGTGACAAACATATCGCTTTTAGGAAGATGGTCTAGAGCGTAGTGAGGTATATCGAATAATCTTTTGATTGACATAATTTTTCAAATAATTGTTAGGATTTTAAATATAAGAATTTTTTTTAACTCTGAAAATTAGTTCGTATTGTTTAGAATTTAATAAAATGTATGCCATAATATTTTTAATAATTCAAATTAAAATAATATATTCTGAATAATTACAAATGTGCCCGAAACCTTGATTAACTCCTAATTTATCATTCTATTTTCAGATTTGCTTAAAAAGTGTAAATTAGCCACCATATAATAGAAAATTTTTATGGACTTTAATTTATCGGAAGAGCAGCTGATGATTCAGCAGGCAGCAAGAGATTTTGCACAGAACGAACTATTACCTGAAGTGATTGAAAGAGACCGTGAGCAGAAATTTCCAACCGAACAAGTGAAGAAAATGGGCGAAATGGGTCTTTTAGGTATGATGGTAGACCCACAATACGGCGGCGCAGGAATGGATAGTGTTTCTTACGTTTTGGCAATGGAAGAAATTGCAAAAATTGATGCTTCTGCAGCTGTGGTAATGTCTGTAAACAATTCTTTGGTGTGTGCCGGTCTTGAAAAATTTGCTTCTGAAGAGCAAAAAGTAAAATATCTTACCCCTTTGGCGAGCGGGCAGGTAATCGGAGCTTTTGCTTTATCTGAGCCTGAAGCAGGTTCTGATGCAACTTCTCAGAAAACCACTGCTGAGGATAAAGGTGATTACTATCTTTTGAACGGAATCAAGAACTGGATCACAAATGGGGGTACTGCATCTTACTATATTGTAATTGCACAAACCGATCCTGAGAAAAAACATAAAGGAATCAACGCATTTATCGTTGAGAGAGGTTGGGAAGGTTTCGAGATCGGAACTAAAGAAGACAAATTGGGTATTAGAGGAAGTGATACACATTCTTTGATTTTCAACAACGTGAAAATACCAAAAGAAAACAGAATCGGTGAAGACGGTTTCGGATTCAATTTTGCAATGGCTGTTTTGAATGGTGGTAGAATTGGTATTGCTTCACAGGCTTTAGGTATCGCTTCAGGAGCTTACGAACTGGCTTTAAAATATGCTAAGACAAGAAAAGCTTTCAAAACTGAAATTATCAATCATCAGGCAATTGCTTTCAAATTGGCAGATATGGCAACTCAGATTTCGGCTGCAAGAATGCTTTGCTTTAAGGCTGCTTGTGAGAAAGATGCCGGAAAAGATATTTCTGAAAGTGGAGCAATGGCAAAATTATATGCTTCTCAGGTTGCGATGGATACAACGATCGAGGCTGTACAAATTCACGGTGGATACGGATATGTAAAAGAATATCACGTAGAAAGAATGATGCGTGATGCAAAAATCACTCAGATCTACGAAGGAACTTCTGAAATCCAAAAAATTGTGATTTCTAGAAGTATCGCAAAATAATTTAAAAACATCAAACACTATCTTATGAAAAAATCTTTGTGGATTACTTTGGGAGTAGTTTTGCTTCTAGTGGGAGTTTTTGTCTGGTACAAGTTTTTCTTCGTTTTCGGAGAAGGCGTGAAATCAGGATATCTCAATTATGCCATCAAAAAAGGGTATGTTTTCAAAACGTACGAAGGCAAATTGATTCAGGAAGGTTTTGGAAAAGGCAAAACAGGAACAATTACAAGCTATGAGTTTGAATTTTCTGTATCTGATCCCGAAGTCTTCAAACAACTGGAGCTTAATAGCGGTAAAACCTTTGATCTTCACTACAAAGAATACAACGGATCGTTACCTTGGCGAGGAAACACAAGATATGTTGTAGATAAGATAACCTGAGTTCGGGTTAAAGAAAGCTTAAAAATAATTGACCATCATTTACTTTTTTCAAGTTTAATGATGGTTTTTTTGGGAAAAAGCAATATGCTGAAAGACTTCCCAAAATATTCATCATAAAATTATTCACGCTTCGATGTCTGGTGTGTTCCACTTGGCAGTGATTCTTTAATTCATCATTTATCGTCTCAATGATGGCTCTTTTTCGAAGCAAAATCTTGTCTTCCATTTTCATGATATGATTTTTCATATTCTTACGAAGCTTTGTGAAAAGCTGGATTCCATCAGCAAAAAGCATCTCCCAGAGAGCCTTGGAAAGATATCCTTTGTCGGCAAAGAGTTTTCCAAAAAGCTGCTCTGTCATTTTTTTAATATGTTTCGGATTTCGGTCATCAACATTTCCTTTCGTTAAATAAAAAGATAGAAGTTCTCCTTTTTCATTACAAACCAAATGCAGTTTAAACCCATAAAACCAGCCCATTGAAGATTTTCCGCGTTCTGCCAAACCTTTGAAAACTTTATGATTGTGTATCCTTTGGTTTCTACAAACCTTCAAAGTGGTACTGTCCATAAAGCTTATTCCCGTGCATTTACCCAAACATTTTTCTTTCAGAAACAATGCAAAAACCACAAAACTTCTTTGCTGAAGTTCTATAAATCTATTGTAGGAAAGGGCTTTTGGAAACAAATTTTTCCAGTAGCCACACACTATTTCCTGGTAGTAATGCTTAAATGTTTTGTGTGCACCGAGATGAAAACCGATCATGATGGTAATGATTTCAGAATCGGACATCATAGATCTTCTGTTTCTTCTCTTCTTTTGATCTCCCAGCGCCTGAAACTTCATTTGTTTGATTTGGGAATCAAATTCTTTACAAAAATCGTCAACTTGTACAAAAATATTTGTAATTTGGTCTTTCAGAATCATAAGCAATAATTCGTTTAAACATTTGAATGTTAGATACTTAAATGTACGAATTATTGCTTTTTATTGCAAATTTATTTTCAACTCTTATCCCGAACTCAGGTTAAGATAGTAAATATGAAATAATGGAAAAGGCTCTCAGTTGAGAGCCTTTTCTTTTACACCAAATCACAATTTTTATATAATTATGATATGATAAATTTAAAAGGAAAAACTTAAACTTTATCAATTCTTTTCTTAAAATTTACTTAAATTTTGATTTTCATCTGTTTTTATTGGTTTTCAGATGGTTTATTGCTTCTTTTTTTGTAGAAATAGTAACCAATTCCGGCAATTACAAAAAGTGGCCAAAGCGGAAGAATAAACAGAAAAATAGAAGTGATTACATTCCATCCGGAAGATACTGCAGCAAGAGATTTTCCGCCAAATGTTTCAGGTTTGTTTTTGGCAAGCGCGGTTTCTGAAGTTCCGTACAGGGTGATTTCCATATCGCAAAGCGTGTTGTTTACGAAATCTTGTCCGCTCACATCGATTCCTTTATTTTCTACATTTCCGATATTAAAACTCAAATCATCCATCAGATAATCAAATTTCTGAATCGGAACCTTTACTTTCAGATAAGCAATTTTGGTATCGTTATTATTGAGAGATATATTTTCACTTTTTACAAATCCGTCATATTTTTTCACCAATTCTTTTACCGTTTCTTTAGCCGTTTCTGCATCGTTTACATTAAGTTCCAAAACTCCTGTTTTCTGCATTTTGTTTAAAGAAATAGTTTCTACTTTTTTAGGCTTGTCTTTATAAATGATTTTCGTTTCTTTGATGACTTTCGGAGCCGGAACATTCACCACTATTTTATGAAGAGAATCTTTCTTTTCAGATTTTGATTCCAACTTCATACTGCTTATTTTGTCGGATAAAGAATCGACGCTTTTTGAGGTAGCTTCCATCTTTTGAACTGCCTCGCTTTTTGTTTCTTCGAAATCTTTAATTTTAATACTGGCAGAATCGAATACGGCTTCTGCTTCATTATTAATAGAATTGATTTTCTCACCAACATTCGCAGCAGTACTATCTGCTGTGCTGATTGCATTTTCCAGCTGAGATTGTGTTGCTTCTCCTTTTTTACACATTACAAATACGCTTGATACTGCAGCTATTACAATGAACTTTTTCATAAGATTATTTTTTTGTTGAAGTAAAATTAGGAATGAATTTTTTGTAAAGATTGTAAATGGAATGTATGGTTTTGGTAAATTATTATGCAGTTGAAAATCAATAAATTGTAAATTGCTTTTAGTTATTTTACAAATAATTTACTTAAATGTTAAAAATGTTAAAAGAAATCAATCATTGGAAATGTAATAATAATTATCTTTGCTTTTTGAGACTTTCACAAATTATTCTTTGAAATGTAACTTATACCTTTTTAATATTTAAAAAAAAATAAAAAAATATATGAAAAAACATCTACTTGTGATGGGATTATTTCTTATTTCCAATATGTTTTTAGCACAAACAAGCCGATTTTGGAAGGAAGTGTCTCAAAAAAACAATTCGGAAATATTCGAAAATAAAACCAATATTCTTCACCCGAGAATCTATAGTCTTGATTTTGACAAATTAAAAAATGTTTTGTCTAAAGCACCTAAAAGATTTGCTGTTAAAGGAAAATCAGACATTGTCATATCTTTTCCAAATTCTAATGGGATACTCGAAAGTTTTAAAGTAAGAGAAAACTCAAACTTTGATCCTGAATTAGCTGCAAAATATCCTGATATTAGATCTTACGTGGGGGTTGGGCTTGAAGATGCCAGTTCTACTGTTTACTTCAGTATTTCACCATTGGGCTTATCTTCAATGGAAATATATGGCAATAAATCAGCTGTTTTTATAGAACCTTATACAAAAGATCTTTCAACGTATGTTGTCTATAAAAAATCAGACAAAAAAGAAAGTCTAGATAAGTTCGAATGTACCGTTCTGGATGTTGCCCAAAAAGGAATTGATAATTCTAGCCTTACGGCAAGACCAAACGCTGATGATGGAAAATTGAGAACTTTCAGACTGGCTTTATCTTGTACAGGGGAATATACTACCTATTTTGGAGGAACAGTAGCGGGAGCGTTAGCTGCAATGAACAATACAATGACACGTGTAAACGGGATTTTTGAAAAAGACTTTGCAGCAAGAATGGTAATTATTGCGAATACTACTTCTGTTATCTACACCAATGCAGCTACAGATCCTTATACAGGAAATTTGAATTTACAGTTGCAACAAACATTAACAGCTAATATTGGAAATGATAACTACGACATTGGCCATGTGTTTAATGCTGCTGGTAATAACGGGAATGCTGGCTGTATTGGTTGCATATGTGTAAATCCCGCTACCAATACTACACAAGCAAAAGGTTCTGGCTTTACTCAAAGCACAGCGCCGGTTGGAGATAGTTTCGATATTGATTATGTTGCGCACGAAATGGGACATCAGTTTGGCGGGAACCATACCTTTTCAATGAGTCTAGAAGGTACTGGCGTAAACATGGAACCTGGCTCAGGGTCTACAATTATGGGATATGCTGGTATTACAGATCAAAATGTAGCAATGCATTCAGATCCCTTTTTTCATGCTGTAAGCATTCAGCAGATTACAAATAATATTAAAACAAAAACTTGCCCGGTAACCACAAATACCGGAAATACAATTCCTACAGCTGATGCGGGATTAGATTATACTATTCCTAAAGGAACACCGTTTATGCTTACAGGAACGGGTACTGATACGGATGGAGATGCTTTAACTTACATCTGGGAACAAATGGATAATGCTGTTACTGGGCAAACAGGAGCGAATTCTGCAGCAACCGCAACGAAAGCATCGGGTCCTACTTTCAGATCATATACTCCACAAACAGTTCCGATCAGATATTTTCCATCATTAGATAGAACACTTGTAGGAGCAACTACATCTTCAAGTCCTGCCGGTACGGCTTCACCTATTGTTGTAGAAGCTTTATCTAATGTTGCAAGAACATATAATTTTAGATTTACCACTCGTGATAACAGAGCGGGAGGTTCTGGAAATAACTCTGATGATATGGTAGTAACAGTAAATGCTGCTGCTGGACCGTTTACAGTAACTTCACAAAATACAGCAGGAGTTGTTTGGGACGAAGGTCAATCATATGCAATTACTTGGAACGTTGCCGGCACTACTGCAGCTCCTGTAAGTGCATCAAACGTTACAATTCTTTTATCAAAAGATGGTGGGCTTACCTGGCCTACAGTTTTGGTAGCTAGTGCACCCAATAATGGTACCTATAATTATACAGTTCCTGGCGGGCTTGGAATGATTAATAATACCGCCAGAATTATGGTAAAAGGATTAAATAATATCTTTTTTAATGTCAATTTACAGAACTTTACCATTAATTCTTCTGCTGTTATAATACCACCTGATCCAGAAACTCCAGGAGCTCCTCCTTCTCCTATTTATCAGGGATTGATGATTTATCCTATTCCTGCAAACGATGGTAATGTTTATATTAAATTAGATTTACCTAGACTAAGACCTCTTGCTCCGTATTCATTTACGTATACAGTTTATGCAATGGATGGAAAGCTTGTTATTCCTAAAAGAAATCGACTTTTCTTTGGTGATCATCTTGAGAAAGTTGATTTAACAAATGTACCAAGCGGTGCTTATATGATTGAAGTTGAATTGGAAGGTGAAAAAATTGTAAAGAAGCTACTTATGCTGAATAAATAGAATGATCATCTTAGAAACAATAAAACCGTTAAGCAATACACTTAACGGTTTTTATTTTTTATAAAACTGACTTAAATTAATTGATTAAGCGTTCTGAAATTCACTGATAAAATGCAGCTTCACATTCGGAAACTTTTCCTGCGTCATGTGAATGGTGAACGATGAATCTGCCAGGAAAACCAATTGATTATACTTATCTCTTGCCAAAAATCTCTGTTTTAATCTTGCAAATTCTTTGAATTCATCAGACTTTTCATCAGCTTCCACCCAACATGCTTTGTGCATAGAAAGGGGTTCATAAGTACATTTAGCACCATATTCGTGCTCCAGACGATACTGAATTACTTCGTACTGAAGTGCACCCACTGTTCCAATGATTTTTCTGTTGTTCATTTCAAGTGTAAACAGCTGCGCAACACCTTCATCCATCAATTGATCGATACCTTTTGCCAATTGTTTTGCTTTCAGAGGATCGTTATTGTTGATATATCTGAAATGTTCAGGAGAGAAGCTAGGAATACCTTTAAAGCTTAATTTTTCACCTCCGGTTAAGGTATCTCCAATTCTGAAACTTCCCGTATCGTGAAGGCCAACGATATCTCCGGGGAAACTTTCGTCAACTACTTCTTTTTTATCTGCGAAGAATGCATTCGGAGAAGAGAATTTCATTTTCTTACCTTCTCTTACCAATAGATAATTTTCGTTTCTTTTGAAAACTCCCGAAACAATTTTTACGAAAGCCAGTCTGTCTCTATGTTTAGGATCCATATTGGCGTGGATTTTAAATACAAATCCTGTGAAAGTACTTTCTTCGGGTTTTACCAAACGGGTATCGCTTTCTTTTGGTTGCGGCATCGGTGCAATGTCGATAAAAGCATCCAATAATTCGCGAACTCCAAAATTATTTAAAGCCGAACCAAAGAAAACGGGCTGCAAATCTCCTTTCATATAATCTTCACGATTAAACTCAGGGTAAACAGACTGTATCAAATCGAGCTCTTCTCTTAAGTTTTTTGCTGCTTTCTCACCGATAACTTCATCAATTTTAGAATCATTAATGTCATCAAACTTAATCGCATCACCTACTTTCTGTTTTTTCTCTTCTAAAAATAACTGAATGTTGTCTTCCCAGATATTATAAATTCCCTGAAAATCTGCACCCATACCAATAGGTAAAGAAAGTGGACAAACCGTTAATCCCAATTTCTGCTCAACTTCATCCAGCAAATCGAAAGCATCTTTACCTTCACGGTCAAGCTTATTGATGAAGACCAACATTGGGATGTTTCTCATTCTGCAGACTTTTACAAGCTTTTCGGTCTGTTCCTCAACTCCTTTTGCAACGTCAATCACAACAATTACAGAATCTACGGCAGTTAAAGTTCTATACGTATCTTCTGCAAAATCTTTGTGACCCGGAGTATCTAAAATATTGATCTTATGATTTCTGTATTCAAAAGCCAATACAGAAGTTGCCACCGAGATTCCTCTTTGGCGCTCAATTTCCATGAAATCGGAAGTAGCTCCTTTCTTTATTTTATTCGATTTTACCGCACCTGCTTCCTGAATAGCACCTCCGAAAAGCAGTAGTTTTTCGGTAAGAGTGGTTTTTCCGGCATCGGGGTGAGAGATAATTCCGAAGGTTTTTCTTTTTTCTATTTCTTTGATTAAGTCTGACATATCGTATTTTGAATTTGCAAAAATCGTGAATTTAATCGAATTCTGAAAATCACATTTTATGATTGTTTAAAATTGGTTTTCAGATGGATGCTGAGTTTCGTAAATAGTTAATTTTTGATGCTGTTTCTAATAGTAAAAATCTGTTCTGTTATTAAGAATTCTGATTGATTAATTTTATTTTAAACCAAATCTCATATAAATGTGAGTAATTTTAATATTGTTAAAATTTTAAATTCAGGTAAAAAATTGCAGGTAAATGTATGATAAACGCAAAAAACTATTAAATTTGTTGAAAAATATTATTATGAAGAGATATATACTTCTGTTTTCTTTATTTTTATTCGCTACCAATACTTTTTATGCACAAAAAATTCAATCGAGAAAACCTATTAAGGAAATTAATTCAAATTCAAAAAAAGCAGGAGACTATATCGATGTAAATGTTGCTCCTTATCCCGAAAGCAATTATACTCCTACGCAACTCGTTACAGATGTTTTGGTAGGAACTTCGGGCTCTTGTGGAACCCCAAATATTTCTAACGTTACAGTGAGTCCCAATCAACCCGTTACCAATGACGACAGATTTTGGGGTTATTTTAATAAATCAACTTCAACTTTTCCTTTTGAAGAAGGAATTGTCTTGACGACAGGATTCGCAAGAAAGGCGGGTAATGTACTTGAAGATTTCACTTTAAGTGATGGTAATGGTGGAGGAAGTGATCCTGATCTTATTGCAGCTATTGGGGTGACTACACAAATTAATAATGCGGCTATTTTAGAATTTGACTTCGTGCCGACAAGTTCTCAGATGAAGTTCAGATATATTTTTGCATCTGAAGAATACGAAGGTAACTTTCCCTGTCCTCCAACACAGTATGATGATGCATTCGCTTTATTACTGAAACCTAATACACCAGGTTCTACTTATACAAATTTAGCAGTTTTACCTGCTGGCGCAGGACCTGTTTCTGTTCCAAATATTCTTCCTGGAAGTTTTGCTTGTGGACCTATCAATGATCAGTATTTTGGATCATTATCGCCAAATGCAACAAATTATAATGGTACTACAGCGCCTCTTACTGCTGAAGCAACAGTGATTCCGGGACAATCTTACCACATCAAGATGGTCGTAGCTGATGCGAGAGACAGTAGTTACGGTTCTGCTGTTTTTTTAGAAGCAGGTTCATTTGATATCGGTGTTAATTTATTGGATCCTGCGGGAGCTCAATTACCGGCAGAAATTAATGTTTGTGATAATGAGCCACAAGTAATTACGGCATCAACCGATGGTCCAAATTTAATTTATAAATGGTTTTTAAATGGAACAGTAATACCTGGTGCTACTACAAATACTATTACCGCAGTACAGCCGGGAACTTATAAAATTGAAGTAAGTGTTCCGGGAAATCCTTGTCCCGGAAGTGCATCAATTGTAATTCATGGCGGAACTACTCCCGAAGCACATAATGGAACTTATTTATTATGTACGACACCCGATGTAACTTCATTTAATTTAAATGGGACGAAAGCTTCAATCAGTACTGATTGGCAAACAGCAACGTTTCATTTTTATGAAAACCAGGCAGATGCATTAGCTCAAAACAACAATTTTATAGCAGACATTTACAACTACAACGGTACAGACGGCCAGATTTTACATGTTGTTGTTTCAAACGGTGGTTTTTGTAGTAAACTTGTAGAGCTTACTCTGCAAAGAGAAGAAACACCTGTTGCAAACCTTGCTGCATCGCAGTTTAGAATTTGTGCCGGTGAATCAATCACTCTTACAGCTTCAGGAGGAGTAACATATCTTTGGAGTAATTTTGGAGGTAGTGGAGATACTCAAACAGTTACACTGTATCAATCTACTGACTTTACAGTATATGCAATCGGAACAAAAGGCTGTAAATCTCTTCAGCCTGCAAAAATAAGAATAGAAGTTATTCCAGCGATTACATCTCCATTATTAGATGTTGAAATGTGTGTAGGAGACACTTTTGTTTTAGACGCCGGAGCCGGAGATAACTATACATACTTATGGAATACAGGTGAAACTACTCAGACAATAGTTGCTGATGAGTTGGGTATATACAGCGTGGTCATAAATAACGGAGTTTGCCAGGAAGAGTTTAAAGTGAAAGTACAGGCGGCTGCTTTGCCGTATGTCACGAATCTTGATTATTCAAATAATACTTTAACGGTGACTGCGTACACTCCATCCATCAACAATATTCCTCAAACACTTGAGTATTCTGTTGATAACGGTGTTCTTTGGCAGGATTCTAATGTTTTTCCGGGTCTTTTAAATAATACAAATTACACGGTAAGAGTTAGAATAAAAGGTACAAGCTGTAATGGTTCTGTAGAATTCTTTACACTTCATATCAATAATGTAATTACACCGAATCAGGATGGCGTAAATGATGTTTTAGATCTTACTTCTTTAGCAACTTTCAAAAACTTCAATGGTTCTATCTATGACAGATACGGTGTTGAAATGTTTAAGTTCTCAAAAGAAACACCAATCTGGAACGGAACTGTAGGCGGAAAAAGATTGCCGACTGCAACGTATTGGTACAAATTCAATTTCGAATACAATAAATCTAAAACTCAGATGAACCAATCGGGTTGGATTATGTTGAAAAACAGAGAGTAATTCTCAATATTAAACAATAAAAAATGCCTTTCAGATCTGAAAGGCATTTTTTATTTATTGATTTTCTTTCCAAAGTGTGGTGAAAGAAATAAAATCTGCTACACTGAGCTCTTCAGCTCTTTTATCTAAGAATTCATGAGTTTTCAATGCTTCAGGAATATTCAGAACTTTCAGTGAATTAGATAATTTTTTTCTTCGCTGATTAAATCCTGCTTTTACGATCTGCTTAAACAGGATTTCGTTTCCACCAAGACCTTCTTTAGGATTTCTGGTCAGTCTTATAACTCCCGATTTTACTTTCGGAGGCGGGTTAAAAACATTTTCGTGTACCGTAAAAAGGTATTTTACGTCATAATAAGCCTGAATTAAAACAGACAGTATTCCGTAATCTTTTGTTCGTGGTACGGCGGCAGTTCTTTCAGCAACTTCCTTCTGAAACATTCCTACCATTTCAGGGATCTGCTCGTAATGATCAATGATTTTAAATAAAATCTGTGAAGAAATATTATAGGGGAAATTTCCGATAACAGCGATTTGCTCATTATTGAGACCTGCAAAATCATGCTTTAGAAAGTCACCTACAAAGGTTTCCTCCGTGATTTTTTCGTAATGCTTTTTCAGATATTCAATAGATTCTGTATCGATCTCGGCAAGATATATTTTTTGCTCTTTTTCGATCAGGTATTTGGTGAGAACACCCATTCCGGGGCCTACTTCGAGTACGTTTCCGTAGTTTTCAAAGCTTAATCCTTCTACAATTTTTTTGGCGATATTTTCGTCGGTCAAGAAATGTTGACCGAGATGTTTTTTTGCTTTTACACTCAAAGTTTTTTATGATTTTGTTAACAATGATTTTCTCTAATTCGTCCCAAATTTCGGAAGATTTTTTCTAATTTAGCCAAAAATTTTAATATTAATGGCTAAATCTGTAGATGAGTTTAATAAGAAAAGGCTTCGATCCAGCAATATTACTGTCGTAGTAAGTATCGCTTTAGTGCTGTTTTTGTTGGGATTAATGGGGCTTATTTTAATCAATGCTCAAAAATATTCCGATTATTTGAAAGAGCAGCTTGTTGTAAATGCTTATTTTGATGAAAACTACGATGCTAAAGATTCTGCTAAAATAGCAAAACAAGAATCGGATGCTGTACAGCAGATACAAAAAATGGAATCTGTAAAGCGTACCACTTATATATCAAAAAAAATGGCTTCCAGTGAAGCAAAAAAAAGCTTAGGAATCAATAGTGAAGCATTATTCGAAGAAGATATTTTTCCTGCTTCTGTTGAGATTGCCTTAAAGCCTCAGTATACAGATTCTACCAAAATAGGTGCTGTTTTAACGCAGATTAAAGCCGTTCCCGGGATTGTCGATGTGAAGAACGATTCAGATTCGCAGAAGATATACGATAACTTGAATAAAATTTTAAAATGGATTTTGGCATTTTGTGTATTGTTCCTGGTTTTAGCAATTGTATTGATTAACAATTCAATTCGTCTGAAAGTTTTTTCAAAAAGATTTATTATCAAAACCATGCAGTTGGTAGGAGCAAAAAGACGATTTATTTTGAAGCCTTTTATCATAGAAGCTGTTGTTTTAGGAGCTATTGGTTCGTTTATCGGTCTTTTGGCACTATTCGGAGTTTGGTATTATTTTACAACAGCGATCAAAACACCGTTCGTACAAGATACGAATCAGTATATTTGGCTGGTGGTTTCTATATTTGGTGTTGGTTTATTCATCACCGTACTAAGTACAATTATTGCAACATGGAGGTTCTTAAGATCGAATGTTGACGATTTATACTATTCTTAAAAATGAGCAAAAAAACAAATAAATTTTCGGCATCAGATTTTGGTAACGAAACAAAAGTTTCCGACGAAAATACGTTTTACTTCGGTAAGCAGAATTTCAAATGGATGCTGATTGGTCTTGCGTGTATTGTAGTTGGTTTTCTTCTGATGATGGGACCTGACGCCAATACAGTAAACGGAAAACTTGATCCGAATGTCTGGAACGATGACATTTTTTCAATAAGAAGAATCAGAATTGCTCCGCTTCTTGTGGTGACTGGTTTTGTGATTGAGGTCTACGCAATTTTAAAGAGGAAATAAAAATTTTTACAAATAAAGAGTAAGGCATAAAAGATTTGAATATTAATTTGAATCTTTTACTGTTTTTAATCTTTTAATATATTTTGAATTAAACAAAAATGGATTTAATCAAAGCAATAATCATTGCCATCATAGAAGGTCTTACAGAATATTTACCCATTTCATCAACTGCTCACATGGGCTTTACCGCCAGTTTGATGGGCTTAGAAGAAACAGAATTCTTAAAAATGTTTCAGGTTTCCATACAGTTTGGGGCTATTTTATCGGTAGTTGTCGCTTATTGGAAAAAGTTTTTTGACTTCAAAAACCTTAAGTTTTATTATAAATTGGGTTTTGCGGTGATTCCGGCTTTGGTTTTAGGATATATTTTTGACGATATGATCGAGGCTGTTCTGGGAAATCAGATTGCCATTTCCTCGGTGTTGGTTTTAGGTGGAGTCGTTTTGTTGTTTGCCGATAAATGGTTTAAAAATCCTGTTATTAATGACGAAAAAGATATCTCCATAAAAAAAGCAGTGACCATTGGTTTCTGGCAGTGTCTTGCGATGATGCCCGGAACGAGTAGAAGTGCAGCTTCAATTATTGGAGGAATGACGCAGGGTTTGTCACGAAAAGCAGCGGCAGAATTTTCTTTCTTTTTAGCGGTGCCTACAATGTTGGCGGTGACTGTCTATTCAGTTTTTGTAAAAACTTGGGGTAAAGAAACCGCCAATCCTATGAAAGGGTATGAGATGATTCTGGAATCTCAGGATCACATCACTATTTTTATTGTGGGTAATATCGTAGCATTTATTGTCGCATTGATCGCCATCAAAGCATTTATCGGAGTTTTAAACAAATATGGCTTCAAACCTTGGGGTTGGTACCGTATTTTTGTAGGAATTGCTTTGTTAATTTATTTTTATTATTTTAAATAAAAAATTACTCATTACCTATTATTTATTGATTTGGGCAGCTATTTCCGTCTTCCACTCCCGCTTTTTTGCCTCCGCTTCGCTGCGGCAAAAAGAGCTCCGTTCAAGCCGGGCTGCAAAGTGGCCTCTACAGTAATATTTGCCATTAAATAAAATTCAGTTACCGAAACTCTAAAACTCTAAAACTCTCCAACCCATAATGACTGCCGAGCAATTACAATCAGGACACATATTTTTATTAGACAAACCTTTGGATTGGACTTCTTTTCAGGCGGTCAATAAAATGAAATATAAGCTAAAACGAGAATTTGATCTTCCGAAAAAGTTTAAAATCGGTCATGCCGGAACTTTAGATCCACGAGCAACAGGATTATTAATCGTTTGTTGTGGCAAATTCACCAAAAAAATATCGGAAATTCAGGATGCTCCAAAAGAATATTGGACAGAAATAAAAATAGGCGTACAAACCGAATCCTACGACACCGAAAAACCCGAAATTCTTCATCAGGATATTTCAAATGTTACTGAAGAGGATGTAAAAATAGCTTTAGAAAAGTTTTTAGGCGAAATAGATCAGAAACCACCCATTTTTTCAGCGATCAGAATTGACGGAGCAAGAGCCTACAATTTGGCCAGAGCAGGAGAGGAGGTTGAAATGAAATCCAGAAAAACAACCATTCATTATATAAAAGATGTTGAGATCAATTTTCCTTTGGTGAGTTTTACGGTAGGCTGTTCAAAAGGAACTTACATCAGAAGTTTGGCGCACGATATTGGTCATGAATTGGGTGTTGGTGCGTATCTTACCCAATTGAGAAGAACAAAAATAGGCGATTACAAAATAGAAGATGCGACCAGCGACTTTTTAGAAAACGAATACAGATTTGAAAATTATGATTAAAAATTTACTAGTTATTCTTGTTTTACTGTCGTCAATAACAGTGTCTTCTCAAGTTGAAGATTCAAAGAAGCCGAAGATGAATTTTTATTTTAATCCGACTTTAAATGTAGGATATAATGTGAAAAATCAAAGCAAGAGAAACCAAAATGCCGATTCTCAATATTATCAGAATTATGTTTCACCGTATCTTCCCAATGATTTTACATATGGAATTTCTGCAGTGGGAGGATATAATTTTCTTCCTAACTTTGCAGTGGGTACAGGTTTGAAATACAGTTACATTGATCCGAATTTTCATCTGATGTATTGGTTGATTCAGCCAAAATTTATTTTTAATCCAGGTGATGAAGCATTTTTTATTGATGTTACTTATGGCAAACAGATCAACAGCTCTGTAATTTCCAATTCTGAGTTTTGGGGTTTAAAGTTAGGACTTCAGGTAGCGTATTCAAAAAGACTGAGTCAGGAAGGCGGGCTTGTTTTTGAGACATTGCAGGCATCAAGATCAAATACCTTATTTATAGGTTTAAGTTATGGAATCACAATTTTCAGCAACAAAAATTACACAGTAGAAGGAATAGAATAATGGAAAAAACACGTATAAACAAATATCTTTCAGAAGTTGGTTATTGCTCAAGAAGAGCCGCAGATAAGCTTTTGGAAGAAGGAAGAATAAAAATAAACGGCCAGATTCCGGAACTGGGAACAAAAGTTTCTGATGAAGACGTTGTAGAAGTTGACGGAAAACCAATACGCGAATCTCAGGAAAAGCCAGTTTATATTGCTTTCAATAAGCCTGTAGGAATTGTTTGTACTACAGATACAAAACGTGAAAGAGACAATATTATAGAGTACATTAATCATCCGCAGAGAATTTTCCCGATAGGAAGATTAGACAAGCCGAGCGAGGGTTTGATTTTACTGACAAATGATGGTGATATTGTCAACAAAATACTGCGATCAAAAAATAATAATGAAAAAGAATATCTGGTAAGAGTAGATAAGCCTATCAATCCAAAATTTTTGGAGAAAATGCGAAACGGTGTTCCGATTTTAGATACAATCACTAAGAAATGTGAAGTGGAAAAAATTAATGATATGACCTTTCGTATTGTTTTAACGCAGGGACTCAACCGTCAGATCAGAAGGATGTGTGAATTTCTGGGTTATGAAGTAAAAAAGCTGAAGCGTATAAGAATCATGAATATCAAGCTCGATATTCCTTTAGGTAAATGGAGAGATCTCACTCCTGAAGAATTTTGTACTCTGAATAATCTCTTGGAAGACTCCAGCAAAACGTATTGATGATATTCAGACTTATCTATTGAAATCCAACGCATTATTGAATTTCTCGATGAAGTGAAAATAAATTGGTATTTTTTGAATTAGATCGTATTAAATTATATAGATTTGCAGTGTTAGTATTTACAGAATCTTAAAAGTAGTTTACTTAGAGGTTCTGTAGATAATAATAAAAACACAACTTTAATTTTAATACACAATGATGAAAAAAATACTTCTAGCCGAGGCAGTGGTTTTCTATCTGCTTTTTTTTCAGAGCACAAGTGCTCAAGTAGGGATAGGTACCGAGATTATTGAAAATGATCTCCTTCTCAAAACTTATTCTTCTAACAAAGGAGTCCTGATTCCTAATCTTAGTATTCCCAATCTCAATCTCGCTTCACCCGTGACTACGACTCCAAGTCTAGGATTATTAGCTTATAATAAAGCTCCCGGAAAAAAAGGATTCAACTTTTGGGAGGTTAATAAATGGAATGAGCTTGTTGATTCTCAAAATATCTATTCGCTGCTTGGTTTGTCGGTTTCTTACAGTACATCAAGCTCCTCAGCCGTTGATCTGAGTACGCTCTCCGGAGCATTGATGTATGCTGAAAACTCTTTACCAGGCTCAGTTTGGACTGAAGTGCCCGGTCTTTCCAAAAATATTAACATTACCCAGACTAATAATACCGTTTTTGTGCTCACAGAAGGTATGGTTCAGGCTAACAATACCAATGTGAGTACCGTAAACACTTACACGTATGCTGTTGGTATTTTTGTAGATGGCAAACTTGCGGGTGTGAGAAATTATTCTTCCAATTACGGTCGAACATTTCAATATGATTTCTTCTCGATCAATTCTGTGTTCAAGAATCTTAGTTTGGGTAACCATACAATAAAAACGTACGTTACAATGAGGGTAAATAATTATTCTAACGCTACCATCTGGAAGTTTGGTGGTGCAGCCTCATCTTCTATAAATACCGATATGTCTAAGATAAACATGTTTATCACATTAACCGAAAAATCTTAAAACACAAATCAATGAAAAAAAATTATTTAGTATTCCTCTCTTTAATAATAGGAATCAATTTGTACGCACAAACTGCATCGGTAGGGATAGGAACGAGTACACCGAACGAATCTGCAATTTTGGATCTGGTGTCGGGTAATAAAGGTTTTATGTTACCAAAAGTTTCATTGAATCCTAATAATGTTGCCGATTATAGTTTTATGATTGCTAAACCTACAGAATCTCTGTTGGTGTATAATACAAATGCAGGCTTTCCGGGTGGAAAAGGGTTGTATTACTGGGACGGCGCAAAATGGGTATTTTACTTTAGCTCAGCTAATATCAATTTGCTTTTAGGAATTACCAAATATTATTCTAAAATTTATAATAACGGTGTTTCTACCAACAATTATCCGGCAGATGCTGCGTCGGTGAGTTCATTTGTAAACGGAAGTCTTTTGGCGTCGCCCTGGGTAGAGATTACTGATGCTTCAGCGTTCAATTTTGTAATTGACAGACCTACAAATAATACCGTTGTTACTTTCACGGGGATGCTACAATTAAATAATACATCATCGAATAATGAAAGTGTTACTTATGGTTTGGGGATTTTCGTAGACGATAAACTGATTTCCTCAAAATCGGCTACGATGAATGTAGATAACGCATGTGCATTCCAGGAGTTTACCATTACCGGGCTCGTAAATAATCTCAGTGTAGATACTCATCATATAAAGCTTGCAGTAATGAATAGATCCAGTACAACAACCGCAACTATTAATTATGGAAAAAAAGCGGCAAGTTGCAGTAACATCTCAAATGATGAAGCAAAGATAAGTGCCATCGTCTTAATCAACCAACCATTACCTTACTGATCATGAAAAAAATATTTAATATAATTCTTTTAACGGCTTTCTATACTGTGAGTCTTTCACAAGTTGTAATTACAGATAAAAGCGTAGCAGCTTTAGATAATACGGCTGTTTTAAAATTAGATTCGGACAAAAAAGGGTTTTTGCTTCCAAGAATTCCTTTAACATCCAATATGGATGTAATTACTGTGCCGAGCCCTCAAAATGGTAATATTGTTTTTAATACCAATCCTACATCGTCTTTACCACAAACAATAACGTATTTCGAAGTTGACAGGTGGAATGCCTTGTATACAAAAGAGCAACTTCAGCCCAAGCTTGATTTAGTTAATACAAGTTCTGTTTCTGCTAATGCACCTACCGTTATTACAGGTTTTAATTCCGGATCTATTAATTTAGGCTCGGGTACAGCAGGATGGGTTTCTCTTGGGATAACAGATTCAAAAATTTTCACCAGAACCCGTAATTCTTTTGCTTTTACAGTAGAAGGTATGACGCAGCTCGATGCCTCAAAAAATCAGTATTATGAGTATGCTGTCGGTATTTTTGTTGATGACATACTTGTTGTTGTTAGAAAATACCATAAGCAAAAAGAAGATTTCACGTGCTCATGGCATAAATTTATTTTAAATGGTGTCGTCAATAATCTTTCTGTCGGTAACCATACGATAAAAGTAATGGCACGAAATATATCTTCAACGACTAATTTACCAACGCAGAAAATTATCTACGGAGGCCCGGCTACAAGGTCAGATAATGGAAATGCCTGCGAAAATATGAGTAGTTTTTTATCAAAAATATCTCTTAATACGACGGTTGTAGAGTCTCTTAATTAAAAGTAATGTGATTTTCATCACAATTTGTGTTTTTTTAACGGATGAGTGTAATGCTCATCTGTTTTTATTTAATCTAAAATATACCTATTAATTCAAATGAAAACATAATTGCAGATTCGAGTTTTTTTTGTAATTTTGCAGTCACTTTTTGTGGACAGGTCTGAAAAGGTAAATTATTATAAATTAATTACTTCCGTATTTTTTGAAACCACATTTATTCGGACCATTAAAAAAGAAGGAATACAAATTTTATTAGAAAATGTCAAAAGAGACAAATTCAGCAGAGGTTTTATTAAACCAAAACGTAGCACCGGAACAATTTGATTGGGATTCTTTCGAATCTGGTCTTGATGCAGATGCTAGAAAAGAAAAAAGTGATCTTGAAGAAATCTATAACGGATCTCTTAGCAGCTTAAACGATAACGACGTTATCACTGGTAAAGTTGTAAGATTAACTGACAAAGAAGCTATCGTAGACATCGATTTCAAATCTGAAGGTGTTATTTCTCTTAACGAATTCCGTTACAACCCAGGCCTAAAAGTAGGTGATGATGTGGAAGTAATGGTTGACAGAAGAGAAGACAAAACAGGACAGTTACAGTTATCTCACAGAAAAGCTAGAACGCTTAAAGCTTGGGATAGAGTAAACGAACTTCACGAAACTGGAGAAATCGTTAACGGTTTTGTTAAGTCTAGAACTAAAGGTGGTATGATCGTTGACGTTCACGGTATCGAAGCATTCTTACCAGGTTCTCAAATCGACGTTAAGCCAATCAAAGATTACGATCAGTTTGTAGGTAAAACTATGGAGTTCAAAGTTGTGAAAATCAACCCAGAGTTCAAAAACGTAGTAGTATCTCACAAAGCATTGATCGAAGCAGATATCGAAGGTCAGAAAAAAGAAATCATCGCTCAGCTTGAAAAAGGTCAGGTTCTTGAAGGTACTGTTAAGAATATTACTTCTTACGGTGTATTCATTGATCTTGGAGGTGTTGATGGTCTTATCCACATTACAGACCTTTCTTGGTCTAGAGTTAACCATCCATCAGAAATCTTGGAAGACGGTCAAACTGTAAAAGTGGTTATCCTTGATTTTGATGACGAGAAAACAAGAATCCAGTTAGGTATGAAGCAATTAGAAGCTCATCCTTGGGATGCTCTTTCTGCTGACATGAAAGTTGGTGATAA
Organism: Chryseobacterium indoltheticum; assembly: GCF_003815915.1. Lineage (NCBI taxonomy): Bacteria > Pseudomonadati > Bacteroidota > Flavobacteriia > Flavobacteriales > Weeksellaceae > Chryseobacterium > Chryseobacterium indoltheticum. The sequence continues at coordinate 1,907,843 of NZ_CP033929.1, forward strand.
AGTAAAAGGAAAAGTAGTAGTTCTTGCTGACTATGGTGCATTCGTAGAAATCGCTCCAGGTGTAGAAGGATTAATTCACGTTTCTGAAATGTCTTGGTCTACTCATTTGAGAAGCGCAGGAGATTTCGTAAAAGTAGGTGACGAAGTGGAAGCTGAAGTACTTACTCTTGATAGAGAAGACAGAAAAATCTCTTTAGGTATGAAACAATTATCTAAAGATCCATGGGAAAATATCGAAACTAAGTATCCAGTAGGTTCTCAACATGTTGGAACTGTAAGAAACTTTACAAACTTCGGTGTATTTGTAGAATTGGAAGAAGGTATTGATGGATTAATCTATATCTCTGATCTTTCTTGGACTAAGAAAATCAAGCACCCATCTGAGTTCTGTGCAGTTGGTGATAAATTAGATGTTGTAGTTCTAGAATTAGACATCCAGGCTAGAAGATTATCTCTAGGTCACAAACAACTTCAGGAAAACCCTTGGGATAAATTTGAAACTAAATATGCTGAAGGAACTGTACACGCTGGTAAAGCTGTAGAAGTACACGATAAAGGTGCTTCTGTACAATTCGAAGATGCTGAAGTTGAAGCTTTCTGCCCATCAAGATTATTAGAGAAGGAAGACGGATCTAAAATCAAGAAAGGTGAAGATGCTCAGTTTAAAGTAATCGAATTCAACAAAGAATTCAAGAGAGTAGTAGTTTCTCACACAGGTATCTTCAGAGACGAAGAGAAAAAGAATGTGAAAGAATCTTCTAACAGAAATGTATCTTCTTCTTCAAACAACGAAGAAAGATCAACTCTTGGAGACATCGATGCTTTAGCAGAATTGAAAAAGAAAATGGAAGGAGGTAAATAAGCCGACAATCATTTTTTATCATAAGAACCACTCGAAAGAGTGGTTTTTTTTATTTACGATAATGAATGAGTTTGTTCATAGTAAATATTAAACTTTACAGCTTATTAACTTTCAGAGGAGCTAAGAATAGTATTTATGCTTTATTAAAATCATATTAGTTTATAAGAGTGAATTTAAAAATATTATTAAGGGAATTTATTTTCTAAAACTGTTCATTTCGGGTGTTAAATTGGTATCAAAAGCCACTGAGTGTTAAGTGTGTGGTATTGATAATCAATAAGTTGTAATTGTACTTCTGTGAATTTCAATTTTAAATTACTGATAATTAATTGTTTATATATTAATTGACGTTATGTTAGGGAATTAATAAATATTTTAATTAATGGTATCAGCGGTTAGGAATTAATTATACATTTGCACCTTTAATTATAGAAATGAAAAAAGTAATTCTACCTCTTGTTATTGCAGTTTTCGCAGCAATACCATCAATATCATTTGCTCAGTCGAATGAAGTGCTGATTAAAAACTATATTTCTCAAAATAAATTAAGGGAATATAAAAAATCAGATCTTAATCAATTTGTAATTGATAATGTTGATTCATCAAAATCATTAAGTAGTGATGTAGTAAAAATTCAGCAGACCTATAATGGGCTTCCTGTATATGGTACAGTGGCTACAGTTTTAGTTAAGAATAACACTGTGACTTACTTTAATGATAACTTTATTAAGGATTATAAAAGTACCGGTTCGGCGACTGCCTCTTTAAGTAAAAAAGCAGCACTAGATAAAATTGCTGCTGATCTTGGTAAAAATGAAATCTCAGATCTGCCACTTTTAGATTTCTTTCAACAAGGACAAAACAAACATGTCGCAGCAAAACAGAGATTGGTTTATAGTTCTGATGAAAAAGGAAATCTAAAATTAGCTTACGAATTTTTGGTTCATGAGCCAAAAACTTCCAACCACTGGAACTACGTTATTGATGCCAATTCAGGAGAGGTAATCAGTAAATTGAATCTTAATTTATCGTGTAATTTTCACGAAGATGCATATTCTCACGAGTCGCAGGCGGTAGCTTTACCTCAAAATAAAGAATATTATCCTGATAATAATAACAGTTTATTATTGTCTGCAGATAATGCCTCATATAATGTTTTTGCTTTACCTGTTGAAGCACCAACATTCGCAGCGAGAAGTTTAATAACCAACCCTTGGATTCTTACTTCATCTCCTGAAGGATGGCATTCTAACGGGGTTACACATTATACAATCACAAGAGGAAATAATGCGTATGCTTATGATGACAAGGACGATGATGAGGCCACTTTTGGAAGCTCTCCCGATGGCGGTGCTACGAGGAATTTTAATTTCCCGTATGATCCCAATACAAAAGCAATTAATAATTTATCAGCTGCTACAACCAACTTATTTTATATAAGTAATATGATGCATGATGTATTCTATAAATTCGGATTTACAGAAGCAGCAAGAAATTTCCAAAGTAACAATTTTGGTAACGGAGGATTAGATGATGACGAAGTTTTTGCACAATCTCAAGACGGAGGTGGTTATAACAATGCCAACTTCGCATCTTATCCGGATAATTATAATCCGGTAATGCAGATGTATCTTTGGATAGGCTCAAACCGTGTGTTATTTTATAATGCTCCGACAGATGCTACTTCAAGAGTCGTAAACGGTGGTGTTGCACAGTTTGGTCAGCCATTAGATGATATGGGAATTACAGGAGACGTAAAATTGGCAAGTGTAATTGACGGATGTACAGCATTACCTGCCGGAGAATTAGCGGGTAAAATAGGATTGATAGAAAGAGGCGGTGTTTCAACATGTACCTTCGCATCAAAAGTGAAAAATGCTCAAAATGCAGGAGCTACAGGAGTTATTATTTACAATAATGTTGCTAATGGTTCTACACTGGGTAATATGGGTGGTACAGATGCTACAGTTACAATTCCTTCTATTTTGATTACCAATTCGGAAGGAGAATACATCAAAGCCAAATTAGCCGCAAACACACCTGTGAATGTTGATTTGAGATTAGATGCAAAATATGACGGAAGTTTTGATAACGGCATCGTTTCTCATGAGTACGGACATGGTATTTCTAATAGATTAACAGGAACTGGTTACAATTGTTTGAATTCAGGATCTAGTAAAGAGCAAATGGGTGAAGGTTGGTCAGACTTTTTTGCTTTAATGTTAACCAACAAGCCGGGAGATAATGCTTCTGTTGCAAGAGGAATAGGAACGTATGCTTCAGGCCAGGGAATTACGGGAAGCGGAATCAGACCTGCAAAATACTCTCCGGACTTCGCAGTTAATGATTATACGTATACAGATACCAACGGTATGGAGTATAATAACGGTCAAGGTATTGTTCCGGATGTACATTCAATAGGGTTTGTTTGGGCAACAATGCTTTGGGATTTAAACTGGGAATATGTTGCTAAATATGGATATGCTTCAAATGTCACCTCAAGTACTACGAGCGGAAGCGCAAGAGTTTTGCAATTGGTAACAGATGCGTTGAAGTTGCAAGCTTGTAACCCAACATTCGTTGATGGAAGAAATGCAATTTTACAGGCAGAAATGGCTACTACAGGCGGTGCAGACAAATGTATGATTTGGAGAACTTTTGCTAAAAGAGGTTTAGGAGTAAATGCTTCTGCAGGAAGTAAGACAAGTATCAATGATCAAACGCAAGACTTTACTGTTCCTGCTGAATGTGTGCTTTCTACTTCAGAAACAAGTGCAGTGAAAAATGTTGGGGTGTCAATTTATCCAAATCCTGCGAAAAATGAGTTTTATATCAATTTCCCAAGCAGTACTTTAGGAAAAGTAGATGTCGAGATTTACGATATGTCAGGAAAATTGATTTCTACAGAAAATAAGATTTCTCCGGAAGCTAAAAAAGCAATTTCTACAAGCAAATTGATCAACGGAACTTACCTTGTAAAAGTAAAAGGTTTAGGGATCGATACTACTTCAAAAGTTATTATCAATAAATAATAGTTTCTTTAAGTTTAATAATTGTAAGGCTGTCTCATTCTTGAGATGGCCTTTTTTATTTTTACATTAGTATTTTTCTTTTCCGCTAATCTTAAATATATATTCACAAAATGTTACTATTTTTATAAAATATTAATAGCGAAAATGATGATTTGTATTTTTATTACTAAAATAAAGGTTAGAAGTGTACAATTTCTATTGGCTTTTTTAATCTTATTTCCATATTCTGTATTTTCTCAGCAACAAAAGAGACTGATAAATAATTATATTCTTGCCACACAAGCTAAAGATTTTAAAAAATCAGATTTAAGAGATTTTGAAATTGATAATATAGATACATCCGAATCTTTAGAAGGAGAAATCGTAAAAATTCAACAAAAATTCAAAGGCTATCTGGTTTACAATGCTTTAGGGACAGCAATCATTAAAAACGATAAAATTGTATATTTTTCAGATTCTTTTGTGAAAAATTACAACATTTCAACCTCAGAAATTGCAACAATTAATAAAGAAAAAGCACTTGTAAATATTGCTGTAACTTTAGGAAAAGAAGAAATCAAAAACTTTCAAATTCTTAGTAATTCGTCTGCAGAATCGGGTCATAAAAATGTTGTAAGACAAAGATTAATGTTTGTTGAGGTGAAAAATAATTTAAGACTTGCCTACGAATTTTCTTTTCAAGAACCATATTCTACAAACTATTGGAATATCCTGATAGATGCCAATTCAGGTGAAATTATCTCAAAAGACAACCTTAATCTATCATGTAATTTTCATTCAGATGCGTATTCCGGAGGATCTATGATTTCAGATATTGCTGAATCGTCAAATCTTCAAAAAAAATCTTTCTTAAAACTTGCTGATAATGCGAGTTATAATGTTTTTCCATTACCTATCGAGGCGCCTACTTTTGGAAACCGATCGATTGTATCAAATCCGTGGATTTTAGCTTCTTCACCAGAAGGATGGCATTCTACAGGAGCAACAAATTATACAATAACAAGAGGAAATAATGTCTACGCTTATGAGGATACAGCAAACAAAGACCAACCGGGATTTTCTCCTGACGGAGGTGTAAATAGGAATTTTGATTTCCCCTTTTCTATAAATGGCGCGCCTTCATTTAATCAAAATGCTGCAATCACCAATTTATTTTATATTAATAACAAGGTACATGATATTTTTTATCAATTTGGATTTACAGAATCAGCAAGGAATTTTCAACAGAATAATTTCGGTAAAGGAGGAGCCGGAAACGATTATGTTGTAGCAGAATCTCAGGATGGAAAATCTTTAAATAATGCCAATTTTACAACACCTTCCGACGGAAAAAATCCTTTGATGCAAATGTATCTTTGGTCGACAATCAATAGATATGTTTTTTATAATGCACCTGTAGCGGCAATTCCTAGGATTCCGAAGGCAAGCGCAGCCCAATTCGGATCCCAACTCAATGGAACAGGTGTGACAGGTGACGTAAACTTAGCTTCTGTAATTGATGGATGTTCGGCATTACCTGCAGGATCGTTAGCCGGAAAAATCGGATTGCTTGAAAGAGGAGGAGCTTCGGGCTGCACATTTGCTTTAAAAGTAAAAAATGCTCAGAACGCGGGCGCAATTGCTGCAATTATTTATAATAATCCTACTGCTGCTAACTTTCCATCTTCAATGGGCGGAACAGATGCTACAATTACAATACCTTCAGTTTTGATAACCAATGATGAAGGCGAATATATTAAAACTCAAATAAATAATTCATTAACGGTCAATATTACTTTGAAAAGCGATCCGTCAACTGCAATTACACCAGACGGAAGTTTCGACAATGGTATTATCACTCATGAATACGGACATGGAATTTCAAACAGACTTACTGGAAACGGTTACACTTGTCTTCTAAAATCCGCAAGCAAAGAACAAATGGGCGAAGGTTGGTCAGATTTTTTTGCATTAATGCTTACTAACAAACCTGGAGATAATGCGAATGTTGCAAGAAGTGTTGGGACTTATGCGAGTGGACAATCTACAACAGAAGCCGGATTAAGATCTGCAAAATACTCTCCTGATTTTTCTATTAATAATTATACTTACGGAAAAACAAACGGGATGGAAATCGAGGAAGATGGTGAAATAGTTCCCGATGTACACAGCATCGGATTTATTTGGGCATCAATGCTTTGGGATCTTCATTGGCAATATGCTGCGAAATATGGCTATTCTTCTGATGTCTTAGCCAATAAAAATAGCGGAAGCGCAAAAGTTTTACAGCTTGTAACAGATGCACTAAAATTGCAGACTTGTAATCCTACATTTATTGATGGGCGAAATGCGATATTAAATGCCGAAATGTTGACCACCAAAGGAGAAGACCGATGTATGATATGGAAAACCTTTGCAAAAAGAGGTTTAGGTTTGAATGCTTTGGCCGGAAATAAAATGAATATTAGCGATCAAAAAGAAGATTTTTCAATTCCTAAAGACTGTACCGAAGGGAATTCAAATATTGCAATAGATAAAAGTTTAATATCGATTTATCCTAACCCGGCGAAAGATGAATTTTTTATTTATTTAAAAGATTTTACCATCGGAAATCTTCATCTGCAGATTTACGATATGTCAGGAAAATTGATCGTCTCAGAAAACAGATCATCACAGGATTCAAGAATTTCAGTTTCTACAAAAGATTTTGAAAATGGAGTATATGTCGTAAAGCTACAGGGAATCGGAGTTGACATGAGCTCAAGGATTATTGTGAAAAAATAAAACTCAAAAAAACAATCTATATCATCACCTCAGAAATTCTGAGGTGATCTTTATTTAATATAAAAACTCATTCAAACAAGTTTTTATATCGTAACTTTGCCGGCTGTAAAAAAATTATGAAGAAGAAAAATATTTTAAAAGGAGTATTATTTGTTGGTTTTGGAGCGAGTATATACGGAATGCTTGCTACATTTGTAAAAATGTCTTACAAAGATGGTTTTACAACTTCTGAGGTAACGACCGCTCAGTTTGCGTTGGGTTTAATAGGTCTTTTAATCCTGAATTTTATTCATACCATTACTTCAAAAAAGAAATTATCATCACCCAGTCGCAAAGAAGTCAGAATGTTGATTTTGGCGGGTACTTCTTTAGGTTGCACCAGCTTGTTTTATTATATAGCAGTACAATATATTGCCGTTTCTATTGCAATTGTATTGTTGATGCAGTCGGTTTGGTTCAGTGTTGTCGTCGAAAGTTTTATTACTAAAAAGTTTCCCAATGCTAAAAAAGTTGTCGCAACGGTAATTGTTTTGTTAGGAACAGTGTTAGCAACAAATCTGATCAATTTAGAAGTAAAACTAGATTGGCACGGCATCTTTTGGGGACTATTGGCGGCGGCTTCTTTTACGATGACGATGTTTACATCCAATACTTTGGCAACACATTTACCCGTACTCAGAAAAAGTATCATCATGTTAACGGGTGGTTCTGTAATTATTTTGGTATTTCTGTTTTTTGCGCAGATTGGCCCGCTGTATTCTGAAAGTTTAAGATCTTTTTATTTAAATTTTACTGAAAATACAGAGCATATAAGACCATTCGATTACTCGATTTTCTGGACGTACGGATTTATTTTAGCTTTATTCGGAACCATTATTCCGCCTATTTTATTCAATTTAGGCTTTCCAAATACAGGTTTAGGATTGGGAAGTATTATTTCGTCTTTGGAGCTTCCGGTATCGGTGACGATGGCATTTGTCTTGTTGGGTGAAAAGGTTATTCTTATTCAGTGGATTGGGATTGTCTTAATTTTAATGGCAATTGTTTTGATGAATTTACCTTCAAAAAAAGAGAAGATTCTCAGCGAACAGCTCTCTTAAAAATGATAATTAAATTATAAATGACACCAAAAACCGTTTCTTTTGAAGCGGTTTTTTTAAATTTATATCTAAATTAAATTTTCATGACCAATTTTAAAAATATTGTCGCTATCATTTCTTTTAGCATCACTTCAAGTTTTGCTTTTGCGCAAGTCAAGCCTTTAAATGCAACGCTTACCAATTATCAATATCCTTTTGAAGTTCATTTTAAAGATTTAAAATCACAAAATCAAACGTTGAAAATGGCATATATGGATGTAAAGCCCAAAAAGTCAAACGGGAAAACTATTATGTTGCTTCATGGTAAAAATTTTAACGGTGCATATTGGGAAAAAACAGCAAAAGATCTTTCTGATAAAGGTTTCAGAGTAATTATTCCTGATCAGATTGGTTTTGGTAAATCTTCAAAGCCTCAAAGCTACCAATTTTCTTTTGCTCAATTGGCGAGCAATACGAAAGCCATTTTAGATGAACTGAAAATTGATAAATTGATCGTTCTCGGACATTCAATGGGCGGAATGGTTGCTACAAGATTTACTTTAATGTATCCCGAAAATGTTGAAAAACTAATTCTCGAAAACCCAATCGGATTAGAAGATTATAAAACTTTTGCAAAATATCAAACGGTTGACGAAGCGTATCAATCTGAATTAAAAAATACAGCCGAAAGCTACAAAAATTATCAGCTTAAATTCTATTACGACAACAAATGGAAAGCAGAATATCAACCTTGGCTCGATCTCATCGCTGGTTGGACGTTGCATAAAGATTATCCACAAGTTGCCTGGAATGCTGCTTTAACTAGTGATATTATCTTCAATCAGCCGGTTGTTTATGAGTTTAAAAATATAAAAACACCCACATTATTAATTATCGGAACAAGAGACAGAACAGCAATTGGAAAAGACCGTGCGCCAAAAGAAATTCAGCCAACAATGGGGCAGTATCAGGAATTAGGAAAGAAAACGCAAGCGCAAATTGCAGGATCAAAACTGGTCGAACTAGAAAATGTAGGCCACCTTCCTCACATCGAAGTCTACGACAAATTCTGGAATGCTTTGTATGATTTTATAAAGTAGAAGGGAAGTTATTTTAATTGACTTAGGAAATGGAGGCGTTAAGAAAATTGAAATTTAATCCGTTAAAAAATTCCCACTGTCTGAAGCGCGACAAAAATTCTGAGTTGAAAAAATAATTCTGATTTCGCGCAAGTTTTGGGGATTTTAGGATTTAATTTAAATTTTTATCCGGAGTTTCCAGTCTTGAACTTTTGGTTCTTTTGTTTCAAGACAAAAGAATATATATATTAAAATAAAGAGAGGCTATTCAATTTGAATAGCCTCTTTTCGTATGTGTTGTCTGAATTATTTCTTCTTGTAAGCAGCGTCTTTAATTCTCGCTTTTTTACCTCTAAGGTCTCTGAAGTAGTAAATTCTAGATCTTCTAACTTTACCTCTTCTGTCAACTTCGATTTTTTGAAGAGCAGGCATGTTGATAGGGAAAACTCTCTCTACACCTACATCACCACTCATTTTTCTGATTGTAAAAGTCTTTGTAGAACCTGTTCCTCTCAATTGGATTACAGTTCCTTTGAAGAACTGAGTTCTCGTTTTTTGACCTTCTTTAATCTCGTAATACACAGTGATTGTATCACCAGCTTTGAATTCAGGGAATTCTTTTTTTGTAATGTACTTGTCTTGTACGTACTTTAATAAATCCATTTTTGTAATAAAAATTTTTTGTCAAGCTAAGCAACTTACACGGACTTCGTCAGAGGTTGAATAACAGATTGCAAAAATAAAACAAATTTTTCTGTCCGCCAATACTTTACAAAACATTTTTTAATAATTTTCTCTAAAACTCTAAAACTCTAAAACTCTAAAACTCTAAAACTCTAAAACTCTAAAACTCTAAAACCCTAAAACCCAATCATGGCGTGCCCATTCACTCGGTCATTACGCTCGCGCTCCATTTCCTCATTCAGGTCGGGCTGTCCGCTGTATCTTTTTGGGAGTTACAGCAGCATTGCCGCCGAAACTCCCAAAAAGGATGTCGCTTCCATCCCTCACGCAAAAATACAGTCTTTCAAATCAAAAGATTACAAAAATTAGAAAATTCACAAAAAAATTGTAATTTCAGACCACAAAATTTTACGCAGTACAATGATAGATAAAAGAGTAAAAAATGCTACAGAAGCGATAGAAGGAATCAAAGACGGAATGACATTAATGTTGGGCGGATTCGGTCTGTGCGGAATTCCTGAAAACTCAATCAATGCTTTAGTAGAAAGTGATGTAAAAGAGCTTACGTGTATTTCAAACAACGCCGGAGTTGATGATTTCGGACTTGGATTATTGTTGCAGAAAAAGCAAATCAAAAAAATGATTTCTTCTTACGTTGGAGAAAATGCAGAATTCGAAAGACAGATGCTTTCAGGCGAATTAGATGTCGAGCTGACTCCACAAGGAACTTTAGCCGAAAAATGCAGAGCTGCACAAGCCGGAATTCCTGCATTCTATACACCTGCAGGTTTCGGAACCGAAGTTGCAGAAGGTAAAGAAGTAAAAGATTTCAAAGGAAAACCACATATTTTGGAGCATGCTTACGAAGCAGACTATTCAATCGTAAAAGCTTGGAAAGGTGATCACGCAGGAAATTTAATTTTCAAAGGATCAGCAAGAAATTTCAATCATCCAATGGCTGGAGCGGGGAAAATTACCATTGCTGAAGTTGAAGAATTGGTAGCACCGGGCGAATTAGATCCTAATCAAATACACATTCCGGGAATTATGATTCAGAGAATTTTCCAGGGTGAAAATTTTGAGAAAAGAATAGAACAAAGAACTGTAAGAAAAAAAGATTAATTTTTTAAACAGTTTCAAAAAAAATTATACCCCGAAATGAACTTTCGGGGTAATTTTATAGTTTTAAATTTATATTTTCAACGATGTCATTCCGACGAAGGAGTAATCTATATTCATAATCATATAAACTTCCCGCATCCATCATCCAACTTCCTTTTATTGCCCTACGCCAAAGTTTTTCTCTCTCCAATCTGTTGTCTCCACATGGCATAATACAATCCTTTTTCTTCAATTAATTGTAAGTGAGAACCCGTTTCGATGACATGCCCGCGTTCCAAGACATAAATTCTGTCTGCGTGCATAATCGTACTTAATCGGTGTGCGATCAAAACAGTGATTTGTTCTTTTTCTTTAGAAATTTCTTTAATCGTGGTTGTAATTTCTTCTTCGGTAATACTGTCTAAAGCAGAAGTTGCTTCATCGAAAATAAGAAGATGAGGTTTTCTCAACAAAGCTCTTGCAATGGCGATTCTTTGTTTTTCACCACCGCTTAATTTTAATCCACCTTCACCGATTACAGTTTCAATTCCTTTTTCAGCGCGTTCTAAAAGAGCGGTACAGCTTGATTTTTTTAAAGCTAATTGAAGATCTTCTTCCGTTGCAGAAGGATTCACAAACAAAAGATTTTCTCTTATTGTTCCGGCAAAAAGTTGAGTGTCCTGTGTTACAAAACCAATTTGATTACGCAATTCATCAAAATCAAATTCTTTTCCGTCAACATTATTATAAAAAATACTTCCTTCCTGTGGTCTGTATAATCCAACTAATAATTTTACCAACGTACTTTTCCCTGAGCCACTTGGCCCTACAAAAGCAATCGTTTCACCATTTTTTACATCAAATGAAATAGCATTCAACGCTTTATAATGAGCACTTTGATGCTGAAAAGAAACATTCTGGAATTCCAACTCTTCAATGGCTCCGATTTTTTTCGGGGTCAAAGGTTTGGGCTCAACTTCTTTTTTCATCACCCGGTCAAAATTTTGAAGCGATGCTTCGGCTTCACGATAAGAAATAATAATGTTACCTATTTCCTGCATCGGTCCGAAAATAAAGAATCCGTAAAACATCAGTGATAAATATTGTCCTGGAGTGACAATGTTTTTAAAAATCAATAATAATAAAGTGAAAGTAATGACTTGTTGTAAAAAATTAACCAAAGTTCCTTGTACAAAACTCAACGAGCGGATCCTTTTTACTTTTCTCAATTCCAAATTCAGGATCTTGTAAGTGTTGTTATTCAACCTTTCAACTTCCTGATTGGTCAGTCCCAAACTTTTTACAATTTCAATGTTTCTAAGGCTTTCAGTGGTGCTTCCTGCCAAAGCTGTCGTTTCGGTAACAATATTTTTTTGGATGGTTTTAATTCTTTTACTCAGCAAATTAGTTATAACAGCGATAAGAATAATTCCGACTACATAAACAGGCATAATCGACCAGTGCAAACGAATGGCGTAAATAGAAACGAAAATAATACTCACCAAAATTCCAAAAAATACATTAACGAAATTATTGATAAACTTCACAGAATCTTCTCGTACTTTAGTTAAAATAGAAAGCGTTTCGCCACTTCTTTGATCTTCAAATTCCTGAAAAGGCAATCTCATAGAATGTTGTAGACCATCGGTGAAAATCTGAGCACCAAATTTTTGGATAATTACACTTACTACATAATCCTGAAATGCTTTGGCGATTCTGCTGATCATTGCCGTTCCGATCAATAGACCTAAAAAATAGAATACTCCATGATAAATATCGGTTCCGTAGAGATATTCATTCAACGTTCTTGGGATCAGTTTTTCTTTGTCAAAATAATTAGGTTGGTTAACCAATTTATCCAAAATATTCCCCGTTATAGCAGGTGCAAATAGCGAAAATACTTGATTGATAGAAGCTAACAACAGCGAAGCAATAATCAGCCATTTATATGGTTTTAAGTAATTTAATAGAATTTTCATTTGTAAAATTAAAAGCCCACAAATTTACGACAATTTGCGAAGCAAAATTTATCATAGGATAAGAAAGAAAGTATTTTCATAGTTCTGAAAAAATGGCTAATTTGGCGGGATAAGATTATGCTATGCTAACTAAAGAACAAATTGCACAAAGAATTTCAAAAGAAGTAAAAGACGGATATTATGTAAATTTAGGAATCGGAATTCCAACATTGGTTGCCAATTACGTTCCTGATAATCTTTCAGTAGAGTTTCAAAGCGAAAACGGCGTTTTAGGAATGGGGCCATTTCCTTTTGAAGGCGAAGAAGATGCCGACATTATCAACGCCGGAAAACAGACGATTACCATTCTTGATGGCGGTTCATTTTTCGATTCAGCATTCAGTTTTGGGATGATCAGAAGCCAAAAAGTTGATTTGACCATTCTTGGAGCAATGGAAGTTTCAGAAAACGGAGACATTGCCAACTGGAAAATTCCGGGAAAAATGGTGAAAGGAATGGGAGGAGCAATGGATTTGGTAGCTTCTGCTGAAAATATTATCGTTGCAATGATGCACGTAAACAAAGCAGGAGAAAGCAAAATTCTAAAGAAATGTTCACTTCCTTTAACCGGAATTAACTGTGTGAAAAAAGTAGTTACTGAATTAGCAGTTCTTGATGTGACTCCAGCTGGTTTCAAATTGGTTGAAAGAGCTCCCGGAGTTTCAGTAGAACACATCATCAAATCTACAGAAGCAGATTTGATCATTGAAGGCGAAATTCCTGAAATGCAATTTTAAATAATACAAAAAACCTTGTCAAGTTTGACAAGGTTTTTTGTATAGAAAATATTCATTGTAATTAAATTGACCTAGGAAATCGTAGCGTTAAAAAAATATATTCTTTGAACGTTAAGAAAATTCTACTGTTTGAGTGCGGCAAGAATTAGGTTAATAAATTAAACATTAATCCGCACGAATTTTAGAATTTTTAGAGAACAGAATTTATTTTTAGCGAAGAATTCCAAGTCTTGAATTTTTGTTTCTTTTGTTTCAAGACAAAAGAAATTTACTTCCCATCCTGCGCCCCAAAAACCTTCTGCAAAATACTCGATGTTCTCATCACAGAATTATTTCTGATACCGCTTTCTTTTTCGGCTACCATTTTAAAAACACCGTTAATTGTTTCGTTGGTTACATATTCATTAAGATCGGTAGAAACGGCTTGTCCTGTTAAAGTGTTGTATTTTGAAATCAAATTAGTCCAGACTTTATCGGCGCCGACTTTTCCCAAAGAAGCTTTTACTTTTGGCTGAAAAGCTGTGAAAAGTTGAGATTGCGTTTTTGTTTGCAAATAGTTAGTCGCTGCATTATCACCTCCCAATAAAATATTTTTGGCATCTGTAATTGTCATCGACGTAATCGCTTTTGTGAAGATCGGAGCAGATTCTGTAACGGCATCTTCAGCGGCTCTGTTGAGCAGTTTTACACCTTGATCAGCCAAGCTTCCCAATCCAAAAGCACGAAGTTTGGTGTCAATCACTCTTAATTTTTCGGGCATTAAAATTTTTACTGCTTCATTTTTAAGGAAACCATCGGTAACACCTAATTTTTTCACACCTTCAGTTACACCTAAATTTAAAGCTTCCTTTAAACCTGATGAGATTTGGGTTGAAGTAAGGCTTCCGAGATTTACTGACGAATTGTTTTTTGTGGGAGTTTGCTGAGTTGTTGTAGGCCACTTTGTTGTGGTGGTTTTAGGATTACTTAAATCAACACCGGTTTGGTTTTTAACAGTAGATTTTATAATATCTAAAATTTGTGCTTGTGCTGAGACTGAGAATAATAGTCCGGCAGCTAAGAAAACAGTTTTTTTCATCGTTTATTTTATACAAAATTAGATGTTTTGAAGCTTAAATAGTTAAATGATGAGTGTTAATTTTAATAGGACGCGATTTTTAATTAGAACATTAATTAAGTGTGCAAAGCTCCAGATGAGCTTAACCTTTGTAGCAGAATGCAAGCGCACAAATTTGAGCTCCGTAGCAGCAACGCATTATATTTACCAATATCACCAGAAAAATCCTCAGAAAATAATTATATTCGCTAAAATCAAATCAATTCAGAAATGAAACGTTTTTTACTTCTATTTTCTATGATATTTTCGGGGTTACTATTTTCTCAAACTCAATTGAATTTAATTCCTTATCCTCAAAAAGTTATTATAAATAAAGGAACGAGTGAAATTCCAAATCAAATATTAGTTAGAGAAGTAAATAATGATTCTCTTCATTTACAAGTTAAGGTTTATAATGATTTTCTTAAAAATGATTCAATTCGTTTTTTAGTTTCAAATCATGGTGTACCTAAGGATACTTTTGTAGGTTTAGAAAAAGTGAAATCTGAAGTTGATGGAAGTAATGATGGATATAAATTAGAAATTAATGATAAAAGAATTTCAATCAAATATCATAATGAAAATGGGAAATTCTATGCTTTTCAGACATTAATTCAATTGATTAAACAGTTTTCAACTGGAAAAAAAATACCAAATTTATTAATTGAAGATTCTCCAAAATTTGCTTGGCGTGGAATGCATCTCGATGTTTGCCGCCATTTCTTTACCGTTGAAGAAGTAAAGCAGTACATTGATTATTTGGCGATGTACAAACTGAATACTTTTCATTGGCATTTAACGGATGATCAAGGCTGGAGAATTGAAATAAAAAAACATCCAAAACTCACACAAATTGGCTCAAAACGTAAACAATCAATGATTGGAGCGTATGTCGACGATACGTTTGACGGAAAACCTTACGGTCCCTATTTTTATACGCAAGATCAAATTAAAGAAGTTGTAAAATATGCAACAGAAAGACACATTACAGTAGTTCCTGAAATAGAAATGCCGGGCCATGCCTTGGCTGCACTTTCAGCGTATCCTGAATTGGCTTGTACAAAAGGTCCTTTTGAATCGGCTACAAAATGGGGTGTTTTTGATGATGTTTTCTGTCCGAAAGAAGAAACTTTTACGTTTTTACAAAATGTTTTGGATGAAGTGATCCAACTTTTTCCATCGCAATATATTCACATCGGTGGTGACGAATGTCCTAAAACAAGATGGAAAGAATGTGCGCATTGTCAGGAATTAATTAAGAAAAACAATCTGAAAGATGAGCACGGTTTACAAAGTTATTTCATTCAACGAATTGAAAAATATGTCAACTCTAAAGGACGAAAAATCATCGGCTGGGATGAGATTTTAGAAGGTGGGTTAGCGCCAAACGCAGCTGTAATGAGCTGGACAGGTATCAAAGGTGGAACTGAAGCTGCAAAGTCAGGACATTTTGCTGTAATGACGCCGGGCTCTTATTGCTATTTTGACCATTATCAGGGTGACCCGCAAACCGAACCAAATGCTTTTGGAGGTTTTACGCCTTTGGAAAAAGTGTATTCTTACAACCCGATTCCTTCTGAATTGAATGCTGAACAGTCAAAATATATTTTGGGAGTTCAGGCTAATTTATGGACGGAATATATTCTGGATTTTAAACAGGTTCAGTATATGATTTTTCCGAGATTGTTTGCACTTTCTGAAGTGGGTTGGGGAACTTCAAATCCTGAAAATTACAAGGAGTTTGAAAACAGAGTGGTGGAGCATTTTAAAATTTTAGATAAAATGAACATCAATTATGCGAAAAGTATCTATAATATTTCAGGAAAAGTAATTCCTAGTAAAAATGGAGTTTCTTACGAACTTTCAACCTCACAAAATCCGAACGGAATTAAATATGCGATTGATGGAAGTGAGCCAAAATCAAATTCTGCAACTTATCAGAATCCCATTCCTGTTTCACAATCAATGACTATAAAATCTGCTTATTTTGAAAATGGAGTATTGAAAAGTGCAATATCTTCCCAAGATTTTAAAACTTCAAAAACTACGGGTAAATCAATTACTTTAGAACACCAGCCAAGTGAAAATTATTCTTTTGGCGGAGCTTTCACGTTGGTTGACGGAATTATCGGAAACGTAAAACAATTAGGAAAAACATGGCTGGGTTTTCAAGGTAAAGATGTTGTAGCGACAATTGATTTAGGTGAAAAAACACAATTCTCAGAAGTTTACTTCAATACGTTGGATAACAAAGGAAGCTGGATTCATTTTGCAAAATCAGCAACAATTTCAATTTCTGACGACGGTAAAAATTTTAAAACGATTAAAGAAATCGGTAAGAATGAAATTCTTAAAGCCAAAGGAAAAATAAATCTGAAAGTTGGCAATCAGAGTGCTAAATTTATTAAAATTAAAATAGGAAATGCAGGAATTATTCCCGCAGGAAATCCCGGTGCAGACTCAAAAGCATGGCTTTTCGTAGACGAAATCGGAGCGCAATAATTATTAAAATTTAGTACTTAAAGTTTCTGTAATTTTAAGTAAGTCAACCTTTACCTAAGCCTCAACCTAAAAATATGAATTCAAGAAGAAAATTTTTAAAAACTACAGGAATATTATCATCCGCTTTATTGCTGAATCCATTGGATTTGATTGCTAAAGATTCATCAGAGAAAAATGATAAAGTAATAAACAAACCGATCGTACTTTCAACCTGGAATTTTGGTTTAAAAGCCAATGAAGAAGCATGGACAATTCTTGGAAAAGGTGGAAGAGCTTTGGATGCCGTTGAAAAAGGCGTTCGTCTGGTTGAAAATGATCCCGACGAAAGAAGTGTCGGATACGGCGGCAGACCCGACAGAGACGGAAGAGTAACGCTTGATGCCTGTATTATGGATGAAAATTATAACATTGGTTCAGTGGCTTGTCTCGAAAATATTAAAAATCCAATTTCTGTAGCAAGAGCGGTGATGGAAAAAACGCCTCACGTGATGTTGGTGGGTGATGGAGCATTACAGTTTGCCGTTTCTCAAGGTTTTAAAAAAGAAAATATTCTCACCGCAGAATCTGAAAAAGAATGGAAAGAATGGTTGAAAGACAGCAAATATCAACCGATTGTCAATATTGAAAATCACGACACAATTGGGATGATTGCGCTCGATGCTCAGGGAAATCTTTCCGGAGCTTGTACAACGAGCGGAATGGCTTTTAAAATGCATGGAAGGGTAGGAGACTCGCCAATTATCGGCGCCGGTTTATTTGTTGATAACGAAGTTGGTGCAGCAACAGCAACCGGTCATGGTGAAGAAGTCATCAGAACAGTTGGAACTCATTTGGTAGTTGAATTGATGCGACAGGGAAGAAATCCGCAACAAGCGTGTAAAGAAGCGGTTGAAAGAATCGTGAATATTACTAAAAAAAGAAATAAAAGTTTAAAAGATATTCAGGTTGGTTTTATTGCGATTAATAAAAAAGGTGAATATGGTTCTTATTGTATTCAGGACGGGTTTAATTTTGCGGTGTACGACCAAAAAGGAAATCGTCTCGAAAAGCCGGAATTTGCTTTAAAATAGTTTTAGAAAAGCCAAGTAAAAAGTAAAAAGATCCTAGTGAAAAAAGTCAATCAGAGAAAAGAGAAGTAATCTGTTGGGGATATTTCCACAATTCGGAAAGATTGCTTAGTAGTCCCTTCTCGCAAAGACATCAATCATCCATCATCCAATAAAAATATGTTCCTAGAAATTGCCACATTCGATATCACTTCTGCCGAAATTGCTTTAAATTCTGTTGCCGACAGACTTGAATTTTGTGCAGACATCAATTCAGGAGGAATTACTCCCGATCTGGAAGAATTGAGATATTTAAAAGAAAAATATTCGAAACCGATTCATGTAATGATTCGTCCTGTAGGCGGAGGTTTTTTATATACCGAATCAGAATTCAGGGAAATGCAAAAAAGTATTATTGAGTTTTCTAAAGCCAATGCAGACGGTTTTGTTTTCGGGATTTTAGATGAAGACCAGGAAATTGATATTGAAAAAAATAAAATTTTAATCGATTTAGCCAACGGAAAACCTTGTGTTTTTCACAGAGCTATTGACCGGACTAAAAATATTTTTGAATCTACAGAAAAACTAATTGAATTAGGTTTTAAAGAAATTCTTACTTCCGGCGGAGAAAATTCTGCAATGGAAGGAAAAGAAAATTTAAAAAAGCTTGTTGAAGGTTATTCTGATGACATCAAAATCTTGATTGGAGGTGGTGTTCGTTCCAATAATATTTCAGAATTAAAAAATGTAACTCATGGCCAATATTTTCATTCTTCAGCAGTTTTATCTTATGAATCGTTTGCCAATGCGGATGAAATTAAGAAATTAAAAGTTAATTTGTGAAATACAAACGAAAAATATTTTAACGCAAAGTTTTATTTTAAAACTGCATATTTTAAGGTGCAAAGAATGACGAACAAGTCGTCTAAGCATGAAATTTATAGGTAGATGTTAGAATAAATCTTATTGTAATAAACTTTATGAAAATGAACATTTACATCAACTACAGAAAATTAATTATAAAGCACAAGTATATTCAAGCTTAAGTGACTTGTTCGCTACTCTTTGCCTCTTAATTGTCCGTAACCAAAATAAATCTTTGCGTTAATAAATTCAAGATAAAAGTCACACAAACACAAAAACAAACACAAATGACAGAAAACGAATTATCTTATAAAATTATCGGAGCAGCTTTAGAAGTTCGTAAAACTTTGGGAGTTGGCTTACTCGAAAACGTCTATGAAGTTGCTTTGGCTTATGAATTAAAAGAGCTTGGTTTGAAGGTTGAAAGTCAGTTAGTACTTCCTCTAAAATATAAAAATGAAACAATCAGCAACGCTTATAGAATCGATTTGATGATAGAGAACAAAATAATTATTGAGATAAAATCTGTTTTAGAATTACATCCAGTTTTTTATTCTCAAGTTTTGACGTATTTGAAGCTAACTGATATAAAACTAGGTCTTCTCATTAATTTTAATACGCCATTAATCAAAGACGGAATCCATAGAATTGTAAATAAACTGTAGATGAACAAAACAATACTTCTTGCTTTACTTCTCATTCAAACATTAATCAAAGCACAATTTTCAGATCGGAATTTATCTTCTGAAAAATGGCAGTTCAAAAACTCCAAAGAAAATAAATGGCTCACGGCTTCCGTGCCCGGAACGGTTCATTTGGATTTGATGAATAACAAACTTATTCCCGATCCTTATAAAGATGAAAATGAGAAAAAAGTACAGTGGGTTGAAAATGAAGATTGGGATTATCAGACGGTTTTTAAAATTTCTGCTAAAGAATTAGAAAATCAGAATGCGGATTTGATTTTTCATGGGCTGGATACGTTTTCTGAAATTTATTTAAATGGAAAACTGCTGAAGAAAACCGATAACATGTTCAGAACCTGGAAAATTCCTGTGAAAAATTATTTAAAAGTTGGAAATAATATTTTACAGATTAAATTTAAATCTTCAGTACATATTGGAAAAGATTTAGCGAAAAAAGTTCCGTTTACAATGCCGGAATCGCCACGAAGTTTTGTGAGAAAAGCACAATATCAGTTCGGTTGGGATTGGGGACCGAGATTGGTCACTGCAGGAATTTGGAAAGATGTAAAATTGAATTTCTGGAATCAGGCAAAGATGGAAAACGTAAAAGTAGAGCAGAAAAATTTAACAGAACAAACGGCAAATCTTAATATTCACGCTCAAATTTTCGCTGAGCAAAACGGAAAGTATAGTTTTTTAATCAATAATGAAACGCGTGATGTTTTTTTACAACAAGGTTTAAATAAGATTTCAATTCCTTTTCAGATTACAAATCCAAATCTATGGCAACCCAACGGTTGGGGTGAACCTACTTTGTATGATTTAAAAGTTTCTCTTAAAAAAGATTCAAAAACTCTAAGTTCTAAATCTGAAAGAATTGGGCTAAGAACTATAGAATTAATTCAGGAAAATGACGAAAAAGGAAAATCGTTTTACTTTAAAGTCAATGGAAACCCGATGTACGCAAAGGGAACCAACTGGATTCCGTCTGACAGTTTTACACCGCGAATTACCAAAGAAAAATATAAAAAACTTATCCAAGATTGTAAAGATGCCAACATGAATATGATTCGTGTTTGGGGTGGCGGAATTTATGAAGATGACGAATTTTACAAAGCCTGCGACGAAAACGGTATTCTGGTTTGGCAGGATTTTATGTTTGCCGGAAGTTTTTATCCGTCAGATGAAAATTTTTTGAATAATGTAAGAGAGGAAGTTAAAGATCAG
The DNA here is from genome assembly GCF_003815915.1 of Chryseobacterium indoltheticum. Lineage (NCBI taxonomy): Bacteria > Pseudomonadati > Bacteroidota > Flavobacteriia > Flavobacteriales > Weeksellaceae > Chryseobacterium > Chryseobacterium indoltheticum. Next base: position 1,928,619 of record NZ_CP033929.1, read on the forward strand.
GTTAACCGACTTCAAAATCATCCGTCGATTGCTTTGTGGTGCGGAAATAACGAAATTGATGAAGCCATTGTCAATTGGGGATATCAGAAGCAATTCAAATATTCAAAAGAAGATTCATTGCAGGTCTGGAAAGATTACAAAAAGGTTTTTCATGAAGTAATTCCGAATGCGATTAATGAGTTTGCAACAAAAGACAAATCAATTTATTGGGAAAGTTCGCCATCGATTGGTTGGGGTCACAAGGAAAGTTTAACTGAAGGCGATTCTCATTATTGGGGCGTTTGGTGGGGTGAGTTTCCGTTTGAAATTTACAATGAAAAAGTTCCAAGATTTGCTTCAGAATATGGTTTTCAGGGAATGCCGAGTTTAGAAACCGTTAAATCAATGTATTCAGGAAATCCTGATTTAAGTTTAGAGAATCCAATAATTAAAGCGCACGAAAAAAATGCGAGAGGTTTTCATATTATTAATGAATACATGAAGCGTGATTATGTGGTTCCAAAAGATTTTGTGAAATACAATTATGTTTCCCAACTGCTTCAGGCTCGTGGAATGCAGATTGCGATTGAAGCACACCGACGTGCAAAACCATACAATATGGGAACTCTGTATTGGCAGTTAAACGATTGTTGGCCTGTAATTTCTTGGTCGTCGATTGATTATTTGGGAAACTGGAAAGCTTTGCATTATCAGGTTAAAAGAAGCTTTGAAAATCAGGTAATTTTAACGGAAGAAAAAGAGGGCGTTTTAAATTTTTATGCCATTAATGATGAATTAAAAAAGTTTGAGGATGTTTCATTAATTGTTTATGCTAAAAAATTTAATGGAGACATAATCGTAAGAAGAACAACTGATTGTAAGAGGAGAGTTTTAGATGGAATTTTAAAATTAGCATCTCCAAAAACTTCATTTTTTATTACTGAATCAGAAAGAGATAATTCATTTTTAAACTTAATTTTAGTAGATAAAAAAGGTAATAAAATTACAGAATCAAATCATTTTTTCTCAAAACCAAAAGATTTAAAGCTTACAAAACCCAATATTACCATCAAGAAAATTTCTCCAACTGAAATCGAAATTTCAACTGATGTGTTTGCGAAAGATGTTTATTTGATGGGAGATACTCATTTTAGTGACAATTTTTTCGATTTGCTTCCAAAAACTTCAAAAAGAATTACCCTTTCAAAACCATTAAAAAGCGTTGAGGTAATGACTTTGTGGGATACAATGAATGAGTAAACAAAAAGACCGATTTTAAAAACCGGCCTAATTCAAATTTATCTACCTCTACATATTTACAGTTAAAACATTTGTGTATCGGATATCAAGCTAACGTGAAAAATATGTATTTATTTTGAAAGTTTAAAACTTTTTTCAAACATCGAAAATCTTACTGACAAACTGTTGTCATAAACTGCGATTACCTTTGTCTTAAGATTAACAACTTAAAACAAAAAATTATGACAACTACAGCAATCGCAACACAACAGTTCATCTCTTCAACGCAATTATTAGAACATTGGCAAGGTCACAGAAACCTTACAAGAAGAGTAATCGATGCATTTCCTGAAAAAGAATTATTTGAATTTTCAATTGGCGGAATGAGACCTTTCGCAAAGCTGGCAGTAGAATTAATCAGCATTGCAGGTCCTGGTTTGAAAGGAATTGTAGATCACCAGGAAGAAAAATTTTCTGAAGAAGCATTTCAGCCGAAAACAAAAGAAGAGATTCTTGCAAAATGGGATTCTGAAACAGAAGTAATTAATCTATATTTCAATCAAATCTCTGAAGAAAGATTTCAGGAAATGTTTAATTTATTTGGTCAATACGAGTTTCCGGTTTATCAGAATATTCTTTATTTTATTGACAATGAAGTACATCACCGTGGTCAAGGGTATACTTATTTAAGAGCTTTGGGTATTGATCCGCCATTCTTTTGGGAAAGATTCTAAACATCATTAATGCTCGCATAAAAAACGCTTTCAGAATTTCTGAAAGCGTTTGCTTAAAAGTATTTGAACTGATAAAATATTAATCAGGTAAGACAGATCTGAAGAATTTTTTAATGTTTTCTTTAAGGGTTACAAACATTTCTGAGGTTCCAAAATCTTTGTTATCATAACCGATTGGGAAACCTTTTTCAACATATTCATTATTTTTCTTTAGTGTTAAAGGTTGAAAATTTTGATTAACTTTTCCTAAATGATCTGTATGAATATCCAAAAATTTAACATCAGCGTTTTTAGAAAAATCAAGCTCTTTAATGTTGATTGATTTAATTTCTTGTTTCAGATCAGAACGAAAATACAGATTCATATTTTTCACATCAATCACGGTTTGCCATTCTCCGGCGTAGACCGAATTGAGAATACTCCACGCATAATCTACAGGTTTTTGGTCGTATTTATAGTTTTTTAGCATATAAAAAGCTCTGCTGTAGCGATCTTCCCAGTTTTTTCGTTGTGTAAAATCATATTTTTCGGTACCACCAAGAAAATCATATTTTTGCGTAGCTTCTAAATCTTTTTTATACTGATTGTTGCATAAAAGTGGCATCGGCATATCTTTATCGGTGAGCACTTTATATTTTCCATCCAATAAAGCAATGGTTGCCGTATTTCCTTTCGCATCGGTTAAGAAAAAATGACTTCCCGCTGCATTCGGCCACCAATCGATATTCGGGCCGTCATTTAAATGATCTACCACTTCTTTTACCGACTTATAATTGTCAAGTTGATACTGAATCCACTGTGCCCAAAATAGGTTGGGTTGTTTAGGATTGTAAATCTTTGTTGTTTCTTCAAGATACAATTCGACCAGAAAAAGGCCTTTTTCATTGACTCCGTAACAGGGGAAATCGTAGCCTAAAAGATTGAATGTTACAGAACCGTATTTGGAAGTCCATGTTTTTTTTGAATTTAAATTTTCTGTCGTCAGATTTTCCCAGCTGATATTTCTTTTCGCAATATCGCGTTTGTTGACAACGATCATTCCGGGCATTGTTTTCCAGTTTTCATTAAACCCAACTACACAATGATTTTTTCCTTTGAGTAAAAAAGCGGAACATGCATTAATTGTAGTAGAATAAGTGATTGCAGCGAGCAATAGGCATCGTAAAATTAACAGCTTCATTATGTCTAAATTATTTTTGAAATTTTTTGAATTAAATCTTTCATCGTCGTTTTTAGAAATTCAGGTTCCAGAATCTCGGCGTAATCTCCAAAGGTAATCAGCCAACGTGGAAATCCTTCATCAATCCAATCGGTTTCAAAAGTCATTTCAATTCCTTTATCAGTTTCCTTTTCTTCGATTAATCCGTAATATGTTTTTGAGTTATTCAAATGTCCGATAATTTTTTTGTCGACTAAAAGTTTGACGATCGTTTTATTCCCGTTCGGACTTTTTCTGTAATCATTGATTTGCCCATATTCCTGCAAGTAAGGGTTTTGAGTTTTTACGATATTTAATATCCGATCTATTCTGAATTGCCTGAAATCATTTCGCAATGTGCAGTAAGCGATAATGTACCAAAAATTAAACTCAAAAAAAACACCTACAACTTCGATCGTTCTTGTCGAAATTTTCTCATTAACCGTTTTATAATCTATCGAGATCTGATGTTTTTCGGCGATACTTTCTAAAATTATAGGAATGATATTTTTTATCGAATCTTCTGTTTTTGGATTGTAATTGTAAATATCAATTTGATTTTCAATATTCTGAATTAAATTTTTGTCTGAATGTTTCAAAACAGAACGTAGCTTTTCCATCGCAGTCTGATAATGATTTCCCAAACTTTCATGCGAAAACTTCTGCATTAGCTTTTCAGCTGTGATAAAACTCAAAACTTCCTGTTTAGTAAACATCACAGGCGGAAGTTTATAGCCATCCATCAGAGAATATCCGCTTCCGGCTTCTCCAATAATAGGAATTCCGGCATTTTCCAAAGTTTTTATGTCACGATAAATAGTTCTGATACTGACCTCAAATTTTTTTGCCAAATCCTGCGCTCTTACAATCGGTTTTGATTGCAGTTGTGTGAGAATAGCAGTGACACGGTCAAGTTTTTTGAGGTAGTGGTCGTTCATTATTGCGCAAATTTAATCAGTAACTTTTTTAAACGCAAAGGTTTTATTTTTTCAAATAATATTTAAAATGCAAAGTCTAATCAATAAATTGATTGTAGGTGGCTATATTTTTTCAAGCTTAAGCGACTTGCTCGCTATTCTTTGCTCCTTAAAGATTTCACTTTTTTATTAAATCTTTGCGTTTAAAGTATTTGCATTACATAATTGATACACTTTTAAACTACTAAATTGTTACATTAATTCTTAAACGTATTCACCAATTTATCCAAATTCAAACTCCTTGCAGAAGCATCAAAAATTTCTCTGTAAGTTCCGTTCATTTGTACCAACTCATCATGCGTTCCGCTTTCTACGACATATCCTTTTTTCATTACATAAATTTTATCTGAATCTAAAATCTGTGAAAGAGAATGAGAAATAATCACGACCGTTCTTCCTGCTTTAATGGCATCCAAAGAATTTTTAATCTGTTCGGTGGCAATTGCATCCAAACTTGCAGTCGGCTCGTCAAGAAAAATAATCGGCGGATTTTTTAAAAATAATCGGGCAATCGCGATTCTTTGTTGTTGTCCGCCAGAAAGCTGAGTTGCATCGTGTTTATATTTTTCCGGAAGATCTAAAATCTGCTCGTGGAGATATGCTTTTTTAGCCGCTTCTTCTATTTCTTCAAAACTTGCATTCATATTTCCGTAACGGATATTGTCTTCAATACTTCCTTGAAAAATGTGATTTTTCTGCAAAACCAATCCCAGATCATCCCGTAAAAAAGTATTGTTGTAATTCGTTAAATCTACTTTATCTAAAATAATCTCACCAGAATCCGGAAGATAAAATTTGCAGAGAAGATTGATGATGGTTGATTTTCCGGCTCCACTTAATCCTACTAAAGCAGTCGTTTTTCCGTTTTCAATTGTCATTGAAACATCGTTCAGTGCTTTTGTTCCGTTGGGATAGGTGAAATTGATATTTCGTAATTCAAAGTTTCCTGTGCTCTTATTTTCCACAAAAGTTCCGTTCGGTTCGACTTCATTGTCTGCATTTAAAATATCAAAATAACCTTCGGCATAAATCATCGCATCATTCATATCATCATAAATTCTGTGAAGCTGCCTGATGGGCGAAGAAACATTGTTGAAAAGCATGATGTGAAGCATAATAGCACCAATCGTCATTTGCTGATCCAAAACCAAATAAACCGTCAAAAGAATAATTAAAACAACCCCAAACTGCTCTATAAAAGTTTTTAAACCATCATAAATAAAATTGGTTTTCCGGGTAAACATTTGGCTGTCCATCAATTGCATCTGTAGATCGTACTGTTTTTTGCCTTCAAATTTTTCACGCACAAAACTTTTAATTACCATAATTGAATTAATTAAATTTAAAAGTCCTGAAGTTTTCTGTTCACGCTGATTCCTCAAAGTTCGTCTTACTCCGCCCAGTTTTTTTGCCTGTAACGAACTGATATAAAAATAAATAGGAACAATGATCGTTGAAACCATACCCACGTAAACATTTTGCATGTACATAATAATCAATGCAATAAATGCATTTGAAAATAATGGAAGCATATCAATAAAGAAATTTTGAACAAGTCTTGTTAAGCTTTCAATTCCTCTGTCGATTCTGATTTGAAGTTTTCCAGATTCGTGATTTTCATCATTAAAATAAGCAACTCGATACGTAAGGATTTTGTCGATTGCGGATTGAGCCAAAACAGAACTTACATTAATCCTGATTTTCTCACCATAAAATTTCTGTCCAAAATTGATGAAAATATTCAACAATTCTTTTCCCAGTAAAATAATCGAAATGATAATCAAAATATGAACTCCCTCACTCATCGGATTTGGTAAATGTGTGAGTTTTGTCACTTCATCCACCGTATATTTTAAAACTAAAGGGTTCACCTGAGCCGCCAAGGCACCGAGAAAAGTAAGAAACAAAGTTCCGTAGATCATCGGTCTGTAAGGCTTTATAAAAGGAATTAGTTGTTTGTAAATTCCAAATAGAGTAAGAGTTCTGTTAAAAGGTTTTGCCATGAATTTGGTTTAAAAGAAAAACGTACCGTTTCTGAGAGAAAAAGGTACGTTTTATTATTTTTTGGCGCAAATATTTAATTCAAATTAAACTGCGAAGTATTTTAAACATTAAGATAATTAAGCTTTTAAGAACAATATGCTTAAACTTTTAAGAATTACTTCGGTAAAATTATTAAGCATTATTAAATAAATTTATTGATTCTTAATATTCTTAAAAACTTAAATGTTCTTAATGGTGAAAAATTTAATTACAATTTTAAATCTATCCCTCAAAAACATAAGTAGTCAGATAATGCAATTCAGATTTACTGGCTGCTTTAGAATTTGCTTCAGCCTGTTCCAAAGAATAATTTGAATTGATTTCTTTTTTCTGGAATACAAAAGAATTGTTGGCATTTTTGTCAACTACATCACTGAAAATATGTTCAATTTCTGAATTTCCTAAAGATGCAAAACTGATATCTTCAAAACCATGCATCAATCGAAGATCATCAAACTGAGCAAAGTTTTCGTTGACAAAAGATTGCATCTGCGATTTAGAATCAAAATTTCCTGCCCAAATATTGTAAGCGTAACTTTTCTTACTTGGCTTATCGAAAATACTTTGGTAAACGAAGTTTTCTCCCAAATATGCTTCTCTTACCTGTGGATCGTTTGCCAAATCTTCAGGAAGACCTTCTTTCAAGATCTTTCCTTCAAACATAATATAAGTTTTATTGGTAATTGCCAAAGTTTGCTGTACGTTGTGATCGGTAATTAAAATTCCGATGTTTTTATCGGTCAGACTTCTTACAATTTTCTGAATATCTTCCACGGCAATCGGGTCAACTCCCGCAAAAGGTTCATCCAAAAGAATAAAACTTGGATCTGTCGCCAAACATCTTGCAATCTCGGTTCTACGTCTTTCCCCTCCGGAAAGAAGATCTCCTCTGTTTTTACGAACGTGTTGTAGAGAAAACTCCTCAATCAATTCGTCGCATTTTATTTGCTGTTCTCTTTTTGAAAGTTTAGTCAACTGTAAAACACCAAGAATATTATCTTCTACTGACAGTTTTCTGAAAACCGAAGCTTCTTGAGCAAGATAACCAATACCTTTTTGGGCACGGCGATACATCGCATCGGTCGTGATTTCCTGTTTGTCGAGGAAAATTCTTCCTGAAGTAGGCTTTACCAAACCTACGATCATATAAAACGAAGTGGTTTTTCCGGCTCCGTTCGGACCAAGCAAACCTACAATTTCTCCCTGCTGAACCTGTACAGAAACGCCTTTTACAACTTTTTTGGGACCGTATTCTTTGATTAAGTTTTCTCCTCGTAAAATCATAGTCGCAAAGATAAAGTTTTTTTGAATTAGAAATTTATATTATGAATATCTGCGTTTTAATTTTAGCAGAGTTTAACAGGTTTAATTAATGTGAAAATTAAGTCGGAGTTTCCAGTCTTGATTTTTGTTACTTTTGTATTAAGACAAAGTAAAAGAAGTAAAGTCTTGATAATATAGTAAATTTTGTTTTAATTGCGGTCTGTATTTTGGCAGGAATGATTTTCAAACAAACAAAATCTATTCATCCCGATGCGCACAAAGGCATCAACACCTGGATTCTTTATTTAGCACTTCCTGCAGTTTCTTTTAAATATTTACCCAAGGTTCAATGGTCTGCAGAAATGCTTTTTCCAATACTTTCAACTTTTGTAATTGCGATTGGATGTTTCTTTTTTATGATGTTTTACAGCAGACAAAAAGGCTATTCCAGAAGATCGAGAAGTACATTGGAACTGGCAAGTGGCTACAGTAACACTTCATTCATTGGGTTTCCTTTAATTTCAGCTTTTTATGGCGAAAGTCTTTTAAGTATTGCAATAATCTGTGATCAAACGATGTTTTTTGCACTTTCCACATTGGGAATTATCGCTGCAGTAAAAGGCGGAAGCAAATCCGGAAAAGTGAGCGCCGTTTTTATTCTGAAAAGATTGGTTACTTTTCCGCCTTTGATCGGTTGTATTGCTGCATTGTTTTTATCTCAATTCATCGATTTTACTTTTGCAGAGCCACTTTTTGATAAATTGGCTGCGACTGTAAGTCCGCTAGTTTTATTTTCTGTTGGATTACAATTGAAATTCAATGGTTGGAAAAAACTTTTGCCACAGATTTCAGCTTCTATGTTCTATAAATTAATTTTAGCACCAATAATGATTTTAGGTTTAGCTTTATTACTTGGAATTAAAGGTGATGTTGCGAAAATTTCTGTCTTTGAAGCTGCAATGCCGACGGTTGTTACTGCAAGTATTATTGCCGAACAATTTAGGCTTAATACAAAACTGACGAATCTGATCATCGGATTCAGTATCCTTGTTGGATTTATTACTTCGGCAATTTGGTATCAGATTATTGAATTGATTTTCTAATCTATTAATTCAAAATCATACAAAAAAATAGAATCTATATTGTCTCTCCACTGCTCTACAGAAGCGGCATTACTTGAGCTTGGCATAATAGAGGTTGATTGATAAATGGTTGTGCCTTTTAGTTTAATTTTTGCTTTGAAATTCATCGTCTTACCTGTTTTTTGAATATTTAAAAGGGTGAAAATAGAATTTCCCATCATTTCAGATTCAGAAAAGGTAAACTCAATACTATTATCCGTAGTCTCATCTCTTTTGAAATTTTTGAGCATATCAAACATATCTTTTTTCTCAGTAATGTTTTCTTCGGAAACCAGCTCGAATTTTATAATTTTATTTTTTTTAAATTCAGGTTTTAAAATAATTTTTTTACCAATAGGAATGGTTATTTCTGATTTCTTTATTAAAACTCTTTCTTGAGCATTTATCGTGATTATAAATAATAAAATGAATAGAGATAAGAATTTTTTCATGATAGTTTTAGTTTAATTGAATCTGATTGGACTATAAAAGTATAAAAAATTGCACTTCTCTGAATAAAAATCTAATTTTACACTTTAATTATTCCCTTGCAATACGCTCAAATTATTTTGCCGCTCAATCTGAAAGGAACTTTTACGTATAAAGTTCCGGAAGAAATACAATCAACAATTCAACTCGGAATGAGAGTTTTGGTTCCTTTTGGTGGAAAAAAAATCTATACCGGAATTGTTTTTGAATTTCATGACGAAGAGCCTACTCAGTTTGTGGCAAAGGAAGTCATCAGTATTTTAGATGAACAACCGATTTTACCGCTTGAGCAAATCAAATTCTGGAAATGGCTTTCAGAATATTATCTCTGCAATTTGGGCGAAATTTACAGGTTTGCTTTTCCGTCTTCTTTAAAACTGGAAAGTGAAACCTATTTAAAACTAAAACCCAATATTACCGTTGAGTTTGAAAATTTAGACGTCAATGAAATGTACCTTATTCAGGCATTGGAAGTTCGTCAGCTGATCAATTTAACGGATATTGAAGCATTTATTCCGAAAAAAGATATCATTAAAACCATCAACTCGCTGATCGATTTACAATATATTGAGATCGACGAAAAGATTGCTGAAAAATACAAAGCGAAAGAAGTTGCTTATGTAAAAATAACTGATGAGGTTTTAAAAAATAATAATCTTACCGAGATTCTTTTAAGCTTAAAAAGAGCCCAAAAGCAGAAAGATCTTTTCCTGCATATTTTAGAAAAGCAGACAGAAAATCCTGATTTGCATATCAAAAAATCAGAATTGTTTGAGGACGGTTATTTTGCGAGTTCGCATTTTAAATCTTTGGCAGATAAAAATCTGGTTGAAGAATATTACATGCAGAGAGACAGAATTGAAAGCTATGAAGGCGAAATTGAAGAGGTTGAAGAGCTTACAGAAATTCAGAAAGCTGCAAAAAATGAAGTGGATGAAGCGTTTGAAGAAGGCAGAAATGTGTTACTGCATGGTGTAACTTCGTCCGGAAAGACACATATTTATTTAGAGAAAATCGAAGAATGTATTTCGGAGGGAAAAAATGTTTTGTTTTTGCTTCCTGAAATTTCTTTAACAAAGCAAATCACTCAAAGATTAGAAAAAAAATACGGAAGACAACTTGGGTTTTATCATCAGAAATTAACTGATTTTGAGAAAGTTGAAATTTGGCGAAGAATAAAGAATAACGACGTCAAAATTCTTATCGCAACGAGAAATGCTCTGTTTTTGCCTTATCTGAATTTGGGACTAATTGTGGTAGATGAAGAGCATGATTCTGGATATAAACCGAGAGAAGTTTCTCCTTTTTTCAATGCAAAAGATTCGGCTTTGGTGTTGGCGAATTTTTATGGAGCAAACGTAATTTTAGGTTCGGCAACACCTTCTGTTGAAAGCTATTATTTAGCCCGAAAAGAGAAGATGAAATATATTTTTCTCAATGAAAGATTCGGGAATGTAAAGCTTCCGGAGTTTGAATTAATTAATTTTAAAGAAGCTCAGGATTCTAAAAAAGTTTCGGGAAATTTTTCTTTAAAATTGATTGATGAAATTAAAAAAACTTTAGAAGAAAAAAATCAGACGATGATTCTTCATAATCGTCGTGGCTACGCCAGTGTTTTGGAATGTGAATCTTGCGGATATGTGAATTACTGCTCAAATTGTGATGTTGTAATGACGTATCATAAAGCTGCAAACGAAATGAAATGCCATTATTGCGGACAAAGAGCATCGAAGCCGAAAACCTGCCCAAAATGTTATTCTGAAAACCTTAATGAAAGAGGAGTGGGAGTTGAGCAGATTCATGAAGAAATTTCTAAAATTTTTCCTGACAATGAAGTTGACCGAATGGATGTGGATTCCATGCGAAAGAAATTTGCATATGAAAAATTATACGTAAAAATTGAGGACGGAGAAACCGATATAGTCGTTGGAACTCAGATGATTTCAAAAGGTCTGGATTTTGATCATATCGAATTGGTGGCGATTCCCAAAGCTGATTCTATGCTGTATGTGCAGGATTTCAGAGCAGAAGAAAGAGCTTATCAACTGATTACGCAGGTTTCCGGAAGAGCGGGAAGAGTTTCCGGAAAAGGCAGAATTTTAATTCAGACTTTCAATCCGGATCATTCTGTTTTTCAATTGATTAAAATGAATAATATTTCGAAAATTTATAAGTATTTTCTCACCGAACGTCAAAAATTTAATTATCCGCCTTTTACAAAATTAATTATGATTGAGCTGAAGCACAGAAGGGATGAAAAAGTGAATCGTGCTTCGCAGTTTTTAGGATCGGTTTTAAGAAAATATCTTCCCGAAGATTGTATTTTAGGTCCTGAAAGATCGCAGATTGCCAGATTAAATAATTTGTATCAGTTTCAGGTAATGCTAAAACTTCCGCGTGGCAAAAATTATGACAAATTTAAAAGTTTAGTTTTGCTAAGTTTAAAGGAATTTGACGAAATCACTGCTTATCAAAGCATTAAAAAAGATGTTTTTGTGGATTTTTAACAAACTTTAACATAATTTATAGCCTTTTATTATAGTCTACCTAACTACCATACCATAATAATTTCTACATTTGGACGTTGACTATATGTTTGGAATACGATGAATGATTTAACTAATTGTTCTTTACTTAATCCAAAATATATACAAAAGAAAAAATTAGATGGTAAATTTCAGAAAATATATTTCAGGTATTACGGTTCTGACTGCTGGTTTTCTACTTGCTCAATCAACCGTTTCTACAGTTCTTTACTCTCAGAATTACGACAATAAAACAAGCTTAAACCTTCCATCGCCAGCTGCGTATGTGGAAAAAGCTATTTTGTCGCCAAAAGAACTTGTAGATATCAGTGTAAACACAATGATGACGGATCCTGTGTTGAAAAATGCAACCTGGGGATTTGTGGTCTACGACCCGAAAACGAAGAAAATAATTTCTTCTTATAACGAAAACACTCCGCTTGTTCCCGCTTCTACAACTAAGCTGTTAACTACCGAAACTGCGATGAGCATGTTGGGTGAAAACTACCGTTGGATGACGCAGTTGGAATATTCGGGAGCGATCGATGAGAACGGAACTTTAAACGGGAATCTTTATATTGTAGGAAGTGGTGACCCATCGTTGGGAACCAATAAAGCGGGAGCCTGGTCTTATAAAGATATTGTTTCAGATTTCGCAGGCGGAATGGCTCGTGAAGGTATCAAAAAGGTAAATGGTGATATTATTATTCAGACAGCGCTTTTCAAAGGTAACATTTCAGTACTTCCGGAAAATGTTGTGTGGCTAGAAAACAATAATTATTATCTTCCGGTTGGTACAACACGAGAAATCAATCCTGCAAACGAGAAACTGATTGTAAAAAAATCAATAAATCCTGCTGCTGATAAAAGATTTTTCTATGTTTCGCCGTATGCCAACAAGATGGTGTATGCCGAGAAATACGATGGGAACGGTACTTTAACAACAAAATTACCAGATGCACCCGCATTCCTTGCCAATTCATTCAGAGCAAGTTTGGTGAAAAGTGGAGTAGCAGTTACCGGAAAAGTAACTCCTAAAATGACAGATGCATCTCCTGAAATTAGAAAAATGATTTCAACTTATAAATCTCCGACTTTGGGCGACATCATTTACTATACCAATCAAAGAAGTGATAATTCTTTAGCCGAAGCTTTGCTTAAAACAGTAGGTTTCCAGAAAATGGGTGATCAGACTTCAGAATCGGGTAGAATCGTGGTTAATAATCACTTAAAAGATATTGCATTCGATTTGGAAGGGTTAAATTATATGGATGGAAGCGGTTTGTCTAGAAGTAATCATGTAACGCCAATTTCTCAGGTGAAGTTTTTGACATCTTTAATGGATGAGAAATTTTACAAAGCATATTTTAATTCTCTTCCGATTGGCGGACAGTCCGGAACGCTTAAAAGTATGTTTTTGGGAGAAGGAAACGGACAGGTTTTTGCAAAAACAGGAACATTAAATAAGGTAAAAACTTTAGCAGGATATTTAAAAACCAATTCTGGAAGAACACTTGTTTTCTCTTTGATGGTGAATAATTATTCAGGATCAGTAGGACAGGTGAAAAGCAAGATGGAAACAATTCTTAAACCGGCTTTGGATCTTTAAAAAAAATATTAATTTCATATAGAAACCTTTTAATCTTTGATTGAAAGGTTTTTTTTATCTTTAAGCTCTAATTATCTGACAATGAGAAAATTTTATATTTTATGCATAAGCATCTTTCTTATGAATACTTTATCGGCTCAACAGCAAAATGAGAATGTAGAAAAAAAAGGTTTATTAAAAAAAGAAATGAAATCTTATGCGGCTAAAATGGCTGCAGGAAATATTAATCCTAATACGTTGAACTACGATCTTCAGTATCAAAGAATGGAGGTCACTATAGATCCTGCTGTTTACAATATCTCGGGATCGGTAACTTCTCATTTCAAGCCAACACAAGCATTGAATAGTATTTATTTTGATCTTGATCTCAACCTCAATGTTTCTCAGGTAAGTTTTCATGGTCAGAATCTTGCTTTTCAGCAACTTCCAACTAAAGAGATAAAAATAGATTTTACAGCTTCTTTGCCCGCGAATGTTTTAGATTCTTTAACTATTCAATATAACGGAGCTCCAAATACAGCAGGCAATGCATTTTTCAACGGTTCTCAAGGCGGAACACCAATTCTTTCAACTTTAAATGAACCTTATGGTGCACAGGATTGGTTTCCTACAAAACAAAGTCTAAATGATAAAATTGAAAGATTTGATATTAAAGTAACGACTCCTGCTCAATATAACGTTGCCGCAAATGGGAAATTGATGTCTGAAACTGTTTTAGGAAACGGTCAAAAGCGTACTTTCTGGAGAACACAATATCCGACGGCGGCTTATCTGATTGCACTTTCAATTACAAATTTTGTAAAACTAAATGATACGATGGGAAATCCACCCTTTCCTTTTGTAAATTATATATATCCGTCTACGAATGCAAATGCAACAAGTATGGCAAATATCGATTGGACGAAAACGGTGATGAATACTTTCGAAAATTATTTCGGGCCTTATCCGTTCCGCAATGAAAAATATGGTCACATGGAATTTGAAGCCGGTGGTGGTATGGAACATCAAACCATGTCGTCAATGGGATCATGGAGTAAGCAACTTATTGCTCATGAATTGGCACATCAGTGGTTTGGTGATAAAGTAACTTGCGGAGCCTGGAATGACATTTGGCTGAATGAAGGTTTTGCTACTTTTGGAGAGCATCTTGCGTATGAAAAACTGATCATGAACAATGCCGATTTTCTCAATTATCTTTTAGGTGAAAAAAATTATATTACAAGTGTTAGCGGTGGAAGTGTCTATGTTGCAGACAGTAATCTGGGAAACATCAATTCTATTTTTAGCGGAAGATTATCGTATTCAAAAGGAGGATATGTCGTAAGAATGATTAAATGGATTTTGGGAGATACGGTATTTTATCAGGCATTAAAAGACTATCACGCAAGACCAAATCTGGCGTATAACTATGTGAAAACTGCCGATCTGAATTCTTCTTTACTTACTTCGACCGGAAAAGATTTTACAGAATTTTTTAATGACTGGATTTACGGACAAGGATATCCTACTTATGACATCCGATGGAAACAGGTTGGAAACCAAGTGACTTTCAAGGCTTCACAAACTCAGAGCCACTCGTCAGTTAGTTTTTTTGAGATGCCTTTACCGATAAAAGTTACCGGAACAGGCGGTCAGACTGCTTTTTTTGCTTTAAATAATACCTCAAATAATCAGTATTTCACAGAATCTGTAACTTTCCCTATTGCAAGCGTACAGTTTAATTATGAATATCAGATGTTAGAAAAAAACTCTACGGTTTCTCAGGATAATACTTTGAGCACTGCAGATTTTAAAAATGAAGAGTTTAGCATTTACCCTAATCCCGTTAAAGAAAATCTATTTGTTTCCGGATTAAAAAGAGAAGCAGACTATCAGATTTTCACAGCAGACGGAAGATTAGTGAAAAAAGGTAAAACTGATAAAATGATTGAAGTATCGATACTGCAAAAAGGAGTTTATTTTATTAAAATATTAAATTCAAATTTAAAATTCGTAAAAGAATAAAAAATAAATTATTGTATTGATTTTCAGTGTATATTTGTTTAAATACATAAAAATAGTACGTATGAAAACAAATTTATTTATTTTAAAATTCCTTTTAATGACATTTTTAATGTTGAATGTTGTTTCTTGTGAATCTAAAAAATCAGACAATCCTTTACTGGATACGCAATGGAATGGTTTAGCAAAAAGTCCTCAGGAAACAGAGATTATTTTAAAATTCTCTAAAGATAAATTTGATGTGCTGCAGGGAGAGAAAATCATCGAAACGATGAATTACACTCTGAATAATGGTGACATCAATATTGAAAAAAAATCTGGTGGAACACCTTGCAATGTGGGAACCAAAGGTAAATACAATTATGAAATAATAGGTGAGAATCTTGTGATGACACCTGTTTCAGACGATTGCGCAGACCGAATAAAATCTTTTCAGGGAATTGTGTACAAAAAAATTGAAATTAAAAAATAATACAAATTATTGTTTTTTTATCATAAAAGCTTTCATCCGTGAAGGCTTTTTTTTGTTTCTCAATGTCGTGAAATTGATTTCGTGAAAATACATGTCAGATGTTGATGATACAAGTGTGGTATTTGATAAATTTTGAATATTAATTAAATATAAAAAGAAATATTTAAATTACTGAGAATAAGGTACTACTTTTGCAACCCTTTACAATTATAACTGGTTGATTCATTAATTGTTAAATATTTCCTATGAAAAGAAAACTATTTATTGTAATGGCAAGTCTGTCATTTGGAGCGTTTTATTTTAAAGCGCAGATGCAAAAAATCTCTTTTGAAACTTCAGAAGGATATGTTGTTGGAAATCTAGGGGGACAACAAGGTTGGACAAACTGGGGTGGAGTTCCGGCTGCTAATGCGACGGTTGTTAATTCTAATTCCACCGATGGAAGCAATTCATTTAATATGTTAAGTACCGGAGTTGTACAAGATCAATGCGGAATTGAAAAGAATATTACAAGTTTTGTGACCAGCAATGATGTTGAAATATCTTTTGATTATAATTTTGCAGGACTCAATTCTTCATCTTATGAAATAGCAATTTACAATAACGCATTAATTTCAGATTATACAGCCTCTTTTCAAATTGATTATCTAACGGGAATATTAAGCTACAGAACGGCTACGGGATTAGCAAACGGTCCTGTTTTAGCGGCTAATCAATGGCATAATTTGAAAATAATCATTAAACAATCTGATAATACTTTACAGTATTTTGCAGATGGAACTCAGATTTATTCGGGGGCTTTGGGAGTCAACAAAAACGTACAGGCGATCGATTTCGTTTATGATGATTACGGGACTGGTTTCAGAGTTGATAATATTCAGATCAATAATCTTCCGGTGCTTTCCACTGATGAAACTGTGAAAAAAGAAGCGATAAAAATTTATCCAAATCCGACGGCAGAAACATTAACTATTGAAACAGAAAGTAAAATCACTTCAATTACAATTTTTGATGCAAAAGGGAGTCTACTTAAAAATTTTCAAGAAACCGGAATCTCCAATGGAAAAAAAATTAATGTTTCAGATTTTATTTCTGGAGTTTATATGGTGAAAGTAAAAACATTAACTTCAGAATTTACTAAGAAAATTATCAAAAAATAATATTATAGGCCGGAAGATAGATGATGGAAGTGGGGTGTTGTCGAATTGATAAAAATATTTTTTGTCGTTAATTCTGAAGTTTTATTGATTTTGTGAAGATTTAAACGGAGGCTAATTAAAACATCTAACTTCCTGCATCCATCATCCAACTTTACTCATTGCTTTTTCAGCTCGTTTGTTAGCAATTTTCACCTTATAATTAAACCATTTTTCGTTAAAAAGTTTTCTCATCACATTGTCAAAATGTCTGATGATGACTAGATTTTTAAAACCTCTCCATTTTTCAAGTAAACTTGATGGCAATGCTCGGACGGAAACAGAATATCCTTCAGTTTCATATTGAATATAATGCCACCAACCGGAAGGAATATACAAAGTTTCTCCGGGATTAATTACTGCTTCATAGCCGTTAAGAAATTTCAAAGCAGGATATTTTTCGTAATCAACTTCCTGAAGATTAGCAAGGCTGTGAAAATTATACGGGAGTTTGTACATCAAATCAGATTGTTCCCAAGGAAAAAGCCAGATTCTTTTAATTCCTTGAAATTGTGTGATGAAAACGTGAGACATATCAATGTCAATATGGTTTCTAGTAATAGAACCTTTTCCACCAAAAAACATAAATGGAAGCCATTTTAAAACTTTTCCTTTTGTTACATCTTTGTAATGAAGATCATCTTTAAGCTCTGGTTTAAGGGTCAAAAGATTAAATAAAAACAGGCGGTATTCTGTAGTTTTTGTACTGATTAAATCTAAATATTCTGAAAAAGTGGTTTCTGCCACAGGTTTACTGGCAACTCTGTCAATAGTTTCCAGCTCGCTGCCGTAGATATTTACTTTGGTTTCACCTGCTATTTCTTTGAAATATTCATAATTCCATTTTTGGAAAGCCGGACTGTCTTGTTCTATAAAATCTTTTAAAATAACAGGTTTACAGACTTTCATGTGATTGGTAATAAATTCATCTGAACTGATATTCTGTACTCTTTTTATCGGTGTCAATTTCATTATAAAGAATTAAGAAAGGTCAAATGTAATAATTATTCTACAAAATTAGTAGACTATTTGGTTTGGATTTTTTAATAATTTATAACCCAAAAAATCAATAAAGGTGCCGAAACGTATTTTGTTTAATGCCTTTTTATTAAATTAGCGCAACTTAAATTTAATTATAATGATCTCCGGAAAATATCTTGAAAATCTAAAGAACGAGCTGAAAAATATCGAAAATGACGGTCTTTTTAAAAAAGAAAGAATCATCACTTCTCAGCAAAGTGCAGAAATAGAAGCAAATGGAAAAAAGCTTTTGAACTTTTGTGCCAATAATTATTTGGGATTATCAAATCATCCTGAAGTAATGAAAGCTTCGCAGGATATGATAGAATCTCACGGTTACGGAATGTCTTCGGTACGTTTTATTTGTGGAACTCAGGATATTCACAAGCAGTTGGAAGAGAAAATTGCTGAATTTTTAGGTCTTGAAGATACCATTCTTTATGCAGCATGTTTTGATGCAAACGGTGGAGTTTTCGAACCTTTGTTTACAGAAGAAGACGCTATTATTTCAGATGAACTGAATCATGCTTCAATTATTGACGGAGTTCGTCTTTGTAAAGCTGCAAGATACCGTTATAAAAACAATAATATGGCAGATTTGGAAGCTCAGCTGATTGCGGCTTCCGAAAAAAATCACAGATTTAAAATCATCGTTACAGACGGAGTTTTCTCAATGGACGGAATTGTTGCAGACCTAAAAGGAGTTTGCGATCTTGCCGATAAATATGATGCTTTGGTAATGGTTGATGATTCTCACGCTACTGGTTTCATTGGAAAAACAGGTCGTGGAACGCATGAAGCCAATGAAGTAATGGGTAGAGTAGATATTATCACTTCTACGTTAGGAAAAGCTTTAGGTGGTGCTTTGGGCGGATTTACGTCTGGTAAAAAAGAGATTATTGATATGCTGAGACAGCGTTCTAGACCTTATTTGTTCTCAAACTCTTTGGCTCCGGGAATTGTTGGTGCAGCTTTGAAAGTTTTAGAAATGATTTCTGACGACACTTCACTTCGTGATACGGTAATGGAAAATGCAGAATATTTCAGAACGGAAATGAAAGCAAAAGGTTTTGATATTCCTGATGGAGATGCTGCAATCGTTCCTGTGATGTTATACGATGCAAAATTGGCTCAAAAAATGGCAGAAAAACTGATGGATGAAGGGATTTATGTAATTGGTTTCTTCTATCCGGTAGTTCCGAAAGAAAAAGCGAGAATTAGAGTTCAACTTTCTGCGGCACATACAAGAGAGCATTTAGATAAAGCAATTGCTGCTTTTGAAAAAGTAGGAAAAGAATTAGGCG
Organism: Chryseobacterium indoltheticum; assembly: GCF_003815915.1. NCBI lineage: Bacteria > Pseudomonadati > Bacteroidota > Flavobacteriia > Flavobacteriales > Weeksellaceae > Chryseobacterium > Chryseobacterium indoltheticum. Next base: position 1,947,789 of record NZ_CP033929.1, read on the forward strand.
TAATTTCTTAAAAATAAACGCTTCTACAATTGTAGAATAAAAACAGAATTTCTATATTTACTGAAATTCTGTTTTTTTATGCTTAAAAATTTCTTACTAACCCTGCTGTCAATTTTTGTTTTCGTTTCTTGTCAAACCAAAACCAATCAATACATTAAAATCTCTGATAAAGTTCAGAAACGACACGGAAAGTGGAAAGAAGAATATCCTACCGAAGAAGGAACTTTGGTTACTACAGGAAGATACAAGATAGGCGAAAAAGTGGGAATCTGGAAAACATTTGTAGGGGATAAATTATATCAAAAAGAAAAAATTGGAAGAAAGAAAACCAAAATGTTCGTTTATCATCGAAATGGAAATATCATGGAGCGAGGACAAACAAAACTTGATATTTCTGAAAACGAGCGCCATTGGTATTATTTCGGAGACTGGAAATTTTATGATGAAAACGGAAAGCTGAAGTATATTAAGAAATACACCGATGGTAAAAAAATAGACAGTGTTTCTTTTAATAAATAATTATTTTTCAGAAATATAAATTATTTTGCTGGCGAATACAGAATTGTTTTATTTTTAGCATATTAATCTTTTGAAATCTTTTGATGAAAAAAACTTTATTCCTGTTTTTTATTTGTGTTTTAGCGAGTCAGCTTTCTGCGCAGTCTGAAGATTTTAAATCGATTATTACGGTAAGTACGTTTTCACCATTTCGGGATCAGCGATATAACATTGGTTATATGCACAAAGTATCTGAAAGATGGTGGCTGGGTGCAGAAGTAGGGTATGGTTCTGAAGGAATTACGCCCTTTAACCATAATGATTTCAAAGGGAAATTTAATATGTTTGAAATTCGGCCGGAAGTTTTTTACAGTTTAAATCCCGATTCTAGATTGAAACATCTGGTTTCCGCAGAAGTTTTTTACCTGAATCATAAAGGTGATAATGTCAATGGAAATTATTATGATGAAAATGACAACTATTACTCATTCAGTTCTGCAGATTACAAACGAACTAAAGCGGGATTAAACATCAATTACAGCATCATGCTTCACAAAGAATCGTCCTGGTTCGGATTTATGCCTAAAATTGGTTTCGGAATCAGGCAAACTGATATTTCTTACAACAATGTGATGAATCGAGAAGAAGGATATGAACCGACTGATGGATTGCCATTCCAGTTTTTACTAAACAGAGAAGGTTCTACCGTTCGTTTTAATTTCAATATTGATATTAAACTTATTTTTAAATTTTAAAATAATTCAATTAATCTTCTTTAATCATCATTTTCTCATATAAAATTCACTTTTTTTCTGAAATAAACTATCTTTGCACTCAAATTTTTACGATGCTTTATACCATCATCAAGGCGTTACACATTATTTTTATGGTCAGTTATTTTGCGGGGATTTTTTATCTCGTAAGGATTTTTGTGTACTATAAAGATACCGATGCTTTTTCAGACGAAAAAAAGACGATTTTGCGAGAGCAATATACGTTTATGGCTCGAAGATTATGGAACATTATCACCGTTCCTGCCGGAGTAATCATGGCAGTTTGTGGTTTGGTCATGATTTTTTTAAATCCGGGCTTAATGAAAATGCCGTGGTTTCATTTAAAACTAACTTTCCTGATCGGATTGGCCATTTACCATTATTGGTGCTGGAAAAAAGTGAAAAAATTAGTGGAGCTTAACGGAAATACTTTAGAAACAGCCAATTTAAAATTGAGGCAGGCTAACGAAATCGCCACATTTATTTTATTTTTGGTCGTATTTACCGTTATTTTAAAATATCAGGTTATTGAATATTGGTGGCAATTAATCGTAGGATTTTTCGTTCTGGTATTCTTAATTATGATGACGGTGAAGCTCGTGAATAAGAAAAAGAAAAAGTAAAAAGAGCCAAGTAAAAATTAATAAAGTTAATAGTGAATGGTCAATTGTGAGTTAATGTAATGCCAATTATCTAAAACCTAATTCCTATAACCTAAAACCTAAATAAAACATGTTTGCAATTTTAAAAAAAGAACTTTGGAGTTATTTCGGCAACTGGAGCGCGTGGATCATCATTGCGGCATTCAGTCTGATAACGACTTTGTTTTTGTTTTTCTTCGAAAATGATTCTAATATTTTCGACATCGGAATGGCGTCTTTACAGAGCTATTTCGTTTTGGTACCTTGGTTACTGATGTTTATCATTCCGGCGTTGTCGATGAAAACTTTTGCGGAAGAGCAGCAAACGGGGACTTTAAACTGGTTGTTTTCTCAGCCTCTGAAAGTTTCAGATCTGGTTTCAGGGAAATTTCTTTCCGTTTGGGTTGTCGGGATTTTATGTCTGATTCCTTCGGTAATTTATTTTTATACGGTTTACGTTTTGGGAGTTCCTGAAGGAAATATCGATATGGGAATGACTTTCGGAAGCTATTTTGGTTTAATTATTTTGATTGCAGCATTTTCAGGAGTTGGAATTTTAGCTTCATCACTTTCTCAAAACCAGATCATGGCTTACCTTTTAGGAGTTTTCATGTGTTTCATCATGTATTTCGGAATCGAACAATTGGCGAGTTATAAATTGTTGGGCGGAGCAGATTTTATTTTGCAGAATGTAGGTTTTTATCAGCATTTCTTAGGTTTCACAAGAGGTCTTATCGATTTTAAAGATGTTGCCTATTTTGTTTTCATCATTGGTCTTACCTTAACATTGTCTAATCATTTTATCAATAAAAAGAAGTAAAAACATGAAGAAGATCAACCTAAAATCTCCGTTTGCCATTTTATTGATTGTAACTTTTGCTGTTGCATTAATTCTAGCATTTTCGGGCATCAGATTAGATTTAACCAAAGAAAAAAGATACACGCTCTCAGATAGCACAATTAAAGTTTTAGAATCTGTTAAAAAGCCTTTAACGGTAGATGTTTACCTTGAAGGAGATTTTCCGGCAAGCTTTAAACAGCTGCAGAGTGAAACTAAGTTTATGCTCGAAGAATTCAGAAAGATCAATCCAAAAATAGATTTTAAATTCATCGATCCCATAAAAACAAAAATGTCGCAAGATACTTTGATGGCAATGGGAATGCAGCCTTCGATACTTCCGGATATCAAAGACGGAAAAGTTTCGCAAATCACTTTGTTTCCTTACGCTGTTGTAAAGTACAACCAAAGAGGCGTTTCTATTCCGTTGGTGGTACAGCAGTCTAATATCAACGCGGAAGAACAATTGAGAAAGTCGATTGAAAACTTAGAATATAATTTAGTTTCAAACATCAAAGCAGTTGCTTCAGATAAAAGAAAAAAAATAGGAATTCTTGTGAATCAGGATGAGCTGAATCCCCGTGAATTTGAGGGATTTATGAATCTTGCCTTAGAAAGTTATGATGCAGGACCGATTGTTCCTAAAAATAATGTGGAAATCACTCAGGCAGATGTTCCTTTACTAAAACAAATGAGCGCTTTGGTGATTGCAAAACCTAGAAAAGCTTTCACCGACGGTGAAAAAGTAATTCTTGATCAGTACATCATGAATGGCGGAAAAACACTTTGGATGATTGATGCCGTAAATGCTGAAATGGATACTTTGACGAGATCTAAAAAAGTAATGCCTTTCCCGGTTGATATTAATATGACCGATTTCTTCTTTAATTATGGGTTAAGAATCAACCCGGCTTTGGTAAAAGATGTGAAGAAATATGCACTTTTAAAACTGGTTACCGGTGAAGTAGGAGGAAACGCACAATATACAAGTCTTCCGTGGCCGTATTTTCCTTTGGGAATTGCAGAACACGATCATCCGATTACGAAGAATATCAATCCTGTAAAACTAGAATTTCCTACATCAATAGATACCTTAGGCGGAAGGAAATTTAAAACTCATGTTTTATTTGAATCGAGTGAAAGAACTTTATTGAAGCAGGTTCCAAATTATGTTGAACTAAAAGAAATTTCCAGCGTAGACAGTCTCGGACAAATGGAAAAGCCAAGCACACCGAAAATTTTTGCCGTTGCTCTGGAAGGAAAATTTAATTCTGCTTATGCTTCAAGAATCGAAAGAAAATCTTATCCTGGCTTTAAAGCAACAAGTCCGGAAAATAAAATGATCGTGATTGCAGACGGTGATGTCGGAAGAAATAAAATCATTAAAGGACAAGCTTTACCTTTGGGAGTTGATATGCTGACTGACGAACAGTTTGGTAACGAACAGTTCCTTAGAAATGCTTTAGATTATCTTCTTGACGACAGCAATCTGATGGAACTCAGAAACAGAAACATTGAAGAACGTCTTCTAGACCGCCACAGAATCGCTGATGAAAGAACAAATTGGCAATATCTTAATTTATTTCTACCATTAGCAATCATCGGACTTTTAGGAGGTTTATTCTTCTGGTTAAGAAAAAAGAAATTCGGATAGAATGATATAGAAAAAGAGAAACTGTGAGGTTTCTCTTTTTTTTGATTTATTTTCATATTTTGTATTTAAGATCAAGAATCAATTTTTCTTTTTTCATCAATCATTTTTATTGGATTTTGTCTTACATCAAATATATCGTTAATTACAATGTTGCTTTCAACAATTCGGTAGATTATTTTATAGTTTCCTTCTAAAATATATCTGTGATTCTGGTTCAAACTTTCAAGATAAAACTCAAGTTGACCAGATTCAGGATTGCTAATGAGCTGTTTTGCAGAAGTAAGAATCTTCTGCTTTATCTTGTGAGCGATTTTTCGGTTAGCTTTTTCAACGTGATATTCGAAAATACTTTTTAGATTTCTAATCGCAAAATCAGTCCAGACAATTTTCATGTATTACCAATTTGAAGATTGTTTTTCTAAATCTTCCTGAGTTTTGAATCTTCCATTTTTAAAATCTTCTTCCGACTGTTCTATACGTTTACGGAGAGCATCGACGGAAAATGGTACAAATTCGGAATGGTCTTCTTTTTCAAATTTGGTCAAGATATAATTTTCAAGCTCTTCAAAGAATTTTTCATCTTGAATTTGAGCGAGATAAGTGATTAGATTTAATTTACGGGCTTGCAAATCCATAATCTTGATATTTTAATCAAATATACAAATTTGTAGATAGAATTTGTCTGATATCTGTATAACAGAACTCACGAAACAGAAACATTGGTTTATTTTTTGGGTTAAGAAAAAAGAAATTCGGATAGAATATAGAAAAAGAGAAACTGCAAGGTTTCTCTTTTTTTTGTTTATAAATAAATCATCTCGCATCTTTTACATATTCAATTGCTTCATCAATATTTTTTTTTAAATTTTTTATTGAATACTTTATTTTAATATCCGGAAGTAAAGGCCCCGAATAACCTTTCCAATTTTCCCAATATTTGGTTGAATATCCTACTGTAATTTTCGAATTTGGAAGACGGAATCCCCTTGTTTCCCCATAATGATTTACATTTCCGCTCGTTGGTTCTCCTACAAGAATCGAGTTGAAATTTCTTTTTAGGTCAACCGCATTCATTAGCGCAGAGGAAAAAGTTTTCTTTCCAATCAAAACATAAAGAGAACCTTTCTTATTCATGTAATTTTCACTTAATTTATCAAGAAATGGCTTTAAAATTGCCGAATTTCCGCCGCTGTTATTTCTTAAATCAAGAATTGTTTTTTCAGGTTGATGTTTGTCAATATCCCTGAATAATTCATCGTTGAAAACAGTAAACGGTTTATTATCTTGTTCTGAGCAATCCTGATAATTAAAATATATTATGTTTCCGTCATTAATGATTTCATACCAATACTTATCGTTGTTTCTATATCTTAAAAGTTTTGAAAACGGTTCGTGGAAATTATGTTTTTGTACCGAAGAAATTAAATATTTTTGTTGATTCAAAATGAAATTTGCATTTGTCGATGAGTCTATAATTTTCAGACCTTTTAAAACTCTTGGATTATTGATAAAGTTTTGAAAATAAATTTCAAAATAAGATTGATTATCACTTTTTATGATTTTTCTAAAGTCTTTGATGACTTCATTGGTCGTTTTGTTTTCTACTCCGTTAAGTTTTTTATAAAGTAAATTAGAATGCAGGGAATCTGTTTTTGTCACATAGATCCCTTCTTTAAAAAAATCAAAATTTATGGGGAACTTTGTTTTGTAGATAGGCTCAATTCTTGTGTGTTCATCACCAATTTCTTTGATTAATTTGTAAAGTTCAATTTCAAAAATTTCATTATTCAATGTTTTGCTTTTCTGCGCTATTTGTTCAATTTTTTGATTAAATTCTTCTTCAGAAATTTTCGCAAACAAATTCTTATGTCTTTTGGGTAATTCTTTTTTTAGAAATTCTAAATCTTCAACGAATTGTTGCGCAGTCAGATTTTGAGCACCTAATTTTAGAATTGAAAAGAAAAAAATAGCGGAAGTAATAAAAAACTTTAGTCGAGTTTTAAGGAGAATTAATTTTTTCATTTTATGTTTTAATTTAAAGACAACTTTAAAGACAATTTTATTACAAAATTCCTAAAAATAAAAATTGATTTAGTCTTTATTCTTCTGGTTAAGAAAAAAGAAATTTGGATAGAATGATATATAAAAAGAGAGACTGTGAGGTTTCTCTTTTGTTTTATTAAGATACAATTAGTGTGAACTATTATTTCCAAGTGTAGTTTTTACTCCAGTTATAAAAACGTTGGATCTCATTAGCATTGTCTTGATGATATTTTTTTACATCTTCAGCCTGGGAAGGAAGAAAGGCAATGTAGGCAAAAGGCTCAACTAAATTTTTCTCTTTCAGTTCAATAAAATAAGGAGCTAAAAATTCCCAATAAAAACCTTTGTTATCTTCTTGTCCTTCTTTTAGAACGGCAAAAATACTTTCAAATTTATCGATAGCTTTCTCACATTGTGTTTTATCTTTGTTTTTTTCGTCAAAATCTAAAGCTGCAGTCATTGACAAAACCATATCCGCCGTAGAGAAATTATTGATTCCTTTCTTTTTTTTGCCCACATCTTCCATTGCCTTAGGGTCAATAGCCAATGTGATATTTTTATCATCAGTTTGAGTAACTCCCTGTTGCATCAAATCTATTACAGAGTCTAAGTGTCCTTTTGCACGGGAAGTTTTATTATCAACAGCAAGATACCTTAATGAAGCTAAAATAGATATAATCCTCTTGTCACGATTTAACGCGGCTAAGCCATTCAAAGATCCAGGATGATTTGGATTAAGCGTGGCTGATTTTTGAAATAATTCTAAAGATTTTTCAATTTGCTTATCGTTAACTAAAGTAATTGCTTTATTAAAATATAATTGATAGTAATTCGGATACTTTTTTATCCCCTCATCATAAATTTTTAATGCTTCCTTTGTTCTTTTAGAATGATCAAGAGTGTTTCCATAAGTAATATAAATCGTTTTTATATCTTCTTTGGGATAAATATTAATTGCAAGTTTACACATATCGATGGCTTCATCGTACTTTTTTAAAGCTTCAAGTGTCATTGCTTTTTCTGAAATTGCAAACAAATTATTTTTATCAAGATTAAGGGCTTCTTCATATTTATCAAGTGCATCATTGTATTTACCTTTGTCATGAAGTAAAATACCTTCATTAACCTTTATTTCAGCCTCGTTTTTGTTTTGGGAAAAACTAAGGATAGGAAATAAAATTAATAACAGAATTGTTTTCATATTTTTTTTAGTTTTTAATAGAGTTTAAAGATAAAGTTTTCAGATAATAAAATTAATTTCTGCATTTTTATATTTCATAATATTCAACCAATTTTTTAAGTTTAATTAAAGCATGTTGTAATTCATCCTGCTCGACTCCGTATTCTTTTATTTCGCCATCTTTTTTAAATTCAGAGATATTAAATCCTTCTTCTATATCGTTGTAATAAAGTACAAGGTTTTTATATTTTGCGACTGCCCAAAAACCTTCGCCTTTATTTCCAAATTCATGTTCAGTCCATTTTGTAGGAGTAAATTTTATTTCATTCCAAAATTGAAAGTTTTCGGGACTCATTTCTTTTTCTCCTTTTGAAATTTCTAAAGATAATTCTTCTAATGTTATCGGTTCCCAATTCATAAATTGAATTTTATTATAATTAAGTGAAAAATAAAATCGCTATCGTAAGCAAAATCCAGAATATTATAATTGGCATATTGCAAAGAATCAAAATGTAATGTTTCTTTCTATTCTCATTAATCTTTGGAATTATAAAGGCAATATTTAAAATAGTTAAAAGGCCTGCAATTCCGTGAAAAGCAAAGACGATCATTACTGAAAGTGCCCAGATTTCATTTAATTCCCCATATCGATATGATTCTGGGACTATTTTAGGTAATAGTAATGCAGAAACGAATAATACATTTGATAAAATCGTAAAAATTTTGATGCTATATTTTATTTCCACAGATATTTGAACATTTAAATTTTAAAAATAAATTGTGATAATGAAGTTTTTCAAATATAAAACAAATCAACGAATCGAGACTTTCTAAACGATTTTCAGCTAATTAATCATTTTAAACTCCAATTTTCAAAAGTTTTTTATACTTTTAGTCTTTTCTTATCCTATGTTAATCATTAAATCTTCAATTTTTCGGAGGTTTGCAGAGTAAAAACAAAATAAAAGTTTTGAGGTTATTAGGATAACAAACAATATTAATATTAAATACATTTAAAAAAATGAAGAAAATTGGCGTAATCGCTTTGGCAAGTTTAGGGTTACTTCTTGCATCATGTGGCGATAAAAAAGAAGCTGCAACTGCAGGTCAGGAACAATCAGTAGCTGAAAAGAAAGGAGAAGTTCTTACTGTTGATACAGTAGCTTCTAAAGTAAATTGGAAAGCTTTCCATAAAGGAGGTTTTGCACCTCGTTGGGGAACTCTTTCTGTAAGCACGGGAGAATTATCTGTTGCTGATAACCAATTGACATCTGGTGAGTTTTTAATCGATATGAAGTCGATCAAAGTAGATCCTGCTTCTGTAACTGAAAAAGACAAAAAATATACAGATCTTGAAGGTCACCTTAAAAGTGCTGACTTTTTTAACGTAGAAAAGTTCCCAACTGCTGATTTCAAAATCACTAAAGTTGAAGATCTTGCTGCAGGTGCTCAAAACGCTGTGGAAGGTGCAAACAAAACTGTAAGCGGAAACCTTACTTTATTAGGAAAAACAATGAACGTAACTTTCCCTGCAAAAGTAGATATCGTAGAAAAATCTGCTACTTTGAAAGCTCAGTTTACAGTAAACCGTGCTGATTGGGGAATTAAATTCGGAACTGACGAAACTGATCCAGCAGAATGGATGATCAGCAAAGATATCGAGATCGGTATCGACGTAAAAGCAGACCAAAAATAAGTAAGAACATCAATCAATATAAAGACATCTGTAGCAACGCAGATGTCTTTGTTGTTTTTTTAGCTAAAATTTGATAAAAAGGTGAGACCTAGGAAACTGTAGCATTAAGAAAACTTAAAATGATTCAGTTTTTCAAAATCAGATTTTTCAAAAATATTACTGATGAGTCCGTTTTCTAAAATAACGATTCGGTCGCAAGTATGAAAAAGTGTTTCGATAATATGTGAACTGATCATCACTATTTTATTGCTTTGCTTCAATTCACGGATGATGTCATACAATAAATGAACGCCTTCGAAATCGACGCCATTAAATGGTTCATCTAAAATATTGATGGGTTTGTCGAGCATCAACATTCCGATTAAGGCTAGCTTCTTTTTCATTCCACTTGAGTAATATTGTACATATTTTTCTAACGGAAGCTGAAATTTTTCAGCCAGTTCTATCGTTTTCAGAAGTTTGTCTTTTGCGAAATAAGAAAGATATTCTCTTCCCGTAATGTAAGGGTAAAAATAATTTTCGGTTTCAAGATAAGAAATGTTTTCACGGAGAAGTTTTTGCTTTTTCCACAAAATTTCACCGCTGTATTTCTGACTTTGATATAAAGATTCAAACAGTGTCGTTTTGCCTGCTCCGTTTTTCCCGAGAATGCCTACAATAATACCTTCTTCAATTTCTAAATTCAGACTCTGAAGTACATCTTTATCTTTAAAACTGACCGATAAATTTTTAATTTCCAACATATTTGCTGATGTTTTTTTGTGCTTCTTTACTATTTATACGAATCATAATCAATGCGGGGATGATTAACATGCTGTACACGAAATATTCTATAAAAACTACGATACTGAAGTAATTGGCTTTTTCATGATGATGATATAGCTTGTATTTTCTGGTAAGAATCAGTAAGAAATAGCAGTTCATAAAGAAAATATAGTATAAAAGATATAAGCTTTCATCAAAGTTTAAAACTAAAAATCCAAGATAGGTTGGCAAGAGAAGTGCATTGAAAAAAAAGACATTTTTATGAATTTTTTCTTTCAGACTGATCTTCTTAAAATAAACCTCGAGCATTTCTTTGTTCTCGTTATTTTCATACACATGCGAGAGATAATCTAAAAGGAAAATTCCGCATAAAATTAAACTTACGCGATGATACGCTGAAGCAATCAATATGATGTAGGTAAGAATAAACATCCAAGTGTTTTTGCGCATATAACTTTTCCATTCAAAAAGATTATTGGAAATAAAATTCCACTGGAGAGTAGGGAACGGTTTAGATTTAGGCTGCAAAAAGCATAGTAAAACGATTGCTAAAAACATCAGTAAGCCAAATTTTTCAATCTTATAATTGATGTTTGCCATTATAAAAAGCGTGTAGATAAAAGCAGATTCCAGGAAAATTAGGAGTCGCCAATTACCGATAAATATTTTTTTCAGAAACGGAATATCTTTTCTATTGATATGAAATACCAATACAATTGAAAAATAAAGTAGCGGATAAAAAATAGTTTGCGGGAGTTTAACAATCATCAGTGCGCCAAAAACCAAAAAAATAGGTAAACTGACTTTAGGATTAAAATTAAAAATCCTAAAACTCTGATTAAATCTAAACTGAAAATGGTGGAAAATTTTATGCAATGAGATTATTTTAACATTATAAAGTCTGCATAATTTAAAATACGACAATTATTCAAACCATTTTGTAACCTTTCAAAGATATAAAAATCGAGCTTAAATATCACCTAATAAGGAAAATTTAAGTTTCCTAAACAAAAAAAGAGAAACTTTGAAGTCTCTCTTTTTTATTAAATGTTTTTAGAATTCCACAAAAGTTACCAAGGGCTAATTCCTGTTTCATCTTCAATATCATTGCTGTAAAATTGTCCGGTTGGCGCATTTTCATCAGTCACTGTATGTTTAATAATGAAAGATGCGGCACTTTCTACGGAACCCGGCCCGCTGTGATGATTAAAATCGGTCGCCGTATAACCGGGATCAATCACATTTACTTTGAATGGTAATTCTCTCAACTCATAAGCTAAAACAATTGTGTAGGCGTTCAAAGCAGATTTTGATGATCCGTAAGCAGCGGCTTTTACGTGATAATATTTCCAGTTTGGATCACTGTGTAAGGTCAATGAGCCTAATCCTGAAGTGATATTGCTGATTCTTGGGCTGTCTGATTTTTTTAGTAAATCTAAAAAAGCTTGGGTCACACTGATTACGCCAAAGAAATTGGTGTCAAAAACCTCCTGAATATCTTTTACGGAAGTTTCGACTGCAGTCTGAGGATTAACGCCTAAAATTCCGGCATTATTTATTAAAATATCCAATTTACCCTGTTCGTTTTCAATGATATTTTTAGCTTTTGAAATAGAATCGGGATTGGTAACATCTATTTCGATGGCTTTGATGTTTTGAAATCCTTTTTCAGCCAATTCTTTTACCACTTCTTCACCTTTTGCAAGACTCCGGCTTCCGAGATAGACAAATAATCCTTTTTGTGAAAGCTGTTTTGAAGTTTCCAGTCCGATACTTCTGTTGGCTCCTGTAATTAATACTGTTTGCATTTTATTTATTTTTAATGATACAAAATTCAGTCAATTAAGTAAGATAGCATTTGCCATTTGGCAAAAAGAGAAGGGTTTTTAGAACGAATTTTTAAGTTTAGAATATCTACAAAACTTTCAGTGTCTAGCTATTCACTTTTTAGCGAATGTTTTTTCTGATTCTGCTTAGAGAAGATTGCGTTACTCCCAGATATGAAGCAATGTAAGAAAGCGGAATTCTGTTAACGGCTGTAGGGTAAATTTCGAGAAATTTCAAATAACGGGTTGTGGCATCTTCGGATACAAGCGGGCTTCTCCTTTCAACTTTCTGAATCAAAGCTCTAGAAATGATTTTATGAACAATAGCGTCAAATCCAACAATGGTCTGCAAAAGTTCGAGCCAGTCTTTTCTTTGAAAAATAATCATTTTACAGTCTGTAACCGCCTGAACATACGAACTCGAGCACATTTGATTATCAAAACTTTCAAGATCTACAACCAAATTGTTTTCTTCTATAAAATATTTTGTAATCTCTTCACTTTTATTGTTATAATAGCAAACCCGAAGGATTCCATCTACGACAAATCCAACTTGTTTGGCTATTTTTCCTGCTTCTGAAAAATATTCTTCCTTAGAAAGATGAATTTCAATGGCTTTATTAGAAATAAAATCGACTTGCTGCTTATTAAGGTTTCCAAATTTTAGGATAAAGTCAAATAATTCTTTCATGTTTGCAATTTAGGCAAAGAAATTTTCACGGCATTTGTCATTTGGTAAAAAACAAAAAAAAGAGAAACTCTAAAGTTCCTCTTTTGAAAATTTTATTAGCAACAATCCCAATTAAACCACGCTTTCTCAAAACGTCTGTTTTTTAAATCTTCCGGATTAATAAAGAAATTGGCTACCCCTGAATCTCCGAACATAATTTCTTCATCGGTATCAATCTGTAATAACAGCAAGTCTTGCTTAAGATCTTTGTTGTAATCTCTGACATCTGCTTGCGTAAAATAGGCATAGCCTCCTATTTTGTGACCGGTTCCATCAATAATTTTATTTAATTCTTCTGCCTGATCTTTTGTGAGAGTTTCCTGAAAATCCCAGTAATCTTTATCATTAAACCTCATGTTAAATCGCAGATCTTCAGAACTTCCATATTCAATTTCTTTATTGAAATCAAGCTTGTGTTCACAATAAATAGGAGATTCTTCATAAAGATCTTCTGTTAAAAAAGAAAAATCAGTTTGAAATTCTTCAGTGATATCACTATGAAAAACAACCTTATAATCATCCATATCAAACCATTCTGAAGATACGAAAAACTGCAATATTCCCTAGTTTGGATAACCATCAAGAGCGGGAATATCAGCTAAATTGATTTGTGCCCAGAGAACCACCGGTTTATTTTCTTTGTCTTTAGGGTACTCCATATCTTTCGGTAAATATGGCTTTCCTAAAAATTTGCTGTCAGAAATCTCAAGAGATTCTTCTTTTTTAAGAGGCGTTGCAACAATTTTTATCGTTTCAAGTTTGTATTTTTCAAGTTTTGTTTTAAACTCAGTAAGAAATTCGGGTATCATTTGTAGCTTTTCTAGTTATTAGTTCTTTTCAAATGCAGGAATTAAATGTTCCCAATTAAGCTGTTTAGCATAATCAAAAGCAGATTTCCCTTTGTTTGTTTTTAAATGTTTATCGGCTCCGGCTTCAAGCAGTACTTCTACAGAGCTTAGATTGCCTGCAATCGTTTCACGGTGAAGAAGTGTAAATCCTTCTTCATCAATATTTGTTAATTCGTTAGGATACTCCTCAAGAAATTTTACAAAATCTTCTTTCATATTTCTGCTCATCGGATGTTCGATGAGGTTTTCAGGCTTTTCACTTTGTTCGTTCACCACTTCAATCTCATTATAGTCTCCAAAATCGAGTTGCCATGCTTCATCATGATCTCTTCTTTCTGATTCCGACATATCAGCGCGCATTTTTTGAATAGTAAATCCACCATAAGCTTTTGGAATAGGCTCTGCGGATGAAGAAAATAATTTTGAAAAACCTTTTGCTTTTTTCTGCATCGGAGTTATTGCAAAAAGCCAGTCGCTGATTTCATTTAAAGGAATTTCAAAGTAATCGCCGGGCTGTATTGTTGTCAAATCATTGGGTTCGTTGATGAGATATCCACTCACTGTATCGCCATCAAAACTGATGTCATTCATCCACATATGTTCTACGATTTTATCTCCATCGGGATCAATTTCTGAAAAAGAGGCTTTTACACAGGCAATGTTTAGTCCCGGGATGATTCTTCGGTATTCCCAAGACAGTTCTCTCCAGAAATATTTAAAAGTTTCCTGCGCTTTCTTGTACGCTTCAATCATTTTTGGGTCTTTTCCGTCTGTAAAAATAAACGAGTTGTTTTCCATTGTATTTTAAAAATTTTGTGATTTACTTTAAGTCAATATCAGAATGCATTTGGCTGAAAAACCTTATGAACAAGTAAATGTTGTCTTTTTTTGGTAGTACTAAAATACGGAAAATATTTAAACGGAAGTTTAAATTGTGGTATGTTTTAATAAAAACTTAATTACTATAAATTTTCCAGATCGTTGAGAAGATTGTCGGGATTATAGTTGTATTTTTCGGGAAGTTCAGCTCCATAAAGAAAATGCTCAAAATATAAAGGTGGTAAGCCTACGGATTTTCTTCTTTTATCAAGATTTTCTATATCAAAATAGGCTGTTTTGTTAAAGTTTAGATTTCCTAAAGTTTGTAATGTATAAAGAGATCCTTCACCTGTTTTGTTAATAGAATCCTTTGTAGAGTTTTCATATTCATAAAAGTCAACAAAAAAATCTTTATTGACATTATCTTTTTCAATTTCTTTCCGGAGATAGGGTGTGAAAAAGTTCCATACAAAATCATTCTCTTTATAAGAACCTCGGTGGTGCCACAATAAAACCCATGCACGAGATTCCCAGCCATATTTTTTAGTAAGCTCGATGAGATTGGTAATGTTCGTTGAATCTATTTTTGTAGCTAACTTACCAAAAACATTATCCTCTTTCCTTATAAGCTGATCTGTGGCAATTAAGCTTTGAATTTTCATATATGCTGCGGGATTCTTGAGCTCACGATAATACTGGTTTTCCAAATCATCATATTGAGCTAAAACTTCCTTCATTTCTTTAGACTCTTTGTAGGGTTGAAGGTTTTTAAAATTCCTTAAAAAATCTAATGGAGCTAATTGTTTGGTAATACTTTGGATAAGTAATTCTTTGGCGGTTTTACTTTTTTTAAGTTTAAAAGCAATTGCTGCAGCTTCTAAATAGACATCGCTATTTGGATTTTTTGGGTTAAGCTTAATGGCCTCCAAATAATGATTTAAAGCTTTTTGATCTTCTTTCTGATGAGCATAATATTCTGCCAAATAAATTTGTTTCTGTGATTTAAAAACATTTTGCGCAGAAGTGAAAGTAAATGCTAATAGAATAAGTAGCAGGAAAAACTTTTTCATAAGTGTGTTTTCTTTTAATATATAAATTATTCGTATCGATTTAAATTTTAAACATCTTTTATAAAATCCTCATATTCATAATAGAACCTCTCAAAGCCATCCATTTTTTCGACAAAAAACTCGAAAGCTTCCCGCCATGTATTTTTATTGAACACAGAAATTCCTTCTTTTTCAACCCAGATTCTGCTGATGACTTTTCCATTTTCTAATGTATAAAATTCTTCTTTATGAAAATCACCAATAAAATCTTTTAGGATATTTTCAAGCGACCATATTTTATTGTAATAAGCATCTCTGAAAACTTCATCTTTCATTTCGATATCCAAAGAAACTTCTGCTTTTTTCTTGTCGGCATAAAATTTAAATGAAAAATCCTTGATCTTGGTATTATACAAAAGCCATTTTCTCGGAAACGATTTTCCGAAAGCCGTCCAAAACTCTTTTTTTAATTGCTGCGCTTCTTCTTTACTGAACATGAAACAAATTTAGGTAAAAAGTGAAAAGAGTCAAGTAAAAAGTGGAAAGAAACAAATGAAAAAAAATGTTTTTGGAGTCACCCTTTTTACTTTTAGCTTTTGCCTTGGCTCTTCAATATTTTTTTTCCTATTTTTGCTGTAATGCTGTCAAAAAAATCTCAATATGCTTTTAAGGCACTTTCATATCTCGTAGAAAAGAGAAATGAAGGGCCTATCCTAATTTCAGAAATTGCAGAACACAAAAAAATTCCTTTGAAATTTCTTGAAAATATACTGCTCGAATTGAAAAAAGCAGATATCCTTGATAGTAAAAAGGGAAAAGGAGGAGGCTATTTTTTCAAAGAAAATCCTCAAAATGTAAATCTAGCGAAGATTATCCGTCTCGTAAATGGTCCCATTGCAATGCTTCCTTGTGTAAGTCTTAATTTTTATGAAAAATGTGCAGATTGCAACGAAGATCACTGCAGTTTACATGATGTTTTGATTGAGGTGAGAGATGCATCGCTTAAAATTTTAGAAGAAAAAACACTTTTAGACCTAATCGATTAAGTCCTAATTTTGATTTTATAAGTCTACTTATTTGGTAGGATAACATTTTTGTTAGATATTTGCTGGTATCAAACAGAAATTATGTTTTCAAAAGAGGATATAGATACTTTACAGCAGCTTACCTTGGAGGACGGATTACAATTTGTTTCTTCTAAATTCTCAGAAGGGATTGTTTTCTCAACCTCGCTTGGTCAGGAAGACCAGGTAATTACAGATGCTATTTTCAAAAATAATTTACCGATAAAAGTTTTCACCTTAGATACAGGACGTCTTTTTTATGAGCATTACGATTTGCTTTCAAAAAATAATTCGCGTTATCAAAAGAAAACTGAAGTTTACTTTCCCGAATCTTCCGATGTTGAAAAATATTTGATAGAAAAAGGTGTTAATGGCTTTTATCATTCCGTTGAGAACAGGAAAGAATGTTGTTTCATACGAAAAGTAAAGCCGCTGAACCGCGCTTTGGAAAATGCGAAAGTATGGATTACAGGTTTGCGTTCTGAACAATCTGAAAACCGGGAAAATATGCCCATACTTGAATGGGATGAAGACCGGAAATTATACAAATACAACCCGTTAATTAACTGGACTTATCAAGATGTTCTACATTATTTAGAACAACATAAAGTTCAGGAATTGTCTTTACACAAAAAAGGTTTCATCAGTGTGGGTTGCCAACCTTGCACAAGAGCCATCGAAGAAGGCGAAAACCCACGGGCCGGAAGATGGTGGTGGGAAACTTCACAAAAAGAATGCGGTCTGCATTCACATTAATTCACGTTTAATTTTTCGAATAATAATGAGTGACTATAAACTAAATTATCTGGAACAACTGGAAGCCGAAAGCATTTACATCATGCGTGAAATTGCAGCTCAGTTTGAGAAGCCAGCTTTGCTTTTCAGCGGTGGAAAAGATTCTATTACATTAGTTCATCTGGCGAAAAAGGCTTTTGCTCCGATGAAAATTCCTTTTCCTTTTGTACATATTGATACGGGACACAATTTTCCTGAAGCATTGCAGTTTAGAGATTATTTTGCTGAAAGTCTTGGTGCGAAACTGATCGTCAGAAAAGTGGAAGACACCATTAAAGCAAAAAAATTAACCGAGCCAAAAGGAAAATTTGCTTCAAGAAACTGGTTGCAAACGCATACTTTATTAGATACCATTGAAGAATTTCAGTTTGATGCCTGTATTGGAGGAGCAAGAAGAGATGAAGAAAAAGCCAGAGCAAAAGAACGATTTTTTTCTGTTCGTGACGAATTCGGACAATGGGATCCGAAACTTCAACGTCCGGAATTGTGGAATATCTACAACGGAAGAATTAACAAAGGCGAAAATGTAAGAGTTTTCCCGATTTCAAACTGGACGGAACTCGATGTTTGGAATTATATTAAAAAAGAAAATATTCAGCTGCCTTCAATTTATTTTGCGCATGATCGTGATGTGATTGAGTATGACGGACAATTAATTGCAGTTTCAGATTTCATTCAGATTGATGAGAATGATCAGATTCAAAATAAAAAAGTGCGATACAGAACGGTTGGTGATATGACTTGTACTGCTGCAGTTGAAAGCGCTGCGGAAACTTTAGATCAGGTTGTCAATGAAATTACTGCTTCCCGAATTTCAGAACGAGGCGAAACCAGAATTGACGACAAAGTAACGGAAGCCGCAATGGAAGACAGAAAGAAGGGAGGTTACTTTTAATATAAATGATAAACGATAGTTGATAAATGATTTTTAAAAGAAAGTTGAGATGATTTATCATTGATCAATTATCATTAATAAATAAACTTATGGACATACTAAGATTTATAACTGCAGGAAGTGTAGACGACGGCAAAAGTACGTTGATCGGAAGACTTCTCTACGACAGCAAAAATATATTGATCGACCAGCTTGAAGCGCTCGAGAAACAATCAAAAAATAAAAACGAAAATGGAGTAGACCTTGCGATTCTTACTGACGGATTAAGAGCCGAAAGAGAGCAGGGAATTACTATTGATGTTG
Source organism: Chryseobacterium indoltheticum (assembly GCF_003815915.1). Lineage (NCBI taxonomy): Bacteria > Pseudomonadati > Bacteroidota > Flavobacteriia > Flavobacteriales > Weeksellaceae > Chryseobacterium > Chryseobacterium indoltheticum. Next base: position 1,966,206 of record NZ_CP033929.1, read on the forward strand.
CTTATCGATATTTTTCGACTCCAAAAAGAAAATTCATTATTGCCGATGCGCCGGGACATATTCAGTACACTCGAAATATGATTACAGGAGCATCTAATTCGCAATTGATTATAATTTTGATTGATGCAAGACAAGGCGTTATTGAACAAACCAGAAGGCATTCTATCATCGCTGCATTATTAAAGATGAAAAATGTGGTAGTTGCGATTAATAAAATGGATCTGGTAGACTATTCTGAGGAAGTTTTCAATAATATTAAAGCTCAATATGAATTGGTTGCCAAAAAACTGAAGCTGGAAAACGTCAGTTATTTTCCGATTTCGGCTTTTAATGGGGATAATATTGTTTCAAAATCTGAGAAAACGGACTGGTATCAAGGTTCAACACTTCTAGATTTCTTAGAAAATGTGGAAATCAATGAAGATCAGGAAAAAGAAAATCCAAGATTTCAGGTGCAGTATGTCATTCGTCCGCAAACTGATGAATTGCATGATTACAGAGGATATGCAGGAGAAGTAATTTCAGGAATTTATAGAAAAGGAGATGAAATTACGGTGCTTCCACAAAATATTCAGACTAAAATTTCCAAAATTGAAACAGGAGGTCATGAAGTAGATTTTGTATTTACCAATCAGCCTGCCGTGATTCATGTGGAAGATGACATCGACATCAGCCGTGGAGATTTTTTAGTAAAAACCAATCAGCAGCCGAAAGTTGAAAATGAGTTTGAAGCTGTAGTTTGCTGGCTCGATAAAAAAGAACTCAACGAAGGAAACAAATATTTTATCCAGCATAAAAGCAAGACTCTGAAAGCTATCATCAAAGAAATTGAATATAAAATTGATGTTAATACTTTAGAACAAACTCCAATTACCGAAAGCATTAAACTTAATGAAGTAGTAAAAGTAAGATTGAAAACAGCTTCGCCTTTGGTTTTTGACAGTTTTGAAGACAGTAAGTCCACCGGAAATGCCATTTTGATTGATGAAACCAGCAATTCTACGGTTGGAGCGGTGATGATTTTATAAGTTTTTAATTTAACACACATGATGATATGATAATTTCGCAAAAAATTCAGTTCAGGCTCAATCTGCTATTGATTACAATTGCAGTTTTGGCAATCACATTTCTGTCGATGTACAGCTTAGGATATTTGGATGAACTTGAAATTATTCTTGCCAAAGACAATTACATTTTTTACTGGATGCTTTTGGTAGGGGTTTTTGCTGAAGTTGTCGCCGGATCTATGGGAATGGGATATGGAGTGATTTGCACCACAACACTTTTATTTCTGGGAATTCCTCCGCATGCGGTAAGTGCAAGTATTCATTCTGCCGAAAGTTTTACAACAGCAGCCGGAAGTATCAGCCACATTAAACTTAAAAATGTAAGCAAAAGTCTGGTGAAAAAGCTTGCAATTCCTGCGATTATCGGAGCAATTATCGGAGCAGTTTCACTGACTTATCTTGGTGAATATTATTCGAAAATTACGAAAACAGTGATTTCTTTTTACACTTTGTATCTTGGAATTCAGATTTTATCGAATGCTTTTAAACCTAAACAGAATAAAGCTTTAAAGAAAAAAACAAATCTTACAAGATTGGGAGTGATCGGTGGTTTCATCGACTCTTTTGCTGGTGGAGGATGGGGACCTTTGGTGACGGGAACTTTAATTAAAAACAGTTTTACGCCCAGATTTGCAGTAGGAAGTTCTACGGTTGCAAAATTTATTTTGACTGTTACCGCAGCAGTGACATTCTTTTTAACCTTAGGAATTCAACACTGGAATATTATTCTAGGACTCCTGATCGGTGGAATTATTACCGCACCTTTTTCTGCAATGCTTACTGCGAAACTTCCTGTAAAAAATATGTTTATTATCATCGGAACTTTAGTGATTGTGATGAGCTCGATTACAATTTATAAATCGGTTTTTTAGATTTTTTTTTGTGAAAAATTTAGGATAATTTGAATTCAATTAAAATCAAAAATAATTTTACATTTACTGCCTAAAAATAATACATGAATTTACATATCGTTGCCCTTTTCAAATTTAAAGAAAATAACTTAATGGATGCTGTAGAACTATTTCAGACTTTGGTAAGAGAAACCAGAAAAGAAGATGGATGTCTGCAATATGATTTAATTGAAGATAAAGATAATAAAGGAACTTTTTTCCTGATTGAATTATGGGAAAGTGTAGAGCATCACAGCCAACACAACGGAACGGATCATCTAATGGATTTCAGAAAAAATGCGTCTAAAATACTGGAAGAAACTGCACAGGTTTATAAGGGTTTTAAAATCTATTAATTTTGCTAGATGCTAGATGCTAGATGCTAGATGCTAGATGCTAGATGCTAGATGCTAGATGCTAGATGCTAGATGCTAGAAAAGTCAAAAGGCAGTTTCATCATTCTTGAAAACTGCCTTTTTATTAGAAAAAATAGAAAGTATTAATTTTGTGGTGAACGGTCAATTAGCATCGCTGTCAATGGTGAATTTAAAATTTAAAATTGACAATTCACTGTGAAGAAAATTCACTTCTTCACGTTTCTTATTTTACAATAAGTTTTTTAGCTTCTGTCTTACCACCGTAAGAAATTTTCACCAAATAATTTCCTGCCGGAAGATGAGATAAATTAAGATCTTGTTTGTAGAAACCTGCCTGATTGCTCAGCTCTGCATTATAAACTCTCTTACCGGTAAGATCATAAACTTCAACGGTTCCTTTGTTGTTGTCTTTTTCTTTTACATCAAATAAAACAGTTACTTTTTTGTCAGCCGTTGTCGGATTCGGATAAATACCGAATGACGCTTTCTTGCTAACCTCTGTAATACCCAATGTTGAGGTAATATTTTTGTATTTGAAATACATATTTCCTGTAGACGACCCATCATTTGAAACAAAGTACATTCTGTAATAATCAGAGCCTTGTTTTACATAATAAACAACATCGGAGTAAGGCAATCCTATTGTAGGTTTCCAGTAATGTCCGATTGTTGTTATATTGTTTGAAAATGCTGTTAATGCAGGCAAAGTATATGTGGTTGTAGCCTGTGTTTCAGGTTTTACTTTTGCTACCGTAATATTGGGATTTTGAATAACACCAGACAATCTGTATTTCATTGTTTGTGGGTTTCCTTGCTGATCAACATATGGATAATCATTCCAGTATCTTGTAAACATCATATCCCAATTGGCTCTCGGCGGCTCAAGATTTGCAACTTTATCTCCTGTGGCAAAAGAGAAATAGTTGAAGAAAGCATCATCAGTTCCGTTAGCTATCGTTTTTGTCTGTGTAGCATCCCAAGAAGAAGTGGCAGCATTCCATTTTGCATATTTAAAAGTGTACCCGCCAAAGAAATCTTCAATCATAAATTTATAGAAAACATCTGAAGGATATTTTAAAATAAAAACAACACTTCCTACCACATGATGATTAGAAGGGTTATATTCTCCCCAGCCATAGGTTGCAGAACCTTGTTCAAAGGCACCGTTCTCAAGAGCAGTTGTATTATCCAAATTATATAAAGGCGCTCCGTAGGTCGAGATATTATTCGTGGTAATCGTATTCCAGGCACTTGCTGTGTTTGCGGCTTGATACACTTCCACATTCTGAGCATCATTTATTCTGGTTCCGAATCCGTAGGTAGAGTTTCTGTAGAATGCAATATCCCAAGAATTTGCTGGTTGAGAAACAATATTGTTTGCACTAAAATCAAAGAACACTCTGTTTTGATACGAAGGTCCCATGGTAAGGTTTACCGTAGTATATCCGTTTGCATCTGTCTGAGCCAATACAGTTTGCTGCACTGATAAAGCAAATACTGATGCCAAAAATAATTTTGTTTTCATAACCTTAATTTTCTTATTTAGAATTATTCTACAAAACTATATAATTATTTTTAATAATTCTAAATAAAAACATGACATTTGTCTTGTTTTAAAGTTTTATAAACAAGTTTTTTGAATTAAAGTGTTGTTTTTCAAAGGTTTAAAACGAAAAAAAAAGTGAATTACATTAGTAACTCACTTTTTAGAATATATTTAAAATCAATTATTTCTTAATGAATTTTGATTGAATAGCTTTTCCATCTTTAGTCTGGGCTGAGATATAATAAACCCCGGTTTGAAGAGTGTTGATGTCAAAAGAATTATTATTTGGTTTCCCTGAAGCTACATTTTGACCAGCTGCAGAATAAACATCTACTTTTTTAATTTCTGTTTTACCCACAAAAAAAAGAGCAGTATTGTCTGCGTTTACAGCGAACTGAATGTCGTTATTTTTTTTTGAGTTATCAGAAACAGATAAGCTAGCCGTTAAGTCATAAACCACGTCGTCAAAATCTGCTGCTGTATGAGGTACACCTGTAACAGCATTTACAGTTTTAAAAACAATATAGCTTGAAGATGAGCTTGGGATTGATCTTGTAATAGTCTGATAGGTATTGTCTGTAAGTGTAACGGGTGCTCCTACAGCTACAAAAGTAGTCATATCTGTAGGGCTTAATGCCAATCCTACTTGTACAACTATTGGAGCAGCATTTTGTCCGTTTCTTCTTGCTTTGAATGAGAGCGTTTTATTTCCTGTTGGCGCAACAATTTGTGGAGACACTAAATATTGTGGTGTGTCTTTGTTACCTCCGGAATAGGATGACACATATCTGTTTGTAGCATCATTTGCTTCTGCATATACAATCATCATTGGCGACGGCGGGCTCGGCGGAGTATTCATCGGAGGGAGTACAGCAGACCAACTATTCTGAGGAAATGTTGTGTTTCCTGTTGTAAAATTGTTAAAATTCTGGTTAATTGTAGCCAATTGCGCATTTGCTGTAACTGCTGAAAAAACTAATCCTGCAAAAAGTAATTTTAATTTCATTTTTCTAATATTTATATATCGCAAAATTACTAATTAGTTTTTAATTGTTCTAAATAAAATAATGATTTTTATCTTGTTTTTAAATTTATAATATTGCTGACATACAATATATTATAATAATATTCGTAATATCTGTTATCATTATCAAAATTCTGTTATCATCATTTTCAGTTAAAATATCATATTACAAAACTTTAATTATTTTTACTTATTCTAAATAAAGTCCTATATTTGTCGAAATTTTTGAATCTATGAAGAAGAAAGTGTTTTCAATTGTGTCGTTATCAACAGTTTTATGGATTAATGCACAGGAAAAAGATTCTCTTAATCAAAAGAAAATAGAAGAGGTTGTTATCACCGGACAATACATGCAGCAATCGATCAATAAATCAATTTACAAAGTTGAGGTGATTGATGCTCAGCAGATTAAAAATATGGCTGTAACTACGGCGGCAGAAGTTCTGAATCAAAATCTAAATATATTAATCGAGCCTGATAGCGGAACTGGTGATTCCAGAGCCAGCATTATGGGTTTGGGCGGCTCATACACAAAAGTACTTATTGATAATATCCCGGTAGTGGGAGATCAGGGAATGGGTAACCAAATTGACCTTAGTAAAATCAATGTAAATAATATAGAACGTATTGAGATCGTAAAAGGCGCAATGGGTGTGGAGTACGGCAATAATGCTGTGGCAGGTGTTATTAATATCATTACCAAGAAAAATTATACCCAAAAAGTAACGGCACTTTTATCATTGCAGGAAGAAACGGTAGGGAAAGATTATGACTGGTACAAAAAAGGAAATGGAAGACATATTCAGGCATTAAACCTAGGGTTTAGACTTTCCAATAACTGGTCTTTGACTGCCGATATCAATCATAATGATTTTCAAGGCTATGAAGGTGACTTGAACGGTTATAAATATTTTAACCTCAGTAACGATAAAAAGAGAGGGTACGAATGGCTTCCCAAAGATCAACTTACAGGAAATGCAGCTATCCGTTATTCTAAAAACAATACCTCATTTTTCTATAAAGTAAATTTTCTTACCGAAGATATCAACTTTAGAGACCCAAGAATTACAGACTTTCCCTTAGGTGGAGGTGAGAGAACTTTCATCTCACAAGATAGGGATTATTTTACCAAAAGATGGATTCACCAGTTTAATATTCAGACTAAACTGGGCTCGAGAATTAATTATCAGGGGGATTTCTCTTATCAGACTCAGGAAAGAAAATATCAGGATTATATTTATGATGTTCCTAATAGACAGACTTTGTCTACGGACGAAAAAAAGGTCTATTACGATACTAAAGTATTCTATTCCCGAGGAATGTTCAGTAATTTCTTAGATAACGAAAAAATTAACTTTCAGTTAGGATACGAATTAGATAATACCAGTGGTTTTGCAGGTTCTTCGACATTCGAATTCAATAATAATGGAAAAAATATAGAGCAGTCAATTTTCAATTATGCAAATTTTCTTTCTGCAGAATGGAGGATAGATGATAAATTTTCACTACGCCCGGGTGTAAGATTGGCATTAAGCAATAAGTTTGATTCTCAGTATAATTACTCTTTAACAGCGAGATATAATACGACCTCAAGATCAGATGTAAGAGCCGTTTTCGGATCTTCAAACAGATTTCCAACTTATGAGGAGTTATATACTTCGGTAGTAGATAACAATCATGATATTCGCGGAAATGAAAATTTAAAACCTGAAACCGGGTATTCGTTCGGACTATTCTATGATTACAGTATGCCTGCAGTGAATAATTGGAAAGTGAATGTTAGTCTATCAGGAATGTTTCTTGACGTACAAGACAGAATAGAAAATGTGATCGTAAGCAATGAGCCTCTAAAATATACTTTTCTGAACATCAATAATTACAGGTCTCTTTTATTTGGTGGTGGTTTAACGGTGAAAAAAGATAATTTTTCATTAAATGCCGGTGTTTCGGTAATGGGAATTTCTCAGGAATTGATTTCCGGAACAGTGGTTTCTCCTGATGACTATAATTTTTATGCTGAAGCAAATCTTGGCGCAAACTATACCTTAGACAAAACCAAAACTCTATTTGCATTATACTATAAATATACAGGAGTCAGAAAGCAGTTTACCCAGAAATTTAATCAAAATCCAAGTGCTGCACCAGAATATATCTTAGGAGAAGTCGGAAATTTTAATATGTTGAATTTTACACTTACCCAGCCATTTTTCAACAACCATTTAGAATTAAGCTTAGGAATCAAAAATATATTTGATGTTTCGTCTGTAAGAAATACGATCAGTTCGGGAGGAGCCCATAATGCTGGTGCAGATATACAAAATCTTTTCTATGGAAGAAGCTATTTTGCCCGTTTAAATTATAATTTTTAATAAAGGATTACAATGAAAAAAATACTTTTTTGCCTTCTGGTTGGCACCTCGTTTATATCACAATCTTGTATTAAGGATAACGAAGATGCAGTGGCAGTGCCTCCTATAGAAGGTTCTATTATTGATCCAAGAGTTGGGGGGGCTACAGAGCCGAATCAGGTTTGGTATGACTTGAGTAAAAAAGAAGAATTAGTTACTAAAAGAACCGATTGGGACTTCGCCTTCTATTCAGGAAATGAGTTTAAAGTTGTTTTAAATTCATCAATTATGATGGCTGCTGCCAAAATTCCGAATGTCACAGAATTATCACAGGTGACACCATCTACTGTTGCCGTGTTACAGACGCAGGTACTGGTAGCGAATTTTAATGCAGCTAATGAAGTTTATATAGATGATGTAAAAGGTAATTTCCCTGAAGGATATACTGCAATCTCCGAAATTAAAGCCAATTCTTCAGAAAATGGAATTTATCTGGTAAATATGGGGAAACACATTTATGAAGGATCTGTTCCCGTGGGTACTGTTACCACTGGCGGAAGTGAAAGAGGCTGGAAAAAAGTACAGATTGCAAGAGCAGGAAACGGTTATACCATAAAGTCAGCAGACATAAATGGAGATAATTATTTCGAAATTACAGTGACAAAAAATACAGCCTATAATTACAATTTTGTCAGTGTAGTTAATAAAAAAGAAGTTTTTATACAGCCGGAAAAGAAAAACTGGGATCTTTGTTTTACGGTTTTTACCAACACAATTACGGGATCAGGGAGCTACATTTATGCAGATTTTGTAAATAATAATAATGTAGGTGGTGTAGGTGCATATGAAGTTGTAATCCCATCTCCAGCTTCAGGATTAGAGGCGTATAATAATTTTAAAGTTACCGATATTGAACAGTCAAAGTTAATCTACAACGATCATCGAGTTATCGGGGCAAACTGGAGAAATCCTGTAGGTACCAACGGCCTTGAAGTATTTGGTGACCGTTTTTATATCATCAAAGATGCAGACGGATATTATTTTAAACTAAGATTTACAAGACTTACAAAGGCTGCTACAGACGAGTTTGGTCTGAAAGGTGAAAGAGGGTTCCCTCAATTCGAATACAAACCTTTATAGAAATAATCAAATAATAATTAATAAAATGAAAAAATTCATCCTTGCAGCTTCTGTTTTAGTGGCAGTATATTCTTGCAAAAAAGAAGTTCAAAAACCAACAGAAAACGGAACTGAAGTTTCTTCTGATACTCCGAAATCTGATAATAAAATCGTTTCTATCAGTGGAGGTATCACAGAGATTGTTGCTGCTCTTGGTCACGAAAACGAAATTGTAGCAACAGATGTTACCAGTACATATCCTGAATCTCTAAAAGCTACTGCTGAAAATTTAGGACATGTAAGATCAATGACGATTGAGCCGATCATGGCAGTAAATCCTACCTTGATTTTAGCTTCAGATAAAGATATCAATCCGGATTTATTAGGGAAAATAAAAGCTTCAGGTATCAAAACTGAATTATTCAAGCAGGAATTTACAGTTGACGGAACCAAAAAATTAATTTCCGACGTTGCAAAAGCTGTAGGAAACACAGATTATCAGAAATTAAACGATAAAATTGATACCGATTTAAAGCAAATTCAGCCAATTGCCAAAAAACCGAAAGTACTATTCATCTACGCAAGAGGAAATATGATGATGGTTTCCGGTAAAAATACGCCTATGGCAGCTTTAATTAATCTTGCAGGAGGTGAAAACGCAATCAATGACTTCGAAGATTTCAAACCGTTAACTCCGGAAGCGGTTGTAAAAGCAAATCCTGATGTTTTATTCTTCTTTACGACTGGTCTTCAGGGATCAGGTGGAAACGAAGGTGCATTAAAAATGCCGGGTGTTTCTCAAACCAATGCAGGTAAAAACAAAAGAATTATCGCAATGGATGGAGGTTTAGTTTCAAGCTTCGGACCCAGACTTGGTGAGGCTGCAGTTTCATTAAACAAACTTTTAGTTGAAAGCACAAAATAAATTATATATTTATCTTATTATAAGTGCCCTTTTGCTGGTTATACTGGCAATTGCGGCGCTTTATATCGGTGTTTACGATTTCAACGGCGTTTCACCTTTTACCGTTTTAGGTCAGTTCATTCAGGGGGATCCCAATCTGCAGTTAAGCGACAAATATGTACTTTGGGATGTGAGAGCGTCACGAATTATTATGGCCATTTTAGTGGGAAGTATGTTGGCGGTTTCAGGAACGAGTTTGCAGGGATTGTTTAAAAATCCTTTGGCAACGGGAGATTTAATAGGTCTTACTTCGGGAGCAACTTTATTGGCGGCAATTGCAATTGTTTTAGGAGGGCATTTCAAAGAATATCTTCCTGAAATGGTACAGTTTTCACTGACGGGTATTTCAGCTTTCATAGGAGCTTTATTAGCAATGTTGTTGGTGTATAGGATCTCTACAAGTGGTGGAAAAACAAATGTTGTGATGATGTTATTGAGCGGAGTTGCAATTACCGCAATCGGATTTTCTATTACTGGTTTTTTGATTTATATCTCTAAAGACGAACAGTTGAGAGATCTTACTTTCTGGAATATGGGAAGTTTGGCTGCTGCAACCTGGACTAAAAATATTGTCTTAGCAATCGTAATCGTAATTTCTTACACCATTCTTCTTCCGAAAGGCAAAGCGCTTAATGCAATGATGTTGGGCGAAAAAGATGCACAGCATTTAGGAATTAATGTTGAAAGATTAAAAAAACAGATTGTTATTTTAACGGCTTTAATGATCGGAACCTGCGTTGCTTTTTCAGGAACGATTGGTTTTGTAGGGCTTATTGTACCGTATATTTTAAGGCTTTTATTTAAATCAAATTACACTTTTATTTTACCGTTGTCTGCAATTTTCGGAAGCATTTTACTGTTGGTGGCAGATACGTTTAGCCGAAGTGTGGTGCAGCCTTCAGAATTACCGATTGGTATTTTAACGGCGTTAATGGGTGGCCCTATTTTTATCGCAATTTTAATTAAATTTAAAAAATCATTCTAATGTTAAAGGCACGTCAGATTGATTATAAGCATAAAGAATTTTTTATTCTGAATGATGTAGATGTCACGTTAGATTACGGCGACTTTTTGGCAATTGTTGGTCCAAACGGAGCCGGAAAATCAAGTTTGCTGAGTATTCTGGCCAATGAAGTGAAGCAGGGACAGCAGAAAATAATGTTTAAGGATAAAGATATTTCCGAGTGGGAAGTGAGAGAATTATCTTTACACAAAGCTAAATTTTCTCAGCATAATTCCAACGAGATTCCTTTGCAGGTAAAAGATGTGGTGATGATGGGGCGTTATCCTTATTTTGATTCTCAGCCAAGAAAAGAAGACTTCGAAGCGATGAATAAATTGATGTACGAAACCGATGTTTACCATCTTAAAGAGAGAGATTACAATACGTTGTCTGGTGGTGAAAAGCAAAGAGTGCATCTTTCGAGAGTAATGGCGCAACTTGAAAATGAGCAGGAACAAAAACTTGTTTTTCTTGATGAGCCTTTGAATAATCTGGATGTAAAACATCAGTACAAAGCTTTAGAAATCATAAAAAAATTTACACAGAACGACAATTCGGCCATCGTTGTTTTGCACGATCTGAATCTTGCTGCTCAGTTTGCAGATAAAATTTTATTAATGAAAGGCGGGAAAGTTTCGGCGTACGGAACGCCGGAAGAAGTTTTTACTTCCGAAAATATTACGCAGGCCTACAACTTTCCTTGTACTATTTGTCCGCATCCGGTCAACTCAAACCCAATGATTATTTTTGGATAAATGGAACAGAAAGATTTAAAAATATTAGCCCAAAATCTTGCCAACCCGCAAGGTGAAAAAGGTGTTGAAATTGGTGAAATGATGAATGCCACCAATATAGGAATGACGCTTGAAAGCATCAAAACACTTTTGATAGAAGATGATGAGCATATTCTTGAAATTGGTCATGGAAATGCAGGTCATCTTAAAAGTCTTTTAAATAAGGCCAAAGACCTTACATATACAGGAATTGATATTTCTGAAACAATGCGTAAAGAAGCTGAGAATCTGAATAAAGAATTCAAAGATCAGGCTGATTTTATTTTGTATGAAGGCAGAAAGCTTCCTTTTGAAGATGAGGTTTTTGATAAAATATTTACAGTCAATACCGTTTATTTCTGGGATAATCCGGTTGAGTTTCTCAACGAGATTTACAGAGTTTTAAAAAATACGGGAACCTTCGTCCTTACTTTCGCACAGAGAGATTTCATGGAGAAATTACCATTTACAAAATTTAATTTTAATCTTTACAATAATGACGAAATGGAAGAATTAATATCTGAAAGTCGTTTTAAAAGAATGAAAATCTCCGAAAAAGAAGAAGAAATAAAAAGCAAAACCGGAGACGAATTAATCAAAAGAAATTATACAGTTTTAACCATAAAAAAATAATAAAATGAATACAATAGTTAACGATCTGAAAGAAAAATGGGAAGCTCTGAAAGTAGAAAATCCACATTTGAGAATAAGAAATGCCGCTGAACAATTGGGTGTAAGCGAAGCAGAATTATTATTAACTAACGTAGGTGAAGAAGTCACCGTTTTAAAACCTGAATTTGCCAATATCTTAACGGAGGTTGAAAAATTAGGAAAAGTAATGGCGCTAACGAGAAATGACGAGTGTGTTCACGAAAGAAAAGGAACTTACTTAAACGGTGATTTCAGCAGTCCTCATGCACAGCTTTTTGTAGGTGAAGATATCGATTTAAGAATCTTCCAAAATCACTGGAAATTTGCTTTCGCCGTGGTTGAAGGTGATAAAAGAAGTCTTCAGTTCTTCGGAAAAGATGGTTTGGCGCTTCACAAAATTTATGTAACGAAAGACAGCAATGTTGAAGCTTTCGATCCTATCGTCGCTCAATTTAGAGCTGAAAATCAAAACGAAACTTTTGAATTTGAAGCGGTTGCTCCAAAAGCTCCTGAAAAAGAAGATTCAGAAATTGATGCTGAAGGTTTCAAAAAAGCATGGACGGAACTGAAAGACACACACGATTTCTTTATGATGACCAGAAAATTCGGGGTTTCAAGAACTCAGGCCTTGAGATTGGCGCCAGAAGGTTATGCTAAAAAAATAGATCCTTCAAAAGTGGTAAATGTTTTGGAAGATGCTTCTGAAAAGAATCTTCCGATCATGATTTTCGTTGGGAACAGAGGAATTATCCAAATCCACACCGGAGAAGTGAAAAAAACAATGTGGCACCAGCAATGGTTTAATGTAATGGATCCTGATTTCAACTTACATTTAGATGTCACAAAAATCACTGAAGCCTGGATAGTGAAAAAACCAACCGAAGATGGTGAGGTGACGGCAATAGAAGTATTCAACAAGGAAGGAGACTTTATTGTACAGTTTTTCGGAAAAAGAAAGCCGGGAATCCCTGAATTACAAGAATGGAAAGATTTGGTAGCAGATCTTGAAAAATAATAATTAGATGATTTGATGAAGGCCGTTTTGTTTTTTGTAAATCAAAACGGCTTTTTTTGTTAGATGAAATGTAAAGTTACTTCACATATAGTTTGTCATTCTGAACGAAGTATATTTGTGAAAAATTAAAAATGTTTATTCAAATTGAAAAGATCTTTTACGAACTTTACATCAAATAAAAATCAAAAAATATAAAATGAAAAATATTTTTATCGTCATATTAGTCTTAGGTTTTTCTGTTTTTAAAGCGCAGAATTTTAAACCTTATCAGTTCTATAATAAAAAAGGAAAAGCCATCAAAACTGAGAAATTGATCAAGCAGCTTGCTGATTACGATGTTGTTTTCTTTGGTGAGCTTCACAATAATTCGATCGTTCACTGGCTGCAGTTAAAAGTAACAAAAGGATTGTATGAACAGAAAAATAAGCAGATTACTTTGGGTGCCGAGATGTTTGAAAGAGACAATCAGCCGCAGCTTAATAAATATCTTGCCGGTAAAATTGAAGCTAAAAGTCTGAAAGATTCTGTTCGTTTGTGGAATAATTATACCACAGATTACAAACCTTTGGTAGATTTTGCAAAAGATAAAAACCTGAATTTTATTGCGACCAATATTCCAAGAAAATATGCTTCTCAAACTGCAAAAGAAGGTTTGGAGTCCTTAAATAAACTGAGTGAAAAAGAAAAATCTTACATTGCTCAATTGCCGATTAATGTAACTTTAGACACGCCCGGTTATCCTGAAATGAAAAAAATGATGGGCGATCATGCAGAAGGAACCAAAGTGATGAATTTTATTTCGGCTCAGGCAACGAAAGATGCAACGATGGCTGAATCTATTCTTAACAACCTGCAACCCGGAAAAACATTTATTCATTACAATGGAAATTTCCACAGTAAAGAGTTTGGCGGAATATACTGGTACATCAAACAGAAAAATCCAAACCTTAAAATGGCAGTAATTTCTGTTTTTGAATCTGAAGATGACGAATTAAAAATCCCTGAGAAAGAATATATCCCGACAGATTTTAATCTGATTGTTCCGGCGGATATGACCAAGACTTATTAAGTTTAAAGAACTAAGTGAAAAGAGCCAAGTAAAAAGGTAAAAGAGATAAGTTGGTATTCAAAGAAAATCTTTGATTTTCAAGACAAATGTGTTCTTTTATACATTTTAAAATTAAAACTCTAAAGTGATTTATGTGTTTTAAAAATATCCAGGGATTAAAAAGATTGTCACAAATTTTTATATGCTGAATTTGCCCACTCTGCGTGAGAAAAATTAAACAAAATACATCAATAGGAACGGGCTTTAGCCCGTTTTTTATATGAAAAATCCAAAGGCTTCAGCCAAAACTTGAAAAACATCCTTTATCTTTGTTCAACATTCTTTTAAAAATGAAAAAAATCTCCATACTCTTCATATTTTTTATCGGTTTTATCAACGCTCAAAAGTTGACTCCTAACGAAATTTCTCTTATTAATCAGGGCGATGTCAATTCGGCTCTACTGATTTATCAGATTACTGATGCTCATCAACATACCACTTTGCTGAACCTTTCAACAGAAATTGATCCGCTTGATAAAAACACAGCAATTTTGGTTAAAAGAATGGAGAAATCACTTCTTTCGACGGACGGTGGAGTAGGAATTGCGGCTCCGCAAGTAGGAATCAATAGAAAAATAATTTGGGTACAGCGTTTTGATAAAGCAGGCGAACCGTTGGAATATTTCATTAATCCTGTAATTACCTGGAGATCGGAATTACAGAATCTTGGTCCGGAAGGCGATTTATCGATTCCCGAATTTAGAGATCAGTTTTACAGAAGCAAAGTTATTAGACTGGAATATGTTGACTTAAAAGGTCAGAAATTTTCAGAAATGGTGGAAGGTTTTACCGCCGTGATTTTCCAGCACGAAATCGATCATCTTTTTGGAATTTTAATTTCAGATAAAAAGAAAAAAGAGGAAAATGATTCTTACCAAGCGGTAGATGCTTATAAGAAGAGTGATTCTGTAACGAGATAAATTGCTCTTTTATTTGTTGATATCTTCAATCATTTTAATGATCTCTAAAAAATCGTTCTCTTTTTTGAAAGCTTTTATTTTGTCAACAATTTCTGGATGATCTTTAAAAAGAATATAAAGATCTTCTTTTGCTTTTTCATATTTCTTTTCTTTCATTCTGATTCTGTACGGATAAGCATAGAGTTTTTTGTCAGCATCATTAGCATCCTGAAACACAAAATTAGGATAATCTTCTAACGTTCTTGCAATTGGATTATATCCTCTGATTGATGTAAAATAAATATTGAATTTACCTTCCGAAACAACTTCTCCAAATGTCTCCGTAATCTTTGTTGGGGTTCCAACCAATGCATAGTTATCTGCATAAGCTTTGAAATTATATAAAGGAACAAACTTCAAATTTTCAGCAGAGAAGCTTGTAATATCATTTGGGGTATATTTCTCTGGTTTTGCTTTTTCATCTGATCGGAAATGTAATTTATCATTTTGGGTGGGAAACCATTTTATCTGCCCATCAAGTTCAGATAAATCTTTAAGGATTACTTTACCGTTGACGAATTCTGTTGCAAATGGATAGTTTTGCCCGTAAGAGAAAAATACTGACAAAAGTAAAGAAACGCTTAAAATATATTTCATAATCTTGATATTTTGAGAAAATTTTAAAGCCAAAAATAAGAAAATTATTCTTTTACATGGTGATTTAGTATTTCTTTATCTGTACACAAGAGACATTTTTTATTTTGATCTTTTTACCAACTTTTTTTAATGTTCCTGTTTCAAAATTTCTTTTAAATACAACAACATTACCACTTCCTGTATTGGTTGCAATTAAGAACTTTCCACTCGGATCGAGACCAAAGACTCTTGGATGTTTTCCTTTTGTAGATTGATAACCGACAGTTTTTAATGTTCCGTTATTTTGAATTGAAAATATAGCAATATTATTTTCCTTTCCGCGGTTTGAGGCATATAAAAATTTTCCATCGGGCGAAATGTGAACATCGGAACTTTCAAAGCTATCATTATATTTTTCCGAATGAGTATGAATTCGTTGAAGATTGCTCAGCTTCCCATTTTCGTAAGAATATACACTGACGGCTCCTCCCATTTCTTCAATACAATAAGCATATTTTCCATTTGGATGAAACGTAAAATGTCTCGGTCCGCTTCCTAAGGTTGTTTTTGTAAAAGCAGTTTTAGCTTCTTGTAAAGGTTGAGCGTTTTCATTTTTAAATTGATAAGTTCTTATTTTATCTGCTCCGAGATCTAGAAGAAAGAGATAATCATAGTTAGGAGAAAAAACTGTTGAATGAATATGAGCACGATTCTGTCTCTTAACGTCTACACTTCCTTCTGAAAACTGAAAATTCTGAACATGAGGTTCGATTTTTCCACCTTCTGAAATAGGATAAACGGAAACACTTCCTTCCGTATAATTTCCATTGATAAGCCATTTGCCATTCTTGTGAACAGTAAGATAGACAGGGTTTTCACCACCGCTTTTTTCACTGTTGATAAAGGTAAGCGATTCATCTTTAGGTTTAAACTCAAAACTGCTTACGCTTCCTCCGTTTTCTGTTTTGCTTTCTGTGCATGCAAAAATATATTTTCCATTGGGTGAAACAGTCAGAAAAGAAGGGTTGAGAATACCGCTAACTGTGGTTATTTTTGATAAATTTCCGTTAATGGTATCTAATTTATAAACATAAATTCCTTCTGTATTTTTATCCCAATTGAAAGAGCCAAAAAAAGCATACGTGTTTTGAGAAAAAAAATAGATCCAAGTACAAAAAGTAAAAGTTAAGACGAAAAATTTTTTCAAAATATAAGGTTGAATGTGTTATATGAAGAGTGCAAAAATTAGTTTTTACTTTTTTGGTATATGCATTTTTTTAACCGCAAGATCCACAAAATATTTTATGAAGAAATAAGTTATTCAAAAGCTAATAAAACAAACAATAAAAGGAAAACACTACACTTTGTAAACTTTTGAATATTCCTATTTACATCATTTCATTTGATTCTTTTCGGCCAAAAGACATTTTAAGTTTTTTGCTGTGTACTCAATTTTTATTTTCAAATATAATACAAATCCTTTAAAACTTGAACCAAAACAAGTTATTGAAACTATTCGATGACTCATTATGAGCTTTAAAGTTATTGAATTTCAACCTACCAGCCATCAATTAAACCTATCAACCACTTAGTTAAGTCTTCTAAATTTAATACGGAATTTCTATGCTTTTGATGTGAAATTTAGCAAACCACTTTAGAGGCAAGGTTTCCCAATTTGGGACGAGGCAAACCTATTTCCGGGGAGACTTTCCCAACTTGTGATAATACAAAACTTTTTGCGAGGAATGTTTCCCAAGTTGGGACAGTGTAAACCAGTTTGAGGGAAGATTTTCCCAAATTGATAAGTATAAAAATTTCAGGTGATATTCTACGTTTTAATAATATATTTACTTCCAATTTTATTGTGAATTATTAAACAAAAAAAATCTGCTTCATACTGAAACAGATTTTATATCAAATTTAGATAAGATCTTAGTTATTCGTCACCGTAAGTTTTACCTCAATGTTATTTCTTGTAGCATTAGAATAAGGACAAATCTGATGAGCTTTTTCAGTCAATTCATGAGCTTCTTCAAGAGAAACTTCAGGAATATTAACTTCTAATTCAACCGCCAAACCAAATCCACCGTTTTCTATCTGACCAATGCTTACATCAGCTGTCACGGTTGTTTCACCGGTTTTTACTTTAGATTTATTGATAACTAAATTTAAAGCGCTGTCGAAACAAGCAGCATATCCGGCTGCAAAAAGCATTTCAGGATTTGTGAAGTCGTCATTGGCTCCGCCTAAAGCTTTTGGCATTCTTACTTCAAGGTCAATAATTCCGTTTTCACTTTTTACTTGCCCGTTTCTTCCGCCTTTTGCGGTAACTTTTGTTGTATATAATGTTTTCATTTGTTGTCTAATTTGTTTAATATTTTTTTTACGCTTTTGCTAAGCTCGGCCCAGTCTTCCTTAGAAACTCCAACTTTATGATAAATTTTGGAAGGAATCTCACAAGCTTTCTGCTGAAGTTCTTTTCCCAAATCGGAGATAAAAACCTGAACAACTCTTTCATCTTCTTTCTTTCGTTTCCTAAGAATCAATCCCTTAGCTTCCAGTCTTTTCAAAAGCGGTGTTAATGTACCACTGTCCAGATAAAGCTTTTCGCCAATATGATTTACTGGAAGTCCGTCATTTTCCCACAGAACCATCATCACAAGATATTGCGGATAGGTAATATCCAGCTCATCAAGAAACGGACGATAAAGCCCGGTAATCTCTTTTGCAATCACATATAACGGAAAGCAAATTTGATTTTCTAATTTTAAAGATTCTGAGTTTTCCATAATAGCAAGAGTGAAGTTGATGAATTGTTATTTTTTAATAATAAATTCCTCCATAGGAATTCTGACTTTTTTCATAGAAGCCATCCAGTCATTATCCTGATCTCTGTAGCCAAGATACAGCAAACTTACACTTTTCAAGTCTAATTCTTTTAGACCTAAAATTTCATCTACGACTTCGTTGCTAAAACCTTCAGCCGGTGTAGAATCTACTTTTAATTCAGCAGCCTGAGCCATCGCCAGCCCCAAAGCAATATAAGTTTGTCGTGCGGTATGTGCAAAATGTTGTTCCGGAGTCTGTGCACCATATAATTCTTTGATTTTATCGGTGTAGCTGCCAAAACGACCTCTCGGTAAGTCACGTTCATCCGTTGTATAATCATACACTTTATCGATTTTTTCGTTCGAATAACTATCCCAAGCTGCAAAAACCAATACATGTGAAGAATCTCTCATTACTTCAGGATTCAGTGCGCCCTTCACCATTTTATTTTTCAATTCCTGATTTTCTACGACTATAATTCTGAAAGGTTGCAACCCTGAAGAAGTGGGTGCTAATCTTGCTGCTTCTAAAATTTTATTTAAATCTTCCTGAGAAACTTTTTTTGCCGGATCATAAGCTTTTACCGCATGTCTCCAGTTTAAATCTTCAATTAATGACATTTTTCTTGTTTTAAATTATGAGACAAAGGTATAACAAAATTAAATTGCACACAATTTAATTTTAGGAAATCTATTTTAGATAATATCTATTGCCAATCTTAATCCCTACTTAAATATGTTTTTAATTCACAATAAGCACGAATATGATTTTTTTAACCTTTTTGAATTTCGGTATTTCTCAAAAAAACACGACATTTGTAGACGCAAAATTCGGAGGTGATTCATGGTTATAAAAATGATGAATACATAATCTGAAGATTAAATATTTAAAATTCTACTAATGAAGATATCAAGCAACTGGCTGAAAGACTATATTAAAACAGAACTGAAAACCGAGAGAATTGGTGAATTTCTTACCGATATAGGTCTTGAAGTAGAAGGAATCGATAAGTTTGAAAGTGTAAAGGGAAGTCTTGAAGGCATCGTTGTAGGAAAAGTTTTGACTTGTGAGAAACATCCGAATGCTGATAAATTAAACAAAACAACGGTAGATGTAGGAAACGGAAAAGTTTTAAATATCGTTTGTGGAGCTCCGAATGTTGCAGAAGGACAAACTGTGCCTGTTGCAGTGGTCGGGACCAAAATTTATGCTAAAGACGGAAGCTCTTTTGAAATTAAAGAAGCAAAAATCCGAGGTGAGGTTTCTCAGGGAATGATTTGCGCAGAAGACGAATTAGGCTTAAGCGACGATCATGGCGGAATTATGGTTTTAGACGAAACCAAATATGAAGTAGGAAAAAACTTTGCTGATTATTTCGAATTAACGAATGACGAAGTTCTTGAAATTGGTTTAACACCAAACAGAACCGATGCAATGTCGCATTACGGGGTAGCAAGAGATTTGCACGCATTTCTTTCAACAAACCAGCAAAAATCTGAGTTTGAAAAAGTATCTTCTGTTGCCTTAAATAATGAAGGTTCGCACAGCTTTACGCTTGAAGTTGAAGATACTGAACTCACGCCAAGATATATCGGTGCAGTAATCGAAAACGTAAAAATTGCAGATTCTCCGGCTTGGCTGAAAGACAGATTAAAAGCAATCGGATTGAGCCCGATCAACAATATTGTAGATATTACCAATTATATTCTTCACGGTTTTGGTCAGCCGCTTCACGCTTTTGATGCAGATAAAATTGCAGACAAAAAAGTAAAAGTAGGAACGGTTGCAGAAGGAACAAAATTCACGACTTTAGACGGTGTTGAAAGAACATTAAACGGTTCTGAAATCATTATTAAAGACGGACAGGATAACCCGATGTGTATTGCCGGAGTTTTCGGTGGTGCCAATTCCGGAGTTTCTAGTGAGACAAAAACTATTTTCCTGGAAAGTGCTTATTTCAATCCGGTTGCGGTGAGAAAAGGCGCAAAATTCCATGGTTTGAATACGGACGCTTCTTTCAGATTTGAAAGAGGGGTTGATCCTAATATTACAAGAACAGCAATTACTCATGCCATCAAATTGATTGAAGAATTGGCTGAAGGAAAATTAGTAGGAGAGTTGTTGGAAGAATATCCTAAGAAAATTGAAGATAATTACATCATCATCAGATTTTCAAAAATCGAGCAGATTTTAGGAACAAAAATTCACAGAGAAAAGGTAAAAGAAATTTTAAAAGCACTTGAAATTCAGGTTTTAAATGATATTCAGAATGGTTTTGAAATATCTGTTCCTGCTTACAGAGCCGATGTTACAAGAGAAATCGACGTTATCGAAGAGATTTTAAGAATCTACGGTTACAACAAAATCGATGCTCCGCAGAAAATTTCATTTACGCCTGTAAAATTAAGTGCAAACGATCAGGATGAGTTGGAAAACTCTTGGGCTAGAACTTTACAGAGTTTAGGTTTCAACGAAGTGATGAACAATTCATTAACTTCTGTAAAAGACGAAACGGATGCTGTAAAATTACTGAATCCTTTAAGCGGAGACTTAGCATTTATGAGAAAGTCTTTATTGGAAGGGCTTTTGCAGAATGCAGTTTATAATATCAACAGAAAAAATCAGGATATTAAGTTTTTCGAGTTCGGAAAAATTTATCATAAAAGAGAAAAGTACGAAGAAAGAAAACAGCTTGCTATTTTGGTTTCAGGAAGAAATGTTGCTGAAAACTGGTTGCAGCCAAAATCTGCAACAGATTTCTACAACCTGAAAGCGTATGTGAAAGTTTTGTTGGAAAGATTATCGATCGATTATAAAGAAGTTGCTTTAGATGATGAAAGGTTCTCTGATGCAATTGAATACAAATCTGAAGATAAAACTTTAGTAAGAATCGGAAAAGTAGCGCCTCAAATGCTGAAAGATTTTGATGTAGACCAAGAATGTTTCTACGCAGAAATCGAGCTTGAATTTGCTCAGGAACTACGTTCTAAGAACGAATTGAAATTTAAAGATATTCCTAAATTCAACAAGATCAGAAGAGATTTAGCTTTACTGATTGACAAGAATATTTCTTATCAGGAATTGTATCAGACGGCTAAAAAGAATAAATCTCCATTCATTAAAAACATTAATCTTTTTGATGTTTATGAAGGGAAAAATCTTCCGGAAGGTAAGAAATCTTACGCAATGAGTTTTGAATTATTAAACGAAGAAAAAACTCTTGAAGAAAAAGAAATTTCTCACGTAATGGATTCTTTAATTAAATCTTTCCAAAAAGAGTTTAATGCTGAGTTGAGATCATAAAATAAAATATCATATATTGGAAGCGGGCATTTTGTCCGCTTTTTTTGTTTTAAAAATAACTTAATTCATATGAAATCATTTATAGCTCTGGTTTTTCTGCTTGTTTACACTTCTTTTCATTGTCAAAATAATGAACTGACCAATAAGAAATTAATCAGCTATTATGAAGACATAAATTCGGCAGAAGATAAGATTGTGACTAATGAGTTAGACAGTGCAGATTTGTATTATCAGAAGGCATTTAAAACTTTTAAAGAACCTCATGCGAATGATTTGTATAATCATATGAAAGTTCTGCTGAACAGGAAGGATTACGAAAATGCTTTTAAACATTATCAGTCCTTAGATTGTATGAAATATAAATTTGAAGAAAATTTTCTTTCATCTCATTTTCCAAATATTGAACAACACAAAAGGCTAAAATGTAAAAATAAGTTTGATGATAATTACCGAAAAGAGCTTGATTCTTTATTTACGATTGATCAGCATTACAGAAAACTTTCCGGTGGAAATTATGCAAAATATAAAAAAGAAATTACAAAGAACGACAGCATTGCGAGTACGAAACTTTTAAGTTTGATTCAGAAAAAAGGATTCCCTAATGAATATGATTTGGGTTTAAGCTCTGCCAACTTAGTTTTTTTTCAAAATTTTTATTTTATTATTTGGCATCAATTGGCAACTAATCTTTACAGTCCACAAGTTGTCAATTTTTCAGACGAAATTATAAAAGCTTTAAACAAAGGAAAGATTACTCCGGAAAACGCAGCTTTTCTTTTAGATTTAAACAACGGAACCAAGAATTATTCTAGCGGGCATTTCGATATAGTTCAAATTTTTAAAAATGAAGGTAATCCTGACCGGCCTCATGATAAAGCAGAAGAAATGTTTGAAAAAGCAGATTGTTGCTATGTACATCAATGGTTTTATCCTGAAAAAAGAGGAGAAAAAGGAAATGCTTTGGTGAAAGATATAGACAGAAGACGGAAGAGTATAGGAATGAGTACTTTAGACCAGGTTTTGAGAAAAAAAGTTTTTCTATTGATGAATAAAGATTATAAAATGGGACACGCCAATCTTATCGGGATGAATTTTCAGAATGATGAGGATGCCGAAAATCTTAAAAAACATTTTATTAAAATTAAATAGCTTAAAAATACATTTAACATAAATCTGTTTTTTAGAAATAAAGTATTAATAATTTCCGTAAATTTGAATTAAATCAAAAAGTAAAATGAAAAATCTTTTTTTAAGTATATGCACATTTGCCGTTCTGGCATCTTGCGGAACAATGAAAAACGCATCTTCATCGAAAGTTGGTAAAGCACAACCTTCAATTGCGAATACAAAATGGACTTTAGCGGACAACGTAAAAGGGCAGGTTCCTACTTTGAATGTAGAAGGTTCGAAGATCAACGGAAATGCAGGGTGCAACCGATATTTTGGCGGTGTAACAATGGAAACGGCTTCAGGAAAATTTGAAGCTTCACAAATGGGTTCTACAAAAATGGCCTGTGCAAATATGAGCGTTGAGCAAAACTTCCTCGATATGCTTCACAAAGCCAATAAATATGTAGTTTCAGGAACTACTTTAGAATTGTATCAGGATAATTTGTTGCTTTTAAAATTCAACAAATCTGAATAAAAATAAAAAAGGAACTCAAATTTGAGTTCCTTTTTTTATAAGTGGTTTTTCTTAATCTTCCTCTTCTTCGTCGTACTTAGCCAACTCTTCGTCGCACCATTTGAACGCTGCTTCAACTACTTTAGTAGCTTCGTCTGCCATAGTTTCTTCATCGTCACCTTCCAAATCGTCAAGCCATTCTACTTCTTCCTCTTCAACGTTTAAGATGAATCTTGGATATTCTGTATGTACTACGAATAAATCTTCAGGAAATTCCGAATTGTCTGCTAATAAAAACTTTGGTAATTTCATTTTTTTTAATGTTTTAACTTTGAATCAAAGATAATAAAATTATTGGTATTTGTTCTCTTTGATATTTAATTTTTTGTTAAAGTCAGTTTATAAATATTCAATCAATATATTTACATTAAAAGAGAAATTACTACTAACGACGCACTTATTTGCTTTGTTATTTTGCAAACATCTCTGCTACTTTCTCAGCTTTTTTGCTTCCAGAATAATCATAGAAACCTTCTCCGGATTTTACACCTAATTTTCCTGCCATTACCATGTTTACCAATAATGGGTTTGGTGCATATTTAGGATTTTTGAATCCGTCATACATCACATTTAAGATCGCCAGACAAACATCGAGACCGATAAAATCTGCCAACTGAAGTGGTCCCATTGGGTGAGCCATTCCCAGTTTCATTACGGTATCAATTTCCTCAACTCCGGCAACACCATTGTATAAAGTTTCGATAGATTCGTTGATCATCGGCATCAAAATTCTGTTGGCAACAAAACCTGGATAATCATTTACTTCTACCGGAACTTTCCCTAAAGTTTTGCTCATTTCATAAATAGAGTCAAAAGTTTCTTTTGAAGTAGAGTAGCCTTTTATGATTTCTACCAGTTTCATAATAGGAACCGGGTTCATAAAGTGCATTCCGATCACTTTATCTGCTCTTTTGGTAGCAGCAGCGATTTTAGTAATAGAAATAGAGGATGTATTGGTAGATAAAATACAGTTTTCCGGTGCAAACTCATCCATCTGAGCGAAAATCTTTAATTTTAAATCCTGATTTTCAGTTGCAGCTTCCACCACCAAATCTGCGTTGGTTACCGCATCTTTTAGCTGAGTAAAAGTTTTGATATTTCCTAAAGTTTCTGCTTTTTGGTCTTCTGTAAGATTTCCTTTTGCAATGATTCTGTCAAGGTTTGTGGTAATAGTTTTCAATCCTTTGTCTAAAGCTTCCTGAGAAACGTCTACTAAATTTACACTAAAACCGCTTTGTGCGAATGTATGTGCAATACCATTTCCCATGGTTCCAGCTCCGATAACGACAATGTTTTTGATCATTTTAAATTTTCTTTTTTATATATAGTTAGATTATTTAATGTATTTAGTTTTTCTTTCTTCACTAATGTCTGGCTGTTAAAATCTACAATTCCGTCACTGTTTTCATTTTTGGATTTATTCTGAGAATTGATCGCAGCTTCAAGCCCTTTTATAAACTTTGTTTTATTGCTTTTTGAAAGAGCATCAGTTCCGATAAACAGTTTAAACTCACCTTCTCTTCCCAAACGTGATTGTCGGTATATTTCAAGTTTATTTTTTTTACCTTGAAAACTGTTGATATAGTTCATTACAGGAGCCGTTGATGGCGTACCGCAACAAATGCTGTTGTAGCTTATTTCAATATAATTCTCGCTTTTCTGAGCAAAGAAAAATGTACAACTGAACACCGCTATTGTTAAAATTATTTTTTTCATTTTAATGGTTTTAAAATTAAGCTTTAAATTTTACTTATTAAAATGATCCCAAACTGCTTTTGAAATATTTGAAATCATCTTGCAATTCATCTCGTCTGTTTCGGTAGAATTGCTAATAAATACTACTATTGCATAATGCTTGCCATTGGGTAAAGTAACAATTCCCGAATCATTTTCTGCGATTGTTAAGTCTCCATCTTTCCCTGAAGATCCCGTTTTGTGAGCGATAGATTGCTTTGGTAACTGTTCTTTTAGCTTATTTCCTCCGGTAGAGGTATTCAGCATGATGTCATATAAAAACTTTGTTGATTTTTCAGACAAAATTTTGCCATCGTAGAAGCTTTTGTAAAGTTGGCTCAAAGAATTTGTTGTGGTATAATTTTCATACAAATATTTCGCTCCTTTGTGCATTTGCTCTTCATTATGTTTAATCTGAAAATCTTTCACTCCTTTAGAATCCATAAATTTCTGCACGACTTGTGTGCCTCCGATTAACCTTAATAATACATCACAACCATTGTTATCACTCCATGCAACAGTATAATTGATGATTTCACTTAATGGGAGTTCTACATTTCCGTCAGGATATTTTTCCCGAATCGGCGACCAGGTATTTTCCAGCAAATCGCTTTTTTTTATTAAAATTTTCTGGTCTAATGAAAGCTTTCCTTTATCTACTAAATCTAGAACTGTTGCTGCAATATGAAACTTAAAAACACTAAGCATAGGTAACTTTGTCTCTGCATTTTTATTGTATTTAAAAGCATCTTCAAAACCTAAAACAGAAACTCCGACAGTCGCTTTTTTATCTTTAATAATTGAATCTACCTTTTGCGCTAAAGCAGATTTCTGAGCAAAAGTAAATGCTGAAACCAATAGAAAAAGAAGTGCTGTTTTTTTCATAATATTCTGTTTAAAACAAATCCCTTTCAGATAATAAAAGGGATTTGCAATTTAAGATTTTTTGCAATTTTAAATCAATATAATTTACTTATTTAAATTTGTGTCCGATTCTTATGTCTGTAAAACTGGAATAATCTAAGCCGTAAAATTTTGGAAAATAAAATTTAAAAAGTCTATTTTCCAAACATTTCCATAAAAGAATTTCTATAGGTGTCACCAATCTGAAGTTTCAGAAACTGATCAGACTCATTGGATATCGTTGTGATTATTTCGTTGGTCGATAAAACTTTTACAGAAGATAAAGCAATAATCTCTTTTTTGTTTACCTGCGCGAAATCTTTGGATGGAAGCATTTCCAGTAAAGATTTAAAATTAAGATTTTTAAGTACGATTACCGTTCCGTCTTTAAGGATAATGTCTTTATCGCGGCTGTCGATTTCTGAAGTTTTAATGTAGGCAATCTGCTCTGTGAAAATTGTAGATTTACCAATATTGGTATTCCATTCTATAAATTCTTTTTTCTGAGTATTGCTCAAAAGATCTTTTGCTTTTTCAAATGCCTGAATCAGTCTTTCTTTTTTTATAGGTTTCCGCACATAATCTACCACATTCAGATCAAACGCTTCTGCTGCATATTCTTTGTAGGCGGTTGTAAATATGATTTTTTTGGAATCTGAAATCAGTTCTGCCACTTGCAAACCGGTCATTCCCGGCATTTCGATGTCTAAAATACAAAGGTTGCAATCTATATTTTTTATTTCGTTGAGAAAGATTTTTGGGTCGTTAAAAGCTTTTACAACTTCTACATTTTCAATCTGTTCACATAAAAGTTTAAGGTAGCTTATTGCCAACAATTCATCATCAAGAATAACGCATTTTATCATAGAACTCGCCTAAATTGATTGTTAATTCTGCAGTGAAGATACCGTTTTTTGAATTCTTTTGAAGCGAATAAAAATTGGTGTAGATCATTTTTAAACGTTGATCCAAAGACTGGCTTCCAAAACCGCTGTGATCTTTATGCAATACATTTTTAAGTGAGGCTTTATTACTTACCTTCATCGAAAAAACGCCACCTTCAAGTTCCAATACAATAGAAATAAAGGAATCCTGAGCCAGAAAATCGGTGTGTTTAAAAGCATTTTCAATTAGATCAACAGTGATCAGCGGAGCAAATATTTTTTCTTCGAAAATAGAATCAGATTTGTCAATTTTAGATTTAATTCTAAAATCAAAAAGCGGATTGACCTTGATTTTATTAATTTCGATAAGGCTTAAAGCGAAGCTCAGTTCCTCTTTTGGACTTACAAATCTGTTATTGCTTTCGTATAAAATATAGTCGAGAACATTGGCCAGTTTGTCTAGCGACATATAGGTTTGATAAGCGTGCGACTGTACAGAATTGAGAATGTTTTTAAATAAATGCGGATTGAGCTTGGTTCCTATATGTTCCAGCTGAAATTCATTTAACTTATGTTCGATGAGTTTATTGCTTTCGGAAAGTTTTTTGTTTTTATTTTTTAGTCGTTCGTTCTGGCTAAAAAGGTAAATACTCACCGTAAGAAAAAAGAAAATAGCAAAAACTCCAAAAAAGATCAGATAATCATGAATCATGTAGTAATTGCCATCCATTTTAAGTAAAATATTTAGATGAAATTTATTGTTTTAAATATTGTGAAGCTTTAAATGCTAATCTTATTGCCACGAATACACGAATAATAATCGATAAGAATTTGTGTATTCGTGGCTAAAGAATATTTTATTTAAGCTTTTTCAAAGAACGCAGAACTGCTTTTTCTTCACATTTCTCGAAAGTGATTTCGTAGACAGGATTTTTCTCAGGAGAAGTGATCACATAATCCGGACACGGTTTCTTCTGAGCATGACTACGGTCAAAATCTATTTTTCCTAAAGTAATAATGCTGTCTTTTAAGAATTTTTCATCAATTTTCAGAGCATTCATTTCATTTTTGAAATTATCTGAATACTCGAAATCTTTTGAAAGAGTTTCTGCAATTACACGGCTGTTTGGCAGATATCCGCTGCAGCTTGCGCCTTTTGCATTAAGGACAAAAAATACGATGATAAGTCCGGGAATAAGCCCGATAAGAAAGAACTTTATTTTCTTCATACGTTGATTTTACTATCTTTTAAAGATCGTATGGGTTTGCTAAAAATTACTGATGAATATATTTTTATCTTTTTTAGACTAAAATAGTAAAAGATTGATGTCGTGATAAGTAAGCCCGAAACGGTCGCAGATAACTTTTTTGGTATGTCTGCCTTTGTACATGTACAAACTTTGCTTCATTTCATTTTTGCGAATCAGCATATTTTCAAAACCGCCTTCCAGATCGTAGTTTAAAATATAAGAAAGGAAGAAATTGGAGATTGCTTTTGTCGTTGTTCTCGGCATTTTTGATGTAAGATTCGGTAATCCGCAGTGAATAACGCCATGTTTGATGATATAAGGATCATCCATCGTGGTAAGCTCGGAAGTTTCGATTGCTTTTCCGTTGTCGATTACAATATCGATGATAACGCTGCCTTTTTTCATGTTCATTACCATGTCTTCGGTAACGATTGGCTGCATATTGAGTCTTGGTAAAGCTCCTATCACAACGTCGGCTCTTCTTAAGCTTTTACTTAATTCTTTAGGATCAATAATTGATGTAGGAACTCTGCTGTCTACTAAAGTATGCAGTCTTCGCAGCTTTGAGAGGCTGTTATCAAAAACTTTTACACTTGCGCCTAATCCGATCGCTGCTTTTGTTGCAAATTCACCAACGATTCCTGCTCCTAAAATCACTACTTCTGTAGGTCTTACTCCGGTGATTCCGCCAAGCATTAACCCGTTTGATAAAGCTAGTAATTCTGAGGCATATAAAATTGAAACTGTTCCTGCAATTTCCCCGACCAATCTTACCAAAGCCAGTTGTTTGTATTCGTCAGCAATAAATTCAAAAGCGATTGCATTGATTTTTTTCTCTGCCAGTTTTAAGAAATAATCTTTATCTCTTAAATTGATCTGAAGTGCAGAAACCAGATAGGTATTGGGTTTGAAATAATCTATTTCCTCTTCTGTAGGAGGGTTTACCTTTAAAACAAGATCTTGGGAAAACGCTTCCTTGGCATCCTGAGTTATTCTTGCTCCCGACTCAGAATATTGTAAATCTGTAAAAAATGAGCCTTGCCCGGCACCGGCTTCAATGATGATTTCGTGACCATGTTCTACCAAAACCTGTACTGCATCGGGCGTTATGCATGTTCTTCTTTCGTTGAGACAGGTTTCTTTAGGAATCCCTATGCTAAACTGTTTCCCTTTTTTGATAACTTCCAACTTCTCTTCCTTCGGAATTAATTCTTCTTCGGAAAAAGGAGTAAAAATATTTGTAGTACTCATTTTTGTTTAATTATGACTTACAGAATTTTTTTTAATACAATCGATTTCTATAAGCAAAGATATAATATTTAATCGAATGTAATTTCTCTGTTTTCT
The DNA here is from genome assembly GCF_003815915.1 of Chryseobacterium indoltheticum. Taxonomy (NCBI): domain Bacteria; kingdom Pseudomonadati; phylum Bacteroidota; class Flavobacteriia; order Flavobacteriales; family Weeksellaceae; genus Chryseobacterium; species Chryseobacterium indoltheticum. Next base: position 1,995,560 of record NZ_CP033929.1, read on the forward strand.
CCTGTATTATTGATGCTCATTGAGTGGTAATTTAATCCGTACAATTCATCTTCATACACTTCTGGCCATTCTATAATACACAAAAAAGCATTGTCGAGATACTCTTCAATACCAATGTCATAAACTTCTTCTATGTTTTTTAAACGATACAGATCAAAATGATAGATTTTTCCTTTTGGTGAATTGTATTCATTAACAATAGAATAGGTAGGGGAGTTTACTTCATCTTTACTGCCCAGATTTTTAATCAGAAATTGAGTAAATGTAGTTTTTCCTGCGCCTAAATTTCCTTTTAAAAGAAGAATATTATGTTTCAACTCCGGTAAAATAGAATCTACGACATTTTGCCAGTCGTTTATATTTTTGATATTAAATTGCATGAAGATTGTTTGCTGCAAAATTATAACAAAGTTGTTATATTTGTGGCTGGAACTTTCCAATTTTCTTTTTTTCATTATGATTTCCAAACAGACGATAGATAAAATATTTTCGACAATCCGCGTAGAAGAGATTGTTGGCGAATATGTGCAATTGAAGAGAGCGGGATCAAATTTTAAAGGTTTAAGTCCGTTTCATGAAGAAAAATCGCCAAGCTTTGTAGTTTCTCCAAGTAAGCAGATTTGGAAAGATTTCTCCACCGGAAAAGGAGGAACAGCGATCTCTTTTTTAATGGAAATCGAAAACTTCACTTATCCTGAAGCCCTTCGTCACGCTGCCAAAAAATACGGAATCGAAATTGAAGAAGACCAGCGAGAGTTTTCTGAAGAAGCAAAAAATGCTCAGTCTGAAAGAGATCTACTTTATAAAATACATGAAGTTGCTAATGATTTTTTTCAAAACATACTTTGGGAAAATGATGAAGGCAGAGCAATCGGGCTTTCGTATTTCAGAGAGCGTGAACTGAAAGATGACATTATTAAAAAATTTCAGCTCGGTTTCTCACCGGAAAAGAAAAATGCTTTTACCGAATTCGCCCTTGAAAAAGGTTATACAAAAGAAGTTTTAGAAAAATCTGGACTTTCGATCTTTCCAGAAAATGCTCCCAACGGAATTGATCGTTTTCGTGAAAGAGTGATGTTTCCGATTCATAGTTTTTCGGGAAGAGTTTTAGGTTTTGGAGCCAGGATTCTTAAAAACAATATAAAAACCGCCAAATATCTCAATTCTCCCGAAACAGAAATTTATCATAAATCAAATGTTCTTTATGGCTTAAATCAAAGCAAGCAGGCGATTTCCAGAAAGAATATATGTCTTTTGGTGGAAGGTTATATGGATGTGATCTCACTTCATATGTCGGGAATTGAAAATGTGGTGGCGAGCTCCGGAACTTCTTTAACGACCGAACAAATTAAGCTTATTAAAAGGCTCACCGAAAATGTGACGATTCTTTTTGATGGCGATAATGCAGGAATTAAAGCGAGTTTCAGAAGTATCGATATGCTTCTTACCGAAGGAATGAACATCAGAGTTTTGCTCTTCCCGGATGGTGACGATCCCGATTCTTTTGCCAGAAAACATCCGCAAGAATATGTTGAAAAATTCATCGAAAATCAGGCGATGGATTTTATTGATTTTAAAGCTGAAATTCTTTTAAAGGAAGTCGGAAACGATCCTATTAAAAAGGCGGAAGCGATTCGGGATATTGTAAAATCTGTCGGATTTGTTCAAAACGCTTTAAAAAGGGAAGTTTATCTGAAAGAAGTTTCCAATAAATTTGGTCTTTCTGAACAGAGTTTGTTTAATGAGCTTGACGTACAGAGGCAAATTACCCAAAACCATAATCAAAATGCTCAGCAGCAAAAGGATAAAGCAGCTCCGGTAAAAATGGAGATTGTTCCTCCGGATGAAGAAAAAGGAGATCCTTATCTGTATGATGTTTTGTTTATGGAAAACAAATTGGTAGATCACATGTTGATGTTTGGCGATGTTGTTTTGAAACGACAAGATGATAATGAAGCTGAATATCAAATTACAGTAATTGAAGAAATTCTGCATCATTTTGAGGAGGAGCAATATCAGTTTCTAGTAAAAGGAAACGAAATTATCATTGATCAGGTAAAAGAAGGGATTCAAAACGACGAGCTTCGTAGCGGAAGTTTTTTTGTCACTTTTATGGATGAGCAGATTACAACAAAAGTGGTTGACGCACTGATTCCTTTAGATGATCTGGAAAATTGGAGCTCAAGAAATATTTTCCCGCCGAATTACGGAGATAAAGTTGCTGAACAGATTAAAGGCGATGTTTTGCTTCATAAATACCGTTACATTGATTATTTAATTAAAGAAACGATTGCTGAACTCGAAAAGTACAGCAGTACCGATGAAGTGAAATACTTTGAACTGATCAAAAAAATAACTTTATTGAAGCAGGCTTCAATGAGATTAAGTGAAATGATTGAGTATTCGCCAATCAAAGGAATTTATGTTGATAGAAAGCGATAGTTAGTTAATGGTTTTTAGTTGTTGGTTGATAGTTTAAAATGTACTTTTTTAAACTAATAATGTCTAATTTTCGTATGAAGTTAATACGATTAAAAATTCACTATTAATTTTTATTATAAAAAAAATCTGCAGCTTTCAAACTAAATACGGCAACCTAAACTGACAAAAAGTCCTATAAAATTTTAGGAATAAAAGTTGTAATTTAAAGTTTAATTAAATTTAAAAATAATACCGATAGAAATATGGACATTAAAAAAGAATTCAGAGATTTCTCTACAAAACACTTGGGAAATAACGGTTTGGTAACCGATCAGTATATGGGAATGTTTAATCCTACCAATCTTACGCCTTACATCATGGAAGAGAGAAGATTAAACGTTGCTCAAATGGACGTTTTCTCTCGTTTGATGATGGATAGAATTATTTTCCTGGGAACAGGAATTGACGATCAGGTTGCAAATATTGTAACGGCTCAGTTGCTATTCTTAGAAAGTGCAGATCCTTCAAAAGATATTCAGATCTACATCAACTCTCCTGGAGGAAGCGTTTATGCAGGTTTAGGAATTTATGACACGATGCAGATTATCAAGCCGGATGTTGCTACAATCTGTACAGGTATTGCCGCTTCAATGGGAGCTGTTTTATTGGTTGCAGGTGAAAAAGGAAAACGTTCTGCTTTGAAACACTCAAGAGTGATGATTCACCAGCCTTCTGGTGGAGCTCAAGGTGTTGCTTCTGACATGGAAATTAACTTAAGAGAGATGTTGAAGCTTAAAAAAGAGCTTTATGACATTATTTCTGAGCATTCCGGACAAACTTACGAGTGGGTTGAGAAAGCTTCAGACAGAGATTACTGGATGACTTCTACCGAAGCAAAAGATTTTGGAATGGTAGATGAAGTTTTACAGAGATCAAAAGAGAAGAAATAATTTTTTCAAATTATGATATAATTTCGGCGCGCCTTTTGGGTGCGCCGAAATTTTTAATATTAAAAATCAAATTATTTTTTGATGATTTTATGTGTCGTTGTCGACTGGTTGGTTTTAATTTCAACCAAATAAACTCCCGATTTCAAACTTTGAATATTAATCTTTTTACTTTGTGTATTCAAAACTTTTTGACCTGAAATAGAGTAGATGTTGATAGTATTGATCTCATCTTTGGTTTCAATAATGATAAAATCACTCGCAGGATTCGGATATATTTTAAAGCTTTGCTTTACAGCATCCGAAACACTCAAATTAACATTTGCTTCTGTTGGCGTAAACGGTCTTCTTGTTCCGAAACTCAATCCAAACCAATCATTATTTGTTAAGGTTATTGTAGAAAGATTAGCATTGGTTTTCCAGTTTGATAAATTGGTTCCTTTGTATAATTTCCAGGTGTTTGTACCGTTTGCTGTTCCTGATAAAGAATTCAATGATAAAGTAGAAACCTGATTTGCAACAGAAGTATAATTAAAGGTGCTGCTTTGAGCATCAATCAACTGTAAAGCCTGTTCTGCGGTAATGGTTCCGTTGTATTGAATTCCAAAAACAAAAGAATTAGCATTTCCGTTAGAATTATCGGTTCCGAAATCGATGACAACTAAACTTTTATTGCTTCCTGTTCCAATCCAGTTGGTGATTTGTGAAGAATTATACCACAACGAACTGTAGGCAGGAATTGGCGTCGCAGGAGCTTCAGCAGTAGGATTACTAAAACCGTAGCTTGCGCCATACCATTCTCCGTTTAAGATTGTTCCGCTGTTCATCCATCCTCCCATAGACCAATTATTTGTATCGCTACCTCCCCATAAACTCCAATAGTCTGGTACAGATTGTGCAACATGATCATTAAATGATACTTTATCAAGAAAGCCGTTATTGAAAGTAAGAATATAATCAAATGCCGGTTCTGCATTTTTTATCATTTGCATCATTTGAGGACCGGTGATATTTTGTCCGGGATTGAATTTTACTCCCCATACATAAGATCTGTCATCAGTTCCGTCTTTAAAATCGGCAACAAAATAAGCGGTTTGAGAGCCTGTTCCCACAAAAAACTTTACATCGTTTGCTGTTAATTGTGCAAAAGATAAAGCAACAATAAAAGTGAATATAAAACTTAATATTTTTTGCATATCAACTATTACTTAATGATTAACTTTTCGCTGAAGTTGATATTTTTATCGGTAACTTTTACAATATAAATACCTTTTGATAATGTGCTAACATTAATTCCTTTTTCAGTGTATTTCTCATTGATAACGATTCTTCCATTGAGATCATAAACCTGCACGTTTCCAGAATTCAGGCCTTGTACAAAGAATCTGTTGCTTGCAGGATTTGGATATACCGTTAATTTTGAAGCTTTACTATTTTCAATTGTAGAAAGGGATGCGCTATTATAAGCAATGATTTGATTAGGTAGAGAAGTTACTGTAAAAGTATTCAGTAAAGTACCTTGTAAATCGTAAGTGTAAATTTTTCCCGGCGCAACATATCCTGAAGGATCGGCTGCATAAATTTTATTATTAATAACATTAAATCCGTACGCAGTACCATAGCTGTTTACGGTAATGGGCGTAACTGCAATAGGCGTGGTATTAATCGACGGTGCATCAATAGGCGTTTTGTAGATGGAAGCTTCATTCATGTAATAAATGTTCGTTCCGTCAGTATCCATATAAGCTGGCTTTACACCTACAGGAAATGTAGTGCTAGAAACCGTAGTTTGATTCGTTGTATTATAAACAGTAAGTGTCCCAAAAGAAGTTTGTGCATAAGGATCTCCCGAACTCATAATATACAAAAGATTGTCTTTTTCAAAAATACTGTTTGGTGAGTCACCTACATTTACCTGTGATTCGACAGTATTGGTTGTCGTGTTGATTACATCCATAAAATGATTGAGACCGTAACCTCCTTTCAGCAAAACATATAGTTTGTTGTTTTTACTAAAAATCTTTTCAGGGCCATTTCCTACAGGAATATTAGCTTGATGAGCGTAAGTGTTTAAATCATAAACCGATACGTAGTTTGTGGGACCATTGTTCCCCCAATTGGTTACATAAAATTTGTTTCCGCTGAATGCGATGTATCTTGGATTATCAAGATTGGTAGAAATAGTTGTAATCAAAGTAAAATCAGATTTATTAATGACTTTGATTTGATTGGAAATGTTCAAAACCACAAAAATCTTATCACCAAAAATTTTAATGTCCTGAGCGGTATCACCCAATGTAGCATTATTGTTTTTAAGTTTAAAATAATTGTTCGTAACAACAGATTGATTGTTGATCAGCGAAATTTCAGCATTATTGCTTCCGGCGCCGCCTTCGTTGAGCACTAAAACTCCTTCAGTTTGAGCATTTGCAAATGAAAATACAAATGCAAGAATAAGAAAATAGATTTTCTTCATGATATAATTAAATTTAAAGTTTTGTTCCCGAAACTTCACTGCAGGAAAAAACAGTCATGAAAAAATATCCGAAGATGTGATCTCATAAACTTTTATTCCCGAAAGTTGAAATTAATCTAAGGCAGGTCTCCTGGCTTGCATCTTATTATAACCTTCCCATTTTATTAACACAAAACAGTGGTTTTTCTTTATAATAAGTTGAATAGCTTACAGTTGCGGGTACAGCTCAAGAATTATTTTACTTCACTTGATTCCCTATTAATGAACGCATGGGTTCAACCTTAAACTTTTGCAAAGATATTATTTAAATTTTGAATAATATTTTAGTAATAATTTAATGATTTTAAAATTATTGTAAATAGTAATGTGATTTTTGATATTTATTTTATTAAATTAATGAAAAAAGACATACCTAATGATATGTCTTTACTTTTTTGATAAGAATTATTTCTTAATTAAAACCTTCAATAATTTTTGAGAAATCTTCAAGTTTCAATGCAGCTCCGCCGATAAGACCGCCGTCGATATCAGGTTGAGAGAAAATTTCTTTAGCATTATCAGGTTTTACAGAACCACCGTAAAGGATAGAAACTTCGTCAGCAACTTCCTTTCCGTATTTTTCTGCAATAATTCCTCTGATGTGAGCATGAATTTCCTGAGCCTGCTGCGGAGTTGCCGTTTCCCCAGTTCCGATTGCCCAAACCGGTTCGTAAGCAATAACCACTTTTTTGATTTCTTCCGCAGAAAGAGTGAAAAGCGCTGTTTCAGTTTGTGTTTTTACAACGTCAAGATGCTGTCCTGCTTTTCTTTGCTCTAAAGTTTCACCATTACAGTAAACAGGAATCAAACCTTTATCTAAAGCTAATTTTACTTTTTTATTGCAGCTTTCGTCGTTCTCACCGTGATATTGTCTTCTTTCAGAATGCCCGATCAAAGAACCTGTCGCATCAATAGACTCCAACATATCTGCAGAAAGCTCGCCTGTATAAGCTCCGCTTTCGTATTCGCTCATATCCTGTGAGAAAACTCCGATTTCGTCCTTTTCAAAGATATCTTTTGCCATCATTAAATATAAAGATGGTGGCGCGATCCAAACTTCACAGTTGGTTGTATTATTAGTTTTATAACTAAGTAATTGAATCATTAATTGTTGAGCATCAATTACATTTTTGTTCATTTTCCAGTTTCCTGCAACTATTTTTCTTCTCATAGATTTATTTTTAGAAGTTGATATCAGAAATTAAATTAATATCTGGTTTCTAACTTTTAGTTTCTTATTTAATATTCCAAAGGTTTTTCAAAATAACATAGAAAGTATGTTCTTCATCGGTTACTTTATCATCAGCTTTAATTAACGTTTTTGCAAATTTGATGAAATTTAAGCGTTCTTTTTCTGTAGAATCATCTAAAAAGCAACGACCGTGAAATTCAAAATGAGCCTTCCATTCTTCTGGTTTAAGTAATGCAATAGTTTCCAGTTCGTCATCTAAATTGATCTTAAATGGAAATTCGTCAGCAAGATATTGCTGCACCAACATTCCTTCTTCCGGAGCAAATTCTCCGTCTACAGATGAAAGAATCATCAGTAAATGGTAACCTGCAATAGATTTATTTGATTTTTGCATTTTTATAAGTTTAAAGTTTAATGTTCAGTGTTTAATATTTTCAAAGTTAGTAATTGACAATTCACCATTCACCATTCACCATTATTGACAGCTTTAGTCAACATAATATTTTGCAGGTTGTTTGTCTACAATTTTTCCTTTTTCTAAAACCAGAACAAAAGGATTACTTCTTGCAATTGTTTTGATTGCAGTGCCGTCCATCATTGCATTTTTAATGGTTTTAAAAGTATTTTGGTCAGTAGAAACGCCGTAAATCACAGCTCCTTTTTGAGCATTTACTTTTGCTTCTACTTTTTTAATCAGTTCTGAAGAAACCTCTTTTGGATGATACGCAAAAACTAAAATTGCTTTTGGAGCATTGATGATTTCATCGGTCAAATCAATTCCCGTAGGATCTTCAATTTTAAATTTCACTATTTCAGATTTGTAGCCTTCTTTAACGAGTTTAGATTCATTTTTCCCTTCTTCAATTTTCCATGGTGAACCTTCTTCCCAATATTTTGTTTCGTTTACATAATCGTCGGAATTTATCTTTAAAACTTCGCCTGTTTTAGAGTTTTTCATTGAATAGAATGTCTTATATTCAAAGGGATTTTTAATGATTTTTGCTTTTTCAGCTTTCAGATCAGTTCCAATTTTATAATCACGAAAATCGATAATGGGCTCATTAATAATTCCAATGGTCATAATAACAATCATAATTCCGCAGAATGCTCCAAAAGCAATTGATTTAAATGTATTGTTTTCAGGTTTATTATTATCTGAGTAAGCATCTTTTTTAGCGAATTCTTTTCTATACAAAACAAAAAGAATAATCAAACCGACCAAAAGAACAACATCTTTCACAAAACTTTCCCAAGGTGTAAATTTAATCGCATCGCCAAAACATCCGCAGTCTGTCACCACATTAAAATACGCTGAATAGAACGTAAGAAATCCGAAGAAAACACAGAGAGCTATTAATGCAGAAAGTGTGAATTTTAGTTTTAATTTTAATAAAAGTAAAAATCCTAAGAAAAGTTCAAGTACTACCACAATAATCGAAAAAAGCAGGGCAAATTTTTCCAAAAACGGCATATTGAAAACCGATGGCGAAAAATATTCTTCCATTTTAAAGGAAAAACCGACCAAATCAACAGCTTTTACAAAACCTGAAAGGATGAAAATAACAGCAATAATGAAACGTAATAAACTTTTGATCATATTAATTAGTTTTTGGGTTCGGTGGCAATTGTTTGTTCAGAAAATTTAATCAGACAGAAAACTGCATAATTCAGCATGTCAAAATAATTGGCATCCAAACCTTCGGAAACCAAAGTTTGCCCGTGATTATCTTCAATCTGTTTGGTTCTCAATACTTTCTGGTAAATTAAATCGGTGATGGAAGAAATTCTCATATCTCTCCAGGCTTCACCGTAATCATGATTTTTCTTTTCCATTAAAGCCTGAGCTTCAGCAGAATATTTATCGTAAAGATTCAAAATATCTTCAGGATTTTCATTAAAATCATTCGAAAGACCTTTTTCCAGCTGAATCAATCCGATAATTGAATAATTAACGATGGCAATAAATTCTCCTTCCTCGCTTTCGTCAATCATCTTTACATCAGTCATCTGTAACGTACGGATTCTGTTGACTTTAATATAAATCTGATCCGTAATTGAGCTTGGGCGTAAAACTCTCCAAGCTGCACCATAATCATGCATTTTTTTACTGAAAAGATCACGACATTCATTGATGATTTTACCGAACTGTTCTGAAGTTTTTGACATACATTTTCTTAATCTTTCAAAGATACAAATTAGGTTTTAGGTAGCAGGAATCAGGACGGAGTTTTTTGGCTATAAAGTTGGAAGTAAGAAGCCGGAAATTGTATTTTTGTGTTATGGGAAATCATTCATCATTCATCAATAATCATTCATTAAATTGTAATGGAAGATTAGTCGACTTAAGTTCACCAAAAATCATGGGAATTCTGAATCTTACACCCGATTCTTTTTCTGACGGCGGAAAATTTAATAATGAAAAAGCAGCTTTGCAACATGCTGAGAAAATATTGAAAGATGGTGGAGAAATTATTGATATCGGTCCGCAATCGACAAGACCCAATGCTGAATTTCTGAGTAGTGATGAGGAAATCAGAAGAATGGGAACTGTAATATCAGAGATCAAAAAAGAGTTTCCCGAAGCGTTAATTTCTTTGGATACTTTTTATGCTGAAACTGTGAGATTTGGTTTTAATGAAGGAATTGATTTGGTGAACGATATTTCAGGCGGACAGTTTGACGAAAAGATGTTTGATATTGTTGCTGAAACCAAACTTCCGTATATTTTAATGCACGTAAATTCTTCGTACAAAACGATGCATCATAAAGTGAATTTTGATGATATTACTTTAGATATCAACCATTATTTTACAAAGAAGACCAACGAACTTCTGCAAAAAGGAATCAAAGATATTATTCTGGATCCCGGTTTTGGTTTTGGAAAAACCGTTGAAGATCAGATGAAAATGATTGGTGAAGTGGAGTTTTTAGGTTTTGACAAATATCCTTTGCTCATTGGGATTTCAAGAAAATCATTTATTTATAAACCTTTAGGTAAAGCTCCTTTAGATATTAATGAAGAAACTCAAAAATTACATTTAAAAGTTCTGCAGCAAGGAGCTAAAATTCTCCGTGTGCATGATGTACTTGAAGCTAAGAAAACAGTTGACGAATTTTTGAGTAATTAATTCAAACAAAAAAACCTCTCAAATATAATTTTGAGAGGTTTTTAATACAATAATATTATTTATTTTACCATCTTTAAAATCCTAATAATTTCAATTTAAATTGAATGGCAAAGTTATCTTTAAATTTTGTCGTGTTGTAATGCCCGACTCTGTAGAAAAATCCTAAGTTAAATTGTGAAGACAGAAAGTTATTCCATTCTAAACCTAATTCATTATACAAATGATCCAATTTTTGGAACTCAAATTGATGGAATTCTTTGTTTTTCATATCGCCAATTGTTCCTCTGTAGATAAAATCAAAGCTTGAAACATTCTTCCCGAAGCTTTTAAAATACCAAGGCAATCTGTGCGTTAAATATGCGCCGACAAATTTATCGTTATAGTATTTTCCGCCTTCCATCGTAGCAAAACCAAGGTATGAAGTCAGGTTAAAATTCAATCTGCCGTGACCGTTTCCTAATCCGTTCATCGTGAAATTTTTCCAAATCGGTGCGTCACCGGTGATAATTCCACCGTAAGCTCTGATTCCTGTAACTCCTAATTTTGTTTTGAAGTTGTGAACGAAAAGTGCATCAAATCTGCTGAAATTAAAATCTCCATCTAATGTTTTAAAGCCTTGTTCATAATTCAGATATAATTCAGGAAGATTTTGTTCGTAAGTGTATTTTCCGGTCGGTGTCATAATATTCTTCGAATTTGGAGAATATTTTAAGGTAATTGTTGATGAAGTAATGTCAAATTGATTTCCTAAACCTTTAAAATTGTAAGCAAATTTAGATTCTTCCTGAGTCTTTTTTGCCGAAACATTTACGGTTAATCCGTTTGTAATATCATTTTCGTAACTCACTTTAAAACCTTCATATCCATAGAAAACGCCATTATTTAATGCAACTCCGGAGTTCATTATTTTCATTCTGAAATTCCATAAGTTTTCTGAGAAACGACCGGCAGCCATTACATCATTAAAATATTCAACTCTGAAAAACGAGTTCTTTTCTAAAGTCGTACGAACATCAACTCCGGCTCCATATTTAAAGTCTTTATCGTAAATTCCGTAAGCAAAATAGGCGTCAGGTGAAATGTATTTATTGAATTTCTCGTTCAGTTTAGCACCTGCTCCAAAACGGAAATGCTCATATTTATTGTAACCAATTATTCTGGCTAAATCAAAATCAACAATTCCAACTCTTATTTTTCCCTTCAATAGGCCTGTTAATGCTTTTGCTTTTTGGTCGAGTTTGTATTTACTGCTTAAACTGTCAATTTTAGTATAAGTAGTGGCTTCCCGATCCGTTAAATTTTCCGTACGGTATTGATCAATGAGTTTTCCGTCAGAGTTTTTTACATCAATGGTGTAGCCTTTAAAGTCTTTCGGATTTTCTTCAATTGGTGTTTTAAAATCAAAATAATCTGCAGTGGCATAAGCGTAGCTTCCAAATTTCTTTCGGGTGTTTTTGTCTTCTTCTTTTTCAGCTTTCGACTTCTTTTTATCTGACGTATCGTCGGTGTCGAAAGAGGTGGATCCCATTTTTATTTTGTAATTTTCTTTTACCAAAAACCATTTATTTTCGATCGGCTTCCAGATGCTTGTGATGCTTCCTTCATTTTTAATTTTGCTGTTGCTTTCAATTTTTTTCAACGCATAAGTTTCTTTGTCTACATAAAGATATCCGTTAAATTTTCTTTTGTTAGCCGCTGCTTTGTAATCAACCTGGCGAAAACGGATGACATAGTTTTCTCTGCCGTCGATCTCAATAGAATCGGTAAGGAAGAAACGGTAAAGATTTCTATTTTCTTCTTTTATTTCTTTCGGAATTACATTTCTGTTGGAACGGAAAGCCATCAATTCGTAGATCGGCTCCTTTAAACCCGCAATTTTATTATCTAAAATATTGGTTTTCTCACCATATTTTTGTGAATATAGACTTTGTGAAGCCCTTTCCCATAAGAACATCTTGCTTTTACCTACCAGCTTCATCAGATTGACAGATTCCAGAGAGTCTTTTTTTTCCTGAGCTTTCATTGGCTGCTGAGGAAGGCTTTTTAATGAATCAATTCTGTTGGCAACATACGCATTATAGGCCTTAATGCTGTCTTCATCAAAATCTAAAGAAATTTTTTCATAAGATTTAAATGAATAAGAATCTAAGCTTAACGGAGAATTCTGCTTATAATTATCGTTAATCTTTCTGAGTATTTCTAAAGCTCTCGGATCACTTTTATCTTCAAGAATTACCGTTTGAATGTTTTGAGTTTTCGGATCGGCTTTCGTTAGAAAAACTTCCATCACTTTATCAACCACAACATCGTCTTCAAAATAGCCTTTTGCAGAAACTTCTACTTTTTTACATTTAGTTTTAAAATTAAGTATGCCGGAAATGTCTGTTTTTCCTACAAATTTTTCGTTGCAAAATACTGATGCATTAGGAATGACGGCATTATCCACAGAACTTTTAACAATAATTTTAGACTGCGAGAAAATGCTGATGTATCCGAATGATAATAGCAGGATATATAATTTTTTCATAAAAAATTTCTAACAATAATTAAATGGGCTGATATTGAGTTATTTTTTAGTAAAATCTAAAAATATTCAATTCGAATCAGCTATGGCAAATAGAGTGCCGCAGATGTTAGAAATTTTTAATATAAACTATTTATCAATTAAGATGAGCGTGCTTTTCTGCAAATTCTTTAGAAAATTTTATTCTGTCTTCTTCCAGTTTTTCCTGATTATCGGGTAAAATATAATTGAAAAGGATTTTATCTTCACTATCCAGAAAAATCATTTCTTTTTCTTCACCATCAATCATCTGGGAGAAAATAGCCCACATTGAAGTATCTTTTAATCTCAACAGTTCAAAAAATTGTTCTGCTTTTATTTCTATTTTTTTCATTGTTTTAATAATTATATTTAGTTTAATCATCTCTTCAAAAATTCCTTGAATTTTCGCCACTATTAAAAGCGGGGCTTTTTAAAATTCTAAAAGTTTTAATTTAAACTGTATTGCAAAATTCTGTTTAAAATTGGTTGTGGTGTAATATCCAACTCTGTAAAATAATCCGAGGTTGAAGTAGGAAGATAAAAAATTATTCCATTCCAAACCAACTTCCTGATACAAATGATCGAGTTTTTGGAATCTGTAATCATGATATTCAGGATGCTTCATATCTCCAATTGTTCCTCTGAGAACGAAATCAAAGCTTGTCACATTTTGCCCGATACTTTTAAAGTAAAAAGGTAATTTGTGAGTGAAATAATAAGCGATAAATTTATCGTTATAATATTTTCCGCCTTCCAAAGTGGCAAATCCGAGATACGAAGTAAGGTTGAAATTGATATCTCTACTTGGCGAAGCCAATCCGTTTGTTGTGAAATTTTTCCAAATGGGTGCTTCTCCCAAAAGAAAACCTCCGTATAAACGAACTCCTGTTGTGCCTAATCTTGTTTTAAAATTGTGTACAAATAAGGCATCAAAACGGGTATAATTAAAATCTCCGCCAAAAATTTTCATACTTTGCTCATAATTAAAATAAAGCTCGGGATATTTCTGATCGATCAGCGATTTTCCCTGTGGCGTCATAATATTGGTAGAGTTCGGAGAATATTTTAAAGTGACCAAAGTATTGAAATTTTCAAAAGACCCACCTTTTCCACGAAAATTATAGTCAAACAAAGCTTCTTCAGAATTTCTTCTTGTGGCAAAAGCGAGTGTCAAACCATTATTTATATCATTCAGATAAGACAAAGAAGCACCTTTGTATCGGTAGTACTTATCGTTGTTGATGTTGTTTCCATAGTTCATCATACGCATTCTGAACGTCCAGAGTCGGCGATAAAATTCACCCGAAGAATTTACGTCATCATAATATTCTAGCCTGAAATAAGAATTTTTTTCAAGCGTGGTTTTCATATCAATTCCGATTCCGTATTTGAATTTATCGTCTCCTAAACCGTATGCAAAATAATACTCCGGGGAGAAATAAGGATCGAAATTTTCGTTTAGTTTTCCTTTTAAACCAAGCCTGAAACCTTCATATAAATTGTAATTGACGATTTCACCAATGTCAAAATCAAAGCTTCCTACCCGAACTTGCCCGTTAATTAAGCCGGTTAAAATTCGTGCTGTTCGATCGATTTGATAAACTTTTCCCAGGCTGTCAATCGTTTTGTAAGTGTGGCTTTCTCGTAAAGATAAAGGTTCCGGACGATAGAGGTGAAGGGTAGACCCATCGGTGTTTTTCACTGAAAAAGTGTAACCTTTAAAATCTTTGGGATTTTCTTCAATAGGCGAAATGTAGTTGAAATATTTTGAATTAAGATAGACATAGGTGCCGAAACTGCTCTTTTTTTCTTTCTCTTTTTCGGGATTTTCATCGTCTTGCCCCATCATCATTCTGCTCATGCGAAGTTTTATGCTTTCTTCAGATAGAAACCATTTATTGTTAAAGTACATCCAAATGCTTGTGATATTCCCTTCATTTTTTTCTTTGCTGATGCTTTCGATCTTTTTTATGCCGTAGGTTTCCGTATCAATATAAATTACGCCACTGAATTTTCGCCTCTTCATCGGTTTTTTATAATTGACTTCGCGAAAACGAATTACATAATTCTGCCTTCCATCGATTTCTATACTATCGGTAAGAAAAAACCGGTACAATCCTCGATTTTCCTGTTTAATCTGGCTAGGGATTTTATTTCGGTTGCTTTGTACCGCAATCATTTCATAGATGGGTTGTTTCAGACCGGAAATTCGATTGTCAAGAATATTTATTTTTTCGCCGTATTTTTTAGAGTACAAAAATTCCTGAGCTCTTTCCCAAAGAAAAAGTTTACTGTTGGCAAATATTCTTTTTGCCGAAATATCATTTGCAGAATCTTCTTTTTTGTTATTTTTAAATAATCCTAAATTATTGGCAAACAAATTATTAAAAGCCGAAATACTATCCTGATCGATATCTAAAGAAATTTTTTCGTACGACTTATAGGCATAAGAATCAAGGCTTTCTGGTGAGTTACTTTTGAAGAGCTGATCTGCTTTTCTAAGGATTTCCAAGGCTCTCGGATCGCTTTTGTCTTCTAGAATTACGGTTTCTATCGCAAAAGTTTTGGATGAAGTTGGTGTAAGAAAAATCTGAGTGGTATTTTCTAAAAAAACACTTTCTTTGTAAAATCCGGATGCTTCAATCTGGACATCTTTACATTTTGTTTTAAATTCCAAAAAGCCGGCAGTATTGGTTTTACCTAAAACCTTACCGTTGCATAAAATAGCTGCATTATGAATAGGAGCGTTGTCAGCTTCATTAAATACGGTGATTTTTGATTGTGAAAAACCAAAAATAAACGCCCATAAAAAAATAAAACTCAAACTCTTTTTCATACCATTATGCTCGGTCAAAATTACTGATATTTCTTCTTTTGAGAAAGCTTTTGAAGTTAACTTATTTTAAATCGGAAAATCTCTAATTATTCACTACCTCATTGAAAGCTTCTAAATAGGAGTTTTTGTAAATCGTCATGCTCATCAAAAAAATATACATATATATAGGATACACAATATTATACCCTGTAAATTTGAAATCCATTGTTTTTATTTTTTATAATTCATCCAGAGCTATAATACGATTTCTCTTAAAGTGTTTTTTTAATCACATAATATGTATTACCTCCAAGTTTGCATTTCAATTCTCCAGCCCTCCGACTCTCCAACTCTCTCTCTATTCTCCAACTCTCCAACTTTTCTGTATCTATTTCCGGCTTTCACTACTCGCTTTTTTGCGCCAAGCTTTACCTTTTGCGGCAAAAAGAGCTCAGACATGCCGTTCAATGGTAAGTTTGCATTAGTAAAAATAGATTAATAATTTGGTTAAAAAAATCAACCAAAGAGCAAAAGCAGCAGGATAAAGGCAGACGCTTCACTGATACTAAGATATCGCCCCGGATTTTATTCCCCTGCTGCTGTTTTCTTCCAAATCCGGATAGAACATTGTTGGTAAAACTTTTACCATGGTGGATCAGAAGAAAACCTCTTTAATAAAGAATTTGTTATGTCAAAATTATCAAAAAAAGTGATTGGTGTAGATGTAGGAGCAAAGTTTTTAACGGTAAGTTTTACGGATAATGTAAATCAAGATCAGGTTTTTAATATCCAAAACAATCAACGCTCGATTTTATCGTTTCTCAAGAAATTTCCCACAGAAGATTATTGTTTGGCTATCGAAGCCACAGGTAATTATAGTAGTCGCATACTCCATCTTTCTTTGGATAATGGTTTTGAATCAAGTTTGATTAACTGTATGTCTGTTAAATATTTTTCAAGGATGAAAAATATCATCAGCAAAACTGATGCAGAAGACGCCAAAGTCATCAGACTTTATGGAGAGATTTTTCGTCCGGAAGTTTATATTCCCAAAAGCATCGAGATTGAACATCTTGACCAAGAAATAAAACTTCTGAATGATCTCGAGGAAGAGAAGCGACGGTATTCGGTAAAGCTAAAGTGGCTTCGTTACAATCCTCAGCTCAATCCCAACACGGAAAAACATTATGAAAAGAGATTAAAACAATTAGATAAAGAAATACGGGAAGTAGAAATGAGGCTTCCACAACTTCAAGATGAAGAATTTAGAGAAATAAAAGGTTTGATACAAAGTGTTTCGGGAATTGGGGAGAAGACCTCCCTTCAACTGATGACCGCTACATCTGGTTTTAAAAATTTTGATTCATCGAAATCACTCGTAAAATATTTTGGATTGGCTCCACGTATTTATCAATCAGGAAAGAAATCATATTCTCCCGGTAAGTGCCGTACATCCAAAACGCACATTAGAAGTTTGCTATATGTTTGTTCCTGGACGGCAATAAAACATAATACGCAGTGCAAAGAACTTTATCTGCGACTATTGGAAAAAGGAAAGCCTAAAAACTTGCATTAATTGCAGTTTGTAACAAGTTACTGAGGATTTGTTTTGGTGTTGTGAAAAACAAAACTGCATATCAACAAAATTTTCAAAAAAACTTTAAAATTTTAACCTGAATAATTTGCATAGTAACATAGAACATCCGGGCTATGATTGAGTTCTTGGTGGAGCCTTTAGTTATCTGTAGAATTTCTATTTCAAAGTTTCAATTTCAAAAATCAGGATTTAAATTATTCTTTTTAATAATTTAATTGGATATATACATTCAGTGACCACCCCCGATGCAGTCAGAAGTAAAGATTGAAAAGCCACAGAGTGGCGACCAGTTAATAGACATTACATAATCGGAAATTAAGCTCCGTAGGAGCGACACCTTTGTAACAGAACATGTGTTTTAGCACATAAGCTTAATCGGAGCGGTACCTAAAAGCGATTCAATTTCCGGTAATGTAATGTCTTTTCTGCCAGCCATTCAATTTCAACCTTTTCTTTTATCCTTTTGTCTTTTCTTTACTAAGTGAAACGCCTTAGTTTACCTTATAATAGAGATAAAATAAAAAGCTTTTGTTTACCGTTGCGATAAAAAACCATACTCTTATATTTCTTATAAGCCTTCTGTTTTATACACCTTGCCCTTTGCCCGAGCCGAAACCTCCCATACAACTCTCCAACCCTCAAACAACCCAAACCCTCTGCCTCCTTAACCTGTCACCCGCCTCCTCCTTAGACCCCATAAAATTATTCTCTCAGAAGGTCAGTGACTTAGGATTAAATATGAATTAAAAGTAAACATAATGTTACATAAATTAGGATTGTGTTGTATAAAAGTTCTACTTTTGCCCCACTGAAAAACGAGAGTGATTCGGTAGCGCAGAAGAGCTTTTAAAGAGGCGGAAACGATAAGGCTAATGTCATCTACAGATGGATAGAGATCAATAAAGACTTTTAATTTTTTTAGAAATAAAATTTGGTAAAGATAAAAAGATTTGTATCTTTGCAGTCCGGTAAAACGGGAGCGCAGGAGTAGAGAGGTTTAAGTGTTTGGATAAGGATTTAGGGTCATCAAAAAACTTTAAAATTTCCTCAAAAAACATTTGGCAGATTAGAAATAAAGTTTTACTTTTGCACACGCAAATCGGTACTGAAAACGACAGAAAATGTAGGTATCGTAAAAAGCGGAAGAGAAGAGATCATTGAAAAATAATATACAACCAAGTAAGGAAAAACTAAAGCGTAAAATAACTTTGAGTGAGTCAGACAAACATACAATGGAGAGTTTGATCCTGGCTCAGGATGAACGCTAGCGGGAGGCCTAACACATGCAAGCCGAGCGGTAGAAGATCTTCGGATCTTTGAGAGCGGCGTACGGGTGCGGAACACGTGTGCAACCTGCCTTTATCAGGGGGATAGCCTTTCGAAAGGAAGATTAATACCCCATAATATAATGAGTGGCATCACTTATTATTGAAAACTCCGGTGGATAGAGATGGGCACGCGCAAGATTAGATAGTTGGTAGGGTAACGGCCTACCAAGTCAGTGATCTTTAGGGGGCCTGAGAGGGTGATCCCCCACACTGGTACTGAGACACGGACCAGACTCCTACGGGAGGCAGCAGTGAGGAATATTGGACAATGGGTGAGAGCCTGATCCAGCCATCCCGCGTGAAGGACGACGGCCCTATGGGTTGTAAACTTCTTTTGTATAGGGATAAACCTTTCCACGTGTGGAAAGCTGAAGGTACTATACGAATAAGCACCGGCTAACTCCGTGCCAGCAGCCGCGGTAATACGGAGGGTGCAAGCGTTATCCGGATTTATTGGGTTTAAAGGGTCCGTAGGCGGATCTGTAAGTCAGTGGTGAAATCTCATAGCTTAACTATGAAACTGCCATTGATACTGCAGGTCTTGAGTAAAGTAGAAGTGGCTGGAATAAGTAGTGTAGCGGTGAAATGCATAGATATTACTTAGAACACCAATTGCGAAGGCAGGTCACTATGTTTTAACTGACGCTGATGGACGAAAGCGTGGGGAGCGAACAGGATTAGATACCCTGGTAGTCCACGCCGTAAACGATGCTAACTCGTTTTTGGGTTTTCGGATTCAGAGACTAAGCGAAAGTGATAAGTTAGCCACCTGGGGAGTACGTTCGCAAGAATGAAACTCAAAGGAATTGACGGGGGCCCGCACAAGCGGTGGATTATGTGGTTTAATTCGATGATACGCGAGGAACCTTACCAAGGCTTAAATGGGAATTGACAGGTTTAGAAATAGACTTTTCTTCGGACAATTTTCAAGGTGCTGCATGGTTGTCGTCAGCTCGTGCCGTGAGGTGTTAGGTTAAGTCCTGCAACGAGCGCAACCCCTGTCACTAGTTGCCATCATTCAGTTGGGGACTCTAGTGAGACTGCCTACGCAAGTAGAGAGGAAGGTGGGGATGACGTCAAATCATCACGGCCCTTACGCCTTGGGCCACACACGTAATACAATGGCCGGTACAGAGGGCAGCTACCTAGCGATAGGATGCGAATCTCGAAAGCCGGTCTCAGTTCGGATTGGAGTCTGCAACTCGACTCTATGAAGCTGGAATCGCTAGTAATCGCGCATCAGCCATGGCGCGGTGAATACGTTCCCGGGCCTTGTACACACCGCCCGTCAAGCCATGGAAGTTTGGGGTACCTGAAGTCGGTGACCGTAACAGGAGCTGCCTAGGGTAAAACAAGTAACTAGGGCTAAGTCGTAACAAGGTAGCCGTACCGGAAGGTGCGGCTGGAACATCTCATTTTAGAGCGTCTTTAGACGATAAACAAAACACGTATCGCAAGATACAATGTACTTACTTAAAGTTCATGCTTTAGTTTTTTATTTGGTTGATATATAAGTAAAGGAAAAAGTTAGAAGTAAAAAGCTCCAAGTAATTGGAACGTTAAGATTACTCATTACCTATTACTTATATAATATATAAAAAAATACAAAACCCACTAGAAATTAGTAACAGGGAAGAGAGATTTTAGAATTAGAAATTAGAAGTTAGTCGTTAGAAATTAGTCTAACATCTAAAATCTAGCCTCTAATATCTAAATAATGAAGTCTCGTAGCTCAGCTGGTTAGAGCGCTACACTGATAATGTAGAGGTCGGCAGTTCGAGCCTGCCCGAGACTACTAATTAAGGAGTTAGGTTATAGGTATTAGGAGTTAGGAAAAGCGCAAGCCAAATACTAACAACCAAACACCGACAACTAACAACTACTAGAGGGGGAATTAGCTCAGCTGGCTAGAGCGCCTGCCTTGCACGCAGGAGGTCAAGGGTTCGACTCCCTTATTCTCCACAGTTTTGCGAGTTTGATTTAAAAGTACGATGGATAGAGCCAAAACAAATATTCATTTATCAGACAAGCAGAAAGACATTAAGATCATTGACATTAACGGTAAAAATATCACAAAGAGAAAACCGAGCGCAATTAAGCGTTTGAGTTTACAAAATAATTTAACAGCAATGTTAAGCAAAAATACTGAACTAATTAATAATTAGGAAAGAAATCGTTAAGGGCGTATGGCGGATGCCTAGGCTTTCAGAGGCGAAGAAGGACGTGGTAAGCTGCGAAAAGCTCGGGGGATTGGCACACACGAATTGATCCCGAGATGTCCGAATGGGGCAACCCGTCTGGTTGAAGACCAGTCACTCCGCAAGGAGAGCAAACCCGGAGAACTGAAACATCTAAGTACCCGGAGGAAAAGAAATCGAAGAGATTCCGTAAGTAGTGGCGAGCGAACGCGGATTAGCCCAAAAGTCTTTATATATTTAAAAGAATGTTCTGGAAAGAACAGCCGTAGAGGGTGATAGCCCCGTATTTGAAAGGTATATTTAGATGATAAATGAGTAGGGCGGGACACGTGAAATCCTGTCTGAATATGGGGGGACCATCCTCCAAGGCTAAATACTCCTGAAAGACCGATAGTGAACAAGTACTGTGAAGGAAAGGTGAAAAGCACTTCGAATAGAAGGGTGAAATAGAACCTGAAACCGTACGCCTACAAGCGGTCGGAGCCCACAAGTTGGGTGACGGCGTGCCTTTTGCATAATGAGCCTACGAGTTAATGTTACTAGCGAGGTTAAGGACTTCAGGTCCGGAGCCGGAGCGAAAGCGAGTCTGAATAGGGCGCTTAGTTAGTAGTATTAGACGCGAAACCTTGTGATCTACCCATGGGCAGGTTGAAGCTTTGGTAACACAAAGTGGAGGACCGAACCGGTTGACGTTGAAAAGTCTTCGGATGACCTGTGGGTAGGGGTGAAAGGCCAATCAAACTGGGAGATAGCTCGTACTCCCCGAAATGCATTTAGGTGCAGCGTCGTGTATAAGTTTATTAGAGGTAGAGCTACTGATTGGATGCGGGGGAGTCAAATCCTACCAATTCCTGACAAACTCCGAATGCTAATAAATGTTCCACGGCAGTGAGGGCGCGGGTGCTAAGGTCCGTGTCCGAGAGGGAAAGAACCCAGACCAACAGCTAAGGTCCCCAAATCTCTATTAAGTTGAAGCAACGCGGTTGGACTGCATTGACAGCTAGGATGTTGGCTTGGAAGCAGCCATTCATTTAAAGAGTGCGTAACAGCTCACTAGTCGAGCGGTCCGGCATGGATAATAATCGGGCATAAATAGAGTACCGAAGCTATGGATTTACAACCGTTGGGTTGTATCTGGTAGGGGAGCATTCTGTTTGCACAGAAGCAGTATCGTGAGATATTGTGGAGCGTACAGAAAAGAAAATGTAGGCATAAGTAACGATAAAGCGGGCGAGAAACCCGCTCACCGAAAGACTAAGGTTTCCTCAGCCATGCTAATCAGCTGAGGGTTAGTCGGGACCTAACGCGAACCCGAAAGGGGTAGTGGATGGACAATGGGTTAATATTCCCATACTTGCTCACACTAAAAAGGGGACGGAGTGCCGTACCTGCTGGAGACTGACGGAATAGTCAAGGCCTAGCCTTCGGGCGAAGCTGCTGCAGGGAAAGTGCTTCCAAGAAAAGCCGAAGTGAAGCAACCCGTACCATAAACCGACACAGGTAGTCGAGGAGAGAATCCTAAGGTGCTAGAGTGAATCATGGTTAAGGAACTAGGCAAAATAGTCTCGTAACTTCGGAAGAAGAGACGCCAGCAGCAATGCTGGCCGCAGTGAAGAGGCCCAGGCGACTGTTTATCAAAAACACAGGACTCTGCTAAATCGAAAGATGCTGTATAGGGTCTGACACCTGCCCGGTGCTGGAAGGTTAAGGAAGGGCGTTAGCAGCAATGCGAAGCGTTTGACTGAAGCCCCAGTAAACGGCGGCCGTAACTATAACGGTCCTAAGGTAGCGAAATTCCTTGTCGGGTAAGTTCCGACCTGCACGAATGGTGTAACGATCTGGGCACTGTCTCAACCATGAGCTCTGTGAAATTGTAGTCTCGGTGAAGATGCCGAGTACCCGCAATGGGACGAAAAGACCCTGTGAACCTTTACTATAACTTCGTATTGACTTTGAGTAAGTAATGTGTAGGATAGGTGGGAGACTTTGAAGCAGGCACGCTAGTGTTTGTGGAGTCAACGTTGAAATACCACCCTTTACTTACTTGGAGCCTAACTTCTTTTAGAAGGACACTGCGTGGTGGGTAGTTTGACTGGGGTGGTCGCCTCCAAAAGAGTAACGGAGGCTTTCAAAGGTACCCTCAGCACGCTTGGTAACCGTGCGTAGAGTGTAATGGCATAAGGGTGCTTGACTGTGAGACCTACAAGTCGATCAGGTGCGAAAGCAGGACATAGTGATCCGGTGGTTCCGTATGGAAGGGCCATCGCTCATAGGATAAAAGGTACTCCGGGGATAACAGGCTAGTCTCCCCCAAGAGCTCACATCGACGGGGAGGTTCGGCACCTCGATGTCGGCTCGTCACATCCTGGGGCTGGAGAAGGTCCCAAGGGTTGGGCTGTTCGCCCATTAAAGTGGCACGCGAGCTGGGTTCAGAACGTCGTGAGACAGTTCGGTCTCTATCTATTGCGGGCGTTAGATGTTTGAGAGGGCTTGAATCTAGTACGAGAGGACCGATTTGAACAAACCTCTGGTGTATCAGTTGTTCCGCCAGGAGCACCGCTGAGTAGCTACGTTTGGAAGAGATAAGCACTGAAAGCATATAAGTGCGAAACTCGCCTCAAGATGAGACATCTTTTAAGGGTCGTTGGAGATGACAACGTTGATAGGCTATAGGTGTAAAGTTGGTAACAGCATAGCCGAGTAGTACTAATTACCCGTAGATTTATAGCCTAATTGGCAACTGCTTAATTGCGCAATTAAAGGTTCTCTCTTTGTGAATATTCTTATCGATTAAAATCAGGTATCGGATGATAGATACAAGGTAGCAGGTAGCAGTTTAAAGCTATTACCTAAAGCCTATAATCTGCAACCTAAACCTTATATACAACCTTTAGGGTGGTTTTAGCGGTGGGGCTCACCTGTTCCCATTCCGAACACAGAAGTTAAGCCCACCAGCGCCGATGGTACTGCGAAAGCGGGAGAGTAGGTCGCCGCCAGTTTTTTTTAAAAGTCTCATACATTCATTTGTATGAGACTTTTTTTTGGGCTAAACCTAAATGATGAGAAATAAGTAATGAGTAATGAGCAATAGACAATGTGTAATTTTGATAAGTGATAAGTGATAAGTGATAAGTGATAAGTGATAAGTGATAAGTGATAAGTGATAAGTGATAAGTGATAAGTGATAGTTGTTGGTTGTTGGTTGTTGGTTGTTGGTTGTTGGTTGTTGGTTGTTGGTTGTTGGTTGTTGGTTGTTGGTTGTTGGTTGTTGGTTGTTGGTTGTTGGTTGTTGGTTGTTGGTTGTTGGTTGTTGGTTGTTGGTTGTTTCGCTCCTCCGGAGCTTATGAAAATGATGCTGTAATGTTCTCCAAAGGTTGCACTCCGAAGGAGTGTTTGTTAGGTTTTTACCTTTTATCTTGAGTGTAAATCTTACTTAAAATCTTGATTTTTGAGCTTACATTTCAAATAATCGTACTATTGAATCTAAAAAAGGTGAATTTGAAGCATTTAATTGTAATTAAGGGACAAATATTACTTTAGGATACAACTAACCCTAGCCAGAATAGAAGCGGTTAACGCGCAACAGAGTGGGAAATTCGAAGGTTTTAGCTTTGGCAAAGCAAGGTGTGAGGAAGCCGGATAAAGCTCCTAAAAAAAGTATTTATTTTAAAATGGTTTTAAAGTATCATTAATTAAAAATTTTATATTTATAATCAGTTATTTCGAGATAAAATTCTAAATTATATTTCATCATATATTGAAAATTACTATTTTAGTCAAGCGGAATCCGAAAAGCATTAATAGAGTAGGAACCATTCAAATCAAAATATGAAAAATTTAATCAAAATCTCTAGAGAAGATCTAAAATCACTTAACGGGGGCGGTGGCCCGACATGTCCTGACGATCCTGCATTCGGAATGTGTTATCCTCCAGGCTGGCCAAATGGAATTTGTATGACAAGGTATCAATGTTGTCTTAAACTTGGAATTGATGAAAAGACTTGTAAAGAATTTCATAGCTAAGACGTAAATCAAAAGATATTTTACAACTTAATAAATAAACTTGTTTTATTATAATTTAATATAGATACAGTTATTAATTATAGTTGTTGTAAAGTCAAATATCATCTACAAGCTGTAGATGATATTTTTATGTTTAGGATAGCTTTAATGTAGGGCTATATTTCATCAAATTAAAATACTTAAAAAAAAAACCGCCATACACTTTTAAAGTGTATGACGGTCTACTATTTTTTACTTTATTTGTAACAAATTTATTAATTTAAAAGATTGAACCTTAGTTTAATTCCAAAGTTATCTTTGAATTGCGAAGTTTGATAATGTCCTAATCTATAAGAGAAACCTACGCCAAAACCTCTACCTAAAAATCGGTTCCAGATAAAGCCGACTTCCTGATAATAATGATCGAGCACTTGGAAATCAAACTGATGGTCGCCTCTGTTTTTGAAATCTCCAATAGCTGATTGATATTCAAGCTCGATGTTTGAATATCTTGAACCAAAAGTTTTAAATCTAAACGGTAAATATTGCGAGAATTTAAATGCTATAAACTTATCGGCAAAGAAAGTTCCCGAGGGCATTGTGGCAAATGCTAAATTGTTTGGAGTATTGATATTAGAATACCAATGATCCGGATTTCTGTCATTCTGACCCGCAATTTCAAAGTTTTTCCAGATCGGAGCTGTTCCTGATGAAATTCCTCCAAAAAGTTTAAGATTGGTAATTCCCAGTTTTGATCTGAACTGGTGAATAATCAATGCATCAGCTCTGTAATAATCCAGATCTCCGCCTAATGCATCAACTCCTTTTTCAAAATTTACATACACTTGCGGAAATCCTTTCTCATACGTATATTTTCCGCTTGGCGTCATGATATTTTTATCGTTTGGTGAGAATTTTAATGATAATGTTGTACTCACATTATCAAAACGATTTCCTAAATTTTTGTATTGATAATCAAAAAGAGCTTCTTGTTTCTCTTTATTCACGGCAATTTTCATACTCAAGGAGTTCGAAATATCATACAAATACGATGCTCCCCATTTTTGATTCTTATAAAAATTGGTATTGTGTAGATCCAGATTAAGATCATTCACTTTCATCATCATATCCCACATAGTATTGCTGAATCTTCCTGCAGCAAAGACATCATCTACATAATCAATACGGAAAACAGAGGTTCTTTTATCAGACAATTTCATGTCTAGACCAAGTCCGTATTTCCAGGTGTGATCTTTAAAACCATAGCCGAAATATCCGTCCGGAGAAAAAGTTTTGCTGAATTTTTCGTTCAGTTTTACACCGGCTCCTAATCGAACACCTTGATATTTATCGTAGCTGAAAAATTTAGTCAGGTCAAAATCCATCATTTTATAACGAAGATTTCCCCGCATTAATTGGGTTAAAAAAGTTAGCTTTTTTTCAAAGTCATGTTTCTCTACAAAGCTGTCAATCTTCGTATAGGTTGCGCTTTCTCTTGCGGTCAAACTGTCGGTTCTGTATTGCTGAAGCAGACTTCCGTCAGAGTTTTTCATTTCGAGAGAATAGCCTTTGAATTCTGAGGCTTTCTGCGTTTCATTCAACTGGAAATCAAAAAAACGGTTTTTTACATACAGATAATTTCCAAATGTTCTTCGGTTGTATTTCTGTCGGTCGCTCAGTTTTTCGCCTTTCTTCAGTGTGTCAGTTTTTACGCTGTCTTTTTTTGAAATATTAAACGTCTGGTCGCCCATTTTCAGTTTAATGTCTTCATAATCCAGAAACCATTTTCCGTCAATCGGTTTCCAGACCGAGACAATATCGCCTTCGTTTCTTTTTTTACTGGCACTTTCAAACTTTTTCAAGGCATACGTTTCAGAATCAATATAAATCTTGCCGTTAAATTTTCTCGGATTTTGCTTTTTCTTGTCGGTGATTTCCTTAAACTTAATAACGTAAGTTTTCCTGCCGTCTAACTGTAAAGTATCTGACAGATAAAAATTAAAAAGCTTTCTGTTTTCCGGTCGTAATTGCCTTGGAGTTCTGTTTAAATTGGATATATTAATTGCTAAAGCTTCATAAATAGGATTTTTAAAACCCGACATTCTGTTGTCGATGATATTGGTTTTCTCCCCGAACTTCTGGGAATATTTGTACTCCGCCGCTTTTTCCCAAAGGAACATTTGACTTTCCTGAGTAGCGTCGAGCAGATCTTCGCCAATTAGAGAATCTTTCTTTTCGCTTTCTTTTTGTTTAAATTCTTTTTTATCGACTTTTGAAAGAGAATCTTTTCTCGAAGCCAGGAAATTTTTAAAAGTACCAATTGAATCTTTATCGACATCAATCGAGAATTTGGAATACGATTTAAAATTGTAGGTATCTAATGACTTTGGTGAGTTTTCTTTTTCCCTCTTATTGACTTCATCTAAAATCCTCAAAGCTTTCGGATCACTTTTATCGGTGATTACCACTTTATCAATATTGCTCTGTTTCTCAGACAGCGGCTGCATAGCCACTTCCATAGATTTTTTTACATCAACGGTGACATCTTCAAAGTTGCTCGCCAGAATTTCTACTTTCTTACATTTTGTTTTAAAAGATAAAACGCCGTCAAAATTGGTTTTACCCAAAAGATTGTCATCACAATAAACGGCTGCTTCACGAATTGGTTTTTTATCGGTTTTACTGAAAACTTTCAGTGAAGTCTGTCCGAAATAAAGTACGGTAAAAAATAAAAATAACGGAGATAAATTTTTTGTCATTGAGTTTTTTATTAATAAGACAAAACTATTGATAAGAAGGTTACAAAACCATAACAGAAAATATAATCTTTTGTTAAAAATTTAATCTGCTGTATTTGCTTTATTGATAGTTAATTGTTGGGTTTTTCAATTCTCACGGTGAGGATAAATGGAATTTTATTTAATAGATTTTAAGGCTTTTTGAAAAGTAAATTTGATTTCTACTATTTAACCTTCTTCATATTGAGTAAAAATTATTTGAAAGATATAGCTTAAGAGTTGATATAGAGGATAGACATCATGTATAAAGGAAATAGTTTATTAATAATAATAATTTGAAATAATCAATTTGTATCTTAGCGAGTTAATTAATCTAACTAAATTTTAGTTAAATGGAAATCAAAGATATTGCAGTTGTAGATTTATTTTGTGGAATTGGGGGGCTTGCTCATGGATTTTTAAGAGAGGGCTTTAATGTTGTTGCTGGTATTGACATTGATGAATCTTGTAGATATGCTTTCGAAAAAAATAATAAATCAAAATTCATTTCTAAAAGTGTTACTGAACTATCATCTTCGGAACTAAATGAGTTATTTGGAACTTCTAAAATTAAAGTTTTGGTAGGTTGTGCTCCTTGTCAACCCTTTTCATCTTATACTTTTAAGGATCCAGATAAGAAAGATAATGAGAAATGGAAATTATTGTATGAATTTCAAAGATTGATATTAGAAACCAAACCGGATATTGTTTCTATGGAAAACGTATCACAATTAATAAATTTTAAAAAAGCGCCAGTTTTTAATGATTTTATTGAAACATTAAAGAATGAAGGTTATTTTACTCACTTTGAAATAGTTAATTGTCCCGAATATGGAATTCCACAAAAAAGGAAAAGACTTGTATTAATTGCTTCGAAATTAGGAAATATAGATTTAATTCCTAAAACCCATAACAAAGATAATTTTGTTACAGTTAAAGATGCCATTGGTAAATTACCACCAATTGAAGATGGAGAATTTCATCCTGATGATAAATTACATTTTGCTAGAAAACTATCTCCAACTAATAAGATAAGAATTAAGAATACACCATATGGAGGCAGTTGGATAGATTGGCCTGAAGATTTAAAATTAGAATGTCATAAAAAAGAATCTGGTAAATCTTATTCAAGTGTATATGGCAGAATGAAATGGGATGAACCATCTCCTACGATGACTACTCATTGCGTTGGTTATGGAAATGGTAGGTTTGGTCATCCAGAACAAGATAGAGGAATTTCTCTTAGAGAAGCTTCTATACTTCAGACTTTCCCAAAAAAATATACTTTTTTTAATAAAAACAAAGATTTTTCCACTGTCTTAATTGCGAAGCAAATAGGGAACGCAGTACCAGTTAGGCTGGGTGAAATCATCGCACAAAGTATAAAAAAACACTTATCAATATGAAAACAGAGAAAGAAAAATTAGATTCAGAAGAACAATTATTAGGTGAAAAAGCACAAGTTGATTATGATACTAGAGAATTTGTAGTTGAACATATAGTTCAAAAGTATCAAGCTGAGGAATACAAAATACCTCCATATCAACGAGAATTTGTTTGGAATGAAGAAAAACAATCTAGATTTATTGAGTCAATTTTGCTTGACTTACCTATACCTTACATATTCTTTGCTGATGATAATACTGATGGAAAATTAGAGATTGTTGATGGTTCTCAAAGGATCAGAACACTTGTTTCATTTTATGAAAACAAACTAACTCTTAGGGGATTAGAGAAATTAGATAAATTCAACGGATTTAAGTTTGAAGATTTATTTGAAAGTAGACAAAGAAGATTTTTGAGAAAAACTTTGCGATCTATTGAGTTGACAGAAAAAGCAGATTTTGAAGTAAAAAAAGATATTTTTAGAAGAATAAATACTGATCCATATGATTTAACTGATATGGAAATAAGAAAAGGAATTTATGAAGGTGGCGATTTCTATAATTTATTAATTGAGTGCGCTAAAATGTCTTTATTTCATGACTTATGCCCTATTTCGCAAAAAAGAAAAAATCGGGGAGAATCTGAGGAACTTGTTTTAAGATATTTTGCATATGGTGAGAAATATCAACGTTTTGTGCATAGAGTTGACGTGTTTTTAGATGATTATATTAAAGAAAAGAACAATGATGAACTTGATATAATTGCGATGAAAGATGAATTTACTACAATGCTGGATTTCGTGGATGCTTATTTTCCTTACGGCTTCAAAAAAGCAGCGTCTCACAATTCAACTCCGAGAGTTAGGTTTGAAGCAATTTCTGTAGGGGTTACTTTAGCTTTAAAAGAAAATCCAAAATTAATTCCAAGCGATGTTATAAATTGGCTAGAATCAGACGAGTTTAAAAGACTAACTACATCAGATGGGGCAAATAGTAAAGCTTATGTTGTTGGAAGAATAGAATTCGTTAAAAATAATCTTTTAGGAAATGCAGGTAACTAAAGAAATAGTAACAAGTAGATCCACGGAGATAGTTAGCTATCTAAACTATTTGCAATCTATTGATGAAGATAATTTTGACAGAACTGTTTTTAAAATTCTCAAAGCAAATCTTTTACTAATGCTGTACAATTTTGTAGAATCAGTTGTCTCAAATTCAATTGATGCCATAAGACGTAATATTTATCATAATGCCGACGCAAATTTTGATTGTTTAAAAAATGAAATCAAAATCCAAATATTAAAAGATTTAAAAACAAATATGAGCCCTGAAGAATTCGTAAAATCATGCACATTAATTACGAAAGATATTATAAAACTTTCGTTTAAGAAGGAAAAGATATCGAAAGGAAACATTGATAAAGAAGTTATAAATGAACTTTCTGTCATATATGGTTTTAATATTAGAAATAGTAATTATAGAGATACGGCACATGGTGAAACATTATCAACAATAAAACAAAAAAGAAATGATTTGGCTCATGGTACATTTTCATTTGCTGAAATAGGTAAAAACTATACAACACAAGACCTTGAAAAAATAACGAATCAAACAATAAATTATTTAATTTTCATTACCCAAGAAATAGAAATTTATCTTAATGAAAAGAAATTTATTAATGGTAACTAGGTATTTGAAATAATTCCCCGCTAGCGTGAGCGTCTCGCTCGTGCTTCCATTATAAAAAAAAATCTTCCAATATAAAAACCTCGCCCACCCGCGAGGTTTTCCCATTAAAAAAAATAAAATTCCAATCCTATACTAATCAAAAATATTTTTATATTTGTTTTTAGAACAACAAAAAACAAAATGATGATAGTAAGAATTAACCCCGCAGTTCATGCGCAGGCTTCCGGCACTTCCGGTTTCAATATCCAACTCAATACTTTTCAACCCATTGCTCATCTCAAAAAACGGTAAACCGTTCCGTTGGTTCGTTCAGGCATTATGAAGAGTGCTTCAACCAGTTAGAAAGGGCAATCAGGCATTCCGTTGAAGCAATCAACCACTTCGTAATGGCGTTTAACTGCTCCGTAAAGGCAATCAACCATTCCGAAGAGGCGATCAATCACTCCGAAGAGGCGATCAACCACTCCGAAGAAGCAATCAAGTACAATTTGTTATATTTCAATACTTTACGGGCGTTTCCGAAAAGTAAGGTGATTCAACAGACAGGATACAATAGACTTCAAACCCATTTTTAAACACAAAAAATTACTTTATTATGAAAAAAGAACAGGTAGTACGCACTTTCAAACTGGCAGACGCTGTACTGAAACAAAAAGCAGATGAACTGATCGCTTTGATCGACAGAGACATCACCGAATTTACAGATCGTGGCTATAACACCGCAAAAAAGACCGAACTGACGACAGCACGAAACACGGTAGATAGTTTCCCAAGCGATGAACAGCTGGAAGCCGTCAAAATAAATCTCACCGAACAAAAAGACGCCGCCAGAAATGCCCTGGAAAAATCGATGCGCAGTATTTTTAAGATGGCAGAACATGTTTTCGGACTCTACAGTGCCAAATACAAGGAATTCGGCAATGCAGGAATCAGTCAGCTCAGCGATGCCGAGGTGGTACGCATTGCAAAAATGATGAGCGTGACGGCAGAAAAATATCTTCCCCAACTTGCTGACGAAGGTCTTACCTCAGAGAAAATTAATGCCCTGATTACCCAACGTGAAGCTCTGGATATTGCTATTGACGCACAGGCTCAAGGGATATCCGACCGGGATGTTGCCACCGAGAGTCGAGTAGAAGCTCTTAATAAACTCTACCAACTGTCCACAAAATATGCAGGCATCGGTCAGGATATTTTCTACGAAACCAACGAAGCCAAATACAACGACTACATCATCTATGACACCCCAAGTGGACTTCCGGAGGTACCACCTGTAAATCCTGTATAAAAAATGTATCTCGTCAGTCCCCCTCGTCAGTTCGAGTGTTTTTCTTAGCGCAGCGTAGAAAAATGTATCGAGAACCAGTGAACCGAAGCACAAATTTTGTCTGTGAATCAAAAACTTCTCGATATGGTTTTTTTGCAAAAACCTACTCGAAGTGACGATTAGCAGACATTAAACGTAAGTCAAGCTCCGTCAGTTCGAGTGTTTTTCGTAGCGCAGCGCAGAAAAATGTATCGAGAACCAGTGAATGGAAGCACAAATTCTTTCTGTGAATCAAAAACTTCTCGATACGATTTTTTCACAAAAATCACTCGAAGTGACGTCTTGTTTACACGATACGAAAACGGTTTCGTCAGTTCGAGTGTTTTTCGTAGTGCAGCGTAGAAAAATGTATCGAGAACCAGTGAATGGAAGCACAAATTCTGTCTGTGAATCAAAAACTTCTCGATACGATTTTTTGCAAAATTCTACTCGAAGTGACGTTCGTTGAATCAAAACTTTTTAATACGATTAATCATGCAAACATCATTCGTCTACATATTACTTTGTTCCGATAAAACCTATTACACCGGTGTCACAGAAAATGTGTACAAACGTTTTGACGAACATCAGGACGGTAAATATTTTGGCTCTTACACGTTCTCAAGACGACCGTTACAGCTAGTCTATTTTTGTCAGTTTATGGATATTGAGCAAGCAATTATTTTTGAGAAAAAGATTAAGAAATGGTCTCAGGCAAAGAAATTAGCATTAATTGAAGGACGATATGAAGACCTGCCGAATCTTGCGAAAAAGAATTTTGGGAGGTAATTGATTGATCTTATCAATTTGCCCACGTCAGTCGCTCCGTCAGTTCGAGTGTTTTTCGTAGCGAAGCGTAGAAAAAATGTATCGAGAACCAGTGAACTGAAGCACAAATTTTGTTCTCCAATCAAAAACTTCTCGATACGATTTTTTGCAAAACCTACTCGAAGTGGCGACTTGTTTACACGATACGAAAACGGTTTCGTCAGTTCGAGTGTTTTTCGTAGCGCAGCGCAGAAAAATGTATCGAGAACCAGTGAACAGAAGCACAAATTTTGTCTGTGAATCAAAAACTTCTCGATACGAATTTTTTCAAAATTCTACTCGAAGTGACGACGTACGATTGACGTTGTAAAATACAAACAATCCCTTTCAGTTTTTGAAAGGGATTGTTTGTATAAAAACCGTAAAAAAGGTAATATTTAATATTTATTAGTAATTTAAATATTCAAAGCTTTCTGATAAGCATTTTCCAAGCCATCAAGATTTTTTCCTCCGGCTGTAGCGAAACCTGGGTTTCCGCCGCCGCCGCCTTGGATTTCTTTAGCTAACTCTTTAATAAGTGCTCCAGCCTGATAAATTCCTGCTAAGTCATCAGAAACGCCAACGGTAATCATTGGTTTTCCGTCTGCGTCGGACAGGATAATCGTTATAGAAGTTGGGATTTCTTTCTTTAACTGGAAGACGATATCTTTTACAGAACCTGCGTCCAGAGAAGTTTTCTTCACTAAAAGTAATTTATCGCCTTTTTGCTCATAAGCACCTTTCCAGTCACCGATTTCACCTTTTGCTTTTTCCTTTTTCAAAGCGTCAACTTCAGACTTCAACGCTGCATTTTCTTCAATTAATTTCTCGATAGAACGTACAACATCTTTAGATTTTAGCAATTGAGAAAGCTCAACAACCTGCTTTTCTAAACCTTTGAAATATTCCTCGGATTTGTCTCCTGAGATTGCTTCAATTCTTCTGATTCCTGCTGCCACAGAGCTTTCAGAATTAATTTTAAAATGTCCGATTTCGCTGGTGTTTTTTACGTGAGTTCCACCGCAAAGTTCTTTTGAACTTCCAAACTGAATCATTCTTACGCTGTCACCATATTTTTCACCAAATAAAGCCATTGCACCTTTGTCAATCGCTTCTTTGATCGGAATATTTCTAAACTCTTGCAGAGCTATATTTTCTTTGATCTTTGCATTGACTTTTTCTTCAATTAAAGCCAATTCTTCCTCCGTCATTTTACTGAAATGTGAGAAGTCGAAACGCAGATAATCAGGACCAACGTAAGAACCTTTTTGCTCAACGTGAGTTCCTAAAACGTCTCTCAAAGCTTCGTGTAACAAATGCGTTACCGAGTGGTTTGCCTGAGAATTTTTTCTTTCTGCTGCATTTACTTTAGCGTAAAAAACAGCACCTGCATCTTTCGGAAGCCCGTTGATTAGAGAAATAATCAATCCATTTTCCTTTTTAGTTTCAAGAACTTCAAAACTTTCAACAGCATTTTCAAGAACTCCTTTATCACCGATTTGTCCACCACCTTCAGGATAGAAAGGGGAGTTGCTCAATACAACCTGATAAAACTCACCGTCTTTATTTTCTACTTTTCTATATCTTGTAATGTAGGTTTCAGCTTCAATTTGGTCGTAACCTACAAAAGTTTCAGGTTTTTCTTCTAAAACAACCCAGTCATATACTTTAGAAGCAGAATCTTTTTTAGAACGTTGCTTTTGTTTTTGCATTTCAGCTTCAAAACCTTGTTCATCGATGGTCAAACCTTTTTCTTCCGCAATAATTCTTGTTAAATCATCCGGGAAACCATAAGTATCGTATAGTTCAAAAACTTCAGTATTTGGTAATTTTATTTTAACTGAGTCTAGATTTTCTTGAATTTTTTTAAAGGCTTCTCGAATTGGCTGATTTGCCAAATTAATATTTTCTTGGATTTTTTTGAATGACTCTTGAATTGGTTGATTTAAACTTTCAATATTTTCTTGAATTTTTTTGAACCCATCTAGAAATGGTTGATTGACCTTTAAAACATTAAGGTTTTCTTGAATTTTTTTTAATACATCATAAGCTGGGATGTTTTGATTAATCGAACTAATGACATTTTTAATTTCCTTATTCGAATTAAGTGTTGTCTCAATTAATTTATCAACTCTTATTAATCCTGTTTCAATGGTTTTTAAGAAAGATTCTTCTTCACTTTTAATCACTTCAGAAACCAATTTTCCTTGCTTTTCCAGTTCCGGGAAGAATGCTCCCATTTGATTTTGAAGAACGGCAACCAATTTATAAAGGAAAGGTTCTTTCATATCTAAGAATCTGTAAGAATAAGAAATTCCTCTTCTCAAAATTCTTCTAATTACGTAACCTGCTCCTCCGTTGGAAGGCAACTGTCCGTCTGCAATTGCAAACGAAACCGCTCTGATGTGGTCTACCACAACACGAATTGCAATATCTTTTTCGTTTTCTAAAATTCCGGTATATTTTTTACCAGAAACCTCTTCAACCTTAGCAATCAAAGGCGTAAAAACGTCTGTATCGTAGTTGGAAGATTTCCCTTGAAGTGCCATACAAAGACGTTCGAAGCCCATTCCTGTATCAACGTGTTGCTTCGGTAGTTTTTCTAAGCTTCCGTCAGCTTTTCTGTTGAATTCCATGAAAACCAGATTCCAGACTTCTACCACTTGAGGATGGTCGTTGTTCACCAATTCAAGTCCTGAAACTTTAGCTTTTTCTTCAGGAGTCCTCAAGTCAATATGAATTTCCGAACATGGTCCGCAAGGTCCGCTTTCACCCATTTCCCAGAAATTATCTTTTTTATTTCCGTTGATAATTCGGTCTTCAGAAATGTAAGATTTCCAGAAATTGTAAGCATCCTGATCTCTTTCAAGATTTTCAGAAGCGTCACCTTCAAAAATAGTTACGTAAAGGTTTTCTTTTGGAATTCCGTAAACTTCCGTCAACAATTCCCAGGCAAAAGCAATAGCATCTTTCTTAAAATAATCACCAAAAGACCAGTTTCCCAGCATCTCAAACATGGTGTGATGATAGGTATCACGGCCCACATCATCCAAATCGTTATGCTTCCCTGAAACTCTCAGACACTTTTGTGTATCGGCAATTCTCGGTGCTTTAGGATCTTTGTATCCTAAAAAATAATCTTTGAACTGCGTCATTCCGGAGTTGGAAAACATTAAAGTAGGATCGTCTTTCAACACGATGGGCGCCGAAGGAACGATAAGGTGGTCTTTGCTTTTAAAATAATCTAAAAATTTCTGACGGATCTCTTGTGATGTCATAATTATATATTGCTTTGCTTTTTACAAATTTTTGATAAGATGCAAATTTAATGTTTTTAAAGCAATAGAAAAATATAGTTTTGTGTTTTAATTTATTTGTAAAATAGTATTTGAGTTTGTCATTTCGACGAAAGAGATATCTATTATTCTCAATCTTGTAATCTTCCACCATCCAGTTTACAACTTCCTTTCTTTTTAGGAGCTATTTCCCGCTTTCCGCACTCGCTATTTTGTATGTTTTGGCGGTGGCAAAGCCGCCGTCAAAACATACAAAATGAGCTCAAACAAATGCTCCACTCGGGGCTAAGCCTGTTGCTGAAAAAACAAACCTCATAGGTTTTTAAAACCTATGAGGTTCTAGACTGATTTTTTGAACAGAAAAAAGGATTAATAAAAACTTTGCACTTCTGAGTTTAACTTATTACCTTCGTTAGTATCTGAAAAGAGACAAACAAAAAAATGACGAAAAACGAGACCTTAAAAAACTGGATAGAACAATACTCTGAATCGTTGTTGAGAAGAGCAATTTATTTGCTTTCGGATAAAGTGGAAGCAGAGGATATCGTTCAGGAGGTTTTTATTGCTGCCTTTTCGTCTTACGATTCTTTTGAAGGAAAAAGCAAGCCCCTCACCTGGCTCAACACGATTCTCAATAATAAAGTTGCCGATTTTTACCGTAAAAAATACAGGTCTGAACCATATATAAAACTCGATCACTTTTTTGATGAAACCGGATCCTGGAAAAACGATTCGGTGTTGAATGATTGGAACGTTTCTAACCAGGAATCTGAACTTCTGGACAATCAGGATTTTAATAAAAGCTTGGAAGACTGTATTGAAGATCTTCCTTCACGATGGAAGATCCCAATGAAAATGTATTACCTCGAAGAAAAAAAAGCACCTGAAGTGAGTCAGGAATTGGATATCTCTACGACTAATCTTTGGAAGATTTTACAACGCACCAGAATGCAGCTGCGGGAATGCCTGGAAATTAATTGGTTTTCAAAATCATAAGGAATAAAAATGTTAAAAAAAATAATTCATATTTTCTTTTTACCGTGCAGTAAAGCTACTTTACTGATGGAAAAGCGTAATGCAAAAAGCATTTCGCCAAAAGAAAACTGGCAGCTTTCTATGCATGTAAAGATTTGTAAATGGTGCAAAGCTTATCAGAAAAAAGTAGAGATTTTAGATTCCATCTTGAAAAAGAAATGGTTTGAAGAAGAAGAAGTTGATATCAATACTGCTGAAATTCAGAGTTTTAAAGATAAAGTATTTAGGAAATTAGATTTTTAGTAAATAGCCTGTCAGGATTTTGTAATTGTTGCGACTATAGTTTTGAAAATAATAAATATTAATACAAAATCTAAGAACAATGCAACAAACATCACAAAACAAAGGTTTACCAACGTACAAAATCGGTTATTACATTTCGCTTTTCGGAGCTGCAATTATTTTACTTTGGATCGGGGCTTTCAAATTTACACCCACGGAAGCTGCTGCCATAAAACCTTTGGTAGAAAACCATTTTCTTACGTTTTTCGTATATGATATTATGAGCGCCCAAGCGGTTTCTAATATAATCGGTGTCATAGAAATTATCATTGCCTTTTTACTGATCTTTAGCGTGAAATTTGCATATCTAAAAAAGTTTGCAGGTATCGGAATGGTGGTTACTTTTTTGGTGACACTGAGTTATCTCTTTACAACACCGAATGTTTGGCATATTGTTGACGGCGTTCCTGTTACAGACTTTTTTATTCTTAAGGATATGATGCTTTTAGGATTTGGTTTAATGCTTTTAAATGGAAAAAATGAAAACATATAATAAAACAAAAATGAAAAATATATTAACATTTCTCGGAATGATTCTGGGAATTGCAGTCTTTGCAACAAGTTGTGGAGAAGGAAAACAACAATCTTCATCAATTAAAAAAGGAAATGAGACCATTATGAATGCTAAAAATGTAAAAGAAGTTTATTTTGCAGGCGGATGTTTTTGGGGAACGGAACATTTTTTTCAACAAATCAGAGGAGTGGTAGGAACTGAAGTTGGGTATGCCAACGGAAATAAAAAAAATCCTACTTATGAGGAAGTTGTAAGTCATACAACAGGTTTTGCCGAAGCCGTGAAAGTAAAATACGATCCGGAGCAGGTTGATCTTAAGCTTTTGATTGACTTATATTTTAAAACAATTGACCCTACAAGCTTAAACAAGCAGGGAAATGACAGAGGTGATCAGTACAGAACCGGGATTTATTCTACGGACAAAGAAACAGAAGCGGTTATTAAAGAAGAAGTTCAAAAACTAGCGAAAAATTATAACAAACCTTTGGTTGTAGAAACGATTCCGTTGAAAAACTTCTACAGTGCCGAAAATTATCATCAGGATTATTTAGATAAAAATCCGGGAGGTTATTGCCACATTGAGCCGGGATTATTTGAAATTGCAAGAAATGCAAACCCACTTCCAAAAGCTAAATATCAAAAACAGGATAAGGAAGTTTTAAAGAAAAAACTAACTGCAGAACAATATGCAGTTACGCAGGAAAATGCTACAGAAAGACCTCACACCAATGAATATGACAAAGAATTTCGTGAAGGAATTTATGTAGATATTACAACGGGAGAACCATTATTTATCTCAACCGATAAATTTGAATCGGGTTGTGGATGGCCAAGTTTCTCGAAACCTATTTCTAAAAATGTTATCGACGAAAAAACCGATAATTCAATCGGAATGGCAAGAACAGAAGTAAGAAGTAAAACCGGAGACGCTCATTTGGGACACGTTTTTGATGACGGACCGAAAGACAAAGGCGGACTGAGATATTGTATCAATTCTGCATCATTGAAGTTTGTTCCAAAAGCTGAAATGAAAGAAAAAGGATATG
The DNA here is from genome assembly GCF_003815915.1 of Chryseobacterium indoltheticum. Classification (NCBI taxonomy): domain Bacteria; kingdom Pseudomonadati; phylum Bacteroidota; class Flavobacteriia; order Flavobacteriales; family Weeksellaceae; genus Chryseobacterium; species Chryseobacterium indoltheticum. Next base: position 2,034,385 of record NZ_CP033929.1, read on the forward strand.
GAGATTATATTTCTCTTCTTAATAAAAAGTAATTAAAAGAAAGATTTTCCGATCTTGAAACGTAACAGATTTTTATCTGTTACGTTTTTTTTTGAAGAAATTTTAATATTGAAAAATAAAAGCTATTTATTACGAAAAGCTCCGAGGATCGGTCTGATAATTTATTGACAGGTTGTTCCTACAGAGCTTTTTGGACATCTATATTTTTATCTATTAAGACATAAACTTTTGATAAGATTTTATATAGAAAGCAAAAAATAAATTTTACATATTATTAAAAATGATCAAATATTTCTTAGTTTTGTTCTTCAGTGAAAATTATGACTGAGTTTATTAGCCCCGATAGAAACGGTTACCCCGCAATAGGATTGGGAAAGCTTGAGGGTTTTGGTGTAGGAGAGTTGGGCGAATGAGGAGTATGAGTGGATAGCGGGAAATAGCTACTAAAAACAATTTGGCGAGTTCAAAAAGTTAAAAAACAATAAAAAAATCTGCATTATGACAATGCAGATTCTTTATTAATAATATTAAAATAAAACGTGTTGTTTTTCGCTAATTACTTTAAAGTAAATTTTACTTTTGTTTTAATTGCATCAGAAGAATTTCCGATTTGCGCTTCAAAATCTCCAGGTTCTGCAACCCAGTCGTGCTTTTGAGCATCGAAATAGCTTAAAGCAGTTTTATCGATCGTGAATGTTACTTCTTTCTGTTCTCCAGGATTTAAGAATACTTTTTCAAAGCCTTTCAACTCTTTTGCAGGGCGTTCAACAGATGATTTAACATCGGTAATATATAACTGAGCTACTTCTGCACCAGCTTTTTTACCTGTATTTTTTACAGTAACCGTAAAGGTAATTTTATCATCCTGATTCATGCTTGTTTTGTCGGCTTTAGCTTTTCCAAACTCGAAAGTAGTGTAGCTTAAACCATGGCCGAAGCTGAATAAAGGCTTTATTTTTTTGGTGTCATGCCAACGATAACCAACAAATATTCCTTCGTTGTATGTAATATTGATCGGATTTTTCTGATCTTTACCTTTTCCGGCAGCCAATTCTTCTTTATTTCCCGGATATTCACCCATTGTGTGAGCCGAATTATCTTCCAGTTTTACCGGGAATGTAAATGGTAATTTTCCTGAAGGATTGGCATCACCTGCCAAAATAGAAGCAATAGAATTTCCTGCTTCAGAACCCAAATACCAACCCTGAACTATAGATGGAACGTCTTTAATCCACGGCATTGCTACTGCATTTCCTGTAATCAAAACAACGGTAAAGTTCTTGTTAGCTTTTGCTAAAGCTGAGATCACATTATCTTGGTTGTACGGAAGTCCGTAACTTTTTCTGTCGTTTCCTTCACTATCTTGGAAATCAGCTTTGTTTAATCCACCTACGAAAATAACATAATCAGATTTTTTTGCCAACTCAACAGCTTCGTTCAATAATTCTTCCGGAGAACGTGTATCTTTCAGATCCTGACCAGATTTCACACCGTTGTATTCTCCACCGATATCTCCTACATAACCTCTTGCATATTGTACGTCTGAATTTTTACCGAACTTAGCTTTAATTCCGTCTAAAGGTAATGTTTCATATTTTACTTTTAATGAAGAAGAACCTCCACCAACTGTCATTACTTTGATCGCATTCTCACCAATTACCGCAATTTTCTTTGCTTTGTTGATGTCGATTGGAAGTACGTTATTTTGGTTTTTCAACAAAACAATTCCTTCTTCACCGATCTCTTTTGCTACCGCTTTATGCTCTTCAGAAGCGATGTTTCCAAAAGGTTTTTTGGTGTTCATCGTAGTTTTATACGCTAAACGCAAAAGTCTTGTTACTTTGTCATCAAGCTCTTCAGTTCCTACTTTCCCTGATTTAATAAGGTCTAAATATGGTTTTGCTAAATAATAATTGTCGTATGCATTTCTTGTTCCGGCAGAAAGGCCATTGGTCCAGCTTCCGAATTCTACATCTAATCCGTTATGAATAGCCTGTTCGGTATTGTTTACTGCGCCCCAGTCTGAAACAACAACCCCTTTATATTTCCATTCTCCTTTAAGAATATCATTTAAAAGATATTGATTTTGGCTTGCATACTGATTTTTGTACATATCGTAAGCACCCATAATAGTCCACGAATCTCCTTCAGTTACTGCAGCCTTGAAAGGAGGAAGATAAATTTCATATAACGTTCTGTCATCAACAATCACATTGCTTGTATGACGGAACATTTCCTGATTGTTTAATGCAAAATGTTTTACAGAAGTTGCCACTCCGTTAGATTGTACTCCTTGAATATAGGGAACTACCATTTTAGAAGTTAAGTATGGATCTTCACCCATGTATTCAAAGTTTCTTCCGTTTAAAGGAGTTCTGTAAATATTTACTCCGGGTCCTAAAAGGATGTCTTTTTTTCTGTATCTAGCTTCTTCACCTAATGCTTTACCGTAGTTCCAAGACATCTTCTTGTTCCATGTTGCTGATAAAGCGGTTAAGGCAGGGTAGGCGATAATAGAGTCATTTGTCCAGCCAGCCTGATCCCATTCGTCCCACATTACTTCGGGGCGAACTCCGTGTGGACCGTCGGTTGTCCAGAATTCAGGAATTCCCAATCTTGGAACACCGGGAGAACTGAACTTTGACTGTGCGTGAAGCATTGCTATTTTTTCTTCCAGTGTCATTCTGGAAAGTGCGTCCTGAATGCGCTGTTCAACAGGTTTAGATTCGTCTAAATAAACAGGTTTTGTATTGTTTTGAGCCATTGCAGAGGCAGATATTATCGTAAACAAACTTAGAAGTACAGTTTTCTTCAACATAAAAAACTTTTTATTGATTGTTCACAAAAATAGGAAAAATATTTATTATCTCAAATTGAGAAAATGTGTTTTTTGAGAAATGGTTATTTTTAACTATAGTATATAAATCGGTAGAATAATTGGGTTAATGAAGGAAGTTTGAATTTGTTTTTGAAATTTGAACCATTAGAATATTTAATTCATTCTATGATTTATACAGTTAATTTCATTTAAATTTCAGGATGCTTCAAAATAAAAATACCGCTCCGGAGGAAAAGTTCCCGAAGCGGTATCGCATATAATAATAGAATTTTTCTTTATGAGTAGAGGATTTTTAATTTTGCTATCAACTATCAACTATCAACTATCAACTAATCCCAACCTTTCACAGCACCGCCTTTAAAGATTTCTTTGGCTTTATCTTCAACTTCTTTCGACTGATAGGCTTTCAGGAAATTTTTCACTTTATCTGTATTTTTATTGTCATCTCTTGAAACGACAACATTCATGTAAGGAGAATCTTTATCTTCTTTGAAAATACCATTTTTATCGGCATCCAATCCGGCTTGAGCAGCAAAATTATTGTTGATAATAGCAATTACCACTTCTTTATCATCCAAGACTCTTGGTAATTGCGGAGCTTCTATTTCAAGAATTTTAAGCTGTTTTGGATTTTCAGCAATGTCGGTTACTTTGGGTAGCAAACCGATGTTTTCTTTTAACTTTAATAAACCGTTTTTTTGTAAAAGTAGGAGAGAACGACCGCCGTTGGTTGGATCATTAGGAATTACAATCGTACTTCCATTTTGAAGTTCATTAATATTTTTTATTTTTTTTGAATAGGCTACAATCGGATAAACGAAAGTATTTCCAATTACTGCCAGTTTGTAACCGCGCTGTTTCGACTGTTCGTTCAGATAAGGAACATGCTGAAAGGCATTCGCATCAATGTCGCCATTATTTAAAGCCTCGTTAGGGACCACATAATCGTTGAAAGAAACAAGCTCTACTTCCAGATTATATTTTTCTTTAGCTACTTTTTTGGCGGTTTCGGCAATCTGCTGCTCAGGTCCGGAAGTAATTCCTACTCTGATGAAGTTTGGATCATCTTTTTTGGGCGAATTACACGCTCCGAATAACAACAAACCTGCTGCTAATCCTAAGATTTTTATTTTTTTCATTGTAAATTATTTTTTTTAAAAAAGTTGGGTGTTGGATGATGGAAGTTGGATGTTCGTTAAGTAATATCGTAAGATTGTAGATTGTATGATTAAAATTTTGTCAATCGACTTTTCACTCTCAATAACGCTAAAACTCTCAAACACTCTAACTCACCTATAATCAAATCTCTTCGCCAATCTGTCACCTGAAAACTGGATGATAAATACCAAAGCGACCAACAAACCCAGAACGAGATTCATAATCAACGCATCGTAACCGATATATCCGTACTGATAACCAATTTGTCCCAATCCACCGGCTCCGACAGCTCCACCCATTGCGGAATATCCGACAAGAGTTATTAAAGTTATCGTTGCATTATTGATAAGCGATGGCAAAGCTTCCGGTAACAAAACTTTTTTAATGATTTGAAACGGAGTTGCACCTAATGCTCTTGCAGTTTCAATCAACCCATTCGGAATTTCCAAAAGACTGTTTTCAACCAATCTTGCAATAAATGGGGCTGCTCCAATGCTTAAAGGAACTAATGCCGCATTCATTCCGATGGAAGTTCCTACCAAAGATCTCGTGAAAGGAATCATCCAGACAATCAAAATAATGAAAGGAATCGATCTGAAAATATTAACCAAAACCGACAGAATTCTGTTGTAAATGGTGTTTTCTAAAAGCTGTCCTTTTTTAGTAATAAAAAGCAGAATTCCAACAGGAAGACCCAAAACAAAACCAAAAAACCCTGAAACAAACGTCATGTAAACTGTCTCCCAAATTCCTTTTCCCAGAAGCGAAATTACCGTATCACTAAGCATATCCTTTTACTGTATTTTGAATGTTATTCTGATTAAAATAATAGATTGCTTTCTGGTTTTCATCAGCTTCTCCCTGTAACTGCAGCAGCAGTTTCCCGAAATTGGAATCTCCCAAATATTCTACATCAGCTTTCAGAAGTTTATATGGAATTTTATATTGATCGTAGATGACAGAAAGTAATTTTTCTACGCTGATACTTTCGTTCAGTTCGATTTCAACCAACGGGAACAAACCGTCTTGTGGTTCTTTCTGTAGTTTTTTATTGAGTTCTTGCGGTATAGTCATAACACCTGAATTTAAAAATTGTTTGATGATAGGATTTTCTTTGTTGGAAATAATTTCACTCAAAGTTCCTTTTGATACTAATTGTCCTTTATCGATGACGGCAACGTGGTTGCAGATTGCTTTAATGACTTCCATTTCGTGGGTAATCAATAAAATTGTTATTCCCAGACGATGGTTGATGTCTCTAAGCAACTGTAAAATAGATTGGGTCGTTGCAGGATCCAGTGCGCTTGTCGCTTCATCACAAAGTAGGAGATAGGGATCATTCGCTAAGGCTCTTGCAATGGCAACCCTTTGTTTTTGCCCGCCTGAAAGACTTTTAGGGTAATCATGAGCTTTATCTTCAAGTCCTACGATTTGTAAAAGTTCATTTACTTTTTCTCTGATTTTATCTTTATTGTCAGAATCCAATTCCAATGGAAGTGCGATGTTTTCAAAAACCGTTCTTGATGAAAGAAGATTGAAATGCTGAAAAATCATTCCTATTTTTTTTCTTTCATGGGCTAACTGTTTGGAATTTAGTTGTGTGAAATCTTTTCCATTGATTATGATATGTCCTTCATCTGGTCTTTCCAATAAATTAACGGTTCGGATTAAAGTACTTTTTCCGGCGCCTGAAAAACCAATAATTCCGACAATATCACCTTTTTCAATACTTAAATTAATATTATTTAAAGCTTTAAAAGCTTGTTTTTTCTGATGAAATGTTTTTGAAATATTCTTTATTTCTATCATTTTTTTTCTGTAATTTTTAATAAAAAAAGGCTCTACAACGTGGTAAAGCCTTTAAAAATATGTTATAATAAAAGTAAGGTCAGCCACTAAAATTCCCACAAAAAGGCATACAGCAATACATCATCATATGGATGATGCTCATCTTCGACATAAAATTGTAGGTGAATTTTGATTTCATTTTCATTTCCAAACTTGAATACGGGTGCAAATATAAAACATATATTTTTATTAGTCCACTAAAATAATAGACTTTTTTGAATGTTAATTTTAAATATGTGTTTAATTGATTGTGAATCAATGTTTTATTTTCGTATTTTAATTGATTAAATTGAAGAATATTTTTCTTCGCAGAATAATCTTATTTAAGCTAATGAAATGAATTCATTATTGAAGTATAAGTTCTCTACGCCTTAATTATCATTTAAGTTTAATAATATTGATGGTTTTTAATTTCCGTAAAGTAAAAATTATACTTGTTCGTCTCTTTCAAAAAAGGTTTTAAAACCAAAAATTATGGAGAATACGAACATTAATAACGGAATTATTCTGATTCCTGACTTCAGTGGATTTACTGAATTTGTGTTCAATACAAAACTTTATACCGGAGAATATATTGTAAAACAACTACTTTCTATTTTGATTGATATAAACAATCAGTATTTTGATATTTCAGAAATTGAGGGCGATGCGATTTTATTTTATCGCTACGACAACAAACCATCGTATAAAAAGATTTCCGGAATGCTGAGAAATATGAGAAATGCTTTCAATATGAAAATTCAGGAATTAAGTGAAATGTTGAATACGACCATCGAATTATCATTAAAATTCATTGTTCACTACGGAAAATTTTCACAATACAACATTGGAAGTTTCAGGAAATTATATGGGAAACCTATCGTAGAAGCGCATCAAATGCTTAAAAATGGTTTTGCTGAACAGCCTTCTTATGCTTTGTACAGTCATTCTTTTCTGGAAAAAAGCAGACAATTAGTTAACATCAAAGAGAAGGAATTGTTCGAATTCGGTGAAATTGAGTATTTTGAGAATATGATAATGAAAAACAGATAATTATAAATGCAATTAATTACTGTCAGATTTTTATTTTACTATAAAAATTATAAGAATATAACATTAAAAAACCGTTTCGCAATAACGAAACGGTTTTAATATTTTTAGATTGTAATTATTTTTTGATTACTTTGAATGGTTTAGTACTGCCATCATTCATTTTAAGGTTAACGATATATAATCCTGTTGTCAAACTTGAAAGGTTTATTTCTGTAGCAGGTGCAAGAGATTTAACTTCTTTTCCTGAAATATCACTTATAGAAATAGACTTAACTCCTTTAATATCAGAAATGTTAAGGGTACTTGAGAATGGATTTGGATATACAGATAGATTTCCTGTTTTATTAATATCAGAGACTGCCAAAGTTTGAGCATTTACTTTTAAGATGTGATCTTCTGATTGTCCATTTATTACATTACTACAAGGTGAACTTAGTGCTGCTAATTGAGTCGTATTGTTGGTAGTTGGGAAAAAATTGGTTTTTATTCTCATCCTTAAGTCACCTACAACAGCATTTGAAGGAACTGTGAAAGTTGCTGGTATAAGTGGAAAGTTGTCTGCAGTTGTACCAGTACCTGTTAATGGAGTAGTAGTATTAAAAGCTTCATTAGTATCATCAAAATCTCCATCATTATTCCAATCGATAAAAAATGTAAGTCCCATTCTGTTGGTACCTGCAAAAACCTTTACATCCATAGTTACATTGTCGGACTGCGTAACAGTAAAGTTTGTCGCATCTTGTAGGAAATATTCTTGTGGCGGTGTTGTAGGACCTGGGGTTGTGCCTGAGACTTTTTCCAAACTTCCAATTTTTACAGAGGTAACCGGAAATTTATTATCAGCTCCATTTGCAGAAACACTACAATAGTCAAACTTGTAAGTAACCGTGTTGGAAACAGCATTCTGTCCTGAGTTTGTACACGTTGTTTTTAATCTGTAAAGTATAGAACTTCCAAAATTTCCTATTGGAGTAATACTTGAAGAGGGGGTTGTTGCAGAAGAAATATCGCTCCACGAAGCTCCATTGTCGGTAGAACTCTGCCATTGATAGGTAATTCCTCCTCCAGCAGAAAGTGCTAAAGCAGAAGTTGTTATTGGTGTTCCGGATTTTCCTATATATGAAGATAAACTGACTGTACCTGCATTAGGTGTCCCTGAACAAGAAGGAGCAACTCCTGTAATTTTAACGTCATCAATACTCAAGCCTGGCTGTGTAGCAGTAGTTGTATTAGCATAGAAAAGCCATCCGATGTAAATAATAGCATTTTCAGCTCCTGCTGGCAAAGCTAAATCTGTAATAGTCTGGGTGGCAGTTTGACCTTGTAGTCTGGTACTTACAGGTATCCAATTTATTTTATCCGTAGAGTATACTAACTGTCCGTAGTCCTGATCTGTTTCTCCCCCACATTTCCATTTGTATGATAATTTGAGGTTATAGTACGAAGTGGTGTCTACCATACGATAAATTAACGCTGCAAACCCTGTGTTAGTTGCAGAAACATTTTGATATGAACAGCTAACAACAGTAGCCGAAGTAACTCCAGTGACCTGCATTGTTTTGACACTTATTAAATTAGCAGGACATCCACTTTGAACGAAAAATGCATTATAAGGATAAATAGATAAAGTTCCAATGTTGGTTCCCGTCCAACTTCCTGTAGAGCCACTAGTGACAGTGTCAAAATTGTCCTCTAAAAGTGTTGTTTGCGCAGAAATGCCAATTCCAAATACTAAAAGGCACGATAGTAAAAAATTTCTCATAATTATTTAAATTTATATTTCAACTAATATATAAATTATTTATAATATTTTAATATTTTTTAACTAAAATAAAATAATGAAATAAGCATTTAATTGTGTTTTATTAAAATAATCATTTATAGTTATGTATTTTCAATAAGATTTTATTTATTTTTTAAATTTTGATAATAATAACTATTAAACATTTTTTATTTTTTTTTTAAATTTAAAGGAAGAAATTATTGTTAGAAAAGTGTATGCAATGAGCTTTTGTAGTTACAGCTAATAGTATTTTAATAGTTGTTTTGTATTCGATTATAAAAATGTATGACAGTAATAAAAAAAAACGATATTTAAAGTAGATCATTAATTTCACTATCTCATTTCAATAATTCCAAAAAAAATCCCGACTTTTGCAACCCTCCCAATAATCCCAATTATTCATGAAACTTTGTATTGCCGAAAAGCCCAGTGTTGCCAGAGATATTGCCAAAGTATTGGGCGCAACTATGCCTAAACAAGGCTATATGGAAGGAAACGGCTATTGTGTGACTTGGACTTTCGGACATCTTTGCACCTTAAAAGAACCTCACGATTACGGTCCGCAATACAAATCCTGGAATTTGTTTTTGCTGCCAATTATTCCTCAAAGTTTCGGGATCAAATTAATTCCGAATAAAGGCGTTGAAAATCAGTTTAAAGTAATCGAAAGATTGGTAGCCGAATGTGATGAGGTTATCAATTGCGGGGATGCCGGTCAAGAAGGAGAACTTATTCAAAGATGGGTTTTGCAGAAAGCAAAATGCGACAAACCTGTACAGCGTTTGTGGATTTCATCATTGACAGAAGAAGCAATTAAAGAAGGTTTTGAAAAATTAAAACCAGCCGAAGATTACAAAAACCTTTACCTAGCAGGAAATGCAAGAGCGATAGGAGACTGGTTGTTGGGTATCAATGCAACGCGACTTTTCACCAAAAAATTTGGTGGAAATAAAGCGGTTTTATCGATTGGAAGAGTACAGACTCCGACTTTGGCGATGTTGGTTCAGCGTCAGAAAGAAATTGATGCATTCTCAACCGAAGAATATTGGGAACTGAAAACAAAATACCGTGACGTAATTTTCAACGCTGCAATTGACCGTCTCAAAACTTTAGACCGAGCCGAAAAAGGTTTGGAATATCTGAAGGTTAATCCTTTTGAAATTCTTTCATTTGAAATTAAAGAAGGAAAAGAAAAAAATCCAAGACTGTTTGATTTGACCGGACTTCAGGTGGAAGCCAATAAAAAGTTTGGGTATTCTGCAGACAGCACTTTAAAATATATTCAAAGTCTTTACGAGAAAAAACACGTCACTTATCCTCGTGTTGATACGACATATCTATCGGAAAGTTTATATCCGAAAATCGGAGTGATACTTCAAAGTATGGCCATTTACAAAGATTTGATTTCGCCTTTGCTGGAACAACCGATTCCAAAATCTAAAGCGGTGTTTGATGATGCAAAAGTGACCGATCACCATGCGATTATTCCGACAGAAATTCCGCCTTCTCCAAATTTAACGAGAGAAGAGAAATTGATTTATGATTTGATTGCGAAGCGTTTTATTGCCGTTTTTTATCCGGAATGTAAAATTTCAAATACGTTGGTTGAAGCTCAGGTTGGGACGATTCCATTTAAAACAAGTGGAAGACAGGTTCTCGAACCGGGTTGGAGAGAAGTGTATGCGAAAGACGCTAAAGAAGAACCGACCGACAAGGAAAAAGACAAGGAAGAGGAACAGACGATTCCTGAATTCAAAGTTGGGGAAACGGGACCTCATGACCCGATGATTCATCAGGGAAAAACTTCGCCACCAAAACCCTATACCGAAGCAACTTTACTTCGAGCGATGGAAACTGCCGGAAAGCAAGTCGATGACGAAGAACTTCGTGAAATGCTCAAAAATAATGGAATTGGAAGACCTTCAACGCGAGCAAATATTATCGAAACACTTTTCAAGCGAAAGTATATTGAGAAGAAAAGAAAAAATCTGATTGCTACCCAAACCGGAATTCAGTTAATTGATACGATTGAAGACGAATTGCTGAAAAGCCCGGAATTAACAGGGGAGTGGGAATTAAAACTGCGGAAAATTGAAAGTGGTGAATATGAAGCCAATCAGTTCAAAGATGAATTGATACAAATGGTGACCGAACTGACCAAAAAAGTGGTTGACGGAAAGGCAAAGGTTTTCACCTTGCATGAAGAAAAGGAGGAAGTCAAAGAAAAGAAAAAACGTGAGCCGGCTGTAAAAAAAGAATTACAGTCTTGGGAAGAAACACAATGTCCGAAATGCAAATCACACAATTTGATGAAAGGAAAAACCGCAGTCGGATGTTCAGATTTTAAAAACTGCGGCTTTAAAGTTTCATTTGATATTTTCGGTAAAAAACTTTCCGATAAACAATTGATGGATTTAGTTTTAAAAGGAAAAACTTCAAAACTAAAAGGCTTTACCACTCATCCTGAAGGTTTAGCAGAAGGAGTTGTTACGCTTTCTCCTGAATTTCTAATAAATATTAATTCATAATTAAATGATTAAATTTTAGATTGATTTAAAACTTTAAAAGCTTTTTAAACCATTAAGATTAGTTTAGAAGTTGAGATAGATTAAGAAAAATCTAAAGATTTTTTAAGCTGAATTCTTAAAGCAAAGCTCAAACTTAATATTCTAAAAATCTCAACTAATCTTAATGGTGAAATTTTAAATATTTTTGCTATCAACTATCAACTATCAACTATCAACTATCAACTATTTCAAATACAGCCTCATTCTCGCTTCATATTCAGGCTTGGTTTTCAATAGCTTCCAAATCTTTTTATCATCGGGATTGCTGATTCTATAATACATAATTTTGTCTGCAGAATATTTGAAATACGGATGATTTTTCAGCCATTCTTCGGGTGCATCGACCAAAGTATATCGCTCAACTTTTGAATTATCGAGTGGAGTAAAGCTTAATAATTTTTGAACCAATTCTTTATCAATATTATAGGTCTCCAAAATTTGCTCTTTCGTCATAAACCCACCCAGTTTTTTTCTGAAACCAATCATTGAACCTGCGCTTCTTTCATCCAGACCAAATTCTAAAAGCTGTTTAAACGTAATAGAATTCATATCCGTTTTTGAAAAATCAGTTTTCTCTTGTTTGAATTCGGGCTTTTTATCTTCAGCATTTTTCGCCATTGTAGAAGCGTTTAGTTTGATAAAAGGTTTTAATTCTTCAAATTTTTCTGCGGAAATGACAAAGCAGTTTTTAATATCCTCCAAATTTTTAAAACTTCCTTTCAGATTTCTGTCACGATAATTAACGATCACATTCGCTTGCTTTTCTGAGAATCCTAAAGCCATCCAACCTTGCACATCTAATATATTCGGATCAAAAGAAGTTTGCAGCGTTTTAAATTTGAATGAATTGGATTTTCCTGCATAAGCATTAAAATTGGCCGGAGTTTTTGCCGGAAGAATTAAGTAAGGTTCAAGTTTCGCATAATTTTCTTCATTGATGATAAAGCATTCTTTGAATTTTTCTTTGCTAACAAAACTTCCACCTAAATAATTTTTATATTTTAAAATTGCAGCAGCTTGTTTCTCAGAAAACCCGATTTTTTCCCAATCGGTTTGTGAAAGTTGGTCGGGATTAAATTTCCTGGTGATATTTAAAGATTTTTTCTCATAACTTTTAAAATCTGAATTTCCGGATTTTGCCTCCAAATTGGTTTCAGGTAATAAAATAAAAGAATTGAGTTGGGAATATTTTTCTTCTGAAATTGCATAGCATTTCTTGAGCTGTTCTTTTGACAGAAATTTTCCGCCGACAATTTTTTTGTATTTTAAAATTGTTGCTGCTTGTTTTTCGGAAAATCCGAGCTTTTGCCATTGATTTTCGTCTAAATCGTTGGGTCAAATTCTGAGAATGATTCTACAGGTAAACTTTCGGAAATAAAGGTAACCTCTGGAAAAGTTTCATCAGATTTGTTGGCGTATTTTTGAAATCCAACTAGTGTAAACAACAGCATTCCAAGAAATGCCATCTTCTGATAGTAATTTTTTTTCATCGTTATCTATTTATGTTTTTTGGCTTATTTCGATTTATCGAAATCAGAATACAATAAAGTTATGAATTAATTTAATTCATAAGCTAATAAAAATGAAAAAAAATAGTAATTAAATAATTGTTTTACAGTGAATTGTAAAAATGTTTATATGAAAAGATAGACTTAAGAATCACTTTTCTTGTGAATGAAAATTTGGACAAGTGACACGACAAAGATTCCAATCAAAGCGGCCATTAAATAAGTATTCACATTAAAAACAGCTCCGATAATTATAAGAAACAATGAGACTCCAGCCAGAGTTTTTAAATGCTTTCTGTGTTTTACTTTAATCATTTGGGATTACATTTTTATTCAGAATCTTTTTCTACCAAAGAATCTTTTAGCTTCAGCAATTCTGCTTTTACGAATTCTAAACGGTCGATTAATGTTACCGTTTCAGAAATTTTTGAGTTGGTTGTTAAGGCAATTCTTGCTCCGTCAAGCGTATATCCTTTTTCTTTTACCAAATGATAAATGATTTTCAGGTTTTTGATATCTTCGGGAGTGAAGTAGCGGTTTCCTTTTTTGTTTTTTTTAGGTTTAATAATGGGGAATTCTTGTTCCCAATATCTTATCAATGAAGCGTTTACATCGAATGCTTTCGCAACTTCTCCTATCGAATAATACAGTTTGTCGGGTAAATTTGTCTTCATTATAAATCCTGAAAATTCAAAGATAAATATTTTTTAAGCTTTACTACAAATACACGTTGTAAAATGTGCAGTTTAAGTGTATTTTTGTTCTCTTTCATATTTAATAAATCAGGATGAATTCTATCTCGGTATTGCACATCAATCTTTTTCAGTCAGAGAAAAACGCTCCGGATTTTTACTTTAATACATTGAAAGATCATTTGGTTTCCAGTCATAAACATATCGAGAAACCGCATCGTCATGATTTTTATGTTACCGTTATTTTCACTAAAGGAACCGGGACTCATGAAATAGATTTTCAAAAATATGATGTTTTTGAAGGAAGTTTATTTTTTCTTTCTCCGGGACAGGTGCACAGTTGGGAACTTTCTCCGGATACGGATGGCTATATTTTCTTTTTTTCTCAGCCTTATTATGAAATGCATTACGTCAATCAAAAGCTGAAAAATTTTCCATTTTTTAACTCTCCGAGTTTTCCGAGAAAACTTCAGCTTCAATCTGATGATTTGGTTGATACGATTCGCCTTTTTGAGGCTATTCAAAATGAACATCAATCTCAGAATGTTATGAAGCAGAGCTTTATTCTATCTCTTATTTCTCAAATTTATATTCAGTCGGTAAGAGAGTTTTCTAAAGGTGATGAAAAAACTTCAGCAGCAAGTGTATCTTATTTTAAACATTATCAGGATTTTGAAAACTTGCTGGAGAAATCTTTTACTTTTCAAAAATCGATTTCTTATTACGCTTCACAACTCAATATTTCGGCAAAGCATCTTAACAGAATTACCCAAACCGTTATGCAGAAAACGGCTTCTGAGATTATTACTGAAAGAGTGATTCTGGAAGCTAAAAGAATGCTTATTTATCTTGATGAAGGTCTTGTAGAGATTGCTTTCAGATTGGGGTATGAAGAGTATTCTTATTTTGCGAGGATGTTCCGTAAAAATACGGGAATTGCACCCTCGCAATTTATCAAAAATCATAAAAACTAATGCTTTACAATGCAAGTTTAAAAGGTCCTTCAAAAGTTGTTTCGAAAGTATCTAAAACTTCATTTTTTTCATCTAAGACAACAAATGTTATATTTTGTTTGGACGATTTAATTTCATTTTCAGGGAATGCAATGCTGATTGAACCTTTGAGAATCTGGTCGCCTTTTAAGACGATTTTACTCGGTCCTGAAGAGATAATTTCAGCATGATTGGGATGCGTTATTTTTATCGTAATTACTTTTTTTTCATTGGTTTTGTTTAAAAAAGTATAGGTGAAATTATTGATGATTTTTCCGTCTCTCACAAAGAATGTAGATCCTGCGGGTTTTATAAATTTTGCTTCCATAGAACCTCTGTCGTTTAATAAAAATCCTAAAAATCCTATTAATAACGCCAGAAAAATTGTGGTAATAATCATTCTTGAAGTGATTCCAAGTTTTTTTCCGGTTTCAATTTCTGCTTCTGTGGCATAACGTACCAATCCGGTTGGTAAACCTACTTTTACCATTACCTCATCACAAGCGTCGATACAGGCAGTGCAGTTGACACATTCTAATTGCTGACCATTTCTGATATCAATTCCTGTTGGGCAAACGACAACACATTGTCCGCAATCAATACAATCGCCTTTTCCTGAAGATTTTCTGTCTTCCCCGTTTCTCCATTTAGCACGACCTTCTCCTCTTTTTGTGTCGTAATATACATTGATGGTCTGCTTGTCGATTAACACGCCTTGAAGTCTCCCATAAGGACATATCAAGGTACAGACTTGCTCGCGCAACCAAGTGAAAACAAAATAGAAAACCAGTGAAAAAGACAGCATCGCCGTAAAATGTAAAGGATGTTCTCCTGGACCTTCCTGAATGATTTTGAAAATATTTTCGTACCCGACAATGTACATAAACATAAAGTGGGAGATAATCAATGAAATAATATAGAAAACAGACCATTTTAAAAGCCTTTTTCTTATTTTCTCAGAATCCCAACTCTGTCTGTCGAGTTTCATTTGTTTGTTACGGTCGCCTTCAATCCAATATTCTATTTTTCGGAAAACCATTTCCATGAAAATGGTTTGCGGGCATAGCCATCCACAAAATATTCTTCCGAAAACTACGGTAAAGAGCATTACAAAAATGACAGAAATCACGGCTCCTAAAGCTAAAATAAAAAAATCCTGAAGGTAAAACGAGTGCCCTAAAATAAAGAATTTTCTATCAATAAGATTAATTAATAGAAATGGATTATTATTGATCTTTAAAAATGGAATTCCGAAAAATAAAGCTAATAAAACATAACTTGTATAATCTCTGTAATTGGTAAACTTACCTTTTGGTTTTCGAGGAAAAACCCATTTTCTTTTCCCTGTATCGTCCATTGTTCCTACAGAATCTCTGAAAGCCTCACCATCACTTCCCGGAATTTTTATATTACCTTGCTGAATGCTCATCTTTTGAATTTTATTGAATTAAAAGGACTTTTTTAGATGATTTGTAAATCATTTATGAAATAACGCAGTCTAAATTTTCCTCGTTAAAAGATGATACAAAGCTCTTGATTTTAAGGTTTAATAAATAATATTAAATACTTACAGAATAGGACAAAAAGGACATTTGGTTGTTTGTATTTAAACTAAATAATTATTCGTATAAAATTGGCAATACTTTTTACAAATCGTAAATTGTAAGCCTTAAATTTATAGAAATGAAAAATATTTTGAATGCAGGTCTTGTTGGTTTGGTTTTGGCATTTACCAGTTGCAAATCATCAAATTACAATGCTATGTTGGAAAACACTGAACCAAAATTAATATCAAATCAATTTTCATTTACCGAAGGAGCTGCAGCAGACAAAGCCGGAAACGTTTATTTTACAGATCAACCTAATGACAAAATTTATGTCTGGGATTGGAAAACAGACAAAGTATCTTTATTTTTAGATAAAACCGGACGCGCCAACGGAACGTATTTCGATGAGAATGATAATTTAATTACCTGTTCAGACGATGAAGGTGAAATCTGGAAGATTGGTAAAGATAAATCAGTACAGGTTTTATCTAAAGGCTTTGAAGGGAAACGACTAAATGGTCCCAACGATCTTTGGCTCGACGGAAACGGAGGAATTTATTTCACCGATCCATTGTATAAAAGAGATTATTGGCAAAATTTTAAAGTGGAGATTCCTGAAAAGAATCTGTATTACAGAAATAAAGATGGCAAAATTTCAAAACTGGAAACTTTTGTGCAGCCTAATGGAATCATTGGAAATGTGAAGACAAAAAAACTGTACGTTTCGGATATTGATGCCGGAAAAACGTATGTTTATGATATTTTAGGAGACGGGAAATTATCTGAAAAGAAATTATTCTGCCAAATGGGATCAGACGGAATGACGCTTGACAAAGATGGAAATCTTTATATTACCGGAGATGGCGTCACTGTTTTTAATGCTAAAGGTGAAAAAGTACATCACATTAAAATTCCTGAAGACTGGACGGGAAATGTAACTTTTGGAGGTGAGAAAAACGATATTCTGTTTATTACCGCTTCAAAATCTGTTTACACATTGCAGACAAAAACCAAAGGATTGAAATAGGGTAAATTAAGGTTAAGGTTAAGGTTAAGGTTAAGGTTAAGGTTAAGGCTGATTTTTGTTAGCCTCAACCTTAACCTTAACCTCAGCCTCAACCTAATATGCAACTTCCATTTTCACTTTCTTGCCTTTCAGCTTTTCAGTGTTTAGTTTTTTAAGTAATTCTCTTACTTTAGTTCTGGAAACAGCTACATAAGAAGTTGTATCTTTTACTTCGATCAGACCAAGATCTTCTTTTTGTAACTCACCTTTTTTCAATAAATATCCAACGATATCTACCTTATTGACTTTATCTTTTTTTCCTGCGCTGATGTAAATTGTCTGAAAAGGCGGGTTTGCGGGAACTTTAGAAAATTCTTTTACAGATTCTTCTGGCGTATCTTTTTTAATGAAAGGAAATTTTTCATCTTCTGTCATCACCAAATAAGCAAAGCCTTTTGCATTCATCCTTGCGGTACGACCGTTTCTGTGAATAAAAGCGTCTTCTGTTGCCGGCAATTGATAATGTACGATCGATTCAACTTCGGGAACGTCTAAACCTCTTGCAGCCAAATCTGTGGTAATCAAAACTCTGGCTGTATCATTTCTGAATTTTAGCAAAGCACGTTCTCTTTCATCCTGTTCCATGCCGCCGTGGAAAGTTTCTCTGGCGATGCCTTTATCTAAAAGCAGATCAGCAATACGGTCGACAGTTTCTCTGTGATTACAGAAAATCAGAGTCCTTTTATTCCCTATTTTGCAAATAAGATGAAATAAAGTATCCAGTTTTTCCTCAGAAATAGTCATCACTTTTCTTAATTGAATATCAGGTTTATTTTCTCCTAATTTTAAGAAGTCTACTATTTTTTCATCTTTCAGACCTGTAAACTTAGGGATTTCGTCCATTGAAGTTGCGGAAGTCAGAATTCTCTGGTAAAGATTGTACATGTTTTCAATAATATATTCCATATCATCATGAAAACCCAATTCTAAAGCCTTATCAAACTCATCAAGTACCAGATTTTTGATTGTTTTTACATCAAGATTTTTATTCCTCATGTGATAGGCAATTCTTCCCGGAGTTCCGATCAATACAGCAGGAGCTTCCTTGAGATTGTTGATCTCAATTTTTTTATCGTGACCGCCGTAGCATACAGTCACCTTAAAATCTGTTCCCATCGACTTGAATACCTGCTCAATCTGTAAAGCCAATTCTCTTGCTGGTACTACTATTAATGCCTGAATTCCTGTTGATTCTTTCTTAAGATTCCTGAGAACCGGAAACAAAAAAGCTAATGTTTTTCCTGATCCTGTAGGTGAAAGCAAAACAACATCGGTATTGTTTTCTGTAGTTTTATATGTAGATTTCTGCATCTGATTCATATCCTGAATCTGCAGTTTTTTGTAAATAGATTCTAATTCCATTTTGCAAAGGTAAGTTAAAAGTATTTTTGTAGAAATTATTAAATAAATTTTACAGAAATTTGCATAAACCCTCAAACCCTCAAACCCTCAAACCCTCAAAATGACTCCCGAAAAAAGAAAACTCATGACCGACAGTTTCAACCGCTCTGAAACATTGAAATTCTATAAAGCTGAATTATTAGAAGTAAACACTGATTTTGTTTCTATTAAAATTCCTAAAATGGAATTAATGACCCGAAAAGCTGGAATGTTCAATGGGGCAATGATTGCTTCCTTGGTTGATGTTTCTTCAGGATATGCGGCAGTAAGTCATTACGAAGAAGATTGCTATGTAGTAACGGTGGAGTTGAAGGTGAATTATTTGAGACCTGCAATGGGAGATGCGCTGGTTTCAAAAGCTTATGTAGTGAAAGGAGGTTCTAAGATCAGTGTCATCAGAACAGAGATTTTCACGGTTGACGAAAAACACTCTTCTGAAAGTCATGTAGCAACGTCTTTGGTGACCATGATGAAAATTAAATAAATTTATAACAAAGAAAACTTAGTACACATCAATGATTACGTGTCATTGGAATAGGTTTTGTTTGTAAAAGACAGATAATATAAAAATAAATACGATGAACTTAATTATTAGACTTCTTATAACAGCTATTGTGGCTTTTTTACTGACAAAAATTTTACCGGGTGTACATTTTGACGGCTTTTCAACGGCAATCATTTTTGCAATTGTTTTAGGACTTTTAAACCTAGTCGTGAAGCCAATTTTAAGTCTTTTTGGTTTGCCGCTTACCATTATTACTTTGGGCTTTTTTGCTTTGGTAATCAATGCTATAATTAT
This sequence comes from Chryseobacterium indoltheticum, assembly GCF_003815915.1. Lineage (NCBI taxonomy): Bacteria > Pseudomonadati > Bacteroidota > Flavobacteriia > Flavobacteriales > Weeksellaceae > Chryseobacterium > Chryseobacterium indoltheticum. Next base: position 2,053,617 of record NZ_CP033929.1, read on the forward strand.
TCTTATTGCAGATTATTTTATAGATAGTATGGCTGTAGATGGTTTTTGGTGGGCGTTTATTTTCAGTATAGCACTTTCTATAGTGACGTCGCTTGCCAATTCGATGTTTTCAGATGGAGATTAATTAAGATTAATTTTTAAATATTAAAGTGGAAATTCAAAAGATTTCCACTTTTTTTATGAAATAGAGTATTCTTTCCCTGTTTCGCAGTTGAATATTGTCGAGTTTGTGTGGTATTTTAGAATGTAGATAATGTTTTAATATCGTGCTTTTATTATAATATTAATTAATTCTTAATAATTTATAAATAAATAGCATTTGTTGTGTATTTTGTACATAAAAAGTGTTATTTTTAAGGTATATTTATTAGTAAATTGTTTTAATTAATTAATAATTTTAATCACACCAAATTTCTATGACAAAATATTTACAGATTTTCTTACTGTTGATCAGTTGTTATGCCTTTTCGCAAGCTCCCATAAGTGTAAAAGTGAAAGACGCTGTTGGGAATGAAAATTTTCATGTAACGTGTACAAATGATCTCGATGCTAATGGCTGTATTCCGCTTCACGTAGAATACCCGGAGCTGAAACAAACAACGACGTACCAGCTCACGCAGGGAACGTATGATCCGCCAATTCCTCTGAATCAGGGAACGGCATTGAATGCTAATTTTGACGATATTTTTACGCCAAAAGTAGATTTGCCATTTAAATTTTGCTTTTTTAATCAATATTTTGAGTCTGTCGTCATTGGCTCAAACGGAATGGTCACTTTCGATCTGAATCAGCAGGGAAATATCAATTATCCAAATGTTCTTTGGCAAAACCCTAACGCAGGTTTACCCAAAAATTCTATTTTCGGGGTGTATCACGATATGGTTTTTTCTGCTGCAGATACATCAGAAATTTACTATTCTACAGTGGGAACGGCGCCTTACAGAAAGTTTGTAATCAGTTATTATGACGGAAGAGTTGCCGGATGTACCGATCGCTCTTCTTCACAAATTGTTTTACATGAAACCACCAATATTGTGGAAGTTTTTGTAGATAAAAAGCTCACACCGTGCCCAACCAGAAAGTTTGAAAATGCTTTGATTGGAATTATAAATGATACGGGAACGGTAGGATATTCTCCGGCTTCACGAAATACCGGAAACTGGCAGGCTTTACAGGAATCATGGAAGTTTACTCCAAACGGAAGTGTAATTCAGCCAACAGTAACATGGACTAATTCAGCAGGACAGACCGTGGCATCGGGTATTCAGGCTACTTTGTGTCCTACACAGAATGAAGTTTATACTGCTAATGTCGTTTTTAATATTTGTGGAAACAGTAATCTGACGTTAACTGATGATTTTACCCTTGATTTTGATCTTTCTTATCCTATTTCGAGAACTTATACACAAGACTTTTGTGGGAATGCTCCGATTCAGCTTAATTTAAATGATTTTAAACCTAATGTAACCTCACAAAATCCTGCGAATTTTAATTTTACATTTCACGAATCTTTAGCTGATGCACAGAATAATCAGAACAGCATTTCTACAAGCTATTTGTTGAATGCCAATAAGGTTTTATATGTGAGAATTCAGAATCCTAATGTTCCCGGATGTTTTAGGGTGGCAGTTCTTACGTTGAACTTTCTTACCAAAAATCTTTTGACAGATAGTATTTTACTTTGCGATACCAACAACGATGGAATTGAGCAGAATTATGATTTGAGTTTCTTAAACAGCCAGCTTTTTCCTGCAGGAACATCAGGATTTTCATATTATCTGTCTCAAGCTGACGCTCAAAATAATACCAATGCTGTAACTACGGCAAATATTACTACAAACACAAAAGTTTGGGTAAGATTACAGGATGCGGCATGTACTTATATTCTAGGTCCCGTAAATTTTACTTTCCAACCGGGAGTGAATGCTAATTCTCCGATTAATTTTTCATACACGATGTGTGATATTAACGCAGATAATAATGAACCTTTTGATTTTGCTTTAAATATTGGTCCTTTAATTACGACACAACCGGGCGCTACTTTCACGGTGTATCAAACTTTTCTTGAAGCCTATAATAATTCAGGAACTGTAATAGGAACGATTAAAGAAGGGCAATACACGGTGTATATCAGAGTTCAGATTCCGGGAGGATGTTTTGCAGTTGTTACCGTTAACTTAAATATCACCTTTACTAAGATTCTAGTTAATGATAAAAATGAATATATCTGCTTCAACGGAACAGATGATATTACCGTTAATCTACAAACACTTTCTGCGGGTATGCTTGTTGCTCCGTCAACGGTACCTGTTACCGAGTTTTATGATAATTATTTAGCAGCTTTAGATGGAATAAATCCTATTTCACCCACGCAAACGATTACAGAAAACGGAAATTTTGTTAGCAAAACTTTCTATGTCCGCTTTGAGCAAAGTGAAACCTGTTATACCATTAGAGCGCTTAATGTTCATTTGGTTCATCCGGTTATTGTAGATTCTAATTTTACGGTGTGTGATTTTAGTAATGATAATACTGAAGTTGTTCCCTTAGCTCAGTTTTCGGGAGCGATTATCGGAAATCAGAATGCAACCACAACGTTCTATCTTACTCAAGCTGATGCTCAAAACGGAACCAATCCTGTAACGAGTGTAAATGTTGTAGGTACGAGACAGCTTTTCGTAAAAATTAATTCTTACAATTGTACTCAGATTTATCCGGTGACCATTAGTTTGGTTTCAACTCCGGCTGTGAACACTGTTGTAAATATTAATCTGACCAATATTTGTGATAATAATAACAATGGAGTAGAGCTGTATAATCTTTTGTCTGCTCAACCTCAGATTTACAGTGGTTCAAATGTTACATTCACTTATTACACTTCATATGATCCTTCTACCCATGTTTTTTCAGGGCCTATTGCCAATCCTGCAGAATTTCCTGTTCAGGGAAGCGCAACGGTTTATGTACAAGTGAAGTTTAATAATAATAATGAATGTTTTTCTGCGTCACAATTGAATATTCAAATGACATTTTTACCGGTGATTATACTTACGAATGCTGTTTTAAATACTTGTGATGAAGATTTTAATTTAAATGAAACTTTTCAGCTTAATGATGCGGTTTCTCAAATGTTTTCAGCGTCTCAGAATACATATCCATTGTCGGATATGAACATTACGTATTACAATACTTTAGCAGAAGCCAATGCAGGAATTCCTTCCACTCAGATTGGAAACAGTATCGTAACAACAGTTTCTACGGTGCAGGTTTGGGCAAGATTCCAATCGAAAACAAATGGCTGTTTTTCAGTAGCGCCGATTCAGCTGAATACTTATTTCCCTCCAAAAGCTATTAATTCAACCATAACGGTTTGTGATGATAATCTTGATGGCGTCTACGAAGTCAATCTGATGAATTTTACCAACCTTTATGTAGATATTCCGAATCAGATCAATACATTCACTTTTTATCTTAGTCAGAGTGATGCACAAAACGGAACGAATCCGATTGCAAATCCACAAAATTTTACAGCAAATCCTTTTCCACAGCAGATTTGGGTAAAAGTGATGAATATTCCGGGATGTGATGATATCGCTACGATCAATTTTATTATTGGAACCAAAGTCGTTCTTCAAAATTCCGGTCCATTCCTTCTCAATAATGTCTGCGATACCTTAAATGACGGCATTGAAAATGTAAACCTTACTCAATATCAATCGCAAATTTTCTCAGGGACTAATGCTACTTTTACTTATTATGCTTCTTTAGCTGATTTAAATTCAGGAACGAATGCCATTGCAAACCCGGCGAGTTATCCTTTTAATCAAAATTTAGGATCAGATATCGTGTATGTGAGAGTAAGCGTTTCTGGATTATGTCCTGAAATAGCAACCATTAAAATATCACTTAAGAAGGTTCCTATTTTTGAGATCCCAACACAGTATTTCTGTCCGGATGCAAACTTCAGCTATACTTTAGAAGTAAAAGATCACACAATTGTAAGTTATGTATGGACAAATCCTGCAGGGCAAATAGTTTCTACTACAGATACTCTTCTTAATGCAGGAGTGGTAGGGACCTACACCGTAACAGTAACTTCAGATAACGGATGTTCTTACACTGCGACTTTTGAAGCAAAATATTATGATGTTCCGGTCATTCAGAATATGATTGCGAGCGGTAATACTTATACGATAATAGCGACCGGTTCACAGCCGATCCTCTATTCAATTGACGGTATTAATTGGCAGGGAACTAATGTTTTTTACAATCTGCCGACAGGAATTACAACATTTTACGTGAAATATGTAGAAGGAAAATGTATTGTAAAACAGGACGGAGTTATTTTAGATATTAAAAATGCAATTACACCAAACGGAGACGGGCAAAATGATAAATGGATCGTCAGAAACCTTCATGTTTTCGGAAACAAAATGACGAATGTAAAAGTGTTTGACCGTTATCAGTATTTAATTTTCGAGCAAAATACCAATACTCAGATTGTTTGGGACGGAACCATTTCAGGAAGACCAATACCGACCTCAAGTTATTGGTATGTCATCACACTTCCGGATGGAAGAACGTTTACGGGATGGATCCTTGTGAAAAATAGTAATTAAACCTTTTTGAATAAGAATAAATACCTCATTGAAATTCACTGAGGTATTTTCTTTTTACAGAAATATTTATTAGATAAATACTTGTTTGTCATTCCATAGGAATCTAAACAATAATTTAAAAATAGCGCTTAGATTCCTATGGAATGACAAACCTTGAATAAAGTTTGAAAAAAAAGGAATTCCATCACACAGTATATTTTCTCACATTAGTTGCAGGAATTTTCTAATTTGAATATCTTTAAAACCACAAAAAAACAAGCAACTATCAACAAACAACCATCAACTATAATAATGACTTTCCAAGAACAGATACAGCAAGGTATTCCAAGCGAATTACCTCAGCCAAAACCATACGAAACCAATATCAATCACGCTCCGAAACGTAAAGAAATTTTAACGGATGAAGAGAAAAAACTCGCTCTGAAAAATGCTTTACGTTATTTTGAACCAAAGTTTCATGCAGAATTAATTCAAGAGTTTAAAAAAGAACTCGATGAGTTCGGAAGAATTTATATGTATCGTTTTCGTCCGGATTATGAAATGAAAGCGAGAGATATTGCAGAATATCCGGGAAAATCTGAGCAGGCAAAAGCGATCATGCTGATGATTCAGAACAATTTGGATTATGCGGTTGCTCAACATCCACACGAACTGATCACTTACGGTGGAAATGGTGCGGTGTTCTCCAACTGGGCACAGTATCTTTTGACGATGAAATATTTGTCTGAAATGACAGACGAACAAACATTGACGATGTATTCAGGTCATCCGATGGGATTATTTCCTTCACATAAAGATGCACCAAGAGTTGTGGTAACCAACGGAATGATGATCCCGAATTATTCTAAACCGGATGATTGGGAAAAGTTCAATGCTTTAGGTGTGACGCAGTACGGACAAATGACGGCAGGATCTTATATGTACATCGGTCCGCAGGGAATTGTTCACGGAACAACGATTACGGTGTTGAATGCTTTCAGAAAGATTAATAAAGAACCACAAGGTGGATTGTTCGTTACTTCAGGTTTGGGCGGAATGTCCGGAGCGCAGCCAAAAGCAGGAAATATTGCAGGTTGCGTTACAGTAATTGCAGAAGTGAACCCAAAGATCACCAGAATCCGTCATGATCAGGGATGGGTAAATGAAATTCATGAAAACCTTGATGAATTGGTAGAAAGAGTAAGAAAAGCTCAGGAAACTCAAGAAGTTGTTTCTCTGGCTTATCTTGGAAATATCGTTGAGGTTTGGGAAAAATTCGATCAGGAAAATTTAAGAATAGATATTGGTTCAGATCAGACCTCGCTTCATAATCCTTGGGCGGGAGGTTATTATCCTGTCGGGATCTCATTTGAAGAATCGAATATAATGATGGCAGAAAACCCTGAATTATTCAAAGAAAAAGTTCAGGAAACTTTGAGAAGACACGCTGCAGCGATCAATAAACATACAGAAAAAGGAACCTATTTCTTTGATTACGGAAATGCATTTTTATTGGAAGCTTCAAGAGCCGGAGCTGATGTAATGTCTGAAAATCCGACATTGGGAAGAGAGTTTAAATTCCCTTCTTATGTTCAGGATATTATGGGACCGATGTGTTTTGATTATGGTTTCGGGCCGTTCCGTTGGGTTTGCACAAGCGGAAAACCTGAAGATCTGCAGAAAACAGATGAAATTGCTTGCCGAGTTTTAGAAGAAATGATCCAGAATTCTCCGGAAGAGATCCAACAGCAGATGAAGGATAATATTCAGTGGATCAAAGGGGCGCAAGAAAATAAATTGGTGGTTGGTTCACAGGCGAGAATTTTGTACGCCGATGCAGAAGGAAGAATGAAGATCGCAGAAGCTTTCAACAAAGCTATTAAAAACGGAGAAATCGGAGCGGTAGTTTTGGGTAGAGATCATCACGATGTTTCGGGGACAGATTCACCGTACAGAGAGACTTCCAATATTTATGACGGTTCGAGATTTACGGCAGATATGGCGATTCACAATGTGATCGGTGACAGTTTCCGTGGGGCAACCTGGGTGAGTATTCACAATGGAGGCGGCGTTGGTTGGGGCGAAGTGATCAACGGTGGTTTCGGAATGTTATTGGATGGAAGCAATGACGCCGACAGAAGATTAAAATCGATGCTTTTCTGGGACGTCAACAACGGAATTTCCAGACGAAGCTGGGCAAGAAATGAAGGTGCTGTTTTTGCGATTAAAAGAGCGATGGAAATAGAGCCGAATTTGAAAGTAACGTTGCCGAATTTTGTGGATGACAGTCTTTTTTAATTTGAGAATTTGAAAATGATTTAATTTGAAAATGTTTAATAATCCCGTCACTTCGAATAGCTTTTGAAAAAAGCGTATCGAGAAGTTTTTGATTCAAAATATAAAAACCTGCTGTGAGGCAGGTTTTTATTTTTTTTACAATGATGATTACAGTCAGAAAACTACTCATAATACCAATAAAAGAACACTTCCTCTCTGTCGGTACAAATCTTTTCAATTGTCATATTATATACAGAGTTTTCAAGCTCAAACTCGTTAATAATTTTTCGGATCTCAGATTCATATTTTTTTTCTTTAGTCTTAAGGTATTTTTCACAGAGGCATTTCGCAACATCCATTTTAGAATTATGATATCTAAATCCTTCATACTCTCTCCCAAAAACTGACATTTTATATTCGTCTGAACAATTAAGAACAAAAATTTTCTTCGTGTAATTAGGATTAATTACTCTGAAGAGTACAAATAGAAAAAAAACAACTCCAACAATTTTTAAAAATTTTGTCTTCATATGCTGTTAAGAATTTTATAGTGAAATATACGGATTTTTCTTTCTAGTGTTTGCTCACGGATTACAAATCCGCGAGATTGGAGAGTTTTTTTAAATTTTAGAATTTGAAAATGATTTAATTTGAAAATGTTTAATAATCCCGTCACTTCGAGTAGCTTTTGAAAAAAGCGTATCGAGAAGTTATTGTATTGAAATATAAAAACCTGCTGTGAGGCAGGTTTTATTTTATTTATAATTTTTATTTTTAAGAACTTTCGACAGCGTTTTATCATATTCTTTATCAAAATCAACAGCATTTCCGTTACCATCTTCGCCATTATAGATCACATATCCGAAATCGAAAACCGTATCTTTCTTGATCTGATAAAAAGACGTCCAGTTTCTTCCTGACATTACTTCGTTGTCGATTAAATTATTTTGAGGCAAATAATGTGGGTTTTTAATCTGATTAAAATTTTTAACCTTCGTCAGTCTGTCATTTTTAAGATCTACTAGGTATAAATAATACGTCCAATTGCTTCTGATGTCAGAAATATTCTGAATAAGGATATCTTTAATTTTATCTCCATTAAAATCCTGAAATTCATAAGCTCCGACATGAGATTCAATAGAATCACGTAAAAGTTCTTCATACTTTCCGTTTATTTTTTTACTGAAAATGAAGACTGTATTTTTATCGTTCTCATCATAGCCTTTTTCCCGTGAAAAATGTCTTAAAACAATTTTATAATTTTTGTTTTGATATACTGAGTCGCAAATTATCTCATTTTCAAAAATTGAATCTTGTGCAGGAATATCATTCTTTACCATTGCAGAAGTATTTATTTTTGTGGATGTAGTCTTTTGTGTTTCCAGATGTTTATGACAGGAAATTATCGAAGTTAAAACTAAAAACACAATTATTCTTTTCATCGCATAGACTTTATGGTAAATGTACAAAGAATAAGAGTTTGTTTTAAAACTTTTTAAATATAGAAAACCTGCTGTGAGGCAGGTTTTTTGTAAATCTGATTTAATTTTCTAGATTAGGAAATTTAATTAGAAGGTTTTCTTTACTATCATAAAAACCACGTTCTTTTAAAATGATTTCTTCATCTAATGGCATTATTTCTAATATTTCAACAAGCTCAGATGTGAATTTTTTTACATTTTCATTAGGATTTGTTATCCCTTTCTCCTGCATTTCTTTTCTTACAGTATAAATATAAAAATAATGCTCAACGTCTAATTTTTTCATGTTGTGATTTTAATGTTAAGTAGATTTATAATTTATAATATATGCTTTTTTGTTGTTGAGGTTTGCAATTCCACAAAATTGAGATTTCTACTCTATAAATTGTTAAAGATTTTTTTTGTCATCTGACTTGCCTCGGTTAACTCAAACAAAAATAAACTTAAAACTTCAACTTGTTGTTTTTTTGCTTCTTTAAAAAAGCTGAAATTATATGAAGGCATTTCAATAAGGGTTTGTCGTAAGTTAGTATATTCTCTAATAGCATAATCAATACTATTAGGAATATTCTTAATTTCGACTGTGTTTTCTACAAAGTCTTCAAGTTTTAGATTAAGATTATTTAAATTATTTAATAGCTTTTCAAAAGCACTAATTCCCACCGAGTATACCTGAGCAAATAATTCAACTTCAATTTGAATTCTCTTTGAGGTTAAATTCATTTTTTGTGACAGAGCTTTGTAAAGTTTTGATTTTTCAGAACTGTAATTCAACGACATATTTTCGGTTAATAGTTTTAATTTTTCAGTTCTTTTCTGGACATCCTCACTCTGTAAATTAATGATTGCTGATATATTATTAATACAAAAAGTAGCATCTGTAATTGAATTTAAATCTTCAGCTATATCTTCAATATCATCAGAGTGTGCTCTACCAATATATACATTAAATAGCCTCTCATCACTTTTATCGGAAGCTATTTTTTTGAGTTTTTTGTCAGAATTTTCATTAAATTCTTGCGTGAATGGAATATCGATCTTCCATCTCTTCTTCGTTTTCTTAAAATTCTTCTCTGTAATTTCTTGCCAGTATGTTTTTCCTTCTTCTGGAATATGTGCTATAAGAATTATTGGTATACTCAGATTTAACCAATAATTATAATGTATATTAGTAACATAATGAGATAATCCTTTTTGAGTTTTATAAAAATTTCCTGAACCACTTTTAATTTGAACAGCTATAAACCTTCCGGTTGGTTCACCATTTTCAACTTGTTCAATTATAGCATCCAATCCTACATCAACAATTGGTTGTTCACGAAATATCCATCCAAGATTTTGGATTACAATTTTTTCAGTTTCATTAACTCCTAATCTTTCAGTTGGATTATATCTATTCATAAACAAGGTGTGATATTATACACTCGTAAATATAGTTAACTCAAATTATTCATAAAAGAGTTTTTGTAATCCCCTCTGGTGCGAGCATCTTGCTCGTACCCACAAATAAATCACAGCACGAGCTTGAAGCTCGCGCTAGCGTAAAACAATAGGGAAATATAACCCCAAATAAAAAACCACCCGCATCCGCAAGACCTCTCAAACACCCTTAAAACAAACCTCCTGCAATTGCAGGAAGTCTTCAACGCACATTGTGATTTACCAAAAAAGATCATAGCTCCAGCACCAGCGAAAATCATTATCGACACGTTCCCAACCCCACATTTGAGGTTCTCAACCCTTCGGTATACGTAAAACATCTATCGCTATACGTTCTGAAGAAGTCCCAATACGTTCCGTAAAGGTTTCGATATGTTGTATAACCTATTCCGATACGTTCATCAAAGATCCATCGTGGTTGGTGATACCCCCGATGGAGTTACTTAACCATTCAGACAGGTTATACAACCTATCTCGACAGGTAAAAGATTAGTAGAGATATATAAACAACCGCATCGAATCTTTCGTGTACGTATCCGGAGCGGTAAATGATATATTCAGACCATTGAAAAACCTCTCTTGATCATTAAAACACCTGTTCGAAGCTTCATTAAACCTCTCGGGACTGATAAATGACGTCTCATGATCATATAATAATCAGTTTGTTTGGATGAGTATTATATTTTTGGGGATAAGTACTGAAGACAAGTGAGAAATTTGCGGAAGTGACAACAGTACGGAAACAATTGTTCTTGTCATTGGCTACGCTGAATCTTCGGTTTCTGTAAGAATTTAAGTATAGCTTCAATCCTAATAATAAACATAAGCTATAATATTTGTCATTCCGCAGGAATCTAAGTGTAGTATAAGAAAAATTATGAGAAGACTGTGTTGAGATCCTTTCAGGATGACAAACGGTATGGAAACAATAAGGATAGATTCAAATAAATTCAGCGCCCTTGATATTCATTTTATAATTTAGAATCAAAAATTGATTACATTTGTATCAATAAATGAGACAAAAAGTACTTTTTTTATCGATTTAAAATGTAAAATTGAGAATCTAAATATAAAAAACATGACAGCAGAAATAGAAAAATACATCGAAATCCAAAATAACATTGATGAGATTCTGAAAAATTCTCCTTTCAAAATGTCTTATATTATTGAGAAATCAGGAATTAAGAAACCTACTTTTTTCAAAAAACTAAAAGAAAAAAGATTCACACCGGAAGAACTTTTAGTAATCTCAAAAACCATCGAACCTAAACAATGGCGCAACGAAACCAAAGAAGAAATTCTGGAGTCTTTGAAACGTTCTGAAGAAGATTTTAAAAACGGGAGAGTTCACGATTACAAAGATGTTATGGAAGCTACAAGATTACGTTTAGAAAAATACAGAAATGAAAATAAACTTCTCTGATGAGTCACTTTCAGATTTAAGAAATATTGAAGAATATCTTCTTGAAAAATGGAATGATAAAATTTATGATGATTTTCTAACAAAATTTGCAGAAATCATCGAAATAATTTCTGCGGGAAATGTGGTTTTTCAAAAATATGAGAATACAGATTATCACAGGATTTTAATTACAAAACACAATACTCTCATCTACACTATTGAAAATAATGTTTTAAAGATTATTAAAATCCTTCAAAACTTCCAAGATCCTGATAACAATTACGAATCACTGAAATAATACTCAAAAACTAACATGAAAAAACTAGGCATCATCGGCTGCGGTTGGCTCGGAAATCACATTGCAGAACGATTATCAAACCAATATGAAATCTATGCAACCACGACTACAGAATCAAAGGTTGAAGATCTACAATCTAAAGGGTATCACACCACTTTAGTCAGTTTTCCTAATGAATTGAATCCAGAGATGAAAGAATGGGATGCAGCAAAAAAACTGGATGCAGTTATCATCAGTGTTCCGTTTTCGGGAATCAGAGGTGCTCAAATTCCTATGAATGACAAACGTGAAAACTTGCTGAATTTTCTTGGAGATTTTAAAGGCCAATTGTTTTTGACAAGTTCGACGGGCGTTTATCCTGAAACTGAAAAAGACTTTACAGAAGACGATAAACCTGCACAAGAAGTAGAAAGTGAAAGTTTTTTCTTAGATAAATTTCCACAGACCAATATTTTAAGATTGGCCGGGTTGATGGGAGATCAGAGACTTTTGAAGAATTATAATATTTCAAATATAGATCAGTTGGTGAATCATATTCATTATGCAGATATTTGCTCGGTGGTAGAAAAAATGTTAGACAATCATTCTGAATCTAAAGTGTACAATGTGGTTGCGCCAATTCATCCAAACAAAGAAGAAGTGATTAATGCTCAGAAAGATCTGCCTTACGAAGGAACTCGAACGACAGTTGGAAGAACGATTTCTCCAAACAAATTAATTGAAGAGTTGGATTTTGAATTTCAATATCCTGACCCGAGGTATTTTCATCTTGAAGATGTTCAGGGATAAAATGTTTCAAGTACAATAAAACCTGCCACACAGCAGGTTTTTATATGTTATTTATTCACTAAAATATTTTCAATAGATTCAAGAATTTCTTTTTCTACACTTTCTTCATCAAGTGTTTTCAGCGTGTAGTTTTGTTCTTTCACTGCTGCGATTCCAATACCGTTTTGGAAAATTGTATCCTGATGTACAACGATTCTTTTTAAATTTTTATCAGCAACAAACATAATATGCGGAAACTTATCGTTGGCGTAAAAATTAGAATCTACATTTCTTGAGATCTGAAGTTTGATATTGGTTTGTGAATTGATGCCTAATCCATTTTTAATTTCTTCATTAAATGAAATCTTGCAGCCAAATCCGTTTTCTCTCAACATTCTTCTGAATTCCTGCATTTTTGGATCGATGAAGTTCTTGCACAGCGTTTTAAAACCTTCAATAAATAAATCGTCTTCGCTTTTCTGTTTCTCCAGACTTTCTTTGAGTTTTTGTTCTTCCGATTTTAAATTTGAGAATAAGGAATTGAGCCTGTTGATATTTTCTTCTTTCATTTGCATTAATTTTTTGGATTGCCTATTTGACCTGTTCTATTGTATCTCGCAGGATAATATTTTTCAAATATAAATAAAATCACAAAAGAATTATATTGTCAAGTCTTATGTTGGAGATGTAGGATTTGATAGACTAACTAAATAATTTTTTTCTCTTGACTTCTAAAAGTTTAATTAGTCTTTGTTGTTTTCAATTTTTTCAGCCAGTCCGATAAGAATTCCTTCAGGACCACGAATGTAACAAAGTTTATATATATTTTGATAATCAACGACTTCTTCCACAAGTTGGGCGCCATGTTTATAAAGTCTGTTGAGCGTATCGTCTAAGTCTGCAACGGCAAACATAACACGTAAATAACCTAAGGCATTTACGGGAGCGTTGCGATGATCTTCGATTACTTTCGGATTAATGAATTTAGATAGCTCCAGTCTGCTGTTTCCGTCTGGGGTAACCATCATAGCAATTTCTACCGATTGATTACCAAGACCTGTTACACGACCGGCCCATTCGCCTTCAATCATTGATCTTCCTTCCAGCTCCAGACCAAGTTCGAGAAAAAAAGAAATCGTTTCGTCGAGAGATTCTACAACGATTCCCACATTGTCCATTCTAAGTAAATTCTGTTTTTTCATAGTTTTAAAATTATAAAAAATAATCGATTTGTAATATTTACAATCATTTGAAAATAAGATATTTATTCGAATTACAATAATAATTATCACTTTTAAATCTATTGTTGAGGTAATCTTCAATTTGTTTTCCAACCCTTTTATTCCATACTGCATCTTTAATAATAAAGAGACTATGAAAATTACGATACCAAAGCCTTGTGATGAAAAATGGGAAAGCATGACTCCACAGGAAAAAGGAAGATTCTGTGCTGTCTGTTCAAAAACCGTCAGAGATTTTACGAATGATTCTGATGATGAAATTTTAGACTATTTTTCTGATTCTTCATCTCAAAATGCCTGCGGAAACTTTTACGAATCTCAGCTTAATAGAAATATGCATTATTCAATAATCAACTCACTTTTTTCAAAGTTTGCCATCGGTTTTATCTTAACAGCCGTTGGAATTGTTTCTGTAAATGCTCAGGAAAATGATTCAGTAAAGACTTCGGCTCTTGCCAGTCTTCAAGGGAAAATATCTTGTTTAACAGTTAATCAAAACAATGCTTATTCTTCACCTCGAATAATGGGAAGAGGCGCACCTTCATCCATTCAGGGAAGCAACGAACCTTTATGGGTAATTGATGGCGAAATTGTGAAAACTAAAACCTTAAAAGATTTTGATCCTAATAAAATTAAGAAAATGAATATTATCAAGGGAAATCAGGCAACTGCACTTTACGGAACTAAGGCGCGTAATGGAGTAGTCATTATTAAACTGAAAAAAGAATTTAGAAAGAAAAATTAATTCAAAGCAGCGATTTTTAACAGAAATAAACATAAGATTGGAATCATTCTTGACTTATGAGTGTATCACAAAATATACATTATGAAATCAGAAACCATCAAAACCATCGCAAAATATGGTCTCGGAGCCATGTTGATTACAGCAGGAATCGGTCACCTCACATTTGCAAGAAAAGAATTTCAGGCGCAGGTTCCCAATTGGGTTCCGCTGGAAAAAGATGATACCGTTGTTTATTCAGGGATTGCAGAGATTGCTTTAGGAACAGCTATTATCGCCACTCCAAAAAAGTATGAATCTATTGTGGGGAAAATTGCAGGAACTTTTTTCACTGCCGTTTTTCCGGGAAATATTGCGCAATATAAAAACGATCGAAACAGTTTCGGCCTAAATACCGACGGAAAGAGACTAGCCCGATTATTTATGCAGCCGTTACTCATGTTCTGGGCATTAAAATCAACAGAAAAATAAAGCAAACTCAGCGACAACGCTGAGTTTTTTGTTGTGTATTAATTCTTATTCAAATACGCACCAGATAGAGCAAATCTATTAATTGTCTCTTTTAAAAACGGATTTTTAGATCTAACTTTATTCTTTCAAATTTCAAACTATTAAAATATACAATTTATGAGTTTAAATAATCAAGTGTCATTCAGTGACCTTTTTAAATTAGAAAATGAAATTCCAGAAGAATATAAAGTTCCCGAAATTCACCAGCGAGAATATCTCCTCAACGGAGAATTGATAGAATGGAAGGGAGATGTCACGGATATTTATTCGCCGGTCTGTATTAAAACAGACAACGGTTTAGAAAGAAAAAAATTAGGAAGCATTCCGAATATAAGCCCAAAAGAAGCGATGGAAGTTTTGGAAGCTTCGGTAAAAGCTTATGATAACGGATTGGGAGAATGGCCGACGATGTCTGTGGAAGGAAGAATAAAATGCATGCAGAAATTTGTGTATCTGATGATAAAAGAGCGTGATTTAATTATCAGATTACTGATGTGGGAAATTGGAAAAACGTTGCCCGATTCTACCAAAGAATTCGACAGAACAGTTGATTATATCAACCAGACGATCGATGCTCTAAAAGATTTAGACAGAGAATCTTCACGTTTTCAGCAGGCAGAAGGTACGATTGCTCAAATCAGAAGAGCACCTCTTGGCGTAGTTTTGAGTATGGGACCATTCAATTATCCTTTAAACGAAATTTTTACCACACTGATTCCTGCTTTGATTATGGGAAATACGATTTTGTTTAAACTTCCCAAGCATGGTGTATTAGCACATTATCCTTTATTAAAAGCATTTAAAGAAGCTTTTCCAAAAGGAACGGTTAACACATTATACGGAAAAGGTTCAGAAATTATCACTCCGATTATGGAAAGCGGAAAAGTAAATGTTTTAGCTTTTATCGGTTCGAGCAAAGTAGCCAACGGATTGAAGAAATTACACCCGAAAGTAAACCGTTTAAGAGCAATTTTAAGTCTGGATGCAAAAAATGCAGCAATTGTTACAAAAAATGCAAATCTTGATGTTGCAGTAAGCGAATGTATTTTGGGTGCACTTTCATTTAACGGACAAAGATGTACCGCTTTGAAGTTAATTTTTGTTCAAAAAGATGTTGCAGCAGAATTTACACAGAAATTAACGGAAGCTGTTTCTAAAATGAAGCCTGGACTTCCTTGGGAAAAAGACGTGAAAATTACTCCACTTCCGGAAGTTAATAAACCACCTTATCTGAAAGAATGTATTGACGATGCGTTAGCAAAAGGAGCAAAAGTTCTTAATGAAAATGGCGGATTTACAGAAGAATCTTTTGTTTTTCCTGCGGTGGTTTATCCCGTAAACAGTGAGATGAAGCTTTATCATGAAGAGCAATTTGGTCCGGTAATTCCGGTGGTTCCATTTGATGATATTGAAGAGCCAATCGATTATCAGGTGAATGCAAATCACGGAATGCAGGTGAGTATTTTCAGTGAAGATGCGATGGAAGTCTCAAAATTAATCGACTCTTTCGTTAATCTGGTAAGCCGTGTAAATATCAATTGTCAAGCTCAGCGTGGACCAGATGTTTTCCCTTTTACCGGAAGAAAAGACAGTGCGGAAGGTACACTTTCCGTTTTTGATGCACTTCGCTCATTTTCTATCCGTTCTTTAGTTGCTGCAAAAATTACAGATTCAAATAAAGAATTGTTGAATACGATTGTGAGAGACCATGATTCTAATTTTTTGAGTACAGATTATATTTTCTAAAGATTTAGTTTAAGACTTTGATACAAAAAACCGCAATACATTCTATTGCGGTTTTTTTGATCATTAAGTTTCAAATATATTGAAACTTAAAACTTAGTTGTTAGTTAGAAACTTAGCTAAGGTTTCATTTAACAGTTCTGCATGCGTTACATTTAATCCATGTGGTCCGCCTTCAATAATGACAAAATCATTATCCGCAATTCCTTCTGCGGCCTGTTTTCCAGCTGTTTCTATTGGTACAATCTGGTCGTCATCACCATGTACGATCAATGTTTTTACATTTACATTTGCTAATTCCGGTCGGAAGTCTGTATTTGCCCAGCTTTCGGCACACTTTATCGTTGCGATAGGAGAGGCACAAGATGCGATGCTCCAGTCATAATCCAGCTGTTTTTGACTGACTTTTTGAGAAAGTAATCCGTAATTGTAAAAGTTTTTATGGAAACTTTCCAGGAAAGTAACTCTGTCAGTTTTAAGGCTGGTTAAAATTCCATATAATTCTTCTTCAGAAACTCCATGTGGATTGTCATCTTTCTGTTTTACCAAAGGAATGATAGATGAGATCAACGCTATTTTATCTACATTTTCTGAACCGTAATTGGTTAAATAACGTACAACTTCGCCTCCGCCCATAGAGAAGCCGAAAAGGATGACATTTTTTAATTCTAATTGCGTGATAAGTTCGTGTAGATCGGCAGCCAGGCTATTATAATCATAACCATCTAATGTTGGAGAAGATTTTCCGAAACCTTTTCTGTCGTAGGTGATTACACGATATCCTAAGTCTAAAAGTACAGGAACCTGAAGTTCCCAGGATTTTCCGCTTAAAGGCCATCCGTGAATTAAAATAATCGGTTGTCCGGAACCGAAATCTTCGTAATAAAGTTCAAAGTTTTTGCTGTCTTGTTTTGTAAGGTAAGGCATATTAATATTTTTTTGTGATGTTCAACATAAAACACAAATTTTGCGCCATGATGCAGCGAGATGAAGATGAGTTAAATGATATGTGTTGATTTTCTTAAATTTTTGTTTGGTGAAAGATGATTGGATCATTATCGAAAAAAAGAAAAAAAATTGTAACATTTATTTCAAAAAACTACTAACTCTACAGAGAGTATAGAACCATGACCTCACAACAGGAATTTATTACCAAAATCGATAAGCATAAAGGAATTATTTTTAAGATTTCTAAAATGTATATGGATGATAAAGATGACCGCGATGATCTTTTTCAGGAGATTACGTATCAGGTCTGGAAAGCGTATCCTAATTTTAAAGGTGAAAGTGAATTTTCAACATGGCTGTACAGAATTGCGCTGAATACAGCGATAATTTTTTTGAAATCTGAAAAGAAAAGAAGCTTTATCGCCAATGAAGATTTTTCAAATTATAAAATTGTAAATGATGAATATGATCATGAAAAAGAGGATAAGCTTGCTGAAATGTATAAAGCCATCAATCAGCTGAATCCTATCGATAAAGCATTTATTTTTTATTATCTCGAAGATTTTTCAGGAAGAGAAATCGCTGATCAAATGGGAATTTCCGAAGGAAATGTAAGAGTAAAAATGAATCGCGCCAAAAATAAACTGAAAGATATTTTAAATAATCAATAGGCAGAATGCGGGAAGCTTGAAGCTGGAAAGACTTTCACTATCCATCTCCCGAACTTCCATCCAAGAATTTACAAAAACAAACATTATGAATATAGATGACCTAAAAAACGCCTGGAATGATGATGTTTCTGATGAAACACCCGAAATCAGCATTGAACATAAAAATAAAATCAATCTTCCGCTTGAAAAAATCAGAAAAAACATGCGAATGGAATTTTGGTCAACCGTTGGAATATTAATTTTCGGCTTTGCAATAGTCTGGATATCTGTTCCCGAAGCTCCATTTAAGTTTAAATTTTATTTGACAGTATTGTTGGTATCAATGCTAATTGTGGTTTCGTTCTTCTTCAGTAAGTTTTTTAAATTATATAATGACATTGGCAACCCGATGATGAAAACTTACGATTCACTGAAAGACCTCATGTACCAATTTGACCTTAATAAGCAGTATTATTTATCATTTATGCTTTCATTTGTCCCGTTTTTGGTTTGTGAACTGATTATTGTGATCGAGTTTCTCCCACATCGTAAACCGTTGAGTGATTTCCAGGTAGCTACCACAATTATTTCTATGCTTGCTGCTGGTCTTTTTGGTCTGTTCTTGTTAGCAAAATATTGGTACAGAATTTTTTATGGAAAATATGTTCAGCAGATAGAAAATCTATTGAACGAATTCCAAAAGAAATAATAAAGAAATTTGTGAAAATACCTAACGAAGAAGCTGCTGTTTAATATCAATTATAAGTTGTATCTTCGTGTCAATATCAATTAAATGACAACAAAGTACTTTTTTCCGGTGCAGTATTCTTCGATTACGCTTTCGTTGTCTTTGTCATATCTGCATGATGACAAATTTTTAAAAAATTCTAAAGAGTTTATTTAATATCCCTGTCGAGACTCAGGGCAGGGCATTGTTAAGTATTTAACCCAATTTATTTTTTCTGAATGTGCATTCTGCATACCTTATCACAAATTTTTGTGAGCTATGGCTATGTCTGAGTCAATATTCGGCATTCGGAAATTTCATTTTTTAAAAATAAAATTATGTCAGAACAGATTATTTTAACCACAGGAGTATATGATTTAATAAAAGACCATTTAAGAAGAAAAAAAACAACTGCTGAAGAAGAGAAAATACTTCTTGCGCAACTGAGAAATGCAAAACAGGTATTACGCCGTGATTTACCAAAAGATATCGTAACCATCAACTGTGAAGTAAAAATAAAAGATTCTTCACATCCTCAAGAGCAAAAATTTACGATTGTTTCCGATGACAAGGCAAAAGTGAAGAAAGGGAAATATTCTGTGCTTTCTGATATTGTATTGGCCATTGTAGGAAACAAAGAACGTGAAGTTATTGATTGGCCTTTTAAGGAGGGAGACAGAAAAATCGAAATCCTTAGCGTAGAACATATCAATTAATTGAAAATAGTGATATTGAAAGCTCCTAAGTTGGGAGCTTTTTTAGGTTTCGGTGCCGCTGAAACCTAAAAAAATATAATCAATCCTTTTTCAAAATACTTTTCGCAGAATCTGATGCAATAATCAAACCTGCACCCAACATAATAATATCTTTAATAACCAATCTTCCCGCTCCGGATAAATAAGGAAATCCATGCTGATCTCCACCCAAAGCCGGAACCCAGGTTTCTGGTGTTGTAATAAGAAAAGAAAGCGTGATTACGGACATTCCGGCGGTTAGAATTCCGCTTAAAACCCCAACTTTAGGATAGAAAATTCCTAAAAGTACCAGAATTCCGATGATACAGATTACGCTTCCTAGAGCATAAGAAAAAATATAAGTACCGTTGGTTTTGTGCCATTGAATATTTTCAGGAACTACTTCGCCTTCTTTATTTTTGTGAAGTTTGTAATTATCGGTGTCAGAAACGTTTTTTTGAAGAAAAAAACTCATAAAAGGAGAATTGGCTACAAAAGGAATAATACCTTCCGCTTCATATTGAAAAGCTTTGAGACCTCCGATCCAGGCCATTACAATAAAAATACTTATTCTTAAAAAGTGAATGAAGTTTTTCTGTGAGTTTGCTAAAAGTTCCAGCATAATTTATTTTTTGACAAAGTTATGCCGAGCTAATAGCTAATAAAATGGATGATTGTGGAAGTTATTTGTACAAATCTGCCACGATAGAAATTCCAGTTTCTTTTCTGAACTGTGTTGGTGAAATTCCTACGTATTTTTTGAAATATTTGCTGAAATGAAATTCATCATTAAAATTGAGTTCCACAGCGATTTCTTTAATTGATTTTCGGGTAAGATGAATCTGTTTTTTAGCTTCCAGAATTACTCGTTCCTGAATAATTTGAGAAGGAGTTTTATTAAATTTAGATTTAATTTTCTTGCTTAAAGTATTTGAGGTTACATGCAGCAAATCCGCATAAAAAGACAGACTTTTTTCTACAATAAAATGCTCTTCTACAAGGTTTTGAAATAATTTCAGTTCATTGAAATCATCTTTTATTATTTCCTTATCCGGAAGTAATTTATTCTTTTCCCTGCTTGAAATGGCCAGAATTAACTGAAGATATGACTGTAAAACCGAACCTGAAAAATCTTCATAATGATTTACTTCCTTAATTTTTAAAAAATAATCTGAAATCTCCTGATAGACTTCTTCGGTTAAAGAAAAATGAGGGAAAAGATAAATGTTGTTGAAAAGTAATCCGTTACAAGCCACTTCTTTTTTATGAAATTCGATACAGTAAAAATCACCATGAAAGTTTAACACTTCAATCTCAATCTCAGTCTCACTTAAAATCTGAATATTTTGAAAAGGTGAAGTGAAAAATACCGTTTTTCCTATAAAATTGTATTCTATAAAATCAACAATGATTTTTCCGTTTCCATTAAACAAGAAAATATGATACATCGAATCACTGAACGTATTTTTAAAATACGCCGAACTCTTTTTCTGAACGGAAAAAAATGTACTTTTCATATCCTAAAACTACAGAATTTTCTTTTAAACATTTATGAAAACTCTACTGAGTATAATAAGCTGGAAATTCTCTCAAAATAGAATACAAATCTCGCCATTCAAAATATTTCGGACTTACACTTTTCACATCCATAAAACCTTTCTCTTTAAAAAGTTTTTTCGTTCGGGTCACATGAAAATACTGCGAAACAACGATGATGCTTTTAAACTTATATTTTTGATGAAATTTTAAAGTGTTTTCAACGGTCAACCTTGTATTGTTGCCGTAATTATCCACCAGAATTACAGAGTCAGGAATTGCATTACTGATTAAAAATTCTTTCATTTTATCAGCTTCATAAAAACCTTCTTTACCCAAACCACCACTTACCAGAATTTTTTTAACACGATAATTTTTGTACAATTCAATTCCGGTTTCCAAACGTTTTTCAAGCCTTGCAGATAGAGTTCCGTCTTCATTTACTTTATTTCCGAGGATGATGGCAATATCTGCTTTTTCACCGCTGTCAGACAATCCATCAATGATGATGTAGATGGTGTGAATTGTAAACCAAGATATAATGAAGATGACAACAAACTTTAAATATTTAATCAAGTTTTTCATCAATCTGCAATTTTTAAGCTTTCTTTCTCTTTTTTAATTTCTGCTTTCACCCAATCAAGCTGCGAATCTTTTTGATCAATAATATCCTGCATGCTTTGCTCAATTTCCACGTCAGGAGTGACTCCTTTTTTTGTATTTTCAAAGGTAATATTGGGTTGTATTAAAAGTAAACCAATCGGTAAATCTATTTTAGAATTGGGGAGCTGTTGATAAGAGTAAAACCCTGCAACGGTTCCGTCATTTGCACCGCCGGTTTCTTCGCCAACTAATGTTGCTCGTTTATCATATTTTAATTTGGATGAAATAACAGATGATGCCGAAAAACTTCCGCCATTAATCAAAACGTACACTTTTCCTTTGAAAGCATTTTCTTTAGGCTTTGTCGGCTTATTTTCTTTCATTTTATAGTAAGCAACACCATCTTTTCCTTTGTAAACATTCAAGGCCTGATAAAAGAAATATCCCGGATAAACCAGACTTTTAACAGTATATTGCAACGGATTTGACTTTCTGAAATAATTGGTTTTAAGCGGCGTTACTCTTGATGTAAGCTGTGAAGGTTTTATCAAAACAAAGGGTTCAGGAGCAAGATAAGAATAGAGTTGATTGATTTCATACAGCGAACCACCATAATTTTCGCGAATGTCGATGATGAGGTAAGAAGATTCCGCATTTTTAATTTTCGCAAAAGAATCTTTGTAAAATTTATCTGAAAATGATCTTGAGAAACTTTTGATTTTCATGTAAGCAACTGTACTGTCTTTATCTAAAAACTTAAAACTTCTGTTGTAAGAGCTCGTTGAAGCAACATAATCGTTGATCTTTTTTTCAGGAGTTCGTTTTTTATCAGCTTTGTCTTTTTCGATTTCTTGTTTGTTTTTGCTTTCCCGTTTTAAAACCAGGGTTTGTTTTTTATTATTGTAAAGAGTTTCAATTTTTGCACTGTCCATTATTCCTTTTTCGGCAACAAAAAAGTTAAAGAAAACATCTTTAAGATAATAAGAATAAAAAGTGGTGTTGTAACCGTCACTGCTTATCAATTCACGGTATTTCTTGAGATAGTTTGAAACAGGGACATCATTAATACTTAAAAGCTCAGTTCCCGGTTTGATGTTCTGAATAGAATCTTTGTTTTCGATAAAATACAAATGATCATTTTCTACATGATATTCAAATCTACCAAACAGACCTTTCTTGTTTTTTAAAGCTTTAATTTCTTTTTTTGAAAACCTTTTTGCCGGAATCTTTAATGATAAATGACCTTCACGGATTTGTGCGATGACAGGTTGTAGTTTAAAATAAAACTGAGTTGGGGTTAAAGGTTTGTTGATGGTTGATTTTAAACTATCAAATTTAAAATAGAGTTCTTTTTTTGAAATATACCAGTTTAAATTCGGATGCATTTCCTGAAGTTTTTTGTAAGCAAAATCAACGTCATGACGTAGTTTGTCAGGAGGAATTATGTTTAATCTTTGTTCGTTATATTTCTTTATAGAAGTGCAGGAAGCAAAGTTTAAAAGGAATACTGTAAATATTAAATATTTCAAAGGATATAGTTTTTTGGTAAACGAATTTAAAAACTTTTAAATATAATTTGGATAATATTTCTTTTAACCGCAAAAGAATCAAAAGATTTTATTTCGTTGAAGTTCTTCAAAAGTTTGCAAAACTAATATAACTATAAGTTTTCTACATTTTGTAAGCTTTTGAATTTCTATTTTTAAGATTGTTCTTTTGCCTCTTTTGCGGTAAAATAATTTTTACTTATCAAAAATTAAAATAAAAAAAGTAAAATTCACTTTCATGCGTCATTGATGAAAGAGTATTAAACTTAAAGAAAGTTTTTTACATTTGAATATCAAATTTTAAAGATGATTTATTTAATTGTATTGATCGCAGTATTGGTTGCAGCCACATATTTTGTAATGTCTCAGGAAGTTTTTGGCGCAGCACCGAAAGGAAAACGTCTTGAAAAAATACTCAATTCTAAGAATTATAAAAATAAACAGTTTCAGAATCAAAGTTTTACTCCACAGATTGCTGAAGGTTTTTCTATGCCAAAAGTAATGTTCGATTTTTTATTTGGTAAAAAAGATCCGTTGCTGAAACCTTTACAGGCAATTCCGGCGATTCATACAGATTTAAATAGTATTTCGGCAAACGAAGATGTTTTCATTTGGATGGGACATTCTTCTTATTTTATAAAAATCGATGGAGTTTCATTTTTGATTGATCCGGTTTTGAGCACATTTGGTTCGCCTTTTAAGTTTTTCAATAAAGCTTTTGAAGGTTCAGATTTGTTTAAACCTCAAGATATTCCGAATATTGATTATTTGGTGATTACACATGATCATTACGATCATTTAGATTTTCCGACGGTAAAAGCAATCCGTGAGAAAGTAGGAAAAGCAATTATGCCTTTAGGAGTGGGAGCCCACCTTGAAAGATGGGGATATTCTGAAGATCAGATTATTGAAGAAGATTGGGGCGCAAGTGTTGCTTTAAAAGATGGTTTTAACATCACATTTACTCCGGCAAGACACTTTTCGGGAAGAAAATTCCAAAGAAATACAACGTTGTGGACTTCTTATGTTCTTGAAACGCCTACGAAAAAAATATTTTTAGGCGGCGACAGCGGTTATGATACTCACTTTAAAACAATTGGTGAAAAATACGGTCCCTTCGATTTTGCAATCATGGAAAACGGGCAATACAATCTGGCTTGGAAATACATTCATGCTTTGCCGGAAGATGTTATTCAGGCAAGTCTAGATATTCAGGCAAAAAATATTATTCCTGTTCATTCCGGGAAATTTGCTCTGGCTTTACATCCTTGGAATGAGCCATTGCAAAAAGTAACGACGCTCGGAAAAGAGAAAAATTTGCATATTCTCACTCCGAAAATCGGTGAAAAATTAGATTTAAATAATACATCGTATCATTTTCAGAATTGGTGGGAATAATCTATTCGTGCCAAATTCCTTTGTATCTTTTCGGGTGATTTTCAAGCTGCTGTCTTACGAAATCGCATTCAGGATCAATCATCAGATCTTTTTCCTCAGCAAAACTTACTAGTCTGTCTAAAAGAAGTTTGGCGTAGCCATGTCCTTCAATATCTTCATCAATCTTGGTGTAATAGACATTGAGCAGTCTTCCGGCAACGGAAATTGACATATAACCAACTTTTTTACCATCAATTAGCAGATGCAATTCGTCTTGGTAAGGTGTAATTTCAAATTTTATATTTTCCATAATTCTGATCCTTTTTGGTGAAACTCTTCCTTAAAATTACAAATTAAAATTTTACAAAAAGAAGATTTTAAAAATTTTCAAATAATTTATAATGATTAAAATTATTCGGAAGTTATCTTAAAGTATAGAAAAAGCAAATCACGTTACATTTACGATTGAATTTAATTATATACTATTTCAGAATTATTAATCTAAAGAAACACGCTTGAACAAATAAAAAGTCGGACTTTTGGGGCTTGAAAATTTCATGCGGATGTTAAAAGAGAAAAATAAATTTATTTCAACGATTCTTGCTTTTGCAATGATTCCGATGTCGGGTTTGGCAACAGATATTTATCTGCCTTCAATGCCGAGTATGGCGACTGAACTTCACCAACCTGAAAGCAATATTCAGCTTACTTTATCGATATTTTTGATAAGTTATGGCATCACGCAGTTCTTTGCAGGAAGTATTGTTGATTCTTTCGGACGATACAGAATTTCAATGGCTTCTTTGGCTTTATTTATTGTCTCTTTCCTGATTACTGCGACGACTCAAAATATCTTTGTAATCTATGCAATGCGGGTTTTGCAGGGGATTTTATCAGGATTTGCAGTGGTTTCTAAACGTGCTTTTTTTGTGGATGTTTATGAAGGAGATGAGCGGAAACATTATCTCAGTATCATGACGATTGTATGGTCAGTCGGTCCGATCATTGCGCCGTTTATCGGAGGTTATTTACAGAAAATTTTCGGTTGGCAATCTAATTTCTATGTTTTAGCGGGATATAGTTTGGTTCTTTTAATTTTTGAATTGATTTTCTCAGGTGAAACTTTAAAGAAAAGAAATCCCTTCAATGTTGAATTTTTGCTTAAAGAATACGATTCGATGTTTAAAGCGAAAGATTTTTTCTACGGAATGGTGATGTGCGGATTGAGTTACTCGATGATTATGTTTTTCAATTTGTGTGGCTCTTTCATTATCGAGCATAAAATGGGTTATTCTGAAGTTGTTGCCGGATACGTTTCCTTGATTCTTGGTTTTGCCTGGATGGCGGGAGGTTTTTTAGGAAAAGCATTAATCAATAAAGCATTTTTACCTAAAATTAGAAATGCCAATTTTATTCAATTGTTGCTGATTGTTTTGATGTTTATTGCATCTTATTTTTCAAATAATATTTACAGTTTGGTTGCTTTTGCATTCGTCATTCATGTGACTGCCGGATTTATTTTTAATAATTATTTCTCATATTGTATCGGAAGATTCCCCAATTCTGCCGGACTTGCAGGTGGAATGACAGGTGGAGTAGTGTTTATCATCACTTCTGCAATAAGCTACGGAATTGTGGCGCTCATCAAACCTCAGGTTCAGCTTGAAGTCGCAGAAGGATATTTTGTTTTGGGAATTTTAGGTTTATTTATTTTGAGTATGATTAAATGGAGAAAAGCGCATGTTTGATTAATTTTTAATTATGAATTATGATTATGAATTATGAATTATGAATTATGAATTATGAATTATGAATTATGAATTATGAATTATGAATTATGAATTATGAATTATGAATTATGAATTATGAATTATGAATTATTTTTTGGATAAACTTCAGTATTTTATACTAATCAATATCAATAGGAGCGGGCTTTAGCCCGCTTTATTTTTGTATATAACTATTGGCTTTAGCCAAAACTTAAAAATATTTCGCTATTACTACACTTAGATTCCTCCGGAATGACAAACTAAACGCATATTTTTTGCGCAATTAGTGAAAAACATTTGCGCAATTTATGTTTAACAAAACAAAAAAGCCCCTTAAAAAAGGAGCTTTTCATTTATATTAAATCAAGAATTAGATTCCGTCAATAATTTCATTTAAAACAGTACTTGGTCTCATTGCCTCATAAGTTTTGTAAGTATCTGTTTTGAAGTAGCCGTCAATGTTTTGAGGCTTACCTTGAGCGCCAATTAACTCAGCATTGATAACTTCTTCATTTTCGTGCATTGCTTCCGCAACCGGAGCAAATTGTTCAGCTAATTCAGCATCTGCAGTTTGGTTTGCCAATGCTTCTGCCCAATACATTGCCAAATAGAAGTGAGAACCTCTGTTATCGATTTGTCCAACTTTTCTTGCAGGAGATTTGTCAGTCGCCAAGAATTTAGCATTTGCTTCATCTAATGCATCTGCTAAAACCTGAGATTTTGTATTCCCCTGAGTTTGTGCTAAATGCTCTAAAGAAGCCTGTAAAGCTAAGAATTCACCTAAAGAATCCCATCTTAAATAACCTTCTTCTAAGAATTGCTCAACGTGTTTTGGAGCAGAACCTCCAGCTCCTGTTTCGAATAAACCACCACCATTCATCAATGGAACGATAGAAAGCATTTTAGCAGAAGTTCCAAGTTCAAGAATTGGGAAAAGGTCAGTTAAATAATCTCTCAATACGTTTCCTGAAACAGAAATGGTATCTTTTCCTTCTCTTGCTCTCTTCAACGTTTCCGTCATTGCGTCTTTTACATCAAGAATTTTAATGTCAAGTCCGTTTGTATCGTGATCAGCTAAATATTTTTCAACTTTTTTGATCATTTCTCTGTCGTGAGCTCTTCCTTTATCTAACCAGAAAATTGCCGGAGTATCAGAAAGTCTTGCTCTGTTTACTGCTAATTTTACCCAGTCCTGAATCGGAGCATCTTTCGTCTGACACATTCTGAAGATATCACCAGCTTCAACTTTCTGAGAAAGAAGAACGTTTCCAGCTTCATCCTGAACTTCAACCGTTCCTTCAGCAGAAGCCTGGAAAGTTTTGTCGTGAGAACCGTATTCTTCAGCTTTTTGAGCCATCAAACCTACGTTTGGAACAGAGCCCATTGTGGTAGGATCCAGTTTTCCGTGCGCTTTCATGTCGTCAATAACTGACTGATAGAAACCTGCGTAAGAACGGTCTGGAATGATACAAACTGTATCTTCTTCGTTTCCTTCCTTGTTCCACATTTTTCCTCCGCCTCTTACCAAAGCAGCCATAGAAGCATCAACGATAATATCTGAAGGAACGTGGAAATTCGTAATTCCTTTATCAGAATTTACCATTGCCACTCTTGGTCCGTTTGTTAAAGCAGTTTCAATATCCGCTTTAATATCCGCTTCCTGAGCATTTCCTTTAATTTTATCGAAAAGATCAGCAAGACCGTTGTTTGGATTTACATCTAAAGATTTAAATGTTTCAGCATATTTAGTGAAAACATCTTTAAAGAAAGTCTCAACAATTGCTCCGAAAACGATTGGATCTGAGATTTTCATCATTGTCGCTTTCAGGTGAGCAGAAAGAAGTACGTTTCTGTTTTTAGCTTCTTCGATAGCTTCCTGTACGAAAGATTTCAAAGAATTTAAGTTCATTACAGAAGAATCGATTACTTCTCCAGCCTGAAGACCTGCGAAATCTTTTAATAAAGTTTCAGCGCCATCATTTCCTTTGAAAACGATTTTATATTTTGTAGCATTTTCCAGAGTAGTAGAAGTTTCTGTCCCGTAGAAATCTCCGCTGTTCATGTGAGCAACGTCAGTTTTGCTGTCTGAAGCCCAATTACCCATTCTGTGAGGGTTTGCCTTTGCATAATTTTTAACAGCTTTTGGAGCACGTCTGTCAGAATTTCCTTCTCTAAGAACAGGGTTTACAGCACTTCCTAAAACTTTAGCATACTTAGCTTTAATTGCTTTTTCCTCGTCATTTTTAGGCTCTGCAGGATAATTTGGAACTGCAAAACCTTTAGCTTGTAATTCAGCGATAGCCGAATCTAACTGAGGAGCAGAAGCTGAAATATTTGGTAATTTGATAATGTTTGCATCCGGTTGAGTTGCCAATTCTCCTAATTGAGCTAAAGCATCAACGATTTTCTGATCATCTTTCAAAAATTCTGGGAAGTTAGCTAAGATTCTTCCTGCCAAAGAAATATCCGGAACTGCGATCTCAATGTTTGCTGGTTTTGTAAAAGCTTTTACAATCGGTAAAAACGAGTGTGTAGCCAACATTGGAGCTTCATCCGTAAGGGTGTAATAGATTTTTGATTTTTCTGACATTATACTGTTATTTATTATTTAAATTTTTAGTTTCACAAATTTAGTTAAATTTTAATTTTTTACACTTTAATAATCAATGAGTTTTTTCACTTTAAGAATTATTTAACCTTTATTTCAAACAAATTCACCAGGAATTTGAATAAATTTGATAAAAATTTAAATAAATAAACTATGTCTACAATTACATTTAAAGGAAACCCAATAAATACGATAGGAAATCTTCCCGAAGTAGGAAAAGATGCTCAGGAATTTACAATGGTTTCCGGAGATTTGTCTGAAAAAAACCTTGCTGATTATACTGGGAAAAGAGTTGTTCTGAACATTTTTCCAAGTATTGATACAGGAATTTGTGCGGCTTCTGCAAGAAAATTCAACGAAGAAGCTTCAAATCTTGATAATACAGTTGTAATTAATGTTTCAAGAGATTTACCTTTTGCATTGTCTAGATTTTGCGCAGCTGAAGGTTTGAATAACGTAGAAACGTTATCAGATTTCAGAGGTAATTTTGGTGAAGATTATGGCGTTACGCTTTCAGATTCTCCTTTGAAAGGGCTTTTAAGCAGAGCAGTTGTTGTTTTGGATGAAAAAGCTAAAGTAATATATACTGAGCAAGTTCCTGAAATCGGACAAGAGCCTAATTACGAAGCTGCTATTGCATCTTTGAAGTAAATAAAAATATTTCTCATCAATTTGAATCATTCTGTTATTTAATAGAATGATTTTTCTATTTTTGTGGATGAACGCAATAACTAATCATTGAAGAATAAATTTACCTCTTTTGCTATAATCTGTTTTCTCATTTATGGGAATGCCGTTTTCAAAGCGCAGGAATCTGTTGAAATAAACAGTCTGAAAAGTCAGCTGAAATTGACTAAGTCCGAAAAAGAACGAGCAAAGATTTTTGGAGATTTAGGTAATATCTATGTTCAGAATAAAAATGCAGACAGTGCAATTTCATATTCCAAATTATCATTATCTAGTTATTTAAAAAACAATGATACTGAGCAAATCGGAAGAGCAAATTTGTTTATAGGGACTTTGTTTTTGCAAAAAAATGATTTAGTTACGGGTGAAAAATACTTGTTAGAAGCCGAAAAATATCTCCATAAAACTGAAAATTACGAAAAGAGAGCTCTTCTCAATTTTTGGATGGCACGAGTGAATGCTGTCAACAAAAAAAGTGATGTTGCCGCAAAATATTACAATGAAATTTTAAAGTATAATAAAGAAGGCAGAAAAATAGACAAGAACATTGTAATGGAATCTTACCAAGGTCTTTTTGCTAACAATTTTATACAACAAGAGTACGCAGACAGTTATACAGCTTTATATACGTACATCGATTTTGTTAAAAAAAACTATCCTGAAAATTTATATCCCGCCTACAGAAGTGCCGGGACATTTTTCTTAACCAGCAGAGATAATAAAAAAGCGTTGGAGTATTTCCAAAAAGGTTTGGAAGTTTCCCAAAAGAGTCATAATGATTTGCAGACAGCAGAAGCAAAGATTTTTATGGCTAATATTTATTCTGAAATGAATCAACTGGAAGTAGCAAAAAAATATCTGAATGAGGCTAAAACTTATTACGAGGCTAAAAATTTGAAAGATAATTTACCGTTGGTCTATTACTATTTCTCAGATATTTATTCTAAAGAAAAAGATTTTGTAAAAGCTGAGGAATATGCAGCTAAAGGAATGAAATTGAGTAGTGAAAAAGATCCGATGTATCAGTATTACAAAAATCATGAAGGATTTATTGGGTTAAAAAAGATAATGGAAGATAGCTTAGCTCTTAAAAATGAGCCATCAAAACTTTTAGCATTAGAATCCAAAACAAAAGAGCAGGAAAAAAATCTTGAATATTTTACTCAATTGAAGACTTATGTTTCTCCGGAAATTTTTATTCAGAATTATGAAGTGTTACATCGTGCTTATGCTTTCCTTGGGGATTACACTCAGTCTTACTCGTACCTAAAAAAGATGTATGACAAGAAAGAAGAAACGTATGGAATGGACAAAATGAAAGCTCTTTCTTCTGTACAATCGGAAACTGAAGTCGCAAACGAAAGAACCCGCATAAAATTAGAAGAAGAAACCAAACGCATACAACTCCAAAAAGAAATAGAATTAAAAGCACTTCTTTTTGAATACGAAAAAAAACAGGCTGCAGCAAAAACAGACGAAGAAAGAAAAAGATTGGCGCTTGAAGAAGATTTAAAACGAAAAGAAATTCAGATTAAATTTGATGAAGAGCAAAAAGCTGTTTTATTAAAATACGACCAGGAAAAAAATATTGCCAAAATCAATCAGGAGAAAAAAGATGCCATTGCAAAAGCAGATTTAGAAAGTTCTAAAACGCAAAAAAATATGTGGGCAATTGGAGCTGGTTTATCTTTGCTATTATTAGGTTTTGCTGGGTTTTCTTATAATCAGAAGCGAAAAGACAACAAAAAAATTGCTGAAGAAAAACAAAAATCAGACGATTTGTTGTTGAACATCCTTCCGTTTGAAGTTGCTGAAGAATTAAAAGAAAAAGGGAAAACAAGCGCAAAACATTTCGATGAAGTTTCTGTTTTGTTTACCGATTTTGTCAATTTTACCGCGAATTCCGAAAGAATCGGTGTGCAGGAAGTTCTGAATGAACTGAATATCTGCTTTACAGAGTTCGACAGAATCATGGAGAAATACAATTTAGAAAAGATAAAAACCATTGGCGATGCGTATTTAGCGGTGAGTGGTTTACCGGTTTCTAATGATCAACATGCAAAAAATGCAGTCAGTGCAAGTTTAGAAATTCTTTCTTATATTCAACATCGCAAACAACACAATCCAAATGCTTTAAATATCAGGATTGGAATTCATTCCGGAGCGGTGATTGCAGGAATTGTAGGAGTGAAAAAATTCGCTTACGATATTTGGGGGGACACCGTAAATACGGCTGCAAGAATGGAGCAAAATAGCGCACCGGGAAGAGTAAATATCTCTGAAGCAACTTATCAGTTAATAAAAGAAAGCTTTAGTTTTGAGTATCGTGGGAAAATCGAAACCAAAGGTAAAGGCGCAATGGACATGTATTTCGTCAATCAAATTTAATTTTATCAGTGTGAAAAAAAATCTACTCTTTAAATTTCTGTTTTTTGCATTCATTGTGTTGCAAACATTTTCTTTTGCTCAAAATTCTCGTGAGAAACCGAGAGTTTTTACCAATAAAGAAATTAAAGCTGGTGCTTCAATCGATGAAGCCAGTAAATTTTTTGCAGGTGATAATCCGGCCTTTGCCTCTGTACAATTCGATGATTCTTCATGGGAAAATGTAAATTTTAATTCTAGAAAAGTTTATTCATGGAATCCTACAAATTATAACTTAAAAAAAGATGTTAAAAAAGATCAGATTTATTGGGTACGGTACTATTTTAAGATAGATTCTGCATCGGTCAATCAATCTTTATGTTTTAAGATTCAGCAACTTGGCGCTTCAGAAGTTTATTTAAACGGTAAAAAGATTGAAAGCATTGGTAAAATCGGAGACGAAAAATCAAGAGAATTCAGGATTAAAAACAGAATCCCCGAATTGTTTACTTTAGATAATACCAAAGTAAATGTTTTAGCAATACGGTTTTTACCAATTGCTGCAGGCAAAAAGAAGACCATTACTTTAGTGCCTTTTGCAATCGGTGTAGAGCTTGCTTCGGCTAACGAATTTATCAGAGACAAAATTGAAGAAGTGCAGTATTTCAATTTTTACACCATGCTGATTTGCGGAATATTTGGTGCATTAGGATTTATTCATCTCCTGTTGTTTATTTTTTACAGAAAAGCAATTTACAATCTTTATTTTTCTACATACAATTTTTCTATTTCTTTGATGAGTTATATGATTTTGCTCTTGTCAGAAATAAAAAATCCTTTAGATATCGACTCTTATACGTTTTTTGCATTTCTTTCGGTAATGGCATTCGGTACTTCGCTCACAGGATTTGTCAATACATTATTTGGAAGAACAAAAAAAAGGCTGAAAGTAATGTTGATTATTTCAGCGTGTATTTTTATTCTTTATTATTTCAGTGCAGCTTCTGCAGCCAGTTTTGCTTTTTTTTACCTTTGTTTTGTTGCTTTTGAATCTTTTTATTTAATAATCAGAGCAATGATCAGAAGAGAAAAATCTGCATTTATCGTTGGTGGAGGGGTTTTGGTATTCTTTCTTTTTATTGTGATGGTCATTATCTTCATGTTTCTGAATAAACTGAATACCATTGATATGGGTGAAATAATGGGCGATGATTTTATGGGATATGTCATGATTTTTATTTTCATAAGTTTTCCTATTTCAATCTCAGCCTATTTAGCATGGCAGTTTGCATCAACCAATTTAAGTCTTGTGAAACAGCTGGATGAAGTCAACCGACTTTCTGATATCAATATAAAACAGGAACAGGAAAAACAGCAGATTCTTCAGGATCAAAATGATTTGCTTGAAAAACAGGTCGACGAACGTACGTTTGAGTTGCAAAAAGAAAAGCAAAAAACTGAAAATTTACTTCTCAATATTCTTCCGCATGAAGTTGCCGAAGAATTAAAGGAAAACGGAAGCTCTGAAGCTAAATATTATGATGAAGTAAGTGTTTTATTTACCGATTTTGTTAATTTTACTCAAAGTTCCGAGAAAATGGGAGCCGAAAAAATGTTGGTTGAGTTGAACGAATGTTTTACTGCTTTCGATTTAATTATGGAAAAGCATGGTTTAGAGAAAATAAAAACCATTGGTGATGCGTATTTGGCGGTTTGTGGATTACCTATGAAAAATGAATGTCACGCTTACAAAACGGTATTGGTAGCTTTGGATATTATTGATTTTATTGAAGAAAGAAAGAAAACTCATTCTGATGTTTTAGATATCAGAATCGGGATTAATTCAGGTTCTTTAATTGCCGGAATTGTTGGGGTAAAAAAGTTTGCATACGACATTTGGGGCGATACCGTAAACACAGCTGCAAGAATGGAACAAAACAGCCAGAAAGGGAAAATAAATATTTCAGAATCTACATATCAGCTGGTAAAAGACAAAATAGTCTGCGAATACAGAGGTAAAATTCATACCAAAGGAAAAGGCGATATGGATATGTATTTTGCCCTTGAAACTAAAAAAGATTTATAAATAATTTAAATTACTAGTCTAAAATTCTGCAATCTTTGCTAAGTAGAACGCCTTTGCGAACTTAAAAACAGTTAGTAGTTTTAAAAAAATCTTTGCGAACTTTGACTTTGCGTTAAAAGTTGCACTAAAAACAAATTAAAAAACATTTTCTATTTTAAATATGGAATACGAAAAATTAAATAAACTCATATTAAAAAGACTCAGAGAAAACCTTCCTGAGCATCTTTCTTATCACAGTGTGATGCACGTAAAAGACGTTATCGATGCTGTCGAAAAAATTGCCAAATCTGAAGGAGTTAATGATGAAGATCTGGTATTGCTAAAAACCGCTGCATTATTTCACGATACAGGATTTTTATTTGGATCAAAAAATCATGAAGAAAAGTCTTGTGAAATTGCTGCGGAATATCTTTTAGAATACGGCTTTTCGCAAGATCAGTTAGATAAAATAAACGGAATGATCATGGCGACAAAAATTCCTCAGACTCCGAAAAATCATTTAGAACAAATTGTAGCCGATGCCGATTTAGACTATCTTGGTCGAGACGATTTTTTTGTGATCGGAGATAAATTGTTTGAAGAACTTTCTATGTTTGGAATCGTAAATTCTGAGCGCGACTGGAATTTATTACAGGAAAAGTTTTTAGAAAGCCATCATTATTTTACCGAAACAGCAATCAACAGCAGAAATCAAAAAAAACAGGATAACCTGGATATTATCAAAACAAAACTAAATAATAACTGATCACTTTATGAGCTCAGCTTCTACTAAACATGGCCCGCTATTTACTTTATCAGATATTATTTATCTGGTTTTAGGAGTTATTTCTGCGAGTTTTGCTTTAAAATCTTTCCTCGTTCCGAATCACTTTTTAGATGGTGGTGTTACCGGTGTTTCACTTTTACTTCACGAAGTTTACCATTGGAATCTCGGAGTCATTCTATTGGTTTTAAACTTACCATTTATCATTCTGGCGTACTTCCAAATCGGAAAACACTTTGCGATCAGAAGTTTTTTAACGATTTTACTAATCATCATCACCATTTTTTTCATCCCTTTTCCGGAAGTGACCCATGACAAATTATTGGTCGCTGTGTTTGGCGGATTTTTCATGGGAATTGGAATCGGTTTATCTATGCGAGGTGGCGGAACTTTCGACGGAATGGAAGTTTTAGCCTTATTAACGTTCAAAAAAAGCAGTTTTAGCATTACCGAAATTATTTTAGGAATGAATGTGATTATCTTTATCATCGCAACCGTTTTTCTTAAATTTGAAATTGCTTTGTATGCAATTATGACGTATCTCGTGGCTAGTCAGATTACCAAATATGTAATTGAAGGAATTGAAGCCTACACCGGCGTAACCATCGTTTCAGGAAACAGCGAAGAAATCAAAAAAGCTTTGGTTTTAACGATGAACAGAGGAATTACGGTGTACAAAGGCGAAAGAGGTTTTATGAAAGAATCTTTTGAGCAAAGTGCCGAAGCAGATATTATTTTCACGATTGTTACCAGATTGGAAGTTAGAAAACTGCAGAATATCGTTCGTTCAATCGATCCAAAAGCATTTATTTTCACTCAAACGGTAAGAGAGCCTCAAGGAGGAATTGTAAAGGAAATTATAAAGCATTAAAATTTTAAATAAATAATTATATTGCCTTGTGAAATTGTATTTTTCACAAGGCTTTTTTTATTTTTAAAGCTAAAATTTAAGAAAATGGTAAAAAGAATTGTTGCTAATATAAAAACTGAAGATTTATCGAATGCTGATGTATTTTATCATGATATTTTGGGTCTCGAAACATTGATGAATCACGGCTGGATCAAAACTTTTGGCAATAACGAAGAAGCAAAAGTTCAGATAAGTTTTGCAACTCAAGGTGGAAACGACACGGAAGTTCCCGATTTTTCTATCGAAGTTGACAATGTTGATGAAATATATGAAAAGATGAACAGTTCAGGATTTGAAATCACTTACCAATTGATCGATGAAGATTGGGGTGTCCGAAGATTCTTTGTGATAGACCCGTTCGGTAAATTAGTCAATATTCTTTCACATCAGTAATTTTAATATTATTCTGTTGATTTAGTTAATTAAAAATCTTTGCATGAAAAAATAAAAATGTTAAAGCCTTATGTATTTCAATTGTAAGGTTTTAATTTTGCCTATCAACTATCAACTATCAACTATCAACTATCAACTATCAACTATCAACTATCAACTATCAACTATAACAAATGAAACGTTCCGGAACCGCAACTTTACCACTTCACTACGGAAAAGTACCGCCTTGGCTTTATGAAAGAATGGCTGTACTCGGACTTTCTATTGTTGAAGTAATGCTTGCAGATTACGGGAAAAATGAAGTTCTTCGAAGATTAGCAGATCCGTTTTGGTTTCAAAGTTTTGGTGCTGTGATGGGAATGGATTGGCATTCTTCCGGAATTACAACATCTGTTATGGGAGCTTTAAAACGCAGCATCAATCCAAATTCCAAAGAACTCGGAATTTATATTTGTGGTGGAAAAGGTAAGCTTTCAAAAGAAACTCCGAATAAATTATTAGTCATCGCCAATAAAACAGGATTAGATGGAAACGAATTAGTTCGTGCCAGTAAACTTTCTGCAAAGGTTGATAATACTGCCATTCAGGATGGCTATCAGTTGTACCTTCATAATTTTATCCTTTCAGATGAAGGAAATTGGGCAGTTGTACAACAGGGAATGAATGATGCAGACGGAACTGCAAGAAGATATCATTGGCATTCGGAAAATATGGAATCTTTTGTCGACGAACCTCACAAAGGAATTCAGGGAATTAACCGTGGGAATATTCTGAACCTTACAGCTCACGAAGCTCAGGAAAGCCGCAAAGGAATTTTAGAAATTTCCCATACCAATTCAGAAAAAATCATGCAGGATTTCGCCAATTTGATTTTACCTGCGCATCATGATGTTCGTGCTTCTGATGTTGATTTGAAAAAACTCGGAACACTTTTGTACATGACAAGAGAAAACCAGCCTGAAAACTTTGAAGAATTGCTTTTATTGAAAGGTGTAGGACCGCGAACTTTACAGAGCCTTGCTTTAGTAAGCGAAGTTATTCACGGTTCGCCTTCAAGGTTCAGAGATCCTGCGAGATTTTCTTTTGCACATGGCGGAAAAGATGGGCATCCGTTTCCGGTTCCCATTAATGTTTATGATGAAACCATCAATATTCTTCAGAAAGGAATCGAAAAATCTAAATTGGGAAATTCAGATAAACTGCAATCTATCAATAAACTTCATACAATTATTGCAGAAGCAGAGAAAAATTTTACTCCGAACTTTGATATTAACGAAGTTATTGAAGAAGAACGCCAAAACTCCTGGAGATTTGGTGGTAAAACAGTATTTGGGGATGCTGAAAAACCTTCAAAACCTAAACCAATTCAGCTTTCTTTGTTTTAAATTTACTTGCTAGGAGTAGTTTCAAAACAGGGCAGTAAATCCTAAATGCCCCTCCGAAAGGCTCCTGCACACTAGTAAGAAACTTTCGGCAACTCTTGAAACCTTCTTTCACCCCTGCGACAGACTTGCGGGAACCCACGAAAAGGCAAAACACCATAGTAAGAAGCTTTCGGGAAATCTTTAAAAATATTTTCAAAATATCATTGAATCAATAACTTTTCCTGGAACTTGTGACTGTACGAAACGGATATTGAATTTGGAAACGTCTTCGTTATCCACTTCAATACGCTCTATTTTATCTAATTTTTTAATCAAAGACTGCGCAAAAGAAGCTCTTGTAGCACTTGCACGGAATTTGTTGATGTTATCTTCCATCTGCTTAAATTAACCTTAAATGATCTCAAAAATCAGTATCTAATTAGCATCTAGTTTGTCATTCCGAAGGAATCTCAACTATTTTAAAATTAATTCTTTGCTTAGATTCCTATGGAATGACAAAATGGGCATTTAGATTTGATAAGTTTTTTCACCAGAATTGGTAAATAATGTATTACAATACTTTGTAATTAATTAAAATCTAGGATTACAATATTTAAATTCAGGTAATCCAAAAAAAACACTTCCAATTCCAATAAAAATTTTAATTTTAAAATCTTAAAATAGTATTTGGATGACCAACAAAGCCTTTGACGTTTACCGCGATTTTCCTTTCTTTTTTCAGGAAGAACTTGATGAAATTATTCAGGCTCACGAAAAAGTAATTTTTCAAAAAGGGGAAACTATTCTGCAGGAAGGCAAAATGGCTAATGAATATTATATTTTAGAAAAAGGTTTGGCACGTTCTTTTGTCAATGATTTCAACGGAAACGATGTGACGACAAACTTTTTTACAGAAAACGAAATTATCATCGATGTTTCTTCACTTTTTCAAAGAATTCCTACGCAGGAAAACATTGTTTGTATCACCGATTGTGAATGTTGGAAGATGGATTTTGATGTTTTTCAGGAACTATTTCATAAGATTCCGAATCTCAGAGAATGGGGAAGAGCTTGGATGTCTCAGCAGCTTTTTTTATGCAAACAGCGCTCGGTTGAGATGTTTATACTTTCTGCAACAAAACGTTATCTTCATCTTTTAGAGCAAAAATCTCAAGTCGTACAATTTGCACCACTTAAGCAGATAGCCTCATATCTTGGAGTTACTGACACTTCACTGAGCAGAATCCGTAAAGAATTGGTATCACATCCGAAGAAAAATTAAATCTTGTCTTATGGCAAGTTGATTTTCAGAGTGACTTGGTAATTTTGGTTAAAAGTTTAACATCAAAAATTACAAAATGGAAATCAATCAAATTTACGTAAACCTTCCTGTAAAAGATGTTCAGAAAACGAGAGAATTCTGGACGAAACTTGGGTTTTCTATCAACGAACAATTTTCTGATTAAAAAGCAATCTGTGTAATCATGAAACAAGATCATATTTACACCATGTTTTTAAAAGAAGAGTTTTTCCAAACTTTCACAGACAGACCTGTTGCAAAGGGAGATACTACTCAAACTCTTCTTGCAATTGGTGTAAACAGTCGTGAAGAAGTTGATCAAATGGTGAAAACTGCTACAGAAAATGGAGGTTCCAAATACAGTGAGCCTAGAGATTATGGCTGGATGTATCAGAAAACTTTTGCAGATTTAGACGGTCATCAATGGGAAGTACTTTTTTCAGATATGTCTCAGCTTCCTGCAGAATTTTAAATTTCAGATTTAACCTAAATAAAAAATTACAAAATGAAAGTCAATCAAATTTATGTGAATCTTCCGGTGAAAGATATTCAGAAAACAAAAGAATTCTGGACTAACGTAGGATTTACCGTCAACGAGCAATTTTCAGACGATAAAGCGGTTTGTGTTGTGTTGAACGATACTATTTACGTCATGTTTTTAAAGGAAGAATATTTTCAAACATTTTCAGAAAGACCTGTTCCGAAAGGCGATACAACACAAGTTCTGGTTGCAATTGGTTTAAACAGTCGTGAGGAAGTTGATCAGGTTGTTAATGCAGCCGTAGCGAACGGAGCTTATCAACACGAAGAACCACAAGATTACGGATGGATGTATCAAAATTCTTTTTGGGACATCAACGGACACGGATGGAATGTGACGTTTGCAGATATGTCGCAAATGCCTTCACAGCCTTAAGCTCAATTTGAATCAACCTTAACCTTAACCTTAAATTATGGACACACCAAAGTCATCAAAATTAGAAATTATAATTCCTGCATTTAGAGGTCACAGTCAGAGTTTTCTGATGGTTCTTGATGGAATTTCAGAGGAAGATGGGCTGAAAAGAATTGAAGGCAGAACAAACCATATCGTTTGGATGGTAGGTAATTTTCTCGATATGCGCTATGCAATGGGAAGCGTGCTCGGATTAAATGAAGAATTTGAGTTTAAAGATTTTTTCTTGCAGGGAAAAGCGTTAGATGAAAACTTAGAATACCCGTCTTTACAAGAATTGAAAGATTCTTTTCATAAAATCTCACCGCTTGTTTACAATAAATTATTGGAAGCATCAGACGAAGATTTAGAGAAAGCATTTCCGATGGGAATGAACATTGATTTTTTTCCTGAAACAGTTCTAAATTTTGTTGGAATGTGCATTGGTCGTGAAGATTATCTGTGTGGACAAATCGGATTGATGCGCAGAATTCTTGGGTACGAAGGAATGAAATATGACTTTGATGAGAATATGAAGTATTAAAATCAAATGTATATTTAAAACAGATTCTTCACTGCACTTCGTTTCGTTCAGAATGACAAAACGTATAAAAATATAACTTATTTTCTTTGCTGAATCAAACGCCTTTGCGAACGAAAAGCATTCTCAATTAGATAAAAAATCTTTGTGCTCTTTGCGTTTAAATAAACACAAATGACACAAATGGTTACACAAATTTCATGATAAATTTAATTGTTTTATTCGTAAAAACCATTAGCGAAACTCGTGTTTAAAAAAACTAACTTTTTAAAAATAAAAATCATGGCAAAATTAAATCCGTA
The DNA here is from genome assembly GCF_003815915.1 of Chryseobacterium indoltheticum. Lineage (NCBI taxonomy): Bacteria > Pseudomonadati > Bacteroidota > Flavobacteriia > Flavobacteriales > Weeksellaceae > Chryseobacterium > Chryseobacterium indoltheticum. Next base: position 2,094,260 of record NZ_CP033929.1, read on the forward strand.
CCTGAATTTTGACGGTACAGCAGAAAAAGCATTTACATTTTATAAATCTGTTTTCGGTGGAGAATTCGTTGGAGAAATTCACAAAATGGGAAATGCTCCCGGAACTGAAAATCTTTCAGACGAAGAAAAAAACAGAGTCATGCACATTGCGCTTCCCATTGGTGGAGATCTTTTGATGGCTTCAGATATTGTGCCGTCATTCGGACAGAAATTAACCGTTGGAAATAATAATTATGTTTCAATTTTCCCTGATTCCAGAGAAGATGCAGATCGAATTTTTAAAAGACTTTCAGAAGGTGGAAATATTGAAATGCCGCTTGAAGACCAGTTTTGGGGAGATTATTTCGGAAGCTTTCAGGATCAGTTTGGTGTTCATTGGATGATTAATTATAACGAAGAATACACAAAATAGTTTTATATTTAATTAATGAAAGGGTAGATGTTAATTTACCCTTATTTTACACCATAAAAACAAAATATTAAATGGACAAAGTTAAAATTGACATTACGATCTTGGCGCCGGTAGAAAAAGTCTGGGATTATTTTAATGATCCAAAACACATTACCAAATGGAATTTTGCACACGAAAGCTGGTTTTGTCCGATTTCTGAAAGTGATTTGAAACCAGGCGGGAAGTTCAATAACCGAATGGAGGCAAAAGACGGAAGCTTCGGATTTGATTACATCGGAATTTATGACGAAGTGATTCCGAATGAAAGAATAAAATATCACATTGAAGATGGAAGAGAAGTAGAAGTGATTTTTGAGAAAATAGACGAAAATACCACTAAAGTAACCGAGATTTTCGATCCTGAAAAACAAAATTCAGCTGAAATGCAACGTGAAGGTTGGTATGCAATACTCAACAATTTTCATAAATATGTAGAAAACAACTAACAATTTTTTTTGCAATATGATCAACTTAATAATTATGGCAAAGTGTTTAACCTCTATTTGTGCTGTTAATTATGTTGCGAATGGAGATTTTTTGAAGGGGATTATAGCGATGCCTGCAAGAAGGGCTCTTGAAAAAGAAAAGATTGATTCTTTAGAAAAACTGTCACTTTATTCTGAGCAGGAAATCATGCAACTTCACGGTTTTGGAAAAAATGCGATGGAGAAATTAAAATGCTATATGCAGGAAAATCAGATTTCCTTTAAAAATAATTAAAAACTAAACATAAAGTTTGTCATTGCCAGCGAAGCAATCTTTAAATATAAATACGTCACATATTTTTCTTAACATAATAAAGAATAAATATTAAACAAGTCGTGTTTGAACTCAATCAACTTTAAATTTTAAAACAATGAATAACAATATTTTCCCATGCCTTTGGTATGATGGTGATGCAAAAGAATCAGCTGAATTTTACTGCAAAATATTTGATGGAAAAATTACTGCAGATACTCCGGTAGTTTTAAATGTAGAACTTTTCGGACAGAAATTAATGCTTTTAAATGGCGGCCCGCATTTTGAAAAAAATGCTTCCGTTTCGTTTATGGTAATGTGTGAAACGGAAGATGAAGTTCAAGAATATTGGAATCAGTTGGAAGACGGAGGGATTGTTTTGATGGCGTTAGATTCTTATCCTTGGAGTAAAAAATATGGTTGGATCCGAGATAAATTTGGAGTTACTTGGCAAATATATTTAGGTGAAAAGAAAAGCGAGCAAAGAATTATTCCGACTTTAATGTTTATCCATCAAAATAACGGAAAAGCATTGGAAGCGATGGAATCGTACACCACAATTTTCCCCAATTCAAAAATAGAAAGCGTCTTGAAATATGGAGAAGGCGTAAATGATGAAAATCACGAAGTTCCGGAAAATGTACAACACGCCCATTTTGAAATTGACGGTTATTCAATGTTTTGCATGGATAATTCTTACGATCACAAATTTGATTTTAATGAAGGGATTTCAATGGTCATTATGACAGAAAATCAGGAAGAAACAGATCACCTTTGGAGCTCTCTCACTACAGATGGGGGTAGAGAAAGTATGTGTGGTTGGCTAAAAGATAAATTCGGAATGAGCTGGCAAATTGTACCCACAAGATTAATTGAGCTGATGAGCGATTCTAATCAGCAAAAAGCCCAAATTGTAGTACAGGCTATGATGAAAATGCAAAAAATTGTAATTAAAGATTTAGAAGAAGCTTATCATTCTTAACTGGGTGATGGAAGTTGGATGTCAGAAGTTATTTGAGTGTTTAAAAACTTTCAGCTTCCAACATCAAACTTCTACTTCCATTATTCGGCTTGTTGTTTGATACAGTTCTGAAAAAGATTTGCTTATGAAGACGCAGAACAAGTCAAAATCACTTTCCAAAGTACCTAAAGACGGTTTATATCCTGAGATTATCAGGCAAAATTATTTAGGAAGCAAAAAATTACTTAATAAAAAAGCTATTATTTCCGGGGGCGACAGCGGAATCGGTCAGGCAGTAGCTGTACATTTTGCAAGAGAAGGAGCCGATGTTGCCATTATCTATAAAGAAAGTGTAAAAGATGCCAGAGAAACCCAAAGATTGGTTGAAAAAGAGGGTCAGGAATGTATTCTTTTCAAAGGTGATATTTCTAAAAAAGCATTTAGAAAAAATACTTTAGAAAAGATTAGTAAACATTGGAAAAATGTTGATATTCTGGTCAATAATGCCGGAATTCAGTTTCCGAAAGGTGAGATCGAAAAAATTTCGGATGATCAGATTAATGAAACATTCAACGTCAATATCATTTCAATGATTTCTTTTACAAGAGACTGTTTGAAGGTAATGAATAAAGGCGCACGAATCATTTGTACCACTTCGGTAACTGCCTATCGCGGAAGCGATCATCTCATCGATTATTCGGCAACAAAAGGTGCAATCGCAACTTTTATTCGTTCATTGGCCACAAATCTTGCCGAGCAGAAAATTTTGGTCAACGGTGTTGCTCCGGGCCCGATTTGGACTCCGCTAGTGAAAGAAACTTTTGAAGATATTGCTTCTTTCGGAAAAGATACACCTTTAAAAAGAGCCGGTCAGCCTTCAGAAGTTGCACCTGCGTATGTTTTTCTGGCTTCTGAAGATTCAAGTTTTATCACGGGTGAAATTATTCACATCAATGGCGGTGATTTTGTCGGCGGATAAATATTTTTACCTAAACCTAAACCTAAACCTAAACCTAAACTAAATATAATTAAATTATGGAAACTTTAGAATTCGAAATTAAAATTAATGCAGCTCCGGAAAAAATATGGACCGTTTTGTGGGATGATTTGAGTTACAGACAATGGACTTCAGCGTTTTCTAAAGGCTCATTTTATCTCGGCACTTGGGATGAAGGCAGCATCATTAAATTTTTTGATCCAAACAATAACGGAATGTACAGTCGTGTTGTAAAGAATGATCCCAATAAAGAGATGATTTTTCTGCATTTGGGCGAAATTTATGATGGCGTAGAAACTCCACAAGATTGGGGAGACGCTACAGAATCTTATATTTTAGAGGAAACAGAAGAAGAAACTATATTGAAAGTAGCCATTAAATCGTCACCGGAATTCAAAGATTTTTTTGAAGAAAAATTCCCGGCTGCGCTTCAAAATGTAAAGAATCTGGCTGAAAATCAGCTTTAAGTGATTGATTGCAAAGACACAAGTGATTTTAACCAAATCACACACATCAAAAAATCATTATTATGGAAAATTTATCGTACGACATTATTATCAATGCTCCAAAACAAAAAATATGGGATGTCTTGTGGACACCAGAAACGTACAGTGAATGGACGAAATATTTCAATCCTAAGTCGATTTCAATAATGAAATCAGATTGGCAAGTTGGTGGAAAAACGTATTTTACAAATACAGAAGGTGAAGGAATGGTATCCACGATCGATAGCTTGGAAAAGCCCGATCAGATTGTTTTTAAACATTTAGGAATGGTTGATAAAGAAGGAAATGAAGACACTCAAAGTAAAGAAGTGATGGAGTGGAACGGTTCTTTTGAAAAATATTTCCTGATTTCGCTCGATGACGGAACGGTAAAACTTCAAGCAGAAGTTCAGGCCGAAAGCGAATGGAAAGATCATATGAACGAAGGCTTTACCAAAGGTTTACAGATTGTTAAAGATCTTGCGGAATCGAATTAATAAGATTTGTATAGTTTATATCAGGAGGTTTTTTTAGAGAAAACCTCTTTTTTTATTTAACTTTAAAAAAATATTCTCAATCATTTGTGAAAATCAGTGATATATGTGAGAATTTAAAACAATTAATATGAAATTACTGGGAATCCTTTTTATTACATTTGCTTTAGCTTTAGTCGGAACAAAAATCTTTGAGGGAAATTGGAATCTTCTATTTTCCGGAAATCTTGGAATGGCAGTTTTCATGATTTTCACAGGTTTTGCCCATTTTAAATTTCAAAAAGGAATGGCTTTAATGATTCCTAAATTTATTCCGGCAAAAATGTTTTGGGTCTATTTTACAGGTCTAATTGAAATTCTGACGGCAATTGGCTTAATGATTCCTTCAATTCGGGAGCTTACTTCAATTTTGTTGATTATCTTTTTAATTTTAGTGTTTATTGCTAATGTTTATTCATCACGAAAGAAAGTGAACCTTTTTAAAGCAGATTATTCTGGTCCCGGAATGGCTTATTTGTATAAAGAAAGAATTCCAATGCAGATTATTTTAATAACCTGGACATGGTATTTCGGAATTTATCTGAACTGAAAATTAGCTTTAAATCGGTTAAAACAAGTCTATTTTAAACAAAATTTAAAACCAACATCACGATTTTTATCTCTCACCGAAAATCCTTATTTTTGCATATCTAAAAAGTAAAAGTAAAGAAATGAATTCCTACAAAAATCCATTGGAAGAGCGCTACTCCAGTGAAGAAATGTTATTTAACTTTTCTCATAATAATAAATTCCAGAATTGGAGAAAGCTTTGGATTGCCCTTGCTGAAATTGAAAAAGACTTAGGTCTTGAGATTACAGACGAGCAAATTGCTGAGTTGAAAGCCAATGTTGATAATATCGATTACGATAAAGCGGCAGAATACGAGAAAAAATTCCGTCATGATGTAATGGCTCACGTTCACGCTTATGGTGATGTGGCGCCTTCTGCTAAAGGAATTATTCACTTAGGAGCTACTTCGGCATTTGTAGGAGATAATACAGATTTAATTCAAATCCGTGACGGACTTTTAATTTTAAAGAAAAAGTTGGTTAACGTAATGAAAAATCTTTCTGATTTTGCTATTCAATATAAAGATTTACCAACTTTAGGATTTACACACTTCCAACCAGCTCAGTTAACAACTGTTGGAAAAAGAGCTACACTTTGGTTACAAAGTTTGGTTCTAGACATCGAGGAGCTTGATTTCTTCTTAGAAACGCTACGTTTCAGAGGAGTAAAAGGAACAACAGGAACTGCTGCAAGTTTCCTTGAGCTTTTCAACGGTGATTATTCTAAAGTAAAACATTTAGATAAAGAGCTTTCAAAAAGATTCGGTTTTGAGAAAGTTTTCGGAGTTTCTGGACAGACTTATGACAGAAAAATCGATGCTAAAGTGGTCGCTTTATTAGGAAATATTGCACAATCTGCACATAAATTTACCAACGATCTACGTCTTCTTCAAAATTTGAAAGAAATTGAAGAACCATTCGAAAAAAACCAAATCGGTTCATCTGCAATGGCTTACAAGCGTAATCCAATGAGAAGCGAAAGAATCGGAGCGTTGGCAAAATATGTTATGTCTTTGACGACGAGTTCTGCAATGGTCGCTTCTACGCAATGGTTTGAAAGAACTTTAGATGATTCTGCAAACAAGAGATTAACGATTCCTCAGGCTTTCTTGGCTGTTGATGCAATTCTATTGATTTGGAACAACATCATGAACGGAATCGTGGTATATCCGAACAGAATCAACAAGCATATTATGGAAGAACTTCCTTTCATGGCGACAGAATACATCATCATGGAAGAGGTAAAAGCTGGTGGAGACCGTCAGGAAATCCACGAAGTGATCAGAGTTCATTCAATGGAAGCTTCTAAAAAAGTGAAAGAAGAAGGTAAAGAAAATGACCTTATCGAAAGAATCTTAAATGACGATTCATTAAAGCTTGATAAGTCAAAATTAAAAGAAGTTTTAGATCCTAAAAACTTTATCGGGTTTGCACCAATTCAAACGGAAGAATTCATCGCAAATGAAGTTCAGCCGATCATTGATGCCAATAAAGACCTGATTGGTTTGGAGGCTGATCTTAAAGTATAAATGATATGCAGTCTTTTCGGCTGCATTTTTTACTTTGTTAAGTTTAAGATTTGACAAAGTTTTCAGAAACACTGATTTTTTTATGGCAGCTTTATCCGCCTTCCGTTCCCGCTTTTTGCCTACACTTCGTTTCGGCAAAAGAGCTCCACTCAAGTCGGGCTGCAAAGTGGGATTGCCAACATAAATTTCAGTTAAAAATTAAAAATAAATCTAATAAATATCTGGCATCTAATGTCTAATAACAAAAGAATTTTCGTAGAAAAAAGAGGAATTTTCGATGTAGAAAGTCCAAAGATTTTTGATGAAGTAAAAGCGGTGGTTCCGTCTATCCAAAGCGTAAAGGTGTATAACGTTTACGATATTTTTGGATTAAATGATGGTGAATTCGAAAAAGTGGTAAACAGCACTTTCGTAGATCCGGTTACTGATATTTTAATCGAAGAAAACCCTGCACAGGGAATCCATTTCGCATTAGAATTTTTACCGGGACAATACGATCAGCGTGCTGATTCTGCGCAACAATGTATTGCTTTACTGACTGAAAATGAGAAGTCTAAAGTAAGAAGCGGTAAACTTATCGAGTTTGAAGGAGTTTCTGAATCTGACTTGGTAAAAATCAAAGACCTTTTAATCAATAAAGTAGAATCTCAGGAGAAAGATCTATCAACTTTAAATATTCCTGCGGAAGAAACGCCGTCAAAAGTAATTGTTCACGAAGGTTTTATCAATTTTGATGATGCTCAATTAGAAGAATTCTTTAATAATCACGGTTTTGCTTTAGGTTTGGATGATTTGAAATTCATTCAGGAATATTTTAAAACTGAACAGAGAAATCCTACAGAAACTGAACTGAAAGTTTTAGACACGTATTGGAGCGACCACTGTCGTCACACAACTTTTGAAACAGAATTGTCAAATATTGAATTTGAAGGACAGTTTAAACATACATTGGAAACTATTTTCAATGATTATATCGAAAAAAGAAAATTCTTAGGACGTGAATTGAAACCAATCTCTTTAATGGATTTGGCGACCGTTTGCGGAAGATATTTTAGTAAAACCGGAAAGCTTGATAACTTGGTGGTTTCAGACGAAATCAACGCTTGTACCATCCAGATCGAAGCTGAATACGATGGTAAAAAAGAACCTTGGTATTTATTATTCAAAAACGAAACACACAATCACCCGACAGAAATTGAACCTTTTGGAGGTGCTTCAACGTGTTTAGGTGGCGCGATTAGAGATCCTTTATCTGGACGTTCTTTTGTGTTCCAGGCGATGAGATTAACGGGTGCTGCCGATGTTTTAGAATCGGTTGACAAAACTTTACCGGGTAAATTACCTCAAAAAACAATCACAAAACAAGCGGCAAACGGATATTCTTCTTACGGTAACCAAATCGGTTTGGCAACTACAATGGTTTCTGAAATCTATGACGAAGGCTACAAAGCGAAAAGAATGGAAGTTGGTTTCGTTGCCGGAGCAGTTCCTGTGGATTGGGTAAGACGTGAAAAACCTGAAGCTGGCGATTCTATCATCATTTTAGGTGGTGCAACAGGTCGTGACGGAGTTGGTGGAGCAAGCGGAAGTTCAAAAGAGCAGGACGAAACTTCTATCCACACGATGAGTTCTGAAGTTCAGAAAGGAAATGCGGTTGAAGAACGTAAAATTCAGAGATTATTCAGAAATCCTGAAGTGACTAGATTGATTAAGAAGTCAAACGACTTCGGAGCGGGTGGAGTTTCTGTTGCAATAGGCGAAATTGCTGATTCTTTGGAAGTTAATCTTGATGTTTTACCTTTAAAATACGAAGGTTTGAACGGAACCGAGCTTGCTATTTCTGAATCTCAGGAAAGAATGGCAGTTGTGGTTGAACCAAAAGATAAAGAGCAGTTCATCAAGTTCTGTGAAGCTGAAAACATTGTTGCTGTTGAAGTGGCAAAAGTAACAGATTCTGGAAGAATGCAGATGTTCTGGAAAGGCGATAAAATTGTTGACCTTTCAAGAGAATTCCTGGATACCAACGGTTGTTCTAAAAGCCAAGAAGTTAAGATTACACATCTTAATGAATTGAAAGAAGAAGCACAGACTTTTAACGAAGAGAATTTCTTAAAAATATTAAGCGATAAAAATGTCGCTTCTCAAAAAGGTTTATTGGAGATGTTCGATTCATCTATCGGTGCTACTACGGTTGCGATGCCTTTAGGTGGAAAATATCAGCAAACTTTGATGGAAGGAAGTGTTCAGACGTTGCCAATTTTAGGAGCAAAAGACGTCGAAACGGTTTCTTTGGCAAGTTGGGGATTTGATGCTGAAATTTCAAAGCAAAACTCATTGTTGGGAGCTTCTTATGCGGTGGTTGAAAGTGTTGCGAAAATCGTTGCGATGGGTGGCGATTATAAAAATATCAGATTCAGTTTCCAGGAATATTTTGAAAAATTAGGACAAAATCCAGAAAAGTGGGGGAAACCTTTGGCGTCTCTTTTAGGAGCTTATGATGCTCAAATCAATTTCGGTTTAGCAGCAATTGGAGGTAAAGATTCTATGAGTGGAACATACCAAGATTTGAATGTTCCACCAACGTTGATTTCATTTGCTTGTGCTAATGGAGAAAAGAAAAATATCATCTCTCCGGAATTTAAACAGGCGGGAAATAAACTGTATTTCTTCAATCATATTCCACAGGAAAACGGACTTCCAAACTATGATAAATTGAAAGATGTTTACGAACTTATTTTCGAAAATATCAAGGCTGGAAAAATTGTTTCTGTGAAGACAATTAAAGAAGGCGGAGTTGCAGTTGCTTTAGCAAAAATGAGTTTCGGAAACAGATTGGGAGCTGAAATAAATGTTGCTGACGAGAGTGTTTTATTAGCTAAAAATATTGGAAGTTTAATCATCGAATCAACTGAAGAATTAAGCTCTGTTGAACTTCAATTAATTGGTGAAGTTAAAAATTCAAGTGTTTTGAAAATCAGTAATTTGGATTTTGAAATCGAAAAATTACTTGAAGCCAATACGAAAACTTTTGAAAACCTTTTCTCAACGGTTGAAAAAGAAAAGATCGTGGTTGAATTGGATTCAAAACTGAACTCAATCAACCCAAGAAATATCGTTATCAAAAAACACGGATTGGCGAAGCCAAGAGTTTTTGCGCCGGTTTTCCCGGGGACAAATTGCGAATATGATACACTGAATGCATTCCAAAAAGAAGGTGCAATTGTAAGCAGTTTACCTTTAATAAATATCAATCATCAGTTGCTTGATGAGAGCATCGATGCGTGGGTGGAAGAAATTAAACAGTCACAGATTTTAGCATTCTCTGGAGGGTTTTCTGCGGGTGATGAACCGGACGGTTCTGCTAAGTTTATCGTGAATGTTTTGAAGAATGAAAAGATGAGAAATGCCGTTCACGAATTGCTCGACAGAGACGGAATGATCATCGGGATTTGTAATGGTTTCCAGGCATTGGTTAAATCCGGATTGTTGCCTTACGGAAGAATTAAAGACTTAGATGAAAATTCTCCGACGTTGGCTCACAATGCAATCAGAAGACACATTTCTCAGATGGTGAATGTAAAAGTTCTGAACGATGAATCGCCTTGGTTGAAAGGAATGAAAGATCAGGTTTTCACCATTCCGATTTCTCACGGTGAAGGTCGTTTTATGGCTTCAGAAGAAGAAATTCAGAAGTTGTATGAAAACGGACAGATTGCCACTCAATATTTAGATTTAGATGGAAACATCGCTCACGGAATGCCATTCAATCCAAATAACTCATTGTTTGGAATTGAAGGAATTACGAGTCCGTGTGGAAAAATCTATGGTAGAATGGGGCATCCTGAACGTTTCGCAGAAGGATTGATGAAAAACATTCCAACTGCGAATTATCACAATATATTTAAAAACGGAGTTGAATACTTCAAGTAGGCTTTAAGTTTCTGGCGATTAGCTTTTGGCTTTCGAACTAAAATCTAACGGATTCAAAAAACGGTTAGGTTTGGTGTTAGGAATAATAAAAAAGCAATTAATAATAAATGAAAAATGACTGTCAACAATGGCAGTCATTTTTTTTGTGAAAAAATTTAAAATAAATTGCAACATAAACGATGTGATTGCGTCTATTAAGTAGAAAGAATAAACCGGAACCAATTTTTGAAAACAACAGCAGTAAATATCAGTGACAAGGAATTGTTGGAGCTATGCGGTTCTGGCAACAATTCCGGATATTCTGTGCTTTACCAACGGTATTCTAAAGCTGCTTTCAATTCTATTTTTCGTCTTGTTAATGATAGGGAAGAAGCAGAAGATATTCTTCAGGAGGTTTTTGTGAAAGCATTTTCAGAAATAAAATCCTTAAAAAATACCGATAGTTTCGGAGGTTGGGTTAAACGGATTGCCATCAATCACGCACTCAATTTTTTACGGAAAAAGAAAATATATTTTGCGGAAATTGAAGATGATAAGATGTTGGATACAAAGGATGATGAACTTGAAGAAAAGCTGGATCTAGAATTCAGGATAGAGGAACTTCAAAATGTTATTGCAGAGCTTCCTTTACAGATCAGAACGATTGTTAATCTTTTTCTGTTTGAAAATATGCCACAGGAGGAAATTGCAAAAGAATTAAATATTCCGCCAGGCACGGTAAGAAGTTATTATCACCGTGCTAAAAAGAAAATTTTTGAAAAACTAACTCAAAAATGCAAAAATGAAAGATTCGCTTAAAAAATATATTGAAGATCATCGTGAGGAATTCGATACACTCGAAGTTCCGGAAGAAACGTTTGACAAAATAATGTCAAAACTGAACGAGCCTGCTATTTCAGAAAAAACAATTCCGTTATTTACTTGGAAAAAGTGGATTGCAGCCGCTTCTATAGTAATAATTTTCAGTGTTGGAAGCTTTGCTTTATGGAACCAAAAAGAAAATGAAAAATCGACTATTGCCATTCAGGAAAAAACTAAAACTGAAGATGAAAATTTAGTTGAAATTATAAAACCCAAAAATGAACTGAAAACTGCAAAAATAATGACGACAAAGCAGGAAAATAGCCCCAAAGTTTTTGAGAAAAATAATTTAAAGCATTCAAAAAGAATAGCAGAAACGAAAAATTTAGTTCAGGATAATAGCTCAGCAACAGAATACGATTTTGAGAATGTAAAGGCACTAGAATTAATGGCTGATGAATATTCTGCAAGCTCAAGACTGGAAGGGATTTCTCTGATAAACAATTTTTCGCCTTCAGATGAAAAAATGATTGCTATTTTATCTGAAAAAGCACTTTCAGACGAAAATACAAATGTACGATTGGCAGCAGTTGAAGCTTTGTCTGCACACATAGAAAATACAACTGTCAGAGATCACATTCGTGAGATTTTTCTTAATCAGGACGATCCGTTTGTTCAAAAAGAACTTATTGCCATTTTAGCTCAGAAAAATCCATCCAAATTAAATAGTGAAGTGAGTGCGAAGTTGAGGGAACTTACTCTAAATCCTACTACAGCGGCTTTCGTGAAAGATGAAGCCTATGCTGTTTTAATGAAATATTAAAAGCTTTTATATAAAAATCAATAAATTATTTAACAAATTAAAAAGTATGAAATCGCCATTATTAAGAATCATAAACACGTGTGAAGGTATAGCGATAACATAGGACAATTAAAAAACAATAAAAATCTACATATGAAAAAGATATATTTAATCATGTTTGCCATGATGACAGTTTCTTTCCATGCACAGGAAAACATCGAGCAAACCAATTCTGTAAAAGAAAACTCTAAAACATTTAAGGTTAAAAAGAATAATGGTAAACTTCTCATCAATCTTGGAAAAGTAACGGTTGAAGGTTATAATGGAAACGAAATTGTTTTTTCGCTGGAAGGTGAAGTTCCTGAAGTGGATAAACGCGCAGAAGGACTTCAGTCGATTAATGCTTTAGGAATCGTAGATAACACCGGACTTGGGATAAATGTCAACGAAAAAGATGGCATATTGGAAGTTAATCCGTTAAAAAAGATTTCTTTTCCCGAGATAAAAATCTTAGTTCCCGAAAATGTTATTGTTTCTTTTCAGCATCAATCACAGTATGGCGGAGAAGTAGTTTTCAGAAATATGCAGAATGAAATCGAAATTGCTGCAACGTATAATAGTATTAAATTGGAGAATATTACCGGCCCTGCTGTCGTAAAATCTATTTATGGAGATGTGGAAGCGGTATTTAAACAAAACGTAAAAGGCCCTTTGTCGATTATTTCTGTTTACGGATTTGCTGATGTTACACTTCCTAAATCGGTGAAAGCTAATCTTAAAACCACAACCTCTTATGGCGAAATTTATATGTCTCCGGATCTTAAAATTGATATTGAAAAGAAACAGGGTTTGGCACGTCAAGGCGATGAATTGATTGGAAAAGTGAATGGAGGCGGTACCAATATTGAAGTGCGTTCCGATTACAGTAAAATTTATTTAAGAGCAAAATGAGAACGCTGTTAATTCTTGCAGCGAGTTTCGTTTTCGGTCTTACTGCAGCGCAAACAGCCATTAATAAGAGCTTTCCTACCGATGAAAATCAAAAATTATCATTGAAATTTGATTATCCGCAACTGATTAAAATCAGTACTTGGGATAAATCTGAAGTTCAAATTTTGGGAACGGTTAACATTAATGAGAATGAACGAAACAATGCTTTTCAGATAAAAGAATCGAACGAAGGTAATTCTCTCGTTATTGAAGGCAAAATGTCTGAAATGAAAAATATTCCGCATCGTATCACAGTTCAAAAGGGAAGTCAGAAATTGATTTTTAAAAGCCGTGAAGAATATCAAAAATATTGTAAAGAAAACAATGTAACGTTTAGTTCAATGACTGATGGCGTTGATATTGATATCCAATTAGAAATAAAAGTTCCGAAATCTTTAGCTACGCAAATAGAATCTCAATATGGCTTGGTTGAAGTGAAAGATTTTGGTGGAACAATCAATGTGAATGCGATATACGGTGGAATTGATGCCACGATTTTGGATAGAAATGTTGGGAAGCTTTCTGCAGAAACCCATTTTGGACAAATTTATTCAAATTTAGATGCTAAATTCACGGGAAAAGACTCGAATGATTTTCGTACTTTAGTTACGACAACATTTGGAAACGGACCGCAATATATTCTGGAGTCTAAATACGGGAATATTTATCTGAGAAAATAATATCCATAATTAAAAATGAAAAACGAAATTCATCATAACAAAATGACTGTCATCAATGGCGGTCATTTTTCAGATTTAGAAGGTTTCTATGAAGAAATTTCTACTGTTTTTATGAAAGATACAGATTGGAAAGTGGGTACTTTGGATGGTTTTGATGATATACTTTACAGTGGTTTTGGTGTATTTGAAAACAGTGAAAAATTAGAAATCGTTTGGAAGGAATCTCAAAAATCAAAAGAAGATTTAGGTTTCGATTTAACTAAAGAATTCTATGAAAATAAAATAAGACAGGGGAAGCCTTTTAATGTGAAATTAATTCAGGGCAAACTTGATGAATTGATTGAGGGAAAAGGACAAACTCTTTTTGATATTTTAATTGAAATTATAGAATCGCACAAGAATATTACACTGATTTTAGAGTAATCTTTACGGTTTAATTAAAAAAAATATATTTCCAATACACCAAAATTCCAACAATAACCGAAGCAATAGCCATTAAAGTAACGGCTCCCGCAGAAATATCTTTAATAAAACCAATTCTTTTATCAAATTCAGGTTGAATGATATCACAGATTTTCTCGATTGCAGTGTTGAAAATCTCAGCCGATAAGACTCCAAATGAAACTATTAAAACTAAAACAGTATCTATTGTTGAAAGTTTCAGATAAAAAATCAAAAAAATGTTGATCAGTAAAGCAATAACTTCCATCTGAAAATTTCTTTCAGATCTAAACATGAAAAAAATACCTCGAAAAGCATTCAGAAAACTTTTATGAATCGGAGGTTTGCGCATAGCTTTTGATTTTTAACAAAGATAAATTTATTTTGATGGTTGTTAATAACTCTCCATATTATTCTTTTCTATCTGTTTTCTATTTGTTATATTTGTGGAAACTTATTTTTAAATCTATGAAATTTATTATTTCAAGTGGTGAACTGCAGAAGGCTTTGCAAACTGTAAGTGGCGTAATATCAAGTTCTCAGTCGAGACCGATTTTAGAAAACTATCTTTTTGAACTAAACGAAAACAACGTTACCATTACTGCATCTGATGGCGAAACAACGCTTATTACTTCTTTGGAAGTGAAGTCTGATGATTCTGGTAGATTTGCGGTTCCAGCTAAGATTTTTCAAGATTTTATTAAAACGTATGGCGAGCAGCCTCTTACTTTAGCGGTAAAAGATAACGCTGAAGGTACAGGAAGTTTGCTTGAAATTTTAGATGAAAAAGATAATTTTGCTGTAGCATTAGATAATGCAGACGATTATCCTGAAATTCCGGAATTTGATGCTTCTCAAAGTATCACAATGCCTGCAGGAGTTTTGTCTGAAGCGTTAACCAACACCCTTTTTGCAACAAGTAACGATTCTCTTCGTCCGGTAATGACGGGAGTTTTGTTCCAGTTTGGAGAAAACGAAACTAATTTTGTTTCTACAGATTCTCACAGATTGGTGGTTTACAAAAGAACAGATTTGATGAATGCTGAGCCAATGGAATTTATCATGCCTAAAAAGCCTTTGAATATTTTCAAAAATATTTTAGCAAGCTCAAATGAAGATATTACAATCGACTTCAACGAGAATATGGCCAAATTTACTTTTGGTAAACATATCTGGATCTGTAGACTAATCGATGGGAAATATCCTAATTACACTGCAGTAATTCCTAAAGAGAACCCGAATGTTTTGACGATCAACAGAAACCTTTTATTGGGTGCAATTAAAAGAGCGTCGATCATGTCTAATAAATCAACCAATCAGGTGAGATTCAAATTGTCTGCAAATATTCTTCACCTTCACGCAGAAGATACAGAATATGCGAACAAAGCAGATATGCAGATTCCTTGTGATTATAACGGTGAAGATATCAATATTGGTTTCAGTTCTAAATTCTTAACAGAAATGTTGGGTATTTTAGGAGCAGACGATATTACAATGAAAATGTCTCAGCCAAACAGACCGGGAATTATCGAGCCGCTTGACGGACTTGAAGAAAACGAAAATATCTTAATGCTTTCAATGCCTGTAATCGGATTGTAAGATTAAAAAAAAATATAAGTAAAAAGGATTTCAAATTTTTGAAATCCTTTTTTTTGTTTAAGTATTTTGACCGCTTTTACATTTTCAACCTTGAATCAAAATGTTTACAATAATTTTACTTTTTTTCGATCTTTACCAATCCTTGTCTAGTCGCTAAATAAAGATTTCCTTTCTCATCAAATGTCATAGTTGAGATGTATGAAGTTGGAATATCTGAGTTTTGATTATGATAATTTTCCCATCCATCTTTTAGATCGTATCTTATTAATCCTGCTCTGTCGGTTGATATCCACACTACTTTATCAGTTTTGTCGTAAAGAATACAGTTTGTATGGTTAAAAGGGATGCCTGAGTTTTCTGTTGTGTACTGTTTAAACGTTCCATCAGTATTTCTAATTGCAAAACCTTCATTCCTATTTACCTGTCCTTTTTCTTTAGAGTTAAACTCATATAACGTAAAGTATAGATTACCATTTTCATCCTCATCCATTGAGGTAATACATTTGCCTTTTAATACCGTCGAAGTATTTTCAAAATTTGTAGCTTTTCCATTTTCATCGATCATTACCGTTCCGCTAAAAGTTCCAATCCAGATTCTGTTTTTAGAATCCCTTTTTGCGAAAGTTACTCTGTCGGAAGGAAATTCTTTAATTTTACTTTTATTGATATTTGACCATTGCCCGTTTTTGAAAATTGTTAAGCCTTCATCAGAACAGAAAAATACTTCACCAGTTTTTGGATTGTTAATTATTTCGTAGGCTCCGTCAATGCCGATTTCTTTAGGATCATATTTTGTCCATTTATCATTATCAAAACTATAAATGTTGTTGGTTGCTGCAACCCATTTTACATTGTCATTATCCGAAGCAAGGGCATAATATGAAAAGAATTTTCCTTTATCGGTAATGTTTTGCTCTGCATTTTTAAAATCTTTGCCATCAAAAGTGACCAAACTTTCATCTGCAGTTAACCAAATTAATCCACTTTTATCAATTGCAATATGATCATTCATATTATTTGGAAGATTAGAGTTTTTGGAGTTCCAAGATGTTATCTTATAATTTTTTAGATTTTCATTTTTATAATTATAAGTTTTATTGAATATTTCAGGATTTGCAGGTCTGTCAAAAGATTTTGTAAAAGCTTTGACATCAACTCTTTCTACATTCCCTTTGATTTTGTTTTCATTGATGGTGAAAATTAAATTAATTGAAGACTTTTCCTCCTTTTTTCCAGCTGTAATTGCAGGTGACCAGTTTTTCAATTTATTTAATTTTTCAATAATCTTTAAAGTAATTGGGTTTTTTAATTGGTCTGTATGGCTTAGAACACAAGCTTTTCCTTTTGAATCAACAAGTATCTGAAATTTAATAGCACCTTTTAAGCCTTTTAAATTTAAAGATTCTTGAAGTTCATTTTGTAATTGCAAAAAGTCCTCTTCATTATATCCGGCTTTTACATCTCCACAATCAAGGCAAAACTTATCTGTTTTACAGTTGTCTAATTTTACAGGAAAAAGATTTTGAGCATTCAGGTTTACTGCGAAAGCAGTCGATAAAATTAAAATTGTTCTTTTCATCTAGTTTAGTTTTCTATTTTCGTGGGTAATAATATCATTTAGTTTTTAAATTTTTATTGATCAAATATAAATTTTATATGTTTAATCAACTAAAATTCTATAATTAAAAATTTCTTTTCTGTCTTTTAGGATTGAATCAAAATCAAAGGGTTTAAAGCTAATCTGTCTGTCATAATATTTAAAATCACCATTGTAGATCTCTAAAATTTTATCTTTAGTTTCTTTATCCGGATTTTGTAAATATTTTTCACAAAGACAAAGTGCCAATTCTTGTTGTGCAGATTCAAGCCTCCATTGATTACCGACCATATGTTGTCCGTCTACTTTAAATTCCACTTTTTCATCTAAAACATCATACTTGATTTTACAAGATTTAAAACTAACTTCTCCGGTATATTTTTCGGTACAGGAAAAAAGTATTGTCAAAAGCGAGAATAGATAGATTGGTTTCATTTTGTAAAGCTTATGTTAGCTGTAGTTTTTTATTGTTTTAAAAATTCACGGATATTTTCATAGTTTTTTTGCTATTTTCCAGAAAACTTAATCTTATTTGAATTTTATTTCTATTAATTAATAAAAATCCTTTTACTAAAAATTGATCAAGTTTTGTTTCACGTTTCGATATTACATTATTTAATGACTTTAAATAAATTAGTATTGAAGAATTATTGCTATTATCGAATAATGCGGTTTTCTTTATATCTTTTTGTTCGACAAAATATTTTCCGTTTTTATAAATAATTCCGTTTACTTTCGTAAGTTCAAGCTTTCCTCGGATTAACATACTCAATGAGTCAACTAAAAGAACTAAAAAAAGCAAGTTCAGAAATAAAGAAATTCCTAATAACAAGTTTTCTCTTTCATAAAATAATTTTCCAACCCATTGATGTCTTCCAGATGATGAAGGTGGTCTATAAGCTAAATATTCATAATTTATTGTTATTAAACCAAAAATTACTATTAGAATTATTGATAAAGTCAAGTATTTTAAAACTTTTAATTTATTATATTTAATTGTAAGTTCTTTCACTATTTACGGTGGATTGATAAAAATTGAGGCTAACGGAAAAAGTATTAGCGAGATGCTAGATTTAACTGAAAGTTCAATTCAGAACTGCGTAAAGCCTATGTTTTTTCGCCTTGTTAAAATTAGTGAAAAAACCATATGAAAAGTAGCGCAGCTGCTAAATATTTGAATATTTCAATGTAGAATTTAACCCCGCATTTGACAATACAATGCTAGCAGAATTTTTGTTAATAGTTTATTTTATGATTTAACTCAATAGGATTATTTTTTAGCAAAATACTATTCTGTATTTCTTTATTTTTTACAGAAATATCCACTGTATTACCTTTTGGATCGGTAAATGTAGCTGTTTTCCAACCTTTTGAATTTATATCAAATGGATCATTAAAATATGATTTGGCAAGTACTTCATATTTTTTCCAATCAATTTTTATTGTTTTTTTTCGTGCGTCAAAAATATTCCCGCCTTTCTTGACTTCTATCAAATTAAATGAATATTCATTGTTTGAATCTTGAATAGAAACGATTAATCCGGGTAAACCACTGAAAATATAGGGACCATCTGCAAAAGGTAATTCTGAAGTAAACCAAGCAATCCAGTTTCTTCCTCCATAATTTGTTTCTGCTTTTTGAGATTTATATTTTCCAATGAGTTTCTGTTCCGAAGTTATTTTCCAATTTAATATTTCCTCAACTGGAAGAAGATAATCTGTTCCCAGATAAGTAATTACTTTTTCAATTCTTTTTTGAGCAAGATTCTTTTTGACATAGAGTTTGTTTTCAACGCCCATATTATACCTTCCGTTTCCATTATTCAACTTTATTGAATCATTTTTTTTGTCTAGTGAATCTCTAAAAATTGAAATATTATTTTTAAAATCCAAAATCATCTTCTGGGAATAAACATCATCTGGATTTTCTAAATTCAGTTTGTATTTTGTTTCGTAAATAAAACTTATTTTTTGCGGGAAGCAAAATGTAGAAATTCCAAGAAAAATTATAATAAATTTCATTTGTGACGAGTGGTTGCTTAAATTTTTTGCTAACGTTTCGGGGCTTTGCGATGGTGGGCAGTCGAAGCACAAATCTTCAGTTTTGTACAAAAGTTCAATAGAAGAACAACCGTTGAACTTTGCAGTTTCGGCCCACTATTGCAAAACCCTTGTTACCTGCCGTATTTTTATTTTGTAAGTATCTCAATTTTATTGTCTTTACTTATCGCAACTTGTTTTGTCTTTCTGTTAAAAGCTATTCTCGGCAAGTTGTCAAGATGATGAATGATTGAAGAAACTTGATTGCCTGATTGTATATCTTTCAGCTCATCTACAATTTCACCAGTTTTGAAATTGATAATTTTGGGATTTTCGTATAAGTCCCAAGCAAATGTTTCATCTATTGCCGTCAAGTGTCCGCCAGTAGTAAAATTTGGTTGAATTATTTCTGTTACTTCGTTGGTTTTAATATTCCAAATCCCAATTTGTCCATTTTTAAGTTTGTCAGATGGGTCGTGGTTGAATGGTTCTGTGTCATTAGGTGACCCAATTAAAACCAAGTCATTTGTAATAAAACTTGCGGAACAAATTTCAGCGTCAACATCAGGATTATGTTTGCTTTTGTCCAAAGCAAGTGGATTATGAATACATTCTTCAATGTCAAATACTTCAATAAAGTCATATGGATGCCAAGCCCAACCTTTGCTTAACAGTGTTTTATTATCAAGGCTAACTTCTAATCTTGAATGAAAAAAGTCAGATGGTTTTCTGACAATGTGATTTGTCAAAAAGTTGCCTGTTTCAACTTCTTCGAAGTCAAGCCTACAATATTCTTCTGGACAATGAATTAAAATGTTTCTGCCGTCCTTAAGTTTAGCAAATGCAATAGGATACTCATAAACTTCTGCGTGATAATAAGAACGATTGATTTCCCGTAAAATTTGTCCATTTTTAAGTAAAAGTCCTTTTGTTCCAAGTTTTTTATAAATGACTGAATATATTCCATCTTCTGAAGTTATTGCACTGTCAAACGAAAAAGCGAAATAATATCTTCCAAGTTCTTTTACTTGTCCATCTGCAAAATACTGTCTACCTGAATTTGCCCAATCGATTAAGTAATCGTTTGACCAAGTTAGCGTCGATAAATTATTTGTCTTTATTGTTTGTCTTTGCATAGTGTCGGTATAATATGGCAGATAACTTTTAGCTTCACGCATTGCGTCAATTCAAACTAATTACGCTAAAGTAATATAATTATTATTCCAAAACAATTTTAAATCAACCTTGAAAGAAAAATCTTTATCTCAATATTTATAGAAGTATTGAGTTTTTGGCTTCCAGCTTCTCAATCAAATTCCCTTTCACCACCGTAAAAGTATAATCCTTCGCTTCTGCAAACGAAATTTCATACTTTCTTTCAATATCTCTTAAGTCTTCGGGAAACTGAGATAAAACATGATCGTAATATTCATCAAGAAAATCTTTTGAAGGCATGGTGTAATTGATCTTTAACTGAAAACGTCTGATAATGGCGGTATCAATAATTTCTGCGTGATTGGTAGCGCACAATAAAAGTGCATTTTCGGGATAATAATCAATCAGTTGAATCAAAGTATTAACGAGTCTTCGCATTTCGCCAACATCTTTATCGTCACTTCCACGGGCTTTTCCGATTTGGTCCAGCTCGTCCAGAAAAAGAACCGATCTTTCTCTTGCAGCTTTGTCAAAGATCATTTTGATGTTTTGAGAAGTTTCCCCAATCCTAGATGAAACAATATTGCTCAGATTTAAGATGATAATACTTTTTCCTAAAGCATTGGCGATTGCTTTTGCGGTCATTGTTTTTCCGCAGCCTGAGCTTCCTTCCAGAAGGATTTTATTATTGACGGGAAGTCCGTATTCCTGAAGTTCTTTGATGTAAGTGTGTTCTTTTATGAGCTGTACAAATTGTTGCTTATTTTGAGGTTCAAGATAAACTTCATCCAGCGTTACAGCTTCTTTATCCTGAATAATGAGATTGTACAGATTCATATTTCTTGAACATTAATATTAATCTGCAAAGATAAGTGATTTAGAATTTTCAAGCCAGTTTAAATGTATTTGAAAAACAATTTCTTCTTTTTATTTACTTAAAATCTTGCAAATTAGGTGAGATTTATTTTAAAGCATTTTAAATTTGCTCAATCCGAAAAATCTGCGAGAAAATATTTAATAGTTTTGATTTTTGAATCTTTGTCTTTCGAAAACAAGTGAAACGGCTTATTTCAGTTTTTTATTTAAACTCTTTGTATATCATTGCGTTTTTTTAACCGCCAAGACAGACAAAGTTTTTACAATAAACAATAAATAAAGGCATTTCATTTAACAAAGAAATACAATTGCTTAAATATCAATCATAAAAGACATCGCAAAATGCATAACGGGTTTAATCAGTTGTATTTCTCTATAAGATTCTCGATTTTAAAATAGATTCAAACATATGAACATAATTTTCATCAGCAAAATCTATAAAAAATTGAGTTTGCCAGTTTTGAGTTTTCGTTGCCTGTTTGTTTTGTGGAATATCCCAATTCGGATAAACTCTGAAACCTCGTTTTCCATCTTTGTAACCTGAGCTGAGAATTTGATTTTTAATCAAACTATCTTTTGTAAAAAGGAAAAACCCGAAATTTTCAGATGTTTCAGTTAAGATTAAGTAAAAGTCTGAAGGATCTTCAGAAGTGAAAGGCTCTGTTTCTCTAGAAATAGAATTTCTTTTCCATAAAGTGACAAACTGACCAATTTTTGTCGGTGTTACTTTGGCTTTTCTGAATTTAATTTGAAAGGAGTTGAGTTGAAAATTACATCCGAAATATTCTTTGCATTCCTGCTCCTGATGTAAATTGGAAATGACCAGACTGAGATTAGAAAATAGTAATTCTTGAAGTTTCTCGAGTGGTGCAATCATAGTTTTATGTTTTCAGCTCTTCTACTCCGGTTGAGTAGAAGAGCGACAGTTTTAAACTGTAAACATAAAAAAATATTAATTGAAATTTGTTAAATAGAGGAATGTTTTAATTAAAAACTAGTTCCCTTCTCTTCTAGCAGTTACAAAATAAGAAGTAACAAGAATTGCACATGTTGCGATACCAATGTAAGCGATCATAATTTTTGAATTTTTAATTTATTTATTTTTTATTGCGAATTTTATAATGCAATATTACGACTTTCAAATGATGTGCCAAATTGAATTATTATGATGTTTATCAGTGTTTTATGTATCTGTGGATGTGATTTTAAAACTTTTAAGGTTTCTTGATTATTAATTTTGCGTTAAATTTGGTTGTTTTTAAATTGTATTATAATTAAAAAATTATCAATTTATTAATGTTTCTGTATTTCTTATTTTCATATTGACAATATCAAGCGAATAGCAAGTGATGCATAGCAATTGTTAAAATCGTCTTTACTGATGATCAATTGGTCATCAATTTTTTTTATTTCGTTTTAATTATATGAATAGGATAGAGGAGTTTCTATGTTAATAGAATGTGAAACTTCAGCAGATAGGAATCAACGAGATTTTGTGCGAAAATATGTAAAGTAGTGTTTGACTTTGATTTACGTTCCGTTAGAATTTCGGTCAAAAGGAGTTCCCGATTAGAAAGGAATTGATTTGATGCAGTCTAAAATTGTATTTATACTGAAGATTAATACCAAAAATTGACATGATGAATGGTTGTGTCTTCACCAAACTTCTAAAAAATAAGATTAAATAATCTTTGTGGTCGGTTGGTCTGACTAAAAAGTATATTATTTTTTCTTTCCCAAAAATCGAATGACGGAGCCGGTTCCGTTGTGAAAAAGACCTTCATTAAGTTCTATTTTAGTTTCTGATAGTTCTATAATATCGTAATCTGGGAAATCTGCTTTGATTTCTTCAATTGAAAATAAAGATTCTATATCTTTTGGACCGCCAACTTTTTCATCTTTTAATACAAAGTCAAGATGTTTTTTACTGAAAGCTTCAAAAATAATATAACCTTCTTTACGTAAATAGGTATCTAGCAGTTTATGGATTGATGATTTCAAATTTGCAGGAAAATGTGCATAGATCAGTGCAATTGCATCAAACTGCTCTTTTTGAAAATTCAATGTTTGCAATTCCCCTACCTGATAATTTATCCTTACATTATTGATTTCTGCCAGATGCAAAGCCTTGTTTTTTCCTTCAGCGCTGATATCAAATGCGTAAACCTCCCATCCGAGCTGAGCAGCAAAAACGGCATTTCTTCCTTCACCTTCTGCTGGAAAAAGAATAGAGCCTGTTTCCAGTTTTTGAAGTTGATCTTTTAGGTAGTTGTTGGGTTGGGTTCCGTAGGCAAATTCGTCATTGCTATATCTTTCGTTCCATCGGTCAAGCCATTTATTGTCGGTCATTTCAAGAAATTAATGTTCTATAAAGTTAGAAAAATTCTAGCTCTTAAAAATGACTTTTAATACAATTTCTGGTCATTCTCACAGAAAAAGCTGGTACGTTTACTTTTTCCGGTATCTTTTTTAATAACTTCAGCGCCACATATCGGACAGTTTTTCTGATGATAAATCTTAAAATTTTTGCTCAGAACATTTGCTTTCTTCCACTTCTTAAAATCGAAACTGTAATTTCTGGCTTCTTCAATAATTTCTTTCAGTTTCTTTGATGGTAATTTGCCAATCAGGCTTTCGGGATGAATTCGGGCTCTTAACAAAGCTTCATTTTTAATAATATTTCCGACACCTGAGAAAATATCCTGATTCATCAAAGCATCACAAATCATCATTTTAGAATTTTCAACCAAAGTTTTTTCGGTTTTTTCGGGATTCCATTTTCTGCTCATCACATCAGCTTCCCAATTGATTTTATTTAAATGGCTTTCATCCACTATTTTTACTACACAAGTATAAAAGTACATTCCGCCATCTTTAAATTTTAACCCAAGCTTTAGGGTATCAATATCTTTCCTTTCATATAAACTGTAAGAACCAAACATCATCAGATGAATTTTAAATATAATTTTATCGAAAATCAAATATGTTTGTTTTCCGAAAGTTTTTATTTCTCTTAAAATTTCTCCTTTTACTTCGGATTCTTTTGGAATTTCGCTTCCGTCAACATCCATTACTTTTTCGCCTACAAATTTTTGCAGATCTTCTTTCATCAGAACAATAGTAGGACCTTCGGGCATCGTATAGTTTTCAACAAAAGTTCAAATATTATTCCTTTAAAAGTAAAAATTGAATTAATTTTGGAAAATGATGAATTTGAACCAGATTTTTACCAGTCAACGTACCGGAAACAATCCAAATACAATTGCTTCAAGAACAGATTTTCAGAGAGATTTTGATCGTATTATTTTCTCTTCAGCTTTCAGAAGACTACAAAATAAAACACAGGTTTTCCCGCTCCCGGGAAGTGTTTTTGTACACAATAGATTGACGCACTCTTTAGAAGTTTCTTCTGTGGGAAGAAGTTTGGGAAGTGTGATCGGTGAGTTTATTGCGGAGCATTATAAAAGTGACCTTACAGAAGAATCAAAGAATTTTTATAATCATAATTTAGGAAATGTAATTGCTGCAGCATGTCTTTGTCATGATGTGGGAAATCCTGCTTTCGGACATTCGGGAGAAGATGCAATTGCCAGTTATTTTGACCGAAATGAAAATGATCTTAAACCTAAATTCAACGAAAAAGAATGGGCTGATTTGGTCAATTTCGAAGGAAATGCCAATGCGATTCGGGTTTTAGCTCAGCAGCAAAACGGGAAAGATGCCGGTGGAACCCAGTTGACGTTTGCCACTTTGGCGAGCATTGCAAAATACCCTTGTGAAGCAATTGCCAAGAAAAAAGGAATTATACACAGAAAGAAATTCGGTTTTTTTCAGAATGAAAAAGAGATTTTTCTTGAAATTGCAAAAGGCACAAACTTAATCTCAGAAAGCGAAGAACCTTATATTTTCAAAAGGCATCCTTTCGTTTGGCTGGTAGAAGCTGCCGATGATATTTGCTATAATATTATCGATATGGAAGATGCACACAGATTGGGCATTGTTTCAACGGCTGATTGTACAAACTTATTTTTTGAATTGGTAAAATCAGAAACTGATGATGTTGACAGAGTAAAAAGAAAGCTTGATTCTATAGGAAATGACAATGAAAAAATTTCTTATTTAAGAGCAAAAGTTATTAATGCTTTGATTAATAAATCGATCTCAATGTACAAGCAAAATTTTGATAAAATTCTTGAGGGAAATCTTGACAAAGCATTGCTTGACATTTATAAAAGTGAAAATAAGGCTTTACAGGATATTGAAAGCTTTTCGGTAGAGAAAATATACAATCATAAAGCAGTTGTGGAGATTGAAAATGCTGGCTACAACGTAATGTACGAATTGCTTGATCATTTTATTCCGTCAATTTTAAAGTCTGAAGATAAAATCAAATCTTATGATACAAAAGCTTTAAAACTAATTCCGAAACAGTTTATTTACGAAGAAGGAAGTGATTACCAGAAAGTTCTTGGTGTCATTGATTTTGTTTCTGGAATGACCGATAATTATGCAACAGATCTTTACCGAAAAATAAAAGGTATTGATATCGGAATGACGATGTAGAATTACTCATTTTAATTTGATTTATACTGTGGAATATTGTATCTTATCAACTAATTATTAAAATAAAAACTATATGGTGTATTTAGGTATTTTGGTCTTTTTTGGACTGGTCACATTATTTGCCTCTTTCTTTACGGTAAAACAGGAGTCTGCCGCTGTTGTAGAAAGATTAGGGAAGTTTTTAAAAGTGAGCCATGCTGGTTTACATTTGAAAATTCCTTTTCTGGATCAGATCTCAAAACGTCTCAATCTTAGAATTCAGCAGCTTGATGTTATTATTGATACTAAAACTTTAGATAATGTTTTTATCAAAATGAAAGTTTCTGTGCAGTATCAAGTAATCAGAGAAAATGTAAAAGATGCATATTATCGTCTTGAAAATCCTGAAAATCAGATCACTTCTTATGTATTTGATGTAGTAAGAGCAGAAGTTCCAAAGACGAAATTAGACGATGTTTTCGTAAGAAAAGATGATATTGCAATTGCTGTAAAAAGTGAATTACAGGAAGCGATGCAGAGTTATGGATATGATATTATCAAAGCTTTGGTAACTGATATTGATCCGGACGAACAGGTAAAACACGCTATGAACAGAATCAACGCTGCAGAACGTGAAAAAACTGCCGCAGAATACGAATCTGAAGCACAAAGAATAAGAATTGTTGCTGTAGCAAAAGCTGAAGCAGAATCTAAAAAACTTCAGGGACAAGGTATCGCAGATCAAAGAAGAGAAATTGCAAAAGGTCTGGAAGAATCTGTGAAAATGCTGAATGCAGCCAATATCAATGCGCAGGAAGCTTCTGCATTAATCGTGGTTACACAGCATTATGATACTTTGAATTCTATTGGGGCTAATAATAGAAGTAATTTGGTTTTACTGCCCAATTCTCCTACAGCAGCGAGTACTATGTTGAATGATTTGGTAGTCTCTATGGCGGCAACTCAAAAAATGGAGGAATATTCTAAACCTCAAATGCCTAATCCTCCTCAAAATAGAGGACTTCAGGAATAGAATAAGCATTCTAAAATACAAATCCCTTTCAACAATAATTGAAGGGGATTTTTTGTCATTTCTTGGTTTTAGAAACCTGTTTTATCAAAGTATATTTGATTGAGGAAGCATCCATTGGCGGGTTTTCAATTTTCTCTGTTCTCACTTTTAAAACATATTCATATCCCGGTTCGTAAGTGAAACCTTCAATGTTGGTGTAGAAATTCTGCCAAGTATCAGATTCTTTTTCTTTTACCTGAAGACATTTCATAGGTGCTACTCCTGTACAATCTGCTGTTTCGGGACCTACAATAAATGTTTTTTCATTGTCTGATGTCGAGTTTGGCATCGGCTTACATTGCGATAAAATTAAAAAAGATAATATTGTAAAAGTTCCTTTTAGAAAGAGAGTTACATTTTTCATAAGTTCATATATTTTGAGGTTGCATTGCAAGTTTGATGCCGAAGAAATTTCTAAATAGATACAAGATAATAGAAGTAAATTAATAGGCTTTTCTTAAGATTTAGACTTTAAAATTATATCATTAAATATTTAATACTTCTCACCTTTTGTTAAGTCAGAATTATTTCCATTAAATTTTTGTTTCCCTATTAAAAGCTCAAAAAAAAGTTTAAAATCAGACAATAAAGACCAAAGCGGATACTTAAACGTTGCCGGTTTATTTCTTTCAATAAAAGCGTGACTCAGCCAGGCAAAACCATACCCGAAAATTGGAATATACCACAAGAACCGTTCTTTACCGGTATATAATACAAATCCTATGACGATAAATACACATAAGATTCCAAGAAAATGAAAAATCCTTGTTCCGAGTTTTTTATGTTCGCCAAGGTAAAACTCATAGAATTCGTCGTATGTTTTTATTCTTTCAGACATGGCTTGATAGTTTAAAGTTCTTAAAGAACGTTAGCAATAATTTCGCCAAATAGTACTGTGTTAAAAAAGAGTAATTTGATTATTTACATTACATTTTAAAACATTAAGAAAATTAAAGGTTTAGGAATGATTTAGAACCAATAAATTGATTTCAGCAGTATGTTTAATGACTCACCTTGCTGAATTTCAATAAATCAAAATGATAATTGTCCGTAAAAACTTAATTACTGTAATGATTCAAAAAACAATAAAAATTTTTGAATACCTTTTGCGTTGAAAATTAATATCATTTACTAAAATTTCAATAATTTAAAGTTCCAATCATAAAAGTTTTAGAAGCATTAAGAGCTTGCGATGCTTGCGTTAATTCTTTTACGACAGCTTTATTTTTGATATAATTAGAATGAATAAAATAGGTGTCTTTATTATCTCTTGTAATAAAACCGGTGTGAAAATCTAGACCAACAATATAAACCTGATTTTTATTTTCACTTAAAATATATTTCTCTAAATCTTCTCTGCTAGAAAAATATTTAATGTTTTTACAAAGCTTTTTGATCATTACCGATGAAGCTTGCTGTGCTAAATATGTTCTGTTGATATCAAAACCGAAATCAGTAAGCGTATTGGTTACAAAATATCCGCAGGCAATCGTGCTTTTCTGGGGTTCTCTCGATGTTCCGTTGAATGACCAAGGTGTACTCATCCAGTAATTGGGAACGTCATAGTTGATGAATTTAAACAGATAATTTTTCTTTTCTTCCGCAGTCTTTTTATTAATCGACATTAAAAATTCTTTGTAAGGAATCTTCTTTATTTCTAACTTCTCTGAAATTACATTATTGTCCGATTCAACTTTAGATTTGTTGCATCCGATAATGATTAAACATAGCAGACAAAAAAGATATTTCATCTTTTAATTGGTATTTCTCAATTTGCTGTTCTGATATCCGTAACAGAAATATATTACTAAACCGATAGCGAACCATATTCCGAAATAAAACCAGTTTTCATGGCTCATTCCTGTAAGAAGATATAAGCAAGAGCTTAAACCAATCAATGGAATTAGTGACAAATTTTTAATAAATGTTAAAACACAAAGCCCAAGATTGATCAAGATGAAAAAGAAAATCGAAGCTTTGAATTCGCCTTCTTTAGGATCAGACCATTCCATTAAATGATCAAAAAAGTCCGGCTGGAAATAATGGAATCCCACCAATGAACCGATAAAAATAACAGGGAAAATTATTTTCCCATTAATATAAGGAAGGTGAAATCTCCCTTTAATCTTTTCTTTTGGAGCAAGCATCAAAACTCCTGCACAAACCAAAACGAAGGCGAAAATAGTTCCGATACTTGTAAAGTCTAAGATGAAACTTTTATCGGTAAAAATAATAGGAACTCCCACCACAATACCGGTAACAATCGTTGCAAACGAAGGCGTTTTGTATTTTGGGTGCACATCCTGGAATTTTTTAGGCATCAATCCGTCACGGCTCATCGCATACCAGATTCGAGGCTGTCCCATCTGGAAAACCAATAATACGGTAGTAATTGCTACAATCGCCACGAAAGAAACGGTAAGTTCCATCCATGCAACATTGGCATTTGTTTTTTCAAATATAAATGAAAGAGGATCGCCGATACCGTCAAATTTTCTATAATCTACCATTCCTGTTAACACTAAAGTCAGGGCAATGTAAATAACGGTACAAAGAACCAGAGAAATAATCATACCTTTGGGTAAGGTTTTCTGAGGATCTTTTGTTTCTTCAGAAAGTACACTCAATGCGTCAAATCCTATGTAGGCAAAGAAAACTCCTGAAACTGCACTCATTACTCCGGCAAAACCATTCGGCATAAAAGAAGAAGTTCCGGTTTCCAGACTTACGGGAGTCCAGTTTTCGGTATTGATGTATGAAAAGCCGACTAAAATAACCAAAACGATTACGGCAAGTTTTAAGATAACTAAAGAATTGTTGAAGTTCTTGCTTTCTTTCACGCCACGGTAACAAAGCCAGGTAATTAATCCGTTAATAACCAATGCTGGAATATCTACGATAAATTTTAAACTTCCTAATAATGGTGCATTTGTCCAAGCATTGATCAATTCTTTGTTTTCAGAACCATTTGTAAAAGCTTTTTTGGCTTCGGTATAGCTGCAAGTGAGATAATCTGGAATATGCATGCCGAGTCGCTCTAGAAAACTGGTAAAATAATCAGACCATGAGAAAGCAACATAGATATTTCCGAAAGAATATTCCATAATCAAAGCCCAGCCAATTACCCACGCAATCAATTCACCAAAACTGGCGTAAGCATAGGTGTAAGCAGAACCCGCCGTAGGAATTCTACTCGCAAATTCAGCGTAGCACAAAGCAGTAAAACCGCAGGCAAAACCACAAATCAAATAGAGAATAATCACACCGGGACCACCTCTGAAAACTGCTTCGCCTAAACTACTGAAGCTTCCTGCTCCGATAATAGCTGCAATACCAAAAAATACAATGTCCCAAGTTCCCAGAACTCTTAGAAGATTTGTCGATGTGTCTGTCTCTGAATAGGTTTTCCTTTTGAAAAGTTGATTCATTCAATGTTTATATAAAGTTGAAAAAAACAAATGTAATTATTTCTGTGAAATAATTAATATTTTCTTAATATTTCTTCTTCAAAAGTTAATAAATATTAAAAAATAATCCACATACTAACATTATGTAAAAAGACTTGTTTATACAATATCTTTTCGATATTTTCGTTGATAATTTGTGGATAAATTCTTATCTCAAAATTAAAACATTTGGTCTTATTTTTGAAGGCTTACCCATTTTTAAATTTGATATTAATGAAATCAAAAAAAATACTTTTAGCGGCTGCTGTTTTCTATTTCGGAGTTTCGGAAGCGCAACAGTCTCAATACTTTACCCAGAAGGAAAACTATAGGTTTAATCTGGCTCAGAATCTTTATCAGACCAAAATATACAATGCTTCTCAATACGAATATGCAAGACAGTATTTCTACAATCAGAATCTTGAACAGTCTAAAAAAGAAGCTGCCCAATTTTTTGATAATGTAATTGGAGTTATTCTTCAGAAAAATCATGCAGAAGACGGATTGACAGCTTTCATGAAAGAATATCCTAATTCAGCCTATTTTGCACAGGCTAATTTACCTTTGGCAGATTATTATTTAGCTAAAAAAGATTTTGAGGAAGCTTTAAAAACTTTAAAGAAAGTCAATCAATATCAATTGACCAAGGAAGAAAATACACAGTATATTCTGAAGCTTGGCTATGCTAAATTTATGATGGGCGATTCTAAAGGTGCAATTGATGCACTGGAAGAAGCTCACAAAACTGCTGATGAATCTCAGAAAGGCGATATCGCTTATATGTTGGGACATTTGTATTATTCAAAGAGACAGAATGATCAGGCGTTTCAGTATTTTGATTCTGTAAAAGATCAGCCTAAATATTCAAAATTAGTGCGTCCGTATTACGTGCAGATGTATTACAACGATAAAGATTATGATAAAGCAATTTCGGAAGGAAATGCTTTGTTGAATGAAGATATTTCAGATTCTTATAAAGCAGAAGTACATAAAATCATTGGTGAGTCTTATTTCATGAAAAATGATTACAACTCTGCTTATCCACATTTGAAAGATTATTTAAGTGTTCAGCAAAACCCGTCTGAAAACGATTTGTACGAAATGGGATTTGTAGCGGCTCAGCTTAAAAAATATGATGAAGCAGTTTCTTATTACAACCAACTGTTAAACAGTAATTCGGCTTTGGCTCAGAATGCTTATTATCAATTGGGGAACGCTTATTTGGCTGTTGAGAAAAAGCAGGAAGCACTTTCGGCATTCCGTTCGTCTTATCAGATGGATTATGATAAAAGTGTTAAAAAACTGGCACATGAACAGTACGCAAAATTAAGTTACGATATTGGTAACCCTTTTGAAAGTCCGACAACAGTTATTCAAGATTATATCACCATTAATAATAATGATGCAAAAACGGCAGAAATGAGATCCCTTTTGGTGAAATCTTATCTGTATTCCGGGAACTTTAAAGAAACGTTGAATGCGATTGATAAATTGCCAAATTCAACTCCTGAAACCGATAAAGTAGATCAGGAAGTCTCTTACCTTTTGGGAACGGAAGAATTCAATAAAGGTAATTTTGACGAAGCTGAAAAATATTTCCTAAGAAGCTTAGAATTCGATTTAAATAAAGAATTCCACAGCAGAGCTTTGTATTGGCTCGGTCAGGTATATTATCAGAAAGGGAATTATCCTTCAGCAATTGTGCGTTACGAAAAATTGGCCAACGAAACTTTCCCTGAAAAGCAACAGCTTTCTTATGATTTGGGATATGCTTATTTTAAATCTAAAAAATTCGATCAGGCAGAACAATATTTTACGCAATATTTAAAAAATCCGAAACCTGAGTTTAAGAATGATGCAGAACTTCGTTTAGCAGATATTAATTATGCTAACAATGATTTGGATCAGGCGATCGCGATTTACGATAAAAATGAAGACGCAACAGACTATACTTTATACCAAAAAGCTTTGGCTTTAGGGTTTAAAGAGGATCAGGCTGCAAAAATCACCAACCTAAAATCATTGATTTCAAAATATCCTGCTTCCGAATATATTGATGATGCACAATACGAAATCGGAGTTGCTTATGCCGCTCAAAATGATTTTGCCAATTCTAATGATTTCTTCGGAAAAGTAATTAAATCTTCTTCCGATAAAGATCTTGTGGCAAATGCATCAATTTACAGAGCGCAGAATTATATTGATCAAAATCAAAGTGATAAAGCATTATCTGAATTAAAATCTTTAGGTGAACAATACAAAAATACAGCTTACGCACAGAAAATTGTTCAGGCTGCAAAACCTGTTTTCACTAAAAATGGTGATGTTAGTGGTTACGCTGATTTCGCAAGAAATATAG
The DNA here is from genome assembly GCF_003815915.1 of Chryseobacterium indoltheticum. Classification (NCBI taxonomy): domain Bacteria; kingdom Pseudomonadati; phylum Bacteroidota; class Flavobacteriia; order Flavobacteriales; family Weeksellaceae; genus Chryseobacterium; species Chryseobacterium indoltheticum. Next base: position 2,126,854 of record NZ_CP033929.1, read on the forward strand.
GTGTAAATATCGACGCTTCTGAATTTGACGAAATCAACTTATCAACAGGTAAACAGTATTTCACCAAGAAAGACTACAAAAATGCAATCTCTTATTACGAAAAATATTTAACTCAAAATCCAACAGGAGAAGGCCTTTATCAGGCTAAATATGAGTTGGGAGAAAGTTATTACCAGACCAATAATCCTACAAAAGCATTATTGGTTTTACAGGAAATTGCAAATGTTCAGAATGATTATCAGGACGATGCAGCAACAAGAGTTTCTCAAATTTACATTGCACAAGGAAATTCTGCTGAGGCTAAAAAATACTTAGAAAACATCAGAAACTCTTCGAATATTAACGTTAAAAATTACGCAAATGTTGAGTTGATGAAAATGTATGCGGAAGAAAAAGATTTCTCACAAGCTGAAAAATTAGCCGATGCAGTAATCGCCAATAATAAAAACTCTGCAGCAGTTATCGAAACTGCAAAAGTGATCAAGGCAAGAAGTTTGATGAATTCAGGAAAAGATAAAGATGCACAAGCGGCCTATACAGCTCTTGAAAAATCTTCAAACACTGAAGTTGCGGCTGAAGCTTTCTATGCAAAAGCATTTTATCAAAACAAAGCGAAAGCTTATAAATCTTCCAATGAAACGATCTTTAAAATTGCCAACAATTACGCTTCAGAAGATTATTGGGGTGCAAAAGCATTGGTGTTGATGGCGAAAAACTACATTGGTCTGAAAGATAATTATCAGGCGAGTTATACTTGCGACCAGATTATCTCAAACTATGCAGATTTCCCTGAAATTGTTGCAGAAGCGAAGGAAGTAAAAAAACAAATTAAGAAATAAATGTACTGTCGTATTCATGTAAAATGTATTCATGCAATTTGATCATTTATACTTTTTACTTTATACATTAATACAATATATATGAACAAGAAAATTCAAATACTATCTATATTATTTCTAGGAATTTCGTCTGTGGCGTTTTCTCAGATCAAGGAAGAAAAGCTGATTCTTAATAAGAAAAGAGAACCGGAAGTAAAGAAAATCGAGAAGAAGAAAACTTCTGTAGTGATAGAGAAAAACTATCCGCCTGAAGAGAAATCAGCAAATCCTGTAAGATATACGATTACGGATGTTCCTGCAGTTTCAGATTTTAAAACTTCTACCATTCAGGGTGAAGATGTGACTCCGAAATTTGACGGAACGGCTCAAAATAATTATTTCCAATTCGGAATGGGGAATTACGGGAAGATTTTAGCCGATGCCAATATTTCTACAACGCTTGAAAATAAGCTGGAAGTGGGTGCCGATGTTCATGTTTTATCGACGAACGGTCTGAAAAAAGTTTATCCTTGGGATTCTAAGCAAAGCTCGGCAACATTAGGCGCTTTCTTAAACTCTTACGGAGAAAAAGGAAAAATAAATGTTAATGCTGAATATGGCTTAAATAACTATAATTATTATGGGATTTATGCCGTAAATCCTTCAGCTGACGTAGATTTACAACAAAAAGTAAATCAGTTTAAAGTAAACGGTTACTATGATTTTTATTCTAATGAAATCCTGAATGATGTAAGAGTAAAATCTTCATTTCTGAGCGATCATTTTGATGCAAAAGAAAATCAGGCTTCCATTTTAGCTAATCTTTCAAAGCATGCTGTAAAGCTTTCAGACAACGGAATTGTAATGAATGCTGATTTAGGATTAGGTTTAGAAACGGTAAAAACTGATTTTAAAATAAGAGATGAAAATGCGGCAACGTTTTTTAACGCAAGTCTAGCTCCGAAAGTTACTTTTGCAAAAGGTGAATCTTACTTAATGTTGGGTTCTTCATTTAATTTTTTAAATGCAAGAAATTCTAATTTAATTTTAGCAGAAGAACTTAAAAATAATAAAACATATTGGTTTCCACAGGCTGAATTTCAGGTGGCTGCTTCTAAAGAATTTAAATTCTACGGTGGAGTTGACGGTGGTTTAAAACTAAATACGTATGCTGAATTGTTGCAGGAAAATCCATTCTTGGTTTCCGATCAAATGTTGAGACCAACTGAAACACAGTATCATTTTTATGCAGGTTTGAGAGGAGATATCGACGAAACTTTTAAATATGATGTTTCTGCCGGATTTGGAAAAATGAAAAATATTATGTTCTTCGGAGCAAATAATCTTTTTACCAATGAATTTACTTTAGACAGACCTGGTTACGATTTTGCCAATACGTTCTCAGCAGTCTATGACGATGGAAATGTGAGTGACATTAAAGGTAGTTTACAATATTTTCCTTTAGAAAACTTAATTGTAGATGCTGATGTAAGATTTTTAAAATATGATTTAAAGAATTACGAAAATATTTATAACGTTCCTTTAGTTACGGGAAGTATCGGTGCAAAATACACGATGTTTGAGAAAAAATTGTCTTTAGGTTTCAAAGGAATTTTCGCAACAGACAGAACTACAAATTCGTATATGCTTGAAGGAGTGGGAAGTCCGTCTATGATTTTCCAGTCGACTGAAGATACGAATGATAAAGTTGGTGGATATGCTGATTTAAACTTATCTGCAGAGTACAAAATTCACAAAAATTTCAGTATTTTTGCACTCGGAAACAATCTTCTAAGCTCAAAATACCAAACGTATAAAGGATACAAAGTTCTTGGTGCGCAGGTAGTGGGAGGTGTGAAAATCACGTTTTAGAGTGGGAGAGTGGTAGAGCTACAGAAACTCTGAAACCCTACCACTCTCAGACACTAAAACATAAATGGCTTCGTAGTTCAACTGGATAGAATATCGGATTTCGGCTCCGAGGGTTGGGGGTTCGAATCCCTTCGAAGTCACTTTAAATAGACAATCTGCTGTATTACAGTAGATTGTTTTTGTTTATAGAGACGATCTCAATAATGCTATAAAAAATCTTATCATAAAAAAACGCTCCATTTTGGAGCGTTTTTTTAACAATAAATGACTTACATCGAATCATCAGGACATTTGAAATCATTGCTGCAAGTTGCACAAATGACAACACCATTGCAATAATACATGCAAAATTCTGGTTCTGGTAATGGCTTAATTCCGCCTCCTGAAATACCTTTTAATTGATCTTTGCTTAGTTTTTTTAAGTTTTTCATATCTTTTATATTTAAAAATTGATGATACTGTAAATATAATTAAAATATGGATTATAATATACTTTACTAAATATTTTTTTTAATGAAAATCTTAATCAAAAATTATATTATTCTATTTTTAATTGTTTTAAATGGGAATGAACTTTTTTGACAACCTGAGTCTAACTTTTCTGAATTTTCTAAGTATAATAAACAGAGAATTCTTTAAAAAATCCACTTCGCATCTATAAAGTTTCACAACAACGTTTTCAGAGTATCCTCTCGTCATACTTTTTCAGGATTTCTGCTACTTTTTTCATCAGTTCTTCTTTATTTGCCTGATACGAGTTCATATCTTTACTATTAGAGATAAAACATATTTCCCAAAGTACAGAAACACCTGCTCCTAAATGCAAAATTCCTATACGTGAATGTTGGCTTAGATTATCCGATTTCACACCACGGTTTGGAATACGCAAAACCTTTGCAGTTATCTTACAAATTTCATCCGCCATTTTGTAAGAGAGAGAATTTTTATTATTAAAATCTGTTGCTGTGATGTAGCATTCAGTACCGCTTGCAAGAGAGGCTGCAGAGTTAAAATGGATATCTAACAAAACAGATCCTTTACCGGGTTTTATCCTGCTTTGGTATTGAGAATTTGTTTCCCAGTCTTCATCCATAATCAGGTCTTCAGCTTTACTTCTACGAGCAATGTTATTTCTGGCTTCCTTTGTAAGGTCGGCTTCACGATATCCATTTTTTACAGCACCGGAATCCTTATTATTGTGTCCTGCAGAAGGAAAAATTTTTAAAGGTGATAAGATCATGGCAATAGTTTTGTGCTACTAATTTACCAAGAATTTACGGTCTGTCAAAAATTTGAAACACTATTATATGGGGTATTATTAAAATAGTGTCTAATTATTGAGGTTTTTAAATGAACTTTATCACTTATTTATATTGTTTAAATTATTTTGTTAAAAGTCTAATTAATAACTGTTTATCACTATAAATGAAGTGATTATTTACGAATTTTTACGTCAATATTTATAAATGGCTCCAACGGTTTCTTGCAAACGATATTTTATGATTATATATTTGTTACACATTAAACATGACACCAAATCATAAAGTATAAAAATTTTTCATCATTCAGTTTTCATGTAGAACATCAGGGTTCTAAACTCTAGGAAAAAAGAACCCTGTTCTCTACAATTTATTTTAAGAAGAATACATTGACACCAAAATTTACATTATATTATCAGAAAAACCGAGTCTTATCTAAGGCTCGGTTTTTTTATGGTTCTGTAAATTGATAATACAAAAACTCAATTAAAAATAAAAAGTTAAGATTATTATCACAGAAGTTAAGATTTATTTAGAATAAAGCTCGGTAATTAATCCGTTTCCTATAATCCCTGAATTATCGGAAATTTCAAAGTCCATTCCTGTATATAATTTTCCGAGGAATAGTTCAGCACCGATTAAAGTAACATCCACAGCAATAGAATCTCCGGGAAAAATAAGTTCGTTTTCGGTAAATGTCTGAACTCCTAGATACGATACTAATTCGAAAGGAAATTTGAAAGACGCACGAAATCCTGTAGATACCGGCGTAACCAATCCTCCTTTTTCTGTTTTATGGTAATTGATTAAAGCCTTAAAGTGGGTAAGTTTTTTCATAAAATTTAGATAAAACAAATGTAAAAAAATTAAATGAGAACAATTTTGAGCTTCTGGTAATCGCTTGATATTCATTAAAAGCTCTAATTATGATCATGCATCAGATGAGATTATTCAAATTTATAATTGACATTGCAGATATAATTTAAATCTTGTGGTATCAGGTATTTAAAGAATTCAATGATTAGCATAAAAAAAAATATTTTCAACAAAAAATCAAATTTATTGTTAATAGATTTAATATATGATAAGATTCACTTTTTTGGGAAATCGTCACTTTAGATTTTTATTTTTATGATTGATTTATCTAATTTTGTGCCTGAAAACTGAAATTTTTTAATGATGAAGTACCTCTTAGTTCTGGCTGGACTAGGAAGCTGCTCACTATTATTTGCTCAAAAACCCGTGTCGAGAATCTACTCTGATTATGCAGGATTTTGGGATAGTGAAACCAGTGCAGTTACAAAGCCAGACAACAGTCATAATTTACTAGCATTTACTTGGGATCCTGATGGTGCAGGACCGCTTCCCGAAAAAACCTTTAGCACCGGTGTCAACAACGGAATTCTTAACACGAAAGGAGTGTCTTTCACTGCTGGCAGCTATATTGCGTTGCCGGCATATACAATTCCTACTCCCAACAGCGATACTTATATAGGGGTGGGGCAGATGTATGGAGGTGCTGGTAATGTATCGCCTCTTCCCGTTAATAACAACTTGGTACAGTATCTTTCCGATGGAGTTCAAGGGCTTGATCTGGGTACAGCTTTGTTCAATATTACTTCAGGATCCAGCATTAGTCTGAACACGTTGGGAATTGTACCTTCTTCGATTGGTGATAATGTCCCGGACTTGATTTTTACTCAGGTTGGAACAATAAATAATACAACATTGCCTGATACTTTCAGATTTGTAAACCAGGCAGGCCAGAACGTAGGAACTCCCTATGTGGTTTCGTTCAGTTCGGTGCCGGTTATCGGTAATGCCTGCTGGAAATTTTATAATGCCAATACAAATCCTCCCACCTACAACGCAAACACCTCTAATTCATGTACTAGGGTGATTCGTGTTTTAGCTGCTGACTGGTCAGAATTTGGAATTACCAGTAGCAATTATTCACAAGCGGTACAGCTTATACAGACATTTTCAGGATCATCTGATTTGGCTTTTATAGGTGCTTACAATGAGCAATCGATTACATTTGCTGCAAGTTTCAATGGTTCTGTTTATAATGATAATAATGCAGGTACACCAGATGGAGTAGGAATTAATGGAGTATCATTAAATCTATACAGCAATGGAACTTTGGTGAAAAATGCCGTTACAAACAGCTCAGGATTTTATTTTTTCGATAATATTAACACCAATACCTATCCGGGACCTTACACGATACAATTGAACTTGCCACAAGGTTTTTCTGTTGTTGGAAATCGTATGGGAACTACCTCCAATAGTATATCTGCTGTACTTTCTACAGGGTCGTCACAAGGAAATAATTTTGGTATAAACCGTCCTCCTGTTGCAGGGAATGATATTTTAGCTGCTCCTAAAAACATCACAAAAACTTTTAATCTAATTGCTAATGATAATGATTTTGATGGTGGAGTGCTGGTTCCTGCAAGTATAAACCTGATACCGCCGGGAAATTCAATCAATATTGTAAATACGGGTGGAAATGTTAAGGGCTTTACGATTACTAATCAGGGAACTTGGAATGTCGATAATTTTGGAATTCTGACATTTACGCCTGCGCAAAACTTTTATAATACTGCATCAACTGTACAATATACAATTAAGGATAATGCAGGACTTGTAAGTAATGCGGCAAATATAAGTATCGATGTTAACTATTGCTTTAAACCTGGAACAGCGGGTACACCGTCATCTTATACCAATTTGGGTATTTCAACACTATCTGAAAGGCACAAGAACTGGCCTGAAGGCCCCGGAATATCTCAGGGAGGAATTCCTAACGGTTTTGTAGCGCTTAATTCTACGAATAAAGGAATGGTCATCAGCAGGGTCTCAAACTCATCAGCTGTTTTGGAGCCTAAGAAAGGAATGATTGTTTATGACATTACTGCCCAATGTGTAAAACTTTACAACGGTTCCGGCTGGAATTGTATCAAAAGAACCTGTAACGAACCCAACTAAAAAGATGAAAAAAACTCTAATATTAGCAATCACTGCATTTTTCTCCATCGCAAATGCATAGGTAGCGATAGGGAAAACAGAATTGTCAGGAATCGGATCATTGATGGAATTTGCAGGCAATACTGCGACAAACGATACTTCCAATACCAAAGGCATTATTTTACCGGCTGTAAATACAGTTCTGTCACCGGCAAATTCTCAAAACGGAACATTTATTTTTGATAAACAAAGCAGCAAAACAAAGTTTTATGAAAATGGTACCTGGAAAGATATGTCAGATGAGGGAAGTGTTGCTGCATTGGTACCTGCAAGCGGAAATGAAGTAGGTAACGGTGTTATCATCGGTTCAGCTTCAAGTGCTGCAAAAGGAGTATTGATTTTTGAATCTTCAAACAAGGCTTTAGTACTTCCTCATATTAAAAATCCTCATGAATCTGTTTTGAGTCCTTATCCCGGGATGATGTGCTACGATACGGTAAGCAATTCGATAGCAGTTTTTGACGGGCTCAACTGGAGTTATTGGAAATAGGTTTCAGGTAAAATCTACGTGTGAATAATTTAGAATCGTGCAAAAATTATACGTTTAAATTCTGTAAGAAATTTATATCTAAAAGATTTATTAAAAACTATAAAAAGTGAAAATTACTTGTAGAATAGTAACAATAAGCTATCCTACAAGTAATCCTTCTATCTTGGAAGAAATATCGTCCATATCGAATGGTTTTGCGATAAACGTATCTGCACCTGCACTACTAGCTATCTCCTTACCATCTACACTCGCTGAAAAAATAATTACAGGTAAGTTTTTCAACTCACTTGTCGTTCTGATTGTTTTAAGCAATTGATCTCCCGAAAGTACCGGCATCCAAAGATCCATCAGCAAAAGATCGGGGTTTACATTATTTATTTGTTTAATCAGATTGGTGCTGTTGTTTTCCAGAAAAACGGTGTATCCATCAAACTCAAGCATCATTTGAAGAACTTCCAGTATGCTGTCATCGTCATCGCAGATCATTATTTTTTTACCTTCCATTTCTATTTTCTTTTATAATTGGTAATGTGAAATTAAAGGTAGAACCTGCACCAATTTCACTTTCTACCCAAAGTGTACCATTGTGCTTGGCGATGATCTCATGACATATATAAAGGCCAATTCCCATTCCCGGAAATTTTTTCTGAATATCTCGAGCTCTGAAAAATCTTTCAAATATTTTAGACTGATCCTGCGGGCTGATTCCCATCCCGTAATCTGTTACTGAAACCTTTACAAAGTGACCGACCCTGTTACAGTAAACATCAATTTTATCAGATCCGGGTGAATATTTGATAGCATTTGAAATCAAATTATTGATTACCTGAGAGATTTGCAGCTCATCCCCGAAAATCGTAGCATTGGTATTGCTGCTGATGTTAATTTTGTAATCCGTTGCCAGAGAAAGATTCTCCACGGTATCTCTGATCAGGGTGTCAATTTTAAAAGGTTCATTATGTATCTCAATATTTCCAGACTGTATTTTGGAGGTATCCAATAGCTCAGAAATTAAATTATTTAGCCTTTCAACATTTACAGATACTTTATCTAAAGTAGTTAAGAACTTGTCTGAAGCTTCTTCAGGAGCCATTCGCTTAAGCAGCTGTACAAATCCTTTAATTGTAGTTAACGGTGTCTTCAATTCGTGACTTGCAATAGAAAGAAAATCATCTTTTCTACGGTCAATTTCCTTTTTTTCGGTAATATCTTCAATTGCAATCAATATTCTGTCTTTATACTGACCTTCAAACTCTACTCGATAGGCATTAACCAGCATAATTTTTCTTCCGATATAAGGGAAGTCGTGTTCTACCTCAAAATCGATTACAGGATTATTTGTTGGAAGAATTTTCGTTAAAAGCTCTTTTAAAGGTTCAATATCCCATTGATGATTTCCTAATTCAAAAAGTATCTTACCAACCGTATCTTCCGGTGTTACTTTGAAAGAATTCAGAAAGTGAGTATTGGCACTCAAGACCTTATAATCGGAATCTAATACTAAAAGAGATTCTCTTACGGTTTGAATAATACTCGAAAGAAATGCTTCATTATCATGAAGTTCCTTGGTACGTTCGAGGATCTTTTTTTCAGCTGACGCTTTTTCTTCCCGTAATTCATTTTCTGCTTTTTTTCTGTCGGTAATATCATTTTGAACTCCGATAAAATGAGTTACCTCGCCCTCTTTATTCCTTACTGGAGATATGATAAGTTCGTTCCAGAATAATGTTCCGTTTTTTCTGTAATTCCGGATTTCCAAATGGCATTCTTTACCATTTTTTACCGCATCTTTTATCATTTCCCGTTCAGGTTGGGTGCGGTCTTGTGCCTGCAGAAAACGACAATTATGACCAATTATCTCATTGTGCAAATAGCCTGTAATTTCTTCAAAAGACTTATTGCAATAGATAATTGGATTATCTGGCTGTCGGTTGTCAGTAATGATAATTCCCGATTTTGCAGAATTCAATGCCTGAAGATAAATGTTGTTATCCAGATTGTCATTAATCGAATTAAGATGGTCGTATATTGTTTCCAAAATCTTTCTGTTTTAAATAAATAATTAAAAATCGGAACTGCAGATTTGACTTTAATTATTTTCAAGTTCACTTTTTGTTTAACCAAAATTTGCGCCAGATCTGTTAATTGGTGCTATTCGGGTTTACTATTTTTAAATTTTTATGATTATTAATTGCATTCGCCTGTGAATTAAATTTCCACTTGACAATTGTTTCACCATCTTTAATCTCAAATTTGATATAGTATATGATTTTGAAAAATATGTTCTATTTGACGAATATGACAGGTATAATAACAGAGCCCGATATTATAAATATGATTACAGAAAATTAAGCAATTTTAAAGTTTATTATTAATGTAAATATTTAATATTCAGTCTTTTTTTAATAGTTTGATATTATTCTCTTTTTGTATTTAGTAATTTTATTTACAAAATTATTATTTGTTAAAAAAATCATAAAAAAAATTATTTCAATTGGTGAAATATTCTATCTTTGTCGAGTTATGCATTTTTAATAATAATTGATTATTACTTAATGATGGTATAATGGATTGAGATTATTTTCATCAAATTTTCATTTTAACACCAAATCAGATTAACAGAATATTATTTGAATATAACAGTTCAATATAATTTAGATACGATTTAGGATGAATTACAAAGAAGCATTGGCTAGAACTTTAAAGTTACAGGAATACGCTGCCGAATATAATCATAAGGATATACAATATATTGTAGTTCCGGCAGCTTATCAAGAAATGGAGAAGTTTCTTAAAGATTATAAAGATCATAAAGAGCCTGACTGCAGACAGTACTCTGTTGATGGAAATTTTTCGGTGTATAGAACAGAGATTTCACCGGATAGCAAAACCGTTACCTTAAAAGATTTTGCAAATAAGTAGCGGCGTGTAACAATGTGTAATTTGGCAGGTATAATTTTCTTTAATCTGCAACACTAACGTGTAGTTATTAATTTATTATAGACACAATAGCCAGATCTAATCTGAAATTCTTCCTCTAAATTGTATTCAAAAATTCACTTAGGTCTTCTTCTTTGGGCAATCCGATTTTTGATTTTATTTTCGCTTTATAAACTCTGATACTTCCTACTGTGAATTTCTCCAAAAGAGCAATTTCCTTTCCAGATAAATTGAGTTTAAAATAAACGCAGAGCTTCAGCTCCTGCTGAGTAAGAACAGGAAACCTTTCAGAAAGATTATCCATGAATAATTTATTCTCCAGTGAACTTTCATTAATCAGCTCAATGTCTTTTTTATCAAGCTGTATTAAATTATTTATTTTAAATTGTAGATCTCTTAAAATTTCCTCAGGCTCGATGTTCTTCGTTTTCTTTATCTTTTTCAAATTTTCCAAAAATGCCCTTTGGGTTTCTGTTTTCAGATTGAGATTAAGATGAAGATTCTTTACCTTTTCTTTTTGCAATTGAAGATCTTTCTCTAGAATTTCTTTTGAAGTCTCAAATATTATTTTTTCTTTTTCTGTAAGTTCTTCTTTTTTCTTTTTTCTCATTCTCAAAATGATTATACAACCCGTAAAAACAGCCGATATAAGGAATATGAAAAAAATCAGGAAGACGTTTTGCTTCTTTTGATCTTCTTTATCTTTATTGATCTCTTTAATGATATAGCTGTCAATGGCATCTACTGTTTCACTTAGCGCTTTTTGAGACAAATGATCCTGCTCATCATTGAGATCTGCTAATTTCATCGAAATGCCTTTAAAATCTTTGAAATTATCATTTCTTAAATAATAATCTTTAATCAGTTTGGTCAAAATGATTTTATCTTCTACTTTTTCCAGCTTAGGTTCGATAATTTTAAGAGATTCGATAATTTCATCTTCATCAGATCTCTTGCCTGTAATATCGTAGATATTCAAAATATCTTTAGCGGCAAAAAGTGCCATTCTGTTGTTTCCGTTTTTAAAGGAAAAACTCCATTTTTCTAAGAATAATTTTTCAGAAATATCATATTTTTTTAGTTCTAAATAATATTGAGCAAGGCTGCCCTTCATATAATATACAAAAACCCTTTGCTCATTATTTAATATGTTTTTCTGTGTTAATATCTGTATAGCTTTATTAGTTTCCGAAATAGCCAGATTCAGTTTTCCCATTTTTGCATAACACATTCCAAAATTATTATGCATTGATGCAATATAGAGCAGTTCTTTCTTTTTGTTATAAGTATTTAAAGCTTTTTTAAAGAAAACCAATGCATTGGGATAGTCTGCTTTATTATACAACAGTCTGCCCTTAAAATGATATAAATGAGGAAGATAATATTTGTTTCCTACTTTTTCATTGAGTTCTATTGCTTCATTGATATGCCGCATAGACCAATCGGGAGAACTGGTCTCAAACTGAGTTGCCAGATTGTAATTACAGGTAATACTTACATAATTATACTTCCCGTCACTCAGTCTTAAAAGTTCATACACAAGCGGAATCTGCTCATTTCTTTTATCAGCGAAGTAAAGCACATTTACATATTTACTGCTGATGAGATAAAGCTGCTTTTTGTCTTCATTATATTTTTGCAGTTCTTCATTATAAAATCTTTTAATAATAACATGACGATCTTCTTTTCGAGCAGCCAGAGATGTATTAATTTTCTTATTTAATTTATCAAAATAATCATCTTCGCTGGAAGAATTGCAGGAAGTAAATAAAAAACTAAAGAATAAAAAATAGAGTAAATATTTAATCATATATGGCAAATGGCTTTACAGTGTCAATATCAGTAAAATTTTTTTATTAAAGATGTACTAAAAAAAATATTTAAAAAAAACTTTTATAAAATTAATGCTTTTATTATATTAAAATATTGTTTTTCAGTTGATTGCTTTTTTAAAATTAATGTTTTTTTTTGATTATTATCAGTTTTATTAATGTTAATTAATGGCTTTATTCTCGTTTTTTGATTTTCCAGCATTTAATTTCGTTTTCGACAGGATTGGGAAAAGCAATTTCTGTCTGAAAATAAAAATTTAATAAAAACAGATGAGTCATTCTGTGAATGATGATTTATGAAAACGATGATTAAAAAATGAAGTTCGATTATAAAAAAATACACATTGGAAATTTAATTCAAAAAGAGGTCATTACAAAAAAAATTGAAAATGACCGAATATGTAATTTTATGAATTGTAATGAAGATGAAATAGAGGAGATGTACCGGTCAGTTGATCTTCCTGCCAATATCATGTTAAAATGGTGCAAACTTCTTGAATATGATTTTTTCAGGCTCTATTCGCAACACCTTATTTTATTTTCTCCACAAAAGTCACCAAATGCAGGAAGTCACGAAAATAAAACTTCTTTACCTAGTTTCAGGAAAAATCTCTACACCAAAGAGATTATCAACTTTGTTTTAGAGCTTGTGAGAACAGGAAAAAAAACAAAGGCAGAGATTATGGAAGAATATAAAATTCCTAAAAACACTCTGCTGAAGTGGATTGAAAAATATTAGATATATAAATGTAAACTGCAAATGTTGGAACTATACTCATACAGAACATAGAGCAATCTTATTAATAAAAACACAAAAAAATGATTCGACCTGATTATCAAAGGATCTATAAAGACCTTTTAAAAATGAAATTTCCTGATAAGGAAAAAGATAGCGTAATAAAAGCTTTATTAGAGAAAGAAAATTTTTCTCAGTTGGATGTTATTAAACTTGAAAGTATTTTATTTGGAAATACACAAAATGATAAACTGCTAAAAAACGGGAGTCATCGTTCTTATGATAAATCAACAATTTTTAAGATTCTGGAGTATCAAAAGAAAAACAATCTTAGCAATATAGAACTGGCAAAACATTATGGACTCAGCAGAAATACCGTTGCCAAATGGAAAAAGTATTTCTTAGTCTGATCATAATAATCTAAAATACGTAATAACAGAAGTATTTAATAATTTTCACTCAATTATTTTATAAAATATTCAGCAACTCTATATTACAGTTCTGAATATTTAAACTGTACAATGTCAATAAGATCTATTGACGTTGTTTTTATATTTTTATACGGTAATGGCGTTTTTTGTTTAACTAAAAATAGAAAATGTTACTTATTTTCTTGAATTTTCTTAGCTGATAAAGTAATTTTTATTATCTTCATCCCATTAACTATAGACCAAATCATCAATGAATTTCGACAAACTAATAGATCATTTTAGACTCGACAAACAAGAATTTTATTTCCAGTTCAACTCTCATCCCAATTATCCTTCAGCTTTAGCGTTTAGCGACACACTCAATTTTTTGGGTTTAAAAAATGACGCTTATGAGCTGGATAAAGAATATTGGGACGAATTACCTAGTGAATTCATGGCCTTGGTCGATAATTCTTTTTCTCTAGTAAAAAAGAAAGACAGTGAGTTTACTATTTATTCTGATAAGGTAAAGAATATAAGTAAGGAAGAACTTTATAAAAACTCAGGTGATTTTGTGCTTCTTTTTGAAAAAACGGAGAATGTAAAGACGACAACATTTTTCGATTTTAAACCGTTTATTTATGTGATTTTCGGGATCATTCTTCTTTATTCGTTTTTGCAGTTTACCTGGTACGAAAGCATTTTTAATCTATTGTCTTTACTCGGAATTTACATTTCTTTAGAACTTTTTAATCAAAAATTCGGGCAAGAATCTGTGGTAGTTAACAATATTTGCGGTGGCGCTTCAAACAGTAATACCCAAAGTGCATGTGCAACGATTTTTTCTTCAGACAAGACCAATATTTTAGGATTGAAGCTTTCTGATTTTAGCTTAATCTATTTCTTGGGAATAACTTTTATCGGGCTATTGTTTCCGAGTGCTCAGTTTGCTTTAAGAATTATTTCGTTAATTTCCGTTTTGGTTATTTTATATTCTCTGTATGTACAGGCTTTCGTAGAAAAATCATTGTGCAGAGTTTGTTTATTCATTATTTTTATTCTGCTTTCACAGATTGTAATCAGCAGCTTCTATTTTAGTCTAGAAGTTTACATACCAATTGTCTTTATTGGTATTATTGCATTTATTTCGTTGTTTTTTACAATTGCTTTCCTAAATAATTTGATGAATCAAAAAGAAGAGCTCAAAAAATCGAATGCAAAAAATCTTAGATTCAAAAGAAATTATGATTTGTTCAAAAGAGAGCTTTTAAGTAATGAGAAAATTGATTTTTCAGATAAGAACACTTTTTTCTTAGGTAATAAGGATGCAAAACTTCACATTTCTGTGGTTTCCAATCCATATTGTGGTTTTTGTAAAAATGCGCATAAGATTCTTGAAGATTTATTAGCTAAATATCCAGATGAAATTTCTGCACAGATTAGATTTAATTATTCGGGTGAAAGTGCCGGTGAAAAATATACCCAGCTTATTTCAGACTTTTTGAGCATTTATCTAAACAAATCACAACACGAGTTTTTAAATACTGTTGATATCTGGTTTGAAAATAGAAATGAGGATGAAATTAAGAAAAAATCGGGAACCAATCAACCGCAAAATCTTACCAATATTATTCAGATGACATCAGAAAATAGTTCTGCCGGACTTACTTTTACACCAGTTTTTATTCTTAACGGTTATCAGTTTCCGGATAAGTATGATCGCGAAGACATTCATTATTTTATTAATGAATTGATCGAAGATGAAGATTTTTCTGCTTAAATTATTTCCGTTTAATTAAAATTGATTAATTTTAAATGAATTAAAAGCGAGGTCCGAAAAGCTTAAAAAGAGTAGGAAATTACCAAATTCAATTTTTATGAAAAATCTAAAAAAAATCAACCGACAGGAAATGAAAACCATTCAAGGTGGTATTAATTGCCAAGGCGGGCAAATTTGCCTGATCAACGGAAAATGGAAATGCATGCCATACGATGGATGCGGTGGCGGAAACCAGCCATAATTTAATCATCAAATCAAACTAAATTACAGTATTATGAAAAATTTAAAAAAAGTATCAAGAAATCAGATGAAAGACATTAGCGGAGGGGCTTCTGGTTGCTCTCAAGCATGTTGTCCTCCTCCGGGAATAAAAAGATGTCCTAATATTATTTGTATTATAGCATGTCCAGTAGAATCTTAAAAAATTAATGTTATAAAAAATTTAAAAAAAATTTCAAGAAATCAGATGAAAAATATTACCGGAAGCGGTGGAATAATCGTAAAACAATGCGTAAATATCTGTTGTCCGCCTCCTGGACAAATTAAATGTCCAAAATTGATTTGCCCGGCTGTAGTTTGTCCACAGTATGTTTAGAATTTATTAGATAATAATTATTATCTACAATACATAATATTTAATTAAAGAAAGAGGCTGTCTTATCTGCCTCTTTTATTTTGTTATTATCTAAACTTTTGTTTTAAAATTTTACTTCTTCTTAAGTTAATTATATTTTTTCTTAGGAAAAGATACGTATTTTATAGTTGGCAATTGATTAAGATAAGATGAGAAAAAATCCGTTTATTATTCAGATTACCTAAAGCAATTTCGCAGGGTTTATTTTACTAAGATACTTAACGGTTCTATGTTGCAGATAAATTTATTTGTGAAGTTATTCATTGTTTTATTAGTGAATTGATTACAGATGGAAATATTGTTATCATATAATTGTCGGTTTTAACTTTTTTTAACAAAAACGATTGTGAAGATTAAAATATTTCATTTATATTTGAAATAAGTAAAGCGGTATCCGAAAAGCTTCAACAGAGTAGGAAAAAACTAAAAAATATTTTATGAAAAATTTAAAAAAGTTATCAAGAGAAAATCTTAAAAATTTAAAAGGAGGAGGAGGAATAGGATCATCATGGGATCTATGTACTGACATTCGTGATGTGAGTAATTGCTACTCTTCTTATGATCATTGTAGGCTTTATTCAGGCAGTGGTTGTGCAACTACACAATTTTGTGGACAAACATTATATTGTGTATGATAGTTATTTGAAAAATAAAAATACTAGACTATCTAACAGGTAATTATATATTATAATCACAGACAAATATTCAGAAAAATTAAATATTTCTTTAATTAAATATAATATTTGAATTTGAAAAATCCCTAAATTGGGATAAAACTAAAGCGGCATCCGAAAAGCTTCAATAGAGTAGGAAAACCAAATCTTATATTTATGAAAAACTTAATAAAACTTTCAAGAGAAAATCTTAAAAGCGTACAGGGAGGAATTACTCTTGAATGTGCACAAGGGCAAGCAGCATCTGTAAAGTGCTACAATACAAATGTTGAATGCGTAAATGATCCTAATTCAGGCGGTTTTTGCATTCGTTATTGCAATAAGTCTTGCTACTAATATCTAAAAGTTTTTAATTATTAAAAAATATAAATTTTATTTAATATAATATTTGTATTTATTAAAAATCTCTAAATTGGGATAAAAATATAGCGGTATCCGAAAAGCTTCAATAGAGTAGGAAAAAACTAAAAATATGTTATGAAAAATTTAAAAAAATTATCAAGAGAAAATCTTAAAAATTTAAAAGGAGGAGGAGGTCCGTATAAACCATGTGATGACATTAGCGATGTAAGTACTTGTTATCCATCTTATGATCATTGTAGGCTTTATTCAGGTAGTAGCTGTACACCTAGAGGATTTTGTGGTCAAACATTATATTGCATATGATAGTTATTTAAAAAATTCCTAAATTGGGATAAAATATAGCGGTATCCGAAAAGCTTCAATAGAGTAGGAAAAAACTAAAAATATGTTATGAAAAATCTAAAAAAGTTATCAAGAGAAAATCTTAAAAATTTAAAAGGAGGAGGAAAACCACATTTATGTTTAGATATACGTGATGTAAGCAGTTGTTTTTCTTCTTATGATGAATGTAGACTTCATTCTGGTAGCGGTTGTTTAAATACTATAGAATTTTGTGAGCAAACATTATATTGCATGTGGTAATTACATTTGAAAAATATCTTAAATTGAGGCTGTATTTTATACAGTCTTTTTAATATAAAGCATTGAAAAAAAAATTCCCAAATTACATACAGCCCGACTCTAAAGATTGTGGCCCTACTTGTCTAAGAATTGTCAGCAAACATTACGGAAAAAGTATTTCCCTGCAACAGATTCGTAACCTTTCAGAAACTACCCGGGAAGGAAGCAGCTTACTTGGTTTAAGTGATGCTGCCGAAGATTTGGGCTTCCGTTCTTTAGGAGTGCAGGTCGATTTCAATACATTAGCTGAAGAAGTACCTTTCCCATGCATTGTACACTGGAACAAAAATCACTTTGTAGTCGTTTATAAAATAGATAAAAATAATTTGGTATATATTTCAGATCCGAGCTACGGACTGATTACTTATTCCAGAGAAGAATTTATCAAAAGATGGATTGGTGAAAATGCCAACGAAAACACGGAAGAGGGAATTGCTTTGATTCTGGAAACTACACCAGCATTTTTCCAAACCGAATTTGACGATCAGGAAAGTAAAGCCAGTTTTTCTTTTTTATCTAAATATCTGTTAAAATATAAATCGCTTATTGTTCAGTTGGCGGTAGGATTATTAGCGGGAAGTTTACTTTCTCTTATTCTTCCTTTCCTTACTCAGAGTATTGTGGATGTTGGAATTCAGAATCAGGATCTGAATTTTATCTATCTTGTTCTTCTCGCTCAAGTGATGCTTTTTCTAGGCAGAATGGGAATTGAGGTTATCCGAAGCTGGATTTTACTTCACCTTTCAACAAGAATCAACATTTCAATTATTTCAGATTTCTTTATTAAATTAATGAAACTTCCCATCAGTTTCTTTGATACAAGAATGACCGGAGATATTATGCAGAGAATTAATGACCATCACAGAATTGAACAGCTTCTGACCAACTCTTCTCTGAATACATTGTTCTCATTAGTCAACCTGATTATTTTCAGTATTGTATTGCTGTTTTATGATTACAGATTATTTGTTGTCTATTTAGTTGGAGCCACCTTATATATTGCATGGATTACTTTTTTTCTCGGAAAAAGAAAAGAATTAGATTATAAAAGATTTTCACAGGTTTCACAGGAACAGAGTAAAGTCATTGAACTGATCAACGGAATGCAGGAGATAAAAATGCATAACGCTGAAAAACAAAAACGTTGGGATTGGGAATTTTTACAGGTAAAACTTTTTAAATTAAAAATAAAATCGCTGTCATTAGAGCAATGGCAATCGGTTGGAGGAAATTTCATCAACCAAATGAAAGATATTTTGGTAAGTTTTCTTTCTGCTAAATTGGTTTTGGAAGGGAATCTTACTTTAGGGATGATGCTTTCTGTACAATACATTATCGGACAGTTGAATAGTCCCCTATTGCAATTGATTGATTTTGTAAAACAAACTCAGGATGCCAAAATTTCTTTAGAAAGACTACGCGAAATTCATGATAAAGAAGATGAGGAAAGCAAAGACGATCAATATGCTACAGAAATTCCGGATAAAGATATAGAAATCAATAATATGTCTTTCAGATACATCGGTGCGGATGTTCCTGTTTTTGAAAATTTAAACTTAAATATTCCACACCAAAAAACAACGGCAATCGTTGGAGCCAGCGGAAGTGGGAAAACGACATTGTTGAAATTATTAATGAAGTTTTATGAACCTAACGAAGGTGAAATCAAAATAGGGAATACCCAAATGAAAAACATCTCACCAAGATTCTGGAGAGATCAGTGTGGTGTGGTGATGCAGGAAGGATATGTTTTTAATGACACAATTGCTAATAATATTGCAGTCGGAGAAGATTATGTAGACAAATCAAAACTAAGAAAAGCTGTAGAAATTGCCAATATTAAAGAGTTTATCGAAGATCTACCTTTAAGCTACAACACAAAAATAGGAAATGAAGGAGTCGGTGTAAGTGGTGGTCAAAAGCAAAGACTTTTCATTGCAAGAGCGGTTTACAAATCTCCGGAATATATTTTCTTTGATGAAGCAACAAGTGCTTTAGATGCCAATAATGAAAAGGTAATTATGGAAAATCTAGAACAGTTCTTTAAAGGAAAAACAGCGATTGTCATTGCTCACAGATTATCAACCGTAAAACATGCCGATAAAATTATTGTTCTCGATAAAGGCAAAGTTGTAGAAGAAGGAAACCATGTGGAATTGGTAGCTTTAAAAGGAGAATATTACAGACTCGTTAAAAATCAACTGGAATTAGGTAATTAAATATAAAAAATAATTCATCTATGTCGGAATTATTTTTTATATTTAAGTCTTAATAAAAGCGTTATCCGAAAAGCTATAAGAGAGTAGGAAAAATCAAAAATATTTTACCAATATGAAAAATTTTAAAAAAATCTCAAGAAAAGAATTGAAAGACATCAAAGGAGGAGGACGTGCTGATGATTGCTTTGCTCACTTTGTTCCTGGTGATCAGATACCAGAAGATGGGGGGTATAATTGTCCTTGCAAATTAGTGTGGTGCCCGCAAAGAGGATCATGCATACATCAAAATATGTATGACCCACAAGATTGTCAGACTGGTCTCTAATGAGATGGAATTTATTAAAAGCGTTACCCGAAAAGCTATAAAAGAGTAGGGAAATCAAAATCAAACTATTTATCATGAAAAATTTAAAAAAACTGAAAAGAAGCGATTTAGGTAAAATTTTAGGTGCTGGTCACGGTGAGCCAATTCCAGTTGATGATTGTGGCGGTCAGCCAAATGGA
The DNA here is from genome assembly GCF_003815915.1 of Chryseobacterium indoltheticum. Taxonomy (NCBI): domain Bacteria; kingdom Pseudomonadati; phylum Bacteroidota; class Flavobacteriia; order Flavobacteriales; family Weeksellaceae; genus Chryseobacterium; species Chryseobacterium indoltheticum. The sequence continues at coordinate 2,147,036 of NZ_CP033929.1, forward strand.
ATTCCAAGTAGCGGATCGTGTCCTGCAGGTTACATTTACTGTTCATTGCCTAGCTGCTGTTTTAAATCTAATAGACCTTACGCTTGTATTGATTATTAATTCCAAACAAATATTATAAGTTAAATCCTCTTAATGATAGGAGGACTTCTTAGAGACTTACTAAAATACTTAAAACAAGGATTAATTAAACTTTTAAAAAATAATCTTAAAACCTGTAAGAGAGTAAGAAAACCAAAATAACTGTATATATTATGAAAAATTTAAAAAAACTTTCAAAAAAGAATTTAAAAGAGATCCATGGTGGAGGTTATGGGGAAAATGATTGGGGTGTCTGTCGTGTTAATGGAGCATGGGTACCCACAAAGTGTTTAGATCGTTGTCCAAATGGCACAGATCCAATATGTTTAGCTCCAGAGGTATAATTAAAACAAATTTATTATGAAAAATTTAAAAAAAATTAATAGAAATGATTTAAGTAAAATTTTAGGTTCTGATAAAGAGCTACCCCCAATTGATCAATGCAGTGGTCAATATCCATATGCGACTCCTCCAAGTGGGGGAACATGTCCTTCAGGTTATATTTATTGCTCATTCCCTAACTGTTGTTTTAAAATGGGACAAATAGTAGTTTGTTATGATTAATGATAGAATTTTTGAATGCAATTATAAATTATTATATACATCAATATGATTACTAAATCCTCAATTGAGGATTTAGTTTTTAATTATGAAAGACACTTTAGACAACATAGAACTGCGCTCAGAAAGCGTTCAGGATATACTTACAGAGCCGCCACATTGGATGTTCCGATGGGGAAATACCATTATATTACTTATACTATTACTCATTCTTGCGATGAGTTACATCATCAAATATCCGGAATTTGTTCCGGCTCCGATTATTGTGACTTCACAAAATCCACCGGAGAAAATTGAAGCAAGAAGCAGCTCAAAAATTGAGAAAATATTCATTAAAGATCATCAAAAAGTAAAAAAAGGTGATGTAATGATGGTTTTGCAGTCTACAGCAAATTATCAGGATGTTTTAAAACTAAAAAAACTGGTAGACTCTATTGCTTCGGATCAACTGCTTTCTTTTCCTGTGAAAGAGGCTTCTCATTTTAAATTAGGCGAACTTCAGAGTGATTACAACAGTTTTGCGAAAGCTTTTCAGGATGAGAATTTATTTACCCGTTTACAGCCTTATGCCCCAGAAAATATTGCTACGAATCTGAGTATTTCAGAATCCAGAGGCCGAATTGCTAATTTAAAGCAGCAAAAAAATCTGGAAGCAGCAAAGGCCGAGCTTTCCCGTAAAAGCTATCAAAGATCTCAGGAATTATTTAATCAAGGCGTGATTGCAGCGGTAGAACTCGAAACTGAAAAAATAAAATATCTGCAGGCTCAGCAAAACTTAGAAAATTTAAATATTTCTCTTTCTCAATTACAGGAAAGTATTTCTAATTTCAATAAAACAAAAAGCGGAACCGCAATCAACACAGAAAAAGATAAAATTACTTATTCGTCGCAAACTCTTCAACTATTCGAACAGTTGCGAAAATCTTTAAAACAATGGGAACAGAGTTATCTTATTGTTTCTTCTACCAATGGAATGGCGAGTTTTCAGCAGTTTTATGGCGAAAACCAATTTGTAAAAGCTGGCGATCCTATAGTGTCTATTTTACCGGATAATACTGAACAATTGGTGGGTAGAATGTCTGTACCAACAGCAAATTCGGGGAAAATTATTCCCGGAGAAAAGGTGTTGATTAAATTAGATAATTATCGCTTTCAGGAATACGGAATTATCGAAGGGAAAGTACAGAATATCTCATTAATTCCGGATGATAAAGGAAATTATTACGTAGATGTTGTGCTGCCAAAAGGTTTAAAAACATCATACAATAAAACCCTTAAATTCGACAAAGAGCTTAGAGGAAATGCCGAGATTGTTACACAGGATTTAAGATTAATTGAAAGATTCTTCTACCAGATTAGAAAATTATTGGGGTATCAATCATAAAAACAAATATTATCATACTACTCTAATGTATTTTTATTAGAGCTTTTAAATAACTGAACTACAATAAAGTTTAGTTTATATAAACCATTTTTCTATTTTTGTTAAGTGAAACTTTTAAGACTTATATTGACAATTTATTTCATTGCACTGCTGATTATGCCGTGCAGTGATGTCAAGGCTGAATCTGTAAAAGATAATCATACCCAAATTTCACTCAATACTGAGGATTCTCATTCTCATAATATAGATGATGGCTGTTCTCCTTTCTGCTTTTGCAGCTGTTGCCAGATTACGGTAACATCATTTAAAATGGAACCTTTTTTAGAAGTTCCTTTACAGGTAAAAGCCTATTTTTCAAAGAAAATTCTTTTCCATAGAAACAATATTGCCTATCAGGTTTACGACCATATTTGGCAACCTCCCAAAATTTAATTTTTAGTGATCAGATGAAAGAATTTTTTCATCAAAACCTTTAGGAAAACTTTGCAATATGATTGCATAGTGTTCTTAGTCATCTTTGTATCTCAAAAATGCATCAATTATTTAATGCATAATGAGATTGCAGATCAATAAAAATTAAATAAAATTCTATGTTAGATAAAATCATAAAATTTAGCATCAAAAACAAGATAGTCGTTGGGATAATGACTTTATTGTGGATAATTTGGGGAGTTTGGAGCGCGACCAGATTACCCGTCGATGCTGTACCCGATATTACCAATAATCAGGTACAAATTATCACGGTTTGTCCTACGCTTGCTGGTCAGGAAGTAGAACAGCTGGTTACTTTTCCCATTGAGCAAAGCATCGCCAATATTCCGGATATTGAGGAAACGAGAAGTATTTCCCGATTTGGATTATCGGTAATTACCGTTGTTTTTAAAGACGATGTTAATATATATTTTGCACGTCAGCTTATCAGCGAAAAACTAAAAGAAGCTGCAGAGGAAATCCCAAAAGGAATCGGAACTCCTGAATTAGCGCCCGTAAGTACAGGTTTGGGCGAGGTTTATCAATATATTCTGCATCCGAAAAAAGGAAGCGAAAACAAATACACTTCCCAGGAACTGCGAACAATGCAGGATTGGATTGTGAGAAGACAATTAAATGGTACACCGGGAATAGCGGAAGTCAATAGTTTTGGTGGTGAGTTGAAACAATACGAAGTTGCTATTGACCCTAACCGACTGAAAGCAATGGGTGTAAGTGTGACTGATATTTTCACGTCATTAGAGAAAAACAATCAGAATACTGGAGGAGCTTATATCGATAAAAAACCAAATGCTTACTTCATCCGTGGCATTGGCGTTGTCGCTTCTCTGGAAGATATAAAAAACATTGCCGTAAAGAACAACACAGCTAGTGTTCCGATTTTTATAAAAGATGTTGCCGACGTAAGATTAGGAAGTGCGGTACGTTATGGAGCAATGACGTTCAATGGTAAAGTAGATGCTGTAGGCGGTATTGTAATGATGCTGAAAGGAGCCAACAGTAATGAAGTGGTGAATTTGGTGAAAGAAAAAATCCCGACAATTCAAAAATCTTTACCCAAAGATGTTGTTATAGAACCGTTTTTAGACCGAACAGATTTGGTGGGAAGAGCCATCAATACCGTTGAGAAAAACTTAATTGAAGGCGCATTGATTGTAATTTTTGTTCTGGTATTATTTCTTGGGAATTTCAGAGCAGGATTAATCGTTGCATCCGCAATTCCATTAGCATTGCTTTTTGCGTTGGGAATGATGAATGTTTTTGGCGTAAGTGCAAATTTGATGAGCCTTGGAGCAATCGACTTTGGACTGATTGTAGACGGTGCAGTTATTATTGTGGAAGCGACGCTTCATCATTTAGGACTCAGAAAATCGACTCAGAAACTTACGCAGACTGAAATGGATGAAGAAGTTTTTCTTTCCGCTTCAAAAATCAGAAACAGCGCAGCATTTGGTGAAATCATTATTCTTATCGTTTATATTCCTATCCTGACTTTGGTTGGAGTAGAAGGTAAAATGTTCACACCAATGGCAAAAACAGTAGGTTTTGCAATCTTAGGAGCTTTGATTTTATCACTGACTTACATTCCGATGATGAGTGCCTTATTTTTATCTAAAAAGCCTTCCACAAAAGAAAATTTTTCAGATAAAATGATGCGCAGGCTGCAGAATATTTACCAGCCGCTATTACAGAAAGCACTGCGTTTAAAATACATTTTAGTTTCGGCTACCGTTGCATTATTTGCAGTTAGTATTTTTGTATTCAGCAGAATGGGAGGTGAGTTCATTCCGCAATTGCAGGAAGGAGATTTTGCATTTCACTGTATTTTACCGCAAGGAAGTTCGCTTACCCAAAGTGTAGAAACGTCGATGCAGGCATCAAGAATCATTAAGCAATTTGATGAAGTGAAAATGGTTGTAGGAAAAACAGGTTCAGCCGAAGTTCCTACCGACCCGATGCCACCGGAAGCAACGGATATGATTATTGTTTTAAAACCACAAAAAGAATGGAAAACAAAAAAATCCTACGATGAATTAGCTGATGAAATCTCTGAAAAACTGGAAAATATCCCCGGTGTTTTCTTTGAGAAAAATCAACCGATACAGATGCGTTTCAATGAACTGATGACTGGAATTCGCCAGGATGTTGCCGTGAAAATTTTTGGTGAAAACCTGGATTCTCTTGCGATTTATGCAGAAAAGGTGAATGATGTGATTCAAACTATTGAAGGGGTAACTAAACCTCAAATTGAACGGGTTAGCGGACTTCCGCAAATCAACGTAGAATACGACAGAACAAGAATGGCGAACTACGGATTGAATATTGAAGATGTGAATAATACGCTCAGTACGGCTTTTGCGGGTAAAAGCGCAGGTTTGGTTTTTGAGAACGAAAGACGTTTTGATTTGGTCGTACGATTAGACAGCATTCACAGAACCAATATTGATGACGTAAATAACCTGATGATATCTACAAGTTCAGGAAATCAGATTCCACTTTCACAGGTTGCCAATATCAGCTACAAACTCGGTCCTGCACAGATAAGCCGTGAAGAAGGAAAACGAAGAATTGTGATCGGTTTTAATGTAAAAGACCGTGATGTGGAAAGTGTGGTGAATGATATTCAGAAAAAATTAGACAATAAGATAAAACTTCCTTCGGGTTATTATTTCACGTATGGTGGGCAATTCGAGAATTTGCAGGCAGCAAGCAAACGTTTGATGATTGCTGTTCCGGTTTCTCTTTTGTTAATTTTTATGCTGCTATATTTTACATTTAAATCTTTCAAGCAAGCCGCATTAATTTTTACAGCCATTCCTATGAGTGCAATTGGTGGTGTTTTCGCATTAATTATTCGGGATATGCCATTCAGTATTAGTGCAGGGATTGGTTTTATCGCTTTGTTTGGGGTTGCGGTTTTAAACGGAATTGTTTTGATTGGAACATTCAATCAATTGGAAAAAGATGGTGAAACCGATATTCTGAAACGTGTTTTTGAAGGAACTAAAACAAGGCTTCGTCCGGTTTTGATGACTGCAGCGGTCGCATCGTTAGGATTTCTTCCGATGGCAATTTCCACAGGAGCGGGTGCAGAAGTTCAAAAGCCATTGGCAACCGTTGTTATTGGTGGATTGATAACAGCAACTTTCCTTACATTATTCGTTTTACCAATGCTTTATATTATTTTCAGCACAAAATTCAAAATAAAAAATATCAAAATGAAACCTTTAACGACGGTGATTATTTTAGGTTTTTTATTGTTTGGACAAACAATGGCTGCTCAAACTACAAAAACGCTATCGGTAGAAGAGGCAACAGAAATAGCGCTGAATAATAACCATTCAATAAAATCAAAAGACTTAGACGTTAAGGTTTCTGAAAGCTTAAAACCAACGGCCAATGAACTTCCGAAAATGGAGTTTAATGCACAATTGGGGCAATACAACAGTCCGAAATTTGACCAGTCGTTTTCTATTTCGCAAACGATTCCGTTTCCTACATTATTTAAAGCGAGAAAGGAAATCATTGCGCAGGAAATAAAAGGAAAGCAAATTAATCGTGAAATTACAGTTAATGAGTTGGCAAAACAGGTAAGAACCTATTTTTATCAAATTGAATATCTGCATTATAATCAAAATAAACTGTTGAAATTGGATAGTCTTTATCAGGATTTTATCAGAATTGCAACCGTAAGATTTAATGCAGGTGACATCAAGAAAATAGAAATAAGCACTGCAGAAACCCAGAAAGGAGAAATCAATTTATTATTAAATCAGAATAAGATTTATCTTAATAATGCTTACAAAAATCTGAAAATGCTTCTGAATACAAATGACGATATTCAGATTCCTCTTAATAAAAGCTATGAACCGTTGAAAGCGGAATATGTTCTTGACAGCACAGCTATTGCCAATCATCCGACTGTAAAAGCTTTTTATCAGGAAATGGAAATCGCCGATAAGAACAAAAACGTTGAGAAGTCACAAGGCTTGCCGGAATTCACTTTAGGCTATACCAATCAGTCGATTATTGGTTTTCATACATTGAATGGTCAGGAGAAATTTTATAATGCAGGAAACCGTTTCAGTGTTGCGAGTGTCGGAGTTGCGATTCCATTGACTTTTGGAGCGACCAAAGCACGAATTCAGTCTTTAGAATATCAAAAACAGATGGCAGAATCTAATGCCAAACAGCAACAAAAACAATTGACCGCTCAGTTGGAAAATGCATTAAGCCAATATCAACAGGATATTCAGCAATACCAATATTACATTGCGCAGGCTTTGCCAAATGCAGAAAAAATCGTCAAAGCAGGGCAACTCGGTTACAAAACCGGAGAAATCTCTTATGTCGAATATTTATTTGCTTTGCAGACTGCGACTAATATTCAGCTGAAATATTTGGAATCCATACAACAGGTAAACCAGTCTGTGATCACCATTAACTCTTTAATCAACAAATAAAATGAAAAGAAATATCATCTATACGGCTCTCACCTTTATTTTTCTTGTAAGCTGCGGGAAAGAAGCTTCCACAAAGGAATCTGAGGGCGAAATTAAAACCGAAAAAACCGAAGAACACGATGATGAAGCTCCACAAAGCATTGCCAGTCTTACCGATGAACAAATAAAAAGCGTAGGTGTTACCTTAGGAAAAATCGAAATGAAAGAGCTGACTTCTACGATTAAAGCTAACGGTGCACTGCGGGTTCCAAATAATAATAAAGCCACTATAACTTCAATGTATGGTGGAATTATTAAGACGCTGAATGTGCAAATCGGGGATTTTGTAAGAAAAGGTCAGGTGATCGCATCCATAAGCAATCCTGAATATATACAGTTACAAGAGCAATATCTTACTGTGAAAAGCAGAATTGCGTTTGCAGAACAGGAATACAGAAGACAAAAAGAATTGTTTGATAACGATGCCGGTGCAAAGAAAAATCTGCAAAGCTCTGATGCAGAACTAAAAACTTTGCGAACGCAAAGATCATCTTTACAAAGACAGCTTCAGATTATGGGAATCAACCCTGCAACGGTTAATAATGGTAATTTGCGATCTGGTTTGGTTATCACATCGCCAATCAGCGGAACGGTGAGTAATATTTCTGCACAGATAGGAAGTTACGTTGATATCTCGTCCCCCGTTGCCGATGTGATTGATAATGGTTCGTTACATCTTGATCTACAGGTTTTTGAAAAAGATCTTCCTAAAATGAAAGTCGGGCAGATCGTACATTTTAAACTGACCAACAACCCGGAAATTGAGTACGATGCAAAGATCTACAGCATCGGTTCATCTTTTGAAAACGAAAGCAAAACCATTTCTGTACACTGTTCTGTCACAGGAAATAAAGAAGGATTAATCGACGGGATGAATATCACCGGAATTGTAAGTCTTGATAAAAGCACGACACCGGCAGTTCCGAATGAAGCCATTGTAGAAGCAGACAGCAAATATTATATTTTTATAAAAACAAATAAAAAACCTGAAGAACATACTGAAGAAAAAGGTGAACACGCAGATGAAAAGCAAGAACACGGAAAAGAATCTAAGACAGTCAATTTTGAAAAAATAGAGATTGTAAAAGGTTCTTCAGATATGGGATATACCGCAATTACGAGCGTTAATGAAATTCCTGCCGATGCATCGGTGGTTACAAAAGGTGCTTTTTTTGTGAATGCTAAATTATCAAATTCTGGCGAACACGGGCACTGATTTTCGCTAAACTATAATTTTAATGTTAAAATAACGTCTACAAAATCTGTAGACGTTATTTTATTTTATTTAATTCTCATTCATCAATTCCTGAAACTTTTCAGCAAACAATCCGATATGAAAACCATCCATCAATCCGTGATGCGCATGAATGGAAACAGACATTAATTTTTTACCATTATTTTCAGTGATTTTACCAAATGAAATTTTGGGACAACTGTCCGGAAATGTAAAACTTCTTGCGTGAGAAAGTGAATTGAAATCTAGCCACGGAACAGCCGAAAAATGAATAACATTTTCTCCCGAACCTGCAGGAATTAAACCTTTAGATTGCTGTACTCTTGCAATTTCTTCTTTTGCATTTTGGTAAAATAATTCTTCATTTTTATCATAATCCATATAAGAAAAACCAAATGTTTCATCGGGTCTGTTGATGGTTGCAGAAGCATTGATTTGGTCAAACAAATAGACTTCTTTATCAATAATTCTATAGCGGAAGTTTTCTATTTTGTTTGCTGCTTTTAAAGCTCTGTACAGGTAATAAAGAAAAAAAGAGTTGCCTTTTTCTTTCGCTTGTTGATAGGCTAAAGTACAGTCTATATTGATGGTTACACCAAAAAAAGGTTCTTCAAATTTTGAGAAAAACTGAAAATGTTCTTTTCTTTTCCAATCATCTAGCTTAATGAGTTGTTTCATATTTTATTAAATTTTATATAAATCGAGTAAGATTACTATTTTATTTTTCAACAGTATTGTGTATTTTTCTACCGCAAATTTCAACCTATATAAAAAATCCCGAAAGGACATTTGTCCTGATTAAAAATATGTTACGCACAAACCAGACGTTTTTAGATTTTATTACAAAACTTTACGAGAAGCAGCAACGAAAAGAAGATGTGATTTTGAAACAGTTCACAAAAGGACAAAAGCTTTTCATGCAGAATGACAAATCATCCAAAGTCATGCTGATGAAAGAAGGGATTGTGAAATGCTATTTCAGTGAAGAAAATGATAAAGAATTTATTCTCGAATTTTTAGGAAAAGGCGAAATTCTTGGTGAAATCGAATGCATTAGAAATATTCCGTGTTTATGCAATATCGAAGCGATGACCAATGTTTCGGCGTATGCATTGTCGGTTCCTTATTTTCGCAAACTTTTAAAAAATAATTTAGAACTCAATGCTTTACTCGTCGATGCTTTTGCAGAGCGCATTGTGAATACTTCAAAGCGGGCATCTTTTCAGCAGCTCTACACAGTTGAGCACAGTTTGCGAAAACTTTTGGAACTTCAGTCAAAACAGGATATTCAGCTTTCCAAAGAAGATTTGGCTGCTTATTTAGGAATTTCGGTACGAAGCCTGAACAGAAGTTTGAAGAAATTTGGCTGAGTAATTCCTAAGATTAGTATTGATTTAGAAACCGCGGTACTTCATTAAAATATCTTCGGTACTCTTTACTTTCGTCTGGTAAAAGGCTTCTGTATTCAATAAGCATAAAAATATTTAAAGTTCAATCTGATAAATTCTGGATTCTTCCTCCCAAGGATGATACCCTTGTCCGATATATTTGAAACCATATTTTTCGTAAAATCCAATGTGATCGGTACATAAATTCAGATATTTAAATCCTGAATCTTTGGTGTCTTCTTTAGCTTTATTAATCAAAAGTTCACTGTAATGATTTCCTCTGTAATCTTCATTGATAAATAGGGCACAAAGCCACGGATACAAATCCATTCTGCTGATAAAATCATTGGTAATTAATCCTGCGCAACCGATAATTTCTTCATCTTTTTCCAATAAATACCACTGAGGTAAAGATTGCTCTGCAGCAATACTGTTCGATATACAGTCTTCATAAATAATTGGCGAAATTTCAGACCAGCTTTTCTGGAAAAATTCAATTGCTTTTTCTTTATATTCGGGATTTTGTCTTACTGATATTACTTTCATGATTATTAATTTTCAACTTCATTTAATACAAGAAAGGTAAACTTAATGAAAATCCGTTGAATTTGAAAATTTTATTAAAGTCAAAAGTATCTTAAAATTTCCCACATGAAAGAGCAGGATGCTGTAAAGTAGCGGAATGTATATTTTTATGAAAATGAAATGAAAGAATAATTTTCTTTAAATAATGAAAGTTATTTTACTGATTTTTGTGTTTTATAATCAATTATTCATAAAAATCAAGACATACAGCAATATAATAAGTTATGAAATATCGAAATACATCTAATTTCCTTTGGTCTCTTTTAATTCTCGTTCTATCTTCTTCAGGTTTCAAAAGTCAGGATAAATTCCCTGACGGAACGACGATTCCAAAATGGTTTAAAGAAAATAAACCTACAGACATCAATAAATTAGGCAAAAAATATATCCTCACAGAAAATGGAGTGAAGAATGACAGTACAATTCTTCAGACCAAGCAGATTCAGGCAATTATCGATTTGGCTGCTAAAAATGGTGGTGGCGTTGTGGTGGTTCCGAAAGGAACTTTCCTGCTTAGTTCAGTTTTCTTTAAGCAGGGAACTCATTTACATTTAGAAAATGGAGCGAAATTAAAAGGAAGCGATGACATCAATGACTTTCCAGTAGTAACCACAAGAATGGAAGGACAAACGGTAAAATATTTTCCGGCTTTAATTAACGCAGACGGATTAGACGGCTTTACGATTTCTGGTAAAGGAACATTAGACGGAAACGGACTTCGTTTCTGGAAATCATTCTGGAAAAGACGCGAATGGAATCCTAAATGTACCAATATGGATGAAATGAGACCTAGAATTCTTTATGTTTCAAATTCTAAAAATGTACAGGTTGAAGGAATCACCATTAAAAATTCACCTTTCTGGAGCACGCATTATTACAAAAGTGATTTTGTGAAATTATTAAATCTGACGATATTAGCTCCGAAAGAACCTGTAAAAGCACCAAGTACAGATGCTGTTGACATTGATGCCTGTACTAATTTTTTAATTAAAAATTGTTATATGTCGGTCAACGACGATGCGATTGCATTGAAAGGCGGAAAAGGTCCGAAGTCCGATAAAGACCCGAACAACGGCGAAAACAGAAACATCCTTATCGAAGACAACAGTTTCGGATTTTGCCACAGTGTTTTAACTTGCGGAAGCGAATCGATTCATAATTATAACGTGATTTTGCGTAATTCTAAAGTGAAAGATGCTTCAAGATTATTACACCTGAAAATGCGTCCCGACACGCCACAACATTACGAATATCTTACGGTTGAAAATATCACAGGAAACGTAAAAACTTTTTTATATGTAAAAGGCTGGAACCAGTTTTTTGATTTAAAAGGTGAAGAAAGACCTAAAAAAGGATTAGCCAACAATATCACAATAAAAAATATCGACATCAGTTGCGGAACTGCGTTTTCTATTGAAAAATCAGATTTATTCGATGTGAAGGATTTCACATTTGAAAACTTTAAAATAAAGGCTTTAAAACCTGAAATGCAAAACCTGAATAACATTCAGAATTTAAAACAAAAAAATATTAATGTAACTCAGGTTGCTTCTCTCACTCAATCTTACGATAAAAAAGACGATTCCGATATTGCCGCAAAATGAGATGTTTTTCCAAAATATTCGTTCTATTATGTTTATGCTCTCAATTGTTGCATTCTCAATCTAAGGAAATTCAATTCCTGAGCGGGACAGATTCTGAGCATACGAAAGAATGGAATTTTTGGATAAATGGTGGAAGAAAATCAGGAAACTGGAACAAAATCCAAGTTCCTTCACAATGGGAACAGCAGGGATTTGGCTCGTACAATTACGGACGAGATTATGTCACCTATGGCAAAAACTTTAAATTCAATGACGAAGTTGGTTTGTATAAACACCAATTTTCAGTTCCAAATTCCTGGAAAGGAAAATCAGTCAATATCGTTTTCGAAGGTTCGATGACCGATACCGAAGTAAAAATCAATGGTAAATTAGCCGGAGAAACTCACCAAGGTGCTTTTTATGAATTTAAATATGATATTTCTGACAAATTAAATTTCGGAAAAGAAAATATTCTTGAAGTCAAAGTTTCGAAAATGTCTGCTGATAAATCGGTTAACAATGCAGAACGATTGGCTGATTATTGGGTTTTGGGAGGGATTTTTAGACCAGTTTATCTGGAAGCAAATTCGAAAGAACACATTACATCAACCTCGATTGATGCCAAAGCAGACGGAACTTTTCGTTCAAATATTTATTTACAAGGAATCCAATCGGTTAATAATTTAAAGGTCGAAATCTTTGATGCTAAAAACATTCTTATTACTGAATCTCAGATGACCATTCAAAAAGGAGACACTTTAAAACAGATTCAATTCTCCGTTAAAAATCCTAAACTTTGGACAGCAGAAACGCCGAATTTATACAAAGCAAAATTCAGTTTAAATAAAAACAGAAAAAATATCTTCCAAAGCGAAGAAAAATTCGGTTTCCGTACAATTGAAATCCGAAAAGGCGACGGAATTTACATCAACGGGACCAAAATCAAAATGAAAGGCATCAACCGTCACGTTTGGTGGCCTGAAACCGGAAGGGCAGTCAACAAAAACATCGATTTGATGGACGTTCAGCTCATCAAAGAAATGAATATGAATGCCGTTCGTTATTCGCATTATCCACCCAATAAATCGTTTTTGCAGATTTGTGATTCTTTAGGTTTATACGTTTTGGATGAATTGGCGGGTTGGCAAAAAAAATATAGTACCGAAGTTGGGAAAAAGCTTGTGAGAGAAATGGTTACAAGAGATACCAATCATCCTTCCATTATTTTCTGGAGCAACGGAAATGAGGGCGGACATAATTTTGATTTGGATGCAGAATATGCAAAATACGATTTATCAAACCGTCCTGTCATTCACGCGCATCACAAACCTGGAAATGCTTTCAATGGAATTGACTGCAATCATTACGAAGATTATTACAGCACAAAAAAAATCCTTGAAGGCGAAAATATTTATATGCCGACCGAGTTTCTTCACGCGCAGGATGACGGCGGCGGAGGAACTTCTTTAGCCGATTATTGGGAACTTCACTGGAACTCCAAAAAAGGAGCAGGCGGTTTTCTTTGGGCGTTTGCAGATGAAGGTTTGGTAAGAACCGATTTTAATAATCAAATCGATGTGAATGCCATCAACGCTCCGGATGGAGTGGTCGGACCACATCGTGAAAAAGAGGGGAGTTTTTATGCGATTCGGGAAATTTACAGTCCGGTAAAAATTGATTTTAAAACATTGCCGAATGATTTTAATGGAATCATTCCCGTGGAAAATCGTTATCATTTTGCCAATCTAAATGAATGTCAGTTTGAATGGAAATTGGTCAAATTCAAAACACCTTTTTCGTCAGAATCAGGATTTGATGTGATCCAAAAAGGAAAAGCAGAATCTCCGAATATCAAGCCAGTTGAAAAAGGGCAAATCAGTTTAAATCTTCCAACCAACTGGAAAGAAAGTGAAGGTTTATTATTAACCGCAACCGATTCTTTTGGTAAAGAAATTTACACCTGGACTTGGAAAATTAAATCTAATGATGAAATTTCAAAACAATTTTCAAAATCTTTAATCAAAGAATTTCCAGTTTTATTTTCAGAAAATGATTCATTATTTATTTTAAAATCAGAAGAAAAAGAATTCTCGTTTGGCAAAAAAGACGGATTGCTAAAGTCAGTTATTTTAGATAAAAAAGGAAAAAAAATAACTTTCCGAAACGGACCTGTTTTCGTGAATGGAAAAACAGAATTATCATCCATTAAATCTTTTGCAGAAGGTAAAAATCAAGTCATTCAGATTTCCTACAAAGACGGAAAAAAAGCAGTCTGGAAGCTGAATCAAAATGGAATTTTAGAATTAAATTATGAATATTCGCTTTCAGGAGATTACCAGTTTGCAGGCGTAAGTTTTGATTATCCTGAAAATTATGTAATCAGCGCAAAATGGTTAGGCAAAGGTCCGTATCACGTTTGGAAAAACAGAACTCAAGGACAAACTTATAATGTTTGGCAAAATCTACGAAACTCAACCCGAACTGGTTTTTCGCCTTGGATTTATCCCGAATTTAAAGGTTATTTCGATGATATTTCTTGGATGCAATTGAATACAGCAGAAGGGAAAATCACTGTTGGAACTAAAGAAGAAAAAATGTTCGTTAGGCTTTTTGATTTCTACGGAATTTATGGTGCTGAAGGTTATCCGAAACTTCCAACGGGTAATATTTCATTTTTAGATGCGATTCCGCCATTGGGAACTGTTTTGGCGTTCAATATTAACAATGATACAGCAACTTTAGGATCCGAAAGTGAACCAAATCATCTGAATGGAACGTTTAAAAGAACATTGTATTTCTATTTCGGTTTGCCGGATTTAGGTGATGAAAATAAGCAGTTTATAATGCCAAAAGAAAATATTTTAACAGATTAATGATGAAGAATTGGATGAAATTTTTAACGCTTTTCTTAGGTTCGTTTTTGTTAGCACAACAGACAACTTTTAAGTTTGATTTTGGTGGAAACAGAATTGAAAACGGTTTTATTCCCATTAGTTCAAATTCAAAATTTGACAAAAAAATCGGTTACGGATTTATGGATATTTCCGGTCTGAAATCTGTGGATAATGGAGGGAATGCTTTGACAGGAGATTTTATTACGAGCGATAAACCGTTTTATTTTTCAGTTGCGATTCCTGAAGGCAATTATGATATTCAATTAAAACTAGGCGATTCAAAAGGAAATTCTGAAACAACCGTCCGAGTGGAAAACCGTCGACTGATGCTGAATGATGTCAAAACAAAGAAAGGTGAAATTGTTGAAAAACAAATTACAGTTCACGTAAAAGACAGTATAATTCGAAATCAGGAAGGAACTCAGATTGGGATTGTAAAGTTAAAACCGAGAGAAAGAAAATATTTACATTGGGACAATTTGTTGACGATTGAATTCAACGACAAAGCTCCGAAAGTCTGTTCGGTAATCGTCCAACCCAACAAAAGTGCTAAAACGATATTTATAACGGGTGATTCTACAGTTGTCGACGCGCAATATGAGCCTTGGGCGTCTTGGGGGCAAATGTTGCCGTATTTTTTCGTTCCGAATGAAGTCGTTATTGCGAATTATGCCGAAAGCGGAGAAACTTTAAAAGCCTTTGAAGACCGCCACCGAATCGATAAAATCTGGAATAAAATAAAATCAGGAGATTACCTGTTCATCCAGTTTGGGCACAACGACCAGAAATACGGAAACAGTACGAAATCCGGTTATAGAAAAAGGGTAAAAGAATGGATTCTGAAAGCAAAACAACTGGGTGCAATTCCTGTTTTAGTTACTTCGATGAACCGAAGAGTTTTTGATGAAAATAATAAAATTATCAATACTTTGGATGACTTTCCTGATGCAATGCGTGAAATTGCGAAAGAGGAAAATGTATATTTAATTGATTTGAATGCGTTGAGTAAAACCTTATTTGAAGCAATGGGTCCGGAAGCTGCAAAGAAAGCATTTGTCTATTATCCTGCAAATTCTTATTCCAATCAGCCAACAGCTTTGGCAGACGATACGCATTTCAATACATATGGAGCATACGAATTGGCGAAGTGTGTAGTAAAATCTATTGTTGATGAAAATTTGCATTTGAAGAAATATATTTCAAAAAGTTATAAAAATTTTAACCCCAATAAACCTGATGATGTTGAAAAATTCCATTGGCCGGAAAGTATCTTTATGGAAACTTTAAAACCCGATGGAAATTGAAAAAATTCTCTGAGTAATAATAAGCAGTTTGTCATTCTGAATGAAACGAAGTGGAGTGAAGTGAAGAATCTATTTGTAAACAGATTTCTCGTTCCTCTAAATGACAAACGTTAAAAGTAAAGATTTAATAATGAAAATTAAAAATATCATAAAACTCAGCGTTATCTGTTTTGCGTTCGGAAATCTTTCCGCACAAAATCCGTGGCCAAAAACTACTGAGACTGCCAAACCTTGGACACGTTGGTGGTGGATGGGAAGTGCTGTTGATGAAAAAGGGTTAGATAAACAATTGACGACACTTTCCCAAGCTGGTTTTGGAGGTGTAGAAATCGTCCCGATTTATGGTGCAAAAGGATTTGAAAATAAATATATCAATTATCTTTCTCCGGAATGGATGAAAATGCTTCAATTCACGACCAACAAAGCAAAAAGCCTGAATATGGGTGTCGATATGTCGGTTGGAACAGGTTGGCCAATTGGTGGACCGCAAGTTGACGAACAGGATGCTGCGACGAAAATGATTGTTCAGACTTACACGATTGCTCCAGGTGAAAAATTTTCGGAAAAGATTGTTTTAAAAGATGAAAAACAAAAGAATTTAAAGACGGTTAAATTAGATATTGTAACGGCTTATAATGAGAAAAACGAAGCTGTTGTTTTGACTGATAAAGTGAATAGTGATGGTATTTTAGATTGGAAACCTAATTCTGGTAAATGGACTGTTTATGCAGTTTTTGTTGGAAAAACGCTTCAAAAAGTAAAACGTGCAGCTCCGGGAGGAGATGGTTATACTTTAGACCATTTTTCACCGGAAGCAACTAAAGATTATTTGAAGACCTTTGACAAAGCTTTTGGAAATTCCAACTACGGAATCCGTTCTTTTTTCAATGACAGTTACGAAGTTTACAACGCTGATTGGACGCCGGATTTTAAAGATGAATTTAAAAAGAGACGAGGATACGATGTAAGCCCGTACATCAAATATTTAGTGGGCAATGAGGAAAACGAAATCGCAGCAAGAATAAAATCAGATTACAGAGAAACGATGAGTGAACTGATTTTAAACAATTTTACCAAAGATTTCACCAATTGGGCACATTCCAAAAATTCTAAAAACACCAATCAGGCACACGGTTCGCCGGGAAATTTATTGGATTTGTACGCTGCAGTTGATATTCCCGAATCTGAAACTTTTGGAAGTACAAAATTCGATATTACAGGGTTGAGAAGAAATGTGGAAGATATTAATACAAAGGAAATTCCTGATATTAATATGCTGAAATTTGCATCTTCGGCTGCAAATGTTACTGGAAAACTTTTGATTTCTAATGAGTCTTTTACGTGGTTGACGGAACATTTTAAAACTTCGTGGTCACAGGTAAAACCCGAAGCAGAGCAGATTTTTTTATCTGGAATCAATCATATTTTTTACCACGGAACAACGTATACACCTTCAGATGTTCAGTTTCCGGGCTGGTTGTTTTATGCTTCAACCAATTTTGTTCCGGAGAATAGTTTATGGCCTCATTTGAAGGGTCTTAATTCTTATATTGAAAGAACTCAAAGTGTTTTGCAAAGCGGAAAACCGGATAATGAACTGTTGATGTATTGGCCAATTTATGACCAATGGGCGAGTCCGAAAGGGAAAGATGTGACATTCAAAGTTCATAATGTTGAAAAGTGGTTGCAGCCAACAGTGATGTACAAAAACCTGACGGAATTAAGCAAAATTGGGTATTCGATTGATATGGTTTCTGATAAAATGATTAGCGAATCGAAGTTGGAAAATCAGAATATTCAGGTTACCAAAAATGGTGGTTCTTACAAGGTTTTAGTTATTCCGGAATTGACTTATTTGCCTGAATCTACGTTGAAAAATATTTTGGAATTGGCTCAAAACGGAGCTTCAATTATTTTTCAAAACGAACCGAAAGATATTCCAGGAAATTTTGAGGTGGAAAAGAGAAGAACTCAGTTAAAATCTCTTTGGAATCAAATTCCGTTTCAAAACCAAACCGGAAATTTGAAAATGGCAAGCTTCGGAAAAGGTAAAATTATTTTAAGTTCAGATGTTGCGAAAGCTTTAGAATATTTAAAAATTGAAAGAGAAAAACTGACCGACACCGGATTGAAATTTGTAAGAAGACAGTTTGATGGCGGAAAATATTATTACATCGTCAATCATACTTCAAAAGAAATAAATGAATTTGTTCCTTTAAATTATTCAGGAAAACAGGTGGCTTTGATGAATCCTGAAAATGGAAATTTTGGAATTGGTGAAATACAGAATAATTCGGTTAGAATTCAACTAAAATCTGGTGAATCTTTAATTATACAAGCTTCTGAAAATACAGATATTACAATTCCAAAATGGAAATATATTGAAAAAACAGATACTCCGATTGTTTTAAATCAACCTTGGAAACTGACTTTCAAAGAAGGCGGTCCTGAACTTCCAAAATCCAAAACTTTAGACAAGCTTCAACCTTGGACGAATTTTACAGAAGATTCATCAACGCAGAGTTTTTCAGGAACAGGAGTGTATACGACTTCATTTAAATTAAAGAAAAACAAAGCAGATGATTTTGTTCTGAAATTTGATAAGCTGTACGAAAGTGCAAAAGTAATCGTTAACGGTCAGGATGCAGGAATTGTGTGGAGCATTCCGTTTGAAATCAACATCGGAAAATATTTAAAGAAAGGTAATAATACCATTCAAATCGAAGTCTGTAATCTGATGGCGAATCGAATTAAATATATGGATGAAAATAAAATTCAGTGGAGAAATTATCACGAAATCAATTTTGTAAATATCGATTATAAACCATTCGACGCATCCAATTGGAAAGTACAACCTTCCGGTTTGGATGGCGAGATTCAATTAATTCCAATCCATTATTCAAAATAAATTTTAAAATAAATGAATAACAAAATATTAAAAACATTCGCATTAGGAACTTTGCTGACATTCAGTTTTTCTAATGCTCAGCAGAAACCCAAAGTAGTTTTAGATAATTTTTTCAACAACGAAAAAAGAGAAAATAAAGAAACCAAAGAATTAGAATCTTGGCATTACACGTGGAACGACACGACCAATGGCGGATTTTCTTTGTTGGGAGAAATTTTTCAAAAACAAGGCGCAGAAATCAGTACTTTGACAACTGCACCAACCAAAAAAGATTTGAAAAATGCCAATATTTACATCATCGTTGATGCAGATATTGACAAAGAAGCGTACGGCGGAAAGGCCAATCTGATAAACCCAACAAGCATCAAAAATTTGACGGACTGGGTTAAAAAAGGAGGCGTTTTGGTATTGATGAGCAACGACAACGGTAATTCTGAATTTGAACATTTCAACAAATTAGCTGGAGAATTCGGAATTCATTTCAATAATGACAGTTACAACCGGGTTCAGAAAAGAGAATTTGAACAGGGAAAAGTGATGGTTCCTGAAGGAAATGAAATTTTTTCTGAGCAAAAATTATATATGAAAGAAGTGGCAACGATTTCTGTGAAAAATCCAGCCAAAGAATTGTTGTCAGCAGGAGGGAAAAATATCGGAGCTATTGCAAAATTCGGCAAAGGGACGGTTTTCGCATTAGGCGATCCTTGGTGTTACAACGAATATATCGACGGTAAAAAATTACCCGCAGATTTTACCAATTATCAGGGAACTGAAGAATGGGTAAAGTGGCTGCTGAAGCAAACTTCAAAAAAATAAAAACAGAAGTGCAATCGATTGAATTTGATTAATTTGGGCAGCTTTATCCGCCTTCCGCTCCCAATCTTTTTTGCAGACGATTTCCATTAAATAGAACTTAAAGTCCAAGCAAAAAAGGATTTCCGCTCAAGTCGGGCTGCGAGTGATTCAGCGAAAAAAATCCTTGACAAGGATAAAACGAGAATAATAAATAATATCGAATATTATCAATAGGAATGGGCTTTAGCCCATTTGCAAAATGTTTTTCAAATCCGGCTTTAGCCAAAACTTATAAAATTAGAATTATGAAAATAAAATTCAAATTTATTTTAGGTGCAATTCTTTTTTCAGAACTTCTGTCTGCACAAAGACAAATGGAATATCTGAAAAGAGGAATTGTCGCTATACCTGCAGATTCTGGAGTTTTTGTAAGTTGGCGTTTGCTCGGAACTGAAGCTCAAAATACTTACTTTGATTTATATAGAGTTGATAACAATTCGACCAAAAAACTGAACGAAAAACCACTTTCAAACGAAACTAATTTTCTAGATAAAACTGCCGACAAAACAAAGAATTATACCTATTTCGTCCAATCAAATACTCAGGATAAAACGATAGATATTGATTCTGCAAAATATGTAGCGAATCAGAAACCATATTTTTCAATTCCATTAAAAACACCAGTTGGATATACTCCAAATGATGCTTCTGTTGCCGATTTGGATGGCGATGGCAAATATGAAATTATCCTTCATCAAACAGGAAGGTCAAAAGATAATAGCCAAAAAGGTGATACAGACCCACCGATTATTCAGGCTTATAAAATGGATGGTAAACTTTTGTGGGAGATTAATTTAGGGAAGAACATACGAGAAGGTGCGCATTATACCCAGTTTTTAGTGTATGATTTAGACCAGGACGGTAAAGCCGAAATCGTAATGAAAACAGCTGACGGAAGCAAAGACGGAAGAGGAAAATTCATAGGTGACCCGACCAAAAATTATGTGAATGAAAACGGAATGATTCTTTCCGGACCGGAATTTCTGACGGTTTTTGACGGACAAACGGGAGCTGAAATTCATACTGTGAATTACGAAGTTCCAAGATTTGCAGGCAGTTTAAATCCAACCGCCGAGCAAATGACGGAAACCTGGGGCGATGCAAAAGGAAATCGTATCGACCGATTTTTAGGAGCAGTCGCTTATCTCGATGGAAAAACGCCGAGTATCATTATGTCGAGAGGATATTACACACGAACAGCTATTGCAGCTTGGGATTATAAAGATAAAAAACTGAGTTTAAGATGGCTTTTTGATACTGAAAGTTCAGAAGAAAATAAGCAATATCGAGGACAAGGAAATCATAATTTAACTATTGCAGACGTCGATAACGACGGAAAAGATGAAATTGTTTACGGTGCAATGACCGTTGATGACGACGGAAAAGTGCTGAACAGCACAGGTTATGGTCACGGCGATGCTTTGCACGTTGGCGATTTAGACCCAAGTAATCCGGGACTGGAAATTTTTGATATTCAGGAAAGGTTTGATGATGCGGGAGCGCATTTTCGGGATGGGAAAACCGGAAAAGTCTTATGGAAATTACCTTCGACAGTTTATAGTAAAGCAGGTAAATTTCAAGGACCGGGAAGAGGTTTGTCTTTAAATATCGACCCTCGTTACGAAGGTTCAGAATCTTGGGCTGCAGGAGCAGGATTAAGGGGTATTTATGATACCAAAGGAAAAAAGATCAGTAATAAAAACCCGCCTGCCAATATGGGAATCTATTGGGATGGAGATTTTTTAAGCGAAATTTTAGATGGAACTGTCGTTTCAAAATGGGACTGGAAAAAAGAACAATCAAACGTGATTTTCGATGCTAAAAGCTTTCAGTGCGAATCGAATAATGGAACTAAAAAGAATCCGTCTTTGGTTGCCGATCTTTTTGGAGACTGGCGGGAAGAAGTAATGTACAGAACATCAGACAATCAGGAATTGAGAATCTTCAGCACAACAATTCCAACAAAACACAGATTATATACTTTGATGCATAACCCGCAGTATCGTTTGAGTATCGTCTGGCAAAATGTGGGTTACAATCAGCCACCACACACCGATTATTATTTGGATGAATCGATTAAAGAAATGCCAAAACCGAATATTTATACGGTAACTCCTAAACAATAATTAATTATGAAAATCAAAATCATTATTCCGCTTATCTTATTGGTTGTATTTATTGGAGTTTCATTTCAAAAACTTCAGGAGAAACCTGTTCTTTACATTATCGGAGATTCTACGGTACAAAACGGTTCAGGCAAAGGTGCAGATTCACTTTGGGGATGGGGAAGTTTTATGAATTTATATTTTAATACAGATAAAATCGAAATTCAGAATCACGCAAAAGGTGGACGAAGCAGCAGAACTTTTATCACAGAAGGACGATGGGATTCAATTATGAAAACAATTAAAAAAGGAGATTATGTGTTAATGCAATTTGGTCATAACGATGGTGGAGAATTGGCAGATACTTTGAGAGCAAGAGGTACGATCAAAGGCATTGGAAATGAATCGAAAGATATTTATAATCCTATTCGTAAAGTAAACGAAACGGTTTATACATACGGATATTATATGAGAAAATATGCCAGTGAAGCAAAAGCAAAAGGAGCAATTCCGATTATTGTTTCGCCTATTCCAAGAAATAAATTTAATGAAAAGGGTAAAATAGAAAAAGATCAATATGGAATTTGGGCACAGGAAGTAGCGAAACAAACCGGAGCTTACTTTATAGATTTAAATGAACTGGTGATTGAAAAATATGAGCAAATGGGACAAGAAAAAGTAAAAGGTTATTTTCCGAAAGACCATACTCATACGAATGAAGCGGGAGCAACTTTGAACGCAGAATTAGTAGCGGAAGGTGTCCGGAATTTAAAGGAATGTGAACTCAAGAATTATTTAAAAAGAAAATAAAAATAAATATATACTATGAAAAAACTGTTAACAGCAAGTTTTTTTGCGCTGATCATTGGAGGAATGACTTCCTGTTCAGTACAAAAACAGACTTCTGCAAGTAAGGTAGAACTTCCGAATAAAAAAGAAGTTTTGGATGTTTCAAGAAGAGCCAATCAATATTTTATGAACAAATGGCCCGATACGGGAAAAGATATCGTTGGTAAAAAAGTATGGCCAAGTAATCTTTGGACTCGTGCTGTTTATTATGAAGGATTGATTGCTTTATACAAAGTTGATCCGAAAAAAGAATATTATGATTATGCGATGTCTTGGGCAAATAATCACAAATGGGATCTGATGCGCGGAACATATACTCGAAATGCCGATCATCAGGCTTGCGGACAAACTTATATTGATTTGTATGAAATCGACGGAAAGAAACATCCGGAAAGAATTAAAAATGTAAAAGCCTCGATGGACAGCATGATTGCAACACCAAAAGTAGATGATTGGTGGTGGATTGATGCACTTCAAATGTCGATGCCGATTTTCACGAAATTAGGCAGAATTACAGGAGAACAAAAATACTTTGATAAAAACTACGAAATGTATGCTTACACAAAATATAAGCATGGAGGAAACGGTCTGTACAATCCGGTAGACAAAATTTGGTGGCGTGACAAAAGTTTTGTTCCACCTTACAAAGAACCGAATGGTGAAGATTGCTATTGGAGTAGAGGAAACGGGTGGGTAGTGGCTGCTTTGGCAAAAACACTTGATGATACGCCAAAATCTGACCCTCATTATCAGGAATATTTGCAGGACTATAAAGATTTGTTGGCTGCTTTGCTTCCGCTTCAGAGAGAAGACGGTTTTTGGAATGTGAGTTTGCACGATCCAAACAATTTCGGAGGAAAAGAAATGACCGGAACGGCTTTATTCGTTTACGGAATGGCGTATGGAATAAATAATAACCTCATCGACAGAGATACTTATCTGCCGGTTTTGGTAAAAGCCTGGAATGCCATTGCAAAAGATTCTGTACAACCTAATGGATTTTTGGGTTGGGTACAAGGAACGGGAAAAGAGCCAAAAGACGGTCAACCGCTTTCTGTAAGTAAAGAACCAGATTTTGAAGACTACGGTTTAGGCTGCTTACTGCTTGCAGGAAGCGAAGTGTATAAATTGAAATAAATTTCATTTTTAACCAAATTGAAAGACTTAATGATGAAAATTGTTAAGTCTTTTTTTGTTGATTTAATACTGTATGATGCTTCTAAATTATTAAAAGGTTAAGAAAAGTAAGATTCAGTGTTATTTTTGGTAAAATATTTTAAAGTGAAAATAACTAAAAATTAATATAACTGTCAATAAAACAGTAGATTGAAAAATACATGCATAACATTAGAAAAAATCTTATTTTTCCAAAAAGTTTAAGCATGACACTACAAGATGCGCAATCGATTACATCTTGTTAATTTTCAAACTCAACCAATACGATAAATTATGAATGCATTATTAGGGATTTTATTTCATTTTTTAGGAGGATTTTCTTCAGGAAGTTTCTATTTGCCTTACAAAAAGGTAAAAGGCTGGTCTTGGGAAACGTTTTGGTTGATAGGTGGTACTTTCTCATGGATTATCGTTCCGCCATTGGCAGCATTTCTAACGATTCCTAATTTTTGGGATATTATACAAAATGAAAGTTCATCTATTTTAGGGCTTACATTTTTATTCGGTGCCCTTTGGGGAATTGGAGGCTTTATGTATGGCTTGGGAGTTCGCTACTTAGGGGTTGCTCTCGGAAGCAGTATTATGTTAGGGTTAACGATGGTAATTGGTTCGCTTGTTCCTTCAATTTTTTATGAATTTTCTCCACAAGACGGAAAAGATAATATTGGTTTAATGCTTTCAAACTCATGGGGGCAGATGGTTCTATTGGGGCTTTTTGTATGCGTTATCGGAATTATTATCAGCGGAAAAGCTGGTGTGATGAAAGATAAAGAGCTTAAAACAGATTCAATAGATCCGCACGGTGTAGAAGTAAAAACAGAATATAAATTTGGCTTAGGTTTAACTGTTGCTATTATTTCAGGAGTTTTAAGTGCCTGTTTTAATTTCGGATTAGAAGCTGGGAAACCAATGGCAAATGTTGCTAATGAAGCCTGGAAAATAGCAAATCCTTCACAAGGTGAGTTTTTGTTTCAGAATAATGTGACCTATGTAGTGGTACTTTGGGGCGGAATGGCTTCTAATCTTATTGGTTGCCTTTATCTTTCATTTAAAAATAAATCCTATACAGATTACGTCAAAAAAAATGTACCAGTTGCAAAAAATATCATTTTCTGTGCATTGGCAGGAACGATGTGGTTTTTACAGTTTTTCTTTTACGGGATGGGAGAGAGCAAACTAGGGAATGGTCCAAGTTCATGGATCTTACACATGGCATTTATCATTTTGATTGCTAATTTGTGGGGCGTTATCATCAAAGAATGGAAAGGCGTTTCCAAAAAAACTATTACCACGATTTCCGTGGGAATGATTGTCATGTTTATCTCAATTTTAATTGTAGGATACGGAAATTCATTACGATAATAAACGTATTGCATTATAGACTTTATTTTATCATATTCATATAGTTAGAGTTAAAAGCTCAATTTGGCACTGATATGTTTCGGTGCCTTTTTATGTTTATAATAAAATAATTTTGGGGTTGTAATTTGAGCATTGTCAATATAATATTATTTTATACTTAATTATTTATCAAATCTAACATAATTGAATTACTAATTATTTTGAAAATTTGAATTGATATATCTAAAAAATTAAGATAAATTATGAATTTTATGGTGCAGGATATTGCAGGATGCCAGAACTTCTGTAACTGTGTACTTTGGTACGTGATAATAATGTAAATAAAAGTTAATATATATGTCTTTAATAATTAAACAGAAGAATTTTAAGCCACTCATCGCACCGCTATTTTTGCTTGCGTCTGGCTTTATGTTCGGACAAAAGGCAGTAAGTGATACTGCAAAGACTGATACTAAAGATATCGAAGAGGTAGTAGTTATCGGATATGGTAAAGTGAAAAAATCTGACCTTACCGGATCTGTATCCTCAGTATCTGCGAAAGATCTTGCTGCAACTCCTTCTATGAATGCTTTGCAGGCATTGCAGGGTAGAGCTGCCGGACTAAATATTGTAACGGCAGGTGGTGCTCCCGGAGCAAGTGCAAATGTTACAATTCGTGGTGGTGCCTCAATCACTCAAGCAACAGAGCCATTGTATATTGTAGATGGTTTTCAATTGGATAATGCATTAAATATTATCAATCCTAATGATATTGAAAGTATTGATGTCTTGAAAGGTGCTTCTGCCATTGCAATCTATGGTTCTCGTGGTTCTAATGGTATTATAGTTATTAAAACGAAAAGCGGAAAAAAAGGGAGAATCACCATTCAGTATAACTCTTTTATGGCATTTGATATGCTTTCTAAGAAGCTGGATATGGTTTCCAATCCTGAGCAATATGTGAAATATCAGTATGAAATGGCACAGCTTCAGGGAAAAACAACCCAGTGGAGTAATGTTTTTGATAATAGCTTAGGGATCGATTCACCAGGATTTTATACAGGAGCATTTAGCAGAATCAGTAATCGATACGGATCGGAAAACGGATTAGACTGGCAAGAAAAAATGCTTGGCGGAACTGGGATGACTCAGAATCATAATGTAAGTGTTTCCGCAGGTACAGATAAAACACAGGCATTTATCAGTTACAACTATAACAAACAAGACGGGTTATTACAAAATTTCAGCGAAACTAGAAATTCATTACGTGCAAATATCAATTCAGAATTGTATAAAGGGATACGTTTAGATTTCAGCTCAATGTTTACTTCCAATTCTACAAATGGAGGCGGTGCATATTCAGGAATGAAAAAAATATTACTACAGCCGATTACCGGAGGAACATTGTTCACGCAGGATCAGTTGTTTAATACACAGACATTTGGGGATTATTCAAGCTTAGATTCTTCCTTTGATACGGAAAACCCGTATATTGAAACGGCGGCATCCACTCAAAACAGAAGAACCAGAACATTTTTAGCGAATGTAGGTCTTGAATTTGATTTATTTAAAGACTTTACATTTAGAACTGCGGGTTCTTATAACTGGACCAACGCTAAATCTACTTCATTTTCAGATAGAAACTCCCGTGCATTTCTTACAGATCCTATAAATACAGGGATAAACGGAAGTATTGGGAATTCTGAAGCTTATCGTTATCAGATCACAAATACATTAACGTACAATAAAACTTTAGGTGAAAAACATAAATTCACTGGTTTAATCGGTAATGAAATCTTATACCAGGAAAATGAAAGCAATAGTATGAGATTGATAAAATTTCCTACTATTCTAAATTACGGGTTAGATGATATTACAAATGCTACCGTTGCCGATAAAGATGCAGATAGATCTTCTTATAGTTTACTTTCATATTTTGGTCGTGTAAACTATAATTATGATAATCGTTATTTGTTAACAGCTACCTTACGTCATGATGGTTCTTCAAAATTTAAAGATAATCTTTGGGGAATGTTTCCATCTGCAGCTGTAGCTTGGCGTGTTTCTGAAGAAGGTTTTTGGAAAAATTCTAAAATTGATAATTATATCAATGACTTGAAGTTAAGAGGAGAATATGGTGTGGTTGGTAATAATGGTATTCCAAATAATGTATTTAGAACCAATGTCGTAGGTACAGATTATCCTACTAATAATACCGTGGGTAATTTAGCTTTAGTAACAAACTCTGTTTTAGGTAATCGTGGTGTAGAGTGGGAGTCGATGAGATCTACAAATATTGGGGTTGATCTTGCTTTGTTTAACAGCAGAATCAAATTAACTTCTGAATGGTACAATAACAACGTAAGTGGAATGTTATTGGAAACTGTACTTCCTGCATCCACAGGATATAAAAGTCAGTTTGTAAATGTAGGTTCTATGGTAAACAGAGGTATGGAATTTACATTAAATTCAATCAACTTAAAATCTGAAAACTTCAGATGGTCTACCGATGCCAATGTAGGTTTCAATAAGTCAAAAGTACTATCACTTGATGGTGGGAGAACTTTTAGAAATTTCAGCGTAGGAGGTAACAGATCAGGTATGGTAACTTATTATGCGACCGTTGGAGAAGAACTGGGAGATATGTACGGATATGTTTATCAGGGAATTTATACCACTGATGACTTTACACAGGCTGGAAACGGAACATTAACTCTAAAACCGGGAGTTGTAAAACCTGCTTCTGGAACTCCAAAACCGGGTGATATTAAATTTGCTGCTGATAATGAAGCAGGAGATCAGTTTACAAGAAAATTGGTGAAAATTGGAAATGGTACTCCGGATTTTATTGGAGGAATTAGTAATAATTTTTCTTACAAAGGTTTTGATCTTGCGGTATTTTTGAAATTCAGCGTCGGTGGTGATGTGTACAATGCGACCAAACACAGTATGAGTCCGTATGCAATGTTCCAGAATGTACCTTCAGAATTTGGAGATAACTATTATCATGTGATAGATCCTAATACAGGGCAGGCTGCAACAAGTTTGGTGAGACTAAAAGAGCTTAATCCTAATGAAGATTCAAGTCTTTGGAGTTTAGGTACAACCAATTCTAGCTACATCACTTATCCTTCATCATACTATGTAGAAGACGGTTCGTATTTAAGAGTTTCTATGGTAACATTAGGCTATTCTTTTTCTAAAGAATTCTTAAGCCATATTAAATTGACCAATGCACGTATCTATGCAACAGTTAATAACTTAGCAACCATTACTGGTTATTCCGGATTTGACCCGGAAGTTTCAGCAGCAAGTGGTGTTGCGGTAACACCTGGTTATGATAGTTCTTCATTCCCAAGATCTAGAAGTTATGTTTTAGGGATCAATCTTACTTTTTAATATTTAATTGTTTCAATCATGAAAAATATATTTACTAATCGCAGCGTTTTAAAAAAACTAATCATAGTTCCATCTATTTTGATTGCTGGTTTAAGTATCAATGCGTGCAGCGAAGATTTTTTAAATCAACCTGCTTATAATTCATCAGATACAGAATCGGTATTTACCAATATAGAAACTGCAGATGCTTTTGTTCAGGGTTTATATAGAGGTCTTGTTCCTACCGAAATGTTCTATCAGTTAGGAGCTGGCGACACAGTTACTCACTCTGCAGAAGACGGATCAACAAATAATTCTAAATACAATATTTGTAATTATCAGTACGATGCAAAAACACCCAATACGGTTACAGGAATTTATTCTGCAATGTATGCGGTGATCGAAAGAACCAATATTGCCATCGACAGATTACCAGATATGCCGGCAAGCCAAAAGCGTGATGCATTATTGGCAGAAGCAAAGGCCATTCGTGCATTTTGCTACTACAACCTGATCAGAGTGTATGGTGATGTACCAGCAATTTGGATTCCTTTAGAAGAAGCAGATCCTAATGATCCTAATACTCTTTATCCTAAACGTAGTTCGCGTGATGTGATTTATGATAAAGTGATTGCTGATATACAAGAATCCATAAACAATATGCCTGCTTCTAACGGAACACCGGAAAGATTAAACAAGCAGTCAACCAATGCCCTTTTAGCAAAAATCGCTTTGTATGCAGCAGGATATTCTCTTCGTTGGGATCTGAATACAAATTCGCCGGGGATAATGTCTCGCCGTCCGGATAATGCCAGAGTTCAGCAATTATACCAAATTGCAGATGCTGCATTAGATTCTGTAATTAAGGGCGGAACCAATAGTTTGGTACAGGCTCAGGGAGGAAAAAGTGGTTTTGAAGCTTTGTGGTTTAATTTCGACAGAAGAAACTTTTCAACCGTAAATCAGGAAATGATGTGGCACATCGCTTCTTATGGACCTAATACGAACTCAGCATTTGGAGTATATGCTCATCCGGGATCAAGAGGAGGTACTTATGGTTCTCGTAAAGCGTTACAGTTTATACTTCCAAGTTATTATCTGTCTTTTAATGCTGCAGATAAGCGCAGAGATGTTGCTACTACTTCTTATAGTATTTACTTCTTGAACTCTGGTAATGCAAGTGATACATGGGTAGATGTAGGAACAACCTATTCGTGCATTATGCCGGGTAAGTTTAGAATCTCTTGGTGTGTGGAGCCACAAGCTGCAGATTCACGTAATTTGAATATTCCTATCATCAGATACGCAGATGTATTATTAATGTATGCTGAAACACAAAATTATTTAAATAACGGACCTACCGCTGCAGGAATTGCTGCTTTAATGGAAGTAAGAAACAGAGCCGGAATCGGTTCATTACCAATACCAAGCGGTCAGCAGGCTTTTGAATCAGCACTTGTTCAGGAGCGTAAGTGGGAATTTTCGGACGAATTTATGCTTCGTACTGATTTAATCAGAATGAATCGTATCGCAAGCGAAATTGAAGCGACAAAACAAGCTATGAAAAACTTATCAAACCGTACAGGTCAGTTTGCGTCAACACCGGTTTATCGTTTGTATAAATTTCATAAAAATGCTCAGGTTTACGGAGATCCGTTCTTGGCAGTTACTTATATTGATTTAACTAATCCTGCACAGATTGCACAGGTTCAGGCAGTTCCTACCAGTTCAGCTGGGTATGCTGCTTATCAAACGACTTTGAAGGCTATTGCATTAGCGAACGGACAAACTTCAACAGCTGATGACAAATGGTATCCTGTAAATATGTTCCAGGCTTATACAAGTACATTCAATGGTAATGCAAGAAAAGCTGTAGGATTTACAGGAGGATTTAATACACTTCAGGTTGGTAATATTATTTATACAAAACCAACGGGTTCAGCTGAAAATGGCGGAACATATCCAAACTGGATCGAAGGTGGCGGAGACGGTCTGTTCTACGGATTTGTACCTAATAAAACAGAATTACTTCCTTTTGCGGCAGCGTCTGCGGGGCATCCGTTAATTGATAATCCAAATCTTACTCAGCTTCCTGGATATTAATCGATAATAAACACCAAATCAAAATATTAACTAATAATTAACCTTAATGAATTGACCGTACAGCTGAATCGAAAAGTGATAAATATCAGTGTTAATTTATCTTTAAATAATCGATTCAGCAGTATAGTACGGGATGCTGTACAAAATACTACAGTCTAAATTTGGGTTAAAATTCAGAAAACAAAAAGAAAACAAATGGAAAACGTAAAAACATTTAAATACGTAGATTATTTATGGGATGATAGCAAAGCGGCATCTTTCGGAGACGATCAGGTGGCTTTATTTTTATACCGTTCAAACATATTAGGAGCAGATCTTAGAATTACAAATTATGGTGGTGGTAACACAAGTTGCAAAACCATCGAAAAAGACCCGTTGACGAATGAAGAAGTTGAGGTAATGTGGGTAAAAGGTTCAGGTGGTGACATCGGAACTTTGACTAGAAAAGGAATCGCCGGATTATATACGGAAAGACTGAGAAATCTGAAAAATGTTTACGGAGGTTTAGCAGACGAAGACAGAATGGTAGGTTTATTCGATCACTGTATTTTCGATTTGGAAAGCAAAGCGCCTTCTATTGATACGCCTCTTCACGGTTTACTTCCATTTAAACATATCGATCACCTTCACCCGGATGCATTAATTGCAGTTGCAGCAGCAAAAGACAGCGAAGCAATTACCAAAGAAATCTGGGGAGACACAATGGGTTGGGTGCCTTGGCAGAGACCTGGCTTCGACTTAGGTTTACAGCTTGAAAAATGTTTGGCTGATAATCCCGGAATCAGAGGAATCGTTTTAGGAAGCCACGGATTATTCACTTGGGGAGACACTTCGTACGAATGTTACATGAACAGTTTGGAAGTAATCGAAACCGCTTCTGAATATATCGCTAAAAAAATCGAAGAAAACGGACAGGTTTTCGGAGGTCAAAAAGTAGAATCTCTTCCTGCTGAAGAACGTAAAAATAAAGCGGCTCAATTGATGCCCTTATTGAGAGGTTTAGCTTCTTCTGAAAATAGAATGGTTGGTCATTTCACAGACAGTGATGTTGTTTTAGAATACATCAACAGTAACGATTTGGAGCGTTTAGCACCATTGGGAACTTCTTGTCCGGACCACTTTTTAAGAACAAAGATTCAACCTTTAGTGTTGACTTTAGATAAAAATGAAGATTTATCTGATTCTAAAGCTATTTTAGATAAATTAAATCCACTTTTCGAACAATACAGACAGGAATATAAAGACTATTACGAGACTTGCAAACATCCAAACAGCCCTGCAATGCGTGACCCGAATCCTGTGATCATCATTTATCCGGGCGTTGGAATGTTCAGTTTCTCAAAAGATAAGCAGACAACTCGTGTTGCGAACGAATTTTACGTCAATGCAATCAACGTAATGCGTGGTGCAGAAGCTATTTCTGAATACACTTCATTACCAAGACAGGAAGCATTCGATATCGAATATTGGCTACTTGAAGAAGCTAAATTGCAGAGAATGCCTAAAGAAAAACCTCTTTCAAGAAAAGTTGCGATCGTAACCGGTGCAGGAGGCGGAATCGGGCAGGCTATTGCTGACAAAATGGTTGCTGAAGGCGCAGTGGTTGTTTTTACAGACCTTAATCAGGAAGCGGTAGAATCTGTTACCGCAAAATACAACAAAGATCAGGCAGTATCTGTTCCGTGTGATGTGACGAGCGAAGAATCTATTGCCAATGCTTTTAAGGAAGCTGTTTTAGCATTCGGTGGAGTAGATATCATCGTTCATTCTGCAGGTCTGGCTATTTCTAAATCTTTGGAAGATACAACTACGAAAGACTGGGATTTATTGGAGAATGTATTGGTAAAAGGTCAGTTTATGATGGCTAAAAGCGGTACTGAAATTATGAAAAAGCAAAATTTAGGTGGAGACATCGTGAATATTGCAAGTAAAAACGGATTGGTTGCCGGACCAAATAACGTAGCGTACGGAACTGCAAAAGCAGCTCAACAGCACATGACAAGATTATTGGCAGCAGAATTGGCAGCAGATAAGATCCGTGTAAATGTTGTAAATCCTGACGGAGTTATCGTTGGAAGTAAAATCTGGGAAGGTTCTTGGGCAGAAGGTCGTGCAAAAGCAAACGGAATTTCTGTAGAAGAATTACCTGCATTTTACGCAAAGAGAAATTTATTAAACGAAATTATACTTCCTGAAGATATCGCCAACGGAGTTTTCGCTTGTGTTGCGATTTTAGATAAAACGACAGGAAATATTATCAATGTAGATGGCGGAATGGCTAATGCTTTCCCAAGATAATTATTGATTAATATATTTTATTTGGGCAGCTTAATCCGCCCTCCGTTCCCGCTTTTTTGCTCGTCGTACCTCCTCGCAAAAAGAGCTCCACTCAGGTCGGGCTGCGAGATTCGAAAGTAATTGAAAGGTAGGAATCAATATTTAATACTAATTTTAATAAATCATTTAGCCTTGTCAAGGCTCAAAACCTTGACAAGGTTAATTAAAAATCAAACTATGATTATAGGAAAAGATATCATTGAACAATACAATAAAAACGAAGTTGAAAACTTTAATTCAGACTTTGATTTTCTTCAAAATAAATTAACAAAAGCAGGTTCCAACGTTGCTGAGATTGTCAACAAAATTGCCGATTTTCAGGTAGCAATTCCAAGTTGGGCTTTAGGCGCAGGTGGAACCCGTTTCGGAAGATTTTCTTACGGTGGCGAACCTTCTTCTTTGGAGCAGAAATTAGACGATGTAGGATTGATTCACGCTTTAACGCATTCTGCGGGAGCTGTTTCATTGCATATTCCTTGGGATATTCCGAGTGATGTGAAAGCGATTAAAGAAAAAGCAGTTTCTCACGGACTTGTTTTTGATGCGATGAATTCTAACACGTTTCAGGATCAGCCGGGAGCAAAACAATCGTATAAATTTGGTTCTTTAAACGCTGCAAATGAAGATTCTAGAGCGTATGCAGTTGAACACAACAAAGAAGTAATAAGAATTGGAAAAGAATTAGATTCAAAAAGTTTAACCGTTTGGTTGGCAGACGGATCAAGTTTTCCGGGACAGCTGAATTTCCAGACCGCTTTGTCAAATACTGAAAAAAGTTTAAAAGAAATCTACGCAGGAATGCCTGAAGACTGGAAGCTTTTTATTGAATATAAACCTTACGAGCCGAATTTCTATTCAACAACCATTCAGGATTGGGGAACTTCTTTTATGCTGGCAAACGCTTGTGGTGAAAGAGCTTTCACGTTGGTTGATCTTGGGCATCATTTACCGAATTCAAATATTGAGCAAATCGTTGCAACCTTGATGTATAAAGGAAAATTAGGAGGTTTCCACTTTAATGACAGCAAATATGGAGATGATGATTTAACGGTTGGTTCTATTAAGCCTTATGCTTTGTTCTTGATTTTCAATGAATTAGTATACGGAATGGAAAACAATCCAAACAATCCTTATCCGGCTTGGATGATAGATGCAAGTCACAATATCAAAGATCCGTTGGAAGATTTATTACAATCTCTAGAAGCAATTTTAATTGCTTATGCGACAGCACTTTTAGTTGATCAGAAAGCATTAAAAGAAGCGCAACAAAATAATGATGTTGTGTTGGCGCAGGATATTTTGCAGAACGCATACAGAACCGATGTTCGTCCGTTACTGAGAGCAGCAAGATTACAGACAGGTGCCGCTTTAGACCCAATCGCAACATACAGAAACCTAAAAGTAAGAGAGCAATTGATTTCCGAAAGAGGTCTTAATGTTAAAGCAACAGGATTATAAAACCTGTTTTAAAATTGATAATTTCAGCTTTCAAGTGCAATTGAAAGTTTAATTATATGTATCCTTATATAGTTTCGTTAAGGGGAAAGTGTTTAGACTGTTAAGTATTTTCTTGCTGTCTAAACACTCCTTAATGATTTAATTTTGTAAACTACAACGTAAACAAATTAGTGTTATTAGTGAAAATATTTGCGCTATTTGTGTTTAAATAAATAATTCATCTTAAGAATGTCCAAGAAAAAGGTAACCATAGTTTTTGATATTGGAAAGACCAATAAAAAATTCTTTTTATTTGATAAAAATTATAAAGAAGTCGTGCGCGAATATACAGAATTACCGCTTACGACAGATGAAGACGGTTATCCGACAGAAGATCTTTCTGCATTACAAAATTGGATCAAAGATAACTTTAATGCCATTCTTGATGATGAAAACTTTGAAGTAAAAGCAATCAATTTTTCTACATACGGAGCAAGTTTTGTACATCTTGATCAGAAAGGAAATGTTCTGACGCCTTTGTACAATTACACAAAACCGATGGATCAGGAAATTCTTGATCTATTCTACGAAAAACACGGCAGCAAACTGAAAATTGCGCGTGAAACAGCTTCGCCACAAGCCGGAATGCTGAATTCTGGGTTACAATTGTTCTGGATGAAATATAAACACCCGGAAATATTCAAAAAAATACGTTACAGTCTTCATTTACCACAATATTTATCGTATTTGTTTACTGGAATTTGTGTGTCAGAATTTACCTCAATTGGTTGTCACACCAATCTTTGGGATTATGACAAAGCAGATTACCACGATTGGGTTTACGAAGAAGAAATTGATGCTTTATTGCCTCCAATCGTTCCAACTTCTGCAAGTATCAACACTTCTTACAGAAATAAGAAAATTAAAATCGGCGTTGGGATTCATGACAGTTCATCAGCACTTTTACCTTATATTTTAAGTAAAAAAGAACCGTTTTTATTGCTTTCAACAGGAACCTGGAGTATTTCTTTAAACCCATTTAATGATGAAAGCTTGACTGATGAAGATATAGAAAACAACTGTCTGAATTATATGCGGATTGACGGAAAACGTGTAAAAGCATCACGTTTCTTTATGGGAAATGAATATAAAATTCAGGTTGAAAAATTATGTGATTATTACGGAAAAGAATATGGTTTCCATAGAGAAGTAAAATTTGATCAGGATCTGTACCTTCGTTTGATGAAGCACAAAGCGATATATTTCCGCTTTGAAGGGATTATTTTAAAACGAAAAATGATTACCGCTACTGATCTCAATTCATTCGCTACCTTTGAAGAAGCCTATCACCAGCTGATGATTGAATTGATGGATCTGCAGATTCATACCATTACCAATGCCATCGGAAATTCAGAAATTAAAAATATTTACATTGACGGCGGTTTTACAGACAATGATGTCTTTATGAAACTGATGTCTCATCATTTTCAGCATTACAATGTGATGTCTACACATTCTCCGTTGGGATCGGCTTTGGGAGCATCAATGGTGATTTCAAACAAAAAAATAGACGAAACTTTTTTACAGCAGCACTATCAGATGAAAGTGCTTCAGCCTTTAATTTTTAATTTATAATTAATAGTTAATGCGTAGAAAGTTTTAGCCCTAAAAACTAAAAACCATTGACTAAAAACAACCAACAACTAGTTATGTCATTTCCATTTGATACCCGTTACGCTTCGCTTGAACTTTTAATCGAAAAAGCAAAAAAAAGAATGCCCCGTTTCGCTTTCGAATATCTCGATGGCGGATGTAACGAAAACATCAACCGAGACAGAAATACAAGCGAATTGAGAGAAGTTCTGCTTCGCCCGCAATATCTGAATAATAATTATGCGGAAGCCAATATGGAAACTGAATTGTTTGGTGTAAAATATTCTGCACCTTTCGGAATTTCTCCTGTTGGTTTGCAAGGATTGATGTGGCCCAATGCTCCGGAAATTTTAGCGAAAGCAGCCTTTAAACATAATATTCCTTTCATATTAAGTACGGTAACGACAAGCAGTCTTGAAAGAATTTCTGAATTAACAGAAGGAAAAGCCTGGTATCAATTATACCATCCGAGAGAAGAGTGGTTGCGTGACGATATTCTAGACCGTTGCGAAGCTTCAGGTTACGATGTTTTGGTTGTTTTAGCAGACGTTCCGACTTTTGGATACAGAGCAAAAGAAATCAGAAATGGTTTGGCAATGCCTCCTCAATTGAATTTCAGGAACGTTTCACAAGCTTTGGTAAAACCGGAATGGTGTCTGGAAATAATGAAACACGGAGTTCCAAGTTTTAAGACCATGGAAAAATACATGGATAAAAATATGGGCGTGAAACAATTGGGACAGTTCATGAATTCTACATTTTCCGGAAGATTAAATTCAGACAGAATAAAAGCAATTCGCGATAAATGGAAAGGAAAATTGGTCATTAAAGGGGTGGCTTCAGACGAAGATGCTGCAGAAGCAGTTCGTTTAGGATTCGACGGAATGATTATATCAAATCACGGTGGAAGGCAGCTTGATGCAGGAGAATCTACGATTGCTGTAGTGAAAGACATCAGTGAAAAATACAAAGGTCAAATCAAAATAATGATGGATAGCGGCGTAAGAACTGGTCCGGATGTTGCCCGCGCTTTGAGTTGTGGCGCAGAATTTACCTTTATGGGAAGAACCTTTATGTATGCAGTCGGTGCTTTAGGCGATAAAGGCGGTGATCATATTATTGAGATGCTAAAAATGCAGTTCAGACAAGTGATGGAGCAGGTTTGTTGTGAAAAAACAACTGATCTACAGAACTTTAGAGTGAAGTAATACGATCTTAAATTTTAATAAATCAATTCATATTATAATTATGATTAAGAAAATAATTTTTACCATCAGTTTTTTACTGGCGTTCGTTGTATTCGGACAGAAAAAGAACGACAAAGATGTTGTTGCTGATGCTGCCGAAAAACTTCGCTTAGCAATGGTAAGCGGTGATAAAGCAATGTTGGAATCTTTGATTTTACCTGAATTAACATATGGTCATTCGGGAGGACATATTGATGACGCTACAGAATTTGTCGAAAAATTAGTAAGTAAAAAATCAGATTTTGTAACCATTGATATTACCAACCAAACGGTAAATATTGTAGGAAATACGGCAATTGTTCGTCACCATTTCTACGCAACGACTGCTGATCTTGGAAAAGCTCCGGGTGATGTAACATTGGATATTGTATTGGTTTGGGTGAAAACCGGAAAAAATTGGAAATTACTTGCCCGACAAGCCGTAAAATCTGAAAAGAAGAAATAAATTATTTAAATTATAAAAACAAAATTCGTAAAGTGAACTTCACGAATTTTTTTATGAACAAATTTCTATAGAGAATCTCTTTCAATATATTTAAAGACATTATTCACCTGCTCTTTCTTATTTTTTAAAACCATGTACGCTGCAGATTCTGCCATTGCTTTAAAATCTGTGGTGATTACGGTAATTCCCAGTAATTCTTTCAAAGGGGTTTCGTTATAAGAAATAATGCCGATGTCTTTTCCCAGTTCAAGATTTTTCTGCCTGATTTGCTTTACCAAATTTACCAGATCACGCTCCCGAATGGTGATGAATATATCCTTATCCTGAAGTTCCATGTCGGGATATATTTCATCCAAAATTTCATAATCCAGTTTAAAATCTTCACAAAACTTCTCAAAACCACGTACGATGCGGAAAGGATAGGGGTGAATTGACTTATCGGGATAAACCAAAATGATCTTCTCGTATTTTTTTATTTTTTCTAAGCCTTCCTTCAAAGCATTATAGATATCATGCTCAAAATCCTGAAAAATCGTACCGTATTCTCCCGAAATATTAGGCTTGGTATTATCAAGCAACAACAATTTATTCTTTGGAATTTTTTCAATCATTTCAATAACCTCTTTTGTCGAACTCGTATGCTTCGACTGTTCATCTCGGAAGTGAGGCATGATGACATAATAATCAAATCCGCCAAGATTTTTTTTCAAAGCATTAATGAAAAGCGTTTCGTCACAATGATAAATATACATCTCAACATTCCCTTTGGTACCGATTGCATTGACGAAATAATTGTAGATCATCATCTTGTAAGTACTCGGTTTGTTGATCAGAAAGAAGATATTAATGATGTCATTCTTATTGATGCGTGAAATATAATATCCTTTTCCTTTTACAGACTCTATAATTTGCCTTTTGCGCAGTTCTTTATAAGCTTTTTCAACGGTGTCCCTCGACAGAAAACATGATTCACTAAGCTCATTGATTGAAGGAATTTTTTCCCCGATCTTTATTTCCCCGCCATCGATTCCATTCAGAATAGAATCAACAATCTGTTTGTATTTAGGAACTCTGGAGTTTTCATTGATATTTATTTCGAACGTTTCAGCCATGACTTTTCGGTAAGAGAAATTATTTTAATTAAACTAAATCTAATTTGAAAAAAGATTAGTGCCAGAAGACAAGTTACAAAAATTTACATTAATTGATAAATGTCATTTATTTTTATTAAAACGTATTTAATTGTTTGATTTTTAATAGGTTTTTATCAGCCTTTATATGACTTATCTTTTTTGAAAATCACCAATTTCATGACATAGAATTAAAATGCGTTGTTTCGATTAAAAAAAAGTAATGCGGAATTCTAGTTTTGTTTATTATATTTTTGAAAAAATTAATAAAATATTAAATCATTTTTTACATTGTCTAAATTTCTATGAAACTCTAAAAATCTTAAACACAAACAAAAAAGCCTGCTCTTTTCAGAACAGACTTCAATTAATATGAATGTGAAATTTTTTAAGGCATTTTTTTGAAACCTTCAGCTTTTATTTTCCAGCTTCCATCTTTTGGAAAACCAGGGAATTCCCCGGTAGAATTATCCCAACCTTCAAGCATCATCGCAACAGTTGTTAAAACGCCACCGTTTCCGGGAAGATATATTCTAAGACGTTTATCTTGGAAATTATGTCCGTTTTTAAGATATGTATTGGTTTGAATATTCATAAAAAGTGCATCCAACGCTTTATTCGGAAGTCCAAGTCTTGCTGCATTCATTGCGGTCATTGGGAAATCCCAACCCCAAGTGTGCTCCCAATTCCATCTTTCCCAAACGATATCCAACGTATTTTTCATTATTTTTTTATTCAGTTTCGGAGATTCAGGAACCATTCCTAATGCTCCCAAAACTGCAGGGTGATCGGTCATCCATTTTGGAAATGTGAAAGAATCTTTCGCTGATTCTGTTGACAAATAAACACCATCCTGAACCGGAAGTGGAGCTAATTTATTGATCACATCATCCCATTTTTTATCTCTTGGCTGTCCCAATCTTTCTTTCCATTGCTGGGCTACTTTCAAAGCCCAATCCCAATACGCAACTTCATAAGTTGGGTTGTATGTATCTTTCGCCGGGAAAACTTCCTGTGCAGGAATTACGCCTTTTCCTAAGTTATAACGGTTTTTCTCTTTATCATACGTTGCAAAATCTGCCATAAAATCTGCCGTTGCAAAAATCAGATCTTTATATTTTTCCAATACTTTTTTATCATTACTATTGCGGTACAAAAGTTCGGTCATATAAATGATATGCGGCTGTTCCCAGATCAAAAATGCAGCAACAGAAGACGGACTTTCATTTCCTTCATTATCTGACATTTTAATCCAACGAACGCCTTTATAACCTTGTCTTTCAGCTAATTTTTTAGCTTTATCGAAAGATCTGAAATAATAATCCAATTGTTTTTCCAAAATTTCAGGTCTTCCCCATAAAGCATAATGTACACCGTGCCACCAATGCATTTCTGTATGCGGTTTTCCGTACCAACTGTTGAAAGTTAAACCTGTTTCCTGCGGCGGATTGCTTCCTCCACACTGTACTTTGGTTAAATATTCTGACAAGACAACTCTTCTTTCCAATTCATTGGCTCTCGGATCTGTACTTCCTTCAAAATCAACGGCAGCACCGCTTTTCCAGAACGATTCCCATCCTGCTGCACTTTCTTTCTCAGCATCAACGAATAATGTTCTATTAGATTTTGGATTTTTAGCTGAAAATTCAACGCTTAATTCTAATTTTTTATTTTTAGAAGAAGGTTCGTAAACGAAATAATGTTTTCCGGCTTCCCGAAGTTTTCCTTCTGTAAAATTAAGTTGAGTATAATAATCGGTGCTTTGCAATTTATGCTGAATCAAACCTTGCGTTGATTGTGACGAAACAATTTTCGTGGTGTGATCGTTTTCATTTCCATAAAATGCTGCATCATCCAAAAATTGTCCGGTTGGAGACGGGTAGCGTGCAAAAACCTTCAATCTGTTTTTAGAAATCAAATCTGATTCAATTTTAACTCCGAT
Organism: Chryseobacterium indoltheticum; assembly: GCF_003815915.1. Classification (NCBI taxonomy): domain Bacteria; kingdom Pseudomonadati; phylum Bacteroidota; class Flavobacteriia; order Flavobacteriales; family Weeksellaceae; genus Chryseobacterium; species Chryseobacterium indoltheticum. The sequence goes on from NZ_CP033929.1 coordinate 2,187,947, forward strand.
CTTATCTGAATTCTGGAAAGAAGCAGTCCACACTTTTACAGGAGTTCCTTCCAAAGAAAATTCACTGGTAATAATTCCGGTCCACAAATCTATTTTCTGATTGATGTTTGTGAGGTCTGAAATTTTTGCTTTCTGACCGTCTTTTTTAAGCAGCTCAATCCCGATATTTCCCAATTGCAAACGGTGTTGGTTCACACGAAAATAATCAACAGCACCTTTATTTCTTTCTGGTTCTTTAATCTGAACACTGTACAAAGCTTTTCTTCCGTCGTTATTGAAATCGTAAGCTCTTAAAGTTTCTTCGAATTTATAACTTTCTTTATTGGGAAAACTGTTCCAGCCCCATTCTGACTGTGTTCCCAATGAAACTCCGTTTTTGTAATATTCAGGAAATGACTGCATTCCGGTAATATCAACCGTGTAGGCGAATTTCCCGTTTCCAACCGTCAAAGTAGAAAGTGTGTCAGCTTTTGTGTTGACAACATTGTGACGCTGTACGACCTTCTTTCGGTCAATTTTCTGGGCATTAAGTGAAGAAAATCCAACGCAGAAAAGACTCAGATATATTGCAATTTTTTTCATTTTTAAATTTTTATTTTGCTTTTATTTACCGCAAAAGAGACAAAAGATTTTCTTGTATTCTTTAGCTATTCAAAAGGTGGCAAAATGACAATAAAAAATCAGACATTTTGTAAACTTTTGAATTTCTTATTTTCAATAATTTCTTTTGAACCTTTTGCGGTTATATTATTTAATTATTTTATTTTTTGCCACGAATACACAAATATTTTTTTATTAGTCATTATTTAATTCGTGCATTCGTGGCATTAAACCTATTTCAAAACCGTCGCGCTCATTATTCCAATCACAACATCGTTGCTTACTGCGGTTACTGTTATAGATTTTAATTCTTTATTCGGGTCAATCGGTAAATCCAAAATAGTGGCTGCTCCGCCTTCCACAGCACGGTTGCTTACTCCTTTAATTTCTGAATATTTACTTAAACTTCCTCCTTTATACAATTCTCCGGTTTTTAGTTTTACTCTGTACGGAATTTTATCATCCGGAATTTCAAATGCAAAATTATCATCAAACAAATCCTGCTCAATCGGCCACCAGTTTGTTGGATTTTTCAGCTCTAATTCTGTATTTGAACCGTCAGAATATTGAACTGTAATTTTTCCATTAATTATTTGCGACTGCATCGGATTGGTAGAACCCGCTAAAAGAAAATATATTTTTTTACCTTTTCCATTTAATGGAATTTCAACAGCATTCGGATAATTATCCCACTGACTTGCAAAAACAATATTTTTATCTTTATTATCAATTAAAAACGGAATTCCTAAAAATTCTAGTTTTCCATTTTTACGATTTGTCATCAATCCACTGTCGTCAATTTGAGTAGTTGCCAAAGGATAACACCAGTTCCCGATGCCTTGCCACGGAAGTTGTAAGGTAGGAACAGTTGGTCTTGGCGAAAGATATTTTTGATCGAAAATTTGGCTTACTCGGTCGTTGTATTTTGATGCTAATGAAATGGTATTAAATTCACTTTTATTTTCAATTCCCCAATCTGTAATTTCAACATTTTGCTTAATTCCATTGTAATCTAATTCTAAGTTATTGGTTCCTTTGCTTAAAATATTTGTCGGAATTTCAATGGTTGAAATCTGATTTTTAGTAATTGAAAATGTTTTAGTTAAACCATTAACAGTCAGTTTTCCATTATAATCTTTCGATGATTTATTTTGAATCTGAAGTTTGTTATTCACCCATTTTGTTTGCAAAGGATGTTGAATATCAACATTCACAGGTTGCCACCATTTGGTTCCGTTTTGCTCAAGCTGAACAAAAAAAGTTCCTTTTCTTTCTTCTTTAACCAACTCAAACTGATTACCATTTCGGGTTTTTATCAATTCCTGTGGATCATTGACTTGAAGAATTTTCTTTTTTGAATCGAAATTAAGCTGCAGATTTTCAGAAAGATAATTGATAAAATCTGTCTTTTCAATTTTTAATTCCTGTCCGGAATAGGCGATTTCTATATTAAATTCTTTTCCGATTGGTGTTTCAAACTGAATAAAAGGCTGCAAAATGGAATTGGGTTTAATTTTCCAATCTACTTTTTTACCATTTACTTTTACGGATTTTATTTCGGTATGATTTACCGGAATTTGCATTTGAAGCGTAACCGATTTTTGATTATTTGATTTAAACCAAAACTTTGATTTCTTCGAGGTTCTATTAAATTTATATTCCCAATCCTGAACTTTCAGTTCTGCAAAATTCCACTCTTTCGGGAATCCCGGTTTGATACTGATTTTATTCTCCAACAAATTAGGATAAACCCCAAAAAGTCCTTCCGTTAAAGTTCTGGCAGCAACGCCAATTGGGTCTGCAAAATCGCGGTACAATTCACCTCGAAATGCGTCGTAATGTGATAATTGCTCAAAATTTCCGGGACTTATCCCGTAATACATACTTTCGGTAATATTTCCTTTCCAAAGCAGGTATGCGTCCTCATTTCTTCCGGCCTGCCAATATGCCAAAGCGGTTTGTAAATTCTCCGCCAAAGCGACATTGTTAATAGACCAAGTGTATGGTTGCCAATTTGTTGTTGCTAATGTGTAATAGTTTTTGGAATCTTCGTCTTTTACTTTTACAGGAATGTGAGGAATTTGATTTCTAATATATTGTGTGTTTTGATAATCCTCAAATTCATTCAGAATATAGGCATCCGAAACGTGATAAATCGACCATATTCCTGGCTTGTCGTGAAGGATTTGATTGCCTAAAGCATCTTTAAATTCAGAAAAATATCCTTTGTTTTTAATCCAAAGTTCGTTTTTCATTGCTTTTAAAATTGAATCAGCTTCCTGTTGATAAGGTTGAGGATTTTCACCAATAATTTTCGCCAGTTTCGCCATTTCGCGGTTGGCTCTGTAATTATATGCTGAGGTATGGGTCACTTTTCCACCCGAATATTGCAATCCGTCACTTGCCCAAATCGCCGCATACGCATCATAAAGATCGCCACGTTTGAAGTTTCTTTTTTCCCAATTCATATGACGAACCATCGTTGGCCACATTTTCTTGAGGAATTCTTTGTCTCCCGTATAATTGAAATGCGAAAACATTTGATCAAAGAAAACCAAATTCATATCATAATGATGTGGCTTTGAATTATCATTCGGATTCCTCGAAATATATCCGCTTGAAAACACTGAAGTTCCCATCTTTTCTGCGTGTCTCGCTAAATGTAAAAGTGTATCCATCTCAACAGGCGCAAAATCTGGTTTTAAAACCTGAGAGTTAGAATAGCTTTCAAAATGTTCTTTCGCCCTGTCGTGCCAACTCAAAACGTCAGCAGCGTAAGCTCCACGCCAAGCATTGAGTCTCATTCTCCACGCAACGGCACCGTGAAGAAAGGTCGGGCTTTCCCAAACTCCGTCTGCAGCAACTGCTAAATTAGCTCCGAAATTATTTAAATCTGAATCCGGAGTTTTTAACTGAATTCTGTTGGTTAATGTTAAACGTGATTGTTCAGCTTTATTAAAAATATCGGCAAGCTTTTCATCAGACAAAGTAGAACTTGAATTTTCTTTGGCTATTTGAATATAAACCGGATTTTTTTGCGCTGAATAACCAGCGTAAACAATAGGGGATTGTTCTGCTTTATTTTGTGTGAAATCAGACAGATTATCTAACGTTTTTGCATCTGTTAATTGTAATGAACTAACGTTTGAAAAATTTCCGTTAATAGTCTGAGTTTCCTTTTTTTTATTGAAATAAGAAAGCTGGAATTGGTTTTTATTTATTTGAAACTGATTGCCTTCACAATATTCGGGAAGCAGGTAAAATCCTGATTCAGGATCTGCACCGATGTCGCCATTTCTGCTGAATGTTTTTCCGCTTGCGCCACCGTAAACCGCATAGATTTTTGTATTGGAATCTATAGTTGAAGTTTCCATTTTTAAAACTAAACCTTCTTCTTTTGATTGTGCTAAAACAGTTAATTTTAAACTTCCATTTCCAAGAATAGGATCTTTGATTTCATACAACATTGAGCCCGGTCGGTAACGAGTTTCAATTTTATCAGCGTTAATCAGTTTTTTGATAGAGTTTCCTTTTTGGATGACAAACTGAAGGTTGCCGCCCATTCCGGGAAGATACAGTGCGAATTCAGGTAAATCTCCTGCTTCAACACGGGAAGCACGGTTATCGCCATACAAAGCACGGTTGAATCTGTATTTTCCATTGACCAATAAAAAATCGCCTTTGTCTTCTTTATAATGCAGTTCACGTTCGTTATTCTGCCAATGTTTAGACTGAGAAAACGAATATGAGAATGCCGATAGAAGAATCATCCCGGCGAAAATGGTTTTCCTTCGCATTTTATGGTTTTAACTCGGTTAAAGACTGTCCGTTAACAGTCACATTTTTTAAGGTCACATTTTTCAGGAAATCTACTTTGTAAGGAATCTGAACACCTGTCATTTTAGCATTAATCATTGTAAAATCTGTTACCGGAGAAGATTCGTAAGCATCAGAAAGAACAGCATATTTTCCACCTTTTTCTACCTGTAAATTTTCTACCCAAATATTTCTAATCGTCGGAATATGATTTCCGGGTTTTTCATAATGCATATTGAAACGTACTGCTGCTTCTTTGTAAGCGCCAACTTTTGTATTGTAGAAAAAAACATTTTCAATAGTTCCGCCACGGCTTGAGCTGGTTTTAATTCTTAGAGCTCGGTCAAGATTTTTACTGTCCATTACATTTCCGATGGCATAAATATTTCTTGCTCCACCTGCAATTTCGCTTCCAATAACGACACCACCGTGACCGTCTTTCATTTCGCAGTTTTCAATAATATGATTTTCGGCAGGTCTTCCGATGTCTCTTCCGTCCTCATCTCTTCCAGATTTAATGGCGATACAGTCGTCTCCGGTATCAAAATAAGAATCTTTAATCCATACATTTTTACAGGCTTCCGGGTCGAAACCGTCATTGTTTGGTCCGTGACTTATTACTTTTACTCTTTCAATCAAAACATTTTCACACAAAACAGGATTCAAATTCCACATTGGAGAGTTTTTTACAAGAACATCTGCCATATAAAAGTTTTTAGACTTGTAAGGCTGAACAAAATTGGGTCTTAAATACCATCCATCCCCGAAAATTCTTTCTCTTGCTGGTTTTCTTTCAGCCATATATTCGTGAAGCTTTGCACGGGCAGGATTTTGTCTTCCCGGACGAGAAGTATTGTATCCGTATTTTGTGGCGCCACACCAAAACCACCAGTTATCATTATCAGAATTTCCATCTAATGTTCCTTTTCCGGTTACTGCAATGTTTTCTTCTTCGTAAGCATAAATTAACGATGAGTAATTCATACATTCCATACCTTCCCAACGTGTGAATACGATAGGATAGTCTTTGCTATCTTGGCTGAATAAAATCGTTGAACCGTCAGTCAAATGCAGGTTAACGTTACTTTCTAAATAAATTGCTCCTGTCAAGAAAACTCCGTTCGGAACGACAACTCTTCCGCCGCCTTCAGCACTACATTTTTCGATTGCTTTTTTGAAAGCTTCGGTATTTTTTGTTTTTCCGTCACCAATAGCTCCAAAATCAGTTATCAGATAATCAACTTTTCTGAATTCTGGTTTTTTGATCTGCTTCTTTAAAGCTTTAATTTCTTTTAAAGGTTGCTTTGCTGAAGTCCAAGGTTTGTATTGTGCCGATGCATTGATCGATAGGATAAATACAAAAATGAATAAAAAGTATTTTTTCATAATTCTAGAGAATTGTAAGTTTATAAGGCTGATCTTTTGAATTGTTTTCTTTCTAATCGCAATCTAAAATAATTGAAATTAAAAATTGTCCTGCACTGTCCGTTATTTTATTTTTTATGTAAACGATTGCATTGTTTTAATTTATAAATGTAAAATTAAACGAAGAATTACTTATTTATAGGCGCAAAAAAAGAGAAGTAACGATGTTATTTCTCTTTTATATTTATTAAGTATTATAAAAATTTAAAGCTGATCTACATCTAAAATCTATAAACAAAAGCATTGATATTCATTCCTGCACCGACTGATGCGAATAAAACAATGTCGTTTTCTTTGATAGAATGTGAAGCCAGTTCATCATTTAAAATCATAGTCAATAATGATGGGATTGTTGCCACGCTGCTGTTTCCAAGTTTACTGATCACCATCGGCATAATACCTGCCGGCGGAGGAGTATCATATAATTGGTAGAATCGGTTGACAATTGCTTCATCCATCTTTTCGTTTGCCTGATGTATGATAATTTTATCCAGCTGATCTATTGAATAGCCACTTTGATCAAAGCATTTTTTCATCGCATCCGGAACATTGATGAGAGCAAATTCATAGATTTTTCTACCATCCATCTTGATGTATCTTGTATCGGGGCAACTATCATTGTTATATGACTTACCAAAATTGAGGAAATCTTTCTCATTTAATGTGTGAGATGCAGATACGTGAGATTTTATACCGGAATCGTCATCATTATCATTGGCCTCCAGAATAACTGCTCCTGCTCCGTCTGCATAGATCATGCTGTCTCTGTCGTGTTCATCAACAACTCTTGAAAGTGTTTCTGCACCGATAACCAAACATCTTTTTGCAATACCAGATTTGATAAATGCATTAGCCTGAATAACGCCTTCAATCCAGCCGGGGCATCCAAATAACAAATCATAGCCAACGCAGAAATTATTTTTGATCTGCAATAAATTTTTAACTCTTGAAGCAAGACTCGGAACAGCGTCTGACTGTATGGTACCGAATTTTACATCGCCAAAATTGTGAGCGAAAATAATATAGTCTAAAGTTTCAGGATCAATTTTTGAATTTTCTATTGCATTCTTTGCCGCGATAAACCCTAAATCAGAAGTTACCTGATCATTGCTCGCATATCTTCTTTCTTCAATCCCTGTAATTTTTTTTAGCTTACTGGTAATTAACGAATTATCATCTTTTAGATTTTCTCCCTGTTCATTAAGGAAAACATGCTTATCGAAAAACAGATTGGTAATGGTTTCTGATGGTATGTAGTTCCCTACACCTATAATTTTACTTTTCATATTGCGGGTATCTCATTGTTGAGATCAATAAAATATTATGAATAAATTAATATTTTTATACTAAAGGTAGTTTTTTAATGGCGAAAGATACTATAAAAAATAATTTATTACAACGATTTAACATTCGATACATACAAAATTATCCTGTTGAATGACATAAACAGAATGAAAAATAACCTTCAACGACCCGTAAATAACTGTGTAAAAATGCACTATGCTGTTTTTATAACATTAAATGAAAAAAATCATGTTAAGTTTAAATGCTTGAGTCTCATTTTTTTACTATTTTCAATTTCTCTTCAAATATCTATAATAAACTTTTAGTAATTTAATTATTAAAAGTTTTTTTATTCACTTTTTTATCTTTCACTTTAATTATGAAATCCGGAACAACTACCATTTCTCCAGCTTTCACATTAATATCAAAGCTTTTGGTTTCACAATATGTGTTTGCAGGAAGGGTAGATTCATCAATAGCAATTGTATAAGTACCGGTTGGTAAAAAAGAATTGAATTTTCCTTCATCGTCGCTTCCTATTGTTTGTACGATATCGTTTTGTTTAATAATTTTAAATGCCACCGAAGATGCTCTGTGCTCAAAATCAAGAGCGGTTTTTGAATTGTAATCAAAAAATATTTTACCCTGAACTGTTCCGTTTTGATGAAGCGGAATATTTAAAGGATATGAATAAGAATCAACAGTAAAATCATATTCATCATAATACCAACCTTGCTGAATAAATTGTTTTAAGCTAAATTTTCCGAATGGTACATTTTTATAAAGTGCAGTTCCTTCTTCGGTAGTTTTCAATGCTATATTATTGATATTGATAATATAATCGTGCGCAGGTTTTTCTCCCATATCAAAAACATTATTGTTGTTTTCGTCATAAAAGGCAAATGCCTGTATTTTTCCTTTTTTATCAGGACTGAGTACTGTATTTCTTAAATTTAACGTTAAACCAACTTCAAATGTCAGAATATTATTAGATAAAACTCCAACAGAATAATTATACCACGACGAATTCATAAATGCAGTGAAATTTTTACCGAGATACTTTGCATTTAAAAAAGCAGAAGGCGATTTGCCGTAGATTACATCATCTACATACGACAATCCCGTACTCAGATTCACTTTGTCTTTTATAAAATTATCATTATAGAAAAGCGAAACGGTGAGCTTTTTATAATCGGTATTTGCTGCTGCTAAATGAGAAAATGCATATTCGGATAAATAGTAACTTCCAGATTGGTAAATGGCATTGATATTAAAGTTTTTAAAACTGTAGTTTCCATTCAGTTTCATCTGAAAATTCTGCTCGTCATCAAGTGGATATTTTACAATTCCTGTTTCAAAGGCAAATACTGCAGATTGTCTTGTTTTGTAATTTGACCACGAAATTTGTTCTACAATTCGGTGTGCCGTTAAATCCCGCAATTGACTATTTTCCCAGCTTCCAAAAAAATTATTGTAGCTGTTTGAGTTTTCATTCTGAAACTGATAAAAAAGTCCAAAACTAAAGTCTTTTACTCTTGGAAATTTTGTTCCTATCTCAATTCTAGTGTTTTCAGAAACCTGGGGTCTGTCGAAAAAGTAGTATTTAGGCGAGAAGTTGGAGAATATAACATTACCAAAAAAGTTATAATTTTTGTAATTCTTTGAGATATTCTGCTGCAGAAGCAAACTTCCACGTCGGTTTCCCGGGTAATATCCTGTACTGAAAAAATAGTTTCCGTTTAGATTATAGTCATTAATCGAACCAATATAATTAGATTCTGCTGACATCGACGGTTTTGTAATATCCTGAAATTCATAAGAACTTAAACCTGCATTTATCTTGGCATTCATACTCCAGACTTTATCAAAAGCATAAGTAGCTTCTGTACCCAAAATATTGTGCTTACTTTTCTCAAAAGGGTCGTAACGGTAAATGTAGGCTGCAGAAATATTTCTTGAGCTGTTGTTGGCGTTAAGCGTTCCTTTGGCAAAAAAACCGTAACCGTTTTTTAAAAAACTGTTTTTTTCAACAAGATTAAAGTTTTGATCGACAAAACCGATCTCCAGTTTGGTGTCTTTTGCAAAAGTACGACTGTATTCTGCACCTCTTCCTACCAGAGTCATTTCTAAAAGCTTATTGACACTTCCAATGGTGTACTGATTTTTACCCTGCTGCAGAACTACATTAGTATTGGTTACCAAAGGCTGTTGCTGGCTGTTTAGAAAAGCAATATTTCCTCTTATAAAAAGAAATCCGGAAGGTAGATTAAAACCTCCTGAACCAATCAATTGATACATATCAATATTATCTCCTACTTTTCTGTATGAAGTGGTAATTTGATTTTTTGTCTCCTCAGCAAAATTATTGAATTGCGGATCCTGATATTTCTGAACACTCGAAATATTTTGTACAAAAACAGTCGCTGTATTGAATATTTCTTTGTCAGGATTTCTGAAACCCGAAATGTTGATAGAAAAGTTGGACAGTCTGGACAAACCTTTTGAAGGCTGATAAGTAAATGTAAAAGTAGAATCTTTTTTTACATTGATAATGGCTTGTTGCTCTAAAAATTGATTTCCATTTTCAGGATCAGGAATTTTGCAAACCAAAGTAATATCCTGAGATATATTTCCCGAGTTACTCACCCTTACTTTTACCGATATAGGTTCCAGGCTGGAAGATCTGTAAATAGGAGCATTCAGTAGAGATAAATTCAGGTCATTATTTACCTCAATCACATGTTCTTTTATTCTTTCGGTAATAAAAATACCAAGTTGATCAAGCAATCTGACTTTTATAGGCGAAGATCCTGCTTTAGCATCAGATTCTACAATGATTCGTACAGGTAAATATTTTTTTTCGTTGGGCTTAAGTTCTATTAAAGGTTCTTCACCGGAGATTACCTTAAACCCTTTTGGGCATACAAACTGTATTTTTCCGCTGAAATTATTAGAACTATGATTCTGAATAGCAACAACAAGATTTAAAAGCCTCGAACGTGATGGCGAATTTCCCTGCTCGATCTCCATAGTGACATTAGATTCAGTTTTTTGTGCATTTATAAAAATACTACTGAATAAAACGATAAATAGGGTGAACAAAAATCTTCTGCTGAAAAAAGGCATCATTTAAAATTTATTGAGGAGTAATTTCGTACTGTAATGTTGTAGAATACTCGGTAGGCTTAGCATTAATTAATTGCTCATCTTGTGGCAATGTAAAATATTTGATGTCGTAGTTGTAGATGGTACTTTGGGATGCATTTCCCTTTGCAAGAGTTTGATTTGCAGTGCTCAAAGTTATCGGGAAAACAGTCTGATTACTTTGCCCAAGAGGTTGCAGAGCAAGATGCACTGCTCCCACAGGAATAGAATAATTGCCTGTGTTTGATTGCAGATGACTTTGTAATGATCTTACTTTAATCTGGAAGTTGGTATTTGTATTGATTTGCAAACCGCTCGGATAAACAACGCTGGTTCCGTTGTTGTAATCCTGCATGCTATTAAATTCAAGCAAGCCGTTTGCGGCATTCATGTTTATTTTTAAAGACATTTCCTGCGTTACTGGTGGTGTTCCCGTCAAATTAGCAATATGAAAATCAAAAGTATGATTTACTTTTCCTATCACATTATTGTATTGATCATATGCTGTAAATTCTACAGGAGCTACAAACCTCGTCCACGCCGGATATGTTCCCAGATAAGCGCCTCCCATTATCGTAATACCGTATTTAAGCTGAAGATTGTAGTAGCCATTGGGTGTAGAAGGCATATTGTATAAAGGAGCATTAGATTGAGGAACCAAAAAGACTTCTGCATTTTCCTGTAAAAATACATTTGGTGGTACTCCTATTTGTGCTAGTGATGGAGTAGGGTTAGGGTATGCCTGCCCGACTGAGGAGATGGGCTGAAAGGATATTTTATTGCCTGGAATGGTGTATTGGCCGTCTGTAGAAGTTATTGGCTGTTTCAGGTTTGCCGAAAGTTTCCAATAAGGCATGTTTAAATTGCCATTGGCAGCAAAGGTTACCGTATATGCATCGGGATTATTGTTTCCATTGTAAGAATTTACCTGCAAATAGCTGTTGGTCCATGAAGTGAATGAAACCTGAGCATTAAACAGCATGGAAATTGTGATGAAGAAAGTGACTAATACCTTACTCATAATTAAAATTCAATTCTCCCATTTCTAATGTCTCATTATCTCCGTAATCAATCAAAACAGACACATTATACGAGCCTTTTTCAGTTAAATCTTGTACCGGAATGGTTACCTTACGGATGTTTCCGGGGAGGGTATAAAAAACAATTGGCTCTACCGTAATTTTTTTACCTGTGTTTGTATTGATAATATCTGTTATGATTTTTCCGTCAGTCCATATCTCCGATTGGTTTTCAAAAGTAATATTTAATAGCTTTTTTGAGCTATCGAATTTTAAATCTTGAATTTCAATTTTTCTTTTTATTGGTTCCAGTGTTCTATGAAATATCTTGATTCCGGAACGAATGCTTACTTTAATTTTTGCTCCTTTGTTGTCTACATCGTCCACAGGATTCATTTGGCTGACAAATAGTACTGCTGTATGTGCAGAAAGTTTGTCTTGGTTTACTTTTGGTGAAGTAAGGGTTACCTCAAGTTCTTTTCTCTCTCCGGGAGCCAGACTGAAATAGTTATCATCTTTTTTGATATTGATCCAGCTTGCACAAGAGTTTTTCAACGCGCCGGCTGCATACATCATATTTTCACCTTTTTCATCATAATCCCAATCACCTAAGCTAACCGCAAGGTCTAAAGTGTTTTTTGCACTCACATTGGTAACCGTTATTTTTTGCGTATTACTAGATCCCGCAGCAGACTCAAAATATACTCTAGGTGGAGAAACCGAAATACCTGTCTGTGCACTGATTTGTATCATCAGAAATAAGAAAAGTAAGGTGATTTTGTTCATGATGGTATTTTTAATTACATAAAAAGTGTCACAAAGAATTGTGACACTACAATATCATAATGAGTGTAGTTTGTTATTGACTAACAATCGTATACGTTAATTCTGTTGTATATAGAGTAGGATCTTGACCTGCAATATAATTGTTTATGTAAGCATTTGCTCCAGCTCCTTTATATGCAATGTTGATTTTTTTGTTAACTCCACCACTTGTTGAAGTTACCAAAGTGCTTTCACTTCCACTTAGCTGCACGTCTTGAGAGTATTGAGCTCCGTTTAAAACATCTGAACCTGCTGAAGCTTTTATTAGAATAGTATTTGTCGAGATACTTTTTCCTCCGTTCTGCATTGCAGCATTACTAGCTTTTACTTTAACCTGGAAACCACCAGTACTGTAAATGTTTAAGTGATCCGGATTTTCTGATGTTACACCGTTTTGATAATCATCTTTTGTGACGTACTCTAAGTTTACTACTTTTTGGGAAGTGTTTACTACTAGCGTTTGAATGGGCTTTAATCTAACGTTTAATGTTACGTTTTGAGCGCTAGCTGTTGCGAAAGCAAGTAATCCTGCTGCCGACAATAAAAATTGTTTCATAATATCAATCAGTTTTATTTTAGATATGTATATCTATTCTTTTCGAGTGCAAAGATATGTACCATCTAGAGATTGGGATTTGCAAAAACACGCTTATTTTTTGTAAATTTTTACACAAATGAGTATGTTTTACAATAATTGATATAATTAAAACTATTTTTAATACGAATATGTGATTAGAAACTGGTTCTTAAAGAGTTGTAAGCACGCTTACGTCGTTTTTTTAAAACAGGTAACCGGATCCATTGATTTTATTCAATACATCCAGTTACCATTGAAAACTGATGATGAAAAGTTTATTAATATGATGAATGTGTCGATTGAAAAGAATAAATATAATACTAATAATACTTTGTGATTTGATGTTCTTCGTTATTTTCTGATATGATAATTTTTATGTTGTTCTATTTAATACTGCAAATCTACTCAGTATATATACGTAATACAATTTACTGTGGGTTTGATTTAATAATTTTTACGTAATAATTTATAAATTATTACATAAAAAAGAAATGCAACTACTTAATAATTAAATATTTACATTTTTTACTTTGCAAAGTTCATACAAACAAAATTTGCTCTAAAAAATAGAGCAAAAAATGGTATAAAAACATAAAATTTCACAAACTTAGAAAGTCATTTCCCGCATATCGGAAGGTTTTTTTCCACTGTGTTTTTTTACAAAATTGGTGAAGTTACCTTCATCTTTAAATCCTAAATCGAATGCGATTTCAGATAAAGTTTTATTTGAAAATTTGATAGCTTTCTCACATTCGAATTTTACTTTTTCTATAATCATTTGCTTCGCAGATTTACCATATACAAATTCTGTCATGTCGGTAAGTCTACGACTGGAAACCCTCAATTCGCTTGCATAATGAGAAACTTTTTTTTCTGTTTTATAATCTCTATGAAGAATCACAGTAAAACGATTAACTAAACTTACAGATTCCAACTGTTCTTTTGGGTCGTTTTTGTGATCAATATGCAAATGAGCATCAAGAATTAAACTTTCTATTGCATTATGTGCCGCAGCAAAATAGATGTTTTTTTCATCAATTGCTGAAAATATTTTCAGCCTTTCTATTAAGATGATTTTATTGTATTCTGTATTTCCAAAATATGGCGCAACAAAAATGTGAGATTTACTGTTGAAAAAAATATTTGAATTGAGATATATGCTGTCTTTTGATGTCTTATCAAAAAATTCTTTAGAAAAAACAATGGCGTAAATTTCTTTACCCAATGCATTTCCAAATTCTACATTTTTTTGAGGACCAATAAAGACAGAGTTTCCACCGGGGATCTGATAAGGTTTATGCTCAACGGTTATATTGAGATCTTCAGCGACCAAATAAATAGCAAAATATTCTAATGTATTGAATTTTCTTGAAAAATTATTGCGTTTTATAATATCAGAAACGAGATTAATACTGAAGCCATTTTTTTTTAATTCATCGAATATTTGATTCATTGCCTAATTTGTGTTTATGAATGAATATATTCGTCAAAAATAAGTATTAGTTGGGTATAATTATCACTTTATTTTATGATTTTCTTACAAATTTTCAAAAAAAACAGAAAAGTGGTCTGATTATGTCATTTTAGTTTTGCTGAAAAATTAATTTTCCTTTATTTCATCATATATGTAGCTATTTTGATACAAATTAATTCCATTACTAATAATCGTCTTTTTATATTCTGAAATCTTAAATGATGAGCGGCTAAATAATGAATAGTTGAAAAGTGCAAATTATTTTTTTGAGAAATAGTGGTATTGCCTTAAATACCATGTCGAGTGAGGAAGTTTCTATGATATTAACTATTAAATGTAGTTTTAATGACGATATTTTTTATTTTTTATGTTTTGATGAAATATTTTCATTTATATATGTCAAAAAAAACCTCTACAATTAGGCTGGAATAGTCTGAAACCATATATTTGCAGCCTAAATTTTATAGACATGAAAGAACTTATCGAAAAAATCAACGCAGAATTTGAAGCGTTCACAACAGAAGCTAACCAACAAGTTGAAAAAGGAAACAAGGCAGCTGGAACCAGAGCTCGTAAATCAGCTCTTGAACTAAGCAAATTGTTCAAAGATTTCAGAAAAGTTTCTGTTGAAGAATCTAAAAAATAATAAGTAAGCCGGCTGATTCAGTCGGCTTATTTTTTTTAAAATATATTTTTCTTACTGATTTTTGGCTTCGTATTCATAATGGCCTGGTAAGATGATGTAAATGCCGAAAGGCTTTTGTATCCCACTTTGTAAGCGATTTCGCTTAACGTGAACTGATTACAATCAATCAATTCTATACTTTTAAGAATTTTGATCAGTTGTACATATTTCTTTATACTTATTCCGGTTTCCTGTTTAAAGATGCGCTGAAGGCTTCTTGTAGAAAGATTTGCAATCTCTGCAAGTTCTTCAATACTATGATTATGCTGATAATTTTGATTAATAAACTGGCAGACTTCAAGTAATCTTTTATCTGAAGGCAGCGGAATTTGTAATGCATTATTTTCATCACAAAAATGAGGAAGGCTAATCAGTAGTGCATTCATAAAAGCTTCCTGCTCATCATTTTCTGCAGTTTCTTTATTCCATTTTTTCGCATATAAAATCATCTCTTTCAAAACCGGCGGCGCTGGGAAAACATGTATTTGACTATAAAAATAATCTTCAGGAATATTTTTAAAAAGACTTACCATCAATTTTACGGTTTCGGCTTCTGAAGTTATCTTATGTTTTTGCAATGACGGAACCCAAATAACATGATTCTGCGGAACGAGATAAATTTTGTCATTGATATGAAAATATTGATAACCTTCTTTCACAAAAGTGAGCTGTGCGCGCTGATGAAGATGTTCGTAATCATCATGTTGCCAATTTTCTTCGTACCAGATGTAAGCGTCTTTTTCTAATGAATCGTCAAAAAATCCATTTTCCTGTTCTGTCAGATTGCATTTAGATTTGGCGCTTTGCATAAAGTTTTTGGCAAAATTAATAAAAATGACAGCACTAAATTTGCATAATCATAATTAATTTACATGAAGATATTCAATAGAGTTTTAGTACTTTTTATTTTAACAATAATTTCAAATACGATGACGGCTCAAAATAATAAAGCAAAAGTATTGGTGCTCATCCATTCTGATAATGGCGGTACGTACGAATTGGCAAAGCAGATTTCAAAAGGAATTGAAAACAATGGAAATGTGCAGCCTATTATCAAACAGGTAAAATCATCAAATCATACAATTTTAAAAGATATTCCGGTGGCTTCAGTGGAAGAATTAAGTTCTTATGACGGAATCGCTTTTGGCTCACCCGTTTATTTTGGAAACATCAGTACAGGAATGAGTGAGTTTCTTTCGAAAACTGTGAATTTGTGGACGAATCACTCATTGGAAGGAATGCCTGCAACAGTCTTTATGTCTGCAGGAAGTGGAGCAGGGAATGAACTGGCCGTTCAGGCTTTTTGGAACACGCTTTCTGTTCACGGAATGGTTTTGGTTTCAAATGGAATTCGTGGTGTTGAAAAAATTGATAAAAATATTCCGCAGGGAAATACGGTTTTGGGAGTTACAAGTCTGGCTTCGGTTAAAAATGTAGAGAGACCAAGTTCCAGTGAAAAAGAAATAGCTTTTGAGCAGGGAAAGAATTTCGCAAAAGTTGTGTTTGCTTTGAAAGGGACTTTTCACAAAAATTCTGAAATTAAAATTTCACAAAACAAAAACATAGATAAGGTTTTAGAAGAAAAAAAGATTATTCTTCCAAATGTCCCGAAACCTGCAGGAAATTATCAGCCTTTCGTAAGATCGGGAAATCTGGTTTTCATCAATCAGGTTGCGCTGAAAGACGGAAAGATTTTATATCCCGGAAAATTAGGAGTTTCGGTGGATGAAAATCAAGTGAAAGAAGCGACTAAACAAACAATGCTGAATGTGTTGGCTGTATTGAAAGACGCTGTGAATGGAGATTTAGATAAAGTAAAAAAAGTGGTGCAGCTCACCGGAATCTTCAATACGAAAGATGATTATACCAAACATGCTGATTTGATGAATGTTGCTTCAGACCTTGCAGTAGAAGTTTTTGCTGAAAAGGGAAAGCATGCAAGAGCCACGTTTGGTGCTTCTTCGGTTCCTGTAAATTCTTCTGTAGAAATTCAGGCAATTTTTGAAGTTGAATAACTTAAAACCGTTAAAGAAATTTAAATATTCACAAATAATATTAAATAAATCATTCATTGTAGAATTCTATTCTTTTTTGAATTTATATTTGTTCCGCTAATAACCAATAGCGGAACTTTTATTATGAAACATATTTCCTTTTTATTTGTTTTATTTTCTGCACTTTTCTCAGCACAAAAATTACAGGTTGTAGATGCTGAAAACGGAAAACCAATTGCCAATGCACGAATTATTTTAACCGACCAATTGCTTTATACCAACGAAGATGGTTTTGCGCCTGTCGATGAGAATTCTAGAGATTTTGAAGTTTCTGCGTCGGGCTTTAAGAAAGAGAATTTTAAAAACTTCAGTTCTGTCATTAAACTTGAACCTGTTTTTAAAAATATTGAAGAAGTGAAAATCATTAATGTAGACATCAAGAAGATTATTGAAGATTTGCATAAGAATTATAATAAACGATATTTTGACAAACCATCACTCTATGATATTACTTTTAAATCTAAAAGTTTTAATAATGATAGCCTGTTTTTTATGGTAATTGCAGAAGCTAAATTGTGGACTAAAAGCAATTCTTACAATTTTAGAGATGGATTTAAGAAGAATTATGACGAAATATTACAGATACAACTTAATAATGTAAAGTATAAAAAAAAAAGCTCGAAAGGTGTTTTTAATGTCAAAACAAATGAGTTTGAACACGCAAGTATGGGCGATTATTTTTTTAGTTTTGAAATATATCGCTTGTTAGCAAATATGAATATTAAAAATTCAAAAATTACCGGTCGACTGATTTCAGAAGATAATGATAATCAGGTTATTTATGTAAAAGTACAATCTGAAAGAGGAATAGATGTATCGGGTGAAATTACTTATAATAAAATAGATAAAGTAATAACGTTATATGATTTAAATTATCAGCAGGAAAATTTTCCTGTTTATAAAAGAACCAATAAAGATGGGGTAGAATTTGATTATCAGCTTGGAAATGCAAGGGTAATTTTTGATTTTTATAAAAAGGACGGAAGCTACATTCCTGCGTCTAAAAAAATTACTGGCGAAAAATTCTTTGTAAGCTATGATGGTAAAAAGGATGAGAGAAGTTTTACTACAGAAATAGTCTACAACACGTTTACAAAATCTGATAAAAAGGGATTAGACCCAAAAGTAGATTTCAATAAAAGTATCTGGGAAAATGTTCCTGTGAAAGAAGATAAAGAAGCGACTATTTTACTTTCAAAAGAAGAACAGGAATTTATCAATCAAAAATAATATATTATGAAAAGTTTAGTTTTATCAGCTTTTATCTTGTCAGGTTTCTTATCTAAAGCGCAAACGCACCGTTTCATTTATGATGTAGAATACAAGAAAGATTCTACGCAAAATGTTACCACTAAAGAAAATTATCATCTCGATATTGAGTCTAAAATTGTAAAATATTATCCACGCGATTTTTATATTGGTGATTCTTTAGTGACGAACAATCTTCCGATTACGGACGGGTCGAAATTTAATACGTCTCATATTATCACTCATCAATTGGGTTCGGCAGATTACAATTATTATGATGTTTTGGAAAATGTTGTTTTAAAACTTTCATCTAAAAATACCCAAAACTGGAAGCTTACCAACGAAAAAAAGAAAGTGAAAGATTTGAATATGCAAAAAGCGACGACAAATTGGGGTGGAAGAAATTGGACAGCGTGGTTTACAACAGATATTCCTTTTCAGGAAGGTCCGTACAAATTTCACGGACTTCCCGGTTTGATTACAGAATTGTATGATGATAAAAACAATTACAAATTTGAATTGGTAAAAACTCAGAAAATTGCCAATCCTAAAGGGAATATGTATATCGATTATATGGTGAAAAGCAGTGTTGCCGTAGATGATATAAAATATAAAGATTCTAAGCTGAAATATTACGATTCTCCTGTCAATTATCTCAGAAATGCAACCCAACAAACCCGTTCAAATGAAGAATTTTTTTTAAATGACGGAACTAAGGTCGGACAAAACAATTCCCGTGAAGTCAATGAAAGATTAAAGGAGAGAATCAGGAAATATAATAATCCGATAGAGTTGGATAAGGCGATAAAATATTCATTATAAAAGTAAAAAGTAAAAAGTAAAAAGTTTGCCTTAAATTCTAATAAAGTAACTTATAATTTTTAGATCTGTGCAAATTTGTGTAATCCGTGGGAGAAAGTAAAATTCATTTTCCGCTGATCATACATGTTTACGCAGATTTTATTTGTAATAGAAGGTTTTAGGAATTTTAATTTTCATTAAATAACTTTATCTTTATGCCAATCAATAAAAGTATGAAGATAAACACCTTTTTTGCAGTTCCTGCAGTAGTTTTGGCGAGTCAGTTTGTCAATGCACAATCAACCACTCAGAAGTTAAATCCAATTGTTGAAAATTTTGTAAACGAAACTAATAATCATTCTCAGTTAGAAGATATGGCGTTCGAGTTATTAGACGGTATCGGTCCGCGTTTGGTCGGAACTCCGGAAATGCAAAAATCTAATGAATGGACAGCCAATAAATTAAAATCCTGGGGCATTGATGCTACTTTACAGCAATTCGGAACCTGGAAAGGCTGGCAAAGAGGAACTACACATGTAGATATGGTGTATCCACGTGTAAAATCTCTTTCTGCAACGCAATTAGCATGGAGCCCTTCAACGAAAAAAGCAGTTGAAGCGCAAGTGATAGTTCTTCCTAAAGTTTCTTCAAAAGCAAAATTCGATCAATGGCTTCCTTCCGCAAAAGGAAAAATAGTTTTGATGGCCCAATATCAGAAAATCGGTCGTTCCGATGAGCAGATCAAAGAATTTGCAACTCCTGAATTGTACGAAAAACTGAAAGCCGAAAAAGAGCAGGCTTCAAAAGACTTCCGCGATTATGTAAAAAATATCGGATATGATAACAATACACTTCCCGAAGCTTTAGAAAAAGCAGGTGCAGCCGGAATTGCGATTTCAAACTGGACAGGAATTATGGGAGCCAACCGTATTTTCGGAGCGAAAACTTCTAAAATCCCAATGTTTGATATCGACGTAGAAGATTATGGAATGCTATACAGAATAGCTGAAAAAGGAAGTAAACCGAGAATTAAAGTTGAGGCGCAATCTAAAATTCTTCCTGATGCAAAAACTTTCAACACCGTTGGGATGATTAAAGGTTCAGAAAAACCTAATGAATATGTAATTCTTTCTGCCCATTTAGATTCTTGGGACGGTGCGCAAGGTGCTACAGATAACGGAACGGGTGTTTTAACAATGCTTGAAACCATGAGAATTCTTAAAAAATATTATCCAAATCCTAAAAGAACCATCGTTGTCGGACTTTGGGGAAGTGAGGAGCAAGGTTTAAACGGATCTAGAGGTTTTGTTGCCGATAATCCTGAAATTATCAAAGGAACGCAGGCTGTTTTCAACCAAGATAACGGAACCGGAAGAGTGATTAATATTGCAGGTCAGGGTTTTGTAAGATCATATGATTATATTGGAAAATGGCTAAATGCAGTTCCAAAAAATGTGAGAGATCACATCAAAACAGATTTCCCGGGAATGCCGGGTGGAGGAGGATCGGATCATGCTTCATTTGTTGCAGCCGGTGTTCCCGGGTTTTCTTTAGGTTCTCTAAACTGGGGATATTTCGGTTATACATGGCATACCACGAAAGATACTTATGATAAAATTGTTTTTGATGAAGTGAAAAACAATGTGATTCTTACCGCAACTTTAGCGTATATGGCATCTGAAGATCCTGAATTTACAAGCAGAGAGCGCAGAACAATGCCTGAAAATGATAAAGGTGAAGTCGCAAAATGGCCAGAAGTAAAAGAGCCGAGAAGGGATTCTAAAGATTATAAATAATTACAACGAAAGGAAAATAGTAGATATAATTTAAATAGTAAATTATTTCTGAAAAAAAAAATGGGCTGAGATCATATCTTAGCCCGTTTTTTTATTTAAAATGAAATAAAGGTATTTCATTTAATTTAGTATTTTATGATTAAGTCGTTTTCTAATTTCCGGAATTTGACTTTCTTTTACAATATAAGTTTTACATAATTTATTGTTCATGTGCATAGTAAAGTTTGTTTCTTTATGTTCAATTTTTAAAATTTCATTCGGTGCCATTGGAATAAAATCATCAAAAACAGGATAAAAAACAATCAAGCATAGAAAATTTCTCCACAGAGATTTTAAAATTTTAGGATAATTTCCATTGTCATCAATTACTTTCAGTTTTAATAACTTTTTGCCTAAAGTAGTTCCGTATAGTGTTTCTAAAACGGCTCCTAATAAAATTACGAAAGGGATTGAAAAAAGTAATGAAAGAATTGCAGGTTGCTGAAAAAGAAAAAAGAAAACCATAAATAATGGAATTACATCAATTATTTTTGCTAATATTCTTAGTTTTTCGTTTCCTAAAAATTCGGTTTTATAAGGTAAATCATATTCAAACTCATCATAAATACGTCTGCCTTCCGAATCAAAATTTCGGGTTGCTCTTCGAGTTATTTTTCTTTCCTTAAGTTCTGATATTCTTTTCATTCTAATTGACATAGGAGTCTGAAGCGTTAATAAAATTACAACACCATACTCAGTTGAATTCTCTTCCTCGCTTCATCCACTTCTATTACCCTTACCTGAACATGTTGATGCAATTTTACCACTTCATTTACATCAGAAACGAAACCGTCTTTCAATTGAGAAATATGAACCAATCCGCTTTCTTTAATTCCTAAATCTACAAAACATCCGAAAGCAGTGATATTGTTGACAATTCCAGGAAGGATCATTCCGGTTTTTAAATCGGTAATCTTTTTTACATTCGGATCAAACTCAAAAATTTTTGCCGCTTTTCTAGGGTCTAATCCCGGTTTTTCCAGTTCTTTTAAAATATCTTTTATCCCTAAAATTCCGATGTCTTCCGTTATATATTTTTCAGGTTGAATTAAATTGATTTTCTCTTTATTAGCAACTAATTCATTGGTTTTAATGCCTAAATCTTTTGCCATTTTTTCGATAATTCCATACGCTTCGGGATGAACTGCCGAATTATCTAAAGGATTTTCGCCATTTGTAATTCTGATGAAAGCTGCAGCTTGTTGAAAAGCTTTTTCTCCGAGTCTTGGAACATTCTTCAATTGTTTTCTGTTTTCAAAAGCCCCGTTTTCAGCACGGTAATTCACAATATTTTCTGCCATCTTTTCACCAATTCCGGAAACATAGCTTAACAGTGATTTGCTTGCCGTATTCAAATTAATTCCAATCGAATTTACACATTTCATTACCGTAGAATCGAGTTCGTTTTTTAACTGAGTCTGGTCTACATCATGTTGATATTGGCCGACACCGATCGATTTAGCATCAATTTTCACCAATTCAGCCAAAGGATCAGAAAGTCTTCGCCCGATAGAAACTGCACCACGAACCGTCACATCAAAACTCGGAAATTCATCTCTTGCAATTTTACTTGCAGAATACACAGAAGCTCCGGCTTCCGAAACTACAAAAACCTGCAAAGGCTTATCAAAAGCTATTTTTTTAATGAAAAATTCAGTCTCACGGCTTGCGGTTCCGTTTCCGATAGAAATTGCCTGAATATGATAAGCATTTACCATCGAGCGAATTTTCTTCATCGCCATTCCGCTTTCGTTTTGCGGAGCATGGGGATAAATCGTTTCATTATGCAGTAGATCTCCTTTTTCATCCAAACAAACCACTTTGCAACCACTTTTAAAACCTGGATCGATCGCTAGAATTCTCTTCTCCCCCAAAGGCGGAGCTAATAAAAGCTGACTTAAGTTTTCAGAAAAGATTTCGATGGCTTTTTTATCAGCTTTTTCTTTTGCTTCCTGAAGAGTTTCGTTGGAAATTGCCGGTTCCAGAAGTCTTTTGTAAGAATCTTTAATGGCTAAAGCGATTTGCTCTGAACTTTCATTTTTAGATTTGATAATTGCATTTTCAATAAAATCAAGTGCTTCATCTTTATCGATTCCGATATTTATTTTTACGTAGCCTTCAGTTTCTGCTCTCAGCATTGCCAAAAGTCGATGAGAAGGTGTTCGGTTCAGGCTTTCTTCCCATTCAAAATACTGCGAAAATTTTTGAGCTCCTTCGTCATCTTTTTTAGCTTTCACAACTTTAGAAGTAACAGTGGCTTTTCTTTGAAATAATCGGCGAAGATTTTTACGGACATACATATTTTCATTGATCCATTCTGCCATGATGTCTCTTGCTCCCTGTAAAGCTTCTTCCTCAGAAGAAACCTGATCATTCAGATATTTTGAAGCTAAAAACTGAATATCCTGAGCTTTTTGGCTCATAATAATTTTAGCTAGAGGCTCAAGACCCTTTTCTTTTGCCGCATCTGCTTTTGTTTTTCTGCGTTTTTTGAAAGGTAAATACAGATCTTCCAACTCCTGAATATCAAAGCTTTCTTCAATTCTTGTTTTTAATTCTGAAGATAAAGAATCTTGCTCTTCTATAGATCTTAAAATACTTTCTTTACGTTTTACGATGTCTTCAAACTGTTTATTAAGTTTAAAAATTTGCTCTATTTGAATTTCATCTAAATTTCCTGTTGCATCTTTTCGATAACGAGAAATAAATGGAATGGTGCAGTCTTCAGATAATAGTTTTAAAGTAGCATTAATGTTTTTATCAGATATACTAAGTGTTTTTTTTATGAATTCTGTTACAGTCATTCGGCTTTTTTAGAACGGCTAAAATAGTGACTTTTTCAGAGGAATAAAATTATTTCAAATTTTACACGATTAAGTCTATAATTTTCTTAATAATACTCATCAATGGTGTATTTTAAATTATTGTCTTTCTAAAAGTAAGTTAACTGGCTTTGTTTAGCTTGATTTTGAGTATTTAATTACAATTCTTTTTTTTTCTATCGTTTCTTTATCGCCCTGAAAGAAAGAGTTTTATAATAAACGTTATTTTTAAGGTAAACAATAAATCTGACTTCTTAGAACCTTGGATTTCATTAACAAAAAAAATATAATAACCTACATCATTAATTACTTGACGGTATGTATTAAATGAATAACGAGTAAGAATATTTGTATTGAATTAAATTCATTAATTTACTGAAACAGATAAATAATCTATAATTTTAGTAGGATATATAAATGTATTAGGTAATCATGTTATGGTATGAATAAAAATACTATATTTGTGAATTATCACAAAATATATGCCTATGACAGAAATTTCTACTTTTTCTATTTTTTTTGTATTTACAAATTCAGATGTTTCTTTAATCCGGAAAACATCTTATTCATTTACTAACCATATTCTACTATTATGAACAGATTTTTAATGATCCTGGGGATTTTGCTGTGCTTTCAGCTCAAAGTCTCCGCACAATGTACGGCTTTGCCCGTCCCATTTTTACAGTCTTTCAGCACAGGGGCTTTGCCTACCTGCTGGACGAGCCAAAACCCAACCAGTTCATCCACCAGCATATACGTTAAATGGAGATTTAGCACATCTGCAGGTTATGGTGCAACAGGAAACGGAGGTAAACCTGCGGGAACCTTTGCCTGGGTAGATGCCAGCTCTCCATATACTAATGAACACACGGTTGAGCTTATCAGTCCGCAAATCAATCTAACCGGACTTACTAATCCTTTTGTGAAGTTTGAATGGTTTAAAAATCATCTTACCTCAGCAACAGGAACCGTTCCTCCTTACGAGCATAACAGAATGAAGCTTGAAGTAAATAACGGAAGCGGCTGGGTTGAGATATGGTCTGATAACAGTAATGCTGCAGAATGGCGAACGGTAGGGGTTCCTCTTGCAGCGACTTACGTAGGAGCGACGATTCAGCTTAAATTTACAGTTGATAAAGATGTTGCCGGTAACGGATATTTTTATGATGATGTACTTTTGGATGAAGTTCAGGTAATACAGGCGCCAACATGTTTTGAGCCCGTTGTCGGAACCGCAACAAATATAGCTCCGAATTCTGCAACTTTGAACTGGGCTGCTCCGTTAGCGCCGGCTCCCGCACCTGCAGGAGGATATGAATATTATTACAGTACTACAAATACACCTCCAACAGCAGGAACAGTAGGAACTATTGTTCCCGGTTTTTCAGCTAATATCACTCCTTTGGTTGGTGGAAGTACCTATTATTGGTGGGTTCGTTCAGTATGTTCAGCTTCAGATAAATCTTTATGGGTACAGGGTGATCCTTTTACTCCGGGGCAGATTGGAGGCGGTACAGCAACTCATGCATTTTTGCCGGTATATTCTTGTTCAGGATTTAATTATTCTCAGCAGATTTATACCCCTACAGAAATAGCAAGTGCTGTTGGGACGAATAATATGATTACATCAGTTAAGTTTTTTGTATCGACTACAGCAGCTAATCAGGCAAATTATAACCAATGGGTTGTTTATATGGGAAATACAACTCAAAATGATTTTGCTACAA
Source organism: Chryseobacterium indoltheticum (assembly GCF_003815915.1). Lineage (NCBI taxonomy): Bacteria > Pseudomonadati > Bacteroidota > Flavobacteriia > Flavobacteriales > Weeksellaceae > Chryseobacterium > Chryseobacterium indoltheticum. Next base: position 2,213,283 of record NZ_CP033929.1, read on the forward strand.
CCACAAGCTGGATTCCTGCAGGAACGATGACTCAGGTTTACACCGGAACACTGCCTGCAATGACTGCCGGAACTTGGATCAATATTCCTCTTGCGACACCATTCCTTTGGGACGGAACGAGCAATGTGGTAGTTGCAGTAGATGAAAATGTTACAGGAACATCTTGTACAGCCAACTGGGGAAGTTATTCTGCAGGAACCAACAGAGGGATGATTTATTATAATACTACGACTAATCCTGATCCGCTAAATCCGCCTGCGGGTACAAGCAGATATGCTGTTTTGCCGAGACTGCAGCTTACAGGTACTGTTTTGCCTTCTTGTACAAATGTACCACCTGCAAATATTGCAGTAAACAATATCACGGCAACTTCTGCGTCGGTATCTTGGACTGCCACTCAGAATGCTACCTATGTCGTAAGGTATAGAGCTTTACCATCCGGGGCGTGGCAAACGATTAACGTTACGACACCATTTACAAATAATGTGATACTTCCGGGGCTAATTGAGCAAACTCAGTATGAGGTGCAGATCGCTACGATTTGTGGAACTCAGGGTGCTTTCTCAACACCAGTTCCATTTACTACTCCGGCTCTCACTTACTGTAACTCGGGTACGGCAACGGTGACCAACGGATATATCAATAACATTACGATGATAGGAACCAATGTTCCAACCACAACTAATAATTCAGGACCAAGTACTTTTACAGACTATTCTAATGATCCTTCAAAGACCATTACTTTATTAAGAAATTCGGTTAATAATACATTATCGGTTGGAAGATCAATTGCTTCTGGAACCTATTCCACTTATGCATGGATTGATTTTAACGGTGACGGAATTTTTAATAATAGTCCTGTAGGTACAGCGGGAGGAGAAAGAATTATGAATCTGGGATATTCTAGTACAACTCCTGTAACTGCAAATTTTGATGTACCCGCCAATGCTTATATTGGTACGAGTAAAATTAAAATGCGTGTTATTGTCTATTTTAATACTCCGACAGATCCTTGTGCTAACCTTACGAGTAACGGAGAAGTAGAAGATTATTATATTAAATTTATTGATCTTCAACCGTGTACAACAGCTCCTCCTACAAATATTGCTGTAGGTAACCTTACTCATAATTCAGCGTATGTATCATGGCTGCCGGCAGCTAATGCAACATATGTCATAAGATGGAGACAGGGAACTACAGGACCATGGTTGCCAAGTGCAGCTGGATTAACACTTCCTGTCGGGCAGAGCTTTCACACAATTACGGGTCTAACAGAGCAAACTGCTTATCAGGTACAGGTTGCTACCATATGTGGCGGAAATCAGGGAGCTTTCTCACCATTGCTTGATTTTACAACACCACCTGTTACTTATTGTAATATGAATGGAACAGGAGTAAATGATTATATTTCTAATGTAAAAGTAACGCCTGTCAATTTTCCGATGATGGAAAATATTTCACTTCAAACCAATTATACTAGCTATACGACACCAGCAACATTAATTAATCTTGAAATAGGTTCGCTAGGTAACCAGATTGCTGTATCAAAAGCTTGGGCAGGAACTAATTACGGAGATTCCGTACATGCTTGGATTGACTGGAACAGAGACGGTATTTTCACAGATAGTGAGAAAATAATGACTACTCCTTCCAATACCACAACACCTGTTAATGCTACATTTGATGTTCCTGCAACGGGAGTTTATACAGGAACGAACACTACAACGATGAGAGTTGTCCTAAAGCGTGGAAGTGCACCGGTGATGTGTCAGGATGCAGCGAATGGAGAGGTAGAAGATTATGCGGTAAAATTAAGACCTTGTAATAATGCTACTCCAGGAACTCCTGCTTTTACAACAATAACCCATAATTCGGTTATTATTAACTGGACTCCAGCTGCCAATAATAATGCATTTGTGTTAGAATACAGAGCGGTTACCAACCCAGCTTCTGCATGGACAACGCTGAATCTTTCTGTTTTAGGAGGAAATCCACCGGTGACTATTACCGGATTAACTCCTGCAACACAATATGAAGTAAGAGTAGCTGCAGTTTGTGGAAGCGGTGGAGCAGGTTCTTATACTCCAATACAGACATTTACAACAAGATGCGATCCTGAACCTCCGAATGTAGTAATATCTAATATTACATCAAATTCAGCAATGGTAACCTGGAACCCGCTTGTCCCGAATGCTACTTACGTCTTAAGATGGAGAGAGGTGGGAAGTACCGTTTGGAATACTCCAACATTGCCACCACCACCAATAAACACTTATACAATACCAAATCTTGAGTCTTATAAGACTTATGAAGTGCAGGTAGCAAGTATTTGTAACGGAGAAACCGATCCTAACCCGTGGTCAATTACACAGATATTTACAACAATGAGAGTTTGTGAAGTGCCGCCGCCAGGATTTACCATTACTCAATTGACACCTACAACTGCGGAAGTGGTTTGGGATGCGTATACGGGGACTGGAGCTACAAATAATTATATATTAAGATACAGAAAAGTAGGAATACCTAGTTGGACGACTGTTAATGTAAGTAACACTACCTACACGATAACAGGATTATTAGAATTAACTAAATATGAAATGCAGGTCGCTAATGTCTGTACAGGGGCAGCAGGTAATTTTACACCTTTGTACTATTTTATTACACCTACAGTGATTTATTGTCAGATGCAGTCAACTAATTTTGCGTCAGAATATATTTCAAAAGTTACTGCTAAACCAAATGGTAAACCTGAAATGATCAATGTTTCGACGGGAGCTACTTATTCTGATTATACAGGAGATCCTAAAAAATTTATTGAATTGATTCAAGGATCAACGGGAAATCAAATTACTATTGATAAAACTCAAGGAGCAGATTCTGGAGTTGCGGTATGGATTGATTTCGACAGAAGCGGAACCTTTGATCTTAATGAAAGAATTATTGCAGACGGACCTAATTCAAATCCGACAGCAAGTGCTACATTTAGTGTTCCATCTGATGCATTCATCAGTATGACCAATTCTAAATATGTTGTGATGAGAGTTGCTATGGCTAAAGGCGCCATCCCTGTAAATTGCATCAGCTTTGATGATGGAGAAGTAGAAGATTATACGGTAAGAATATCAAAACTGCCAACTGTAAATTCGGTTAATCAGACAGATATTTTGATTTATCCAAATCCGGTAAAATCAATATTGAATGTTAAAAATATTAGTGAGAAAGCAAATTATAAAATCTATAGTGCTGCCGGAAGATTAATATCGAGTGGATTGATCGTTAACAATAAAATTGATGTCAGTGCACTTATTAGTGGAGTTTACATCATTGATATTGACGATAAAAAAGGAAATGTACAGAAAAAATTCATTAAAGAAGAATAACTGTTTTTAATTTCCATGTAAACAATAAGCTCTCATCATTGAGAGCTTATTTTGTTTTATAAAAGAAAGATGTGCTATTTTAAAACATCATTGTAATATAGAAAGTCATTATTTTCGTCAAAGCCAATGATCATAACCCGGAAATTTTTTGCGTCATCATTATTATACCATTGTACAATAGTTGGTTCTCCGGATTTACTTTCTAAATAAGGATTCCAGTATAAAATACTTCTTTTATCTTGCGGGATAGATTTCGCACTTTCTTCGTCGTAGATTCCATTTTTAAAAGGTATTTCTTTGTCGTAGCCGTTTAGTTTAACTTCTTTAAGGTTAGACGGTAAAGTAGTATCGATCGCGGCAGAGCCAGTAATTCCGCCACGTCTGGTGTATATGGCAATAGCTCCATTTCCTCCTCCGAAGCTTCCCGCAAAATTTCCTTTAATTACTTTCACCATTGCAATAGTTGATACAGGAATAGTAGAAATCTGGCTTGCATCAATTCTCATTTCGTCTAAAAAAAACTCTACAGCGCCACCACGATTAGTAGCGGTGTAAGTGCCGTTTTGCATTTGAATCTGAAGACCGGCAACTCTACCTTGTAGATACTGCAGAATATTCATGGAAGCTTGCGCATTCTGATTCTCGTTCACAAAATCAAAAACAGTTTCGTTTCCATTTCTAAAAAGTGGGCTGCTAAGTTCATTATTAAGTTTTTTTGTTAAATCTTTCTTTTGTGCTTTAATTTTAACTTCTTCAATAAGCGTTTCTTTTTCCCTTAAGTTAGTCTGTGAACTTTTATTTGATACTGCACGTTCTATTTCACGAGGAATTTGATCAGTCGACTGACGTTTTGTAAGTGTATAATTGGTAGAAGGAAGATTGCCTCGTAAAGGTAAGAATGAAAAATCAGGCTTAAAATAAACCTGTACCGAATTTTTATTAGCTTTCTCGTGATTGAGCTGATAGGAAAATGCCATCGAATCTTCAAAAACCAAACCACTTAAGGTGAACATTCCCTCTTTGTCCGTTTTAATCAGATTATATTTAATTCCCTGATCCGGCATTTTAAAAATTAAATTAATCTCTTCTTCTGAAGCAGGTTTCCCCAATTTAGTTGCTTTTCCTTTATATGAAAGGTAGCTTTCAGGCTTATATTTGATAACCGGAAAAGTTCCAGACATAATGGTCTGCCAATTAAATCTAGACCATTTTTCTGAAATCAATAAAGCATCCAGTGCGTCTGTGTTTCTGTTTTCATCGAAATATTGGGCAGGATAATATATTTTTGAAGTAAGATCTCCCGTAAGCCAAAGTGTGCTTGGTAAACTATTGTCGTCCTCAGGATTTTCACTTTCATTATCGGTTACACTTACAAGATAGCTTGAGATCGCCGGATTATTTTCTATGTTGAAAGAATTGCTGTCTCGAGGTGTTAAACTAAGAGAAGTCCCTTTTAAAGACGGCTGTTTAAGTTTAAGAACTTGAGGTTGTACAAAACTAAGTCGTTGGGCAACAATATTTTCAGATTCATCAAAAACCGTAAGATTAAGGATTCCATTCACCAATTGGCTGGTCGGAATTGTATAAACCTTATCTGAAATTTGAGAGACATTGGCTTTGTAAACCATCTGATTATTAATAGTTCCTAAAATTTTATATTTAGCATTTGATCAATATTTTTACTTTTAAAGACAAACTTTATAGCATCAGATTCACTTTTAACCTGTAAATTTATTCCTGAAGCAGCTACATCTGGCAAATTGATAGTTTGCTTGATTCCTTTTTCATCTTCTACTGTAAGCTGATATTTTTTTCCGGCAACAGGTGTAAAACTAAAAGATCCTGTATTTTGATCAAACCCTTTGAAAGTAACCAGTTTTGTCTGTGGGTTCAGCATTTCTGTGATAAAACCAGTCCAGTTTGTAGGTGTTTCCCCTTTTGATTGCAGTCTTACCGCAAATTTAGTATTGATGCCATCAATAAAAGTTCCACTTTCCGGGAATACAGCAGCAGACCATGGGGCAGAAGTGTTTTTCACCAACTTTTCAGACGATGAAGGATTGTATATCGTAATCGGCAAGATCTCATTAAAGTCATCACTGAAATTCCCCATCCATGTGGTATAAGCTCTAATGTAATAAACATCTTCTTTTAAATCTGCGGGTAAACTGATGCTTCCGCTGCCTTTACCATTAATCAGAGGATAGATTTTTTTGCTGATTTGTTTTTTATTTTGATCGTACAATTCAACGAAAACATTGGTAGAAATCGTTGAAGGGCTGTATCCGTCAAATACAAAAGAGGTAAACCAAAGATTTTCACCAGCAACATAATTCTTTTTACTAAGAAGAAGGTGTATTTTTTCCTGTGGATAATTCTCCTCAAATTTTTTAAGTGCTTCTTCTGCTTTGTTCTGAGAAAAATAAAATGGAGCAACAATTATTGATAATGCAATCAATGGTTTTTGATAAAAACAGATATTCATTGTATAGATTCTTGTTTTAATATATTTCAAAAATACATTTTTTTTAGAGGAAAAGTGATAAATAGTGCTGTTATTCAAATAAAAATGCCCCGCAGATAGGCGAGGCGCTAAATGTTTTCACAACGGAATAATCCTTATTGTGAATTGCTTTCGGATACAAATCTAAAAATAATATTTTTAATCAGTTTACGGTTTTCCACATTTACATGAATTATTTTCTTACTACTTTTAAGAAACTCAATTATACTAAATAGTGATGGCAAAAAATATACTTGGATTAGACTTGGGAACCAACTCAATTGGTTGGGCGTTAATCAATGAAGACTTTGAAAACAAACAAGGCGAAATTCTTGGAATGGGAAGCAGAATAATCCCTATGTCTCAAGATGTTTTGGGCGATTTCGGAAAAGGGAATTCCGTTTCTCAAACTGCTGCAAGAACAGGTTATCGAGGCGTGAGAAGATTACGTGAAAAATTCTTGTTACGAAGAGAAAGACTCCACAGAGTTTTGAATATCATTAATTATTTACCAGAACATTATGCTTCTCAAATTGATTTTGAAAAAAGATTTGGGAAATTTAAAGAAGAAACAGAGCCAAAATTAGCTTATAATAAAGAGGGTTTTGTTTTCAAAAATTCTTTTGAAGAAATGCTTGCTGATTTTAAAAACTATCAACCTCAACTTTTAGAAAATAATAAAAAAATCCCTTACGATTGGACGATTTATTATCTCCGCAAAAAAGCGATTTCTCAAAAAATAGAAAAAGCAGAACTGGCTTGGATTCTTTTGAATTTTAATCAGAAACGTGGTTATTATCAGTTGCGTGGTGAGGAAGAAAAAGAGAATCCCAATAAGTTGGTAGAATTTTATTCTTTGAAAATTGTAGATGTTTTAGCGGATGAACCGCAAAAGGGAAAATCTGATATCTGGTATTCTTTAGTTTTAGAAAACGGCTGGGTTTATAGACGTGCGAGTAAAACGCCTTTATTTGATTGGAAAGATAAAACTAGAGACTTTATTGTTACTACTGACATGAATGATGATGGAAGTATTAAAACAGATAAAGATGGAAATGAAAAAAGAAGTTTCAGAGCTCCTGCGGAAACAGATTGGACTTTAGTTAAAAAGAAAACTGAACAGGAAATTGATAAATCTCACAAAACCGTCGGTGTCTATATTTATGAAGCGCTTCTTCAAAATCCAAAGCAAAAAATTAAAGGAAAATTGGTTCGTACGATTGAGCGAAAATTTTATAAAGATGAACTTAAACAGATTTTAGAAAAGCAGAAAGAATTTCATCAAGAATTAAAAAATGATGATTTATACAACGACTGCGTTCGTGAATTGTACCGAAATAATGAAGCGCACCAATTGACTTTAAGTAAAAAAGAATTCGTACATCTTTTGATGGAGGATATAATTTTTTATCAAAGACCTTTAAGAAGTCAGAAATCATCCATTTCAAACTGTAGTTTAGAATCTCGAAAATACAAAGATGAAAATGGAGTAGAGTATATTCAATTTTTAAAAGCCATTCCGAAATCGAATCCATATTATCAGGAATTTCGCATCTGGCAATGGATTTTTAATCTTAATATTTACAAAAAAGATGATGATTCTAACGTTACGAAAGAATTTTTAAATACAACCGAAAACTTCGAAAATCTGTTTGAATTTCTAAATAACAGAAAAGAAGTTGACCAAAAAGCATTGTTGAAACATTTTAAATTAAATGAAAAAACGTATCGCTGGAATTTTGTAGAAGATAAAAAATATCCTTGCAACGAAACCAAAACAATGATTTCGTCACGTTTGGATAAAGTTGAAAATATTTCTGATGATTTCTTCACAAGAGAGACTGAGCAGAAGATTTGGCATATTATCTATTCTGTAAACGATAAAATGGAATATGAAAAAGCTTTAAAATCTTTTGCCAGAAAAAATAATTTAGATGAAAATTCTTTCTTTGAAGCGTTTAAAAAATTCCCGCCATTCAAAAGTGAATACGGCTCTTTTTCCGAAAAAGCGATTAAGAAGTTATTGCCTTTGATGCGATTGGGGAAATATTGGAATTATGCCGATATTGACAAATATTCGAAAGACAGGATTCAGAAAATCATCAATGGAGAATTTGATGAAAATATCAAAGATAAAGTCCGAGAAAAGGCAGTTCATCTTACGTCTGAAAATGATTTCCAAGGTCTGCAATTGTGGTTGGCTCAATATGTAGTTTACGGAAGGCATTCAGAAGCTTCAATAATTGGGAAATGGAACTCTACAGATGATTTGGAAGAGTTTTTAAAAGAATTTAAACAACATTCCCTTCGAAATCCAATTGTAGAACAGGTGATTACGGAAACGCTTCGTGTTGTAAAAGATATTTGGATAAAATATGGAAATGGAGCAAAAGATTTCTTCAATGAAATTCATATTGAACTTGGGCGAGAAATGAAACTTCCTGCCGACGAAAGAGAGCAACTGACAAGGCAAATTTCTGAAAACGAAAATACCAATCTTCGTATCAAAGCGTTATTGGCTGAAATGATGACTGATAATTCGGTTGAAAATGTTCGTCCATATTCTCCAATGCAACAGGAAATTTTAAAAATCTATGAAGATGGAATTTTAAAATCCGACATCGAAATTGAAGATGATATTCTAAAGATTAGCAAAACAGCACAACCTTCTTCATCAGATTTAAAAAGATACAAACTTTGGCTCGAACAGAGATATAAATCGCCTTATACTGGACAGATTATTCCATTAAATAAATTATTTACCCCAGAATATGAAATTGAACACATTATTCCGCAAAGCCGATATTTTGATGACAGTTTTAGCAATAAAATTATTTGCGAATCGGCGGTGAATAAATTGAAAGATAATTATATTGGACTGGGTTTTATTAAGCAATTTGGAGGGACTATTATTGAGCTTGGTTTAGGGAAAAATGTAAAAGTTTTTGAAGTTGATGAATATGAAGATTTTGTTAAAAAACACTACGTCAATAACCGAGGCAAAAGAAGTAAACTTCTTTTGGAAGAGATTCCAGAGAAAATGATTGAGCGACAACTGAACGATACACGTCATATCAGCAAATATATTTCAGGTGTTCTTTCCAACATTGTTCGTGTAGAAGATGGAAGCGATGAAGGTGTAAATTCTAAAAATATTGTTCCCGGAAATGGAAAAATAACCACACAACTCAAGCAAGATTGGGGATTAAATGATGTTTGGAATGATTTGATTCTTCCACGTTTTGAAAGGATGAATCAACTTACCAATTCAACAGATTTTACCGCCTGGAACGAAAATCATCAAAAGTATTTGCCAACTGTTCCGATTGAATTTTCAAAAGGATTTTCAAAGAAAAGAATAGACCATCGCCATCACGCTTTAGATGCTTTGGTCATTGCTTGTGCAACGAAAGACCACGTGAATTTATTGAATAATCAATCGGCAAAATCGGATACTAAACGTTACGACTTGAAAAAGAAACTGATGAAGTTTGAGAAAGCGGTTTACAAGCGTCCACAAACTGGCGAAAGAATAGAAAGAGATGTTCCGAAGCAATTTTTAAAACCTTGGGAAAGCTTTACAATTGATGCTAAAAATAATTTAGATAAGATCATAGTTAGTTTTAAGCAAAACTTAAGAGTCATTAATAAAGCTACCAATTATTATGAAAAATATGTAGAGAAAGATGGCGTCAAAACTAAAGAAAAAATACAACAGACCGGAACAAACTGGGCGATAAGAAAGCCAATGCATAAAGAAACTGTTTCCGGAAAGGTCGATTTACCTTGGGTGAAAGTTCCGAAAGGAAAAATATTAACAGCAACGAGAAAAAATCTTGATACGTCTTTTGATTTAAAATCGATTAATTCAATCACAGATACCGGAATTCAAAAAATTCTTAGAAATTATTTGGAATTTAAAGGCAGTGCTGAAGCTGCATTTTCGCCTGAAGGAATTGAAGATATGAATAAAAATATTGAGAAATATAATGATGGAAAACTTCATCAACCTATCAATAAAGTGAGAGTTTTTGAATTAGGAAGTAAATTTCAAGTTGGGCAAACTGGCAATAAAAAAGATAAATACGTGGAAGCTGCCAAAGGAACAAATTTGTTTTTTGCAGTTTATGAAGATAAAAATGGAAAAAGAATTTATGAAACAATTCCTTTGAATATTGTTATTGAAAGACAAAAACAAGGATTGTCTGTTGTCGACTTAAAAGGAGTAAATGATTTCTATCTGTGTCCAAATGATTTAGTTTATATTCCTTCGGAAGACGAGCTTGAAAACGTAAATAACATTGATTTTAAAAATTTCACAAAAGAAAAAAATGAAAGAATTTATAAAGTTGTAAGTTTTTCGGGTAGTCAAATATTTTTTGTGAGGCAAGATGTTTCTACATCAGTTGTTAATAAAGCAGAGTTTTCAACTTTAAACAAAATGGAACGTGCAATTGATGGTTCTATGGTTAAAGAGCATTGTTTAAAACTAAATGTTGACCGTTTAGGAAATATTTCAAAAACATAAATCTATGATAACCCGTTCCATCTACATCGGCAATCCCACCTATCTGAAACTCAAAGACAATCAGATGAAAATCCTTTGTCCGGAAACTAAAATCGAAAAGGGGAGTGTGCCGGTGGAAGATTTGGGATTATTGATGTTAGACCATTTCCAGATTACGATTTCCCATCAACTGATTCAGAAAATGATGGGAAATAATGTTGTAGTAGTAAGTTGCGATTCCCATCATTTGCCACACGGAATTATGCTTCCATTGTATGGACATTCAGAACATTCGGATAGGGTAAAAGACCAATTAGAAGCGAGTGAACCGCTCAAAAAGCAACTCTGGAAACAAACTATCGAATGTAAAATTGAGAACCAAAAAGAAGTTCTCCGGCGATTAGGAAACTATTACGAACCGATGATTGAGTATCAAAACAATGTTAAAAGCGGTGATATTACCAATATGGAAGGCATCGCCGCACAACATTACTGGAAATATCTCATCAGTTTGGATTTCCTGAGACAGCGTTTTGGAGATTCACCCAATCAGTTTTTCAATTTCGGGTATGCCGTTCTAAGAAGTATTGTCGCAAGAGCAATAGTTGAAACAGGATTGCTTCCGGTTCTCGGAATTTTCCATAAAAATAAATACAATCCTTATTGTCTTGCTGATGATTTGATGGAGCCTTACCGCCCATTTGTAGATTTGCTAGTCATGCAATGGCTTGAAATACATCCCGAAACCGAAGAATTAACCAAAGAGTTCAAAGCCCATATCCTCCAAATTGCCACAAAAGATGTTCGGATAGATGATAAAACAAGACCTTTATTAATTTCTGTAAAAACAACTGCAACCTCGCTTTATAAATGCTACACCGGCGAAAAAAGAATGATTTCCTATCCAGAATTACAGTAATTTTTTTATGGGCAGCTTTTCCGCCTTCCGCTCCCAATCTTTTTTGCAGACAATTTCACATTAAATAGTACTTGAGAGCATGCAAAAAAGGATTTCCGCTCAAGTCGGGCTGCAACCATTATACCGCAAAACAAAACCATGAAAAATGAATGCCGAAAGGTTTAACGCTTACAGAATTATGTGGGTTTTAGTATTATACGACTTACCAACGGAGACCAAAGCCAATATGAAAGATGCCAACCGCTTTCGTAAAGGCCTAATTGATGATGGTTTTACATTATTTCAATTTTCCATGTATGTTCGCCATTGCCCAAGTCGCGAAAATGCTGAGGTGCACATTAAGCGCACGAAGTTTAATCTTCCAAAGGCAGGAAAAGTAGCCATCATGTGTATTACCGATAAGCAATTTGGCGACATAGAAATATTCTTTTCCAGAAATAAAGAAGAACCGCCGCCCACCTTCCAACAACTCGAATTATTCTAAATTTCAAATCCTAAAAAACAACAAAACCCACTGAATAACAATGGGTTAAATTTTGAGGTTGTGTTATATCTCAAAGATACTCAAAAATGAAAGCAATTCACAACTCAATAGATTATTTTCCTGAGCCATCTTTTGTTGTGTTATATCTCAAAGATACTCAAAAATGAAAGCAATTCACAACTCGCACTACACTGGGAAGACTTATTTTGAAGTTGTGTTATATCTCAAAGATACTCAAAAATGAAAGCAATTCACAACAAATAACCGCAGATGGTTTGGAATCTCCAAGTTGTGTTATATCTCAAAGATACTCAAAAATGAAAGCAATTCACAACGACAGTTCACAGTTTAACTAAAATAACAGGGTTGTGTTATATCTCAAAGATACTCAAAAATGAAAGCAATTCACAACTGCCTATGAGTACTTACCTTTCGGAATTAGGTTGTGTTATATCTCAAAGATACTCAAAAATGAAAGCAATTCACAACAGCCATGGATAATAAAAAAGAGATCAGTTTGTTGTGTTATATCTCAAAGATACTCAAAAATGAAAGCAATTCACAACAGTGGGAGAGTATGGAGATATAAGTCACAGGTTGTGTTATATCTCAAAGATACTCAAAAATGAAAGCAATTCACAACGAAAGTATTGGACGTATTAAGTTACTTAAAGTTGTGTTATATCTCAAAGATACTCAAAAATGAAAGCAATTCACAACAGGATCCATACGGTATATAAGGCGACGTTAGTTGTGTTATATCTCAAAGATACTCAAAAATGAAAGCAATTCACAACGACTTTCTGTCTACATATCCATCGACCCCAGTTGTGTTATATCTCAAAGATACTCAAAAATGAAAGCAATTCACAACTATATTGCCTTCAGATGCAGTTCCTCTTGCGTTGTGTTATATCTCAAAGATACTCAAAAATGAAAGCAATTCACAACGTTCGCCAGCATTCCCGACATGCCGTCGTAGTTGTGTTATATCTCAAAGATACTCAAAAATGAAAGCAATTCACAACAAACATCTTAAATACAGAAATTCCATAAATGTTGTGTTATATCTCAAAGATACTCAAAAATGAAAGCAATTCACAACCCAATTACCCACTTGATAGTTTCAACCTTTGTTGTGTTATATCTCAAAGATACTCAAAAATGAAAGCAATTCACAACATTGCTTCTGTTGTTTGAATTATTCAAAAAGTTGTGTTATATCTCAAAGATACTCAAAAATGAAAGCAATTCACAACGGGTGAAGGTTTTGTAATTATCTACGGCGGGTTGTGTTATATCTCAAAGATACTCAAAAATGAAAGCAATTCACAACAAGCGCTTGCTTTACAAAGATTGTCAGAAGGTTGTGTTATATCTCAAAGATACTCAAAAATGAAAGCAATTCACAACTAACCCTCCTGGGGCTTCATAATCTTTACGGTTGTGTTATATCTCAAAGATACTCAAAAATGAAAGCAATTCACAACTATGAAACTATAATTACAAACAATAAGATAGTTGTGTTATATCTCAAAGATACTCAAAAATGAAAGCAATTCACAACGAAATATGGGTGCTTGTCGTTGAAGATAATGTTGTGTTATATCTCAAAGATACTCAAAAATGAAAGCAATTCACAACAAAGTAGCGCCTCTAGGCATATTTTCAATAGTTGTGTTATATCTCAAAGATACTCAAAAATGAAAGCAATTCACAACAAGTCAGCTGGAATGTCGGTGTTTAAAATTGTTGTGTTATATCTCAAAGATACTCAAAAATGAAAGCAATTCACAACCGTAAAATATTACTTTGCCTGCTACTCTTAGTTGTGTTATATCTCAAAGATACTCAAAAATGAAAGCAACGAAATAGTATCACATCCCAAAGAATATTCATAAAAGATATTCCTATTTTTGCGAATGATTTACTTTCTTGTGGTGTCAAATATTTTGACTTTTATAGTTTTCGGAGCAGATAAATGGTATGCCAAAAAAAGCAAAAGAAGAGTTTCAGAACTATTTCTTCTGAGTTTGACTTTTTTAGGAGGTACTTTGGGAGCATTGTTAGCGATGATGATTTTTAGACATAAAACATCAAAAAAATCTTTTATTCTTAAACTTCTTATCGTAATTTTTGTTCAGCTAATTATATTTGGAATAATGAAGAATTCTAAAATAAATTTTAACATTTTTTAATACCACAATAATCGGAGTAGGCATCATATTTTCTTACATATCTATCATAACACCAAAAAATATTATTATGTCAAAGAAAATTGCAATTCTAGCAACAAACGGATTTGAGGAAAGTGAATTGAAATCTCCAAAAGAACATTTGGAACAACAGGGTTGGACGGCTCATATTATTAGTCCAAAATCTGGTACCATAAAAGCATGGGCAGAAAAAGATTGGGGAAAAGAATACAATGTTGATAAAACAATTAGTGAATCGAGCGCATCAGATTATGATGCTTTGGTTCTGCCTGGAGGTGTAATCAATCCCGATCAATTGAGAACTAATGATGAAGCGCTTAATTTTGTAAAGGACTTTTTTACTCAGCATAAACCGGTTGCAGCAATTTGCCATGGCCCACAGATCCTTATTAATGCTGAAGCAGTACAAGGCAGAAAATTGACATCCGTAAATTCTATCAGTAAAGATTTGAAAAACGCTGGTGCCGTTTGGGAAGACAGTGAAGTAGTGGTAGATAACGGTTTGGTGACAAGCCGTACTCCGGAAGATTTGCCGGCATTTAATGCTAAATTGGTTGAAGAAATCAATGAAGGTAAACACGAAGATCAGAATTTATAAGACGTTTTATTTAGGAGTAAGGAAGACTTGAATATTGCATTCAGGTCTTCTTTTTATATAATATTGATTTTCATAAAGATTAAAGCTTATATTTTAATTTTTATCATTATTCGTACCTAACACAGGATTAGAATTTTTTAATCTCAACCATTGAAAATGCACTATTTATAACGTGTTTTTCATCATCGCTCATCAATCTTCTCATTATGAATTTGTTAATAAATGAATATTGATAGTGGTTAATTAATTAAAAATCACTAATTTCGCACCCGTAAAAATCATTCATGCAAAACATTAGAAATATTGCGATTATCGCACACGTTGACCACGGTAAGACTACTTTGGTTGATAAGATTATTCATGCTACAAACATTTTCAGAGAAAATCAGGAAAGTGGAGAATTAATAATGGATAACAACGATCTTGAAAGAGAAAGAGGAATTACCATTTTATCAAAAAATATTTCTGTTACTTATAAAGACGTTAAAATCAACGTTATCGATACTCCTGGTCACGCCGATTTTGGTGGTGAGGTAGAGAGAGTTTTAAAAATGGCAGATGGTGTTATCTTATTGGTAGATGCATTCGAAGGACCTATGCCTCAGACTAGATTCGTTTTGCAGAAAGCATTAGAATTAGGTCTTAGACCATTAGTGGTTATCAATAAAGTCGACAAACCAAACTGTCGTCCTGAAGAGGTTCACGATCAGGTATTTGATTTGTTCTTCAACCTTGAAGCTACAGAAGAGCAGTTGGATTTCCCAACGTTCTACGGTTCTTCAAAACAAGGATGGTTCAATACTTCATTAGAGCAAACTGACAATATTTTCCCATTATTAGATGGTATTTTACAATACGTTCCTGAGCCTAAAATTGAGGAAGGTAACTTACAAATGCAAATCGTTTCTCTAGATTTCTCTTCTTTCTTAGGAAGAATTGCAATCGGAAAAGTGATCAGAGGAGAAATTAAAGAATCTCAATGGATCGGTCTGGCGCAAGCGGACGGAAAAGTTTTAAAAGGAAAAGTAAAAGAATTATACGTTTTTGAAGGTCTTGGAAAGAAAAAAGTAACTGAAGTAAAAGCTGGAGATATCTGTGCTGTAGTAGGTTTTGATGCTTTTCAGATTGGAGATTCTTTCGTAGATCTTGAAAATCCTGAGCCATTGCCAAGAACTGCAATTGATGAGCCTACGTTGAACATGACGTTCTCGATCAACAATTCACCTTTCTTCGGTAAAGACGGTAAATTTGTAACTTCAAATCACCTGAAAGAAAGATTAACTAAAGAATTAGAGAAAAACCTTGCATTAAGAGTTCAGCAGACTGATGATGCAAACACTTTCTTAGTATTCGGTAGAGGTATTCTTCACTTGTCAGTTTTAATTGAAACAATGAGAAGAGAAGGATATGAAATGACTATCGGTCAGCCACAGGTTATCTTGAGAGAAATCGACGGAGAAAAATGTGAGCCTTACGAATCTTTGGTTGTTGACGTTCCTGAAGAATATGCTTCAAGAGTAATCGACTTGGCTACTCAGAGAAAAGGTGACCTTCACATTATGGAAACTAAAGGTGAAATGCAGCACATGGAATTCGAAATTCCTTCAAGAGGTTTGATCGGATTGCGTTCTCAGATGTTGACAGCTACTGCAGGTGAAGCTATTATGGCACACCGTTTCACAGAATACAAGCCTTTCAAAGGTGCGATTCCTGGAAGAAGTAACGGTGTATTGATTTCTAAAACTCAAGGTCCGGCTACAGAATATTCTATTGCTAAATTACAGGATAGAGGTAAGTTCTATGTTGATCCGGGCGAGGAGATCTATGCAGGTATGGTTATCGGTGAGCAAAACAAGCCGGGTGACTTAGTGGTAAACATCGTTGAAGCAAAACAATTGAATAACATGCGTGCTTCTGGAAAAGATAAAGATACAGGAGTTGCTCCAAAAATCTTATTCTCTCTTGAAGAATGTATGGAATATATCCAGGCTGATGAAGCAATCGAGGTAACTCCAAACTTCATCCGTATGAGAAAGAAAATCCTTTCTGAAGAAGAAAGAAAAAGAATGGAAAGAGGAGCGAAAGCATAATCCTACATTCTCAGATATATTTAAAGCCTCGATTTTCGGGGCTTTTTTTGTTTTATTTTACTAATTTAGCAATACTAAAATATTAATAGTATGACAATTACTAAAGAAAAATTACATCAACAGATCGATAAATTTCCGGATGAAATAAGCATAGATGAGGTAATTGAAAGACTAATCATGATAGAAAAGCTGGAAACTAGAATACAAGAATCAGATGAAAATGATACCATTTCAGAAGAAGATCTCAAAAAGGAAATGGGACAATGGTTCGAATAAAATGGCTAAGATCAGCTAAAATAGATTTAAAAGAAATCTATGATTTTATAAGCCTAGATTCTAAAAAGATATGCGAGGTTCCAAATTGAAAAAATTCAAAATAAAACAGAAATTTTAAAAACCGGAATGATTATCGGAAAACGAGTTTCGGAAATAGACGATAATAATGTAAGAGAGATTTTTGAAGGAAATTACAGAATAATTTATCATATCTCAAAATGAAATTCATATTCTTTTAATTCATCACGGTGCAAAAGATATATTGCATAGAATAAAATAATGCATTAAACTATTCTTTTAATAATCTAAAAGCCTCGATTTTCGGGGCTTTTTTCGTTTTAACTAAATTTTACAGTAACATATTTCTCAAATTATCTTTATATCATTAGTTTTGTGTTTTGAATAACTCAGAAATCCTTTTTTGGAATCATATATGAAAATCTCTAAAATAAAATTAGTCTGCATATTGGGTATATTTGCTTCTTTCAGTACTTCGTGCGCTGTAAGAGAAAATACTCCGAAAGTAAAAAATAAAGTTTCAAATAATAATACTAGAACTCCAAATCCCAAATTAGTTCCGCCAATCGCAGCGATTCCTGTAAATGAAGAATTTAGAGTGAATCTTCCAGCGATCAAAAGAGAATTTCGTGGCGTTTGGATTGCGAGTGTTGCCAATATCAACTGGCCATCAAGAAATAATCTCTCTGTAGATCAGCAAAAAGCGGAAGCGATCAGTATGTTGAATATGCTTCAGGAAAATAATTTTAATGCAGTGATTTTTCAGGCACGTCCTTCTGCAGATGCTTTGTATACAAGCGAATTGGAACCTTGGTCTTATTTTCTGACCGGAAAAACGGGCGAACCCCCATATCCAAATTACGATCCGTTGCAGTTTTGGATTGAAGAAGCTCATAAAAGAGGGATGGAGCTGCATGTTTGGCTGAATCCTTACAGAGCGCATCATTCTAATGGGGGAGCGGTTTCTAACCAATCAATGGTCAATAAACTTTCGGATATTACCATTAAATTGAAAAACGGAATGTATTGGTTTGATCCCGCCAATCCGAAAACTCAGGGACATGTTTCGAATGTTGTAAAAGATTTGGTGAAAAGATATGATTTGGATGCGATACATTTTGATGACTATTTTTATCCATATGCAACCTACAACAGAGGTGTAGATTTTCCGGATCACGAAAGCTGGAGAATCTATCAAAGTTCAGGTGGAACACTTTCGAGACCAGATTGGAGAAGAGATCAGGTCAATAAATTTGTAGAAAGAATTTATAAAGAAATCCACGCTGAAAAAAATTATGTAAAATTCGGAATCAGCCCGTTTGGAATCTGGAAACCGGGTTATCCGGAAGGAGTTGTAGGTTCTTCGCAATATGACGAGTTATTTGCTGATGCTAAATTATGGTTAAATAAAGGCTGGGTAGATTATTTCTCTCCACAGCTGTATTGGCCGATAGATTCAAAAGGACAAGCGTTTGCTTCTCTGTTAAATTGGTGGAAATCTGAAAATACAATGAACCGCCATCTTTGGCCGGGCTTAAATACAGTTGAAGTGAAAGTTTCCGACAGACCGGGTGAAATTAAAAATCAGGTGGAATTGTCAAGGCAGATTTTAAAGGATGATGCAGGAGAAATACATTGGAGTATTGCGGGTTTAACGAAAAGTTCAAATATGCTTCCAACCTTAAAAAACGGACCTTATAAAGACAAAGCTCTGACTCCGAAAAGCCCGTGGATAAAAATGGCTCCTTTAGAAAAACCAACGCTATTCATCAATGATAACGGAAGTTCTGTACAAACAAGCTGGAGCACAAAAAATATAGGTAATGTTTTTCACTGGGTACTTTTTACGCAATATAACGGAGTTTGGGAATCAGAAATACTTACTTTAGATAACCTTTCAAAAGAAATTCCTAAGTTTAAAGATGGTAAAAGTTTAAATGCAATTGCAATAAAAGCGATTGATCGTTTAGGAAATGAAAGCGATTATATGGCGAAGAAAGTGAAGTAATATTCTTTTGTACTTAAAAATAAAATAGAGGCTAACAAAATCGTTAGCCTCTGTTCTTTTAGATTAAAATACCTGCACATAAGTGAATTTCTGTGAGCCTGAGGTGATAGTAAACCATTCTCCTTCTACAAGATATCTATTTTGATAGGTTTCTGAAGGACCATTACATGAATTATAGGCAGGATCTCCCAATTCGAGTTCGGCTCCGTAGACGAAGTTTGCATCTCTGGTAACCATTAAACAGTCCGTCCAGTCTGTGTCGGTTGTAAAAATACTGGTATCATAAAATACAGGATGACCGGCAACTCTCCATATTGAAGGGTTCGTTGCAGAGCTTTGTACGAGCCATTGGTTAATTAATGGATTAGAAGAGGGCCCCTGATTGTATCTTGGATATTTAGCAACAAAAGGAGAGCCTCCACTTGCAGGCGGAAAAGTGATGTTAAAACTACTGTAATCATTGCTTGAAATTCTGGGATAACAGCTTCCGTTAAGGCCATTTGCCTCTATTCTTGCTTCCAGAAAATATGGCGAATAATTATAAATCATTAATATTGACTGCTGCGCATTGGCAGATATTCCAAATAACAGCAATGCGAATAATGTTAAGATGTTTTTTTTCATAATCTATTTATTATTAGTTTTTTAAAGGATAAAAAAGTTAGTTCTCAGACTGCACTTTGTTTTTGATCTCGCTGTTTTTACTGTTGTTGATCTGGATCGCCCATACAATAATTGCGCTCATGTCGCCTTTTGTTTTTCGCTCTATTTCCTGATCTGTAGCGCCTGTAGACTTTATTAATTCTAACGATGCTGGAATAAGTGTTTTCTTTCGTCGGTCACTTAGTTCAGTACTTCCGCTTCTCCTTTCCTCGTCAGTGAGTTTGTTTTCAGGATTATTTAAATTTTTAAATGCTTTTGCGAAAGCTTCCATTTCTGGTGATTTAAGAGTTTCCGGATTCGTTACTACAGCATTTTCAGAAGAGCATGAACCAAAGATTGTCAGTGCTACCAATAGCAGACATGAGATTGAGTTTTTCATTTTCGTATGAGTTATTTAATTTTTAGCCAAACTAGTCATAGAAAACCTGATGCGCAAACAGTTGCTGTAATGATTTATGAATTAGTACTTTATAAAATAGGTCTCGATTACCGTCTTTACGGTATTTTTCTAAATGTTTTACCTGAAAATATTTTATGCATTGCATTCAATATGAATGATTATGATTAACGATTTCACTCTATTATGATAATTTTAGTTATTAAGTCAAATTTGTGTTTTTGTTGTGTTTAAAAATAATTGATTATTAATAAGTTATATGTTTTTATTTGGTGTAGATTTATAAATAATTCCCATTAAATTTAAATATTAATTTTAGATAATATAATGCCTTTGTTTTTATTTTTAACTTGCTAAAGTTTTTAAATCATTAATTTTTGAAATAAAATTAGCCTTGCCAGCTATATAATCGCAAAATAGGCTGGATAATTAAAATTATGTCATTGAATTGTGAATATTTAAATTTTAAAGTATTTATTCATTTTTGAGGGATATAATTTTCAGTTTGTACAAATTAAATCGATAATCAAATTATAATATAACGACAGATTTTTAACAACAAAAAACTTATTTACTATGAGAAAAATTCTTTTTACACTTAGCTTTTCAACTTTGCTGCTAAGTTCGTGTTCGAACGAAAGCGTGGCGGTGAACACAGTAGAATCTATGAAAACTCCCGAAATGGAAAAGTTTGATAAAGCAATGAGAAGTTTAGGTGATCCTGCCAATAAACCAACCGAAGAAGAGAGAAGGAGCGGAAGTACAGAACTAAGTGACAGAAGAAAAAAGGTTCTTCTTCCCTCTGCAATGGATCTTATTAAGTCAACAGGCGTTACAGACAACCAGATTCAGCAAAAAACAAATGGAGACGTTTCTGCAATTTTGGTATGGGCAATTCAGATCAACCAGGAAAAAGTGGCACAGATAAGAAATAACGCAAAACTATAATTATTATGAAAAAGCAATTTTTAATGATATGTTGTGCGTTAGGTGGAATGATCTCAGCACAGCAAAGTACGCTTATTATCAATAATTATTCATCATATGATTATCATGGTCAATTGATGGCAACACCGCTGGGAACATGTTATCCGATGGTAAGCATAGGATATCCTGCAGTTCCCGAGCAGCTTATTGTACCGGCATTATCCGACTACAAACTTCCGTTTTATGCAGATGGAGCATCTAACGGTATTACTACTTTTCTGGTGCAGACTTCCGGAGCTAATCCTGCAGTTCCAAGAGTCCCTGGGCATGTAACTTTATCACCTACAGGAGTCATTTCAACTAACACCAACTGGAGACATACCAAATTCCAGATGTATTTTGCAGGCACCAATACACCGGTATCATCAGGCGGAACAAGTGTACCTGAAACATATTTTAATGCAAATCTTGGAGATGGAACCAATAGTTGTTTCTCTGGCCCATCTTATATTTCTACTTTATATGGAGATGCTGAGTGGTTTACAATCTCATCAGGCGGTACGCAATATACTTATATACAAATTTTTTAAAACCATGTTATGAAAAAAATACTTTTGCTCTTAAGCTTATCTTTAAGCACGATTGCATTTTCACAGATAAGTACATTGGTCATCAATAACTATTCGGCTTTTACGGTAACGGGTAGACTTCGTGCTGCAGATATTACGAATTGTGTTCCCGAGCTTTATATGGGGAATACATTGGGTAGTGGTAATTTTACCATTCCGGCAGGCACAACGACAGATTATCCAAAGTATTATACCGCAAACGTGGCACCAATACCTGTAAATGATTTTCTTGTAAGAATGTCAAATACCACACCGGCGTCTGTTATCCCGTATAATCATCCGAATATCTTTACCATTTCTCCTACAACAGATTGGTCTTTCTTTTCATTCGATGTAAGAGATCCTGCAAGTATCAATACGGTTTATGATCATTATGATATAGGTGTTGCGCCATGTGCGGGTAATTATCCTTCGAATGGGGTCGGGACAGTATCTGAAACCGAGTGGTTTACGATGACATCCGGCGGAACAATCTTTACTTATATAAATATTTATTAATTTTTATACCTTAAAGTTTTAAATTCGAATAAAAAAATAGCTCCTTGAATTTACAAGGAGCTATTTTAAATTATTTTAAAGATGGATTATCCGATCTCGATACCGTTCTCAACATTGCTGTCGTCCGGCGTGACAAAAGATAATTTCCCGTCTGGTTTTGTTGTTAATAGCAACATTCCCTGAGATTCGATTCCTCTGATTTTTCTTGGAGCAAGATTTAATAAAATCATTACCTGCTTTCCAATCACTTCTTCAGCGGTAAAGCTTTCTGCAATCCCTGAAACTACAATTCTTACATCAACTCCTGTATCAACAGTTAGTTTTAATAATTTATCTGCTTTTTCTACTTTTTCAGCTTCAATAATCGTTGCTGTTCTCAAGTCGATTTTTGTAAAATCATCAAACTGTATTTCCTCTTTCATTGGGTTGGCGTTAGGATTTGTTTTTTTATTGCTTTGTTTTGTATTTTCTAATTTCTGAATCTGAGCTTCAATAACGTCGTCTTCAATTTTTGAGAAAAGAAGAGATGATTCGTTGATTTTGTGACCGGTTTCAATTAAAACGGTTTTTGTTTCAACAGTATTCCAATCTGATTTTTGAACATTAAACATTTTCAATAATTTCTCAGAACTGAAAGGCATAAACGGTTCACACAGCTGTGCTAAAGCAACAGCAATCTGAGCTCCGACAAATAATGAATGTGCCGCCTTTTCAGGATTATCTTTAATGGTTTTCCAAGGCTCTTCTGCCTGAAGATATTGGTTTCCGAAACGTGCTAAATTCATTAAAGCTGTTAAAGAATTTCTGAATTCGTAATTTTCTAAGAATCCTGAAATTTCTTTCGCTGATTTATTGATTTCCGCTAATTCCGGAGCATTCACATCACCTTGAGGAACGATTCCATCATAATATTTATGAATTAAAACCGCAACTCTGTTGATGAAGTTTCCGAAAATCCCTACTAATTCAGAATTATTTTTAGTCTGGAAATCTTTCCACGTAAAGTTATTATCTTTTGTTTCAGGAGCTGAAGAAAGCAATGCATAACGCAAAACATCCTGCTGTCCCGGGAATTCTTCCACATATTCGTGTGCCCAAACTGCCCAGTTTCTGGAAGTCGAAATTTTATCGTTTTCAAGATTCAAAAATTCAAAAGCAGGAACATTTTTTGGCATTTTGTAATCTCCGTGAGCCTTCATCATCGCAGGGAAAATAATACAGTGGAATACAATATTATCTTTTCCGATAAAATGAACTAGATCAGATTCTTCACTTTGCCAGTAATCTTTCCAGTCTTTCCCGTTTTTCGCTGCCCATTCTTTGGTGAAAGAAATATAACCAATAGGTGCATCAAACCAAACATACAGTACTTTTCCGTCTGCTCCGGGAAGTGGAACAGGAACACCCCAGTTCAGATCTCTGGTCATCGCACGAGGTTTTAAACCATCATTTAACCAAGATTTTACCTGCCCGTAAACATTAGGTTTCCAGTCGTCTTTGTGACCTTCGATAATCCACTCGTTTAAGAAATCTTCGTATTCATTTAATGGTAAATACCAGTTTTTTGTTTCTTTTAAAATAGGAACATTTCCACTCAACATCGATTTTGGATTAATCAATTCTGATGGCGAAAGGGTAGAGCCGCATTTCTCACATTGATCTCCGTACGCATTTTCATTTCCACAATTCGGACAAGTTCCAACGATATATCGGTCAGCCAAAAATTCATTAGCTTGCTCATCGAAGTATTGCTCAGACATTTCTTCCGAAAATTTCCCTTTTTCATAAAGAACTTTAAAGAAATCCTGACTTGTTTCACGATGATTAGCTGATGTTGTTCTAGAATATTCATCAAAAGAAATTCCCAAATCTAAAAAAGATTTTTTGATGATTTCGTGGTATTTGTCGACAATATCCTGTGGTGTAACCCCTTCTTTTTTAGCTCTTATGGTAATAGGAATTCCGTGCTCATCTGATCCACAGATAAAAGCAACATCTTTTCCTGATCTTCTTTGAAATCTCGCATAAACATCTGCAGGAATATAAACTCCCGCCAAATGCCCAATATGAACCGGTCCGTTTGCATATGGCAAAGCCGCCGTAATCATCTTTCTGTTTGACATTTATAGTATAGTTTTAAGTCTGCAAAGATAAAGATAATTTGGCAATGCCTATTTATAAAACTTCTACAAAAAAGAAAGGCTATTTTATCAAAATGAATCAATAGTAGTTAAACGCTTGTTTAATTATTTTTCTCTGTTAAGCAGATATTATGTAGTGAATAATTTTATATAATATATTTATTATCAACAATTTAACATTAATAATTCGTTAAATTTACAAAATATTAACTAAACTTAATATAAAATTAAGATAATTATAATTTTTTTTTAAATTGCAAGACTGCTAAGGCAGTTTTTTTAGATAAAAGAAACTATATAAAAATATAATTTGTGAAAAATTTTACGACAGTATTAAAAATTGCACCTGCATTTTTATTGGCTAGTTCCATGATTCATGCACAGGTACAAGACTCTACAACCAAGGAGAAGGCAATCGAGGAAGTTGTTTTGATTGGATATGGAAAGCAGAAGAAGGAAGACCTTACAGGATCTATATCTTCGATTACATCAAAAGACTTTAACGGAGGTGCAGTATCTGCCGATCAGCTAATACAGGGTAAAGCTCCTGGTGTAACGGTAACGGGTAACGGTGGGGCGCCAGGTGTTGGCTCAACAATCAGGATTAGAGGTGGGGCTTCATTAACGGCTTCAAATGACCCTCTTATAGTCATAGATGGAATCCCTATGGATTTTGGTAGTGTTTCGGGTGCTTCAAATGCTTTGGCATTGATCAATCCAAACGATATCGAATCATTTGACGTTTTGAAAGATGCTTCAGCTGCTGCAATCTATGGTAATAGGGCTTCAAATGGAGTTATTCTAATTACTACAAAAAAAGGTTCTGCAGGTAAGCTAAAAGTTAATTTTTCCACTTTGGCATCAGTATCAACAAAAATGGGAATACAAGATGTCCTTACTGGTGATGAATTCAGAAAATATGTGACGGAAAATGCTTCTCAACAAAAGTATATCGATATGTTGGGTACAGCAAATACAAATTGGCAGGATCTTATTTATCAACAGGCTTGGGGTACAGATAATAATGTTGCAATCTCTGGCGGAATCAAAAAACTTCCATACAGATTATCACTAGGATACAATGAGCAGAATGGTATTGTACGAACCAACGAATTCAGAAGAACTTCTGTTGGGATCAACCTTACACCAAAACTATTTGACAATCACTTAAGCATTAATGTCAACATTAAGGGGTCGATGACAGAAAACCGATTTCCTGCAAATGTGATTGGAGCAGCGCAGCAGATGGATCCTACTCAGAATGTTAATGATAATTCTGCTCAGGGTGCTCAGGTGGGTAATTATTATGAATGGTTTTTAAATAATAGCTTAAATGTAAACGGAACAGCAAATCCATTGGCATCTTTGGAAGCCAGAAGAGACGTTTCTACAGTGTTTAGAGGGATTGGAGGTTTACAGTTGGATTATAAATTTCATTTTTTACCCGATCTTCACTGGAATATTAATGTAGGATATGATTATCAAAAAGGTACTGGAGCTGTTACAGAATACGCAGGGTACAGAGCTACATTCTTTAATTTGGGAACAAGGAGAGATTACACTCAGGAGAAATCAAACAAATTATTGGAAACGTATTTGAACTACGTTAAAAATATTGATTTCGTTAATACTAAAGTTGATTTACTTGCAGGTTATTCTTACCAGAAATTTAATGATAAAGTTCCTGGAGCGCTGACTTATAATGGAGATCCGTCTTATAATGCGGTTTCAGCACCTAGAGATTATGAAGGCAATCTTGTACTGTTAGGATTTTATGGTAGAGGTATTTTTACAATTGCAGATAAATATATTCTTACTGGATCTGTACGTAGAGATGCAACTTCAAGATTCTACAACGGAGTAGACTTAAAAAATAACTGGGGAACTTTCGCTGCTGTTTCAGGAGCATGGAAGATGAAAAATGAAAATTTCCTGAAAGATTCTAAAGTTTTCTCAGATTTAAAACTTAGAGCAGGATGGGGTGAAACAGGTCAGCAGGAAGTAGGAGGATATTATAATTCATTTGCATCTTATAATATTTCGGATGCTACAGCACAATATGGCTTTGGAGATCAGTTTTTCTACATGTACAGACCGACACAGTATAATCCTAACTTAACTTGGGAGACGACTGAAACCATAAATGCAGGTATTGACTTTGGTTTCTTAAATAATAGAATAACAGGATCTTTCGATTGGTTTAAGAAAAATACAAGAGATTTGTTGGCAAGAGTACAGGTTCCGGCGGGCGAGTTCAGTAATACCAACATAAAAAATGTAGGATCTATGGAAACTGACGGTCTTGAATTTTTGATTAACGTTGTTCCTGTAAAAACAGAGAATTTCAACTGGGATTTCAGCTTCAATGTTGCTCATTACAACCCTGTAATTACCAATTTTCAGGATGTTGCTCCTGATTATTTGATTCAGCAGGGAGGGATTTCCGGAGGTATTGGAAACAATGTTCAGGCACATGTCGTAGGAAATACTCCATTCAGTTTCTGGTTGTTCCAGCAAGTGTATGATGATAATGGTAAACCTTTGGAAGGAGTTTATGTTGACCGCAATAACGACGGAAAGATTGACATTGCTGACAGATATCTATACAAATCTACGACACCAGATGCAACATTTGGTTTCTCAACAAAATTGAGATATAAAAAATGGGATTTTTCTACAAGTTTGAGAGCGGTAGTAGGAAATTACGTTTACAATAATTTTGCTTCACAGTCTAATGTTCAAAGTATTCAAACCAATGATTACCTTCAAAATATTTCAACTACGGCTCTTAACTACGGTTTTGCAACTCCACAATATTGGAGTGACGCATTTGTGGAAAATGCTTCATTTTTAAGAATGGACAACCTGACGGTAGGATATAATTTTACAAATATCTTTAATAAGGGAACGAGTTTGAGAATCTATGGGATGGCACAAAACGTTTTTGTGATTACAAAATATTCAGGGGGAGATCCTGAAATCTTCGGAAATATTGATAATGGATTTTACCAGAGACCAAAAGTATATTCATTAGGTCTTAACTTTCAATTTTAATAAGTAAAAAATGAAAAATATTAAAATAAAAAATATATCTCTTGCTGTTGCAATGTTGGGTTTAAGCCTTACCGCAAATTCTTGTGCAGATGATTTAAGACAAGAGCCAATTACAGAAATTACTGCTGCAAGTCTTTACAAAGACTTTGGAAATTATAAAAATCTTGTAGCAAAACTTTATGGTGGTTTGGCTGTGGGCGGACAGTCTGGAGGTGACGGTAATGGTGATATTGCTGATATTGACGGTGGATTCTCTAACTATATGAGACTTCTCTACATCATGAATGTAATCACTACTGACGAAGCAGTGATCGGATGGAATGACGGAACACTTCCTGAATTTCATAAAATGACATGGACTCCTGCCAATGAATTCAATAATGCAATGTATTATAGACTATATACTGAGATTGCATTCTGTAATGAATTTATTAAAAATACTACCAATGAAATGCTGGGGCAGAATGGTATTTCTGGAGCAAATCTTGATGAGGCAAAAGCGATGAGAGCAGAAGCCCGATTCTTGAGAGCTCAGGCATATTATCATCTTTTAGATATGTATGGTAATGTTCCTATGGTAGATGAGACAACTTTTGGAACTTTACCAAAACAAATGAACAGAGCTGCATTATTTACTTTCGTTGAGTCCGAACTTAAATTAGCAGAGTCAGAGCTAAAGGCTCCCAGAACAAATGACTACGGTCGTGCTGACAAAGCTGCTGCATGGTCACTTTTATCAAGATTGTATCTGAATGCAAAGGTATATAATAACACCGAAAGATATGCAGACGTTATTGAAAACTGTAACAAAGTAATCGCTGCAGGTTATTCTATAAATCCTTCATACGAAAAACTTTTCCTTGCTGACAACAATGTAAATAACCCTGAAAATATATTTTCAGTGGTTTATGATGGTCAGTATACTCAGACTAATGGTGGTACTACATTCTTGGTTCACGCATCAATCGGAGGTTCCATGGTTCCTGCCTCATTCGGTGTTAATGGTGGCTGGGGTGGTATTCGAACTACAAAAGCTTTCGTTCAGAAATTTCAGGCAAGTGATTTAAGAGGTCGTTTCCACACAGCAGGTCAGACTTTAGAAATCAATGATCTTGCAAACTTTAATGATGGATATGCGTTTATAAAATATAAAAATGTAAAAAGTACCGGTCAGGCTGGAATACATGATAACTGGGTTGAAACTGATCTTCCTATTTACCGACTAGCTGATGTTTACCTGATGTATGCTGAAGCAGTCTTAAGAGGCGGTGGAGGCAACTCAGCGACAGCTTTGGGATATGTTAATGCATTACGTACAAGGGCTAATGCGTTAACTGTAAGTTCTATTGATCTGAATTTTATCCTTGACGAAAGATCAAGAGAATTATCTTGGGAAATGACAAGAAGAAGTGATTTGATCAGATTCGGTAAATTTACTACGTCAGCATATTTATGGCCTTGGAAAGGAAACGTGAAAGATGGGATAGGTGTAGCAGATTACAGAAATATTTTCCCGATTCCAAACAACGATCTTGTAGTAAATTATAATTTAGTTCAAAATCCTGGGTATTAATAGTTAAAATCTTAAATAATGAAATATATATATAAAATATTTTCAGTTTTTGCAGTTTTGTTTTTGTTCTCTGCTTGTGAAAAAGATGAAGATCCGACGGTAGTAAGCGAACTTACGACAAGTTCATTAAAAGCAGATAAAACAATAGTAGTCTTAAGCGAGCTCGTTTCAGAAACTGCAGCAGTAAATTTTACATGGCAAAAACCTACATTCAACGTAGCAATAGTTCCAACTCAACAAATTGAATTTGCTAAGAAAGGGAATAATTTTTTAAACTCTACCATAATTGGTTATGGAAGTAATGTAAGTACATCTGCAGTTACCCATGCACAGCTTAATATGATTATGTCTGATTTAGGAGCTACTGCTGATGTGGTAAGCCAGATCGAAGCAAGACTTGTTACTGTTTTGGGACAGAAAAAAGTGTATTCTTCTCCTGTGACAATTTCAGTGACTCCTTATACTCCAAATCCTGACAATGCATATCCGAAAATAAATGTTCCGGGTGCGTTTGGTGCAACATCTGGTTATACTGGCTGGGCTCCCGCAAATACGGCAAATCTTTACTCTCCAGAGAAAGATAATAAATACAGAGGTTTTATTTATGTTTCAAGTGTAGCTGGTGATGATGGAAAATATAAGTTTACGATCAATCAGGATTGGCCGGGAAATAAAGGAGATGATGGCACGCTTACAGGAAAACTTGCTTTAGATGGTTCAGATATCAAAGCTACTGTGGCAGGAACCAGATATATCAAAGTTGATTGGGTAGCAAATACCTACTCATCTGTCTTGGCTAATTTTGGTGTGATCGGTGACGCTACTCCTGCTGGTTGGGGTTCAGATACAGATTTGGTTTACAATTCTGCTACGAGAACTTACGTTATCAATTCAATAGCTCTAACTGCTGGAGGAGTTTTTAAATTCAGAGCCAATGATGACTGGGCAATGAAGATTCAGCCTGCTGCAGCAGATCAAACTTTAGCTTCAGGTACAGGAGTTCAGACCTTCTTTAGTACAGAAGGTACTGTAACTGGAGATCCGGCTTACAAAGTTTCCGTTTCAGGAAATTATAAAATCGAATTAGATTTACATAATTCTGCTAATTACAAATTAACTGTTACGAAATTATAACATATACTACCTAATTTACATAGCAAACTGTTGCTGTAAAGCAGCAGTTTTTTTATTTTTAAAGTTTATAATAATCAATATGAAGAAAATGACAATCGGAGCATTTTTGCTCTCAATGATGTTTGGAGGTGCCAATGCACAATCTTTAAAATCGCCGGATGGAAAGTTCGAAATGGATTTTCAGTTGAAACAAGGCGTTCCTTATTACAATCTTAAATATAACGGTAAAACGGTAGTTGAAGATTCAAAATTAGGATTAAGAATTTTTAAAGATTCTTCAATAAAATTTGCTTCCGAAATTGCAAAACCTGAAGATGCAAAACTAGATTTAAATAGCGGTTTCGCAAAAACTAACGAAAAAAGAGGTTCGAAAAACGAAACCTGGCAGCCTGTTTTAGGTGAAAAGAAAAACTATATCAACAATTATAATGAATTGGCAGTTACGCTCAATCAGGGGAGTACAGACAGAAATATCATTGTTAAATTCAGATTGTTCAATGATGGGTTAGGTTTCAGATATGAATTTCCTCAGCAGAAAAATTTGAATTATTTTGTAATTCGTGAAGAAGATTCAGAGATCGATTTCCCTTCAGATATGAAAGCCTGGTGGATGGTTGCAGATTATGATTCTCAGGAATATCAATATCAGGAAACAAAAGTTTCAGAAATTCCTGCAAGATGGCCAAAAGCTGCTGATGCCAATGCTTCTCAGACCTTAATTAAAAATGCGGTTCAGTCTCCTTTAATGCTGAAAAAAGAAGGGAAAGAACCTTTGTATATCAACGTTGCCGAGGCAGCAGTTTTAGATTATCCGGCTTCTCATTTGGAAGTAGATGCTCAGGATTTTAAGCTCAAAACTCATCTTACGGCAGACAGACAGGGAGCAAAAGGTTATATGCAGACTCCGATGGTAACGCCTTGGAGAACCATTATCGTTGCTCCGAAAGCAGAAGATGTGATGGATTCTAAAATGATTTTTAATCTGAACGAGCCCACAAAATACACCGATACTTCTTACATTCATCCTACAAAATATATGGGTGTTTGGTGGGAAATGATCATAGGGAAATCTCAGTGGGCATACGGTCAGCCGGAATCAAATGTACGTTTAGGGGAGACCGATTTTACCAAACTTACACCTAATGGAAAACATGGAGCCAACAATACCAAAGTAAAAGAATATATCGACTTTGCAGCTGAAAATGGTTTTCAGGGACTTTTAGTTGAAGGCTGGAATGTGGGTTGGGAAGACTGGTTCGGACGTTCAAAAGAATATGTTTTTGATTTTATTACGCCATACCCGGATTTCGATATCAAAATGTTAAACGAATATGCACATTCAAAAGGAATTAAGCTGATCATGCACCACGAAACTTCAGGTTCTGCAACGAACTATGAAAGATGGTCTGATAAAGCATTTCAGTTGATGAATAAATATGGCTATGATGCTGTGAAAACAGGATATGTAGGAGATATTATTCCAAGAGGTGAGCATCATTATTCTCAGTGGATGATCAATCATTATTACAGAATTGCAGAAAAAGCAAACGAGTACAAAATAATGATCAATTCTCACGAATCGGTTCGTCCTACAGGAGAAAGCCGTACGTATCCTAACTATATTTCTGCTGAGGCAGCTCGTGGAACAGAGTATGAGGCATTCGGAGGAAATAATCCTGATCATCAGACGATTCTTCCGTTTACAAGATGGATGGGAGGTTCTATGGATTACACGCCGGGAATTTTCCAGACCAAACTAGACTATTATTTCCCTGGAGATACTCGTTTTGTAAAAACGACCTTGGCAAAGCAGTTAGCACTGTATGTCACGATGTATATGCCGCTTCAGATGGCTGCCGATTTACCTGAAAACTACAAAAAGCACATGGATGCCTTCCAGTTTATCAAAGATGTTGCAGCAGATTGGGATGATACCAAAATCTTATCTGCTGAACCTGGAGATTATGTCATTACGGCAAGAAAAGCAAAAGGTACAGAAAACTGGTTTGTAGGTGGAATTACCGACGAAAACAAGCGTGACTATACAGTAGATTTTTCTTTCCTGGATAAAGGTAAAAAATATGAAGCGGTAATTTATGAGGACGGAAAAGATGCAGATTACATCGATAATCCTCAAAGCTACAATATCTACAAAAAGCAGATCACGAGCAAGTCTAAAATTCCTTTCAAAATGGTAAGAAGCGGAGGTTTTGCAATCTCTATCAAACCTGTGAAATAAAAATTTCTCTTCTGAAGGATAGATTTGAGCGCAGCAAGAAAGACGGGTAGCTTTATACGTAATTTTATTTTTAGAAGCTGTTTCCCGCTCTTCACTGTATCTTTTTTGTTCCTTGGCTTTTGCCTAAACAAAAAAGGATGTCGTTGCGATCAGGGCTAAAAGAAGCTCCATAAATTCAAACTTTGTTGAGGTTTAAAAGCCCTCGACAAAGTTTTTTTTGTAAATTGAAATCTTAAAATTCTTACCGATGAAGTTGATGACTACCATATTCAGCAAGCAGAACGTTTTTCTTCTCTTGTTGATCGTAATGGTCTTACTGGCAAAGCTGATCCCGTTTCACGAATCTTATAATCAATATTTCAATCTCGCAGGTTTCATAGATTGGGGAATTGCTGTAATATTTCTTTTGTATGGTTTAAAACTAAATCTGAAAGAAGTTGTAAAAGACGTATCCAACTGGAAATTACACCTGCTGATTCAGTCGGGTACCTTTATCATTTTTCCGTTACTGGCGCTGATATTTTATCCGTTTGCAAAAGATTCGGAGTATTTTAATCTTTGGCTTTCGGTGTTTTTTCTGGCAAGTCTTCCGTCAACAGTTTCTTCATCCGTCGTGATGGTTTCTATTGCAAAAGGAAATGTAACTTCCGCGATCTTCAACGCCTCTATCTCCGGAATTATAGGAATTATAATGACACCATTGCTGATGAGTTTCTTTCTCACAGCAAACAGTGAAGGTGGTAATCAGACCGAAATTATTGAGCAACTTCTACTCAAAGTCCTTCTGCCCATTATTTTAGGAATTCTGCTGAATCCGTTCTTCAAAAAATGGGTGAACAAATACGCAAACATTATTTCAGAATTCGACCGCCTCATTATCTTGCTGATTGTATATGAAAGTTTTTCGACAGCATTTTTAGAAAATGTCTTTGTTTCGGTACCTGCATTAGTCTTTGTCGTCTTAGCATTCAGCGTTATATTTTTATTTTTTACAACCTACTTTATTTTAAAATTGATTGCGACAAAACTTAAATTTAAACCTAAAGATATCATCACTGCAACATTCTGTGGTTCCAAAAAATCACTGGTTCACGGCAGTTTATTTCTCCTTGTTTTAGGTATTCCCAATGATCAGAAAGTTCTCTTTTTGTTGCCGGTAATGATTTATCACAGTTTTCAGCTTTTCTATGTCAGTTGGCTGGCAAGTTATATTGCAAAAAAGTCTGCCGTTGTTGAGGTACAAGAAATTATTTAATTATCTTTAAATCTATGAATCTGCTCAAAAAAATCACTTCTCTGTCTGCACTTTCGCTTATTTCAATGATAAATGCACAATCTGTTCGCACAATTCTGAATAAGAAAGAATCGTTCAGAAAAGACACTATATTTTCCATTAAAGCAGATACAAAAGCAACATATTTTCCCGTAACGGTTATAAAAGGCAAGCAGAAAGGCCCCGTTTTCAGTATTGTCGCAGGAATTCACGGCTACGAATATCCGCCCATCATTGCCATTCAGGAATTGTTGAACGAAGTAAAACCTGAAAATCTCAAAGGCATTTTAATTATTGTTCCGATTGCCAATGTAGAATCTTTTCAGAAGAGAACACCGTTTGTAAATCCACTAGATCAGAAAAATTTAAATAACGCTTTCCCCGGTTCACCAATCGGAAGTCCGACCGATCAGATTGCCCATTTAATAACTCAAGAAATTATTTCAAATTCAGATATATTTTTAGATATTCACGGTGGTGATGCCAATGAAGATCTTTTACCATTCGTTTGCTATTACGACAGAAAAGATACTCCCGAAAAAACAAATGCCGCAAAATCTTTATCCCGGCAATCCGGAATGAAGTATGTTGTTTCATATCCTTATAATTTAGCCCAAACAGAACCTGCAAAATATGCTTTCAAACAGGCAGCACAGCAGGGAATTACGGCTTTAAGTATCGAAGCCGGAAAATTGGGAACTGTTCAGAATGAAAATGTTCAGATGATCAAAACAGCTGTTTACAGAATGTTGGAGTATTCTAACATGTATTCTTCGCCATTTAAAAATAAAGTACAGGCCAAAACTATACAACTCAACAATCAGGACTACATCCGTGTTCCTGAAAACGGAATTTTCTACAGCCTTTTAAAAAGTGGGGATAGCGTACGCAAAAACCAGATTTTAGGATACATTACTGATGAATTTGGAAAAAAGAAACAAGACATTATCTCAGAAACCAACGGAATTATTTTATACAAAGTCGGTACACCACCTGTGAATAAAGGAGAAACGCTCTTTTGTATCGGCTATACCAAATCTTAATAAAACTATTTATGAAAAAAATATATACCATTTTTGCTTTGTCGGCATCCGCTGTCGCTTTTGCCCAGATTCAGAAAGTAGAACCTGCGTTTTGGTGGAAGGGAATGAAAAATCCCGAAATCCAGATTCTTGTGTATGGAAAAGACATCGCTAATAACGAAATTGAGCTTTCAGATGGAATAAAAGCAGTTGATATTCAAAAAGTTGAAAATCCTAACTATCTTTTTGTTACCGTCAATACCAATGAAGTTAAGGGTTCAAACTTTAAAATTAATATTAAAAAAGGCAAGAAAAATGTTGATTCCTACAACTATGAATTAAAAAAGAGAAATCCCAATTCTGCCAATAGAGAATCATTTACTTCCAAAGATGTAATGTATTTGATAATGCCCGACCGTTTTGCAAATGGTGATGAAAATAACGATTCAATGCCGAATTTGACCGAAAAAGCAAACCGAACTTTACCAAACGGTCGTCACGGCGGAGATTTGCGTGGAATTATTAATAATCTTGATTATATCCAAAATTTAGGAGCAACTTCAGTCTGGTTAACTCCCGTTAATGAAGATAATGAGAAAGTGTATTCTTATCATGGCTATGCCCAAACTGATTTATACAAGATAGATGGTCGCTACGGAACCAACGAAGAATACCGGGAACTTTCCCAAAAATTAAACAAAAGAAACATGAAACTGGTGATGGATTACGTCACCAATCATTGGGGAATTTCTCATTGGATGATCAAAGATTTACCTACAAAAGATTGGATTCACTTATTTAGCGATGAAAAAAATGGTTTTAAACGTTCCAATTATAAAACAACGACACAATTTGATACAAACGCTTCTGAAGCTGATAAAAGAGTAGCTCTTGACGGCTGGTTTGATACCACAATGCCCGATATTAACCAGAAAAATCCTTTGGTTTTAAAATATTTAACCCAAAATGCAATCTGGTGGATTGAGTATGCTGAATTAGGAGGTTTTCGTGTAGACACGTATCCTTACAACGATAAAGAAGCAATGGCAAAATGGGCAAAAGCGATCACCGATGAATATCCGAAATTCAATATTGTTGGTGAAACCTGGTTAAATACAGCAGGTCATATTTCAGCTTGGCAAAAAGATTCGAAAACGGGAGAAGCGGCGAATTATAATTCAAATTTGCCTTCAGTGATGGATTTTATGCTGTATGATGAGCTTCCGAAAGCTATCAAAGAAAAAGATGGCTGGAATAATGGGATGAATAGACTCTACAACAGCTTTACAAGTGATTTTCTTTATCCTGATATCAACAATGTGATGGTTTTCTTTGAGAACCACGACACCGAAAGATGGAATGAGATTTTCAACAGTGATCCAAAAGCCTATAAATTAGGTTTAACATTACTCTCAACCGTACGCGGAATTCCTCAGATTTATTACGGTTCAGAAATTGGAATGCGTGGCGACAAAAACAAAGGCGGCGATGCAGATATCCGAAGAGATTTTCCCGGTGGCTGGAAATCTGATAAACAGAATGCCCTAAATCCTTCAACCCAAACTCCACAACAAAAAGAATTTTATGATTTTACTCAAAAATTACTGAACTGGAGAAAAGGAAAAGAAGTTATTCATACCGGAAAAACTAAAAATTTCGTTCCTCAGAATAATGTTTTTGTGTACTTTAGATACAACGAAAAAGAAATGGTAATGGTTGTGGTAAATAATAATGATAAAGATGAAACTCTAGATTTAAAACGTTTTTCGGAGACTATCAAATCGTCAATAAAAGGGAAAGATATTATTTCAGGAAAAGAAATTTCTCTGCAGAATAATTTAACAATTCCTGCAAAAACCTCAATGATTATTGAACTTAACTAAATATTTGAGTTAAAAATAAAAAAGATTAAATATGAAAAAGACAACAATATTCTTAACACTTGTTTTATTTGTTTTGAGTTTTACAGCAGTTTCTGCTCAAACAGGATTTGATAAAGAGAAAACAGCGATCAATAAAATGCTCGATGATTTCAATATTGCAGCTGCAAAAGCGGATTACAAAACGTATTTTGATTTTTTTGCTGAAGAATCTACTTTCATCGGAACCGATGCAACAGAAGTCTGGGACAAAAAGGAGTTTATGGTCTGGGCAAAACCACATTTTGATAAAAAGAAAACGTGGGATTTTACTTCATTAAAAAGAAATATTTACTTTGCAAAAGATGGAAAATTGGCTTGGTTTGATGAATTATTGGATACTCAGATGAAAATCTGCCGTGGTTCCGGAGTTTTAGAAAAAATAAACGGCGTATGGAAAGTGAAACAATATGTACTTTCGATGACGGTTCCCAATGAGATTGTTGATAGAGTAGTTGACGAAAAAAGGGTAATAGAAGATGCACTCATCGACAAATTAAAAGCAAAGTAAAAAATGTCAAATAAAATAAAGCCAAATTTGTCTATGGCTCAGATTATCAACATGAGCATGGGTTTTTTGGGAATTCAGATGGCTTTTGGGCTTCAAAACGGAAATGCAAGCCGTATTCTGGGGAACTTCGGTGCAGATGTGCATGAGCTTTCATGGTTTTGGCTGGTTGCGCCGATTACTGGTTTGATCGTTCAGCCAATCATTGGTCACATGGGCGACAATACATGGAGTCCTTTAGGGCGAAGAAAACCTTATTTTTTAATCGGTGCAATTCTTTGTGCTATTGGTTTGGTATTGCTTCCAAATGCAGCTT
The DNA here is from genome assembly GCF_003815915.1 of Chryseobacterium indoltheticum. Classification (NCBI taxonomy): domain Bacteria; kingdom Pseudomonadati; phylum Bacteroidota; class Flavobacteriia; order Flavobacteriales; family Weeksellaceae; genus Chryseobacterium; species Chryseobacterium indoltheticum. The sequence continues at coordinate 2,250,575 of NZ_CP033929.1, forward strand.
CTGCAACACAGTTGATGACTGCCAATGTTTTGCTTTTAGCCGTGATTTTCCTTGCTATGATGGATGCATCTATTAATGTAGCTATGGAACCTTTCCGTGCGTTGGTGGGCGATATGCTTCCGAAACATCAGGGAACTTTAGGCTTTTCCGTTCAGACGATTTTAATCGGAATTGGAGCGGTTATAGGATCTTATCTGCCGGATTGGTTAACTAAATTAGGCGTTTCTAATGTTGCTCCTGCAGGATTTGTCGCTGATAATGTGATTTATGCATTTTATTGCGGAGCCGGAATTCTTTTATTGACGATCATTTATACAATTGTTACTACAAAAGAATATTCACCACAGGAATTTGCAGCATTTGAGGGCGGAAAAGAAATTGTAGAAGAACCGTCTAAATTTAAAGATATTTTTAGTGATTTTGCTAAAATTCCGAACTTGATGAAAAAACTGGGTATTGTTCAGTTTTTCTCTTGGTTTGCTTTATTTACGATGTGGGTTTTCACGACGAGTGCCTTAGCGACTCATCAATTCGGACTTTCTCCGGAAGACACGCATTCTGTTGCCTTCAATAAAGCAGGTGATCTTACCGGAAAATTATTTGGGATGTATAATCTCTGGGCAATTCCTTTTGCTTTTTTATTAACGCCAATTGCTAAGTTGATGGGCAAAAAACAAACCCATGCTTTGGCTCTCTTTTGCGGTGGATTAGGGCTGATCTCAATGTATTTTATCAAAGATACTTCACTACTTTGGATCTCAATGATCGGGCTCGGTTTTGCTTGGACAAGTATTTTGGCAATGCCTTATGCAATGCTCATCGATGCAATTCCACAAAAAAAGATGGGAGTTTTTATGGGAATTTTCAACTTCTTTATTGTGATTCCTCAAATCATCAACGGACTTTTTGGAGGGCTAATTGTAAAAGGAGCTTTCGGAAATTACGCAATGGGTTATGTTGTTGTTGGTGGAATCTGTATGCTTTTAGCGGCAATTCTTACCTTAATTTTTATTAAAACAGACGATTCAAATCCAAAAGAAATTGAAGAAGAAATACAGCAGGTACATTTTTAGTTTAATTAGAAATTAGAAATTATTTTGATAACATTCAACATAATCACCATGATATATCAATAGGAGCGGACTTTAGTCCGCTTTTTAATAGCTTTTTGTATTTCTTAGCTAAGTTTACGGCTTTGTATAACTTTAAAATGGTCAAATTTTAATATTCTTTGTTTGCCTTTACATTAGTAAAAAAAAGGTCTACATATATATTTAGCATAAAAATTCACTTCGAAGAAAATTCACAATTTACCATTCACCATTCACCAAGATCCTTTCTTACCTTACATCAACATTTCTCTACTATCGACACCGTACATTTGTACTATAAATAATCAAAAAAATATCTATAATATGAAAACAGTTTATCACAAAGCAGATACAAGAGGTCATGCCAATCATGGTTGGTTAAATTCTTATCACACCTTCAGTTTCGCAGGTTATCAAAATCCTGAAAGATCGCATTTCGGAGTTTTGAGAGTATTAAATGACGATACCGTTTCTCAAGGAATGGGTTTTGGGACACATCCACACAAAGACATGGAAATTATTTCAATTCCGTTGGAAGGTGATTTAGAACACAAAGATTCAATGGGTACAACTGCTGTTATCAGAAAAGGAGAAATTCAGGTAATGAGCGCCGGAACCGGTGTGATGCACAGTGAGTACAATAAAAATAAAGACGAAGCCGTAAAATTCTTGCAGATCTGGGTTTTTCCAAGAGAAACAGGTGTTGAGCCAAGATATGATCAGAAAAGTATTGCAGACGGTGAAAAAAATAATGGATTCCAACAGATTTTATCACCCGATAAAAACGATGCCGGAGTTTGGATTCATCAGGATGCATGGTTTAATTTGGCTAAATTCACCAAAGGAAACGGTAAAAACTATATGATCAATAAAAAAGGAAACGGTGTTTATGCTTTTGTTTTAAAAGGAAGTGCCAAAGTGGGCGACAGAGTTTTAAGTGAAAGAGATGGTTTAGGAATTTGGGATACCCAAAGTTTCAACATCGAAGCAACAGAAGACACAGAAATCCTTTTAATGGAAGTTCCTATGGAATTACCTTCTTATTTAAAATAAAAAAAATATTTTTGCCGAATAAAAATTCCCCTCCCTCGGAGGGGTGGCGAAAATTCGAAAGAATTTTTGACGGGGTGGTTTAAGTACTACTTCAACAATAATACATTAAAACTTAGACAAATTTAAATTATACAATGAAAATTTTAGCAGTAGCAGGAAGTAATTCCGAAACATCAATCAATAAATTATTAGTTTCTTATGCAGCTTCATTAATTGAAAATGCAGAAGTAGAAATCGTTGACATGAACGATTTTGAAATGCCAATCTACAAACATCAGCGCGAAGTGGAAAGCGGAGTTCCTCAGGAAGCAAAAAACTTGGCAGAAAAAATAGATGCTGCAGACATTCTTTTAGTTTCTTTGTCTGAGCACAACGGAACGTATTCTACAGCATTTAAAAATGTTTTCGACTGGACTTCAAGAATCAAGCAAAGAGCTGTTTGGAACGAAAAACCAATGTTGTTAATGGCTACAGCTCCTGGTGGAAGAGGTGGTTTGGGAGTTTTGGAAGCTGCAGAAAAGCGTTTTCCGTTACATGGAGGGAATATTATCGATACTTTTACCCTTCCATTCTTTAATGACAACTTCGATAAAGAAGCAAATGTGATTTCTAATGCAGAGAAAAACAGTGAGTTAAAAGAAAAAGTAGCAAAAATTGCTGCTGTTGAAATAATCTTAGAAAAATAGCATTTGAAAATTAATATAAAATTAATATCTTTGCAAAAAGAAAAAGTAATGAAAATTCAGACCACTTTTAAAGAATGTTTCTCCAAAAAAGGGAATATTGTGGACTCTGAAATTCTGAGATAAAATAACGGCCGATAATCTACTAAGATTGTCGGCTTTTTTGTTTTCTAAATTTGAATAAAAAGTAAAAATAAAATGTACCAATTTATCAATGTAACAGTTTATCAATTTTAAACCATTGTTACATTATTACATTATTACATTGATACATTGCTAAATTATTAAGCATGAGCAACACGTACAAATCTGCAGGAGTAGACAAAGAAGAAGGTTACAAAACCGTTGATAAGATCAAAAAAGCGGTGGGCGAAACTCACAATTCCAATGTTTTGAACCATTTGGGAAGTTTTGGAGCTTTCTACGAGATCGGAGGTTACAAAAATCCAGTGTTGGTTTCAGGAACAGATGGAGTAGGAACGAAGCTGAAAGTAGCTTTAGACTCAAAAAAATACGATTCTATTGGGGTTGACTGTTTTGCAATGTGTGCAAACGATATTCTTTGTCACGGTGCAAAACCATTGTTTTTTCTTGATTATTTAGCTTGCGGAAAATTAGATTCCGAAATCGCTGCAGAAATCGTTTTAGGAATGGTAGAAGCTTGTAAAGACAACAACTGTGCGCTTATCGGTGGTGAAACTGCTGAAATGCCGGGAATGTACAAACCCGGAGACTACGATGTTGCTGGATTCTGTGTTGGAATTGTTGAAAAAGATCAGATTATTGACGGTTCGAAAATCAAACCTGGAGACAAAATTATTGCTTTACCAAGTTCTGGTTTCCACTCAAACGGATTCTCTTTGGTAAGAAAAGTGTTCCCTGATTTTAATGAAGAATTTGAAGGAAAACCTTTGTACGAAACACTTTTAGTTCCTACAAGACTATATTATAAAGATATTCACAAAGTAATTGAAGAAGTAAAAGTTGCAGGTATCGCTCACATTACTGGCGGTGGTTTGTACGAAAACATTCCAAGAATTATTGGTGATGGTTTGTGTGCTTCTATTGATGCTTCAAAAATTCAGATTCCTAGTATTATGGTAGAACTGGAAAAAAGAGGAGGCGTGGCTCACGAAGAAATGTTCGGAACCTTCAACATGGGGGTTGGGATGATCGTTGTAGTTGATGCAGAACATGCAGAAAAAGTATTACACCTTTTGGATGATGCGTACGAAATCGGAGAAATCACAGAAGGAGCTGAAAAAATTGATTTAAAATTTTAAATAAAAATAGAATTTGGTTTCAGAGATTAGGTTTAAACTAATTTCTAATTTCTAATTTCTAACTTCTAATTAATGAAAAACTTAGTTATACTCGTTTCAGGTTCAGGAACCAATCTTCAGAGAATTATTGATACCATTGATAACGGAGAAATCCAGAATGCAAAAGTATCTTTAGTGGTTGCGGATAGAGAATGTTTCGGGTTGGAAAGAGCCAAAAATCATAACATAGAAAACGTTCTGATTCCGAGAGGAAAAAACTTCAGTAGTGAATTGAGTAAAATTATTCCTGAAAATACTGATCTTATCGTTCTAGCTGGTTTTTTATCAATTTTAAAACCTGAATTTTGTGAAAACTGGGGCGGGAAAATAATCAATATTCACCCTGCTTTACTTCCAAAATTTGGAGGAAAAGGAATGTGGGGACATCATGTTCACAATGCGGTGATTGAAGCTAAAGAAAAAGAAAGCGGAGCGACAGTACATTTTGTAACTCCTGGAATTGACGAAGGAGAAGTGATTCTTCAAAAATCATTCGAAGTTACAGAAAACGATACTCCCGAATCTGTTGCAGAAAAAGTTCACAAAATTGAATATGAAATTTTTCCGATAGCAATAAATAAAGTACTCAATAATGTACCAATGTAACAATGTATCAGTTTACCAATTAATCAAATTGGTACATTGTTACACTAATACATTGTTACATTAATAAAATAAAGACACACTTAGATAAAAAAAGATTTCGAAAAAGTAAAAAATCTAAGTAAAAGTAAGATCGGAGGTGAAAGAACCGGTCTACAGTTTGAAATAACTGTAAAAAGTAAAAATTGAAAGTCCCAAAAGGACGATTTAACCAAGTGTAGAGTGAAATCCTATGCTGAAAATGAAAGTAAAAATGAGTGAAAATCGCAGTATTGCGGTTTTCGCTTAAAAAAATGAAAAATCTATGAGCAAGAGAGTTTTGATCAGTGTTTCTGACAAAAGCGGATTAACAGAATTCGCACAGTTTTTGGAATCCCAAAATTATGAATTGATTTCTACAGGCGGGACGTTCAAACATTTGAAAGAGGCTGGTTTAAATCCCATTCAGATCGACGAAGTAACAGATTTTCCTGAAATGTTGGATGGAAGAGTGAAAACTTTACACCCAAAAGTTCACGGTGGTTTATTGGCGGTTCGTTCAAACGAAGAACACATGAAAACGGTTCAGGAGCACGGAATTGGCTTAATCGACATGGTGATCGTTAATCTTTATCCTTTTTTTGAAAATGTAAATAAAGATATTTCTTTACATGAAAAGGTAGAATTTATCGATATCGGTGGACCATCAATGCTTCGTTCAGCAGCTAAAAACTTCGATTCTGTAACCGTAATTACCGATGTTGAAGATTATACGAAAGTAAAAATCGAAATGGAGCAAAACGGTGACACGTACATCGAAACTCGTAAAAGATTAGCCGGAAAAGTATTTAATCTTACTTCAGCCTATGATGCCGCGATCTCAAGAATGCTTTTAGAAGAAGATTATCCAACATATTTAAGTGCTTCTTATAAAAAAGTTTCAGACCTTAGATATGGTGAAAACCCACATCAGACAGCAGCATATTATGTTTCTACTTTCGAAGACGGTGCGATGAAAGATTTCGAACAGTTGGGAGGTAAAGAATTGTCTTTCAATAACCTTCGCGATATGGATCTTTGCTGGAAAGTGGTTACAGAATTTAAAGAAGAAATGGCTTGTTGTGCTGTAAAGCATTCTACACCTTGTGGAGTTGCTATCGGAACTTCAGCTTTGGAGACTTACCAAAAAACTTTCGAATGTGATCCTGTTTCTATCTTTGGCGGAATTGTTGCAATGAACTACAAAATCGACGCAGCAACAGCTGAAGAACTTAACAAAACATTCCTTGAAATTGTAATGGCTCCTGATTTTGATGACGAAGCTTTGGAAGTTTTAAGAAAAAAGAAAAATTTAAGAATTATAAAAATCGTAAACCCTGTTTCTGACAAACAAACTTGGGTGAAGGTTGATGGAGGAATTTTGGTTCAGGATAACGACAGTATTTTCTCTGATGATATTAAAGTGGTAACAGAAACTCAACCAACAGACGAGCAAAAGAAAGCATTATTATTCTCTCAGAGAGTGGTAAAATATGTGAAATCTAACGCGATTGTAGTTTCTAACGGAATCCAGGCTTTCGGAATCGGAGGTGGACAAGTAAACAGAATCTGGGCAACTCAACAAGCAATTGAAAGAGCTAAAGAAAAATTCACAGGAGACTTAGTTTTAGCTTCTGATGCATTTTTCCCTTTCCGTGATGTGGTAGATTTCTGCGCTCAGGAAGGTATTACGGCAATTATTCAGCCGGGTGGAAGTGTAAAAGACCAAGACAGCATCGAAGCGGCAAATGAGCACAAAATCCCGATGATGTTTACTGGTGTTAGACATTTTTTCCATTAATTAAAATAGAATTAAAAAATAATTTGAGATTGTATTTATAGCATTCAAAATTATATATTTGTACAATAGACTAGATAATAAATAAAGTATGAGAATATTAATCATAGGTGAAGGTGGTAGAGAATCTGCTTTGGCAGCAAAACTTCAGAAGGATTCTAGAGTGAGTCACATGTTTTTCGCCAACGGAAATGCAACTACTGGTGCGATAGGAAAAAATGTTCATTTATCGGAGATTAAAGAACTTAGAGATTTTGCAATCAAAGAAAAAGTAGATCTTACGATTGTAGGTCCGGAAGCTCCTTTGGTAGCTGGTTTGAAGGATGAATTTAAGAAACATGGTCTTAAGGTTTTCGGTCCGAATCAGAAAGTGGCAAGTCTTGAAGGAAGTAAAGCTTTCTCTAAGAAATTTATGCAGACCTATGATATTAAAACAGCAAAAGCTGTGGTATTTGATTCTTATCCTGAAGCTAAAGAATATGTTCAGAATCAGGAATATCCTTTAGTGGTAAAAGCAAGTGGTCTTGCTGGTGGAAAAGGAGTTGTAATCTGCGAAACTTTGGAAGAAGCAGAAGCTACGATTCACGATTTCATGATCAGAAGAATCTACGGCGATGCAGGAATTCGTTTGGTTATCGAAGAATATTTAGAAGGATTTGAAGCATCAATAATTGCATTCTCAAATGGTGAAAAAATATTCCCATGTATTGCAGCTAAAGATTACAAAAAAGTAGGAAACGGCGATACAGGTCCAAATACAGGAGGAATGGGTTCAGTAGCTCCAAGCCCTGAATTCACAGAAGTACATTATGTTGATTTTGAAAATAATATTCTGAATCCAACTGTAAAAGGTCTTAAAGCTGAAGGTTTCACGTTCAAAGGGATGATTTTCTTTGGATTAATGATTACCAAAAACGGGACTTACTTATTAGAATACAACATGAGATTCGGTGATCCTGAAACTCAGGTTTTGATGGCATTAATGGAAAACAATCTGTTAGATGTAATCAACGACTGTATGAGCGGTAAAGAAATCGAGCTTAAATTTAGAGACGAAAAAGCAGTGTGTTTGGTGATGTGTTCAGGTGGTTATCCTAGAAACATCGAGACTGGTTTTGAAATCACTGGTGAAGAAAAAGTAAGACACAGTCAGCTTTTATATGCAGGAGCAATCAAAAAAGGAGATAAAGTGGTTTCCAACGGCGGTAGAGTTCTAAATATCGTTGCAACAGGCGCTACTTATGAAGAGGCCAGCAAAAAAGTATACGAAGACGCAAGTCATGTGCATTTCGATTACGGCTTCTACAGAGAAGACATCGGAAAGTTTTAATATAAAGCCCTGATTTGTCGGGGCTTTTTTTATTAGAAGCTATTTCCCGCTTTTCGCTATATCTTTTTTGTCATTGCGAACAAAGTAAAGCAATATGCTGAACTGGTGTACAATCGCAATAACAAAAAAGGATGTCGCTGCAATCGTGGCTATGGTTTTCGGTATTTCAACAAAAATTAGTTATCAATCATCATTTATCAATTATAAAAATGAACAACGGTATTATCATTTTAGATTTCGGATCTCAGTACAACCAGCTTATCGGAAGAAGAATCCGTGAGATGGGTGTTTATTCCGAAATTTTACCTTTCAATACACCATTAGAAACAATTTTAGAAAAGCAGCCGAAAGGGATCATCCTTTCCGGTGGACCAAGTTCTGTGAATGCGGAAAATGCTCATTTGGTTGAAAAAGAATTGTACGAACAGGGAATTCCGGTTTTGGGAATTTGCTACGGAATGCAACTTACAGCACATCTTTTAGGTGGAAAAGTACACAAAGGAGTAAAAGGAGAATACGGAAAAGCACACCTAGAAATTGTAAAAGAATCTTCTTTATTAAAAGGTGTTACCAACGATTCTATTGTTTGGATGAGCCACTTTGACGAAGTGGGAGAGTTACCTGCAGGTTTCGAGTTAAATGCAAAATCTGGTGTAATCGCTTCAATTTCTAACGAAGACAAAAAAATATATTGCGTACAGTTCCACCCGGAAGTTTCTCACACAGAAGAAGGTGGCAAAATGCTAGAAAATTTCGTGTTCCCAATTTGTAATGCAGAGAAAAACTGGAAACTTACAAATTATATCGAAAAAACAGTTGAAGAAATCAAAGAAAGAGTAGGAGATCAGAAAGTGATTCTTGGTCTTTCAGGAGGTGTAGATTCTTCTGTTGCAGCCGTTTTAATTCACAAAGCGATTGGTGATCAATTGCAATGTATCTTCGTAGACACAGGATTGTTGAGAAAAGACGAAGACGTAAAAGTAATGGAAAACTATGGAGAACATTTCCATATGAACATTAAGCTTGTTGATGCTAAAGAAAGATTCTTATCAAAATTAGCCGGAGTTGACGATCCTGAAGCAAAAAGAAAAATCATCGGAAACGAATTTATTCATGTTTTTGATGAAGAATCTCATAAAATTGAAGGCGCAAAATTTTTAGCACAAGGAACAATTTATCCTGATGTGATCGAAAGTCAGTCAGTAAACGGTCCTTCTGCAGTAATCAAATCGCACCACAATGTTGGCGGACTTCCAGAAGAAATGGAGTTTGAATTATTGGAGCCTTTAAGAGAATTATTTAAAGACGAAGTAAGAAAAGTAGGTGAAGAATTGGGTATTCCTCATCATTTGGTACACAGACATCCTTTCCCTGGTCCTGGTTTAGGAATCAGAATTTTGGGCGCTGTAGATGCTGAAAAAGTGAAAATCCTTCAGGAAGCGGATGATATTTTCATCGAAGAATTGTATAAAAATGATTTGTACGATAAAGTTTCTCAAGCTTTCGTAGTACTTCTTCCTGTAAAATCTGTAGGAGTAATGGGGGACGAAAGAACGTATGAATACACAGCAGTTGTTCGTTCAGCAAACACGATCGACTTTATGACGGCAACGTGGAGCAGACTTCCTTACGAGTTTTTAGATACTGTTTCAAGCAGAATCATCAACGAAGTAAGAGGAATCAACAGAGTCGCTTATGATATTTCAAGCAAACCACCTGCAACAATAGAGTGGGAGTAATTTTGACTTGAATTTTTAAATATAAATCCTGCCTTCGGCGGGATTTTTTGTTTTATTTTTGAATAAACTTTTAATATGAAAAATATTCTAATAACAATTTTTATAGTTGTACTCTCATCTTGTAATAAGAATCCTGAAATTACTGAAGTTGTAGAGAATAAAAAGATAATTGCTGAAATTGACCGGTTTATAGAAGATTCAGACAAAAAAAATAAAGAAAAATTTATGGTAGTTTCCGGATTTCATGACTCACAGAAACAGAAAATAGATCTTCTTTTTACGAATCAAAAACCAGTTATTATTACCGAAAATACAGCAAGATATAATGATGAGATTAAAAATAGTAAATATGGTTATTTCACCTATAAAAATTATGAGTTTCTGGTTTCTGATAAAATGAAAAGTGTTTTTAAACTGGATTATAAAAATTTTGATGCGATGAAAAAACATTTTACCGTAAAAAAGAACTTTGCTACGAAAGAAGAGGCAATGAAAAGTAAATGGAGAACCATGTATATGAGGTTGAACACCGCAAAAGATTCCGTAGAACAGAGCAACATCTCAGAAATATCCTTATCTGATTATAGCCGTTAAAATAAATTTTATAATCAATCCTGCCCTTTGCAGGATTTTTTTTTAATTGTATTTAAAATATAAATATTTTCTACATTTGTCCTATGAAAATAGCATACCTCGGTCCAAAAGCCAGTTTCACACAATTAGCAGCGTCTCAGATTTTCCCGAGCGAAGAATTAGTTCCTCAGTCGAGTATTTTAGATTGCTTTAATGCGGTGAAAAATAATGAAGTAGATAAAGCCGTAGTTCCATTAGAAAATTCTATTGAAGGAACAGTTTCTATGACCCTAGATTATCTCTACGATTTTGAAGTATTTATCGAAACCGAATTGGTGATGCCCATTGCGCATCATTTGATGATTCATCCCGATAACGAAACTTTTGAGAAAGTCATTTCACATCCGCAAGCTTTGGCGCAGACTTTTCATTTCAGGTATGATCATTTTAAAGACATTTCTTCGCAGGATTATAGTTCTACAGCGGCTTCAGCTAAATTGGTTTCTGAAAATCCTCAGGAAAAATGGGCAGCAGTTGCCAATAGATATTCAGCAAAACTGTATGGCTTAAAAATTATTCATGAAAATATTCAGGATTTTGAACAGAATCACACCAAATTTATTGTGATTTCAAAAACAAAATCTGCTTTAGATATTCCGTTACCGAGAACATCAGAAAAAACTTCTTTAATAATTACCCTTCCCGAAGATCATGCGGGAGGTCTTCATCAGGTGCTTTCTGTTTTTGCATGGCGAAAAATGAACCTTTCGAAAATTGAAAGCAGAACTTTAAAAACAGGTTTGGGAAATTATTTTTTCTTCATCAATGTAGCAAGTGAATGGCACAATGTTTTGTCCCAAAATGCTATTGACGAGATTATTGCATTAGGTACTAAAGTGAAATTTTTGGGACATTATAATGAATATATTTTTGAAGAATAATTTTAGCTTGCGTTTTTAAAGATAATTGCTGAAAAATCTGTAATTTACATTTCCAAAATTATCACAGATGATAGATAAATTAAAATCTAAAAGCAATATTAGTGATGAATTTAAATATGTTGCCAAACTTCTGAGTCGTGCCACATTAAGCTTCTTGAAAATCAATCTTATCGGGCAGATTTCTATTGCAATTCTTTGTATTATCACAATTATTATAATTGTGAGTCAGACATTTAATAGTGGAGGCGGACCTGTTCATACCAACGGACAAGCTGCGATTTTAGTATTATTTGCAGCAAGACCGATTTCTTTCGGATTGACGATACTCAGTATTTTTGGAGCTCCGATTCTGTTATTCACATTAGGAAATAAATATGTGATGTTTCGTACGATCAACAGATTGATTGCTGATAAAGGTGAACAATTACTTTTCCCGATAATTGACAGAATTTTAAATAAAGCAAAAGATAATCAGCCACAATTATTTCAAAAAGGAACAGATAAAGCCAAGCTCCAGTTGAAGCTATTACAGGAAATAAGAGATTCTAAAGAAAATAAATGGTTCAAGAAAATCATTAGCTACGGTTTCAAGAAAGTTGAACTTGACGAAATAGATTTTAAAGATGAAAATGTGAGCTTTACCGAGATTTTAAAAATTAAAATTATCGATAAGCTTAAAGATATTTCCCAGCCAAGTCGACTGTTTTTTTATCTTATTTTGGGTTGGCAGGCTTTGATTTTGTTGTTGACTGTTTTTAAGGTTATTTAATATTTGATCTGAAGTGTCAAGTTTTAATATTGAAAGCAGTTTTTAAAAGGAATAATTTTTGAACGTAACTTGCAATTCAATTTACTCTCACCACAATATGTTTGATAAGCAGCAAAGAAAACTAAAAAGATCGGCAAAACTGATTTCCGTTTTAAGTAAATACGGATTCAAAGATATGATTGCCAGAATGGGCAAAAAACCGGAAGAGAGTATTGCTCAATCTGACGAAATTATCTCAAAAGGAACTGTTTACGAACGCATTCGTCTCGTTTTGGAAGAGTTGGGTCCTACTTTTGTGAAACTCGGGCAGACTTTCAGTAACCGGGAAGATCTGCTTCCACCCGAGCTTATTCAGGAGCTTCAAAAACTTCAGGATAGAGTAGAAGTGGTAGAAATGAATGTAGAGGAAATTCTTGAGAATGAATTCAATATTATTCCCAAAGAACATTTTTCAGAAATTATTACAAAACCTTTGGCAACGGCGTCTATCGCACAAGTTTACAAAGCTACTTTAATTTCTGGGGAAGAAGTTATTCTGAAAATCAAAAAACCTGATGTTTTATCGGTTATTGAAGACGATTTATTGCTGATAAAAGATTTGGTAAAACTCATTTCCACGTATTCTGAAATCGGTGCTAAACTGAATCTGAAGCAGGCAATTTTAACTTTTGAAAAATCGTTGCTCGAAGAAGTTTCTTTGGTGAATGAAAGAAATAATATTCAGCAGTTTGCTTTAAATTTTAAAAATAATAAAGAAACTTACGTTCCGAAAGTCTATGATGAGTTTTCCAACAATAATATATTGTGCATGGAATTCATCGACGGAATAAAAGTAACCGATAAAGCGGAATTATTAAAGCATAATATCGACCCGGTTGTGGTTTCAGAAGTTGGTTTAAGGCTTTTTGTTTCGCAGATTTTAGATTACGGATTTTTCCATGCAGATCCTCATGCCGGCAATATTTTGGTAAAAAGAGATGGAAGAGTCGTATTTATAGATTTTGGCGCAGTCGGGAAAATACAGCCAAATGACAAGGAAATTTTAGAAAGTTTAATTGTTGCTTTTGTCGCTAAAAATTCTCATAAAATCGTCCGTTATCTGAAAAAAATGGCGGTGAGCTATGAAATTCCCGATGAGAGAAGATTCGAAAATGATGTAGATGAAGTTTTAAATTTCGTTCACAGCACTTCATTGAAAGACATCGATCCTAATATTATTATCAATAAAATGAAAGATGTTCTGAAAGATAACAGGTTGTATATGCCTGATTATTTTTATCTTTTATTTAAAGGAATTGGCTTGATAGAAGGTGTTGGCCGAACCATCAATCCTGATTTGGATATTGTGAAAAGTCTTCATCCGTACACAAAAAAAATATTAAGCAACAAAATAAGTCCCAAGAAACTCCTGAAAACAGGAATCGAAAAGATAATGACTTTCACCGATAATGTAGACGAAATTCCTAAAGAACTGCGTTCTGTATTACAAAAACTGGACGATAACAGTTTTACAATTTCGAGTGAAATTAAAAATATTGACAAAACGAATCAGTTAATAAAATCGAGCATTATCAATCTTATTTTAGCGATGATTTTAGGAGCAAATATTATTGCAACAGCCATTGTTTTTGTTTCAGAATCCGGTCCGCGAATTGGGGAAATGTCTTTGGTGGCTGTTCTTGGATTTTTGTTTTCAGTATTGCTGGTAATCATTCTTTTGCTGAGAATTACAAGGAAATGAGAAATTTAATTCAATAAATATATTAAACTAAAATGAAAATATTAGTCTTATTTACTTTCACGTTCTTCAGTTTATCGCTTTCCGCTCAGGAAACTGAAGGTGTTTTAGGTGATTTCGACGGAAACGGAACAAAAGAATATGCCTATACAAAAATAAACGACTGTAATGACGATTGTGACGGAAAGTGTGAGACAATCATTTATTTTAGTGATAAAAATATCAAACCATTTATAATTGCTCCATCGAGAAACGGAACTGTATACAATCTAAAAGATTTAAATAACGACGGAAAAGACGAAATAGGTTTTTATCCTGATTGGTGTACGAGTTGTTGGCACCCGTTTTATGTTTATGCTTATGGGAAAAGTGTTTGGAAACCTTTGGTGTCTCCAATTTCTACACATTGTTCGCAATGGGAAGATGAGAAATTTCCGATTAAAAAAGATCCGAAAAAGAAAGGATATGTCATCATTACAACAAGTGTCTGGAAAGATGATGATATTAAGATTATGAGGAAAAGCGTGAAAATTAATTAACTTATTTACCGAGATTTATATAGATTTAAAACTTAATAACGAGTCTAAAAACTCACCTCCTTCAGTATAGATTTACAACCAAATTAATTGCCTATCTTTGCAAAATGGAAAAACTCACTTTTGCAGACTTTGACCTTCCGGTTAAAGTTCTTGATGTTTTAGCAGATTTAAATTTATTTGAGCCCACTCCAATTCAGGAAAAAAGTATCGGCCCGATTCTTTCGGGGAGAGATGTGATGGGAATTGCACAGACAGGAACAGGAAAAACTTTGGCGTATTTATTACCGGTTTTAAAGACCTGGAAATATAATAAAAACGGAAATCCTACTGTCGTTGTTTTGGTTCCTACAAGGGAATTGGTGGTTCAGGTAACAGAAATTGTTGAAAAACTGACAGAAAATATTACTGCAAGAGTAATCGGAATTTATGGTGGGAAAAACATCAATACACAGAAATTATTGTTCAATAATGGTTGTGACATTTTGGTAGGAACTCCCGGTAGAATCATGGATTTGGCGATAGATAACGCAATCTCATTAAGAGAAGTTCAGAAACTGATCATTGATGAATTTGACGAAATGCTGAATTTAGGTTTCAGACCACAGTTAACCCACATTTTCGAAATGATGCGTGAAAAGAGACAGAATATTCTTTTTTCGGCTACCATGACAGAAGCTGTAGATGAAATGTTGGATCAGTATTTTGCAGGTCCTATTGAAATTTCATTGGCAAAATCAGGAACTCCGCTTGAGAAAATCGAACAGACCGCTTATAAAGTTGAAAACTTCAATACGAAGATCAATTTACTTGAGCATTTGTTGAAAAACAACGAAGATATGTCTAAGGTGTTGATTTTTGCCAATAACAAGAAACACTCTGATCTGCTGTTTACACAAATTAATGAGCTTTTTCCAGAGCAATTTGATGTGATCCACTCCAACAAATCTCAGAACTACAGACTTAAAGCAATGAAGCGCTTTGAAAATGAAGAAATCAGAGGTTTAATTACGACAGACGTAATGGCGAGAGGTCTTGATATTTCAAATATTACACACGTTATCAATTTTGAAACTCCTGAAGTTCCTGAACAGTATATTCACAGAATCGGTAGAACAGGTAGAGCCGATAAAGACGGTATTGCAATAACCTTTGTGGCGAAGAAGGAAGAAGAATCTGCTTTAGATATCGAATTATTGATGGATAAAGAATTGAGATACATCGATTTCCCTGAAACGGTAAAAATCAATCCTAAGAAAATTGCATCTGAAGAAGATCAGATTGTAATGAAAAACCCTGCTCAAGCGAAACTTTTTGACGGCGGCGGAGCTTTCCACGAGAAAAAAGATAAGAATAAAAAAGAAAACTGGGGCGGACCTTCCAAAAGAAAAACTCCTAAGAAATTCGGTGCGAATAGAGCACAACAGAAAGCAATTTCTAAGTCTAAGAGAAAGAAATAAAATAAAAAACGATGCGCCTCACTTGAGACGCATCTTTTTTTTTTATGGTTGTTTTTTAAATAAAATAACTGACGTATCATTTACGCCATCACCATTGTAATCTTCAATGTGATCTACAGTCATCATTTCAGTACTATTCAGCGAATGAACGACGCTCGATTCTACCATCGAATCTGAATATGTAAAGGTCAGCATTTTTGTATTTTCACTATATTGATACGTTCCTGTGTCAAATCCGTCAGCAATGCATTCTGTATTATTTTTAGTGTAATATTTTATACTGAAACCTTGATTTTGAACGAACTCGAAAGTGTTTAAAGCTTCGCAGCCTGTAACAGGACTTAACTGCAAAATTGCATTATTAGAGCCTGAGATAATCATTGTTTTACTCATTTTCCAATTTCCTAAAATTGGATTTATTTCGTTTTGACTATTTTCGTTGTCATCGTTACCACAGGAAGTCAATAGAAGTAGAGTGGCAAATGCCAGTAGAGAGATTTTTTTCATCGATGTTGTTGTGTTTATTTTCACAAAACTATGATTTTTTTAACCACTAACAATGGAATAATGTAAAAAAAGCGATTTCAACTGAAATCGCTCTTGTTTTTTCGAAAAATCGAATGTTTTGATGTTTTTATTTATTGAGAACAATGATAATTTTATCCTCAATGCCATCGTTATTTTCGTCTTCATAATTTGCTACAAATTGAAGTTCATTTTTAGTATGACTTATCACTTCAAACTGTTCATTATCAATGATTAATTTTTTTCCATTAAAATCATATGAATAAGGAAGATTTTCCGTTCCATAACTTTTACAAGATCCATCCAATTGATCATCAAAAATTGTAGAAGCCAAAGTATTATTAGACTTAAAATCAAATGTACTTTTTTTGTAACAAGTTGAAGCATTTTGAGTAGAGATGGTATTACCATTACTCCCTGAAATAGCAATTTCCTTAATTGGCTTCCATATTCCCACGATTGTTTCTGTGTTGTCTTCTTCTGAATCGTCGTTTTTACAGGAATTAAAAACAAAACCTATAGCTAATATAGCTAAAAAAATTTCTTTTTTCATTTGCGTTTTTTTTATTCCGTAAAGAAACGTTTTTTTTTTAATTCGACCAGTAAAAAAAATTGTATAAATACATTTTGATATATTATTTCATATAAGGATTCATCACTTTTGTCCAAAGTCTGTAACCTTCAGGTGTCATATGAAGCATATCTTCTATAAAAAGATCTTTTCTTATATTTCCGTCAGCATCATTCATCACCTTGGTAATATCTATGAAATCAGCGTTTTTTTCTTTTTTCATAAACTTCTTAATTTTTTTGTTGGCTTCTTTCATTTGAGGCCATAGATTTTCACGGCTCGGCGAATATTTTATTGAAATATAATCAACCTGAATAGTCGGAAATTTCTCACGAATCTTTTTATAGAACGTTTTGTATCGGTCAACCACAACATCAGCTTTTAATTGTGCATCATCGGCAAAATCATTTTCTCCGCAATAAATAATCATCTGTTTTGGTTGATAAGGAGTTAATAAATCTTCAGAAAAATAATTTAAATCTGTTAGTCTTGATCCCCCAAAACCTCTGTTGATAATTGTTTTACCCGGAAAATAATCTGAAACATCCTGCCATTTTGTGAATGATGAGCTTCCGACTAAAAGGATAGAGTTTTTTGGCGCAGCATTGTCCTGATCTAGTTTTTTAAAATTCTGAATGTCCTGCCAGAACATCGGTTGTTTTTCCTGAGCGAAAATCAGGGCGAAAATCAGTAGCATTACTACTGAGAAAATCTTCTTCATTGTTTCTAAATTTTTAACGAAAGTAAATATAAAAAAAACTCCCGTAAAAAACGGGAGCCTGTATCGTATATTTTGTTTCTATCTTTTATAAGTAATGTACGTAGTGTCTATTACTAAATCACCATTTACATCAACATTATCAAACATCTGCACAAGTCTAAGTTCACTATTGCTTAGAATAATAACCTTGTACGCTCTTTCGCTGTCATTATCGTATTTTATAACCAATAATTTATCCTCATTGGAGTATGTGTAAGTTCCTTCAGTTTTTGCACTTGTACACGATGCACCAACACCTGAGAAACCTGTATAGGAAGCGTAATAATCGGTCCTGAATTCTGTTATACTTTTAGTTTCGCATCCTGTAGGAGTAAATGTCTGTAGCGCAGTCGTATTATCTTTTCCTGATATTACTTCAGTTTTTACAGTTTTCCATTCGCCTTTCAGCATGTCCATTTCATAACCCTGAACGTCATCATCTTCACATGATGTGAATGCTAATGCAGAAAAGGCAAATAAGAGTAAGTGTTTTTTCATTTTCACAAATTTAAGAATATGCTAAAATATAAATAAATTTGTAATATATATAATGAAATCGAGGTTTTTTAAACAAATGTTTGTAAAAAATATAATCTAGATATTAGGTTTTAGAAAAATCTCTGAAGTATCATAATTTCTCATTTGCCTGAAAATATATTAGCATAATTTTTTAACTAAATTCTAAACCCTAATATCTATTACCTAATTTTAGTAACTCATCTCAACGATTTTATATGCATCTTGAGGAGTGAGATTTTTATTTTCACCCAGACCCAGCCAGTTTCTCTCAGTAAAAGCTTTTTCAACTCTTTCCGCAGTTCCTGCAAAATCCTGCGTGTAATCTGACAGTTTTGTCTTAATTTGAAGACTGTGGAAAAACTCTTCCAATTTTACGATAGCTTGCTTAGCTTTTTCTTCGGTGCTACCTTCTGTAATTCCCCAAACTCTTTCTGCATATTGTGCCAGTTTTCCTTTTTTTGCATCAAAATTATAGCGATAATGCGAAGGAGCAACTACAGCTAAAGTTCTTGCATGATCAATCCCGTAATAAGCGGTCAATTCGTGTCCCATTGCGTGAACAGCCCAATCTGTAATCACTCCTTTTTGAATTAAACCATTGAGAGCCATCGTACAACACCACATAAAATTTCCTGCAGCATCATAATCAAAATCATCAGACATCACTTTGGGAGCGGCATTCTGAAGGCTTATCAAAATGCTTTCAGCAATTCTCTCCTGAAGATCTGCTGAAGAAGGCGAGGTCATATATTGTTCTAAGACATGAGTATACGCATCTGCAATTCCGTTTGCAATCTGATTTTTAGGAATCGATCTGATCACTTCTGGATCTAAAACTGAAAACTGAGGAAATAATCCAGGCCCGCCTGAAGATAGTTTTTCGTTGGTTTCTCTTCTTGAGATTACATAGCCGGAATTCATTTCAGATCCTGTCGCCGGTAAAGTTAAAATGGTTCCGAAAGGCATTCCTTCACCTTCAAAAGTACGCACCGGCTTTTTAAGAATTTCCCAAGGCTCGCCTTCGTAATTAGCAGCGGCAGAAAGAAATTTAACGCCGTCAATTACAGATCCGCCACCAACAGCAAGAAGATAATTGATGTTGTTTTCTTTGATAAAGCTTAAAGCATTGACCAAGACTTCATATTCCGGATTGGCAGGCACACCACCAAATTCGTGCAAGTCATGATCTTTTAAAGCTTCTTTTACCTGATCATAAATACCATTGTTTTTGATGCTTCCGCCACCATAAATCATTAATATTTTGGGATCTTTAGGAATTTCATTTGAAATTTTTGCAATTTCACCTTTTCCGAAAAGTATTTTTGTGGGATTTTTAAACTCGAAATTAAGCATTGTTTTTATTATTTACATCAAATGTAAGCATAGAAACACTAAATCTAAGTTAAGAAAGTTTTAAAGTTTGTATGATTATATTTTATGTAAACTATTGCAATTTTGCTTTTATTTCATCTAAACTGTAAATTGCTGAAATTGCTTCTTTTCCGCTTGAATCTATAAATCCGAATTTGTTGTTGACTGTCTCTACCAAAGCGAACCCTTTTTTTAGTTCGTCAAATTTTCCGATTTTATGATAAATTGTCGGTACAATTTCTTTTCCGTTTTTGTCGATGAGCCCATAAGTATCCGTAATTGCTTTTACGACAGCAAAGTCAGGATGCACATTTCCGAATTTTTCAATTTTAGAATAGATTGGCGTTACAATCTGCTTTTTATTTTGATCAATAAAACCATAAGTTCCTGAAGAGGTTTTTACCAAAGCCCAATTTTTTTGATAGTCACCATAAGCATACACTTTTTTATATTGAGCAAATGACGAAACGCTAAGCGAAGTAAACATGAGAACAAATAAAGCCTTTTTCACGGTTCAGTAGAATTTTAATTATAAATATTTAGATTTTCGTGATTTGATCTCAGCATTTAATTGACCGATATTGATAAAATTAGGAATAAATGACATTAAGATGCCCATTGCAGAAGCAATTAAAGCAAATTTTTTAGACGTTATCGCAAAATAAAAAAGAGAACAACACGCAATGAATATTACAAGTCCGAATCCTATTGTAGCATTTAAAATCATTTATTTGCTTTCATGAATTTTAATCTAATACAATTTTATAATATCCATTTTCTTTTGTTGCCAATACGTTTTGAAAGTTAATCTCATCAATTTGATAACCATCACAATCCGTCGGAACATCGGATGATCTGATAGAAAAAAAGAAAATATTGGGCGCTGAAGTAAATCTGTATTCTTGAATTCCGTTATATGCACCAACATTTTTTAGTACAACCTTATGATCTTTAGTCTCTGTAAGTTCTACACTTGTATAACCGCCTTGTCCTGTTTTTCTCATAATGCTGTAAGTAGTCATATTTCCATTTTCAATTAAATTTTCTCCGGCTGAATTAACAAATTCAAAAACTACTTTTTCAGGAGCGGTATAACAGTCTTTTTTACAGGAGATTGTAAAAAAGGCAAAACATAACAATAACATGATTTTTTTGATCACAATAAAATATTTTAGATTTGAATATCACGAAAGTACAAAAAATAAAAGATTTTTAACTAAAATTCCCTTAAGGTTGAAAAAAAATATGTGTTAAAGCAACTTATTTGTAATTCTATAGAGTTCTTGTTTTCCAATCTTTAATCACTTCCGGAATTCATACAATTGGTAAATGCGATCGAGATTATTCTAACACAATTTTATAATATCCATTTTCGTCAGTAACATCAATATCAACACCTGTAAACGTTAACTTATTGATTTGATAACCATCACAACCTCCTTTAAATTCTGAAGACTGTATTGAAAAATCGAAAACTTTGAAACTAGAGTAGAAGGTATAATTTTTTGTTCCATTATAAGCACCCACTTTTTCTAAAATAACCTTATTATCATCGGTTTTAGTCAGTTGCAGACTAACATTATTCTCGTCTTGAATTGAATATACGGTAAGTGTTCCATTGGCAATAAGATTTTCATCGTTTGAATTAACAAACTCAAAAACAATGGGTAGTGGCGCATTATAGCAATCCTCAGCGCAGGCTGTGAAAAGAAAAGCCATTACAAGGAATAGGAATATTTTTTTCATTAAATATAGATTGGTTCGGTAAAATTAAGAACTAATCAGCAAATATTTTCATTTAAAATTATAAATCTGAATGATTACTTCGAGATCTGAATATTTTTAACACCTGCGCAAATTGATAATTGCTAATATCAAAATCATCAATCTTAATTTCAATTTTCTCATTATTATGGAAAAAATATAAATAATTAATTTCAGGCTTGTAATCATGTTTAGATTCTCGGCTTACTAAATGTTTTGATGTAATTTTTTCAAGCTGAATTTCATTCCAAAAGTATCTTGGGTTGTCTTTTATCTGAATTCCTTTTCTATTTATAGAAATCATAATTTTAGATATTTTCTTAATTTCTAAAACTATTTTTAGAATGAAATAACTTGTAAATCCTATTAATAAAATCAATACAAATATTGCCGCGAAATTCAGTTTAATGACGATTGATAAAAGAAAGAGAATTCCTATCATCACAAAAATACTGTACGTAGAAATTGCTATAATTCTGCCAGAACGTGAATATTTAATGACTACTTCATCTGAAACTGTATCTTCTTCATATTCAATTTTATCATGCTTATGAATACTGTATTCTTTATGAATAAAAATTCCATTGATAAATGCACCAATAAAAAATATAATCGAAATAATAAAATTATACTGAAGAAAATAAATTCCTAGTGTAAAAGCTAAAATGCCAAGTATGGTATAAAAAATAATTCCGAATTTCATAGTGTATTATTTAGTCAATCTCATATTGATTGTTAAACTTTGTATTCAATTTAAGATGATTTTTAAAGATTTTAGCTAAGATACATTTAAAACACTATTTAGAGAGGTTTGCTAAAAAAATTTCATATTATTTTAAATTGATTTACTCGAAATTAAATTTAAAATCTCCTACATTTGTTATATGATACACGACCAGCGCGCAGAAAAATTCAGGCAGATCGTTGAAAATAAGTTTCAGATCTACAATTCATTATTTATGAGCCTGCCTTATGATAAAATGACGAATATTGGGATGTTGCTTCCGTTTCTTTGTGAAGAAAGCAAGATCGGTTACGAAGCAGGAAAAACACCTGAAGAAATCGTTGAAGAATTCTTTAAAAATCATACCGATTTACAGACCGAAGAGCAAAAAACCGAGTTGCTTTTTAAAATTATACAATATATTGAAAGACAGGTTGTTTTGTTTGATAGTATTGAAGACGCTGCGTTTCCTAACATTCACTCCGAAAGTGATAACGGAACAGTTACCAATATGTACGAACGATCATTACAGGATCACAAACTCGATAAAATTCGTGAAAAACTAAAGGATTTTGCAGTTAAAATTGTTTTTACAGCTCACCCGACACAGTTTTATCCGAATTCGGTGCAGAGAATTCTTCATGATCTTCGAAATGCGATTACGACAGATTCTATCACCAGTATTGATATGTTACTGCAACAATTGGGTAAAACCCCTTTTGTCAATAAAGAAAAACCGACTCCGATTGATGAAGCTTTGAGCATCATTTATTATCTGAGATATGTGTATTACGATACGATTGGTGAACTTTTCACAAAGATAAAATCAACATTTGAGAACGAGCATTTTCATTTGCATGAAGACCTAATTCAACTAGGTTTTTGGCCTGGAGGTGACCGCGACGGAAATCCTTTTGTTACCGCAGATGTTACGAAAAGAGTAGCGGAAGAATTGCATTCAGCCATTTTAAAGGCTTATTACAATAACCTTAAATCTGTAAGAAGAAGATTAAGTTTCAGAGGAGTTTCTGATGTGTTGACAAAGCTGAGCAATGAATTGTATTCTGCCATTTTTAGAAATGAGAAAATCACTGCGGAAGATATTATTAAAAGATTAGAAGAGGCTGAAAAGATATTAGTTGAACAACATAATTCGCTTTTCCTTGATCTTTTGGTAAACTTCAAAGATCGTGTGAAGATTTTCGGAACTCATTTTGCGACGTTGGATGTTCGACAGGACAGCAGAATTCATCAGCAGGTAATTGACACCGTTTTTGCTAAGGTTTTTGGAAATAATGAGGTGAGCAATGAAGATAAATTCAATCAATTAATTCAAATTTCAGATAAGGTTAATCCTGATGATTTTGAAGATATTGTGAAAGATACGTTATTGACGGTTTCTCAGGTATCAGAAATTCAGGAACTGAACGGATTGAGAGGAATGAATCGATATATTATTTCAAATTCTGATGCCGTGAAAGATGTGATGAATGTATATGCATTTTTCAAAGTTTGCGGTTATAAAGATGAAGATATCAATATGGATATTGTTCCGCTTTTTGAAACCATGGAAGGTCTTGCGAATGCTGAAAATGTTATGAATGAATTGTATCAGAACCCAGTTTACAAAAAGCATCTTTTAAAGCAAGGAAATCAACAAACCATTATGCTCGGTTTTTCAGACGGAACCAAAGATGGAGGTTATTTGAAAGCCAACTGGGAAATTTATAAAGCAAAAGAAGTTCTTACGAAACTTTCTGAAGAAAACGGCATTAAAGTCGTATTCTTCGACGGCAGAGGAGGCCCGCCTGCAAGAGGTGGCGGTAAAACCCACGATTTCTACGCTTCACAAGGAAAAACAATTGCCAATAATAAAATTGAATTAACAATTCAGGGGCAGACGATTACTAGTATTTTCGGGAATAAAGAACAGGCAAAATACAATTTTGAACAGCTTCTAACAGCGGGAGTTGAGAATGATGTCTTCAAAAATTCTAAAAAAGATTTAACTGAAAAAGAAAGAGCTTTAATTATTGAATTGGCTGATCTAAGTTATCAGAAATATTCAGATTTGAAGGCACATCCAATGTTCGTTCCGTATTTGCAGGAAATGAGTACGCTTGAATATTACGGGAAAACCAACATCGGAAGCCGCCCGTCAAAACGGGGTGGCGACAGCGAGCTTAGATTTGAAGATTTAAGAGCGATTCCTTTTGTGGGATCTTGGTCGCAGTTGAAGCAAAATGTTCCAGGATTCTTCGGATTTGGTTTTGCCATGCAGCAGATGAAAGAGCAGGGTAGATTTGAAGAAGTGATTGATCTTTACAAAGGTTCAGACTTCTTTAAAACTTTAGTTTTAAACTCGATGATGAGTATGAACAAATCTTATTTCCCATTAACTTATTACATTAAAAACAATCCCAAATTTGGTGAGTTCTGGAATGTTCTTTTTGATGAATTTAATCTTTCTAAAAACATTATGCTTGAATTGACAGGATTTAAACAGCTTCAGGAAGAAGATCCGTTATCAAGAAAATCTGTTAAAATTCGAGAGAGAATTGTGCTTCCATTATTGAGTATTCAGCAATATGCTTTAATGAAAATCCAGAAAGGAGAGGGTAATAAAGAAGCTTACGAGAAATTGGTGACGCGTTCTTTATTTGGGAATATTAATGCCAGTAGAAATTCGGCCTAAGAATTTTTAAATATAAAATTAAAAGAGACTGCCATAAAGACAGTCTCTTTTTTATAAACCTAATTTGTCACTAGGATTTGTCGGTTCACTTACCTGATTAATCAAATTGATACTTGTTGGCGTAACCAGAGGAATATGGTCTGAGTCTAACTGCTTTTTTATCTTTTCTAAAGCTTCGCTTTTGACGTGTAGCATATTGGCTCCGGTTGTGATCCAGAATTTAGCCTGAAGAGTGAAAATCCCTTGTTTGAGATTTGTGAAATTAACTTCAGCAGTTTCAAGCTTATCGATGTTTTGTAATTTTTTTATAACCTCCAAAATACCTTGCTGTGCTTTGCTTATATCTTCATCAGCAGGAATTTCAAAATCTAAAATAATTCTTCTTTGCGGTGAAGCCGTAATATTATAGAACGGTGCATTAAAGATGACCTGATTCGGAATGTACGCTTTTTTTCCGTCATCTGTAATCAATTTTGTCGTTAAAAAACCAATGTCCTGTACAGTTCCCGAGTGATTTCCTATTGTGATATAATCTCCCACTTTGAAAGCTTTATCAATCCCGATCAGCATTCCGGAGAATATACTCGATACCAGATCTTTCAGCGCAACACCCGCAATAACACCCGCAACTCCTAAACTCCCTATAAACTTCCATAAGAAACCGCTGAATCCCATGATTTCAAGGGCAATGAATGTTCCCATCAACATGATAATGAATCGGAAAATTCCAATAATGGTAATTACAGATCCTTCGTTCTTGCTTTGAGGGAAAACCTTGTGCATTATTTTTACGGCAAGCTTACTTAGATATTTACTGGTAAGAAGAAAGAGTGAAAAAACCAGAATTCCAACAACAAGTTTTGGAGTGAGTTTTGCAAATGCGATATACCAATTTTGTAAAACTTTATATACTGTATCTACGTAGCTTAAGCCATATTCCATAATAATCTTTTAATTTTTAATATAATTTTTAAGCAAAAATTTTGCCAGTTACAAAAAGTCTATTAAATTTGTAGACTAATAAAACAAAATATTATGTCAATCAAACTAGGAGATACCGCACCCAACTTTCAGGTAGAGTCGTCGTTAGGCAATATTGATTTTTACGAATACTTAGGAGATTCCTGGGGGATTTTGTTTTCGCATCC
The DNA here is from genome assembly GCF_003815915.1 of Chryseobacterium indoltheticum. Classification (NCBI taxonomy): domain Bacteria; kingdom Pseudomonadati; phylum Bacteroidota; class Flavobacteriia; order Flavobacteriales; family Weeksellaceae; genus Chryseobacterium; species Chryseobacterium indoltheticum. The sequence continues at coordinate 2,276,306 of NZ_CP033929.1, forward strand.
TGCAGATTTTACTCCGGTTTGTACAACAGAACTAGGTTTTACATCAAAACTACAGTCTGATTTTGAGAAAAAAAACACTAAAGTGATTGCCTTAAGTGTGGATGGAGTAGAAGATCACAAAAAATGGATTGATGATATTAATGAAACGCAAAATACGGAAGTGAAATTTCCGATCATTGCAGATAAAGATAGAAAAGTCTCAGAACAATATGATTTTATTCATCCCAATGCTTCTGCAACTGCAACGGTTCGTTCATTGTTAATTATAGATCCGGATAAGAAGGTGAGATTGATTATTACATATCCCGCTTCTACAGGAAGGAATTTTAATGAAATCAACAGAGTTTTGGATTCTCTTCAGTTGGTAGATTCTCATAAAGTTGCAACCCCTGTAAACTGGAATGACGGTGATGATGTTATTATTCCGCCCTCAATTTCTACAGAAGATGCAAAAAATATTTTTCCTAAAGGTGTCACAGAAATAAAACCATATTTACGATACACACCGCAACCCAATAAATAGGCTTAGATTTTTTATTTATTATATATAGTTTAGTTTTAATTTGAAAAAGCAGCTCGGAAATTTTCCGAGCCGCTTTATTTTATATAAGTTGTAATTGAATTATCTTACATCATTTGCAACTTGCTTAGCTTTTGAACTTGGTAAGTAAATACTGAAACCAACATTGAAACTAATTCTTGATGTTAATCCTTCATTTCCAAATCCAGTTACACCGTTGTATTTTACTAAGCCTTCAACACCAATATTTGGAGTGATGAAATAAGAATAACCAGGACCTACTCCGAAGTCTAGACCTGTAGTAGAGATTCCGTTTTCAACGTTGAATCCACCAACTCCTAAATTTCCTTCTAAGAACCAACGTCCGTGATTCAATAAGTTATCAACTCCTTTTTCACCCGGTGAAATAAAGTAACGACCTAAAGCTCCTACTCCGTAGTCGAATTGTGTAGACTGACCTGCGCCTGGTTTAGAAAACCCTAAAGTTACATAACCCCCAACAGCAACATTGTCTTCAATGAAATATGCAGCTCTTGGCTGAAGTTTGATATCATAACCAGCTCCTGTATTTAGTCCGAAGTTGCTTGAAAGTAAGCTGCTTCCTACCATCCAGTTACCTTTTTGAATTTGAGCATTTGCAGTTGTAGCTAAACCTGCGATAGCTAAAATTCCTGTAAAAATTAATTTTTTCATATTTATTATTTTAATATTAACGTTTATTATTTATAAAAGTTAAAATTCAATTAATGTGCCAATACGTTAATGTTAAAGACTTTTTTTTGATTTTTTTAAGATTTTATTATAAGAGTAAAGCTAAATTTAAAGGTGCCTGAATTGTGATTGCCAAGTTTCGTTGGGAAATAAAGCTGCAGAAATTGTTAAAATTCTTTCAAGCTATTTTCTTTTTTTTATATTACTTGCTATAATTTGAAGCAATAAATTTTCATAGTATAACTTTTTGCTTATTATAAATTACGTTGCAAAAATAAAGTGGAAACTGCATATTGCAATTTCCACTTTAATAAAAGTATTAATAAGATTATTTAAAGCTTATAGGTAAGCGTAAAATAAAAGTTTCTTGGTGTAATAGGGTTTACAGAATAGTTTTCGTGAACATTATAATTCTCAACATCAAACAGGTTTCCAACTTTTGCCTGCATCATGAATTTTTTCCATTCATATCCTGCAGATAGAGCAACTGTTGTGTAGTCTTTCACTTCGAAAACTCTGCTCACTCCATTTCTTACTACTAAGCTGTTTGCTCCGGTTTTCGTATCATTCCAGCCAGCCAATCTATTACCGATATAATATACACTTGCTCCCACTTTAAGTCCGGGAACGATTTTTGTAAATTTATAGAAAACAGACCCATTAGCCGTAGTTGCAGGTGTTCTTACTAATCTTTGATCTTCTACATATCCAAACATTTCGGGGGTATCCAGATAAACAGAATTATTGTAAGAAACTCCTCCAATAATGGATAGGTTTTCGGTAGGATTTCCTGTAATATCAAGTTCAACACCGCGACTTCTCATTTGCCCTGCAAAGTCTTTTGTTAAACCTGTAGGATCTACAGCATTTCCATTGTTATCTAAAGCATTTTGGTAGTAATTTTTGTATAAAATTTGGTACACTGTTAAGTTCACTGCTAATGCGTTATTCCAAAGATTCTTTTTTACACCAACTTCATATTGATCAATATTGGTAGGTGTTAATGCTTCTCCGTTTCTTTCTTTACCTACGTTTGCAACAAATGAATTGGTATACGTTGCAAATACCGAAAGGTTTTCATTTGGTGTATAAACTAAACCAGCTTTTGGAGATATTGCCTGGTCTGAAGATGCTGAGTTATCTACTAATCCTTTCGTTGTGGTAGAATTTGGATTAACGATATTATTTTTTGCTAGTTTAAAGTCAGTTTTTATGGTAGGCATATTTTCAATATACGACCAACGTAAGCCTGCAATTACTTTAAATTCTTTAGTTAAGCTAATAAAATCTTGAGCATAAACACCAATTCTTCTGGTATTGATTCTTGTTTTACTCAATGCTGCAGAGTTTGGCATTGCTCCGGAAGCCCAAGTAGACTGATCATCAAGATAAATAGTTCCAGGCTGCCCATTAATACCTGATGCACCATTTGTACCAAAATAATAACTTGTGCCAAAAGCTTTATTATTATCAGGATTATAATAAGCATAAGAATCAGCGACACCATAATCAGCATCGGTACCGATCAAAACTTTATGATTGATTTTTCCTGTATAGAATTCTCCGTTCAGGTTTATTTGTGCAGACGTATAGTTTTGTTCGTTATACGTTCTGTTCAATGGTCTGTTCCACGAAAGTCGGTTAGGAGTTGCTGTTGCATAAGCCCACTGAACTCTTTCTGTAGAAAAATAATCCTTAGTATAATTCTGATAAGATGCCGTAGAATTTAATGACCAATTTTCACTAAATTTATGATTAAAAGTAACGTTGGTAGAAACCTGCTCTACATTTTGATACTGCCAATCTGTTCCCAAAAATGCACTTCTGTCTAACCCAGTATTCAAAGAATAGCTTTTATCTTTATTTTCAATAGCGCCAATTCCAAAATCCGGAGTGAAATCATTTTTAAGATAATCAGCTTCAACGATTAATTGAGATTTCGGGCTCAGATTAAACAAAAATGAAGGATTGAAATAATACTTTTCAGACTGTACAACGTCTCTGAAACTTTCAGCATATTCGTAAGCACCATTTACTCGGAATGCAATATTCTTTGTAAGCGGACCATAAATATCAACGGTTGGTTTGTAAGAATTCCAGCTACCAGCATTCAAACCAACACTTCCGCCAAAATCAAATCTAGGTTTTTTTGTAATCATATTGATAACGCCACCTGCAGCAGTATTTCCATAAAGCATCGCATTGGCTCCTTTCAAAACCTCAACTCTCTCTAATCCGCTAACTTCAGGGAAAACACCACTGTTAACTCTTGATCCGTTTTTAAATATATTGTCATTACCGAGAGCAAAACCACGACCTCCGAAGCTATCCTGAGAATTTCCTCTTGATGACGTAACATACATTCCGTTTACATTTTGCAAAACATCGCTCAGCTGTTTTGCTTGCTGTTGCTCAATGATATCATGAGTAATGATTGCAATGGGTTGTGGAGTTTCCATTACCGTAAGATTCGATTTTGTAGACATTGGGGTCGCCTTGTTGGGATTTCCTGTCTTGCGAATATTTACATCTTCAATGGTTCCGATTCTGATTGTATCAGCTTCTGCGTTTTTAAGTTGAGCACTTACTGATATAGTGATAATCAGAAAGCCTAAAGAGATAATTTGTTTTTTCATTGGAATATGTAGAGTGGATTTAAATATTGTGCAAATGTATCATTGTTATTTAGAATAGTTAAAAATAAATTTCTGATTTTTGTCATGTTATTTTTAGAGGATTATTCTCCCTTTCTAATGTTGTAATTTTAAATATCTTTGTTAAAAAATAAGTCTATGCAATTGGTAAAAGTAGGTCTTTGTGCATTTGGAATGAGCGGTAAAGTTTTTCATGCTCCGTTTTTAAAAGAGCATCCCGGTTTTTTTATGTCTGCTGTGGTTGAAAGATCGAAGGAAGATTCTAAAAAAAAATATCCGGATGCAGAAATTTACCGTTCGGTAGAAGAGATGTTAGAAAATGCAGATATTGAGGTTGTGGTTGTAAATACGCCGGTTCAGACTCATTTTGAATATGTGAAAATGGCTTTGGATGCAGGGAAAAATGTAATTGTAGAAAAACCGTTTACCGTTACTGTTTCAGAAGCAGAAGAATTGGTGAATCTGGCCGAAAATAAAAATCTCTTTTTAAGCGTTTATCAAAACAGGAGATTCGATCGCGATTATCTTCAGGTGCAAAAGGTTTTGGCGGAAGGAAAATTAGGAAATGTAAGAGAAACCGAAATCCGTTTTGACAGATTCAGAACAGAACCAAGTGGAAAAGAGCATAAAGAAAATCCTGAGCAAAACGGCTCCGGATCAATGCATGATTTGGGTTCGCATCTGGTTGATCAGGCGGTGCAGCTTTTTGGTTTTCCAGATAAGCTTTTTGCAGATGTTTTTTCAATGAAAGGAGAAGATTTCGCTAACGATTATTTTGAAATTTTGTTTTATTATAAAAATGATTTACGTGTGAGATTAAAATCTTCAGTTTTTACCAAAGAAGAACATTTTGCTTATAAAATTCATGGCGATAAAGGAAGTTTTTTACAGGAGCGTACCGATAATCAGGAAAATGAATTGGCGGCAGGAACGATTCCTGCATATGGAAAAGAATGGATGGAACCTCTGAAAGAATCTGACGGAATCCTTACTTATTTAAATGAAAATTCTGAAACAAAAAGAGTTTTGACTTCAAGTGAATTCGGAAATTATATGAATTATTATCAGCAAATCTACGAACATATTGTTTTTGGATATGCTTTGCCATCTCTTGGAAATGAGGTTGTACAAAACATGAAAATCATAGAAGCTGCACTTGAAAGCTCAAAAAAAGGGAAAATAATCGAACTGAAATAAACATACATTTCAAAAACAAAATTATGCAAAAAAGAAGCTCAAGTTTTACAATAATAGGGTTGCTGTTTGTAGGGATTGCCATGACTTTAGTAGAAGATAATATCTACTTGCGATACGGTTTTCTTGTATTGGGAACGGCGTTTCTTTTTTACAGTATTTTTATAATGATCAGGAAAAAGTAATTTAAAATCATAAAAAAAATAGCTATTCAATCACTGAATAGCTATTTTTTTTAATTTTATTTAGTCTTAAAGCTCAAGCCATCTCATTTCGTGGTTTTCCAGCTTTTCGGCAAGGCTTTCCAATTCGGCAGAAAGTTTTGATATTTTTTCGTAATCAGATTCATTATTCAGTTGTTCCAAAATGGCGGCTCTTTTATCTTCAAATTCCGGAATCTCTTTTTCAATGGTTTCCAATTCGCGCTGTTCTTTGAAAGAAAGTTTCTTTTTTGGAGCCTGAGTTTTTGGAGCTTCAGCGACAACCGGTTTTTCAATTACTTTTTCAACGACAGTTTTTGCTTTTTTATCTTCATTTTTTTGGTTTCCGTCTTCAAGTTTTTTATTTTCTCGGTATTCTGAAAAGTTTCCTATGAAATCTTTGATTTTCCCTTCGCCTTCAAACGCTAAAATGTGATCAACAATACGATCCATAAAATATCTGTCGTGGGAAACGATAATCAAACTTCCCTGAAAGTTTAAAAGAAAATTTTCCAAAACCGTTAAAGTCGGAAGGTCAAGATCATTCGTGGGCTCATCAAAAATCAAAAAGTTTGGGTTTTGATAAAGAATATACATCAAATGCAGTCTTCTTTTTTCACCTCCTGAAAGTTTAGAGATCGGTGAATATTGAGTTTGATCGTCAAATAAGAATAATCTTAAAAACTGCGATGCAGTAATCGTTCTTCCGTTGGCCAAAGGAAAGTTTTCCGAAATTTCTTTGATGAAATCAATCACCCTTTCTTCCTCTTTATATTTGAGGCCTTTCTGTGAAAAATATCCGAACTTAATGGTTTCTCCGGTTTCAATTTCTCCGGAATCTTTTGGCTCAAAACCTTGAATGATATTGAGTAAAGTAGATTTTCCGGCTCCGTTTTTTCCTACAATTCCTACCTTTTCGCCTCTTTGAAAAGAATAACTGAAATCTTTCAGCAATAATTTATCACCATAACTTTTAGAAATATCTTTAAGTTCCAGAATCTTGTTACCCAATCTTTTCATTTCAAAATCAAGCTCCAAAGACTCTTTTCGGGTATCTGTTTTAGCTACTTTTTCAGTTTCGTAAAAATCATCTTGTCTGGATTTTGATTTGGTAGTTCTCGCTTTTGGCTGTCTACGCATCCATTCCAGTTCCTTTCTGTAAAGGTTTTGCGCTTTATCGATCGTAGAATTCATATTGTCCTCACGAATCATTTTGTTTTCAAGATAAGTCGCATACGAACCATTGTGGAAATACATATTCTGATCTTCCATTTCCCAGATAATTCCACAAACTGCATCAAGGAAATAACGGTCGTGGGTAACAAGAATTAATGTGATTTTTGCTTTATTCAAATAATTTTCAAGCCATTCTACCATTTCCACATCCAAGTGGTTGGTCGGCTCATCCATAATCAAAAGAGTATGACGGTGCTCGGCTCTTGTTTCTGTTAAAAGTTTTGCCAAAGCAACACGTTTAATCTGTCCACCTGAAAGCATTCCCATTTTCGCTTCAAGATCAGTGATTTTAAGCTGAGAAAGAATTTGTGTCATTTCATTCTCAAGATCCCAGGCTTTGTGGATTTCCATTTCAGCCAAAGCTTTTTCCATAAAATCATGGTCGTCAGACAATAATGATTTGTGATAGTTTTTTAGCGCTCTGATTGGGGCCGAATCTAAAGTCATCATAAATTCTTCAATCGTCAAATCAGAATCAAAATCGATTTCCTGATCAAACAAAACCACCTGAATATCTTTATTAATGACTACCGAACCGCTGTCTGCAATCTCTTTTCCCATTAAGATTTTCAGAAGTGTAGATTTTCCGCTACCATTTTTGGCAACAATGGCAATTTTGTCACCTTCATTTACGTGAAATGATATATTTTTAAACAAAGTTTTGATGCCATATGATTTGGTAAGGTTTTCGACAGAAACGTAATTCATTATATTATGAAGATTTTATTTGAAATTTCAATTGAGCGGCAAAAATACAAAAATTAAACCTTAAAAATATGTTTGCAAAATTACGTTTGGTTCCTAAAAAAAGATATTGGGATTATTTCATTTTAGTCGCAAGATTTTTACTTGCTTTTACTTTTATAAAGTACGGCTACAGTAAACTTGTGGATGGTCAGTTCGGAGTTTCATCCAGTGATTTGCAGGTTCCGTTGAAAGATTTGCCTTTGTTTAAAGTAATGTGGTTTTTATTTGATCATGAACCATTAAAAACTGCGGTAGGCATACTTCAAATTATTACGGGAATCTTACTTCTGTTTGAATCAACAGCGATTTTGGGTGTTGTATTTTTTATTCCTATTGCTGCAAACATTGTTTTAATGGATTTGAGTTTTATGGATGCTGGAATGGGGCAGGCTTTTGCAAGACGCTTTATATTTTATTTTATCTTATGCCTTTTAATTTTATGGAATGATAGAGACCGGATAAAAATCATCTGGAATGCAATGATCAAGAAAATTCCGATGAAAAGAAAATTTCCTATATTTCTTTATCTGCTGTTGCCGTTATTTGCGATCATTTTAGAAATATTACCCGGTATTCCTTATGCTGTTTACTATTATATTACCAATCCGGAAAGAATTTCTGAAAGTTTTAAGATTATTCAAAATCTATTCTGAATTTTTTGTAATTATTTTAATGTAGATTTATGAAACAGATTATATATCAAAACTGAATTTGTTGTCTTTTTAATGTGTTATAACTTTAAGATTTTTAATTCAATTAAAGAACTTCCTGAAGAATGGAACTCCATAATCGGGCAACACAATATTATGTTGTCTGAAGAGTATTTTTGTGTTTTGGAAGAATCAAAACCAACAAATATGAAATATTCTTTTGTTGGTTTCTTTTCTGATGAGGATTTGATTGGCGGAGCGTTATTCCAATATTTAAATTTCATCGAGCATAAAAGCTTTCAGAAAGGGGAGATATTGTGCAGCATACGAAATTTTTTGGCTAAACAGTTGAGTAAAGATGTAATGATCTTGGGAAATAATATGCTGACCGGACAAAACGGTTTTTATTTCAATACATTAAAAATTTCAACCGAAAAAGCGATCACTATATTGAATGAGGCTTCCAAAGGTGTAGCGAATGTATTTGGGAAAACGTCTTTAGTCATTTATAAAGATTATCAGAAATCGTTTTTGAAGAATTTTGATAAAGAAAAATTTAAGTCATTTTATAGGTTTTCAGTTCAGCCTAATATGATTTTAAATATAAAACCGGAGTGGAAAAGCTTTGAGGATTATTCTAATGATTTGTCTAAAAAATACAGAGCAAGACTAAAATCTGCAAAGAAGAAGATTGACGGAATTCAAAAAAGAGAATTGGATATTGAGTCAATTAAAAAGTATCAGAATGAAATGAATATTTTGTATCAAAACGTTGCAGAAAATGCGCCTTTCAATACTTTTTTTCTTACAAAAAATCATTTTGAAAGTATGAAACAAAATCTTCAGGAAAATTTCAAAGTTTTCGGATATTTTTTTAATGAAAAACTGATTGGCTTTTATACTTTAATTCTTAATAATAACGATATTGATACGTATTTTTTAGGCTATGATAAAGAGATTCAAAAAGAAAAAAAGATTTACCTGAATATGCTTTTTGATATGACCGAATTTGGAATTTCAAATCAGTCTAAACGTATTGTTTTCGGTAGAACAGCTCTCGAAATAAAGTCTACGGTTGGTGCAGAACCTGTAGAGATCTTTGGGTTAATTAAACATAACAACAAAGCTATCAATCCTTTTATGGAAAAGATTTTCACATCATTAAATCCAAAAGTAGGCTGGATCCAGAGAAAACCTTTTAAATAAATTAAGAAATCTGTTCACTTTTTATGTGATTATTTATATTATTTTTAACTAATCAGAATTTAAATTTAATAGGATTTTATGAGTGATTTGTAGACGAATTTGAGATTTTTGCTTCAAATTATTATCATGAAAAAAATCAATCTTTTACCATTGCTGTTGACCACCAGTATTTATTATTCACAAACCATTTCCGGAACTGTAATTTCTAAAAATGAAAACCAACCGGTTTCTTATGTAAAAATAGGTGTAGAGAAAGAAAATATTGGCGTCATTACCGATGAAAAAGGGAATTTTATAATTGATCTTTCTAAAGCAAATATTTCCAACAAAATTAAAGTCGAAGTTGCGGGATACGAGCCTTTTAGTGAAACTGTTGCCAATTTTATTAAGCAAGATCAACAGAAAATATATCTGAAAGAAAAAGTGAAAAATATTCAGGAGGTTGTTTTAAAAACTAAAAAATTAGTCGATAAAAATTGGGGAGTGAATACGAAGACTAAAAGTGTGATGTATTCGGTAAATCCCGCATTCAGAAAAGAAGATTTTTTAGGAGAAACTGCATTGGAATTTAAAGCGAGTAAAAAATCAAAAATTAAAAATATCAATCTGAATATTGCAAGTATTACGGCAGATCGACCTGTAATTATGCGGTATACGATCTATAACGAAAAGAATGGTTTGCCGAACGAAAGTATTCTGGATGAAGAAATTACGGTTGAATTAACAAAAGATAAAATTGTTGACGGAACTTTTACTTTGGATGTGAATGACAAAAATATTTGGGTTCAGGGAAAATTTTTTGTGGGAATTCAGTTTTTAAGAGAGTTTGAAGGAAAGCTAAATATCAGTGCTGCGCTTTTCAGAACGGGATATATTAGAAAGTTTTATGATGAATGGAAGAAAATGACTATTGCTGCTCCGGCCATAAATATTGATGTGAAGGTTGATAAAAATGCAAAAGATGAAAATAAACAGGAAGAATTGAGTGATGCAAGTGTTGCTTCTCTTTTTCCGGATGTAAGCATTTATCAGGCTGCATCTGAAGAAAGTGTTTTCGGAAAAAATAGTGAAGTTGGAAAGGTATTTAAGCTGCAAAACGCAGACCTTTATTATGAAGTGTATGGTGAAGGTGAACCGCTTTTTTTACTTCACGGAAATTCGGGAAGTATTAAAGATTTTTACCAGCAAATCCCGGTACTTTCAAAGCAATATAAAGTGATTGTGATGGATACAAGAGCGCAGGGAAAAAGTATCGATAAAACTAAAAATGATTTTAATTATAAGATTTTTGCAGATGATGTAAAAGCTTTGGCTGATAATTTGGGGTTACAAAAAATCAATATTGCAGGATGGAGTGACGGTGGAAATACAGGGTTGGAATTTGCTTTAAAATATCCTCAAAATTTAAATCGATTGGTTACGATAGGCGCAAACGCTTTTCCCGATGGTGTTGATCAGGAATTAATCAATAATTTTAATATTAAATATAAAGTTTTACAGCTGCAAAATAGTCCTGAAAAACTGAATGAAAGAAGACTGTTGAAACTGATGTTGAAAGAACCGAATATCAGCGAGAAACAACTCAACAAAATTCAGAATAAAGTACTGGTCATTGCAGGTGAAAAAGATGTCATTAAACAAAGTCATACCGAGTTTTTAGCGAAACAAATCCTTAACTCAGAACTGAAAATCTATAAAGATGCCACTCACATGATTCCTTTCGAAAATGCAGATCAGCTTAATCAGGATATTTTAGAATTTTTGAAAAAATAATCAGTTTATTGTTTCAGAAACTTTTCATAATACACTTTATCCTTAGTTTGAATTTTTAAATAATAAGTTCCTTTTGCGAAATCTTCTACTTTGATAGATCTTTGAGCAGATTTTAAAATCATTCTTCCCAGATTATCGTAAACCTCCGTTAAAATAATTTGTGCTTCAGTCGCAATATTCAGGATGTTTTTTACGGGATTTGGGAAGATCGCTATTGTATTTTTTTTAACGAGCTCTGAAGTATTTAATGTAGAATTATAAAAACTTCCAAAATTAAGAATTCCATATCCCATTTGATCATTATGAGCCGGAAATAATGAAGCACTCTGTCTTAGGTTAGTTCTCATTACATCCCTGTTCATTGTCGGGAAAGCCTGAATTAAACAGGCAACTCCACCTGCAGCAATAGGCGTTGCAATGGATGTTCCCGAAACTGAAATTGTAGTGTTATTGTTCACTGTTGTTGACGAAGTTCCTCTTGTACTTGCATCCGGTTTTATCATTCCTAAAGAATTGGGACCGTATGATGAAAATGCAGAAGCATTTCCTGCAGAGTCTACCGAACCAATACTAAAAACCTTCACATTGTCTGCCGGAGTTGTGATATAATGCCAAGGAACTTCACCAGAATTTCCCGCTGCAATTAATACAAAAATTCCTTTGTTTACAGCAATTTCACTGGCTCTTCCGATAAAAGATTTTGTACCGTTCATGTCATTGTAAGTGTAGCTGTATTTTGGGTCATCAAAATTATTGTAACCTAAAGAAGTTGTGATAATATCAACGCCTTTTCTGTCTGCTTCTTCCGCGGCTTCAATCCAGTACAACTCTTCTTCAGGAACTTCAACTGTCGAATTTTCGCTGCGATAAAGATAAAAATCGGCATCAGGTGCAGAACCTACAAAAGTATCGGCAATATAACCGCCAATTGCTCCTAAAACTACCGTTCCATGGTTGTTTAGCGAAGGATTGTAGATGTCTGTGCCTTTCGAAACAAAATCGTAGCCGCCTTTTATTTTATTATTCGTCCATAATCTTGAAAATGCAGAACCCGTATTTACGGTAGGGAATCCGGTATCAATAACAGCGATCGTTACTCCTGTTCCGGTAAATCCTGCAAGATGGAGCGGTCTTAAATTGATTTGATCGATTTGTTCAGACCCTGAACCATAATCGAATACAGTTTGGTTTTTCTGAGTTGATTCAAATTCTGACCATTTATTGGTATTTTGGGTTTTTAAAACTAAAGAAGAATTTTTAGCAAAACTTTCCACCGACTGTACAAAAGGCTGTGTTTTAATTAAGTTTACCTGCGCTTGATTCGCATTTATGGCAACACCATTCAGCCATTTTGAATAATCAGTGATGGTGAATCCCAAATTTTGTAAGTTTTGAATATAAGATTGCTCAATGGGAGCATCTTGATCATTGAGCACAATCCCCAAAGCGGTACGCCTGTCAAGCGACTTTTGGCTAAGCTCGGTAAGAGGATTAGCATAAAACGCCGCTTTGTTGGGTTTGCCGGTAAAATAAACAAAAACAAGTTCGGTTTGAGCGGAAACCGTGAAGTAACCTGCTAAAAAACAAAACAGTAAAAGTTTTTTCATCTAATAATTTTTGATAAAGATAAAACAAAATCAATAAAATTTTTGATAGCACTTTAAAATCCTTATTTTTACGAAAATATTCGTTTGAGAAATTGCTTTATTGATGAAAAAAAGATTAAAACACAAAAGCAATTAAACAAAACTTAAAAAATAAAATTTACATATGAAAAAGATACAGATGGTTGACTTGCAAAGTCAGTATTACAAAATTAAAAATGATGTAGACAATGCGGTTTTAAATGTAATGGATTCTGCTGCTTTTATTAACGGACCTGAAGTGAAATCTTTCCAAAATGAAATGGAAACTTACCTGGATGTAAAACACGTAATTCCTTGTGCTAACGGAACTGATGCTTTGCAAATTGCTTTAATGGGACTAGATTTACAGGAAGGGGACGAAGTAATCACCGCTGATTTTACTTTTGCAGCCACGGTTGAAGTTATTCATTTATTAAAACTAAAATCTGTCTTGGTAGATGTAGATTACGATACTTTTACTATTTCTACAGAAGCGATAAAAAAGGCAATTACTCCTAAAACAAAAGCAATTATTCCGGTTCATATTTTCGGACAATGTGCCAATATGGAAGAGATTTTAAAAATTGCTGAAGAACATAATTTATTTGTAATCGAAGACAACGCACAGGCAATCGGTTCTCAATATACTTTTTCAGACGGAAGCGTACGACATGCAGGAACGATGTCTACAGTTGGAACGACTTCGTTTTTTCCATCTAAAAACTTAGGTTGCTACGGTGATGGTGGGGCAATTTTCACCAATAATGATGAGCTGGCTCACCGTTTAAGAGGAATTGTAAACCACGGAATGTACGAAAGATATTACCATGACGAAGTAGGAGTAAACTCAAGACTAGACAGTATTCAGGCTGCAATTTTAAGAAAAAAACTTCCGAATCTTGATTCTTATAACGATGCAAGAAGAAAAGCAGCTGATTATTATGATGAAGCTTTTGCGGGGCATGCAAATATTCTGACTCCGAAAAGAGCAGAAAACTCAACTCACGTATTTCATCAATATACTTTAAGAATTGTAAACGGGAAACGTAATGAATTACAGAAATTCCTTACTGAAAAAGAAATTCCGGCGATGATCTATTATCCTGTGGCTTTAAGAAAACAAAAAGCGTATTATCAGGAAAGTAATGATGCAGATTTTGTGAATACAGATAAGCTTTTGGATCAGGTAATTTCTCTTCCGATGCATACCGAATTGGATGAAGAACAGTTGAAGTATATTACTGATGCTGTGTTGGAGTTTATGGGATAATGAAAAAAAGAAATCTGTTTTCTAATGATTTTGTAGATATAGTCAGCAAAATGTTGACACTTTTCATGGTTTTTATTTATATAATAATACTTTTTAATATCAGCATAAGTACGAAACCAGTGAGATTTATATTTATTGTTTTTTTATTAACTATATCAGTTTTACAATTTTATTTTTTTATAATAAAAAATAGAAAAGGTATTATATTAACAAATGTACATCTCTGCATAATGTTAGGGTTTGTAGCTTATGGTTTAATTAAAGACTTGATTATTAATAGATTTTACACAAGCGATACTAACGGATTAATTTTTTTTATTTTTATTATTTCGCTGTCGATATTTATTGTAAATAAATATAAAACTTCAACAATTGAATACAGTGATTTAGATGAATTAGGAAAAAAACAAGATTAAAAAAACATAAATAAACAATGGCAATACTAGTCACAGGCGGACTTGGATACATCGGTTCTCACACCGTTGTAGAATTAATCAATAATAACTTTGAAGTAATCATTGTTGATGATTTATCTAATTCAGAAAAATTTATTTTACATAATATTGAGGAAATTACAGGTAAACGACCTATATTTTATCCTTTTGATCTGAAAAGAAAAGAACTTCTTAATCAGGTTTTTGATGCACATGAGATTGAGGGTTGCATTAATTTTGCAGCTTTTAAAGCAGTTGGCGAAAGTCAGGAAAAACCAATTGATTATTATGAAAATAATCTCTTTTCGCTAATCAATATTCTTCAGGAATTTAAAGCCAGAAAAATTTCAAATTTTATTTTCAGTTCATCTTGTACGGTTTACGGACAAGCTGATGAAATGCCAATTAATGAAGAGACCCCGCTAAAAATGCCGGAAAGTGTGTACGGGAAAACCAAGCAGATGGGAGAAGAGATCTTAAAAGATTTTGCCAAAGCTTATCATAGCAAAATCTGCCTTTTGAGATATTTTAACCCTATTGGAGCACATCCGTCAGCTTTATTGGGAGAATTACCGATCGGAGTTCCGAATAATTTGGTACCTTATTTGATGCAGACAGCTGCAGGAATCCGTGAGAAACTAAATATCTGGGGTAATGACTATCCTACGGAAGACGGAACTGCAATTCGTGACTATATTTATGTTGTAGACCTGGCGAAAGCTCACGTTGCTGCATTGAAAAGTTTAATGAATAAAAATTCTGAAGAAACCGTAATTGATATTTATAATCTGGGCACAGGAAGAGGTTCATCAGTTTTGGAAGTAGTACAGGCATTTGAATCTGCAAATGAAGTTGCTGTACCTTATCAGATTTGCGATAGGAGAGAAGGTGATATCATTGTTGCTTATGCTAATGCTGATAAAGCGGAAAAAGAGCTTAATTGGAAATCTGAAACTTCATTGGAAGAAGCTTTGAAAACGGTATGGGAATGGCAGAAATATTTGGTGTCGCGAAAAAATTAAAATTACAAATAACAGTATAAATAATATGAAAACGGAAAGAATAGGCATTACATTTTCCTCATTTGATTTACTGCATGCAGGTCATATCAAAATGTTGGAAGAAGCCAAAACGGTTTGTGATTACCTGATTGTTGGCTTACAGATTGATCCGTCACATGATCGTCCTACAAAGAATAAACCCACTCAAACGATTGTTGAGCGATATATCCAGCTCAAAGCTGTAAATGCAGTGGATGAAATTATTCCTTATTATACAGAACAAGATTTAGAAGATATTTTAAAGTCTTTTGTGATTGATGTACGAATTATCGGAGATGATTATTTCGATCGTGACTTCACAGGTAAAAAATATTGTGAGGAAAAAGGTATTGAGATTTTTTATAATAAAAGAGATCACCGTTTTTCTTCCAGCGATTTAAGGAAAAGAATATATGAAGCTGAAATGCAAAAATTGAAATAAAAAAAGTCCCGAAAAATTAATTTCGGGACTTTTTTATGATTGATTGTCAATGATATTACATTGGCCCGCCTTGTTGGTCGTCGCCTGTAGCATTTGAATTTACGTCTTTCTTTCTCTTCGGCTGCTCAATCTTTTCACCTTGCTTGAATCTATAAGTTAAAGATACCGCAAATTGTCTTGGCTGCCATTGCATGTAAGATTCTCGAGTAAAGTTCTCACCATAAGTAGTAGATCTCATTGCTCTTGTATTGAAAATATCTTGTACATTAAATGACAATGTTCCGTTACCATTCCAAATTGTTTTTGATGCTCCTAAATTTAAAGCATACATATCTTTTCTATCCTGATAAGCAGTTTTTTGTCCTCCTCTGTAGAAACCTTGCAACTGGAAACTAAATGTTTTGTCAATTTTAAATGTGGAAGTCAATCTTGCTCTTGTAGAAAAACCACTACCGTTAAAATCTGCTGTTGCTATGATCGGGTTTCCATCATTATCCAATGTGTTATAAAGTACACTACCTTTTGTTTTGTACCCGAATAAATCAACATTACCTAAAAATTTTAACCAACTTGTTGCATCCCAGTTAAAATTTAAATCTAAACCGAAACGGTCATCAGATCCCAAATTGATAGGTTTTGTATGGAAAACAATTCGGTCTTCTTGCTGGCCAAGGCTATTTGTAAACGTTTCTTTCTCATTATAAACCAACATTTTTGTATCATCTGTTTGATGTCTATAATAGATAGTTGGATTTATTGTAAATTTCTTTTTAGAAATACTATAACCAAATTCATATGAATCAACGTAAGAAGGATTCAAATCGATATTCCCATCAAATATATTTTGGTTGTCATTATAGTTAGGGTTAGGTATCAAAAAGAAAGATCTTGGTCTGTCTATTCTTCTAGTGTAATTTAGTAAAAACTGACTGTCTTTTGCTAATTCATAACTCAAATAAACACTTGGAAAAAGATTATTGTAACTTTTTCTGCTTCTGATATCCTCATCTTCAGGGTTTAGATTTGCATAATCAATGTCTATATTTGAGTATTCATTTCTTACTCCTACCTGATAACCTAATTTTCCAATTTTACTTTTAAATTGTAAATATCCCGCATTAAACATTTCTTTATATCTGGCTTCATAAGTATATGTTCCTAAGAAATTCAATAAAGGAACATTCACAGTACTTTCTCTTACATCATTATCATAATCATTTTGATTAATATCAATTCTGTACCCTGCTTCAATTCTAGAATTCTCTCCAATAGGAAGTTCATAATCCGCTTTACCGATTAATGTTTTATTTTTGGTAGTTTGATTGATGATATTCTGCAGTTCAAAGTTACCATTATTGGTCTCATCAATGTTGGTATCGTTGTAGGATCTGTTGCTCTGTAAACTCAATGATAAAGCAATATTCTGACCTTTATCGTCAAATTTATGGTCTAGTCCTATGTCACCTTGAAATGCGAGGTTATTATTAACACTGTTGGTTAATCTATTTCTAAAAGTATCAGGAGCGCTAAAAAGTTGGTTATTATAAGTAACGTTACCAGAATTTTCGCTATCAAATGTTCTTACAGTTCCCGATAAGTTAAAAGAAGTTTTATCAGAAAAATCATAAACAATTCCTCCCGAAGCATTATAATTTTTATTTTGGCTCTCACTAATGTTCTCTTGGTTGCTTTGAACAGTACTTCCGATCTTAGTTACATTAGTAAAATAATTATCAGTTCTATTCGTATTTTTAGATTCACGGTAACCACCGCCACCATTCAAAAACCAGGTAAGATTACCTTTTCTCCAGCTCAGATTTGTGTTTAAGTTGGTTTGAGGTAAATATCCTAAAGTTCCGGTAACACTACCGTTGAAACCTGTCTTTTTATTCTTCTTTAAAATAATATTTAAAATACCTGCAGTTCCGCTTGCTTCAAATTTTGAAGAAGGGTTGGTAATCACTTCGATTCTTTCAATTTGATCGGCAGGAATACTTTGTAATGCATTGGCTCCGTCATCAATTCCAAGAAGAGCAGAAGGTTTTCCGTTAATTAAAAAACGAACGTTTGAGCTTCCTCTCATCGAAACTGTTCCGTCTGTATCTACAGAAACCGATGGTACATTTGATAAAACATCCTGAAGGTTACCACCTTTACTCACAATATCCTGAGACGGGTCATACGTTCTTTTATCCAGCTCAACTTTATATGGTTTTGCCGTTGCTGTAATCACAACGCCCTGAATATCCTGCGTTTTTAGATTGGTATTTGTTGCCTCAGGCTCTATAGAAAGTGCACCAATACTTCCAGCGGTTGTAATCTGCTTATTGATAACGCTTTTTTTGTAATCGATTGCTTCGACGATAACATCGTAATTACCGGGCGTAAGATCTAGTTTGTAGTTTCCTTTTTCGTCGGTAAGCGTCGCATCGCTCAACAGTTTAGTCGCTTTATTGCTAAAAGTTACAGAAGCATAAGCAACAGGTTGGTTGCTTTTATCAACTATAGTACCCGAAACTCCTACTTTGTCCTGAGCAAAAGCAAAAGCTGCTGCAGATAATACAAAAGTAAGTCCTAGGGTTTTCTTTGTGAAAATACTGATTATTTCCGTCTGATTCATAAGGTATTCTTTAGATAAAATTGTAATCAAAAAGGCTTTAATTTTATTAATTCATTAAACCTTTTAAAATTAGAATTTCACGATTCGTTTATTATTTTTAATAGATAGGTCGTCTTTAAGAGCTAAATGTTAATTATTAATTTGTTAAAATAAAGTTAAATATATTTATTATTTGATATTTTTTGAATTTAACCAATCCTGATACGCTTTTGCATTGATGACGTGTTGCTCTGCGCTTGCCGTAAATTTGTGGAATCCAAATCTTTCCGGATCTGCACACATGAAAATATAATCGTGCTTTTCAGGGCTTAAAACTGCATCCACAGAATTTTTATCTACCACACAAATAGGTCCCGGAGGAATTCCTGCATTAGCGTATGTGTTATAAGGTGATGGAGTGGAAAGGTGTTTATAAAAAACTCTTTTGATAGATTCTTTAAAGTTGGTCTGTTTGTTTATTGCGTAAATAACGGTTGGGTCAGATTGCAGTTTCATTCCTTTTTTATATCTGTTTAAATATAAGCCGGCAATAGTTTTCATTTCATCGGGTTTTCCTCCCGATTCTTTGTAAACAATAGATGCCAAAGCATAAATTTGATCTCTTGTTAAACCAGATTGTTGTTCTTTTGCCTTTCTTTCAGAAGTCCAGAACTCATTGTATTGATCTTCAAATTTTTTGAAAAATTCTTTTGGAGTTACCGTCCAGAAAAAATTATAAGTATCGATGAAGAAATATTTTTTTAAATCTTCAGCATTTTTGTATCCTTTTTCAGAAGCTATTTTATCGAGATCGTTGACGAATTTTAATGAATCAAGCTCAGTTTTTTTACTCACTTTTCCTACCATCTGATAAATATCTCCGAAATCACCAATTCTGAACGAGTTCTCAGTTTGATTTCCTGCTTTTATCATATTCACCAAACTCGTATTGTTGGCACCTTTAGCAAAATGATAACGACCCGGTTTGAAGTATTCATCCATGTTTTTATCCTTTGCCACGTCGAAAAATGATTCTTTATTATCAACATACGGACGGATAGAATCTAAAACCTGATTAAAATTTGCCCCATGCGGAATTAAAACATATCCCTCTTTTGAGACGTTGCTTCCGTAATACTTACTGTAGAATTTTAAACCAAAAAATCCTGCTACCGCAAGAATAAGGAGTACAATAATGAGAATAGCTTTTTTCATTATAATTAATAGATTAAAAGTTTTAATGTTTTTCTAAAGAAGATCTACTTTTCCTGTAAACACTTGCTTAGCGGGACCTTCAAGCCAAATCTTACGGAACGTTTCTCCATCTTTTTCAGCATAAACTTTCAGGTCGCCGCCCAACGTTTTAACTTTTATGGAGGTTAGATTGTTTTTTTTCAAAAAAGTTAAAGCAGAAGCTGTAACTCCTGTTCCACAACTGTAAGTTTCGTCTTCAACGCCTCGTTCATAGGTTCTTACGAAAATTTCATCATCAGAAATATTTTCAACAAAATTGACATTGATGCCTTTTTCTTTATAATTTTCAGAATTTCTGATGCTGTTTCCCTCTGCGAAAACGTTGAAATTGGCAATATCTTCAACATATTTAATGTAGTGAGGCGAGCCTGTATCTAAAACAGAATCTTCGCCGTCATTGGTAATCGTTGTAACATCACCCATTTTCAGTTTTACAATATTTCCGTTAATTTCAGCTTCATGAAGTCCGTCAATCGCCATAAAAACAGTTTTATTATTTTTAAAAATCGAAAGGAAGTGAGCAAAAGCCACCGAACAACGGGCACCGTTGCCGCAGAAGCTTTTGGAACCGTCAGAATTATAGTAATCAACTTCAAAATCTACATTTTCGGCTGAGTTTATTTTAATCAATCCGTCTGCGCCAATTCCGAAGCGGCGATCGCACAATTTTTGGATATTCGCAATTGAAAGGCTATCCCACTCTCCGGAGCGGTTGTCTACCATTACAAAGTCGTTTCCAGTTCCCTGATATTTATAAAATTCCATACTTCTGTTCTCTCTAATTAGCCTGCAAAATTAATGTAATTAAAACGAAAAAACGAACAGCGATTGCTGTCCGTTTTATTATTTAGAATGATTATCTTCTTGATCCGCTTCTTTGAGGATTGTTATCCGAATTATTGTTGTTTTGAGGCGTTGTCTGCGTATTATTTCTATAGTTTCCGCTATTGTTCTGTGTGGGCTGCTGCTGATTTCTCATCCCACTGTTTCTCTGACTTTGATTCCGAGTGCTTGAGTTACTCTGGCTTCTCACACCGTTATTCGAGTTATTACGAGGCGGATTATTATTGTAAGTTCTTTGACTGTTATTGTATCGGTAAGAGTTATTCCCGTTTCCTACGCCGTTATTAGGTCTTTGACTTGTTGTAGCGTTTCCTACAGCTCCCGAATTACGTTGTATGTAGACTTTATTTCTATTATCTCCGTAGTAATAAGGTACACCGTTATCGTAATAATATCGCATATCGTCTCTGTAATAATATCCGTCGTTACCATAATAACCACCGGAACCATAATATCCTGAAGGAGCGTAATAATATCCGTTATCATAATAAGGATCTCCATAAGCACCGTAGTTGCCGCCGTAAGCAGCACAAGATGCCAAGCTAAAACCAAGTAGAAGACCTGCTGTTATTTTTAATATATTTTTCATAACTGTACTGTATTTTTTTCTTTAAAACTTTTTTTCCAGTTGACATATCCTATGATTGCCATTATGGTAAATACCAAATATTGAACCGAAGTTATTCCGTATCCTTTATAAATATACATAGGAATAGAAATTAGATCGCCCAAAATCCAGAAAACCCAATTCTCAATGCGTCTTTTCGCCATCAGCCACATTCCGACTAGAAATACGGAAGTCGTAAAAACATCCAGCCAATTTGCCCAATCCAGATGGTAAAAACCAAATTCTATATTCTGTGATGAAAAATGATTATCGATGTAAGGTTTATAGTAATAAATAATCATTACTAAAAATATGCTTAAGATAAAAAGCATTGCCGCCATCATCCATTCTTTCTTTTTTGCCCAGGAAACTTCTACGTGAATCTGGTCTTCGGAATTTTTGTTCCACAAAATCCATCCATAAACACTCATTATTGAATAATATAAATTGATCATACAATCTCCAAGCAAGCCAGCGATAAAAAGAAGGTAAACATAGATGACGGTAGAAATAATTCCTGTAGGATAGACCCAGATGTTCTTTTTAATTGAAAAAAATACACTCATAATTCCTAAGACAGTGGCAAAAGTTTCAAGAAAAATTTGTGCGTCAGTATATGATTCGTAGGGTTTTATGAAAAGATCATACATATTCATGGTTTCAAAAATAAGCAAAAAATACAGTATTTTAAAATACATTAAAGAAGGTGAAAATCAATTTTGTACAACTTAAAATGAAAATAAATTGACGAAAGTTTATTAATAAATGTTAAGGTCTCCAAATTTTTTATATTTTCGTAAATCTTTAAAACAAAGAAAACAATATGTCAAATATTTGGAAAACAAAACCGCTCGGAGCCTATGAGGCTGATATGAAAAAGAGTGAGCTCAAAAGAGTTCTGGGGAAATGGAGCCTTACTGCCATTGGTATCGGAGCAATTATCGGAGGTGGAATTTTTGTACTTACAGGTACCGGAGCTTATTATCACGCGGGTCCTGCTTTAGCTTTATCATTCGTCGTTGCAGGTATTGCCTGTATATTTGCCGCACTCTGCTATGCAGAATTTGCTGCTTTATTACCCGTTGAAGGTTCGGCTTATGCTTATGCATACGGAACGGTAGGCGAGGTATTCGCTTGGCTTATCGGTTGGGGATTGGTGCTGGAATATGCGATGGGCTCGATGACGGTGGCTGTTTCCTGGTCGGGGTATTTCAATAAATTTTTGAAAATCATTAACGTAGAGCTTCCTTATTATCTCACCAATGATTTTGCTACAGCAAAACAATATGCAGTAGCTCATGGTTTAACAGAACCTAACTTTGCGTTTAATCTGCCAGCATTTATCATTGTTTTGATTGTTACTTCAATTTTGGTAAAAGGGACAAAAGAAGCTGCAGGGGCAAACAATATGATTGTGATTTTAAAAACTTCAGTTGTGGTTTTTGTAATCGTTGTTGGAGCTTTATTTATCAATATGGATAATCTTACACCATTTATTCCGGACGAAAAAATGATTCTTCAGTCAGATGGAAAAATGGGAGCAGCGTATGGTTTCAATGGTATTATTGCTGGCGCAGCTGCTGTTTTCTTTGCATATATTGGTTTTGATGCCGTTTCTACGCAGGCTGCAGAAGCAAAAAATCCTAGAAAAGATATCCCTTTTGCAATTATTACTTCGTTGTTGGTTTGTACAGCTTTATATATCTTAATGTCATTAGTTCTTACGGGAATGATGAGTTATAAAGATTTCGGATCGGTTCCTGATGCATTAACTGCACCTGTTGCTGTCGCTTTTGAGAAGGCTACCGGAATGAACTGGGCAGTAATCTTGATCACTGTTGCAGCAACTATTGGATTAATCTCTGTATTATTGGTAATGATGTTGGGACAGTCTAGAATTTTCTTAGGAATGGCAAAAGACGGTCTTCTTCCGAAAATGTTTAAAGAAATTCACCCGGTGAGAAAAACTCCTTATAAAAATACGATTCTTTTAGGGTTAATTGTAGCTACAGTTGCAGCACTTACACCAATCAGTACTTTGGTACATATGTGTAGTTTCGGGACTTTATTTGCATTTACAATGGTTTGTTTTGCAGTTTGGCTTTTGAGAGTAAAAAAACCGGAATTAAAAAGAGGTTTCAAAACTCCTATGCTTCCTGTTGTAGCATCATTAGGTATTTTAATCAATATTTATTTGATCATCAACTTAGAGCCTAGCGCAATCTACATGGCAATTGGCTGGTTGGCTTTAGGACTTCTAATTTACTTCTTGTACGGTAGACGAAACAGTGTTCTTAACAAAGGTGGCTATGATGAATTTATCGAAAAATAAATTTTAAATATATACTTTACAATCCGCAGACTAATCTTCTGCGGATTTTTTTATTTTTGTTATTATGAAAAAAATATTCACTTTGTTGTTTTCCACTGTTGGTTTATTGATGTTTTCTCAAAAGATCGAAAGTTTTGAAACTATTTTAAATGATAAAATTAGCATAAGAGCAATCGAATTATATGATAACAAAGTCTGGTACAGCGGAACGGAATCTAAATTCGGTTTTGTTGATTTAAAAGATCATAAAATTCAAAAACAGATTACACTGTCTGAAAAGAAGTTACAGTTTAGAACATTAGCACAAAATAAAGATGCTTTTTACGCTATTAATATCGAAAGTCCGGCTCATTTTTTTAGAATAGATAAAAAAGACCTTTCGGTTGTAAATACTTATACAGATACCTTGAAAACGGCATTTTACGATGCATTGATTTTTGTAAATGACGAGCATGCGGTTACATTCAGTGATCCCGCAAAAGATTTGAATTTGAAATTATCTTTTATAATGCCAAAATTGAATGCTGTTTTGGATTTCAATACACTCACCAAAAGAGAAGGCTTTAATACTATAAAGTTGAATGAAGGTGAAGCGGCTTTTGCGGCAAGTAATACCAATATTGCTCATCAGGGAACTAATATCTGGATCGCAACAGGAGGTAAAAGTTCAAGAATTATTAAGATAGATTATACTACTTTCAAATCAAATGTTTATAAAACACCTTTTATTCAGGGAGAATCGGCTCAGGGAATGTATTCAATTGATTTCGCAAACGAAAAATTCGGAGTTGCAGTTGGTGGTGATTACACAAAACAGGAAGCCAATGTCAATAATATTGCAACCACAAATGACGGAGGAAAAACCTGGCAAATTCAGGCATCAGGAAAAAATGCTGGATATACAACGTGTGTAAAAATAAAACCTAATTCTAAAGGAAAGGAAATGATTTCGGTTGGAGATCAACACATCAGTTATTCTTCAGATTTCGGAAAAACGTGGAAGAAAATTTCTGATGAAAAAGGGTTTTATGTTTGCAAATGGGTTGATGGAAATACGGTTGTTTTTGCAGGAAAAGATAAAATTTCGCTTATGAAATTAAAATTTTAAATCTTTTAGATAGAACATATCTTTTCAATTGAAGCAGATTTGAAATTTCATAAAATTACCTTTGATAAAATTTTCGCATGAAAAATTTAAAAATATTTCTATTATTAATTCCTGCTGTTTTTTATACTCAGAAAATAAGGGTTTTTGTTTTGGCGGGTCAATCGAATATGAATGGCTTTGGATATAATAAAGATCTTCCCAATGATTTAAAAACAGTTAAAGATGTTTATATTTTTCAGGGAAATTCTGTTCCTGACGGAGAAAAAAATGGCGGAACAGGAAAATGGGATGTTTTGAAAGCCGGAAACGGAACCGGTTTTAAAACTGATGGAAAAACCAATACACTTTCAGACCGATTTGGTTTGGAAATGACTTTTGCCAAAAGAATGAAAGAACTCTTCCCAAACGATAAAATTGCGTTGATCAAATATGCAAGAGAGGGAACTTCAATAGACAGTCTTGCAACGGGAAGTTTCGGGTGTTGGGATTCAGATTATCACGGGAAAAATGGATTGAATCAATATGATTATTTCCTAAATACGGTAAAAAATGCTTTAAGCGAAAAAGATATTGACGGAAACGGAAAAGCAGACGAGTTACAAATGTCCGGAATTTTGTGGATGCAAGGGGAAGGTGACGCGAGCTACAACGAAGAAATTGCCAATAATTATTACCCTCATCTGAAAACTTTGATGAATCAGATGCGGGCTGCCTTACGCACCGATGACGTGCCTGTTGTGATTGGAAAAATCTCAGATTCGGGTAAGAATGAAAAAGGAAAAGTCTGGCCAATGGGAGAATTGGTACAGTATGCTCAGGAAAAATTTGTACGCAATGATAAAAACGCTGCCATTGTTCGCTCGACTCAAAAATACAATTACGGAAACGATCCATGGCATTATGACAGCGCAGGTTACATTGATTTGGGAAAGAATTTTGCGGATGAGGTATTTAGACTCATTATAAATTTCGAAAAGAAAGACTAATATAATTCATGATCTCTAATTCAGAAGTAATGGTTAATTTTGCAGAATGAAATGTATCAATTTCATCAGTTTAGAAAAAATATAAAGTTTCAAATGAATTCGTTAATCGATAAATATAATATTCCAGGCCCGCGTTATACGTCTTATCCCACTGTTCCATATTGGGACGAATCTACTTTTTCTCCGGAAAAGTGGAAATCAAGTGTGATAAAATCTTTTAATGAAAGCAATTCAGCAGAAGGAATTTCAATATACATTCACCTTCCTTTCTGTGAAGCATTGTGTACTTTTTGCGCTTGCCACAAACGTATTACAAAACAGCACAGTGTAGAAGTTCCTTATCTTGAAAGTGTTTTAAAAGAATGGATGCTTTATCTTCAATTATTTAATGAAAAGCCGAAGTTAAAAGAACTGCATTTAGGTGGTGGAACACCTACATTTTTTTCTCCGGAAAATCTAAAAACTTTATTGCAGGGAATTTTTGATACGGTTGAAATTGCAGAACATCCTGAATTTTCTTTTGAAGGTCACCCGAATAATACAACAAGAGAGCATCTTCAGACTTTATTCGATTTAGGATTTAGAAGAGCCAGTTTTGGGGTGCAGGATTATGATTTGAAGGTTCAGAAAGCGATTAACAGAGTTCAGCCTTTCGAAAACGTAAAAAATGTTACAGAATGGGCCAGAGAAATTGGGTATACAAGTATTTCTCACGATTTAGTTTATGGTTTGCCACATTCTAATTGGGAAAGTATGGCTCTTACCATTCATAAAACTTTAGAGCTGAAACCGGATCGTCTTGCTTATTATTCTTATGCTCATGTGCCATGGATAAAAGGAGTGGGACAAAGAGGTTTTGATGAAAACGACCTGCCAAGCGGTGAAGAGAAAAGAAGATTGTATGAAGACGGCAAAAAATTATTAGAAGAATTAGGCTATAAAGAAGTCGGGATGGATCATTTTTCTCTTGAAGAAGATGAGTTGTACAAATCTATGATTTCAGGAGATATTCATCGTAATTTCATGGGGTACTCTTCAAGCAAAACTCAATTAATGATAGGTTTAGGGATGAGTTCAATTTCAGATTCTTGGTATGCTTTTGCTCAAAACGTAAAAACCGTTGAAGAATATCAAAAAATTGTAGAAGAAGGTGAAATTCCTGTAGTGAAAGGACATGTTTTAAATGAAGAAGATTTATCGATCAGAAGACATATTCTAAATTTAATGTGCCAATTGGAAACTACTTTTGAAAATAAAGATGCCATTCCGGAGCTTGAAAATGCTTTTGATATGCTTCAGGAAATGGAACGCGATGAATTGGTTGTAATTAATCATAATCATATAAAAATCACAGAAAAAGGAAGGGCTTTCACAAGAAATGTAGCCATGGTTTTCGATCTCAGAATGTTGAGAAACAAACCTGAAACCAGAATTTTTTCGATGACAATATAACAAAAAGCGATTCAGAAATGAATCGCTTTTCTTTACCTAAACCTAAACCTAAACCTAAACCTAAACCTAAACCTATTTAATAATTATTTTCTGGCTGTAAGATTTCAAATCTCCAGATTTAATGTTGATGTAATAAACTCCTGCAGGAATTCCTGTAATGTTGATACTGTTTTCAAAATCGAATTTTGTTTCGTCCAAAACTTTTCTTCCTTCAGTACTGAAAATTTCGGCAACGCTATTCTTATCTTTCAAGCCTTCCACAAAAATTCTTTCTGATGCAGGATTTGGGTAAACTCTGATCTGGCTGAATGTAGCATCCTGTACTCCCAAAGTTGGTGTGGTAATCTTATAAATCTTACCATTATTTACAGCCGCTACATAAAGTTCGTTAAGATTGTTTTGTCCGAAAGTTGAAAATTATTGCCGGTAAAAGGGGTAGTCCAGGAAATTGAGTTGTTTGCATCCATCATACCGATTTGTGAAGAACAATAGTCTGCAAAAAAATATTTTCCTTGCAGACCCGGGTTTTGTGTTCCCCGATAAACATAGCCTCCGGTAATCGAACATTTGTTTCCGGAATGATCGTAAACGGCCACTGGAAAAGTCATTGTAGAAGAAGCGGCACATCCGGTTGCGTTATAAGTGTTATTTCCTTCGTAACATCTCCATCCGTAATTGATTCCTGCCTGCGTAATTGGCATCCGGTTGATTTCCTCAAAAAGACCTTGTCCTACATCAGCTATCATTGCATTTCCGGTAATTAAGTCAAAAGAAAATTTCCATGCATTTCTTAGTCCATAAGACCAAATTTCATCTGCGCCATTAATTCCCACAAAAGGATTTCCTGCGGGAATATTGTATGGTCCCGTAGAATTAATATCCAATCTTAACAGCTTTCCTAACAATGAATTTTTGTTTTGTGCATTATTATTCGGGTCGCCGCTACTTCCGCCGTCTCCCGTTACAATCCACAAATTTCCGTCGGGAGCAAAATGAATACTTCCACCATTATGGTTATCAAAAGGTTTTGGAATGTTTAAAATAATCTTTTCTGAATTAGGATCGGCGGTATTCGGATTGGTAGAATTCACAGAATATCTTGCTACGATAATATTTCCTGCTGTATTGTTGTAGTACACGAAAAAATATCCGTTAGTCAAATATTGTGGATGAAAAGCCAGACCTAAAAGTCCTCTTTCTCCGTTGAATGTAACTTTGCTGCTTATATTAAGAAAGTCTGCAGCATTCACGGTTCCGTTGGGTTGTATAATCTTAATAATTCCATTCTGTTGTACTACGAAAAGACGGCTGTCATTTGCGTTGGTGATCTCTACAGGACTCGTAAGCCCACTTGCGAATTCTTCCAGTACAAAACTTTGAGATTGTACGATTAAGGAAGATAATAATGCTAATAAAAGTAATGGTCTTTTCATAATATTTTGAAATTTAGGGTGTTGTATTGTTAAAATGAAAATTTCATACCATTACCTGTTTTTAATATTTAATAAATTTAGCCATAAAATATCATTAAAATAAGATTGCCGATATATCTGAAAATAAACCATTTCTGTTGCCAAAAGTTCATAAAATATCAATAAAATCATTATATTTGCCGACTTAATTTAACGTAGTTATAACAAAATGCAAGGAAAAGGACTTATTACAATTGTTGCTATTGTACTAGGGTTAATTTGCTTAAATGAGCTATTACCAACCTGGTACGCCGGCAAAATTGAATCGCAAATCGAAGCTGCGAACGGAAACGAGAAAGAAATTCAGAGATTAAAGGATGAAACTTTAAATCTTGGGTTTACAGAACTTTCTTATGCTAAGGCAAAAGACAAAGAAATGAAGCTAGGTCTTGACCTGAAAGGGGGGATCAACGTTCTTTTGGAAATCAATCAGAGAGATTTGGTGAATGATTTAACTAATTATTCTACCAATCCTATTCTTATTGAGGCTCTGAACAGAACAGATGAAGCTCAGAAAAACTCTACAAAATCTTATATCGACAATTTCTTTGTTGAGTTTGATGCCGTAAACAAAGCAAAAGGCGCAAACCTTAAACTTGCAGATCCTGAAATCTTCGGAAATACTAATCTTTCTGAGATTAAATTCAACACCACTGATGATCAGGTAAAAAGCATTGTTAAAAAAAGAATTGATCTTTCTGTAGGTACAGCTTTTGAAGTAATCAGAACCAGAATTGATAAATTAGGAGCTATCCAGCCAAACGTACAGAGAGTTCCGGGAACGGCAAGAATCTCTGTAGAAATGCCGGGTATGAAAGATATCGATAAGGTTAAAAAGATGCTTCAGACTTCTGCAAAACTTCAGTTTTGGGAAATACAGCAGTTTGCTGAGGTTGCACCTTATTTCCAGACTTTAAGTGCTACAGTTGCTGCAAAAGGTGACTCTATGGGAGTTGCTAAAAATGTGAACTTCTTAAACTTAATGCAAGGAGGGAAATCAGGAACCATGAGCTCTGTAGGAAGTGTGAAATTGACAGATACTGCAAAAGTAAACAAGATATTAAACAGTAAAATTGCACAGTCTTTACGTCCTGCAAATATAAAATATACCCAGTTTATGTGGGGTTACAAGCCTGAATCTACGGATGAAAAAAGCTTAGTCCTATATGCTATAAGAGGTAATATCAACCAAAAAGCTCCGGTAGACGGTGCTGTAGAAACTGCAAGTATCGGTTACGATGAGTTGAGCAGAGTAGTGGTAGATATGCAAATGGATTCTAAAGGTGCTAAAGATTGGAAAACGCTTACCGAGAAAAACGTAGGAAAACCAGTTGCTGTAACTTTAGATAACAGAGTATATACTGCGCCAAATGTACAGGGTGCAATTCCTAACGGTAGAACACAGATCTCTGGTAACTTCTCTCAGGAAGAAGCTAAAGAATTGGTAGACGTTTTAGGAGCTGGTAAATTACCTGCAGGTGCAAAAGTAGTACAAGCTACACAAGTAGGTCCGTCTTTAGGACAGGAGTCTATTGATGCGGGAGTTTTATCATTCTCTATTGCGTTCTTAATTATTATTGCATACATCATTTTCTACTACGGTTTAGCAGGAGTTTATGCGGTAATTGCAATGATTATCAACTTATTCTATATTTTCGGAATTATGGATTCCGGAGACTTTACTTTAACGCTTCCAGGTATTGCGGGTATTGTACTTTCAATGGCGATGGCGGTAGATACCAACGTAATTATTTACGAAAGGACGAAAGAAGAATTATTTGCAGGAAAAAACATTCTTGAAGCTTACAAGGATGGTTTCAAACATGCATTAAATGCAATTATAGATGGTCACTTAACGATGATTTTGACGGCGGTAGTATTATTCTTCTTCGGAACAGGTCCTATCAAAGGATTTGCATTGACGTTGTTGATTGGTGCTGTAATGACATTGTTTACATCAATCTTACTTTCAAGAGTAATGATTTTCCATAGATTAAATAAAGGTAAAAGTCTTTCAGTTTGGACGCCTCCAACGAAAAACTTATTCAGAAATACCTGGATCGATTTTATTGGAAAAAGAAAATATTCATATATCCTTTCTGCAATCTTAACGGTAATTTCTTTAGGATCAATTTTTGTTAATGGATTTAAATTTGGTATCGATTTTACAGGAGGTAGAAACTACGTTGTAAGATTTGACAAAGAAGTAAATGCAGAAGATATTGAAAATGGTTTAGTTAAAGTTTTCACAACTCAGGATGGTAAAAATTCTTCTGTTGAAGCTAAAACTTTTGGAAACAACAATCAGCTGAAAATCTCTACAGATTATCTTATCAATGACGAATCATTGAAAGCTGACCAGACTATTGAGCAAAAATTATTTGAAGGTTTAAAACCAAATCTTCCTGCAAAAATGACTCTAGAAGAATTTAAATCTGCAGATACAGATCACGCAGGTATTATTTCTTCAGAAAAAGTGGGGCCTTCTGTTGCTGATGATATTCAGACACACGGTACTCTTGCAGTTGTTGCTGCTTTGGCAGGTATTTTCCTATATATTTTGGTGAGATTTAGAAAATGGCAGTTTTCATTGGGTGCTGTTGCGGCACTATTACATGATGCGATCATTATTTTGGGTGCGTTCTCGCTATTCCATTCTGTAATGCCTTTCAATATGGAGGTTAATCAGGATTTCATCGCGGCAATTCTTACCGTATTGGGTTACTCAATCAATGATACTGTAATTATCTTCGATAGAATTAGAGAATATCTTAGAGAGAAGAAAGCGCTTACTTTATCAGGATTGTTTGATGATGCTATTTCAAGTACTTTAGGTAGAACGTTCAACACTACATTTGCTACATTACTTGTAATTCTTGCTATCTTCATCTTTGGTGGAGACAACTTGAGAGGATTTATGTTTGCATTATTAATCGGTATCGGTTTTGGTGCATACTCATCCATCTTTATCGCATCGGCAATCGCATACGATTTCCTTAAATCAGGAAAAGAAGAAGACGTACACGGTAAATCTTCTACAGATAAAGAATTACTTGCTACAAAGTAATATCAACTACATTAAATATATTAAAGAGCCTTTCATTTGAAAGGCTCTTTTTTTTATAACTTTTAAATTTAATTTAATTAAAACTAAAATTAAAACAGTTATTCCCAACCAAAAAACATCAACTATCAACAACAATAATTCAACAATTTAGAACGAATATTTTTCCCGATTTCCTTATTTTTGCACAGTAATGGAAAATTCAAAAAAGAAAGCAGCAATGAGCTTTATATTTATCACCTTGCTGATAGATATAACGGGGTGGGGAATCATCATTCCTGTAGTTCCGCAATTGATTAAAGAACTGATTCATGCTGATATCAGTGAAGCTGCAAAATACGGTGGCTGGCTTGGTTTTGCGTACGCTTTCGTTCAGTTTGTTTTTTCTCCGGTTGTAGGAAATCTTAGTGATAAATTTGGGCGGAGACCTATTATTTTGATTTCACTTTTTGGTTTTGCCATTGATTATATTTTGCTTGCTTTGGCTCCAACGATTCTATGGTTGTTTATAGGAAGGGTTATTGCAGGGATTACCGGGGCAAGTGTTACAACAGCCAGCGCATATATTGCAGATATTTCTACAGATAAAGACAGAGCTAAAAATTTCGGTTTAATTGGTGCTGCCTTTGGTCTGGGTTTTATTATAGGTCCGGTTTTAGGTGGTGTTTTAGGACATTACGGAGCAAGAGTTCCGTTTTATGCAGCCGCAGGTTTATGTCTTTTAAATTTCCTTTATGGTTACTTCATTCTTCCGGAAAGTTTAGATAAAGACAAAAGACGCGAGTTTAGTTGGAAACGTGCAAATCCTGTTGGCTCATTCAAGTTTTTAGGAAAGCATCCTGAGATTTCAGGGTTAATCTTTGCTTTAATTTTAATTTACATTGCAGGTCATGCCGTACAAAGTAACTGGAGTTTCTTTACCATGTACGAATTTGACTGGACGGAAAGAATGGTCGGGATCTCTTTAGGTGTCGTTGGTCTTTTGGTAGGGTTGGTTCAGGGAGTTTTAATCCGATGGACAACTCCAAAACTGGGTGAACAAAAAAGTATTTATTACGGATTGATATTATATGCAATAGGATTGCTGCTCTTTTCATTTGCATCCGAAGGTTGGATGATGTTTGTGTTTTTAATTCCTTACTGTCTGGGCGGAATTTGTGGACCAGCATTGCAGTCTGTGATTACAAAATCGGTTCCTTCAAATGAGCAGGGAGAATTACAGGGAGCTTTAACGAGTTTGATGAGCGCAACATCTATTATCGGGCCGCCGGTGATGACCAATTTATTCTACTTTTTTACACATGAAGAGGCACCGTTTAAATTTTCAGGTGCACCTTTCTTTTTAGCATTTATATTAATGTCTGTAAGTGTCGTAATAACTTATTATGCTTTTCAGAAAAATAAATCTTAAAATTTGTTTAAAATTAAATATATCATATTTTATATATATAATCTTTTGTAATTTAGCACCATGGAATTAAGCATTGGAGAAATGGCACTTATTGCCATTGCAATTGTAGTTTTGTTTGGTCCGGATAAACTACCTCAAATTGCTCGCGATCTAGGATCTGGAGTGAGAAAAATGCGTGGCGCAGTAGAAGACATCAAAACTGAGATCATGAAAGAAACAGATAATCCTGTTTCTGAGATAAAACGTGAGATCGAGAAGGTGAAAGATGCTGCAAAAGATTTTAATCCGATGAAGAATATCGAAGAAAATATTTTAAACGAACAATCTCCCGCAACGGAATTACCAAAAGTAAAACCTGCGGATGACGAAACTTACGAAGGACCGGTAAGCCGTTAAAATATGGAAGAAATTATTCAGGAAGATAAAAATCTTTTCCTTTATCTAAACAATTTGGGCGATACCCCGTTTGATCAGTTTTGGATGATAATTTCTGCAACCTGGATTTGGGTTCCGTTGTATGTAATACTTTGCTATCTTCTCTACAAAAATTTCAAATTAAAATCTCTGCTTTATATTCTCCTTTTCATTGCAATTGGAGTCACCGTTTCAGATCAGGTTTCAGGGATTTTCAAATATGGCGTTGCCAGATTAAGACCTTGTCATGATCCTTCGATTCAAAATGCGATGCGCATTGTAAAATGTGGCGGACAGTACGGTTTTTACTCTGCACATGCTTCAAATACTTTCTTTTTAGCAAGCTATTTAAGCTTTTTATTGAAAGATAAAATTAAATGGTTTCCTTATGCTATATTTGTCTGGGCTGCAGTTGTGGCTTACAGCCGTATATATTTAGGAGTACATTTCCCGGTAGATATTTTGGTAGGGGCGTTTGTTGGAACTTTATTGGGAGGGCTTTTTGCTATGCTCGCAAAAAAAGTGATAAACAAACAAACTATAAAACCATGAAAAAACATTTACTCATTCTCACCTTATTCGTAACGTCTTTTAGTTTTTTGTCTGCTCAGGATAAAAAAATTGCTGAAGAATGTTTTAAAAAAGCCGATTACCAATGCGCTGAAGAGCAATATTCGAAGTTGGTGCTTTCAGAACATATTCAGAAATATCAATCAGAATATTACGTTAATTTAGGAACTGCACAGAGAAGATTAGGTAAAACAACTTTGGCTTTTAAATCCTATGAATCTGCTTTAAAATCAAATCCTAAATCTATCGCTGTTTACGAAAATCTTGCTTCTTTACATAATCAAAAAGGAAATCGCAACAAAGCTTTAGAATATGCCAATACAGGAATAATGCTCGAACCTGAAAACGCTGAAATTTATTTAATTCGATCCAAGATTTACAATAATTTAGGCAAAAAAGATCTGGCGATGGAAGATTTAAAACACATTCTCACTTTTGCTCCGGATAATATTTTTGCAAGAATAGGTTTGGCAAATCTTAAAAAAAATAAAGGAGATCTTGAAGGTGCTTTAAAAGAATACAACCAATTACTCACTGAGAAGCCAGAGTCTTTATTGTATAACGGAAGAGCCGATATCTATCTGAAAATGAAAAAATCAAAAGAAGCTTTGGCAGACATCAATAAAGCGATTTCTATCGATCCTAAATTTTCTCAGTCTTACGTCACAAAAGCAATAATTTTATTCGATTCAGCAAAAGATAAAGAAGCGTGTTCCAATTTAGATAAAGCTGTTGCTTTAGGACATGAAAAAGGTTTATTAACAGAGTTTGCAGGAAAGTGTAAAAAATAATAGACCTATTAAAAGTATTTTTGAATAAATATAACTTTTTATTTCTTAGCTGAGTGAAATGCCTTTGCGAACTTATAAAAGCTTACAATTTTAAAAAAAAACTTTGTGAGTTTTGCGTTAAAAATTAAGATTAAATTAAAAAAATTCATGTTAAATATTGTTCTTGTAGAACCTGAAATACCAAATAATACCGGCAATATCGGTAGATTGTGCGTAGGAACTGAAAGCAGATTGCATCTGATACGTCCGTTTGGATTTTTGATTGATGATAAAAACCTGAAACGTTCCGGTTTAGATTATTGGGTGCATCTTGATGTAACAGAATACGAAAATGTTGATGAATGGATAAAAAATATTCCCGATCTGTCTCGTGTTTTTCTGATGAGTTCACACGCTGAGAAATCTTATCTGGAAACCGATTTTCAGGATGGTGATTGGTTGGTTTTCGGAAAAGAAAGTGTAGGCCTGAGCAAAGATGTTTTAGACCGTTTTGAAAATCATTTGACCATTCCGATGTCTAAATTGATTCGAAGTTTTAATATCGCAAATTCTGTCGCATTTGTAGTAGGAGAGGCGAAAAGACAGATTACCTTAAAAAAATAGTTTTAAAGTATTAGGTATTCCTTTTTTAAAATTTGTTGCGAAAGAGCGATCTGATAATAATATTGAGTTGTAAGAATTCTCTTTTGTTTTTAAAAAAAGTAATGAAATTTGAATTTAATTAAAAGTCTTTTGTATATTTGGAAAATATCACTTAACAAAGATTTATTTAAATTATGAAAACACTTTCCAGACTTGTTTTATCAACAGCTTTTGTAATGACTTTAGCAATTTCAAATACTGCTTTTGCTCAGGAAACTAAAAACGAACTTGCCATCAATACCAATTCATTATTAGGAAATACAGTTAAAAGACATGAAGCTTCTCCTGAATTAAAAGCTTCTACTTTGATTCTTATTAATAAAAATGAAAGTTCACTTGAGGACCTCAAAGAACTTAAAGGAGAACATGTAAAAGGCGTAAAAGTACTTTTAGATGATTCTGTAAAGAAAAAATTCAGACAAAAAGGGATCAAAGAAATTATTTCAGTTACTACAAAATAGTTAATCGTTGTGATAAGGTTTTCCCTGTAAAATCTGATCAGCTCTGTAAAGCTGTTCTACAATAAAAAGCCGGATCATCTGGTGTGTAAATGTCATTTTAGATAATGACATTTTTTCGTTGGCTCTGCTGTAGATTTCGTCAGAAAAACCATAGGCTCCGCCAATCAGGATATGAACTTTTTTCACAGAAGAATTCATCCACGAATCTATTTTCTGTGAAAATTCACGGCTTGTGAACTGTTTTCCCTTTTCATCCAGAAGAATAACAAGATCATTTTTATCAATTTGATTTAAAAATAATTTGGATTCTTCTTTTTTGAGAAGATCGGAAGAAAGATTTTTGGCATTTTTCACATCCGGGATTTCTATAATCTCAAAATTCCAATGTTTTGGGAGCCGGGTAAGGTAATAACTGATCAAAGATGTAATTTCTTTGTCATCTGTTTTCCCAATACAAACTAAACTGATTCGCATTTCTTATATTTGCTGAGCACAAATATACTTTATGGCTATAAAAATTCCTAAATTTATCGTAAGATTTCAAGAGTTTCTAGACGACATCCATCTTCCTGTACTCGGAATATCGCTTTGGCAGATGTTTCAGATCTATATATCGGGAATTTTCAAAGGTAATATTGGGCGAAAAGCGGCCAGTATTTCATGGAGTTTTACGTTAAGTTTATTTCCTTTTTTACTTTTCTTGCTTTCGGTAATCCCGTATATGCCGCATTATGATAAGCTTCAGTTCTACATTTTTGAAGTTTTGATGCATAATATTTTTCCATCCAATATTGAGGGTGATGTACGAGGTTATATTGAAGACAGCATTATTCCCAATATGAAAGGAATCAGTAATTTAACAATTCTTATTGCGCTTGTTTTTGCGACGAACGGTACTTTTTCTTTGATTAACGGGTTTAATGAAAATTCAGAAGAAAAACTGACGGATGTAAAAGAATTTATTCTTTCTTTTTTTATCACAATAGGCTTTGTAAGTATTATCTTTTTATCACTTTTTGGCGTGTATTATGTGGAAGTTGTACTCAAACTCTTTACGCCGTCTTATGACGTCTCCTGGCTTGAGAGAAACTTATCAAAGATCATCGGTTTTGTGTCATTTCCTATATTTTACTTTATACTTCTGGCTATGTTTTATTGGTTGGGAACGGTAAAGATTATCAGATTCAGACAGGCGGTTCCCGGTGCAATTCTTACCACTGTTCTGTTTGTTGTGACAACGTATTTCTTTGCTCTTTATGTGAAGAATATTGCCCGGTACAACGTACTTTACGGTTCCATCGGAAGTATGATATTATTGATGGTTTGGGTGAATGTAAATGTTTATTTACTTCTTTTCGGGAATGAGCTGAATATGGCATTAAGAAAATTAAGAATAGAAAAGTTGCTTTCAGACGAGATCAAAAGAGAAACAAAAAATTATCATTCTGAAAATTCTGAGCCCAATCTTAAAAGTGATGACGAACACAAAAGACCTTATAATGATAAAAAAGAAAACTAGAATGAAGAAAAATATTGCAAAAGTATTGATGATTGTATCTCTTGTAACTTTACAGTCGTGTACAGATATAGTTGATCAGATTTATGAAAATAAACAGGAGCAAAATACTTTCTCACCTTATCAGGGCAAGTATACCGGAACGTACACAGGAAATGCGAGCGGAGATTTAATTATTAATGTAAGTGAAAAAGGAACTATTGAAATAACAAGAATTACCCTTACCTCAAGCGAAACTTATATTACTGGCTTTATAAATGCATCTTTCAATACCACCAACAGAGCACCGTCGGGTTTTATGCTGATCGGTAATCTCAATTCGCAGTTGGGAACCTGGGAAATGGGTAATCTAAAAGGAAATTGGACCGTTAAAAAGAACTAATTCTTCTTGTACTTCTTGGCTTTCTTTTTCTTCTTTTCTTTGAACTTAAATTTAAGATCACATATCCGGAAATTGCTGCAATAAACGAAGCAATCAAAATAGCAAATTTGGCTTCATCCTGGAAATCTACTTCATGTTTAAATGATAGCAAGGCGATAAATATCGACATCGTGAATCCAATTCCTGCTAAAAGACCGACGCCGAGCATTTGGCTCCATGACGAACGCTGCGGAAGTGCGCTGATTTTTAGCTTTACTGCAATCAGTGAAAAAAGATTAATTCCTATTAATTTTCCTAAAACAAGTCCACCAATTATTCCTAATCCTAAACTGTTGAATAACCCGTCAACCATACCGCTGTTAAACGTAATATTAGTATTGGTCAACGCAAAAATAGGCATGATGATAAAGCTTACCGGAAAGTGCAGGGTATGCTCGAGTTTCTCCAAAGGTGATATTTTTATTTTAGAGACATTAGTCGGGATACTTAAAGCAAGTAAAACACCTGCAATCGTAGCATGAATTCCCGAATGATGCAGGAAATACCATAAAAATATGCCGGGAATAATATAGAAAATCAGTTTTGTAATCTTTAGAAAATTTAAGACAAATAAAACGGCAACAATGCCTACAGATAATAAAAGGTAGATCCAATGTATTTGTTCTGTATAAAAGATGGCAATCACCAAAATAGCACCCAAATCATCAACAATCGCTAATGCTGTAAGAAAAATCTTTAGCGAAGCCGGAACTTTTTTCCCTAACATCGAAATAATTGCCAAAGAAAAAGCAATATCCGTTGCCATCGGAATTCCCCATCCGTTGCTATACTCTGTCCCGGAATTGAAGATGCTGTAAATAACCGCAGGAACTACCATTCCGCCAACTGCAGCAAAAATAGGAAGTGAGGCGTTTTTAAAAGATGAAAGCTCGCCTTCTACAAGCTCTCTTTTAATTTCTAATCCTACCAAAAGAAAAAAAACAGCCATCAAGCCATCATTAATCCAGATACTTAATGGATATTTCAGATCTACATTTTCAAAACCTAACTGATAATCTAAAATCTGTTGAAACCCGGTTCCTAATGATGAGTTTGCGATGATTAATGCAAAAAACACACAGAATATCAGTAAAACTCCTGATGATTGATTGCTTTGAAAAAATTTGTTAAAGTATTGGTTCAGCTTCATTTTCTATTTTTAAATACGTCTAATTCTTGAGATACCGTCGATTGCTTTTAATTTTTTAAATGTTTCTTCAAGTTGACCTTTATGTTTTACTTCTAAATTGATATTTCCTGTAAAAATACCATTATTAGATTCAATAGACATACTTTTCATATCCATTCCCATTGCACCGCTTATTACAGTGGTAATATCGTTGATCATCCCCATTCTGTCGAGACCTTCAATCTCAATTTTAATACGGTTTTTGAAGCTTTCTTCATTTACCCATTTTGCAGGAATTACTCTGTAGTCGTACTGTGCACGGAGATTTATCGCATTCGGGCAATTGTCACTGTGAACTTTTATTCCGTCTGAGATCGTAATGAAACCGAAGATTTTATCTCCCGGAATTACTGTACAGCACTTAGCGTAGCTGTAATTCAGTTTTTCTTCATCTTTCCCGAAAACGATCATATCGAGATTGATTTCTTTCGGCTCTTCGTAATGCTGGTTTTTATTTGAGCTTCTTTTAAACCTTGAAAGCA
This sequence comes from Chryseobacterium indoltheticum, assembly GCF_003815915.1. Classification (NCBI taxonomy): domain Bacteria; kingdom Pseudomonadati; phylum Bacteroidota; class Flavobacteriia; order Flavobacteriales; family Weeksellaceae; genus Chryseobacterium; species Chryseobacterium indoltheticum. The sequence goes on from NZ_CP033929.1 coordinate 2,315,622, forward strand.
AATTATTGAAAACGTTTTTACTTTCAATATATTTTCTTAAGCTGCTCGCATCCAATTCATTGGTTTGGAATTTTAAGAACAGTTCCTGAGAAGTCTTTAGGTTGAAAAACTTCTGAAGCTTGTTGATTTCCTCATCATTAAAATTAATTTTTGCATGACGAAGTTTTCTCTGCAAAATTTCTTTTCCTTCTTCTACGAATGAGTTTTTCTCAGAATTAAGGAAACTCTTAATTTTCGACTTAGCTTTTGATGTTACTACAAATTCCAGCCAGTCAAACTTCGGTTTTTGATTTTGAGATGAAAGAATATCTACCTGATCACCGTTTTGAAGAACATACGAAATAGGAACCAACTTTCCATTTATTTTTGCGCCTAAACATTTCATTCCCAAATCCGAATGTACCGAAAAGGCAAAATCTAAAGCGGTAGCATTGGTCGGAAGAATTTTAATTTCACCTTTTGGAGTAAATACAAAGACTTCTTTAGAATATAAATTAAGTTTAATGTTATCTAAAAGCTCAGAAGTTGTAAGATTCTGCTGCTGTTCGAGTACATCACGTATTTCGGTAACCCACTTTTCAAAATTTCTGTCATCATTGCTTTGTTTGTAACCTTCTTTGTATTTGTAATGGGCAGCAACACCTTTTTCGGCAATATCATCCATTCTTTCGGAACGGATCTGTACTTCAATCCACTTTTTATCGGGTCCAAGTACGGTTAAATGTAAACTTTCATAGCCTGTAGATCTTGGCTGAGTAATCCAGTCACGCATTCTGGAGGGATTACTGTGATAGACATCTGTTACGATAGAATATATTTTCCAGGCAAGGAATTTTTCATTCTTAGCATCCGATTTATAAATAATTCTGATGGCATAATTGTCGAAAACTTCTTCAAAAGAAACACCCTGTTTAAGCATTTTCCTGTAAATAGAAGAAATGGCTTTTGCGCGGCCTTTTATACTTACATTTAGACCTTCATCCTTTAATCTCTCAGAAACTTCCTTTGTAAACTCATCAATATAGCGAATTCGGCTTTCTTTTGCCAACTCCAATTTTTCGGTAATTTCATTGAAAATATCAGGATTATTATACTTTAACGACAAATCTTCAAGTTCAGATTTAATGTTGTATAATCCCAATCTGTGAGCCATTGGGGCATAGATATAGACCGTTTCTGAAGCAATTTTTTTCTGCTTATCAGGCGCCATGCTTTCCAGCGTTCGCATATTGTGTAGCCGGTCTGCAATTTTAATAAGGATTACACGGAAATCTTCAGAAAGGGTCAAGAGTAATTTTCTGTAGTTTTCAGACTGTACAGAAATATTCTGATGATTCATGATCGAAATCTTCGTCAGCCCGTTAACGACTCCCGCAATTCTTTCGCCGAAAATCTTCTTCAGATCTTCATAAGTGTATTCGGAATCTTCGATAACGTCATGTAAAAGCGCACAGGCAATTGATGAGGCCCCTAAACCAATTTCTGTAGCAACAATTTTGGCAACAGCAATAGGATGATAAATGTAGGGCTCACCAGATTTTCTTCTTTGGTCTTTGTGTGCATCAAGAGCAATATCAAAAGCCTTTCGGATGAGTTTGTTATTCTCTTCATCCAAAGTTCTGTATGTGTTAGAAATCAGGTCTTTATACCTCGCTGAGATTTCTTTATTTTCTTGTTCCAAGTCGTAACTCATCTGTGTAAAAGGCTTTATTTAGACGAAAATACGAAAAATATTATGATTAGTCAATGTATAAAACCAAAAATCCGCAGAAATAAATTCCACGGATTGGGTTATAAGTTTTTAGTTTAAATTTTAAGCTTTCACTTCAGAATTCATTCCGTCATGCTGTACTTTTATTCTTACATCGGGACTGCTGTGAATTTCTGCCTTGCTTCGTGCATCAATCAATCTTTTAAGATGAATATATGATGCCTGATCAATGCTCATATTTTCAAATAAATAGATTTTATGTGCGTGATTTTCATTAAAGATTTGCCTCACTTTGTCGGTTAGATCTTTATTTTTTATTTCGACACTCGCCAAGTATTGGGAGTTATGATGATCATCACTAAGGTACACAATGTACTCAGAATCTAAGAATCCTAAATTCTCAACTTCTAGCTCGAGTTTTTTGTAATCGCTCTGTGTCCCAAATAATCCTGCTAAGATGCTTGACATAGTAATATTGTTTAGTATTGGTTATCTAAAGATAGCAATATTTTCGGTATTATTGGTAAAAATATAATGAAATTTACTATTTTTTATTTTATCTATAATATTTTAATATAAATTAATAAATTATCTATTTTAATGATGGTTGTTGTTTCAGGTTTATTTCATTATTATACAGCAAAAAACTCTGTAGTAAATACAGAGTTTAATACGTTTATAAAATTTTTAATCTAAATTCTTTCATTTTTAATCTCTTCAACAATTTCAGGATTTAGTAGAGTAGAAGTATCTCCGAAATTACTGAAATCTCCTTCTGCAATTTTTCTTAAAATTCTACGCATAATTTTACCAGAACGTGTTTTTGGAAGCCCTGAAACAAACTGAATTTTATCCAGTTTTGCAATCGGACCGATTTGATCAGAAATTAATTGATTGATTTCTTTGACCAGATTTTCCTGCTTTCTGTCTGATCCTGAATCTTTTAAAATCACAAAACCATACAAAGCGCTTCCTTTGATGTCGTGTGGGAAACCAACAATCGCAGATTCTGCCACCGCTGGATGCTCGTTGATGCTGTCTTCAATCGGTGCAGTCCCTAAATTATGTCCGGAAACAATCACCACATCATCTACACGACCCGTAATTCTGTAATATCCTACTTCATCCCTCAAAGCGCCGTCACCAGTGAAATATTTTCCAGGAAAAGCTGAGAAATAGGTCTCTTTGTATCTTTGATGATCACCCCAGATTGTTCTTGCAATTCCCGGCCACGGAAAACGGATGCAAAGATTTCCTGTCACCTGATTTCCCGTAATCTCATTGCGTTTATCATCCATCAAAACAGGTTGAATTCCCGGTAATGGAAGTGTTGCATAAGTTGGTTTTTTTTGTAATTAAAATAACGATTAAAGAAATGAAAAGTCCTGCAGTTGCGGTGGTTTGAATCCAAGAAGTCCAATAGCCTCTTCTGTGTGGCTGTGAATATTCTGCAACATAGGTTGCTGCTCCGCCGTATTCTCCACCTAAAGCTAAACCTTGTAAAAGTCTTAAAATTAGAACTAAAACCGGTGCCAGATATCCTATGGTTTCATATCCTGGAATACATCCAATCAGAAATGTAGAGAATCCCATGATTAATAAAGTAACGAGAAAAGTGTACTTTCTTCCGATAATATCTCCCAATCTTCCGAAAAATAAAGCTCCGAAAGGTCTTACTACAAATCCTGCTGCAAAAGTTGCCAATGTAGATAAAAATGCTGCGGTAGGATTATCTGCCGGGAAGAATTTGGTTGCCAAAACGACAGCTAAACTTCCGAAAATATAGAAATCATACCATTCTATCAAAGTTCCGAGAGACGATGCAGTGATGACGCTCCAGATGGTGCGGTTTTTCTGCTTATCTGTCATATTCTCGTAAGCATCGTGGTGTTGTTCGCTCATATCACTAGATTTTTTTTGTTTAAATAATTATAATGGAAATTAATTTTTATAGATAAATCTGAAGTTGTAAGATAAACTCTCCTTTAGATTTCGGGTTCTCTGTCGGACTTGTGTAAACAGGTCTCGTTGAATATTGCGTTGTAATTTTTGCATGATGACCGTCTAAAAACCAGTTGGCTCCTACATCAAATTGTGAAGAAGGTTTATCAAACGCTTCAAAATTTTTGTAAGTATAGGCTGCAAAAGGCTGAATTCTAACTTTCGGTTTTTCTGTCTGATTAGGTAATAATAAACCTGCTTGAGCATAAACTACATTTCCGGTTCCAATCATTGGTTGAAGGTTTCCGGGACCAGCCAAAGCTCTTTGTCCGACAAAATTAGGATCATTCGCTGCGATATTCATTGTTCCTAAATTTCTCACGTAATTGGGTCCGAAATTATAGTTGAAATATCCTGCGTAAGCCGAAACGGCCATTTTATTTTTTGCTTCACCCAATGGAATATCGGCGAAAGCATCTACGGAAAGTAGGGTGATGTCGTGTTTTTCAATGTTTGAATTGACTGAGGTTCTTGTTCCTTCGGCTTGATGATAAAAACCTGCACCAACATTGAAAACTTTTTTAGTTCCTAAATAAGAACCTACTTTGAACGGAAGAAGATTGGATTCTGTATCTAAGAATTGATATTCAAAATAACCGGCTTTAGACCAATTTGGGTTTCCATTATTGTCAACTGCGACTTCATTACCGGGAATTAAAGTATTTGGAGGAGTTAAATCTGTTGCGAATGGCTTGTTTAAACTCATTCGGTATTCAAATTTTCCATATTTACCTTTTGCGAAAACTCCCATTTGTCTTGCAAACTGGTCTGAATTATCAATTAAAGGCCAACTGAAAATAGGTGAGTCGACGGTAAGGAAGTTTAATGTTGAAGCCATTGTCATACGGGAAAGTCCCATGTAATAATGAAGTCCACCTCCTAAAGTTAAGCTGAATTTTCCTGCTTCACCCGGCATAATTACAGCGTATTCATTCCAGGCATCGTGAAAGAAAAGTTGAGGTTTTTTACCGTTTCCGTAGCCTCCCGTTCCGGTTGTTCCGGTTGCACCGCCATTAATGAATGTCTGATTATTCATTCCGAAGTGCGCTAAAATCATATAACGCTTGGTAACTTGTGCGTAAGCCAAAATACGAGCTCTTCGGTTTCCTAAGTTCCAGGTATTATCAGTAGGTTCATTTCCAACCATACTTCCGGGATTCATGTCTGTATTCCTGATCCAGAACTGATCCCATAAAATAAATCTAACATATTTATCTCCTTCAGGATTTAAATTTATTTTTAAACCATTTCCATAATCAGGAGAACCTTGAGCGTATATAGAACTGCTAATTAAAGCTAATCCAATAAAACTTAATATTTTCTTCATAAATTATTAATTTTTTGGCTGTTATTTTGTGAAAGCCAAATTGTAATTAATAATTTAGTTATAAAAATTTAATATATATTTATGCTTAGTATATAGTTATAAGTTATAAATGATGAATTATGAGTTTAAAACTCTTCTTTTTTTTGGACTAAATTATTGATAATCATTAAATTGATTTTTTTAAAAACTCATAATTTATAATTAATAACTTATAACTCTAAAAAATTATTTCTTAAACCGTTCCCATTTAATCAGCATATACTTATCTGCAAACTGCGTAATAATTAAACCGGAATCTTTGATGTTTTCTTCTTTCGAAATGTATTCAATCAATTCATTTTGTTTCAAAATTTTATAAACCGGATGAAAATCTGAGTGAGGTGGTCGTGTAATATTATATTTCTTTATCCATGAACTTATCGTAACATGGGAAACTCCTATAATACGCTCTATTTCACGGAAACTCAATCCTTCAAGGTAAAGCTGAAGAGCTTTTGTGACATAATAATCATCAATTTTTTTACCTAATTTTTTAACAGTGAAATAGTAATTGCAATGCTTGCAGTGAAATCTTTGCTTTTCATTAATGATTCCACTTTTTACGACTTTATCACTTTTACATTTCGGACATTGAGTTTCCATATATAGTATTTTAGCAAATATATAACAAGTTAGCAAATGTTTAAAATTGATTAAAGATAATTTTACCTGTGAATATTAATTAAACAATAAAATTATCTTTTTTACTTGGTTTCTAAAGTTATTATGTTTTAAATTTGCCAAAAAATTCAGATAAATAAATGGAAATAGAAGTTTCCTCGTCCATGCATCTAGTGTATGTGAGTGAAATACAGCAGGAAATGTATGATTCTGCACAGCGAAGAGGGACGGGTATTGCAAAACGTTCTATAGAATATTTAAGTGAAAAGATTTCAGAAGGCAATGCTGTTGTAGCCACTGAAAACGGAGAGTGGGTGGGTTTCTGTTATATAGAGACTTGGTCGCATGGTCAGTTTGTGGCTAACTCAGGATTAATTGTTTCTCCAAAATTCAGGCATGGAGGGATTGCAACCTTAATCAAAGATAGAGTGTTTGCTTTGTCAAGAGAGAAATTTCCCAATGCGAAAATATTTGGCTTGACAACCGGTCTTGCTGTGATGAAAATAAACAGCGATTTAGGGTACAAACCAGTAATTTATTCTGAATTAACTCAAGATGAAGAATTTTGGAGCGGTTGTAAGAATTGTGTGAATTATGAAATTTTAATGAAAAAGGAACGTAAAAACTGTCTTTGTACAGCAATGCTTTTCGTTCCTGATAATAATAAAGTAAATGAGGTTGTAAATAATCAACCCGAAAATCAATATCAAAATGAGCAAGAAAGTAATCTTAGCGTTTAGCGGAGGTTTAGATACCTCTTACTGCGCTAAATATTTGAGTGAAACACTTGGATATGAAGTATATGCGGTCACTGTAAATACCGGAGGTTTTTCTAAAGAAGAGGAAAAAGAACTGGAGAAAAAAGCCTTAAATCTTGGGGTAAAAGAATACAGGTGCGTTGATGCTCAGGAAGATTATTACAATTCTTGTGTAAAGTATTTGATCTTTGGTAATGTGTTGAAAAACAATACATATCCTCTTTCTGTAAGTGCCGAACGTACAATTCAGGCGCAGGAAATTGCAAAATATGCCATTGAAATCGGAGCTGATGCAATCGCTCATGGAAGTACAGGTGCTGGAAATGACCAAGTTCGTTTTGACTTGATTTTTCAGGTAATGTGTCCGAATGTAGAAATTATTACGCCAATTCGTGATCTATCTTTATCTCGTGAAGAAGAAATTGAGTTTTTGAAAAACCATGGTTATGAAATGGAATTCCAAAAAGCACAATATTCTGTGAATAAAGGACTTTGGGGAACTTCAGTCGGCGGAAAAGAAACGTTGACTTCAAGAAATTATTTGCCGGAAGACGCTTTTCCTTCTCAAATTAAAGAAACTCAGCCTTCAGAATTGGAAATTGAGTTTAAAAATGGTGAAATTGTAGCGGTAAACGGTGAAAATTTTGAACATTCGGTTTATGCCATTCAAAAAATTGAAGAATTAGCTTCAGCTTACGGAATTGGTCGTGACATCCACGTTGGAGATACGATTGTCGGAATCAAAGGAAGAGTAGGTTTTGAAGCGGCAGCAGCGTCTGTAATCATCAAAGCGCATCATTTATTGGAAAAACATACGCTTTCAAAATATCAGCAGATGATGAAATCTCAATTGTCTAATTGGTATGGAAACTGGCTTCACGAAGCGCTTTTCTTAGATCCTGTGATGAGAAATATTGAGTCTTTCTTAATTGATTCTCAAAAAACAGTAAGCGGAAAAGTATTTCTAACCCTTCATCCATACAGATTTATATTAAACGGAATTGAGTCTAAGCATGATCTAATGTCCGATAAATTCGGAAGCTACGGTGAAGCAAACAGAGCTTGGACAGGTGAAGATGTGAAGGGCTACACGAAAATCGTAAGCAATTCACTAAATATATATCATCAGATAAATAAATAAGACTTGGGCAGCTTTATCCGCCTGTAGTTTATCCTGAGTTTGTCGAAGCGCTCCCAATCTTTTGTTCGTCGTTCCTCCTCACAAAAGGATTTTCCGCTCAAGTCGGGCTGCGTGCAATTCGCTGCAATAAAAGAGTCCCAAAGGGACGACCTAAATCAGGGTAGGATGGAATCCTATCAAAGGAGAATATTTGTAAAAATAAACTCCAATCAAAAACAAATATAAAAATGATTGAGATTAATCAAAAAGAAATAAAAACAGCAGGAATCATCGGAGCCAACGGTTACACAGGAAGCGAATTGGTTCGTCTGTTGGCTTTTCATCCCAATGTGACTTTGAGTTTTTTATATAGTCGTTCAAATTCGGGGACAAAGATTTCAGATTTGTACCCGGATTTAACGACGGTTTGTGAAATGGTTTTAACGCATAAGCCTGAAGATGTAGATATTTTATTTTTATGTCTTCCTCACAAAAAAAGTCAGAATTGGTTGACTCAAAATAATGTAAAAGATGAAACGTTAGTGATTGATTTAGGAAATGATTTTCGTTTAGATGGTAATTTCGGAAACAGAAATTTTATCTACGGTTTGCCTGAAATCAACAAAAAACAACTTTTGGGAGCAAAAAGTATTGCGAATCCGGGATGTTTTGCAACGGCAATTCAACTGGCTTTGCTTCCATTGGCTCAAAAAGGACTGTTGAATCAGGTTTACACAACGGGAATTACAGGTTCAACAGGTGCGGGCCAGTCTTTACAGCCGACTACGCATTTCACTTGGAGAAATGATAATATTTCGGCTTATAAAACTTTGACACATCAGCATGTGGATGAGATTTTACAGCAGTTAATTTCTTTTAATACGAATGAAATCAGTCTAAATTTTGTTCCATGGAGAGGGGATTTTGCGAGAGGAATTTTTACGAGTTCCACGGTGAAAACAGATTTAGAGCTTTCAGATATCAATCAATTGTATCAGGATTTTTATGCAGATGAACCTTTTGTTAAGGTAAGCGAGAAAGTAATTGATTTAAAACAGGTTGTCAACACCAATCGCTGTGTGATTCATATAGAAAAGAGTGGAAATGTTGCGGTTATTCACTCAGCGATTGACAATTTGTTGAAAGGAGCTTCCGGACAGGCAGTTCAAAACATGAATATTGCAATGGGTTGGGAAGAAAATTCAGGTTTGAATTTGAAGCCAATTGCGTTTTAATGTGAATCGTCAATAAGTCAATTGTGAATTTTTAAACTCAAAGTAAAACCGACCTAGGAAAATGGAGCGTTAAGAAAAATAATTTTGTGAACGTTAAGAAAATTCTACTGTTCGAAGCGCGAGACAAAGTCGAATCGAAGAACAAATATCAAATTCGCGCAAGTTTTAGAATTTTTAGAGAGCAAAAATATTTTTTAGCGAAAGTTTCCAGTCTTGAACTTTTGTTTCTTTTGTTTCAAGACAAAAGAAATTAATAAAAAAATAAAGATATAGCTATTTAAAAACCAGCAACTATCAACCAACAACAATCAACTAAAAAATGAATTTATTCAACGTATATCCATTATTTAACATAAATCCGGTAAAAGCCCAAGGATCATTTCTTTGGGACGATAAGGGAGAAAAATATCTCGATTTTTACGGGGGTCATGCGGTAATTTCTATCGGGCACAACCATCTGCATTATCAAACTCAATTAAAAAACCAGTTAGATAAAATATCTTTCTATTCAAACTCGGTTCAGAACGAATTGCAGACTGAACTGGCTGACAAATTAGGAAAACTTTCAGGTTTGGAAGATTACAATCTGTTCTTGTGTAATTCAGGAGCTGAAGCGAATGAAAATGCTTTAAAACTGGCTTCTTTTCACAATGGAAAAAGTAAAGTTTTGTATTTCTCAGGTTCGTTTCATGGAAGAACTTCGGCAGCAGTTTCTGTGACCGATAATCCAAAAATTTTAGCCCCGGTAAATTATGACGAAAGATTCATCAAATCTGAATGGAATAATATCGAAAAGCTTGAAGATGTTTTTGAAAAACAAGGAAATGAAATTTCGTCAGTAATTATAGAAGGAATTCAGGGAGTTGGCGGAATTATGATTCCAACGGTTGAATTTTTAACTAAAATCAAAGAACTGTGCGAAAAATATAATGCTGTTTTAATTTTGGATGAAGTTCAGTCAGGTTACGGAAGAAGCGGATATTTCTTTGCACACCAAGAATTTGGAATTGAAGCAGACATTATCACGACAGCAAAAGGAATGGGCAATGGATTCCCGATTGGCGGTGTTTTGATTCACCCGAAATTTCAGGCAAGCAACGGTTTGCTGGGAACAACTTTTGGAGGGAATCACTTAGCTTGTGTCGCTGCAATTGCGGTTTTGGATGTGATGAAAGATGAGAGTCTCATCGAAAATGCTCAGGAAATGGGCGAATATATTGAAAATGAAATTAAAGATTTTCCACATATTAAAACCATCCGAAGGAAAGGCTTGATGATTGGAATCGAACTCGATAGGGATTGCTCGGAAGTGAGGAACAGTCTGCTGTACGATCATCATATTTTCACAGGAAACTCTAATGAGAAGGCTGTGTTGAGGATTCTTCCGGCGCTTAACATTAAAAAAGAAGAAACCGCTCTATTCATCGGTGCTTTGAAAACTGTTTTAGAAAATCTCTAATTAATTAACCACAAAAATTTTAAACACTTTAATTTAAAGTTAAAGAAGTTCACGTAAGATTTTGAAAATCTTTGATTTTCAACTCATGTGTTCTACTATTTTCTAAGTTTTAAACTTAAATCTAATGTGACTTATGTGTTAAAAAACTTTTGTGCTAAAATACTCAGAAAAATGAAAAAATTCACCTCTGTAAGTGATGTTAAAAACTTACAGGAAATCATAAAAAAAGCTTTACAAATTAAAGAGAATCCTCTTTCGGAAACCGAGAAAGGAAAAGGAAAAACAATCGGACTTGTATTTTTAAACTCAAGTTTGAGAACCCGTTTAAGCAGCCAGATTGCGGCACAAAATTTAGGATTAAATGTTTTGACATTAAACGCAGCACAGGAAGCATGGAACTTAGAATTTGCGGATGGAGCCATAATGAACGGCGATACCGTTGAACATATCAAAGATGCTATTGAGGTATTAAATCAATATTGTGACATCATTGCAGTTCGTTGTTTTGCAGGAATGAAAAGCAAGGAAGATGATGTTAACGAAAGCATTTTAAGCCAGTTCGAGCAACATGCAAAAGTTCCCATTATTTCATTGGAGTCGGCTACACGTCACCCTTTGCAAAGTTTGGCAGATTGCATCACAATTACAGAAAACTGGAAAGAAGAGCGTAAACCGAAGGTAGTTTTGACTTGGGCTCCCCACATCAAACCAATTGCTCACGCAGTTGGAAATTCTTTCGCAGAATGGATGCAGGAAATGGATGTTGAGTTGGTAATCGCAAATCCTAAAGGTTATGATTTGGATAAAAACTTCACGAAAGATGTGAAAATAATTCACAATCAGGATGAAGCGTTGAAAGATGCGGATTTTGTTTATGTGAAAAATTGGTCGTCTTTTGATGATTATGCGGCAATGCCTGAAGTGAAGGAAGGCTGGATGTTGACGAATGAAAAAATAGCTAATACCAATCAAGGAAAAGTGATGCACTGTCTTCCGGTTCGTCGTAATGTAGAATTAAGTGATGAAGTAATGGACGGTGAAAATTCTATCATTTATCAGCAGGCAAAAAACCGAATTTTTTCTGCACAAGCTGTTTTCTCTGAAATTTTGGATGGATTGAATTCTAAATAACCAAACCTCATAGGTTTCAAAAACCTATGAGGTTTTCACTCGCAAACCTTGTCAAGGTTTTAAACCTTGACAAGGTTCTCAAAAAAGGTTTGCAATGAAAGATAAATTATACATCATAAAAATAGGCGGCGCATTAATCGATGATGAGGGATTATTGAACGAATTTCTGAAGCAGTTTTCCGAAATCAAGGAAAGAAAGATTCTTGTTCATGGAGGAGGGAAATTAGCCACAACTTTAGCAGATAAATTAGGTGTTGAGCAAAAAATGATCAACGGACGAAGAATCACGGATAAAGATACGTTGGATATTGTGGCGATGGTTTATGCAGGAGGAATCAACAAAAACATTGTGGCAAAACTTCAGCAGAAAAAATGTAAAGCAATGGGTTTTTCGGGAGCTGATGCCAATTTAATTAAAGCTACAAAAAGAGAACACGCAGAAATTGATTTTGGATTTGTGGGTGATATTACCGAGAAAAGTGTGAACAAGAAATTAATCTCAAAATTAATTAAACTTAAACTTGTCCCAGTATTTTCAGCGATTACTCACGACAAAAAAGGAAATCTTTTCAATACCAATGCAGACACGATTGCTTCGGTAATTGCTCAGGCTTTGTCTTCAAAATATGATGTTGAGTTGTTGTATTGCTTTGATAAATCAGGTGTTCTGGAAGATGTCGAAAATCCTGAATCTGTTATAAAAAATATTTCTGAACAAGAATTTTCTGTTTTAAAAAATGAAGGAAAACTTCACAAAGGAATTCTTCCCAAACTTGAAAACGCTCTTGGAGCCATAAAAAACAATGTAAATAAGGTATTCTTAATCAAAGAAACCGAGCTGAAAAACCATATAGAAAACCATCATGCAGGAACTGAAATCTGTTTATAGTAAAGAAGAGTTACTGAATAATGCAGTGGATTTGTTGAAAAAACTGATTGAAATTCCGTCATTCAGCAAAGATGAATTTAATACGTCTGTGGAAATTGAAAACTTTTTCAAAAAGAACAATATTCCGACAAAACGCTTTAAAAATAACATCTGGGCGGTGAACAAAAATTTTGATGTTTTCAAGCCTTCAATTTTGCTGAATACGCATCACGATACCGTAAAACCTAATAAAGCGTATACTTTAGACCCGTTTTTAGCAATTGAAAAAGATGGAAAGTTATTTGGATTGGGAAGTAATGATGCGGGAGCCTCTTTGGTTTCGATGGCGCAGGTTTTTTTGCATTTTTATGATAAAGAAGATTTAAAATACAATGTAATTATTGCTTTGACAGCGGAGGAGGAGATTTCAGGTTTTGACGGAATTGAAGCTTTATTTCCCCAACTACCCAATATCGAGCTCGCCATTGTTGGAGAACCAACGCAGATGAATCTGGCAATTGCTGAAAAAGGATTGTTGGTTATTGACGGGGAAATGAAGGGCACTCCTTCTCACGCCGCCCATCCTAATGACGATAACTCGATTGTGAAATGCATGGAAGATTTGCAGCAAATTTTAAGCTTTACATTTACAAAAGTTTCGGATTATTTAGGTGAAGTTAAAATTACCTTGTCGGGAATTCATGCCGGAGTTCAGCATAATGTAGTTCCGGAATCGTGCCAATTTACGCTGGATGTAAGAGTTACGGATCAATATTCCAATAAAGAAGCATTTGAGATCATTCAATCGCAGATGAAATCAACTTTGACAGCGAGGTCTTTCAGGTTAAATTCCTCAAAAATAGAGATGGATCATCCTTTTGTACAGGCAGGTTTGGAAATTGGGAGGACAACTTACGGTTCGCCAACTTCATCCGATCAGGCAATTATTCCGTGTACATCGGTGAAACTCGGTCCGGGCGACAGTACACGTTCCCACACCGCAGACGAATACATCTATATAAAGGAAATAGAAGAAGGAATTGATATTTATATCCAAATTCTTGAAAAAGTTTTATATGCTGGAAGCTTGGATAATGGTGACGGAGGTTTAAGAATATCGACCTAGGAAAATGGAGCGTTAAGAAAAATAGTTTTATGAACGTTAAGAAAATCCCACTGTTTGAGTGCGAGACAAATATCGAATCGAAGAACCAATATACAATTCGCACGAGTTTTGGGATTTTTAGAGAATAAAAATATTTTTTAGCAGAAGTTTCCAGTCTTGAATTTTTGTTCTTTTGTTTCAAGACAAAAGAAAATTTTAAATAAAAAAAGAATTTTATGAAAAAAATATGGCAAAAAGATGACAATGCCACCAATATATTAGTCAATAAATTTACAGTCGGGAAAGATCTTGATTTTGATGAGCGTTTGGCAAAATACGACGTCAAAGGTTCAATGGCGCACTGTAAAATGTTAGCAGAAGTTGGAATTATTTCCAATGAAGAATCAATGCAGATGTTATCTGTTTTGGAAGAAATTTTAAATGATATCGAAAACGGAGCTTTTGAAATCGATAAAAGTGCGGAAGATATTCATTCTCAGATTGAATCTATTTTAATTGAAAAATTAGGCGATACAGGAAAGAAAATTCATACGGCAAGATCAAGAAATGATCAGGTCTTGGTGGATATTAAACTGTATTTGGTGGATGAAATCCGTGAAATAACGTCTTTAACGGATGAGTTTTTTCAAATATTAATTAAACTGGCGGAACAACATAAAAACGTTCTGCTTCCCGGATATACGCATTTGCAAATCGCAATGCCTTCATCGTTTGGATTATGGTTTGGAGCGTATGCAGAAGCATTGTTGGATGATGTTGAAATGCTTTTCTCGGTTAAAAATATCATTAATAAAAATCCATTGGGATCTGCGGCGGGTTATGGCTCATCTTTTCCGATTGATCGTGAAAGTACAACGTATAATTTAGGTTTTCAGTCGATGAATTATAATTCAGTTTACGCTCAAATGACGCGTGGAAAATCAGAGAAAATGTTATCGATGGCAATGGCAACTTTGGCGGGAACGCTTGGAAAATTTGCGTATGATGTTTGTTTATATTTAAGTCAAAACTTCGATTTTATAAGCTTTCCGAAAGAGTTTACAACAGGAAGCAGCATTATGCCACACAAGAAAAATCCCGATATTTTCGAATTGGTTCGTGCGCGTTGCAACAGAATCCAGTCGCTGCCGAATGAGTTTATTTTGTTGACGAATAATCTTCCTTCAGGCTATCACAGAGATATGCAGTTGACAAAAGAAATTCTTTTCCCGGCAATTGATTCGTTGAAAGAATGTCTTGAAATTTTAAGCTATACCTTACCAAATATTCAGGTGAAAGACGGAATTCTGGAAGATGAAAAGTATAAATATCTTTTCAGTGTAGAGAAAATCAATGAAGAAGTGAAAAACGGAAGTTCATTCCGTGATGCTTATGTAAAAGTAGGGCAGGAGATTGAAAATAATGAGTTTGATTTTGAAATAGGAAATCTAAATCATACTCATCAGGGAAGCATTGGGAATTTATGTTTGGATAAAATAGAATATCAGTTTAATAAACTAAAAAATAAACTATTGGGTTGAAAATTAGTTTAAACCATTAAGGTGATTAAGGATTAAGAATAGTTAAGATTCGCAGACGAATAATGACGCAATGCTTAAAAATTCTTTAGATTTTCTTAATTAACCATAACTACTTTAAAAATCTTAATGGTTCAATTTTAAATATTTTAACCTAAATCAATTTTAAACTTAGTTGATTTTTTAACCTCGTGAAGAACAATCGAGCTGTGGTATTGCCCGATATTTGGAATGTTTGATATAATATTGACAGCAAATTCATTATAAGAATTAATATCCTTTGCAATGATTTTCAACATATAATCATATTCGCCGGAAAGGCTGATGATTTCCTGAACTTCATCGTGTTTTCCGATGTTTTTTTCGAATGTTTCAAGAACTTTTTGTGATTGTTCTTTTAGTCGAACATTGCAATAAACAACAATATTTAAACCCAGCTTTTCACGATTCAAAAGACCAACATATTTCTCAATAATCCCCTGTTTCTCCAATTGTTTGATACGTTCATACGTCGGAGTAAAGGTAAGACCGATCTTTTCTGCAATTTCTTTTACAGAATAAGTAGAGTCTTCCTGAATAATACTGAGAATCATTTTGTCTTTTAAATCCATATAATAGGGTTGAGTTTGAAACAAAAATAGGATTTAAATATGAAAATAAAAAAAGAATGCAGTTTTTTAATTTAATGGAATTTTGATTTTGTCAGTTCGTTGAAATGTTATATCTTTGCACCTAATGAATAACACAGTATTTATATCATTAGAATTACCGGGCGTAGACGCCCTTTACGATATTTATTTATTTTAAGCGAAGATATTTTCTTCGCTTTTTTTTTGTAAAAAATTAAGATATTATGTTTACGATTACAGAACTAAGCACCGAGAGAATCAATAGGATAGTAACAGAAGCATTGGCTTTTGCAAACGGAAAAACCGCCAAAATTGAAGGGGAAATTTTTTGTTCAAATCTTTTCTTCGAAGACAGTACGAGAACCAAAACAAGTTTTGATATTGCCGAAAGAAAACTAGGTTTACAGGTCGTTCCTTTTGATGCTTCAAACAGTTCTGTTAATAAAGGTGAAAATTTATATGATACGGTAAAGACAATCGAAAGTTTGGGAGTAAACTTAGTCGTAATTAGAGATAAAAAAGATAGATATTTTGAAGAATTAAAAAATATCAATATTCCTATAATCAACGGAGGAGACGGTACAGGAAACCACCCTTCACAATGTATGCTGGATTTAATGACGATTTATCAGGAATTTGGAAAGTTCGAAGGTCTAAAAATAGGAATTGTAGGAGACGTAAAACACAGCAGGGTTGCCAACTCAAATGCAGAAGCTTTGAGAAGATTAGGTGCAAAAGTGTACTTCTCAGGCCCAGAACAATGGTTTGACGAAGGTGCTTTAATTAACGGTACTTATCTTTCTGTTGATGAATTAATTAAAGAAGTTGATGTTTTGATGTTATTAAGAATCCAACATGAAAGACACGATGCAAAAATGAGCTTTTCTGCGTCAGATTACCACAAAAAATATGGTTTGACAAAAGAAAGAGAAAAAGCAATGAAAAAAGAAGCTATTATCATGCATCCTGCACCAATTAACAGAGGAATTGAAATTGATACAGATTTGGTGGAATGCGACCGTTCGAGAATCTTCAAACAAATGCAGAACGGTGTTTTCGCAAGAATGGCAATTTTAAAAGAAGCTTTGGAAGGACAAGGGTTTAGCTTTAAGTAAGAGCCAAGGAAAAAGTATAAAGTTAAAAGCATCCACAAAATTCCACTCCTTTGGAGGGGTGGCGAAAATTCAAAGAATTTTTGACGGGGTGGTTAAAGAATTAAATAGAAAGTAAAAAAGAATAAAGAGATAAAGAAAATGAAGAAAAAATTAATACTGGAGTCCGGTGAAGTGTTTCATGGAGAAGGTTTCGGAGCAGAATTGGAAACTGCAGGAGAAGTAGTTTTCAATACCGGAATGACAGGGTATCAGGAACTGATTTCTGACCCGTCTTATTGCGGACAGATTGTTTGTATGACCTATCCGCTTATCGGAAACTATGGGATTAATAGGGATGATTATGAGAGTATAGAGCCTGCTATCAAAGGTCTTATCGTAAAAGAGCTTTGTGATTTGCCTTCGAATTTCCGTACTCAGATTACTTTAGATGAATTATTTAAAAAGAAAAACCTTTCAGGAATTTCAGGAATTGATACGAGAAGACTGACAAGAATTCTTCGTAACTCTGGAGTGGTAAAAGGAAAAATCGTAAATGCTGATGCTGAAAATGATACAATCGTTTCAGAATTAAAATCAACGACTTTCCCAACCAATCAGGTGGAGCAGGTTTCTACAAAAACGCCTTATGCAAACCCAGGAAGAGGGTTTAAAGTAGTACTTGTGGATTTTGGTTCTAAATTAGGAATTATCAGAGAGTTATCTCAAAGAAATTGTGACATTATCGTAGTTTCACATGATACAACAGCTGAAGACATTTTATTAATGAATCCTGATGGAATTATGCTTTCAAACGGTCCCGGAGATCCTGAAGATAACCCGAAAGCATTAGAAATGATTCGTGGATTGTTAGGAAAAGTTCCAATCTTCGGAATCTGTTTAGGACATCAATTAATAGGTTTAGCTTGTGGAGCAAAGACTTTCAAATTAAAATTCGGTCACAGAGGAGGAAATCATCCAGTTTTAGATTTAGAGAAAAATAAAGTGGCCATCACTTCTCAAAATCACGGGTATGCAGTTGATCAGGAAAGCCTTAAAGAAACAGATTTAATAGAAACGCATATCGCATTGAACGACAGAACAAATGAAGGTCTGAAACATAAAATTCACCCTTGCTTCTCAGTTCAGTATCACCCGGAAGCGAGCCCAGGACCTGAAGATGCAAACTACTTATTTGATGATTTCATTAATTTAATGGAAGATTTTAAGAATAAGAAGAGTCAGTAAGAAGTTAGTTGTCATTCAGAACTAAGCGAAAGCACAGTGAAGAATCTCTACAAAGAAAATTTAGATTCCTACGGAATGACAAAAGGCCGAAATAAATCAGATAAAAAGTAAAAAATATAAAGTTTAGAATCTTGGCTCTTTGCTCTTGATTCTTTAATCTAAAATATAAAATGGCAAAACGTACAGATATAAAAACAATTTTAGTAATCGGTTCAGGACCTATCATCATTGGTCAGGCAGCGGAATTTGATTACGCGGGAACGCAGGCTTGTCTGTCTTTGAGAGAAGAAGGCTACAAGGTAATTTTGATCAATTCAAACCCTGCAACGATCATGACAGATGTTGAAATCGCTGACAAGGTTTACATCGAGCCGATTTCACTTCAGTTTGTAAGTCACATCATCAGAAAAGAGCGTCCAGATGCGCTTTTACCAACTCTTGGTGGACAAACAGGTTTGAACATGGCGGTAGAATTGGAAAAATCAGGAATTCTTGAAGAATGTAAAGTTGAAGTTCTTGGAACTACGCTTTCAGCAATCAACAGAGCGGAAGACAGAGATCTTTTCCGTGAATTGATGAGAGAATTGAACGAACCGGTTCCTGAATCTGATATCGTAAATACGGTGGAAGGAGCAATTAGTTTTGCTAATGAAATTGGGTATCCTGTAATTGTTCGACCTGCCTTCACAATGGGCGGAACAGGTGGTGGAATCGCTGCTACTGAAGCTGAATTAAAAGAAATTGCAGAATTAGGATTAAAATATAGTCCGGTTACTCAATGTTTGATTGAAAGATCAATCGCAGGTTTCAAAGAAATTGAATACGAAGTAATGCGTGATGCAAACGACAATGCGATTGTGGTTTGTAACATGGAAAATATAGATCCGGTTGGAGTTCACACTGGTGATTCAATCGTTGTGGCACCTTCTCAAACACTTTCTGATAGAGAATATCAACTGTTGAGAAACGCTTCGTTAAAAATCATCAGAGCTTTAGGAATTGAGGGTGGTTGTAACGTACAGTTGGCTTTAGACCCACATTCATTCGAATATTATATCATCGAGGTTAACCCAAGGGTTTCCCGTTCATCAGCTTTAGCATCAAAAGCAACTGGTTATCCGATTGCTAAAATTGCTGCAAAAATTGCGGTAGGCTTAACGTTAGATGAAATCATGAATCCGGTTACCGGAACATCTTACGCTTGTTTTGAGCCGGCTTTAGATTATGTGGTAACGAAGTTCCCAAGATTCCCATTCGATAAATTTGAAACGGCAGACAGAAGATTATCAACTCAGATGAAAGCGACGGGTGAAGTAATGGCAATCGGAAGAAATTTCGAAGAATCTTTACAAAAAGCGATTCGTTCTCTTGAAACTGGAATTAAACATATTGGTTTAAAAACAAAACAGGCAGAAGCACTTACTGCAGAAGAAATCGAAAGAAGAATCAGAGTTTGTGATGACGAAAGATTATTTATCATCGGTGATGCTTTAAGAAGAGGCTACGACTGGGAACAGATCGTGGAATGGAGTAAAATAGACAAATTCTTTATCTGGAAAATCAAGAAATTAATTGATTTCGAAAAAGTTATTGCTGATAATAAATTTGATTTAGAAACTTTAATTCAGGCTAAAAAATTAGGTTTCGCAGATGTAAATATCGCTGTTCTTTGGGATGTAAAAGAACGTGAAATCTTCAATTTCAGAAAAGAAAACGGAGTAATGCCGGTTTACAAAATGGTAGACACTTGCGCTGCTGAATTTGAATCTGAAACTCCATATTTCTACGGAACGTATGAAGAAGAAAACGAAAGTGTAGCTTCAGACAAAGAAAAAATCATCGTTTTAGGTTCTGGGCCAATCAGAATCGGACAAGGTGTTGAGTTTGATTACGCAACGGTTCACTCGGTTTGGGCAATCAAAGAAATGGGTTATGAAGCGATTATCATCAACAACAATCCTGAAACAGTTTCTACAGACTTCTCAATTTCAGATAAATTATACTTCGAACCTTTAACGGAAGAAGATGTAATGAATATTATCGAGCTTGAAAAACCAAAAGGTGTTGTAGTACAGTTCGGTGGACAGACAGCGATTAACTTAGCTGATAAACTGGCAGCTCACGGAGTTCAGATTTTAGGAACTTCTTTGGAAGATCTAGACAGAGCTGAAAACAGAGATAAATTTGAAAAAGCCCTTCAGGAAATGGGAATTCCTCAGCCTTTAGGAAAAACTTCAACATCAAAAGAAGAAGCGATAAAAATTGCCAATGAAATCGGTTATCCGGTATTGGTTCGTCCAAGCTACGTTTTGGGAGGTAGAGCAATGGAAATTGTTTACACCGAAGCAGAACTTTCTCATTACATGGAATTCGCAGTAGATGCAAGTCCGGAACATCCTGTTTTGGTCGACAGATACATGGTTGGAAAAGAAATTGAAGTGGATGCTATCTGCGATGGTGAAACGGTAATCATTCCTGGAATTATGGAGCATATCGAAAGAGCGGGAGTTCACTCCGGAGACTCAATTGCGGTGTATCCTCCACAGAATATTTCTCAAAGTGAAGTTGATACTTTGGTAGATTATACACAAAGATTGGCTAAAGGTTTGAAAGTGATTGGGTTAATGAATATTCAATACGTTCTTTTTGAAGGAAATGTTTATGTGATTGAAGTGAATCCAAGATCATCAAGAACAGTTCCTTTCTTATCTAAAATTACGGAAGTACCGATGGCAAATTTAGCTACAAAAGCTATTTTAGGCCAAAAGCTGACAGATTTAGGATACAAAAACGGATTGGTTCCGAATAAAGAAGGTGTTTTTGTAAAAGTTCCGGTATTCTCTTTCTCAAAATTAACGAAAGTTGACATCTCTTTAGGCCCAGAAATGAAGTCTACAGGAGAAGTGATGGGGAAAGACACAACTTTAGAAAAAGCGCTTTACAAAGGATTGGTTGCAGCGGGAAGAAAAGTTCCGATGCATGGTTCAATCCTATTTACAGTAGCTGATAAACATAAGCAAGAAGCGGCAGATCTGGCAGCAAGATTCCATGAAGTTGGTTTCAGAATCTGGGCAACGGAAGGAACTGCAAAATTTTTCGGAGAACAAGGAATTCCTTGTAAAATTGGATACAAAATAGGAGAGGAAAGCGTCAACTTAATCGATTTGATTCAAAAGGGAAAAGTTCAATACGTTGTCAACACCATGACCAAAGGAAAACAGTCTGAAAGAGACGGTTTCCAGATCAGAAGAATGAGTGTGGAAAATGGTGTTCCTTGTTTAACATCGATGGATACAGTTGAAGCAATCTTGAAAGTGATTGAAAGCATGAGCTTTAAGATGGAAACGATGTAGTTTTCAGATTGAGATAAATCGAAAGCGGGAGAACAATCTTCCGCTTTTTTTATGGATATTTTTCAGGATTTTGCGAGGTGTGAAAAACTCTGAAAATTTTGATTGTTTCTATTTGCTTTTCAATTTTATAAATAATGATGAAAGGAAAGACTCTCAATGGTAAACGATGAAAATCATTATGGATTTTTTGAAAGTAAGCAACCTTTTGGAGTTTGTTCACAGTAAATTTAAAGTCTTTAAAGAAACTGTTTGCTACTTTTTTTCCAGCAACATTTTTGTAATATTCGAAAGAATTAACAATATCTCTATTAGCTTCGGGATTGGTTATAATTTTATACGCCATACTTTGCTTTCATTTCAGCAAAAAAATCTTCAATAGGCATAAAATCTTCATCCTTCAAATTTTCCATTGCATCCAATTCACGTTTTTGCGCATCTGTTAATTGGTAATTTAGATTATGTTCGTACCAATCTTTTTGAGATTTTTTTTCAAGAATTCCGTCTAAATATCCTAAAACCTGTTTGAGAATTTCCTCCGGTTCATTCTCTAGTTTTTGATTGATGATATGTAACGTATTAGAACTCATTGGTCTTATTTTTATCAAAGTTAATAAAAATTTTAATTGAAGAATATTTTTGTCACATTCAAATTTTCATTTAAAATAAATTTAAAATCTGAAAATGATGACTTTAAACATAAACAGATAGTCTTTAAATTTACCCCAAATTCCTGTCCAAATGCACATATCCACCATCCACATGAATCAGTTGCCCCGTTGTATGAGAAGATTTTTCTGATAGGAGAAACGCAGCCATATTAGCAATTTCTTCCGAAGTTGTCATTCGTTTTTCAAATGGTATTTTTGAAGTAATACTTTTCAGTTTTTCTTCGGGATTTTCAAATGTAGAAATCCACGATTCATAAAGTGGTGTCCATGCTTCAGCAACAATGATAGCATTTACACGAACGCTGTAAGGCAAAAGCTCTACCGCCCATTCTCTTGTCAAAGCATTTCGCGCACCATTGGCGGCGGCATATCCTGAAGTTCCGCCTTGTCCGGTTTCTGCGGTTTTGCTGCCGATATTTACAATGGAACCTTTGCTTTCTTTAAGATAGGGAAGTGCATGATGCACCAAAAGATAATAATGCACTACATTTTTGTGATATGATGCAAGAAACCCTTCATACGAACCGTTTTCCAGACCAATACCATCGTTGACACCAGCATTATTGACAATTCCATCTATTTTGCCATATTTTTTTACAACTTCATCGATTGCTTTTTTGCATTCATCGGGTTGGGAAAGTTCAGCGGTCACAAAATCAGCTTTTCCTCCAAGATTCTGGATTTCCTGAATGGCTTTTTTGTTGTCGTCTTCGTTTCTGCCAATGATTATTGGTAACGCATTTTCTTCGGCTAAGATTTTTGCAATGGCATTTCCGATGCCTTTTGCACCGCCGCTTACGATGATTATTTTATGATCAAGATGTAAGTTCATAATTTGAATTAAATTTTATTAAAAGCTTTTTAAACGCAAAGGTCGCAAAGATTTTTTTTAACTACTAATTGTTTTTAAGTTCGCAAAGGTGTTCTACTTAGCAAAGACCACAAAGTTTTTTATGTATAAAATTTTCAAAATATAAATCGAAGATTTTTAAAACTTATATTTTCTTTTTAACATTTAAATGATAAACTTAAAATAATTAATGTGTTAATCTTTTGTCACTTTTGCGGTAATAAAAAATTATAATTTGTAAAATTTCACTGCATTTCCGGAGAAAAAAAGTTCCTGTTCTTCTTTTGAAAACTGACTTACATATTTTGAAATCAATTCCAGCCACAAAGAATAATTTCCACCTAATAACATAACTGGCCAATCACTTCCGAAAACTACACGCTTAATTCCGAATTGTGAAAAAATAAAATCCAAAATTTCAAAAATTGATTTTTCATCAATCGTATTCCAATTTCCTTGAGTTAAAAGTCCCGAAATTTTACAATAGATATTTGGGTTTTGAGCCAATTCTGAAATATTAGATTTCCAGTCTTTTAAATGATTTGTTTTAAGATCTGGTTTCCCGCAATGATCCAAAATGAAAGGTTGATTGGGCAATTTTTCCGAAAGTTTTACTGCATCAGAAAGCTGATCCTGTCTCAATAAAATATCAAAAGTACAATTATATTGATGAAGCAAAGCGATTCCGTTGAGTACACTTTTTTGTAATAAAAAGCCGATTTCTTCCCCTTCTGCAATATGTCTGAAACCTTTAATCAATTTTTCAGATTGATAGTTGTGAAGTAACTGTTCAAGCTTGTCGGAAGTTAAATCAATCCAGCCAACAACACCTTTAATAAAAGGATTTTCTTTAGCTAAATTGACCAAAAAAGCCGTTTCTTCATCGCTTTGATCCGCCTGAACCGCAATGCAACCATCAATGCTATTTTCATTTAAGTATAAAGAAAAATCTTCCGGCAGAAAATCCTTTCGGATTACAGCCATATCTTTCGTAATCCATGCATCGCGAACCGGATTAAATTTCCAAAAATGTACGTGAGAATCAATAATCATATTTAATTATTTTTTTTCTGAAATGAAATTTATAATGAAAATATTTTGTCCATCAACTGCCACTTTTCACCTGGTTTAGAATTGGGTAATTGCTGTTGAAATTTCCACATCAATTCTTCCCATTCCTGAACTTTTGCGTTTTTTTCATCCGCTTCATTTTTAGCTTCGAAAGAAAAATTTTCATCAGCCTCAACAATCATAAACAATCTGTTTTGAACACGATAAATTTCCATATTTACAATTCCGGAATTCAAAATACTTTGTTTGATGTCAGTCCAAACATTTTGATGATATTTTTCGTATTCCGCAATTAATTCAGGATCATCAATCAAATCTAAGGCAAGACAGAATTTTTTCATTCTCCGTACGCTTTTACTTTTTGTGTGCTACTTCCCAAACCGTCAATTCCCAATTCTACCACATCACCCGGTTTCAGATACCAAGGCTCAGGTTTTTGCCCTAAACCGACCCCGGCAGGCGTTCCTGTACTGATAACATCCCCGGGAAGCAAAGTCATAAACTGACTGATATAGCTTATCATAAAAGGAACATCAAAAATTAGATTGGAAGTATTTCCGTCTTGCAGAATTTGTCCATTAACTTTCAACCACAAACGTAAATTATGAACATCTTCAATTTCGTCAGGCGTCGCAATGAAAGGTCCAATTGGCGCAAAAGTATCGCAGCTTTTTCCCTTTACCCATTGTCCGTTTCTTTCCAGCTGAAATGCTCTTTCGCTATAATCATTATGCAAAACATATCCTGCAACGTGTTCAAGCGCATTTTCCTCAGAAACATAGCTTGCTTTTTTTCCAATGACAATTCCCAACTCAACTTCCCAGTCGGTTTTTGTACTGTCTTTAGGAATGATCAAATCATCGTTTGGACCAACGATTGCCGTCGTAGCCTTAAAAAATAAAATAGGTTCCTCCGGAATTGGAGCATTGGTTTCTGCAGCGTGATCTTTATAATTCAGTCCGACACAGATGATTTTGGAAGGTCTGGCCAAAGGTGCACCCAATCTTTCGTCAAGAGAAACTTCAGGTAAATTTTGAGTATTTATTTCAGATTTTAAATTTTCTATAGCATCACCTGAGAAAAAGTTTTCATCATAATCTTTTATCAAATGAGAAACATCGTATCTTTTTTCGTCAATAATGACTCCCGGTTTTTCTTGTCCAGGTTTTCCGAATTTTATTAATTTCATATTATTTTACATTTTATTAATTTCTGAGGAGCTTTTTCCCGCTATTCACTATATCTTTTTTGTGATCGTCTCCGCTTTGCTCCGTCAATCCCAAAAAAGGATGCCGTTTCTATCAGGGCTAGGATTGCAGTCAAATATTTAAAAATTGCGAAAATTCACAAAGTTTAAACAGATTTTAATTATTCAAAGTGGTAAAACCACCATCAATAGGATAATCTACACCGGTGATAAATGAAGCTTCATCACTGCAAAGGTAAAGTGCTAAAGAAGCGACTTCCTCAGGCTGAGCCATTCTTCCGATTGGTTGAGTTTTCGACAGCTTTTCAAACATTTCTTCGATGTTATCAGGATAATTATTCTTTAAAAATCCATCCACGAAAGGCGTATGTACACGCGCCGGAGAAATAGAATTACAACGAATATTTTCATTAATATAATCTTTTGCAACACTCATCGTCATTGCTTTTACAGCACCTTTAGCCGTGCTGTACGCAAAACGGTCAGGAATTCCGACCAATGCGGCAATGGAAGCCATATTAATGATAACACCACCACCTGATTTTCTAATCTGTGGAATGGCAGCGAACAAACAATTGTAGACACCTTTGATATTGACGTTATAAATTCTGTCGAAATCTTCTTCTGAAGTCGTGTCTGCTTTTCCGATGTGCGCAATTCCGGCATTATTTACAAGAATGTTGATTTCTCCGATTTGATCGAAAACTGTTAAAACATCTTTCTGCTTTGAAACGTCACAGGCATAAACCGTAGCATTTCCTCCGAAGGATTGTATTTTTTCCAACGTTTCTTGTCCGTTTTGTTTTGTAATTTCGAGAATATGAACTTCTGCACCATTGGCTGCAAGCTGAACCGCGATTGCTTGCCCAATTCCGCTTCCGCCGCCCGTTACTACGGCTTTTTTATTTTTTAATGAAAACATTTTTATAATTGTTGTTTAAATTTTATTTGATAACGTCTAATTTTAACGCAAAGATTTTATTTTGATGATGCTGACTTTAAGGAACAAAGAATAATCAATAAAATTGATTTTAAGCTAAAGCAAAATTTTGTCTAGCTTAATTCGAATTGTTAGATACTCTCTGTCTCTTCAATGTTCATTTTAATAATCAAACTTTCTGTTAAATGGTACATATTTAAATTTTATAGGCTTATGTAAATTTAAATTAAATTCAGTCTCTTTTTCAAGCTTAATCGACTTGGTCGATATTCTTTGCTCCTTAAATTTTCATTGTTAAAATGAAATCTTTGCGTTAAAAATTTAAGTTACACATCATTAAAGACTCACACCTCTTTTCCAAGGAATAAAATCATCCTGATTCAATGCAACAGCTTTAGGAATGATATTTCCACTGGCAACGTCGATACAGAAATCTAAAATATCTTCTCCCATTTCCTGAATGGTTTTTTCACCACGCACAACGGCACCTGTATCGATATCAATAATATCCGACATTTTCGTTGCCAACACAGTATTGGTAGCGACTTTGATAACCGGACAAACCGGATTTCCTGTTGGTGTGCCCAAACCTGTAGTAAACAAAATTAAAGTTGCTCCCGAAGCAGCTTTTCCGGTGGTCGCTTCCACATCATTTCCAGGAGTGCAAACCAAACTCAATCCAGGTTTTGTTGCAGGCTCAGTATAATCCAAAACATCTACAACAGGAGCAGAACCTCCTTTTTTCGCTGCTCCTGCAGATTTTATAGCATCTGTGATCAGTCCGTCCTTGATATTTCCCGGTGATGGATTCATATAAAATCCTGAACCGACTTCATGAGCTAGTTCATCATATTCTGTCATCAGTTTAATGAATTTTTCTGCGGTTGGTTTATCTACGGCACGATCAATTAATTCCTGTTCGACACCACACAATTCCGGGAATTCTGCCAATAAAACTTTGGCGCCCAAAACCGAAAGAATATCGGCAAGATGTCCTACAGCCGGATTCGCTGAAATACCGCTGAAACCATCACTTCCGCCACATTTTACACCGACACAAAGTTTGCTTATTGGAGCGTCTTCACGTTCCAATTTATTAATTTCTAAAAGTCCTTTCAGGGTTTCAAAAATAGCGTTTTTGATCATCGTTTCTTCACTTACCGCTTTTTGTTGTTCAAAAACAAGTAAAGGTTTATCAAAATCAGGATTTCTGTTGTATAAATCTTTTTTAAAATTATCGATCTGAAGATGTTGACAACCCAAACTTAGCAAAGTGATTCCTGCAACATTGGGATGATCTGCATACGATGCCAAAAGTTTACTGAGCGTATCCGCATCCTGTCTTGTTCCGCCGCAACCGCCTGTGTGATTGAGAAACTTTATACCATCTACATTTTTAAAAACTCTTTCTTTTGCAGGAATATTTGAAGGTGAAAAATTAAGATCATCAATATCTTCGCCTTTAGAAATGGCTTCAACTAATTGATGCGTGTAGTCTTTGTATTTTGCATCAACCGCATACCCTAAATTGTCATAAAGAGATTCTTTAATAATATCAAGATTACGGTTTTCACAGAATACCGTGGGAATAAACAGCCAGTAATTTGCCGTACCAACATCGCCATTGGAACGGTGATATCCTTTAAAAGTTTTATGTAAAAATCTTGACACATCAGGTCTTGTCCAGTGATAATCAACATCTCTGTAATAGTAAGGTTCAGCAGCGTGTTTAGTATTATCTGTCGTCATTCGGGTTCCCGCTGCGAGATCGTACTGTACTTTACCGACCAAAACGCCATACATAAAGATTTCATCGCCTTGCTTCATGTCATTCATAAAGAATTTATGCTTAGCGGGGATTGCTTCTAAAGTTGTATAAGTAGCTCCTTCAAAAATGATTTCGGTTTCTGCCGGAATATCCTGCAAAGCGACCAAAACATTGTCTTTATGATTTATTTTTAAAATTAAATTGCTCATTTTAATCTGTTTTTTTAGCGCAAAGAGCGCAAAGATTCTTGTTAATATTGTTCTGCATATTTTTCGTTCGCAAAGGCACTGCTCAAGGAAGATCACAAATGTTCTTAATAGTAATTTTAATCATAATTATATTGAAGATTTTTTATTTTTAAATCTTAATGAAAACAGAAATACAATGATAAAACAGAGTAAAGGAACAATATATGAGAAATGAATATTTCCTGAAATATCTGTGATTTTACTTGCAATCGGTGGTATAATTGCACCTCCTACAATTGACATTATTAGTAAGCTGGATGCAGATTTTGTTTCTGCACCGGCACCTTCAATCCCTAAAGCAAAAATAGTGGGAAACATTATGGACATGAAGAAAGTGAGTACTACCAATGCATACAATGTCGAGATTCCTGATCCGAAAATAACCCAAATCGTAAGAGCAATGCTGATGACACTGTAGATTTTCAATAATTTTTGGGGTGAAATATACTTCATGAAAAAAGTTCCTGCAAAACGACCGATCATAAATAAAAATCCTGCTACACCTGCATAATATTTTGCATCCTGACCTTTCATATTAATTGCGTCTTCCGCAAAAACCAAAAGAAAACTGAAGACATAAATTTGTGCACCGATATAAAAAAACTGAGCAAGAACACCCCATCCAACATTCTTCACACCTAAAACCTGCAGAAAATTCTTTGTTGATTTTTCTTTACTTTCCGTTACTTCTGGTAGTTTTACGAATAAAAATAAAAACATAACCAGCAAAATGATCAACCCCAATATGATGTAAGGTCCTTTTACGAGTGAAGTTTCAGCATGAATGTAGACTAGTTTTGCTGCCTGATCGAGTCCGGAAAGTTCTTGCTGTGATTTTGGTTCTTCGCTTAGAATAAAAATTCCACCAACGATAGGAGCAATAGAAGCTGCCAAACCATTAAAAGACTGTGCAAAGTTTAATCTCTGGGTTGCTTTTTCGGGTGCACCTAAAACGGTGATGTACGGGTTTGCTGCGGTTTCAAGAATTGCAAGGCCACATGACAATATGAAAAGAGCCCCCAGAAAAAACGGATAGCTGATTGTGTTGGCAGCCGGAACAAACATAAAACATCCAGCCGCGAAAAAGAACAGACCTACCAAAATTCCGGTTTTGTAACCATATTTTTGAATAATCATTCCGGCGGGAATTGCCAGTAAAAAATATGCTGCAAAAACAGATGAATCTACCAACGAAGCCTGAAAATGATTGAGTTGGAAAGCACTTCGTAAGTGTTTAATCAAGATCGGATCAAGATTATGAATAAAACCCCAAAAGAAAAACAAACTCGTGATAAGAATAAGCGGAAAACCGTAATTTCTTTTTTTTGATAATGAAGAAAATGTATCTTCAGGATTATTGGTGTTCATTGATCTGGTCTTGTTTTAATTTTTTGCAGTTTATAAATGTGTGAGCAATCGGTTGCACAAGTGATTATAAACTTTTGATTTTTCGAAATTGAAACGGTAATCTTTTTCGACTTTTTAAAAGTATAATAATTTTTCGAATAAAAAATGAATAGGGCAGGATAGTACAAGATAGTTTGAAATGGTGCTGATTTATTATTGATCTGTCAATATTGTTTTATGTTTTAAACTAAATTATTACAATTTAATACCAGAAAAAATGTATCTTCAAGATTCATAAAAACACAAATATGGAATATCTGGCTATCGCAGAAAAATACACCGATTTTAAAATAACAAAAGACGGAATACAAATCGCAACGTTGAATTATAAAAACTGGTTTAAATTCAATGCTGAAATTGAAATTTCAAATTCTAAATATCTGGTTGAACCAATAGGTTTTTGGGGGACAACTGTTGAAGTTCTTGATGGGAAAAAAGTTCTTCTCAAATTTACGATTAATTGGGGCAGCAATATTATTATAGAAACATATTTTGATGATGAGAAAAGTTACATTTTCAAACATCGAGGTTTTTTCAACGAATCATTTGTGCTTACCGACCAAAAAGGAAGTGAACTTTTGATGATGAAGCCTAATTTTAAATGGAACAATTTGAATTACGGGTATAAAATTACAACCACTTCCATATTTGAAAGCTTAAACAATAAAAATATTTTGCTGTTGAATTCTCTGCATTGCGCCAATTACTATATGTCGATTATGGCCGGAATGGGTTAATTAATCTTATAATAAGGTTCGTCAAAATACGTACTTGGTTTTATGTAAACCATCTTTCTGTCTTTGTCAAAAATCCAGTTGAATCTTCGCATCACATCGGCTGCAAAATAATTTGCGTGCTGTGTTTTGAGGTCTCCTGTGAAAAATCCTGCGCTAACATTTTTTAATATAATATTTCCGACTTTTAGAAAGGGTAAAACTCCTTGCTTCGTTGTGATAATTTGTCCGGCAGAATTTTTCATTGATTTTTCGCCTGTAATTTTCAGCTTTCCATTCAAATTATTGGCTTCTGCAAACTCGTTACTGTACAGCAACCCGCCTGAATATCCAGACTGAAGAAGAAAATAAGCCTCCTGTTGTTTATTTTCAACCACGTTATCTGCAATAATGTAGAACTGCCCGTTTTTCACATACAGATTCATCGGTTGATAATCCTTTAAATCTGGTTCTTCGTCATAAGTAACAAACTCTTTATTATCGTAATCGATTTTAAAATATTTGTCTTTAAAAATTCCGGTTCCTATTTTTCCGTCGGCTTCGTGACCGGTAAATTCATTGTCGAAAAACCTTATATCTTCATACTTTTTGTTACCAATTTTTATTGTATTTCCATCACTTATTTCATCCTTAAATTTAATATGATCTGCTTTTCTGATTCTTTCGGGAGAAATTGAAGCATCTTCCATCGCAATCTGAAACATCAGGTGAAGCGAATCTTTATCATTAACCAAAGTTTTTACAATGATATTATTGTGTTTCGTTAATCTGAATGGAATTTTTTCCTGAGCTTTGAAAGGATTTAAACTCAATAAAACAATGGCTAAACAGCTAAACTTCTTAAACATTTTTTGATTCTTAAAAAGATCCCCAAATATAGAATAATTTTTTCTCGGCATTTAGATATAACTTGTCTTAAAAATAATTATCTTCGGTTAAATTAAATAAACCAAATGACGAAACATCAGCAAAGAGTCACCGAAGTCTACCATTTTTTTGATAATAAAGATACCGTTTTGGGGTTCAGAAAACTGTTAGATTGCGCGATCGACACTCAGGATATGTCGATTTATAAAGAAGCGATTGATTTGACAGACTGGAAAGAAACTCACAATCACGCTATCGATGAATTGATTGAAAATTCGAAAAATCTTCTCGCCAAAATTGAAAAAGTTCAGGTAAAAGAGCATGTTTCCGAACACTCTGTTTTGAAAGCAAAAGATATTGTAAAATCTTATGGCAGCAACCGTTTTTCGCTCGGTCCGGTTTCTGTGGAAATCAATAAAGGACAGGTTTATGGTTTGGTAGGAGAAAATGGAAATGGTAAAACGACTTTGCTGAGAATTTTGGCGAATGAAATTTCATTTAATGATGGAAGTTTAAACTATTCTTTCAATGAAAAATCAAAAAATGATTACGATCTTAGAACAAAGTTAGTTTATATTCCGCAACGAACCGAAAAATGGTACGGAAGTCTGAAAGATAATCTGAAATTCGTTCTTTCAAATCATGGTGTTTCTGCTGAAGAAAACGAAACCAGAACGATGATGATGATTGCTCGTCTCGGGTTGTGGAATTACAAACATCTGAAATGGAGCGAACTTTCATCCGGTTACAAAATGCGTTTTGAATTGGCGAGAATACTTCTAAGAAAACCCGAAATTCTTTTATTGGATGAGCCTTTGGCAAACCTTGATGTTTTGGCGCAGCAGGTAATTCTGGAGGATCTAAAATCGATTGCCAATTCGGTAAATCATCCGATTGCTTTGATTTTAAGTTCTCAGCAATTATACGAAGTAGAAAAGATTTCAGATAAAGTAATTTTTCTGAAAAATGGAAGATATAAAGACAATTCTGATGCGAATGGCGAAGAAGAAAGCCAATTAATCATAGAAATTGATACTAATGAAAGTCGCGATAAACTGCTCGAAGTTTTTAAAGATTTCAAACTGGAAAAACTGAACTTCAACGGTGGTGTTTATGTCGCTTATTTCTCCACTGAAACTCAGTTTTATGAAGTGATTTCAGCTCTCGGAAATGCAAAAGCAGAAATTATTTACATCAGAAATATCTCGTCTTCTACGAGAAGGTTTTTCGTTAATTAATCTTTTTTAATTCAAATTAAAATGCAAAAACTCAATAAATTTAATCAATATTTGCTCGAAAGATATCCTACAATCTGGAATACTAAAATTGTATGGATGCTTTTGGCGGCTCTCGTTTTTCATATTGTCTTTTTTATCATCGGTTATCTGTCGCATATTGATCCTGTTTCGCTTCAGAAATATTCTGTAAAAGATGATTATTTCAGAAACGGTGTTATTTTCATTCATCTTATTATTTCTATTTTACTTATTGTAGGCTGGCTTTTGATGATGCTTAAAAATAATGCGTTTAAGAATTTTTATCCTACTTCCAAAGGAAAACTGTTTGGTCAGTTTGTGCAGTATTTTATCATCATTTTCTCGTGTACCACATTTTATTTCTCGTACATGACGGGTTTCAGAATGTTTATCAATAATAAATATCCTGATCAGGAAATGGCAAAAAACGTTGATATCATCAACCGAACTGCCCCTTTTCTTTCTCAAAATATAGAGTCTTATACTTTAGAGAACAGATTGTTTCCAAAGCCTTTCTTCGATTTGTACTGTGAAAATAATATTGAGAAAATAGACCGAAACAAAAAGTTTTTTGTGTACTACAACAGAGTTTATCAGTATTATTCATTGTATTCAAAGAAATCTCATCAAAAAGATAAGCGAGGGAATTTTATTCCTCCCAATCCTGAATATTCTAAAAAAATACAGCCCGCTTATTCTGACGAACAAGAAAAATTTGAAACCTTTTATTACAAAAAAGATGTTGTAGATCTTTCATCATCTATTAAAACAACTCAGCCAAGTTTCTACAATTTTTCCGAAGTTTTTTATGATTATGATTTTAAAGATTTTGATAATGGAGTAGGAGCTACAGAAGTTGTTTACTATGATAAAGATTCGCCTGATTATATTCTTAAAAATAAAAAAGCAAATATTAATCATAAAACGGCAACACTTTTAAATTCAAAAAATTCTGCGGAACTAGAAAAACTTTTTGATGATTTTCTTTCTATTTCTAAGACGTACAGCGTTAGGAATAATTTGAATGCTAAAAAATGGGTTTCTATGATCTACTCAAAAGATAACCCAAATTTTGAAGTCCGTTATTTCATCAAAGATTATGATGGGAAAACAAGATATGATGAAGATGCGTATTATGAAGAAACAGTGGCTGTAGATTCTGCTGTGGCAAGCACTGATAATGCTAGGGACAGTATAAAAATCAGAGAATTTAATCCTGAAATCAATCAACAGCTTGCTCCGGATAAATATGTAAAAAACAATATGACAGAGTATTACTATCTGTCTGAAAACATGAAAGATCTGCTTAAAAATGTAGATTCTGTGAAGAAAGATGATTTCTTTTCAGATAACGTACATATTTACATCTGGATTGCATTTTTCCTTTCTACTTTTATTTTCGGTTTCAGAATTACCGGGCTCCGTTCATTGCTTTTCAGTGTGATTAGTGCAGGCGTTTTAACCTTATCTATTACGTTGATTACCGTGTTTTACGGACTTACTTTCAGAGGCCGGGAAGAGTTTTTTGTTGCCTATTTTGTTTTGTTTATCGGTCTCGTCATTCTATTGATTCCGTTACTGAAAATGAATATGACCAGCAAAATGGTATCATCTGTTTTGATTAATATTTCTTTGAACGGTTTTGTACTATTGGTGCTTTTAATTTTTGCAATTATCAGTATTCATCAGAAAGCGGCATGTCAAATACCAGTTACTCATATAGATTACGATTATACTAATCAAAACTGTCCGAATATTTTTGAAGATTTAGGCTTTATGATAAGTTATATCATTTTGATAATAGGTTTTGTTTTCATGTATTTTTATACTGCTATTCTGCAGAAATGGAAAGCAATGCCGGAATAAATTTTTCTCATATATTTTAAAACCTCATATTTTTTATGAGGTTTTTGTTTCATTAAAATTTAAGAATTGTTACTACTTCCATTATTAATTGCGATCTTGCTTATCAATTTAATTTAACAAAATTTAGCAATCCCAAAAAGTGATTTATGAACTCGATTTTGTAATTTTAGACAAAATTTTAAAAGTGAAAAAATTATTATTTGCAGTTTGCATTTCGGCTTCGGCTTTAAGCTTCGCACAAGATTATTCGGTACCTGCAGCAAGTCCGCGTCAGAAAGTAGAACAGCAGTTTTCAATGTCAAAAATCTCTGTAGATTACGGTAGACCGGGAGTGAAAGGAAGAAAAATATTCGGAGAATTGGTTCCTTACGGACAAGTTTGGAGAGCAGGCGCAAATTCTTCTACAAAAATCACATTCGGACAGTCTGTTAATTTTGGTGGAAAAACTGTTCCAGCAGGAACTTATGGTTTGTTTATCGTGCCAACAGAAAAAGACTGGAAAGTTATTTTAAATAAAGATTTCCAACAATGGGGAGCGTATACTTATGATCCAAAACAAGACGTTGTAGATGTTACAGTTCCGGTTAATAAATTAGCTGATAAACAAGAATGGTTTGAAATTACTTTAAACCCAACAGATGAAAATTCGGGAAATCTTGTTATCAAATGGGATATGGCTCAGGCTGAAGTAGCTTTAAAACCTGCAAAACCTGAAGCAGTAACCAAAATTGCTGAAAAATTAAAAGAAATTAAAAAAATAGAATCTGACGCTGCAAAAGCAAAAAGCTAAGATTCAAATTTATAAAAAATGAATTTTTCTATTCAACCTGTTTTAGAAAACGAAAAATATCAATTAATCCCCTTACAGAAAGGGGATTTTGAGTTATTGTACGAAGTGGCTTCAGATCCTAAAGTCTGGGAACAACATCCGAATAAAGACCGCTACAAAAGAGAGGTTTTTGAAAACTTTTTTAAAGGAGCCATGGAAAGTCAGGGCGCTTTTAAGATCGTAGAAAAGTCTACCGGAAATTTTTTAGGAAGTACCCGTTTTTATGATTTTGACGAATCCGAAAATCGTATTTTCATTGGCTATACTTTTTATGGAGCAAATTCGTGGGGAAAAGGCATTAATCCGCAAGTTAAAAAGCTGATGCTGGATTATATTTTCCAATTTGTAGACAAAGTACATTTTCACATTGGAAAAGAAAATTTCCGTTCTCAAATTGCATTAGAAAGATTAGGCGGAAAGAAGATTGCGGAAGAAGAAGTAGCTTATTTCGGAGAGCCGACAAGAACGAATATTGTGTACGAAATCACAAAAGAAAATCATTTTAAAGTTGATAAAAGTTAAATGAATTTTCTCGCAAATTATGCTGATTTAGCAGATTTTAATTACTGAAATTAATCAGTTTAATCCGCTAAATCCGGTAAAGATTAAATTATAACTTGCACGTAACTATAAAAACTTTGTTAGCTTTTATAAGTGAAACGGCTTTGTGTAACTTAGAAGAATGAAGCATTAAATAAATCTTTGCGAACTTTGCGTTAAAATAATTATAATAGTATAATGAAAAAATATAAAATTCAGAAATCACCTTTTATAGTTCCTACAACCGATGGAAAATTAATTGAAGAACATTGGGGGAATTCAAACCAAAATCCAAACATATCCATTGCGCATATGGTTGCTCCGCCGGATTGGAGTGAGCCTCATCAAACTCCCGAATTTGATGAATTCACCATCATTATTTCCGGTAAAAAACAGTTTGAAATTGATGGAGAAAACGTCATTTTGGAAAAAGGGCAAAGTATTTTAATCGAAAAAGGAGCAAGAATCCGTTACAGCAATCCGTTTTCAGAACCTTGCGAATATATTGCAATTTGTCTTCCGGCTTTTTCGATGGATTTGGTGAATAGAGAAGAAGAAATAATTTAAATATGGCGTTACAAATTTGCCCAAAGTGTAAAGAAAACTCTTTTACATGGTTTATCAACGGAAAAACTCATTTGACGAGTTGGAGCTGTTTCAATTGCGATTATGAAGCGAAAGAAGACGAGAGTGATCAATGTATCTGTGAAAATTGTGAAGAGAAAGCAAAAAAGAAGCTGAAAGATAAAGAAAAAGAATACTGGTGGTGTTCTAATTGTAATACAATCAGCGATTTATAAATATAAACAACCTCAATGATTGAGGTTGTTTTTAATTTATTGTTGCTTAATTATTTCAAGATTTCTTTCAAAAATAGAAGTGTATGATTCCATGCTCTTTTTGCCATTACAGGATTGTAATCGGCAGATTTTGGATCAGTGAAAGTGTGTTTTGAATTGGCGTATGTAATGATTTGCCAATCAGCTTTGCCATCATTCATTTCTTTAACCAGATTATTGTAATCTTCCGGCGTTACACTTTTATCTTCCGCAGGATTTTCTACTAAAATTTTAGTTGAAATAGTTTCATTCGGTCTCGATTGGTCTTTTCCGATGCTTCCGTGAATGGAAACAACTCCCACAACAGGTAATTTCCCTCTCGCCGATTCTAAAGCTCCGGTTCCGCCAAAGCAATAACCGATTACTGCAATTTTATCTGAAACCGCTCCGCTTTTTTTCAATTGTTCCAAAGCCAGGGAAATTCTTTTTTGATAAGCTGCATAGTCTTTTTTATAAAATCCTGCAGTTTTTGCCGCTGAAGCATTATCAGTTGGAATGTTTCCTTCGCCGTAAATATCTGCTATAAATGCGATATAACCCTGCTTTTCTAAATCTGCCGCTGCAGTTTTTGCTTCGTCATCAATTCCTTTCCAGGCTGGAAGAATTAAAACTCCCGGAAGTTTTTTTCCGGCATTGGAGGTTACCAAACCATTCAGTTTTTGTGAACCGTCCTGATAAGACACTGTTTTTAAATTCTGACTGAAAATAGTTCCTGAACTCATAAGAAATGCGGATAATAATATTGAACGTATCATATTTTCTAATTTATTTTTTAAGCTTTTTCCTGCTTTTCGTTGCAATCTTTTTTTTCAAAAAAAGGATTTTCACTACAATCAGGGCTAGGTATTGGTCAGATTTACAATTTTTTACAACATAGTTGACAGATCTTTGTCATCCTGAAAGGATTTTTACAATGCAATAACAATGATTGCTATAAAAACTTTTTAATCATTTGAATTCTTTCAGAATGACAAAATGATTGGTTTATTTGTTGAAAACAATAATCCTCATCTAAATTAATAAAATTACTTATTATCAAGATTAACAAAATGTTATAAAGCTGTAATTATTCAAATTTTACGCCTAATTTATTTAGTTCAGCCTCCAAATCAGTTTCCTGTAAAATATGAATGGTTTTAAAACCTAAAGTTTTCGCCATTTCAATATTTTTAAAATTATCATCAATGAAAATCGATTCACCAGCTTCCAATTGATATCTTTCCAATAAAACATGCCAGATTTTAGGATCTGGTTTTATTAACTTTTCTGTTCCGGAAACCACAATTTTTCCCTCAAATAAATTGAAAAAATCATAGTTTTCTAATGCGTAAGGAAAAGTTTCTTCAGACCAGTTTGTTAATCCGTATAATTGGTAGGAAGTATTTGCGAGCTTTCTCAGAACTTCCACATTATGAGGAAAATCGCTTTTTAGCATAACTGGCCAGTTATCATAATATGCTCTGAGTTCTCTTTCCCAATCGGGGAATTTTTTAATCTGAATTTCGGTGCCTTCTGCCAAAGTTCTTCCTCTGTCTTGCTCGATATTCCATTCGTCCTGGGCAATATTTTCAAGAAAATATTCCATTTTCTCATCATCATTAAAATAGGTTTTGAAAAAATACCTCGGATTCCAATCCATCAAAACACCTCCAAAATCGAATATTATATTTTTGATTTCCATACTTTTTTTAAGGTTAAGGTTAAGGTTAAGGTTAAGGCTACGGTTGGCGCAAGGTCTAAACGTAAATCTTAATCAATATTATTTATAAAACTGGTATTGTTCGTTTTCGTAATACGCATTAATATGTTGCAGACCATTCGTTAAAATAATTTCAGAAGCACCGATTACAGAATTGTATCGTGCAGTCTGTTCGAATGTTTTTTCGGTTAATTTGATTTGTGGTGCTTTACATTCAATCAGAATTTTTGGCTGCGCTTTTTCGGTGATTAAAAGATCAATACGCTTCGTTAAGCCATTCAAAATAATCTTTTTTTCGGTAATTAAAGCAGATGCAGAATAGGATTTTACGGTGAGATAATAATGAACCCAATGCTGCCGAACCCACTCTTCGGGAGTGAGCAAAAGGTAAGTTTTACGGACCAAGTCATAAATAAAAAACTTATCTTTGTCTTTCTTGAATTTAAAATCAAAAGTTTCCTGAAAGTTCAGTTTTGGAAGTTCCATTTATATGATGAAAGAATTAGATTTAATCCTCAAAAATATTAAAAATAAAGAAGTTTTACCGATTTATTTTTTCCACGGAGAAGAACCTTACTTTATTGATGTTGCTGTAAAAGCTCTTGAACACGACTTTCTGGAGGAAGACGAAAAAGCGTTTAACCAAACCGTCACATACGGGAAAGATACGACGTATCAGGAAATTCTTTCGTTGGCGCGACAATTTCCGATGATGGGCGACAAACAGGTGATTATCGTAAAAGAAGCGCAGGATCTTAAATTTAATGAAGAAGAAAGTAAAGCGTTAGATGCGTATGCAGAAAATCCGGTGCCGTCAACGGTTTTGGTTTTTGCCCATAAACATAAGAAGTTAGACAGCCGAAAAAAAGTTACCAAAACTTTAGCAAAGATAAACGCTCTTTTCCTGAGTGAATCTTTGAAAGATCATACGCTTCCAAAATGGATTGCTGATGAATGTCTAAGACTAAAGATAAAAACAGCCCCGAATATTTCTCACCTTTTGGCAGAATATCTTGGAAACGACCTTTCCAGAATTTCAAATGAGCTGGGAAAACTTAAAATAATTTTAAAAGATGATCAGGTTTTAGACGGTACCATCGTTGAAAACCATATCGGAATAAGCAAAGAATTCAATGTCTTTGAACTTCAAAAAGCGTTAGGAGCGAAAAATGCAAACTCTGCATTCAAAATTGCTTATTTCATGGGCAAAAATCCTAAGAATAATCCTTTTGTAATGCTACTTTCGAGTCTTTATAATTACTTTTCGAATGTAATTATTTACAATACGATGATTGGGCAGCCACAACAGGTAATTGCTTCGCAAATGGGCGTTAATCCTTATTTTATTAAAGATTACGCAGAAGCTGCGAGGTTGTATCCTTTGAAACATTCAACCCGTGTTATCTCTATTTTGAGGGAATTTGACATGAAAGGAAAAGGATTAGGCGCAGTAAATATGGATGATGCGGAACTGATTAAAGAATTGGTTTACAAAATCATTAATGTCGACAAGATTAAAATGAAGGTGTAAAAGTGATTGACTAATTTGCTTTGCGCATTAATTTTATTTTGGCGACAATTTCCGCCCTCCGTTCCCGCTTTTTTGTTGAACAAAAAGAGCTCCACTCAGGTCGGGTCGCAAAGCGGTATGAAAATTAAAATTTTGTCATTGAGATTTGACATATTAAATATTGACAAGTATCATTAATTTTACTTTAATTAAACATTAAAAATTACGAAATTAGCATCCTTGAAATTGATAAATAAATTATGGAAGAAAATATTTTAGATTGTGTAATCGTTGGATCGGGACCTTCTGGTTTTACAGCGGCAATTTATGCAGCAAGAGCAGATTTAAAACCTGAATTATACACAGGATTAGAACCAGGTGGACAATTAACGACAACGACAGAAGTTGATAATTTCCCAGGATATCCTGCAGGAATCACGGGG
The DNA here is from genome assembly GCF_003815915.1 of Chryseobacterium indoltheticum. NCBI lineage: Bacteria > Pseudomonadati > Bacteroidota > Flavobacteriia > Flavobacteriales > Weeksellaceae > Chryseobacterium > Chryseobacterium indoltheticum. The sequence goes on from NZ_CP033929.1 coordinate 2,355,598, forward strand.
CCTGAAATGATGATGGATCTACAAAAGCAAGCTGAAAGATTCGATACCAAAGTACATTACGAAATGATTACCAAAGCTGAATTTTCTAAAGAAGTGGGTGGTATTCACAAATTATATGCAGGAAATAAAGAAATTTTGGCTAAATCTGTGATTATTTCTACAGGAGCTACTGCAAAGTATCTGGGTCTTGATGATGAGAAAAAATACAATGGAGGAGGGGTTTCTGCATGTGCAACGTGTGACGGATTTTTCTACAGAGGAAAAGACGTTGTGGTTGTAGGAGCAGGAGATACTGCAGCTGAAGAAGCTACCTATCTTTCAAAGTTGGTGAATAAAGTGACCATGTTGGTAAGAAAAGACGAGTTCAGAGCGTCAAAAGCAATGATTCACAGAGTAGAAAATACGCCGAATATTGAAGTAAAGTTTCACCATGAATTAATTGGTATTGAGGGTGAAAACAATCTTGTGGAAAGAGCGGTTGTTATTAATAACCAGACTCAGGAGAAATCTACAGTAGATGTTCACGGAATATTTATTGCGATCGGACACAAACCGAATACTGATATTTTCGTTGGTCAAATAGATTTAGATGAAAACGGATATATTGTTACTGAAAAAGGTTCGTCAAGAACAAATCTTCCTGGAGTTTTTGCGGCAGGAGATGTTCAGGATCATATTTACAGACAAGCGATTACAGCAGCAGGAAGTGGTTGTATGGCAGCAATGGATGCAGAAAAATATCTTGCCGAATTACATTAATACAATATTTTTATATACAAAGCATCTCGAAGGAGGTGCTTTTTTTGTTTCGATAATGTTAGATTTTGTTTTTGAACTACGATTACTAAAAATAATTTCATTGATTTCTAGTTGGTTATTAATTTTTGTTAAAATTTAATTTCAAAATATTTTGTAGTAATTTAAAAACGTTTTATATTTGCACCACTGAAAACAACGATACAATCGGAGTTTTTGGAGAGATGGCAGAGTGGTCGATTGCGATAGTCTTGAAAACTATTGACTGTAACAGGTCCGGGGGTTCGAATCCCTCTCTCTCCGCCAGTTGGGAAACCAAAATAAGCTAAAACGCTGTAAACATCAATGTTTACAGCGTTTTTTGTTTTAGCGCTTGTATCAAAAAAAATCAAAATAGGTCACGATTTATATGGGATCAATCTCAAAACTTGGGGGCTAGGCAAAAAGTTTAGACAACCTGAACAGAAAAAATGTTTTATCCCGCACGCCTCTTAATTGCAATCTGAAGTTTTTTATTTTCGCATTGAAAGACTCGGCGGAAGCATTCGTGCTTCTTCTTTCAAAATAATTGAGAATCTCATTGTAATGATTCATTATGGTTTTTCTGAGCACCGAGAAAGCGGATCAATCACAAAACTTGGGGACTATGCAAAAAGTTTAGACAACCTGAACAGAAAAAATGCTTTATCCCGCACACCTCTTAATTGCAATCTGAAGTTTTTTATTTTCGCATTGAAAGACTCGGCGGAAGCATTCGTGCTTCTTCTTTCAAAATAATTGAGAATCTCATTGTAATGATTCATTATGGTTTTTCTGAGCACCGAGAAAGCTTTAAATCTTGATTCTTCCACCTCTTTGAACCAATGTGCCAGTTTCAACATTGCAACGGATTTTTGAATGTTTTGGTTGTAAATTTTCCTCAAGCCATCAGATAAATTGTACGCTTTTTCTAAATCAGGATATTGCGAGAATAAGATTTCAGCTCGCTGATTTTGCGATGCAGTCCATTTTTCTCTGGTTTTGTAGAGTAAATACCTGCTTCTTGCCAAAAGTTGCTTTCGGGTATCGCCATTTTCAAAAGTTTCAATCCCGGGGTTGTTTTTCTTTTCTTTTGCTTCCATGAGCAGGTTGTTTTCTTGCTCAATAGCTTCCCAACGGTGGCTTATCCTTAATTCCTGCAACGCTTCTATGGCTAATTTCTGGACATGGAATCGGTCGATAATTTGTGTGGCATTGGGAAAACATCTTTTGGCGATGAGCTTCATAGAACCTGCCATATCCAAAGTAATTCCTTTTACATTTAACCTTAGTTTTTTGTTGATTTTTAAGAGATATTCTATTACGGTATCACTGTTGGTTCCTTTGATAATGGCGACAATACTGCCTTTTCTGCCCCTTGCTTTTTTGGAGGTCAGAACAGTGTACAATTCGCCATCAGAAAGAGCAACTTCATCGAGAGATAGGTGGTGTGAGAGGTTTTCGGGATAGAGAATCCAATCCTCGGCGTGTGATTTTTGTTTCCAGTTTTTAAAATTGCTGATGCTTTGCTTGTATTGCCTTTGAAATTTCCTGCCATCCACGCCATACATCTCGCCAATGGTTTTACAGGGAAGCGCTTTAGTATCGGCTGATTTTTTTTAAGAACTCGGCAAAATCCTGTGTCATGCGGGTTCCTTTGGCAATGAGATTCCAATCTCTTTGGATGATGTTGCCGGTTTTTGTATCGGTCCATCTTCTGCGTTTGATGTGGAGTTTTACTGTTTTTCCACGAAGAGGAAAATCGTCAACGGTAATTTCCGGAACAAAACCTTTTGACTGCAATAACAGAGAAGAAAATTCTTTCGGAGCTGTATTTTTCTCGTCAAAGTAAATGTGGACGATTTTGTTTTCTTCTTCAACTTTTACAATCTCAAAATGCTCAATCAAGAGTTCAGGTAAAAATAATTTGAGGAGTTCGGCATCGTTTAACATTCCACAAAATTATCAATATTTTTTTTATCCCCAAGTTTTGAGATTGATCCGGAATATTGCAAACCGGCAGCAATGAAGGATATGAATACGACTGTAATGGAATGCAACTATTCACGCAGATGCTAACATATCATACCAAATCCTGTTAGAAAGATTTAAGTTACTGCAAAAAGATCATTATTTTTATACTCAATTTATAATGTTATGATGGATAATGATTTTATTTATTTAGACTACAATGCAACAACTCCCGTTGATCAGCGAGTAGTAGATGTAATGCTGCCTTATTTTAATAATTTATTTGCCAATTCAGGCAGTTCTCACCTTTTAGGACTTACTGTGAAAGAATCTGTTGAACAATCAACTGAACAGATCGCCAAACTAATTTCCGCCAACACGAAAGAGATCATTTATACATCCGGAGCAACGGAAGCCGTAAATTTAGCTTTAAAAGGAATTGAAAAAAAAGAAGGTAAAAATCACATCATTACTGTAAAAACTGAACATAAAGCAGTTTTGGACACTTGTCTTCATTTGGAACAACAAGGTTTTAATATTACCTATCTTAATGTTGGAAAAGATGGGCTTATTAATCTTGATGAATTGGAAAAACAGATTAATGACAAAACCTTGATGGTCTGTGTGATGTTTGTAAATAATGAGACAGGAGTTATTCAGCCGATTAAAGAAATTGCTGAGATTGCACGTCAAAAAGGATGTTTTGTTTTTTGTGATGCTACACAGGCAGTAGGTAAGATTCCTGTCAATGTAAAAGATTTTGGAATTGACCTGATGGCTTTTTCGGCTCATAAATTTTATGGACCAAAAGGAGTCGGAGCGCTGTACATTTCTTCAGAGCTTAAAAAAAATATGAATTCTCAGATCCACGGTGGAGGTCAACAATTCAACCTGAGAAGTGGTACGCTGAATGTTCTGGGAATTATCGGAATGGGAAAAGCAGCAGAAATTGCTATCGAAGAAATGCAGAAAGACGCTCAATACATTAAAGAATTACGAGATCTTCTTGAAAATTCATTATTAAAAATTCCCGACACTTATATCAATGGAGATAAAAATAATAGGATTTTCAACACAACAAATATTTGCTTTACCGGCGTTAATTCGGAACAGATGATCTTAAGGCTTGGTAACATCTGTGTATCGAATGGTTCGGCCTGCAACGCTATAACATCAAAACCTTCTCACGTATTGAAAGCAATGGGCATGAATGACCTCGATGCACTTTCTTCCATAAGATTTAGCTTAGGGAAATTCACTACTCAATCAGAAATTGAAACGGCAGTAGAAAAAATACAGAAAATAGTGTTTCAGTTGCGAAACGTTTAACTAATGTCCGGCTCCTTGTTTTACTGAAAAAATGTGTAAAATCTGCGGAAATAATGCCTGAACGTATTCTTTCACAGCACCTGAAGATCCGGGAAGTGTCAAAATCAGCATATCATCAGAAAATCCCGCTATTCCTCGGGAAAGCATTGAAGTTTTAACCCGTTCCTGTCCATAATTTCTTGCTGTTTCCATTATCCCGGGAATCTCTTTGGTAATAAATGGATGCACAGCTTCAGGTGTTACATCACGATCCGACAAACCAGTTCCGCCGGTAAATAATAAAAGATTGCAACCTTTATTTTTAAACAATTCAATCTGTTGACGAATTGCTGAAATATCATCAGAAACAACTGAATAATCAATAGTATTGATGCCTTGCTTTTGAAGTGCTTCAACCAATATTTTTCCGGATGAATCTTCTTTTATACCTTGCGAAACCGAATCGCTACACACTACAACTGCGGCTGTTAAATGCGTCACATCAATATTCTTCTGATTACTTTTTCCTCCTTGTTTTTCCAATAATTTAATATTTGAAATCTCAACATTTTTATCTATAGGTTTCAGCATATCGTAAATGACGAGCGAGGCAACTGATGCGCCGTGCATCGCTTCGACTTCAACGCCGGTTTTGTAAATGGTATGAACTTCCACTTTAATGTGAATATTTATTTCATCAAAATCATAGCTTATCGCAGCAAATTCAACGGGAAGAGGATGACAGTCAGGAATAACATCGCTCGTTTTTTTGATGGCAAGTAAAGCCGAAGCTCTCGCAAATTCCAGCACATTTCCTTTTGGAACTGTTCCGTTTTTTACCGCTTCAATTGTAGAAACTGATGATGTTTTAATTGTTGCAGCTGCGATTGCCTTACGAAGTGTGAAAGTTTTAAAAGTAATATCTACCATTTTTTTACTGATTGATTTTCCATTGATGTGTTTCGTCCTCAAAAATTTCTTTGCCCCAGATAGGAAGTTCGTTTTTTATGCGTTCTACCACTTCATTACAAGCCTTTGTAGCTTCATTTCTGTGTTTTGACGAGGTAAATACAAACAGGCAAATTTCTCCTGCATTCACAATTCCAAGACTGTGATGAATGTGCATACAAGTGATGTTATATTTTGCAAAAATCTCTTCTCTGATTGCGGTCATTTGGTTTAAAGCCAAATCTTGGTAAGCAGTATATTCTATTGCTTTTACCGTTTTTCCATCAATTTCATCAGCACGAATCTGACCTAAGAAAATCTGATGCGCCCCGATTTCCGTCTTTGTAGAATGTTTGGTGATACTTTCTGCTATGAATAGAGGCGAAATAGGACTGTGCTGAAATATATTTTTAATCTTATTCATTAATTTCTTGATTTAATTGAATGATTCCGCCTTCCAAATGGCTGATTGTATAATCCTGCCTCAAAATTTCAGTTAAAATCTGAGCTCCGATAAAACTTCTCTTTCCGGATTGGCAAACAACAATAATATTTTTTTTATTAATTTGATTTAAATTTTCCTTTAACTGAGATAAAGGTATTGATAAATAGGGCAATTCAAGCTTAGGAAGCTCATCAGTTTCACGGACATCAATAATAACTGTATCCGGAATTTCTGCAATTTCTTTGAATTCTGAAGAAGAAATATTTATAATTCCCTTTTGTTTAATTCCACAATGCAGTTCGTAATTCGTCTGTTCAAATTCCTTTAAGGTCGAGGGAATATTTTTTTTTGTTAAATTCTCTTTAGGAATTTGAAAAATTGCGGTCTGATAATCAAGAATATTAATTGTCATTAATTTATTGATTAATGGATTTCCCGTTCCTGTAATCAGTTTAATGGTTTCGGTAGCTTGTATCGTTCCTATAATTCCTGGTAAGACACCTAAAACTCCCGCATCATTGCAATCTGGAACTTCGCCAGGTTTTGGAGGTTCGGGAAAAAGATGTCTGTAATTTGTGGTAAATCCATCAGCATCGATGACATTAAAAATTGCAGCCTGACCTTCATACTGATAAATGGCTCCAAAGATCAGTGGCTTTGCCATCAGTCTGGAAACATCATCCAACAAATAACGTGTGGGGAAATTGTCGGTGCAATCTATTATTACATCATAATCCAATATGATTTCAACAGCATTTTTTGTAGTAATTCTTTCAGAAACAATATTAATTTGTACCTCCGGATTCATTGCATTTAGTCTTTCAAACGCCGCTTCGGTCTTCAATTTTCCAATGTCGTTTGAAGTGAATAAAATCTGCCTGTGTAAGTTACTTAATGAAACTTTGTCATCATCAATAATTCCAATGTTTCCAACTCCGGCTGCGGTTAGATATTGAAGAACAGGACAACCCAAGCCTCCTGCTCCGACAACAAGAACCTTAGCTGACGCAAGCTTTTTCTGAGCTTCTATGCCAAAGCTTTTCAATGTTATCTGTCTGTGATATCGTTCCAAATGCAACATAAATTATCCTCCTGAATAGGGTGGCATCAGTGCTACCACGTCGTTATTATTTAATTCTGTATTTCCTGAAATGATTTTCTCATTCACTGCAATTCTCAATTTTAATTCCCTTAAATCGGGAAATTTTTCATTGAGCTGTGCCAGCAACCTATCTGTATTTTCAGCTTTACATTCAAAATCTAAGCCTATAATCTCTTTCAGTCTGCCAAAGCTTATTATTTTTATTGTACTCATTAATCCACTTTTTTTAGTTCAATGGTTTTCAGCATTTTTACATATCTTCTGCCTGTCACAAAATCGGTAGGCGATAAGGTAGAAAAACCGTCCTTAGGTCTGCCCTCAACCTGCGGAATAACCAAAACATTGTCACCAACAGAAGTATTGAAGATTTCGTTCCATGAAAAAATGACTTTATAACCGTCTTCCGCTTTACAGACAATATAATATTCACTTAAAACCTTCGGCGACTTCTCTTTAAACGAAATTCTTGAAAGAACATCTTTAAGCAAAACACCCTTTATATTCTTAATTGTAGATTTATACTCCTTTACATGATTGGTTATCTGAATACTATCAAGGGTATGCTTAGGGAGTTTTCCCAGATCAGCAGTCGTCATTATTGTTTTTTCTTTATCTGGTGCGATGACTTCGATATTATTCTTCGCCTGTGAAAACGATAAAGTTGAGATAAAAATAGTAACTGAAAAAATTAAATGTTTCATTTATTTTAAATTGTGCTTGATATCAATTTATAGGAAGCCATTAAAAGTACTACTGCCAATACATATTTCAGTCCATTTTGACTTAATCTTTTTGAGGCTAAATAAGATCCTAGCAATCCTCCTGCAAATGCAAAGACAATATACAACAACATATTGCTGGTAAAAGCAATTTCTTTCGTAAACATACCACCTAAACCAGCCACAGAATTGACAAAAATAAAGGCCGCACTGATCGCAGCGGTCTGTTTCTGATTGGTCCATTTCAATAAAATAAGGACAGGAGAAAGCAGTATTCCGCCACCAATACCAATCATTCCTGAAAATAAGCCGATAACTCCACCGAAAATCAATGATAAATATATTTGAGGATTTTTCAGCTCATCCTCATTGGGACTTTTAAAAAAGAAAAACCGGAACACCGGGAAAAGTAATAATACACCTAAAATGCGTTTGTAAAGAGTATCTTCAATATGGATCATTCCACCAATAAACGCAAGCGGTATCGATGCGATCGCAATAGGAATAAAAATACGAAGCTTGAAATGCCCGCCTCTGTAATATTGAATGAAAGAAGTGAGAGATACAAATAAGTTGAGTACGAGTGCGGTTGGCTTCATCTCTTTAGGGGCAACTCCGTACAAAGCCATCAAAGCTAAATAACCGCTTGCACCGCCGTGTCCTACTGCCGCATATAGAGCTGCAATTACAAATAAAATAATATAAAAAAATTCCACACTCATTTTCGAATTCCTATTTTAATACTATGATGTCAACAATTTCATCCTTCTCACAACCTTCTGAATTTTCTTTTAGAATCATCAGACAATTAGCCTCGGCAAAAGACTGCAAACGATAAGATTCCTGCGCATGAAGCGGAGTGACCTTTCCGTCGAGATAAGTGGCTTTAAGAAAATGAGTAAGTCCGATTTTCTTTTGATATCTAGTTGTTGTAATGGCCTTGGTTTCTGTAGTTATTGACGGACGTTTTATTATTTTTGAAAGTAACGGAGCGATATATAAATAAAAACAGGTCAGGGCAGAAGATGGATTTCCCGGCAGTCCGAAGATTAACTTTTCTTCTTTAGTTCCAAAATAAAATGGCTTTCCGGGCTTTTGTCTTATTTTATGAAATTTCTGTTCAACTCCACACATTTTTGCAGCATCAATCACATAATCGTAATCACCCACACTTACGCCACCAACCAAAATCACAATGTCTGTTTTGGTAAGTGCCGAATTTAAAATTCTTTCGACTTGTAAAGAATCATCTTTTACCCAAAATGTCTCAATATGATTAATTCCAGACTGTCTCAAAACGCTTTCCAACTGATAAGAATTAGATTCAAAAACTTGCCCAAAATCAAGATTTTCGCCTGGCTTTACCAATTCAGTCCCAGTTAAAATTAAGGAGACAGAAAGCGGCGAATAAACTTGTACTTCAGTACATCCGATTCCCGCCAAATATCCGATTGCCGCAGCTGAAAGGTAACTTTCAGAGCTTATCGCAACGGTGTCTTTTTTAGCATCACTTCCGATAGGTCTTACGTTAGCGTCTTTTTCAAGATCATTATCTTCAATGATAAGCAAATCATCACCCTCAATTTTGACTTTCTCCTGCATTACGACCGTATCTGCGCCATCGGGAAGTGGTGCACCTGTAAAAATCCGATAAGCTGTACCATGTTCTAGATTAGCTCGTTCCGTAGATCCGGCAGGTATTTCGCCTACAATTTTTAGTTTTAAATCTTTATCTTCAAATCTAAGCGCATAGCCATCCATTGAAGATTGTGTAAAATTCGGGATATTGTATTTAGAATAAATATCTTCGCTAGTCGTGTATCCAAAGGCTTCTTTCAAAGGAAGATTCTGATGTTTTCTTTGTGGAATATTTTGATTGATGATTTTCTGAGCTTCCTGTATGCTGATCATTCCTTAGTTTTTAAATTTTCATAATCTGATGGCGTATCAATATCGATAGCACCTTGGTCAAAGGTAAAAATATTGACGTCATCCATATTTTGCTGAATGATTTTTTTTGCACCTTGTTCGCCGCTAAGATGTAGTAATTTTTTAAAATATTTTTTTGAAAACAATACAGGAACGCCGATCGTGCCTGCATATTCAGCAGCGATAATTTCTTTTGAAGAATAATCAGCAAGTTTTAACATTTCGATAAAAACTTCGCTTGAAAGATAAGGCTGATCGCAAACTGAAATAAAGCATCTTTCCATTTCCGGCAAATGATTCAATAAGATTTGCAGTCCAGATTTTATGGATGAAGCCATTCCGGATTCCCATTCTTCATTGACTGATATTAATGTAATTTTATCCTTAATTTGAAAAGCTATTTCACTGTGATTTGCACCTAATACAATGATGATTTTATTATTATCGAATACTTGTAAAGAGGTATCAACTATCCTTTCCAGCAGAGTTTTTCCCTGATAAAGTAACAGTTGTTTTGGCGACCCCATTCTTGTGGAATTTCCGGCAGCCAATAATATAATTCCGGTGTTTTTCATTATCCGCCAATATTAATCATACTTCTGTTCTGAATAATCGAAGCATTTATTTTTTCAAACTTTTCATTCAGTTGTCCACCCTGCGTTTTTGCTTTTGACCAAATTGCTGATTCTATAATCGGTACAATATCCTGTCCTTCTCTAAACGGAGTTAACAGATCTGTTTCTTTTTTTGAAAAAAGACAGTTTTTCAGCCTACCGTCTGCAGTAAGTCTTATTCGATTGCATCCACTGCAAAAAGGTTCGCTCATTGTACTGATAATGGAAAAACTTCCCTGATGTCCTTCGATGCTGAAATTTTTTGCTGTATCGTGAATGCCCATTGGCAAAGGTTTAAAATTGTATTTCTCTCGGATAATTTCTAGAATTTCTTTTTGGGTCATCACCTGATTACTGCTCCATCTGTTCCCGCTGAAGGGCATAAATTCTATAAAACGAACTTCCAAAAGCTGTGTTTTTGTAAATGCAATGAAGTCACAAATTTCATCATCATTAATTCCTTTCATCAAGACCACATTGATCTTGGTTTTGATGTTCTTTTCCAGTAGCAGATTTATATTTCTCATCACGCGGTCAAAATAATCTCGGCGCGTTATCTTTTGAAATCTGTCTTTCTGTAAGGTATCGAGACTGATATTAATACTGTGAAAATTAGATTGAATAATCTCAGGAAGAAGATCATCGATACGAATCCCGTTTGTGGTGCAGCTCAATTGAACAGGTAATTTAGCCAAATTGGTGATGATCTTTGCGGCATCTTTTCTTACAAATGGTTCACCACCTGTGAGCCTGATTTTATTAACGCCATTTTTAACAAAAAGCTTTGCTAGCATATCAATTTCATCCACCTGCATCAGTTTTGAATGCGGTGTAAAATCATAATTTTCTTCCGGCATGCAGTAAAAGCAACGGAGATTGCAGTTGTCCGTCAGCGATATCCGGAGATAATTGTGTATCCTTCCAAATTGATCTGTTAACATAATTTTCTTTTTAAATCCTGATAATGTCAGTATGAATTTTTTCTTTTTTATCTCTTAGCGATAAACCCTTTTTACCACTCAGAACCGCTTTAATTTCAGCAATGACCGAAATGGCAATTTCTTCCGACGTTTCAGCACCAATATCCATTCCAACAGGTCCGTAAAGTTTGTTTAATTCTTTTTCACCAACGCCGATCCCGTCATTTTTAAGATCTTCCAGCATTCTGTTAAGTTTAGTTTTGGGACCCAATAATCCTATATACTTTGTTGGCTGATCGATAATTAGCTTTAACAATGCCAAATCATAATTATAATTGTGGGTCATTAAAACAAAAACTGTGGCCTCGTCAATTTCAATGGTATTAATGATTTCCTCAGGCTTGGATAAGATAACTTCACTGGCAGTGGGAAATCTTTTTTTGAGAGCATGTGTTGCTCTTCCGTCCGCAACAATGGTTTTCCAGCCCAGAATAGAGGCTGTTTCTACGAGAGGTTTAACATCATTTCCTGCTCCTGCAATAAGCAGAGTCGTCTGTGGGGATATATATTGAAGTAAAATTTCACTTGAAGATATTTTACTCAGTACGCTTTGTTTCTTTTCCAAAACTTGTAGTGAAAGATTTTGTAATTCAGTATCTGTAATGAAATCTGAGGTTAACAAAGTTACTTTATGATTATTCATCAATCCGACAGTTCCGATCTGCATGCTTCTGTTTTCAATGGAAAATGATGTTATAACAATGGATGCCATTCTGTTTTCTATTGATTTTTCTAAAAGGTGAATTGGATTTTGAGCACAACTCTCATCAATATATTCGAATAAAATATGAACAATTCCGTTGCATCCCAACTGTACCCCAAATTCTACATCATCGGGATTATTCGTGTCATACGTAACGAGTTTTTTACTTTTCTGATGAATGGCAAGGACGGCTTTTCTCAATGCATCACCTTCCAGACAGCCACCACTGATAGCTCCTGTGAGTTGTCCGTCTTCTGTCACCAGCATTCTTGCTCCAGCTTGCCGGTATGAAGAGCCTGCAACTTTTACAACAGTAGCCAACGCTGTTTTTAATCCATCATTATGGGCTTTTTTATAGGCTTTTACGATGTCTTTGATCTCTTTCATGAAGATACATTTTACAGATTATTAAGTTTGTTTCACAGTAAGTATGTCTTTAATATGAAAAATATACTTAACTTTATTTATGTATATTCAAATTTACATAAATATTATATTTTTAAGTGGTTGTAATACACTAATCAGTAATATTGGTCTATAAAACCGTAATATGTATAATTGTATACTCAATTGATTTAGTGATTTTTGTTTACAATAATTATTCACAAATATAATTTCTGAAATATCATTATTAACTTGATAAAAAATAATTTATGGAATTAAAAGGACAATACAGTAGAAGAGGCTTCCTAAAAGTTTCGGGATTGCTGGCGGCTTTTGTAACTATTCCGTCTTCGGTAAAAGCTTTCTATCAGGATGTAAAGCAATATTTTATCCCCAAGAAAAATGTGTCGCGGCTTACCTTATCCATCAATAAAAAAAGTCATACGCTTTATGCAGATACCCGTACAACATTGCTCGATTTATTTAGAGAGCAGCTTAATCTTACGGGCTCAAAAAAAGGTTGCGACCATGGGCAGTGCGGTGCGTGTACAATACATATTGACGGAGAAAGAGCCTTAAGCTGCCTTACCTTAGCTGCAATGGCTCAGGGAAAAGAAATCACAACCATTGAAGGTTTATCAAACGGAAGCGAACTTCATCCGATGCAGAAAGCGTTTATAGAATGTGACGGTTTTCAGTGCGGTTATTGTACGCCCGGGCAAATTATGTCAGCCGTTGCCTGTGTTAATGAAGGACACACCGGTTCTGTTGATGAAATTAAAGAATATATGAGCGGAAATCTCTGCCGTTGCGGAGCATATAACGGTATTGTTCAATCCATTCAAAAAGTAGCAGCACAATGAGACCATTTAATTTTGAAAAAGTAAATTCTGTTGCTGAAGCTTCAGCTATGAAATCTGTGAATAAACAATTCATTGCGGGTGGTACCAATTTGGTAGACCTGATGAAAAAAAATATAGCACAACCGGAAACCTTGATCGATGTTCATTTAGCGTTAACCAATTCAATTGATTATCAAAACAATGTATTGATCATTGGCGCAGTTGCTAGTAACACTAAAGTAGCAGTTGATAAAGAAGTAATTGAAAAATTTCCTCTCATTTCTAAAGCTATTTTAGCAGGTGCCTCACCTCAAATCCGGAATATGGCTAGTTCTGCAGGAAATCTACTGCAACGGACGAGATGTCCTTATTTTTATGATATTACAACTCCTTGCAACAAGAGAAAACCAAACAGTGGCTGCAGCGCGGTTGACGGAAATAACAGAATGAGTGCCATTGCCGGATATAACGAGCAGTGTGTGGCGGTTCATCCATCTGACTTTTGTGTAGCTTTAGCTGCTTTGGATGCAACCGTAACAGCAGTGACAAAAGAACAGAAAGAGATTACAATTCCGTTTAAAGATTTTCATAAATTACCGGAAAATACACCGTGGCTGGATAATAATTTGCCTCAGGACGCTGTCATAACCAAGATAGAAATTCCAAATAATTCTTTCAGCAAACATTCAACATATGTCAAATTAAGAGATCGAAGTTCATATGCTTTTGCATTAATTTCTGTCGCCGCAGCACTAGATTTAAAAGGCAAAAGAATTAAGGAAGCCCGTCTTGCATCAGGAGGGGTGGCACATAAACCTTGGCGCTGGTACGAAGCCGAACAGTTTTTGAAAGGTAAACAGGCTACAGAAAATGTTTTTGAAGAGGCGGCAAAACTGGCAACCAAAGATTTGAAACCACTATCTGAAAATGGCTATAAAATACCCATGCTTCAGGGAGCGATTGTAACAGCGTTAAAAAATTGCATCAATCAATAAGTTGAATATATACATTAAAAAAAAGTAAATGTTATGGGATTAATTGAATTGATAAAAGATAAATTTAAAAAGCCGGAAGGGCGTGTGGAAGGGGTGGAGAAAGTAACCGGTAAGGGGAAATATGCCGCTGAATACGAGGTGAAGAATATGGCTTATGCTGTCTTGGTTGGAAGTACTGTTCCGGCAGGCTCAATACAGTCAATTTTGGTGGATAAAGCAAAAGAGGTAGAAGGTGTTCTCGATATAATTACCCATCTCAATAAACCTATAGTTCCGGGTTTGTCTACCGAAGAAAAAATTAAAGAGGCAAAATTAGGCCTGCCTGTTTTCCATACCAATAAAGTATATTTTAAAGGCCAGCCTATTGCAATGGTGATTGCAGAAACGCTTGAGGATGCCACTTTTGCAGCCTCACTGATAGAAACTGAATATCACAAAGAGAGCTTTAGTGTTGATTTTGATGCAACGAAAGAATCTGTATCGTTGAAGCCTGAAGGTAAGGAAAGAGGGAGTCAGGATAGCTGGCGGAATTCTCAGTTTATTATAGATCAACAATATAATATTAAAGCTGATGTACACAACCCTATGGAAATGCATGCAACGATTGCACATTGGACCGGAAATGACACCTTAAGGCTATATGACAAGAATCAGGGGGTGAATAATGTACAGAAAACCTTCGCCAAATTGTGGGCGTTACCTGAAAAAAACATTGAAGTTTTCAGTGAATTTGTAGGCGGAGGTTTTGGCTCCGGGCTTCGGGTCTGGCCGCATGTATTGGCATCGATAATGGCCTCAAAACAGGTCAATAGACCCGTAAAACTCATGCTTACTCGTCCCCAAATGTTTGCCGGGACAGGCTACAGACCTGCTTCCTGGCAGCGGATCAGATTAGGCTCAGATGGGTCAGGTAATCTTTTGGGGATTCTACATCAGGCAAAAAATGGAACTTCTGTATATGAAAATTTTAACGATGGAATTACCCGCGTCAGCAGATTAATATATAAACTACCCAATTTAAAAGCAGAAGCAGCAATTGTTCCATTAAACTTAAGCACACCTACCTGGATGCGGGGTCCCGGCGATTGTACAGGCGTGTTTGCCTTAGAATCTGCTGTCGACGAGCTAAGTTATCAACTCAAAATGGATCCTGTCGAATTAAGATTAAAAAATATTTCACTTGAAAAGCATCCGGATTCCGGATTACCATGGTCTACTCATTTCCTTGATGAAGGTATCAGAAAAGGTGCAAAAATGATTGGTTGGAATTCCAGAAAAGCTATTCCTAAAAGCAGTGTTGACGGAGATTGGTACATCGGTTACGGAATGGCTGTTGGGATGTGGAATGCCGGCAGGCAGGAAGCTAAAGCTGCCATTATTATGCATAAGGACGGCAGTATTACTGTACAAACTGCAATGACAGATATTGGAACGGGTACCGGAACGGGTATGCAGAATATTGCCCATGAAATTACGGGAATCTCTAAAAATAAAATCAATATTGAATTAGGAAATTCAACGCTTCCGCCGGCACCCAGTCAGGGCGGCAGTACAGGATTATCATCTGTGAGTGGAGCAGTTCATGATGCGAGCAATCAATTAAAATTAAAGTTGGCAGACTATGCTTCTTCAGTCAATCAAAACTTTAAAAATGCTGCTCTGGAAAATATTATTCTTTCAGATGAAGGAATTAGTTTAAAAGATAAATCAGTCATTTTTGTTGCGTATTCAGAATTATTCGAAAAAAATAATTTAAATGAAATTCGTTTGGAAGTTTCATCTAAACCGGGAAGTGAGCGTGAAAAATATGCATTCTGTTCATCTGCAGCTCATTTCTGTAAAGTAAGGGTGAACAAGAGAACCGGAAAAGTCAAAATAGAGAAACTTGCCGTAGTAGGAGACGGCGGAAAGATCATAAATACCCAGGCAGCGGCAAATCAGATGTCGGGTGCGGCAGTTGGCGGTATAGGGATGACTTTGATGGAGGAAAATCAGATTGATGCTAAATTAGGTACTGTAATTGGCAATGATCTGGCGGGATATCATTTTGCCGTTAATGCAGATGCGCCGATCATTGAGGTTGAATTCATCAATAAACCAGATCCCAATATTAATCCGTCCGGGGCAAAAGGTCTTGGTGAAGTCGGAATTATTGGAACAGCTCCGGCGATTGCTAATGCTATTTATAATGCTATTGGATTGCGTATGAGAGATTTGCCAATTACGCCTGACAAAATATTATTGGCATTAAATCAAAGATAAATCAATATTTCCGCTAATTATTTTAATTAAATTACCGGTAAATTATACCACATCAACCGTTATCTTCGCATAACGGTTCTTTTTTTGTAGTGCTTTCGTCATACCAAATCTTACGCTTATGGCAAGTAATGAAAAACAATCAGTTACACTCAATGTAAATGGTGAAGATCATCATTTGGAAATTTTACCTTGGGTTTCCCTGCTTGATGCTCTTCGGGAAAGAATTCATCTTACGGGCACAAAAAAAGGATGCGACCACGGTCAGTGCGGCGCATGCACTGTTTTAATTGATGGTAAAAGATCATTAAGCTGTCTTACCCTTGCCGTTATGAAAGATGGATCAGAAATTACAACCATAGAAGGAATTGCCAGTGACGGAACTCTTCATCCTGTACAACAGGCATTTATTGATCATGACGCTTTTCAATGCGGATATTGCACTCCGGGACAGATTTGCAGTGCCATCGGTTTGCTTAATGAAAATAAAGCCAATACCCGTGAAGAGGTTCAGGATCTGATGAGTGGAAATCTCTGCCGTTGCGGTGCTAACAAGGGAATTATTAATGCTGTAATGGCTGTAAAACAAGGGATGTCATGAATAATTTTACCTATACAAAAGCCACCGATATTGACAATGCTGTTGCATTGATTAATGCAGGTGATGACAACAAAATCATTGCGGGAGGTACTAACATTATCGATCTTTTGAAATATTTTATAATCGAAGCTGATAAATTGGTTGATATCAATAAAATTTCGGGGATTAATGAATTAACTGAACTCCCAGATGGCGGAATCCGGATTGGTGCGTTGCTTACAAATGCAGATACTGCATATCACCCTGTTATTGAAGAAAAATATCCTTTACTATCAAAAGCAATCTTAGCAGGCGCTTCTCCTCAAATCAGAAATATGGCCACCAATGGCGGAAATTTACTGCAGCGCACACGATGTTATTATTTTTATGATATTCATACGCCTTGCAACAAACGGGAACTGGGTTCCGGATGTTCTGCAATTAAAGGATATAACCGTATTCATGCTATTTTAGGACATAATGAAAACTGTATTGCAGTCTTTCCTTCTGATATGTGCGTGGCACTATCTGCATTGGATGCTGTCATCAATATTTCCGCACCGGATGGTGAGAGAGCCATAGAATTTTCAGGTTTTCATAGACTTCCCGAAGATAGACCAGATATTGATAATAATCTAAAGAAGGGTGAACTCATTACTTCGATTAATCTACCTGAAAAGGGATTCTCCAAAAATTATTCTTACCTGAAATTACGTGACAGAAGTTCTTATTCCTTTGCATTAGTCTCTGTAGCGACAGGCCTGGAGCTGGAAAACAAAATTATAAAAGAGGCAAGAATTGCCCTTGGCGGTGTAGCTCACAAACCATGGCGGGTAAAAGAAGCAGAAGATTTTCTTATTGGCAAAGAACCAAATCGGGAAAGTTTCAGTGCTGCGGCAGATCGTATTCTTAATGGCGCAAAAGGTTTCGATCACAACAGTTTTAAAATCGATTTAGCTAAAAAAGCAATTGTAAGAAACTGTATGATGGCACTTGATCCGTCATCCCAACGTCCGGGTGCAAAACCTTCTTTATAAATTATTATTAATTCTAAAATCAAAATTAGATGAAAAATATACCCTCTGTCGGAAAACCCATCAGCCGCCTCGAAGGTCATCTTAAGGTAACCGGAAGTGCAAAATATGCAGGAGAATATGAAGCACCAGATTTACTGTATGGTTATATTGTCAACAGTACCATTACCAAAGGGAAAATAAAATCAATCGATACCGAACATGTTAAAAAAATAGAAGGTGTGATTGAAGTTTTCACGCATGAGAATAAACCCTCCACTGCCTGGTTTGATTTCCAGTACGCAGATATGGATGCGCCTCCCGGAATCGTTTTTAAGCCACTGAAAGATAATGAAATAAAATACAATGGCCAACCTATCGCTTTGGTCGTTGCAGAAACCTTTGAAATGGCAAGGTACGCGGCTGCAAAGATCAATATCGTTTATGAAGAAGAAAATTTTGAGACAGATTTAAAAACTAATCTTGAAAAGGCAAGGGATCCTAAAAAAGGGATGGCATCTTTATTAAAACCGCCCCCACCAAAGCCTAACGGTGACTTTCAAAAAGAATATGATCATTCATTTGTAAAAACGGATAGCCATTTCAGCCACGGAACAGAACATCACAATCCTATGGAAATGTATGCGTCGACCGTAATTTATGAAGGAAAAAATAAGTTAAAGATTTACGATAAAACGCAGGGGACAATTAATTCGCAGATGTACGTTGCCAATGTTTTCGGATTGAAAATGAAAAATGTTCAGGTGATTTCTCCTTTTGTTGGTGGAGGTTTCGGTTCGGGGCTTAGACCGCAGCAGCAGCTTTTTATGGCGGTAATGGCATCTTTAGCCTTGAAACGTAATGTAAGAGTGACGTTGAGCCGGGCACAAATGTATATGATTGGCCACCGACCGCCCACATTGCAGCATACGAAATTCGGAGCTGATAAAAGTGGAAAAGTGAATGCGATGTATCACAAAGCCATCGGCGAAACTTCCCGCTTCGAGGATTATGTAGAGATCGTGGTGAATTGGGCAAATATGCTCTATCCAGCCGAAAATACTTTATTAGAACATCAACTTGTTCCACTGGATGTTTACAGTCCTTTGGATATGAGAGCCCCGGGCGGAAGTACCGGAATGCACGCCATAGAAGTTACAATGGATGAAATTGCTTACCAATTAAATATTGATCCGTTAGAACTAAGATTAATCAATTATTCTGAAATTGATAAAAGCAGCGATAAAGAATATTCCAGTAAAGAATTGAGGAAATGCTACCTCAAAGGAGCAGAAAAATTTGGTTGGAATCAAAGAAATCCTAAACCCCGCAGTATGAAACGGGGAAATAAATTGGTCGGTTACGGAATGGCAACCGGAATTTGGGATGCCAACAGGATTTTCGGTCGTGCGGAAGCAATCATGACATCAGATGGAAAAGTAGAAGTGAAAAGTGCTGTTACAGATATTGGAACCGGAACATTTACAATTATGACTCAAATCGCAGCAGATGAACTTGGGCTTCCGATTGAGGATGTTACTTTTTCTTATGCAGACAGTAAAATGCCTTTTGCACCGATTCAGGGTGGTTCATTTACCACCGCAACCGTTGGCCCTGCAGTTCAGGCAGCTTGTCAGGCATTAAATAAAAAGCTTTTTAAAAAAGCTAAAGATCTTAAAAATTCAGTATTGGGCGATACTAAATTTAATCAAGTTACCTTTAAAAACGGATTCACCATTCATAACGATAATCCAGAAATAAAAGTGAGCATCAGTGAAATTTTTGAAGCCAATGAAGGGAAACCCATCAAGACAACCAATTCTGCAATTCCTAATCCTTTAACATATGGCAAAAAAGCAAGAGCCGTTCACAGCGCCGTTTTTGTTGAGGTGGAAGTGGATGAAGAGCTTGGAGTTATTGAAGTCAGGAGAGCACTTACAGCAGTTGCAGCCGGAAAGATTATCAATCCTAAGACGGCTGAAAGTCAGGTTTTAGGTGGAATGATCTGGGGACTCAGCAAAGCGCTTCATGAAGAAACTATTGTAGATCATGAACTTGGAAAATACATGAATGCCAATCTTGCAGAATATCATATTCCCGTGCATGCTGATATTCATGATTTACAAGTATTATTTATCGATGAAGAAGATCAGTTTGTAAATGATCTGGGAGTGAAAGGAGTCGGTGAAATAGGAGGAGTAGGTATGCCTCCTGCTGTAACGAATGCTATTTTTCATGCGACAGGCAAAAGAATTTATGATCTTCCTATCCATTTTGATAAATTACTATAATTTACATTTGATATGTTTTATTACTTAAAGTTCAAATTGTGACAAGAATTTCTTGTGACTTAAAATACCGAAACTTTCGGACAGGCTTGTCAGATTTATTTCTCCAGAAGCGATGAAGAATTTGAAGAGATACCGCTATAGTATAACGTGTAGTAAAAAAAATTCAAAAGGATTAATTTGATAATTATTAAGAAATAAAGCCCCATTTGGAGCTTTATGAAATTAAAAATATAACTATTTTATCATCATCACTAACATTGTCCACTTGAATGACACTGTCTTTTAACAGCATAGCCGGAAACACTTGTGAAACTCCGTTTCTTAAATAATATAGCAAAACGCTGCTTGTTATCAATTAAAATTTTTCACAAAAAACACTTTGATTAGTCACCAAATATAGAAAAATAAGCTAACTCACCAAATAAACCTATTGCAAAAACTATCTACAATTGATTGGCTTATACAAAAATATTATTCATTGGTAGATGAACTCGCTGCATAAATACGTGTAGGAAGCAGGCTTCAATAATTAATCATCAGAAAACTAACAACTAAAATAAACTTCCTTAGAATTATTTTTTTAAATAGATTGTACTACCTCGTCCAATTCAAATCGGGATTTTGGAAAAACACTCGGGTGCATAAAATCACTTAAATCAGCATAGCCAACGGCCACTGCAAATAAAGGAGCATATCCATCTTGTACTAATATCTGTTGATAAGCTTCACGGTTGATACCTTCCATTGGTGTAGCATCAAGCCCCATACTTATGCAAGCACTTAAAAAATAGCCTAATGAAAGATAAACCTGATGTTCCATCCACGATTTTACGGCAGCATCGCCATTTGCCTTTATCATGGGTTCATAAAATCCTGTTCTCCAACCTTCGGGTAGAATAGAAATATTGCGTTTCTCAAAATGTTTAATCTCTTCCATTACACTGAACACTACTAAAAGACCTACATCGTTAATTGATTGTTCATTCATATAAGATTGAGAAGCCAATTCACTTTTGACATCTTCGGAAGTAACAAATGTAAATTTCCATGGCTGGCTGTTGATGGAAGACGGGCTTAAGCGGATTATTTCCTTTAGCTCGTCAATCTGTTCTGCGGAAATCTTTTTAATTGGGTTATACTTTTTGGTCGCATATCTGCGTCTGGCAAGGTCTAAGAAATTCATATCTTCTTTTTTTAAAATTATACTATACTTTTTACTGTTGCAAAACTAAGTATAGTGTTTTACCTTTGCAATAACGGTCAAAATTGATAGTAACAGATGTATAGTATAGACGACAAACAGTATCCCTGCAGCACAAGCCTCACAATGAAGTATATAGGTGGCAAATGGAAAGCGGTAATTCTTATTCATTTAATCGAAAAAAAACGATATAGTGAATTGAGAAAAGAATGCAAAGTGATTACCGAGCGGACATTAAGCTTACAGTTAAAAGAAATGGAAGAAGACGGTCTAATTACTCGTACTGTTCACACCAGCAAACCACCATTGAGAGTGGAGTATGAGCTGACAGAATTTGGCGTAACGCTAATTCCTTTGCTCAAAGCTATTGCACAATGGGGAACGGAAACCGCAGAAAAGAATAAGCGCATAAAGGTAGCGGAATAGTGTGAGAATATTTTTATTTGCAGATATTTCCAATAAATGATTGAAACCATAAGGCTGAATGACTACAATAATTATTGATGTTTTTTCTACCAAATATAAATCTTTAAATGTCGTGACCTGTCCATAAAAAGACAAATTTGGATAATTTATAATTGTCTTGCCATGAGCGTTTTGAATAATGACGCAGTTTTGTTTAAACGTCCTAATTAGCTTTTCTCAAAAGGCCAGTGATAATTGCTGCGATTAGTAATATAAGTTTGAGCAAGGAACCAGAATCAGCAACTCTCTAAAAAATAAACTTACTCTAATTTATAAATACAGCTTTGACTTAAGTTTTGCAGCTTCATTTGATTATTATTTTAAAACAAAGCTGTCTAATTGAGGAGACGTATTATTTTTAATTCAAGAAATTAGTTTATTGAAGATTTGAATCATAAAATGAAATAGAAGTTATGCCATAAATTTGTTAGAATTTAACCTCTACAATATGCTTATTGATCTCGATTTACTACGTGCCCACGGAGGTACAATTCATACCTATGACTCTCATGATTATATATTTCAAATAGAAGAAACCCCTAGGTGCTATTATCAAATAGTTTCAGGAGATGTAAAATTAAATTACACCAACGAGGATGGTAAAGAATTGATCCAAAGCCTTCTGACTAAAGGAGAAAGCGTTTGTGAATTGCTTCTGTTTGTTGATCATAAATACCCTGTAAATGCTGTTACAATGTCTGATTGTACCATTATGAAAGTACCGAAGGTAGAATTTTTACATATGTTAGATGAACATCCTCGTGCAGCAATAGATGTTCGAACCTATATATCAAAAACGCTATATCAGAAATTTATTATGATGCAGAATATTGCATCTACTTCCGCAGAAGAACGTATTAAAGGTACCTTAAAATATTTTAAAAGTTTTTTTCCGGATAAAACTCCATTTTCATATGAAGTCAAGCTGACAAGACAACAGTTTGTATCAATTACCGGATTACGTACAGAAACCGTTATCAGAACTTTGAAAAAGCTTGAGAAAGAGGGATTTGTAAAAATAGAAGATCGGAAGGTGTACTTTTAAGTAATAGGAACTATTTTCTGTCTCTAAGTGCCCATCACAATACATTATGCTCCTCTGTCTACCTGATCTTTTATAATTTTTCTTTAATGTAGATAGCCGTTACTGCCAATATTTCTTTTTAGTATTTCAAGAAGGTCTGCCTGTCTGAGAGGCTTGGGAAGGAAGTCAGTCATACCTGATTCAAGGCATTTTTCTTTCTCACCCAGAATATTTCCGGCTGTAACCCCTATGATGGGTATATTTTCGTATCCGGGCAGCATCCGTATTTGTTGTGTCGCTTCGATACCGCTCATGATTGGCATCTGAACATCCATAAGAATAATGGAAAAATGCTTTTTCTTACACGCTTCTAAAGCTTCCAGACCATTGACAGCTTCCGCTAAGTGTGCATCTGGAGCCAGGGATTTCATCATCCTGTTATTCAATACCATATTCACTGGATTGTCATCTACCAAAAGAACATCAAGTTCAGGCTCAAATGCATAAGAAGCTTTCTCGGACTGATCCTCAGGAATTTCTACTACATTACTCTGGGGTGCTCCTTGTAGGGCTTTGTATAAACCATTTGATGTGATTGGTTTCAACAGGAAATATGTATTTTCTCTTTCGCGAATTGAAGTAATTACGTCTAGTTGATCCGATGATGAAGAAAGTATGATGAATGGAGTATTTTCTTTTTTCTTATGAAAAAGTTCTATAATTTTATCTATTGTTTCCAATCCTGAAATAACCGGCATATAATAATCCATCAGGATTACGTCAAACCGATCTCCCTTCAGTAGAATTTTCAAAGCTTCCATTCCATTAGCAGCCAGCGTAGATTCTATATTCCTATAAGCAAGCATCTGCTGAAGAATTATCCTGTTGTTTTCATTATCATCTACCACCAAAGCTTTTTTGATGGTTATATCTTCATCTTTTCTAAACTCAGAAATCTCATATGGAACCTCAACGTCGAAGAAAAATACGGAACCTTTTTCTGGTGCACTGATCAACGATAAATGGCTACCCATATACTTGAGAATATTGTTCGAGATCGTAAGGCCGAGACCTGTTCCTCCATATTGTTTGCTAATAGAACTGTTCTCTTGTGTAAAAGCATTAAAAATATATTTCTGTTTTTCGACAGGAATACCTATGCCTGTATCTCTTACAGAGAAGCGTAAGGCAATATTTTTATCATCTATGCGTAACTTTTCAACTTTCAACTCGATCTCTCCCTTTTCTGTGAATTTCACTGCGTTGCCCAGAAGATTAATCAGGATCTGTTTTAATCTTGATTGATCAATGATAAGCGTCTTTGGTAGTCCGGGCTCGATATTAAGGAGAAGCTCGATATTTTTTTTCCTAGACTGGTAGAGAATGACATTAATCACCTGGTTCACGGTTTCATAAAGATCCATTTTTTCAACTAAGAGATCCATTTTTCCTGACTCTATTTTCGAAAAATCAAGAATATCATTAATGATGTTGAGGAGATTCTCTCCAGATTCATTGATATACTTCATATATTGTGCCTGCATCTCATTCAGTGGCGTCTTGAGGAGAAGATCTGAAAATCCGATGACCCCGTTCAAAGGAGTACGTATCTCATGGCTCATATTAGCCAGAAACTCAGATTTTGCTTTGCTTGCTATATCTGCTATTTCCTTGGCCTTTTTAAGTTCTTCATTTGCCATTATGGCTTTTGTAATATTTTGTACGGAAATAATGATACCTCCGATTTCATCTTCTGTGAGATACCATGGTCCGACTTTAAGGTCGTAATGCTGAATTTCTTCCCGACCGTCTACCTTTATAGGAAAGTTACCATTTATATAGGTTTTTCCTAGCAGAGCATCTTTATAGATTATTTCTCTTTCTTCAAAAATATCCGGAGATATGGTGAAGAGATTATTTCCGATAAGATCGACACCGGTCACATTGAATTCTTCTCTCCATTTAATGCTTACAGACAAATAGTTAAGGTTTTTATCAAACATTGCCAGAGGAATAGGAACGTCAGTGACAAAAGACTGCATCATGGCTTCCTTTCTGGTCACTTCCAGAAACATTTTTTTGAAGGTATCAATATTCTGAATGATTCCGAAAACCCTTTTGCAGACATTACCTTCAAATTCGGGAATTCCTTTTAATCTTACCCAGATCATAACACCGTCGTACCGGACAAGCTGAAACTCCTCGTCAAAGGGCGCTCCTTCTTTTATGGCCATGTCGAAAAGATATTTTATTTTTTCTCTGCTTTCTTCTTGATAGAATCTGATGGCATTTTCGAAATCCGGAACGAAATCATCTTCTATTTTATGAATATCTCGTGTACTCTGAGACCAGAAAAAGTTGTTGGTCTTCATGTTCAGTTCCCAGCCTCCGACTTGTGCTACCGTACTTGTTTCCTCAAGAATTTCTTTCGTGTAAAACAGATCTTTTTCTAATTTCTGCCTGCGGATAATGTCAGATTTTATTTGTTTGTAGAAAAAAATTGTAACACCAATAGCTGCAAGAGCAGAAAAAATGATGAATAAAACTGTCGATTTGGAAGACCTGTTGAGATCTTTATTTTTAATAGCCAATTGAGCTTCCTCATATTTTACAAATTTCTCAACAAGTATACGGCACCTGTCCATAGTTGTCTTATTTTGTAGAAGTTCTTCCGGGGTCATTAATATTCCCTTTTTTCGATTTTGAATTAACAAAATATCCTCTTCCATCATCATTTTGGAAGTACGAAAGAGTTCATTGATAAGCTCTATTTGATGTTTATCTTTGATATTCAGCCTATTTTCATTGGAAATAAGCGCTGGATATTGCTTTACACTTTCGTTAAAGGGATCCAGAAAATCTTCCTGACCCGTAATTTGATATCCTCGGTTACCTGTCTCTGCATCTAAGAGCGAATTTAAAACATCTTTTACCAGACTTATAGATTCCTTGCTTTTTAAAAAGCTTTCCCTATTCTCCATTTGCTTCTGTATGCTAACATAAGATGCTATAGAACTCGCAATTAGCAGTAATAAAGAAAGTACGACACCAATCTGAAGATTTCTAATAATTTTTTTCGGCATTGAAATTAGTTTAATGATAATGTAAATACAAGTAATCGCTTCTTCACTTTACTGAAACGCTACTTATCCCATATATTCTGTGATCATTTTGAGTTGCCAACAAGCTCATGATCATTTGAACATAAGAAAAATTAACCACATGATAAAAGTATGGCAAATATCTTCATTTTTAACATATGAATTACGATTATCAAAAAAATAAAGGTTATTCTTTTGAAATACTTATGCAATTTTTATCCTTTTTAAAGTTTCAAAAGTGATATGTTTTAGAAAGTTGATTGAGACCAAATAATATTGCTGTTTTATACCGAAAACGCTATATAAGAAATTTATTATGATACAGAATATTGCATCTGTTTCGTTAGAAGAATATGTTAAGGGAATCTTAAAATATTTTAAAAGTTTTTTCCCAAGATAATATCTACTAAATTACCTCACCAAAATTTCCATAAGCACCAGCAAAGAAATAAGTTTTTTAGATGATTTATATTCGGGAGTTAATTCTTCCCTGATTTTACCAATAGCCTTGCTTAGTTTATTGCTCACTGTTTTATTGCTTAAACCTAAAATCTCTGCTGTTTCGTCGACCGACAAATTTTTACGGATTCTCAGATCATAAATCTTTTGCTCAGTAACCGGAAGTTGCGAAACGACTTCATCGATCATACTGAAAAGAACTGAAATATCATTTTCTTCTAGTATTTCGAAATAATCCGTGTCTGTAATGTCGATAGAGTTTTCGGCCTCATCAATACGCAATGTTGAGGATACGTTTTTATGACTGTTGAAATAATCGATCACTCTATAGTGAAGATATTTTACAAGATATCCTTTGGCACTTTCCTCATTATTGGTCTGGATACTTTCTGTATTTTCAAGAATTTTTATCCAAAGGTTCTGCAACAGCTCTTCGGTGACCTCTTTATCTTTTGTACGTGCAAAAACAAAACGGTATAAACTGTCCCAATATCGCTCATAGAGTGTCATAAAAGCAGGTCGGTCGCCTGTTTTTATTTTATGTAGTAATATTCTGTCTGTTGGGTTCATAATGATGTTGCAAAATTACCTAAAGGAAAATTAACGTTTTGTGAACTTTAAAGAATCCCATGTTAATTATTTTGAAGAAATGACGCTTATAATATGAATCAGATATTGATAAATAGTGAAATGAAAGGAAAATGATCTGCAATGTGAATATAATGTTAAAACCAAGTTGGGGAAGTTTTAAAATTCTGCTGTTTTATAGATGTAACTACGAATTGATAGTAAAATCTGTATGAGAAATTTAAATTTTAAAGATATTCAGGCATTTGTTTTCAGGCTTTGGCAAAGAGAGGTTTCAGACGAAATAATTTCGGAGAAAGAAACGGAACTTTTAGATCAGTGGAAGATCAATGTAGAGAAAGATCTGGAAAGCAATCATATTCTGGAGTCTAAAGCAAGAGTTCTCTTAGTTTTGGAATCTTATTTAACACAAACAACCTATATAAATCATCCGAATAGCTTTAGAAAGTATTTTTACCAAATTGCAGCTGTCATTTTACTTCTGTTTTCAGTAGGAGGCATTTTCTCTTATAATACTTTCTTTAAGCCGGATGTCTATGTCGCAGAAAAAGGAAATCAAAAAATATATCTGAAAGACGGTTCGGTGGTTACATTGTTTCCGGGTGCAGAACTTACTGTTGAAAAATCATTTCCGGCCGATACCAGAATGGTTGCTTTAAAAGGGGACGCTATTTTTTCGGTTGCAAAATCTAAAAAACATCCTTTCATTGTTCGTGCAGATGGTTTCAGTACCAAAGTTTTAGGAACGGTGTTTAAAATTACACAGTCTGGCAATGATAAAGCGGTGGATCTTTATGAAGGAAAAGTTGCCGTTTCGTATGTAGGTGCACCTGTTACATTCCTGAAACCTAATCAGAAATGGACAAACTTTGGAGTATCTCGTACAGCAGCAGTCATTTCTTTTACAAATGCCACTACATCTACCAAAAAATTACCTTCATTATTATCATTAAGTTTTAATGATGTTATGCTGAAGGAAGTAGCAGAGGTTCTTCAGAAAAACTACAGCATCAGCATTATTTACCCTAAAGAATTGGCAGAGAAGAAAATAACGGCAGATTTCACTGGCGGAAATACCGATGAAAATATTGAGGCATTGGCATTTATCCTAGACTTAGAGGTTCAGAAAGAAAAGCAAACCTATATTTTCAAAAAATAGCCTTTTGTAAGCATTGAAAACTAATAATCAGATAAAATTTTAATTAAAAGAAAACGTAAAAATGAAAAGTGTGAAATGTGGTTTTACAATTGCGGCTCTGTTCTTTACAGTAACAATAGAAGCCCAGGAATTAGTTCAAAAAGTATCTTTTTCTGCGCCGGTAGGTAAACCACTGATAGAAGTTTTGGAAGAATTTGCCGGAAAAACCAGAATGAGACTGGTATATTCCAAAACAGATATTAAAGAATTAAAGGTAAAAAGTATTAAGTGTGACAATATTCCTGTCAATGAATGTTTAAAAGATATTACAAGTGGTCTTCCTATTGTGCATCGTCTTCGGGGAGATCTCATTTCAATAAAATATCAAGGGTCAGATGTCTCTGCTCTAGGTGACGGCAGGGTTTCCGGGAAGATAGTAGATGAAATTGGTAACCCTGTGATCAGTGCAGACGTAAGCATTGCTGGAAAGAATGCATTAACAGATAGCAATGGTGATTTTTCGATAGAACTTCCTTCGGGATCTTATACATTAATTGTGAAAGCTACGAAATATGATGTTTTACGTGTAGAAAAATTATCGATCGTAAATAATCAAACCAACACTGTTTCATTTGTGATGAGGTCAGCTTCTGATAAGATCGCGAGTATAAAAGAAGTTGTGATTACAGGAACTCGAAAAGCAGATACACAGGCAGGATTATTGGCTTTACAGAAAAAAGCAGCACAGATGAGTGACGGAATTTCGGCTGAACAAATTTCCAAAACACCCGATAATGATTTGGGAGGAACGCTGAAAAGGATAACAGGTATTACTACAATTGATAATAAATATGTAGTGGTGCGCTCGATGGGAGAACGTTGGAATACAGCAGCGATGGATGGGATCAATCTTCCAAGTACAGAAGCTTATAACCAAAATTTTTCGTTCGATATTATTCCCAATTCCATGGTGGAAAGTGTGATTGTGAGCAAAACAGCTACTCCGGATATGAATGCAAGCTTTGCGGGAGGTTTTGTAGAAGTTAAAACTAAAGATATCCCCAACGAAAGCTTTACTACGGTAACAATGGGAACTTCCTACAATGATCAGACAACTTTTAAGGAATTTCTTACCAGAAAACGCGGAAAATATGATTACTTCGGGTATGATGACGGAACGAGAGATTTCCCTTTGGGCTTGAAGTTTACAAATTGGGAAAACCCTTTGTTCTTTGAACAATCGAGACAGTTTAAGAATGATAATTTTACCAATTATGCTACAATAGCAGATATGGGATCTAATTTCCAGATCGCGTTGGGAAGAAATTATAAGCTTAAAAATAATAGCAAATGGGGATTTGCAGGAGCTTTGATTGTAAGAAACGAACAAAATAAACTAGAGATCGATCACACAGGAAGAGGAAACTGGTTAGACACAAGTTACTTGCTTTCGGATTGGCAAACAACCGGCTCAAATCCTGTAGAATTTTACAACTTCAAAAACCAGGGAGCCTCATATAATTATAATTCTACGGTTGCCGGAATGTTGAATTTTGGATTGCAGCTGGGTAAAAACAGATTTTCATTCAGAAACTCTTATACTCATATTTATGATAATACCCTGACCAGAATTACAGGCTGGAATGAATATACTTCAGGAAGTGGTTTGCCGGCTAATGCAGAATTGGCTTACAATTATTTCTACAACGGAATTGTTCCCAATAATGATCCTGAACAGATAAAAACTTTAGACAGACCTTATACAAATAATGCCAATTATCCGATTTATCAAACTCTTTTACAAAATAAAATAGAAGGAAGTCATAAAATAGGTAATGTAGCGGTAGACTGGTTTGCGGCAAGAACGGGTGTAGCATCTGATACAAAAGATTATACATTGCACAATACGCTTTATAATTTCATCGGGACTGAAATTATAGCGTATCATGAAGCTAATAACTCTTCCAGCGATTTTGCGAGAGGGTATATAGAAAATAAAGAAACAGATTATAATTATGGTGCCTCTTTTAAATGGGGTAAAGATTTAGGAGATTTTAAAAATGATATAAAGGCCGGTTATGCAGGAGTATCTAAAAGCAATACCAATTTTCAGCAAAAATTTCTCTTAAGAGTTGACGAAAAAGTAACAGGAAGCAATCTTATGGCTTTGCAGGGTGCACTTTCTGAATGGTTGGATGGTTCGCACTATGTACCTGGTGGAATCGGATGGCAGACAAGACCGCTTTACACTGACGAACAATATAAAGGTAAAGTGGAGCAGCATGCAGGGTTTATTATGTTTGATAATCGATGGAAAAGCAAATTTAGATTGGTTTGGGGATTGAGGGCAGAATATTTTAAATATAAATTGCTTTCTCAGCAGCTAGATCCTAATGATCCACAGAATGTTTACAAAGAGGCGGTGGAGGACAAACCTTGGCAATTCATGCCTTCTGCGAATTTTACTTACAGCCCGACCAGTAAAACCAATGTGAGGCTTGCCTACAATAGAATGGTTATTCGTCCTCAGTTTAACGAAAGAACGGGATTGCCCTATTTTGATCCTATCGCGAACGGACTGATTCATAATACAGAAATGGTGTCGTCTGTGGTGAATAATTATGATTTTAAATTGGAATGGTTTCCAGGTTTAGGTGAAATATTCTCAGTCGGATTGTACTACAAAAATATAGACAGACCCATCGAAAGAGAAGGGTATATTTCAAATGAAGGAAACTTACATCTTTATAACGGGAATTCTAAAAATGCAGAACTGAAAGGATTTGAGGCTGAGGTAAGAAAAAATTTAAGTTTCATCGAAGCAGATTCTTTTTTCGAAAAACTCTTCATCAGCGGAAACTTCACCTATAACGATACCAAGGTAATATCTTTTAAAGACAGAACTAAAACCACAGATCTTGATGATACTTATGAGGTAGACAGACCGCTTTACGGTCAAACTCCTTATGCTTATAATTTAGGACTGATGTATGATGGTGAAAGGTTGGGAATAAGTCTTTTGTATAATGCAAAAGGTGAGCAATACATTACTGTAGGGTATGGTTACAACGGAGAAGAGATTCAAAGACCTTATGCAGTTGCAGATGCACAGCTTTCGTACAAATTTTTAAGAAACAGAAATTTGGAGGTGAAGTTTAATGCAAGAAATCTTTTCAATAGAGTGAAAGAGTTTTATAATAATTTCAATTCTTATTCGGTATCCAAAGGCGGCGGTTTACAAACAGAAAGAGAAATGCTGGAGCTTCTTCCCGGTGCTACCAATAAATATGATAAAAATATTGATAAAATTTTATTTCGTGCTTACAGCGGAAGAATATTCGGCTTAAGTGTGAACTATACTTTTTAATTATAAAGATAAAGAAAAGAGCTCAGTAGTGAAACGTACAGGTTTGGTATCCTGAAAGTGAATCAAAAAAATATAACTGATGAACGCGCAACACAGTTTCAGATTCATAAAAAATAACCAATGCCATCCGTTGTCCCAGACATTGGCAAAGAAAAAGGGAACTCTTCGATATAGCTCCTCCTGTAGCGTAGAGTAATAAAAACCAAATTGCTGAAATACAGAGGCGTGTATTTCTAAATTTTTTAAAAATCAGGCCGGAAAATATTAACCAGAAAGCTTGATGTCCAAAAAACTTTAACAATGAAAAAATTAACTTTAATCGCTGTAGCAGCATTGTCTCTTACTGCTTGTCAACATGATTCTTTAGTAGATTCTTCAGACTCTTTTAACATGAAAGCTACTTCTGCTGAATATCTTACTGCATCTGCTCTTCCTGTAACTTCAGTTAGCGGTGACATCACTTCTAGCACTGTCTGGAGCGGAGTAATAGAAATCAACGGTATTGTATCTGTAAAAAACGGAGCCACGCTTACTATTATGCCAGGTACATTTATTAAAGCTAAACCTAATGCGATAGGTGAAGGTTCTGGTATTTTGGTCATTACAAAAACCGGTAAAATTAATGCAACGGGTACAGAGTCTCAACCGATTATTTTTACAAGTTATAATTTATTAGACGGAAACGAAGATACTACGGCAACTTCTGGAGATTTCGGTGGAGTAGTGATCTTAGGAGATGCTCCTACAAACGTTCCTACAACAACTACTGTAGAAGGTTTAACAGGAAGTGATTTTTATTTCGGAGGTTCAAACACTGCTCACAACGGGGGAACCATGAAGTATGTTCGTATCGAGTTTGCAGGTTATGACTTTGTAGGTGCTAATTCTGGTAACGAAGTTAATGCTTTGACATTGGCCGGTGTTGGAAATGGTACTACTTTAGATCATATTCAGGTTTCTTTCGGTCAGGATGATTCTTTTGAATTTTTCGGAGGAACAGTGAATGCTTCTAACCTGATTTCTTTTGCTGCAGAAGATGATAACTTCGATTTTGATAACGGATATACAGGTACAATTACTTGTGCTCTTGCATTAGCAGATACCAACTCGTCGCATACCACAAGTGGTGGCGTTTCTGATACCAACGGTATCGAGCTAGATAACAATGCTTCAGGTACTTCAACTTCGTTGCTTACCCACCCTGTAATCAATAACCTAACTATCGTAGGACCAAGTACAAATGTATTTTCTACAGTTCCGGGGGTAGGTCCTGCTTACGAAAACGGAATTCATATTAGAAGAAACGGTAGATTAACATTAAATGATGCTGTTATTACAGGATATCCTACAGGGATAAAAGTAGAAGGTTCTGGTTCAGAATTATCTTCTGCATCTATCTATAGCTCGATCAAAGTTCATGGGTTTACCACTTCTGTTACAGGTCTTGGTACAGCAGGAATTCCTTCTGGAAACTTGTTTACAGGAGCTTCTGCTCAGCTTTTTGGTATGAGCCAGCCGTTTTTCAACATCGGAGGTTGGAATGTTTCTCCAAGAAACTGTGGTAACTACGACGGTATCTGGACAAAATATAATTTTGGTACAATAGACTAATACTTATCAAGCAGGGAGTGTAGCTTTTACATTCCCTGCTTTTACTTTTTTAATATTAATAATTGGCATTATGAAAAAAATAATTTTATTATCTGTAATACTTTTATCGAAGGCGGTATTTGCTCAAATCCCTGTTTGGATGAATACATTTGAAACACCAAGTGACTTACAAGGATGGACTTTCTATGATACAAACGGAAATGGAAACGGTTGGATGCAAGGACAAAATATCTATCACAACGGAACTTCATTAGCATACGGAACTGCAGGTGTTCTTCGTCATTCTATCAATTTGGTTCCTACAGGTAATGCAACAGGTTTTGCAACTGAAAACGATTGGATAGTTTCTCCGGAAATAGACCTTACGAATGTTGGCGGAACTATTACTTTAGCAGGATATATCGGAAGACAAAGGTCTAGCCATGCAAGTGTAAGCAGAGATTTATACATTTTTGTAAGCACCTCTCAGAAGCCTGTTCCAGGTCTTGCAGATTTTCAACAGTTAGCAACTGATGCTCAAAGTGCAGGTGGTGCAACATATAGATTTAGTGCTTCAAGTAACCTTCCGTCTGATCTTACACAGTTTGCAGAATCTTTGGTAAACATCTCAGCTTTTGCAGGAAAGAAAATTTATATAGGCCTTTGGTCAAACAGAATTTCATCCGGAGGAGCACCAAATTCTCAGAATATCAATATAGATGAGATGGCAATCTATGCTTCCGTTTTAAGTACAAAAGAAGTAAAAACGGGAAAAGCATTAAGTAAAATAATAGAAAATCCTGTATCATCTTCCTTACAAATAAAACTTGATGCAGCTTTAAAAGAAAACAACACAACAGTAAGTGTCTATAATATGGGCGGTCAGCAGATTTTAAAAACAAAATATTCTAAAAATATCAATGTAGCAGAATTTTCGGCAGGTACTTATATTGTTGAGGTATCAGACAGAATAGTCTCTGAGCGAATGAAATTTATTAAAAAATAGATTTCTCTTATAAAAATTTATAACCATGAAACTAAAACATATCCTCTGTAATTTTTTATAATTAAAACAATTGTTCTCAGCTTTTTATGTTTGGGCTGAGGCAATTTTTCTCATAAACAGTTTACTTTTTAAAATTAAATAAATGAAAAATATTTTAGCGCTGACTGTATTTTCACTGCTTTTTTCTTGTACAGACAATAGTTCTTTAGAAGTTTATGATAAAATTCAGAGGGCAGCACAGATAAATATTAAAGGATACTCAAAACCAGATGTTATTCAGATGAGACTCAACGGAGTTCCCATATCTGTTAATGGAAATACTTCTTACACCGAGAAAATAGAAACTCAGCTCAATTTTGTTGTAGACAAAGGTGAGACCGACGAAATTGGAATTTACAATAATCAAACCGGAGCTCAGATTGCTAAATACAATATCAATTTTGATAATGCTTTAGATTTCAAAGACTTGTATTTCTTTAATCTACCCGGAATTTATTTACAAACGTATGCTGTGAAACCTCAGGTTAATTTGGGCAGAGTAGGATTCGAATTTATTTTTCCTAATCTTGGTGAATTTTCGGGAGCATCTTTAGAAGGGGTAAAAGGTATTTTGAAGAGAGAAAACGGAACTGTACTTGCCGAATTTGATCACATTGGAAAAAAAGATTTTACAGCTGTTAAAATTTACACATTTTTCAGCGCTACGGCTCCTGTTTATCTGGAACTGTATAAAATTGGAGCCAATATTCCTTACACGGGTTCAGGTATTATAAAAGTGACTTTAAAACAGGATATTGGCGCTAATATGATTGTTCTTCAGGAAAAAATGGAGAATGGAGTTTGGGTAGTGAAAGGCGATATTGATGTTGCTGATTATTTATAAATAATCTTTAAATTTTATGAGCAAAACTTTTTTTAAAACTCAGTTACTGGCTTTAATTATATTATCTTTTTTGATAGTTTCTTGCAACCGTACAGATGATGAGGTGCCCAATTTTCCCGAAGGTAGCACCGAATCTGTGAATGTTTGGGTTCAGGACAGCATGAGACGATATTACTATTGGGCAGATCAGATGCCGCCAAAGCCCAATTATCATCTTCCGGTAAAAGACTTTTTTAAAAGTTTGTTGCTTCCTCAGGATCGTTTTTCATTTATCATTAATACAAGCGATGCATCTACTTATCCTCGTTCGGTAAGAAATATGTATGGCTTTGATTATGCTGTTTTGCAGTTGGAAAATGGTGAAATTGTTACGGTCATAAAATTAGTTTTGAAAAATTCTCCCGCTCTGAATGCCGGATTGGAAAGAGGAATGATCATCAAAAAAATCGACGGACAAAATATTACCGCTTCTAACGCGGAACAATTAACTTCATCCATAGCCGAAAAAACGATGATCGAGCTTACCGTAGGAAATTGGCAAAACGGATCGGTTGTTAATGAAAAAAACATTACAGTTTATTATGGGTATACTTTTGAGCAGCCTTTGACGTCTAAAATATTTGATAAAAACGGAAAGAAAACAGGATATCTTTATATTTATGATTTTCCGGATGGGATGAGTCAGGCTCTCAATCAGAAATTCGCAGAATTTAAAAGTGCGGGAGTGCAGGATTTGGTTCTTGATCTCCGATACAATTATGGAGGTTCTGTTTCATCAGCTGCAGCACTTTGTGCGTTGATTCCGGCAGGAATTTCTGCAAATTCTCAGTTTATTACCTATAAAGGAAATAAAAACGGGGGCGAAGTTAAAAGGTCTTTTTCACAACAAATTGCTTACGCTTCCAATGCGATTAATTTTAATGCTTTACAAGCCAATTCTCTTGGTTTACAAAAAGTATATGTTTTAACCTCAAAAAGCACTGCTTCTGCTTCTGAAATTGTTATCAATAATCTAAAACCTTATATGGAAGTCATTCAGGTTGGTGAAGTTACATTAGGAAAAGACATGGCCGGATTTGTAATTGAAGACAAGCGAAAACCTAAAAAAATTACTTGGCAGATACATCCTGTTATTTATAAAGTATTCAATGCCAATGGTGAAGGGAATTATAATAATGGGATTTTTCCGCAAATCTCTGTTAATGAATTTATATCATTGCCATTACTTCCTTTAGGCGATCCTGACGAAATATTGCTTTCTTCTGTGATGAATAAAATTTATTCAAAGTCTGTACATACAGAAGCTCAATCAAAAAGCGTAAAAATCTTATTTCAAAGTGATCGTCCTTTTACTGTTCTTTCAAAATTAAATTTTAAGTAAAATATGCAAGGTATCGAACCAAAATTTCATAATACTCTCATCGAAAGAGCTAAATATTACCGTTACTTATTGGTCGAATCACAAAAAGATACTGATTCTAATTACCCCATAGATATTGATGAAGTTTCTGAATTAGGTAATCTTTATGAAGAATATCTGAAAAATAAAAGCCAGCTTGAAAAAAGCATAAAAAAATACAAGGAATGTCATAAAAAAGCACAGGCACAGCTATCTTTAAAAATCCGAATTGTAAGAAGAAATTTAAGAAACGGATAAAGGTTTTACTTGAATTAAAAACTGTGAGTAATTTAATTAATTAAAAACAATAAATTACCGTAGACAACTATAAAGCTTCGTACAATATTATTAAGAATAAAATAATCCCACACTAACCATGTGGGATTATTTATTAATATATTCTGGCAATATTTGCTGTGTAAATCAGTCCAGATATGTACCACATATTTCTCATAAAATATGACACGAGAAAGATGAGGTGATGTTTGATAAGTTTTTTGAAACTTACTGCACAACCAGGTAAGTTTCATTTGTTGCGGGCAAATAAAACCAAAAGGATTCTACAAGTGTATTGCTGCCAATCTGGTAATCATATACCGGGGTTGTTCCGCATGGTGCAGAAAAAGCATCATCTCCCATCATATATTGGTCTCCGGTCTGTACCCCGTTTGCGTCTTTTGTCAAAAACCAAGAAAACTGCCAGCGTGTAATTGGGCTTACCGTAGTTAAGAAACCTGAATTCGGAGGGACATGGTTGGTAATTGCCCCTGTAGCCGAAGTTCTAGCTGACCAGCCTCCTATATAGGGTAAACTATCATTGTAATCTAAAATTGTTGCAGAAGTAGACGCAGGAAATTCATATGAAGTCCACACCGATGGTAAGCAATTTTGGCTTCCTCTGGCAAACAATCTTCCCTGCATATTGTAAACACTATAATTAAAAAGATTTAATGTACCTTGAGAAAATAGTGAATTTGAGATAACGCAAATTAAAATTAAAAAAAGTTTTTTCATAATATTTTTTATTGAATTATAAAATAAGTTTCACCTCCTGAAACGAACCAAAATGCCTCGTATGCCCATGGAGCGCCCCCTTCATAGTCAACAAGCGGGGTATTGCAAACAATAGTTCCCACGCTACCGCCACCATATGGAACGCCGCCACCGCTGACATAATGCAGAGAGAACTTATTGAGTTGCCAAGACGTTGTGGTCGCATAAGGTGTATTCAAAATAAGGTTGGTATGAGCCTGAGTGGTAACAGCACCACCTGCTGTATATACAGTCCAGCTTGGTATCGGAGGATTTACGAGCCCGCTCTGGTAATAGCCGTTATAAGTTACAGCTGCCCCTGGTGGAACAGGAACCGGATGATTAGTTCCATTAAAACTTGGTAGACAGTTACCATTGCTTGAATTATAACCCACCAATGAATTACTCAAATTATATGCAGTATAATTAAATATGTTTATTTTTCCCTGCCCAAAAGCAAAGGAACATATAAGAACCAGAGTGATAGAAATATATTTTTTCATGGCTCAATTTTTAGTTTTCTGATTTAGCATTTTGTTCCATCCCGCGTAATTTCTCAAAATAAAGCTTTGTCGCCTGAGAAATAACTTTTTCTTTACCCTCTCTTGATTCTGCTTTTGCAAATTCAATACGGTTAACTGTTAATAAATTGTTGGAGGCCTTATAGAGTATGTCAAGACTTCGTTCATTGAGTTGTGCGCCCAATCTCGATTTTTCTTCTGGTGTAGATCTGTTTTCAGGTTTCATCAGGGATTTTAAGGCGCCGTCAAAATTTTTCATTTCCTGCGTTTTTGAATTCTCAAGAGTACTGATAGCTGTTTGTTCGTTTGAGCATGACGCAAATAGTCCCGCTAAAGCAATCATCAATGTAAAAGTTAGTTTTTTCATGTTTAAAATTGTTTAATAAATTGTTTTTAGGTTTTATGATAAGGTCTTTATGTAGGTTTTATGTAAACAAGAAAGGAGAGCTTATGATCCCTATTGATCTAGATTAAATTGGTTGAATTTTAAGGAGAAATATTTTCAAAATATATGCATTAAACTCCTTCTAGGGTATACAAGAAAGTTTAGGATAGTTATCTCAAAATTTTGAGTTTGCTAAGTACATTTGCTGTAAAGATCAGGGAGTTTCTGGGCATGTTTTACCCGATACAATTTTTGTATAGTTGTATATCTCATATTAATAATTTGAATGGTTTTAGTTGAATATCACTAACAGTGAAATTCGTTACAAATGTAAAAAATAAATTTACATATCAATTGTTTTTTATGATTTTTTTAATTGCGAATTAATTATTAATAATGATTTAATATTGTGTTTTAATTTTATTTTTAAAACAAAAACATCAAAGTGTATAAATAATTTATATATTTGTCACGAATCTTCTTTGGATAGATTTACACTAATAATCACATCAAAACTATTAACATGATACATTTTTGTATTAAAATGTTATGTAAAATAAAGCAATTTTCTATTTCTTTATTTGCATATCATCCTCACACTTATTATCGTCACAAACTTTCAATTACGAAGAAGTTTCAGAGGCTCATTTTGACTCTTCCGAAACCGGTCTAATTAGATCTCAATGGAGATTTTAACGTGAAATTTATTCACTTACAATATTATTTGTGATCGCTTCACTGCCTGAGCATTTACCTCGCTATGTATTGAGTTCTGCATTACCCATAAAACGTATACTTACATATACTGATGAGTTTAACTTATTGTGAATCATAGTGCTATAGGGTTTATTCCTGTTTTTGTTGCAGAGTTTATTTGTTGCGTCGGTAAAAGGGTTAAAAAACTACCATCAACTTTAAAGGGTCAAAATTAAATATAGTTTAAACTAAATATATTAACCAAAAATCAAAAAAAAATGAGAAAAATTGCTTGCATAGCCATGTTAAGCTTATTAACAGTCAGTTGCCAAAATGAACAAAGGCAAAGCACAGAAGTGACAGAAACAGTAGTATCTCTAAAGAGTGATGCTATGGAAAACTTCGAGAATGCTTTAAAAACAATAGCAAAAGGTCAGACGAGATTTATTGATAGCAATAAAGCGCTTAATGAAGAAGGTGTCGAAGTTTTGCTGCCAGCAGCTTCACAACTATTGATTGATAATAACATGTCAGAGACTGAGCTTAAAAGAATGGAAAAAAGAAAAATTCTTAAAAAAGGATTCTCAGTGTATCATGAAAATCTTGCGCAATACAGAAATAAAATTAAATCAAACTAATAACTATTTATCATGAAAAAATTATTAATCTTATGTATCGCTTTAGCATCTGTTCCATTTTATAAAGCATATAGCATTAGTGATGAGATGCAGATACTTAATTACAGCAGATATACACTTGGTGGGCATATCAGTGCTCGTGCTGACAATTGCTTTCCTGCACTGAGAGGAGAATTCAGTGATAATATATATCCTGATGGCGATCCATTAGGGAGAAATGTGACTTATTACAAAAAATTTAGAAATTCTCAAAATGCCATTGTTCCCATTACCCAATGGAGGGTTGCAACTACTGCAAATACCTATGTCACTCAATCTGCAAACAATCCTATTTTAGATAATCCGTTTGGAACTTTGGCAAGATGGGGTGGGATTGAAGTTGAGTATTGGAATCCGAACGGTGGGCCTTATGACAATGGAGGTTTTGCATTAAATTATGATGTACGGATGGAATCACCGGGAAGTCCGAATGTCTGTTTATTATACCCTATGAATTATACTGATGCTAATGTGACTGTAACATCATTTTATTTGGATCCAACAGCACCAGATGATTATGTTGTGGTGATTGTAAATTCATAATAATATAAATTAGTTTCAAGCCCTTAAATTCAATGCTTAAGAGCTTTTTTTACTAAATTTAAAATGTTATGAAGGATAATGATTTTATTTAGATTAGAAATGCTATAAAAGTAAATGGCACCAACTGTCTTTTGTTGGCGCCATTTAGCATTGTACCCATAACCGAAGAGATGTCGGAATATCTGGTGGAAGATTTAGAAAGAATCATGGAAGTTTCACAACCCCAGTCTTTATGATTTATTTTAAATGGTGGATTAAGTGCAAGTCTTTTTACCATAAAGACTGTCTCATAACAAGCGGTCTAATATCGTTTATGTAAAATAAAATTTCAACTTCTTATATCGCAAACTATATGTTCTGTGCTGAAAATATAAGTAATTGAACAATTATAATTTGACTTTATTATTCTGAAAGTTTGAAAGTAAACTCGTTTCTTGAATCTGTTTTATAAGCATATTTTTGGGTAATTGGCGAAATACCGAAAAGAGGAGAATATGTTTTCACTTTTACCGTTTTATTATCCGGATAGAACTCAATAATTCTCAGCCAGCCATCACCTCCGTTACCATCACGATGACCACCACCTTCACTTTGCATATCAAAAAGCATCTGATTCACGTTTTTCCCATAACTGTTGTGATCTACACGAAAACCTTCTCCTGAAATATGGCCACTTAATACCAATTGGAGATTTTGAGACGGCTCTATCAGCTTTTTCCATATTTGTTCTCCGTTATTAGATTCCGGAAGTACGATGGTTTTTGATTTTTGCGGAACATTGTTTATTAGAAAAGGCTCATACATAAACCACGAATTTGCTTTATCAGTTCTCTTATCTTTTTCATTTAAAAAGGCGTGGGTGATTAAAATTGATTTATGGTTTTTGTATTGAGGCATATCCAATACTTTTTTAGCCCATTCCAATGCTTTATTTCTTGGCGCAAATTCAAGGCTGAGAAATAAATAGTCCTGGCCATTTAATCCTTTCAATTCTAAAACAGAATTTTCCATGCTTGGAGCACCGGCATCATTAAAAAAGTTCTGTGCTAAATATTTCTGATTTAAATAATTAAAATTAGACGGAAAAAACTCGTTGTAACGAGAAAATCTTCTGCCTTCTTCATTAATACTAAAATCATGATTTCCCGTTGCAGCAACGTAAGGGACTTTTCCATTCAGCCTTCCTAAGATTGACTGCACAGATTTCCATTGGTCATCTGCACTTTGGTCGCCATCATATCCTTGATTAAGTATGTTATTATGTTCCACCAAGTCACCAACCTGACAAACCATTTTAATATTTAACGGAGAAATATTATCCTCAATCCATCTTACCATCAAATCTAGAACAGGCTGGTTTCTGTTCCACTTCACATAGTTTTGGGTGTCCGGTATCAGGATGATGCTCCATGATTTTTCATTATCTAATTTTGGAGTCTGAAATTTGTCCTGTGCAAAAATCACTGCAGACAGTAGTAAAAGCAATATTGATATATTCTTCTTCATAATTTTTCTTTAAAATTAATAACCAGGGTTTTGTTTTAATAATGGATTTGCGTCCATTTCTGATTGTGGTATCGGCCAATATTCATCTTTATTTGGCGTGTACACCACTTGCTGTGTTGAGAAAGATGCTGAAGCTTGTGAATGATTATAAATAGGATTCGCGCTTTCATCAAAACCTGTTATTACAGATTTTGTCCAGTTATTTCCGTTACGGTTTAGGTATAAATATCCGTTCATCACGGTGTTTGCAATGCCCCAACGTCTGATGTCATACCATCTCAATCCGTCATTTGCCAGTTCTACTTTTCTTTCGTATCGAAGGGCTTTTCTCAATTGAGCCTGTGACATTCCGGTCGGTAAAGCCGGCATTTTCGCACGCAATCTGATCTGATTAATCATATCATAAACCGAATTATCCAACTGATTCGACTCAATTTTTGCTTCTGCGTAAATCAACATTAATTCTGATAATCTGAAAATCCCAACATTTAAATCTGAATTTCCACTTACCGATGTAGAATTAAAGTCAGCAATATCAACTGTCTTTCTCCAGAGATAGCCGCTGAAAGAACGATAGGCGTTCGTTGCATCAGCATTGTTCACTTGTGTTGGTGCTCCTGCCGACCAATAGTTGTTTACTTTTGTGAAAGAAGTGTGGGGCTCAAATTGATACCCAAGATACCTAGAATGTGGTCGTACAGCATACATATCCAGACGTGGATCTCTGTTTTTAAATGGATTTGCATTATCGTATAAAGGAGAATCTATGATTGAAAGTCCATCGATCATCTGATAAGAATCGATAAGATTTTGGGTGGGTCCCCAGTAGCAAACGCCTTTGCCCAAACGAGACGCTGCATAATATTGCTGATTATGAAGATAACCGGGTACATTCATATTGAATTCAGCAACCCAAATCCATTCTTTACTTGCTGAAAAACCATTATGTCCAAATATATTACTCGGATCAGGCTCTCCAACGGTATGATCTTTACCAACGTAATTCACAGAAGCATTAAAAGGTGTTAAGCTATAAACTCCTGCTGCTGCGTCTAAAGCCTGTTTTGAAGTAACGGCGGCGGCGGCGTATTGTTTAGAATAAAGCTCTACTCTTGCTTTTAGCATTAAAGCTGCTATACGGGATGCGCGCACATTTCCATATTGTGATTGTGAAATAGGAAGTTGAGGTGCAACTGCTCCAAGTTCTGCAATAATAAACTGCTGAATTTCTGCAACAGGTGTTCTTGCAACATTAGCATTTTCAAGCGTAACTGATGATTTTATTAATGGAACATCACCGTAAAGTTCGATCAATTGAGAATAGGCATAAGCACGAATAAATCTTAATTCTGAATCAAGCTCAGATTTTTGCGCAGCGGTAAGTCCTGCAATTTCATCTAATTTATCGAGAACTGCGTGGCATCTTGCAATTGTTTTATAATGAATTTCCCATGGTTTTATGGTTAATGCATTGGTCGTGGTAATAGAACTCGTGATAGGAGAGGTGTAGTTGGTTCCAGGTCTTGCATATCCGATATCCGTAATATTATCCATCACATGCCAGATCGGCGTACTCGCAGCGTCGATTGTACTTAAGTTTCTGTATGCAGCAAAAAGACCCATTTTTCCTTCGTCATAAGATGCGGGAAAAGTTTCGGATGTTGGCCCGTTAAGTGGTTCTAAATCCATATCGGCGCTTGAGCACGAAGTGATTATGGCTAAAAGAGATATTTTTAAAAAGTTTTTCATTTTTTTTTTAGAATTAAAATTTAACATCAATACCAAACGAAACGGTTTTTACCTGTGGATAATAATTTCCACCTCCCAAAGCGACGCCGTCAGAACTCCCAAGATTATAATTAATTTCAGGATCATATCCTTCATAAAAATCAGTGACAGTCAAGAGATTTTGTCCATTTAGATAGAGATAGATGCTTTGCAGAAATGTGTTCTCAGTAAAAGATTTAGGTAATTCATATCCGATCTGTACATTTTTAAGACGCATATACGCTGCACTTCTCATCCACTTGGTCGAGTTTTGTGTGTTGTTTGTTGATGTAAGGGAAACACGTGGAAATTCAGCATCGGTATTTTCAGGTGTCCAATAATCCAATTGCCAAGGTTTCACAGCACTTGAGTTAACCGCAGGAATGACATAATGTGAATCTAAATAACCGTCAACTTTACCAACACCCTGTATCAATGCGGATAATTT
The DNA here is from genome assembly GCF_003815915.1 of Chryseobacterium indoltheticum. NCBI lineage: Bacteria > Pseudomonadati > Bacteroidota > Flavobacteriia > Flavobacteriales > Weeksellaceae > Chryseobacterium > Chryseobacterium indoltheticum. The sequence continues at coordinate 2,399,251 of NZ_CP033929.1, forward strand.
AAAACCTTTATAAGATAAACCCATATTAAACCCATAAGTATATCTTGGTACAGTACTTCCGATAATGGTTCTGTCAGCATCTGTAATTTTTCCGTCCCCGATTGGATTTCCGTTTGCATCAAAAGCTCCGGCAATATCCTTATATCTGATATCTCCGGGTTTTAAAGTTCCAAATTGTGTAGGACCGGCATTAATTTCTGCCTGACTTTGATATAATCCATCAGCAATAAATCCATAAATAGAATTTACTGAAGATCCAACCTGTTGACGAAGAAGCGTTCCGGAAGACTGACCTTTCATGTCAACGATTTCATTTTTAACGTCAGAAAGATTAAAACCAATATTCATTTTAAAGTCTCCCCATCTTTCATTGTACTGCGCACCGATTTCCCAACCTTTGTTGCTTACTGTTGCAGCATTTTGTACGGGTGCTTCCAAACCTGTAAGCTGAGAAGTATTTAATCTTAAAAGAATTCCATCAGTTTTTTTATTGTAAATATCAAAAGTAAGGTCTAACTTTCTCCATAAAGATAAATCGACACCCAGACCTGACATTGTAGTTTCTTCCCACTTCAGATCAGGGTTAGACATGATTAATTGCTGGATCGTTTGATATACAACTCCGTTCATTGAAGTGCTTCCCAATGATAAAGGTTCTGAAAAAGGATAATACGAAGAACTGATATTCTGATTTCCCAGTTTTCCCCAAGATCCTCTGAATTTTAACTGGCTGATCGTTCCTCTTAAACCTTCGAAAAAGTTTTCTCTCGAAACCACCCAACCCGCAGAAAATGACGGAAAAACTGCCCAACGGTTTTTGCCGATAAACCTCGATGTACCGTCATATCTTACATTTGCTTCAAATAAATATTTCTGATCGAAATTATAATTAAATCTTCCAAAAGCAGAAACCAATAACCACTCATATTCTGATCCTGCATTATCTTTGGTTTCGTTATCTGCACCTGCATCAATCACTTCGTAGTTGTCATAAAGAAAATCTCTTCTGTAACCGGATAATATTTTTTCGTTATATGTTTCTCTTGAAGCTCCGGCAAGAAGCTCAAAACCGTGTTTACCAAAGTCTTTTTTTGCGTCTGCCTGAAACTGATAGGTTCCGTAAAACTGACGTCTTGCAGATTCTGTAAGTTCAGTAAAAGTGTTGGCAGAACCTGCTTCTGTTCCGTCTTCATAATAAGTTGGAACACTTTTTCTGAAAAGATGAATATTGGTCGTAAGATAACGTGGAGCTATCATACCTTTTAATGTTAACCAATCGGTAGGTTTGTAAGAAATGTTCATGTTTCCTATAAATTCCAGATTATTCTGTTTACGGTTTCCACCATTTTCGATATAACCGACCGGATTGATTTTTACCCATCCGTCAGAATAATTTTCACCATAATAAATGGGGATGTTGGTGGGCATTCTTCCAAGATAATTCCAGACCGTTCCTTCATCGGCAATCTGTGTTCTATCTTTATTTAAGAATGACATATCGAGTCTGATATTCCATTGGTCATTCGGGGTAATATCCATGTTATTACGGAAAACAAATCTCGTAAAGTCAGTGTTTTTAATAATACCTTCCTGTTTCGAATATCCAAATGACGGCGATACACTTATAATTCCTGATTTCGCGGATAAAGAAAGATAATGATCCTGCAAGAATCCGCTTCCCTGAAGAATCGCTTTTTGCCAGTCGTAATTGCTTGGATTTTTGTTGTATTCGTTTCTGAAATCATTGATGGCTTCGTCACTGTATATCTTTGTACCATTGTCATTCATGCTTGCATCATTGAATACTTTCATGTAGGTAAGGCCATCCGTAACTTTTGGTATTGCTGTAGCTCTTTGCCACCCTGTATACATTCTGTATTGAGCAGTCAGCTTATTTCCCTTCGCACGTTTTGTAGTAACAAGAATAACTCCACCCGCTGCTCTGGAACCATATATGGCAGCAGAAGCAGCATCTTTTAGAACAGAAATAGACTCGATCATGTTTACATCGACATCATTGATATTTCCTGCAACACCATCAATAATCACCAGAGGATTGCTGTCTGAACCTCCAAAACTGTTGATCCCCCTTATTCTTATATTTCCGGCATCACCTCCTGGCGCACCTGTTTGGGTAGTGACCGTAACACCCGGTGCAAGACCCTGTAAAAGATTACCGGCCGAAATTACTGGTTGTCCTTCTGCTGTTGAGCCCTTCACAACGGAAACGGACCCTGTGATAATAGATTTTTTCTGTGTACCGTAACCGACAACTACAACTTCTTCTATCTGTTTTTCCTGATTGCTTAAAGTATCTTTTTTGGGTTCTAAATTATTTTCTGCAAAAGAAGACCTAGTGGAAGCTAATTTTCTAAGGCTTACCGTATTATTCTGGATTTGATAATCTAACGGAACACTTTTTTTCAGATAGTTTAGACTTTGCTGTAATGATGAATAATTGATTTTGCTTTCATCTACCCAAATGTTTTTAAAATCTGAGGCAGAATAAAAGAATTTGGTCTTGGTAGATTTCTCTAATTTTTTAAGTATTTTGACTAATGAAACCTGCCGCTGGTTATTGGTGACAGCCATTTTAGTCTGGGTTTGTGCATAATTTTGCACGGGAAGTCCCATAGCGACGAGTAAAGCAATAGAAATTGCAGTTTTTTTCATAAATTTGAAGAGTTGATTTATTATTCTTAAGCGAGTTTTGAATTAATTACAAGCACTGATAACGCCACATTATTGGTGCTGTTTTTTTTAATGTAGAATTATTTCATTTTCATTTTTAATAGTAGTTTTTAGATTAAACGGATAATTGATGATGGAAAGAATTTCTTTCAGATTTCCTGAAAATGAACCCGATACCTGGTTTTTAGCAATGTTGTTAGGATAAGTTATTTTGGCTCCGTACGTATTTTCTATTTCGTTTATAGCATCCTCGAAAGTTGTGTTTTCAAAAGTGAAAGTTTTTACGGCAGTTACCGCGTAATAATGATAATCTTTTTTGGCAGGAGAAGTGCTCCAGTTTTCATTGGGTAGGAGATAAGTCAGTTTGCCGTTGTGATTGACTTTTACCTTTCCTTCAAATAAGTTGACCTTTTTTTCATCCGATTTCTGATCAACTGAAAATTTAGTTCCCAAAACTTCAACACTGAAACCGCCTGCATCTACGATGAAAGGTTTAGATTTATTTTTTGCTATCGAGAAAAAGCCTTTTCCTAAAAATTTCACGTTTCTGTATTTTTTTCCAAAATCTTTATTGATTGATAATTTACTGTAAGGCTCCAAGGTGATAATGCTATTGTCAGACAATCTGAAAGTTTTAGAAGATTCCTCGGTTTGCAATACTATTGCTGATAAACTAATTTTTGGTTGTTTTGACTCAAAATCTTTGTAAAAAAACAAAATTCCGAATAAAGGCACCAAAATAGCCGCAACCAGCCAATAATATTTTCGCTTATTATTTTGCTTAATTCTCCCGTTTATTACGCTCCAGATTCTGGAATCGGTTGCAGAATCCATTTCCTGTTTTTCTTCGGAAACCTTTGTCCAAATTTTTTCAAAATATTTTTGAGAATCTTTCATACAAATACAATTACGCAGCAAAATAAAAATATCCACCCCGAAGAGATGGATTTAATAATTTGTTTAAACTGCTTAATATTTCGTTAAAACAGATTGAGGTTGGTCTTTATATGTCGGATGACTTTATTGACTTGCTTTTCTACAGCTGTTTTTGAGATGTTATTTTCTTTTGCAATTTGAGAATAGCTTATTTTTTCTAATTTGTTTTTATAGAAAAAAGTTTTGCTTCGTTCTGGAACTTTTTCAAGAAGATTTTGTATTTTTTGCAATTGCTCTTCTTTAAATTCATTATCTGTTTTTTCTGAATCGGCTTCGTCTTTTATCAAACTTTCATCTGAAAAAGAGAAGAGCATTTTATTTTTTCTGTAAAAATTAGAAACTTCCTGCTGAGCTGTTTTGAAGATAATAGCTTCTAAAGTATGAGGATTTTTAAGAGACGAAGAATGTTTCCAGAGATGTACGAAAATCTCCTGTACAACGTCTTCCACATCTTCCATATTTGAAATAAACTTTTTGACAAAAAAGTATACCTGATGTTTGTAATCTAAATATATTTTTTTAAAATATTCCATTATAAAGCACCAAACGGTTTTGATGCATGGCAAAAGTAGTCAATTCGTGTCAGGCTAATATCAAGTATATATTAACTAATAAAGTTGTTGTTGTTAATTTAGCAGTTGATTTATTGCTGCTTAAATATCATTACCGATCCGCCAGTATTAATTAACCTGAGTTCGGGATAAGAGTTGAAAATAAATTTGCAATAAAAAGCAATAATTCGTACATTTAAGTATCTAACATTCAAATGTTTAAACGAATTATTGCTTATGATTCTGAAAGACCAAATTACAAATATTTTTGTACAAGTTGACGATTTTTGTAAAGAATTTGATTCCCAAATCAAACAAATGAAGTTTCAGGCGCTGGGAGATCAAAAGAAGAGAAGAAACAGAAGATCTATGATGTCCGATTCTGAAATCATTACCATCATGATCGGTTTTCATCTCGGTGCACACAAAACATTTAAGCATTACTACCAGGAAATAGTGTGTGGCTACTGGAAAAATTTGTTTCCAAAAGCCCTTTCCTACAATAGATTTATAGAACTTCAGCAAAGAAGTTTTGTGGTTTTTGCATTGTTTCTGAAAGAAAAATGTTTGGGTAAATGCACGGGAATAAGCTTTATGGACAGTACCACTTTGAAGGTTTGTAGAAACCAAAGGATACACAATCATAAAGTTTTCAAAGGTTTGGCAGAACGCGGAAAATCTTCAATGGGCTGGTTTTATGGGTTTAAACTGCATTTGGTTTGTAATGAAAAAGGAGAACTTCTATCTTTTTATTTAACGAAAGGAAATGTTGATGACCGAAATCCGAAACATATTAAAAAAATGACAGAGCAGCTTTTTGGAAAACTCTTTGCCGACAAAGGATATCTTTCCAAGGCTCTCTGGGAGATGCTTTTTGCTGATGGAATCCAGCTTTTCACAAAGCTTCGTAAGAATATGAAAAATCATATCATGAAAATGGAAGACAAGATTTTGCTTCGAAAAAGAGCCATCATTGAGACGATAAATGATGAATTAAAGAATCACTGCCAAGTGGAACACACCAGACATCGAAGCGTGAATAATTTTATGATGAATATTTTGGGAAGTCTTTCAGCATATTGCTTTTTCCCAAAAAAACCATCATTAAACTTGAAAAAAGTAAATGATGGTCAATTATTTTTAAGCTTTCTTTAACCCGAACTCAGGTTAATTAGATCTTTTGTAGGGTAAAATATATAATAACTTTGTAAGAACACGATTCTTATACTCTTTAACTTTAAGCGTATGAAAAGATCAGAAAAGATTACAGTTTGGAATGGAAGGTTCAGGCAGTATCTTTAGCTTATTACAAATCTGAATCATAAAATTGAACAGAAATTGAACAGTAAGTTTGCTGGAATTTAACCTGTACAATATGCTCATTAATCTCGATTTACTCCATGCCCACGGAGGAATGTTCCAAAAACATTACACCGATATCTCATACTGTCTGAAAAATACAGCCAAAAAAAAGCCCTCTCCGAAGAGAAGGAAAAAACACAAAGTTGAAAAAAATAGCATTAAGCTATGCGCAGTGATTGAGGGATAGTAATTATTGTGTTTTTAGTCAAGTGATATGATATATCAATTATTTCCAGTAATTCCACTGTGCACCGTCATAAACGGCCATAGTAGATGAAGTTGCGTCGTAGACCATAGTTCCGGCCACAGATCCTATCATGGTTGATTGCGGATTTGAAACGATAGGGAGCACCAGCGCTCGCGTTGTTGATTCTAGTACCAATGTTCCCGATTTTGTTGTTGTGGATGCGCCGATTATAACACCAACATTAGAAGTACTATCAGATGCCGAATTATTAAAGGAGTGAAGAACTCCGGCATTTAGTTCGGTTAGATTGAGCCATCCACCGTTTCCGTTGGCATTTCGTTGCTCCCATACCTGAACAGCTTTGCTCGAGGTGTTGAAGACAAATGCTCCCGGAGTATTTCCATTGACAGATTGAACAGAAGGCACAATAATGCCTTTGTTTCCTGTTCCAAATTCAAGAAGAACACTGCTGTTTGTAACCGATGTTTTTCCGATCGCAATTTGAGAATGCATTATGTTTGACATGCTTAATAATGCGATACATAAGCTTATTTTTATTATTTTTTTCATAATGTTTGTCAATATGTATGGTTTATTCGTTACATCCTTTAGTGATACAGTTCCAGCCTCTTCTTGTATTGTCGACTGCAGGATTATTTCCTCTGTAGAGCTGTACACATCCAAAATCAGTATTGTAAATTAACATTCCTTCAAGAGGAACTAAAGCATCTCGCTGTAAAGTAGTCATGTGCGTAATCACCAATCCCTTATCTGCTGAATCTAAAGCCAAATGACCGTTGGGAATGGTTTTCGGCCAATCTTGTACAGTGACATTTGATTTGGTAGTGATTCCGAAATTGGTATAACCTACGGGAGTGCCTGCAGCACCTGGGTTAGCACAAATACATAAAGTCTGGTTTAGCCCATAACCTCTTCCTGACATATTCGTCGCGCCTACCACGTTTTGAGTTGCTACCACGGTGTTTGTTCCGGTGGGATTCCAGGTTACTGTGTTAAAGGAGTTTCCATTGATGAGTTTTAAAGGAAATAGCGGACCACCGGAAGTTTTGCTTCCAAACATGGTAATTGTTCCGGTAGGACTAATATTTACCCTGATAATCGGATTAGTTTCGGTTCCTGTCATATTGTAGATAAAAGAAGTAGCTGTTTCATAACTACTGTTATCTACAAATTGTACATTGATACCAGATGTTCCATTAGATTGAAATTCCATTTCCTGCGTGGCAAGTGGTGTTCCGTTGATCACCATATTGAATGAATTATCAAGTTTTGTAATATCGAGTACGAAACCATAATTCGCAGCTGGCTGATTGAAACTTTGTGTTACAGGATTTGAGGGTGCATTATTGTTATAACTCCAGCTAAAACTTGAGCCATTGACGGGTTTTGTACAAATATCTTCAGCAGCGGCTAACCCGAATTTAATATTTGAGATTACCGGATTTGCGGTATTAAATTTAATTGGAATCCTTAGATTGGGAGTGCCACCCTCTACACCGTTACCGGAAAGATTATTAACTCCAAAATCTTCACCTACTATTTGCCAACCAGTAGGTAAGATAGGTGACGAAAAACTGTAAGTTCCACTGACGTTTCTAGTGTCAATCAGAACATTATAAGTATTGCTGGTTTCAAGGATAGTAGATGGGAAAACAAAAGACCCATTAGAATTCACAGGTACTTTCGATAAAATTGTATTATTCGGTGCAAGAAGATATGCATAAAGAGGTAACGCCATTACCGATCCCATACCATTACCATTGATTGCAGCATTCCCGTCAATATCCCGGTAAACATTTCCGGTGATTGTTCCCGAAGCTACATCCGAAGCGACAAAGAAGCCTCCACCTCCCATAAAGTCAAGACCACCATTTACAGTACCATCAGTGTTGGCAGGTACATCAGTAAGATTGATAAGATCATTTGTTCCCTGAATAACATCTCCCGGATATACCGCAATTCCGTAAATAACCTGCCCGCCAGTTACTCCCATCTCTGAAAACGTAATAAAATCACCTGAAATTGCCTGTAAACTTATATTTTCAACCGGCTTTATAAGATTATCAGCTGCGGTAGGGTTTGCACCGTTTCCATTCTGAAAGACTACACTGGTAAGCGTATATCCGGTACTGCTAAAATTACTTTGGCTTCGGCTTACGAGATTACCAATTCCGGAAACCTTTCCTGCTGAATCCAAAGAAGTGATAACCGCTATCTTATAATTGTCGTTTCCGCCCCTGTCGAGTAACAATGCACCAAGCTTACTGAGACTTACATTAGATGGGATTACAACTCCGGCATTTAATATAAGGTCTACTCTTTCGACATTATTAGACGTCCCGCTTGTCGCATTTGAGAATATATTATCAACCCCTCGATTAATTACGTAACTGTTGATTAGTGATTCTAAATTATCAATATATTCTGCTTTAAAATAGATGCTGTTACCATTGATCAGACTGTATTCAAAAAAACCGGTGAATTTGTTACTATTCTGTGCGAGGGTAGATGAACTAACTTTACGATTAATAACGATCCTGTCATAGGGAAGGGATCCTGATTGAGTCAAAGGAACATAATTCATACTGTTGAATTGAAATGCCTGCAGCTTTGGAACATTACCAACCGTATTAGCTCCGGTTCTTCCAAAATTAAGATTGTAATTTGTAGAGCTCAAATATCCTGTAGTGCCTGTATTATATCCGGCTCTTATCACGTTGCTTGTTGTTGCTGACTGAGTCTGATTAACGAGATAATTAGAAGCAGTTTGAGCAGGTAAATGTGAACCTATACTCAAACATAAAAAATAGAGAGAATTTCTTAATGACATGTTTTTGTGTTTATTATTTAGTATTTTTCAGTTGAGCCTTAGCGTTAGATTTTATTAGCTTTGATCATTTAATCACGACTGCAAATCTATTATTAGCGTACTGAAAGCGAAAGATTGTGTATTACCATATTCAGGAAAGTGGTAATGGTCTACTAAAATACTGAAGTTGATTTGCTCGATTTATTGTAATGTAGCATGTATGTTTTTAAATATATTTTAGCTGAAAAACTTCATGAAATCATGTGAATGCGTTGGTAACATAAGATTTAAGTTTGTGGTCGAAATTACTTGCAGAATACTTTAATAACCATTACAGAATGTGTTTTATATCAATATCTTGTAATTTTTTTCCTTATAATGATAAACTTTCCCGATATCGGTAAATATTGATTCTTATTTAATATGAATTATTTTATCTTTTGGCTGGAAAATTTTAACTTTATCGCACAAATAATGAGAAGTTGATGAAAAAGCTATTTTCACTAATTATATTTTTTCTATTTTTAATTTTACACTCACAGGATAAAGAAAAGTTTGATAAGATTTATGTAAAAACCTACTTGGAAACTTCACAGAAGGATTTTAATAAAGCTTTGAAAATCGCAGATTCACTATTCATTAATTCTGCAGATCCTTTACTAAAAACAAGAAGTCTAATGCTTTCTGCCTCTTTGTATCAGCAGAAAGGTGATTACAAAAAAGCTGTTGACTTTGCTCTGTTAGCCGAAAAAACGATTACTGAAACAGATGATATATCCTGGAAAGTCAGAGTTTATGGCTTTCTGGCATCGCAATACCGCATCCTGAAATTATATGACCTTTCCAAGAAGTATATTGACGAAGCTATGACTAGCAGTAAAAAGTTAGGCGATAGTCTTGCAAGAAAACAGGTAGTCGGTTTGATGATGCAGGAAAAAGCGTATTTTGAGATTCAAAACAAAAATTTTAAGAAAGCTGTATTGCATGTGAAATCATCACAAGAGCTTTTAAAAAACGTAAAGAAAAATCATGATTTTTTCACCGCAAATAACGAACAATTGCTAGGTCTTTGTTTTTATCATCTTAAGGACTATAAAACTTCACTTCAGCACTATAATGAGGCGGAAAGGCAACTGAAAAATTTACCCGAATCTTTTTTAATCGGTCTCGTTTATAACGGAATCGCTAATACTTATATGGATATGGGTAATTTTAAAGATGCCGAAAGAGAATTGCAGAAAGCAAGAGTAATAGCTGATAAAACGCAATATCTAAATTTAAAAACTGAAATATACGATACCGCTCAGCGTTTATATCTTGCTAAAATGGACGTTAATAAGATACAGGAATACAAATTTAAACACGATCGTGCGCAAGACCAGCTAGATATTGGGACGAGCCAATTTTATAACGCTTCCCTAAAAGATGCTGAAACAAAGAGCACTGTAGCCAATAATAATAGTAGTGCCAAAAACATGGTCATTATATTTGTTATTATATTGTTAGCTGTTTTCTGTATCTATTTTCTGTATTATAAAAAAGCGGAAAAAAGGACTTATGTAAGATTTAAAGCGATTATTGCTGAACTTAACAAAAGACGGGCTTTAGAAAGTGAAAGTGATAATCTGAAGGATTCAGGATTAGAATCTGCGCCACCTCATCGCACTGCGGAGAATGTGGAAGATCTTCCGATGATGACAATTGGGACGGAGGAAAAATTGTTGGATTATCTTGAGAAGTTTGAAAAATCAGACCAATATCTAAAAAATGATATTTCATTGCCGGGTCTCGCTGCTTATTGCAAAACCAATACAAAGTACTTATCCCGGATCATCAATATCCACAAAGGGATGGATTTTAATAATTACATCAATAAATTGCGGATTCAATATATAATAGAAAAACTCAATAACGAACCTGAATATATGAAGTATAAAATTGCTACTCTTGCGGAGGAAGCAGGATTTTCTTCACAGAATAAGTTTGCAACAATTTTTAAAAAAGTAACCTCAATATCTCCTTCTGTTTTTATTAAATATCTTCAGGATCAAAAAAATAACTATCAGCAAAATGATTAGGGCTATTATATTCCCGAAAATGATAATAGCATATTTTTTTTCTTTAGTTTTTGCTATCTAATTTTGCAGTTAGATGAAAATATCAACCATATGATAATTTGTTATGGTTATTCTTGGATTTAATAGCCGGATCTTAATCATGAAATTTAATAATAGTACAAGAGTTAGGTTGTTGACAATCCTTTTTAGTAGCATTATTTGTTTACTAATTGCAGCATTATTTTTAAATTTTAATACTGAATTCAAATTAACTGTACTTGGAACTATTATGATTCTTCTTGTTTTTGTACTCTTTACAAACTACACGGAATTTGCTAGTAATAATGACTGTTTAACGATAAAAAAACTATCGTTTTACAAATTCCTATCAATCAGACATTCTCTTGAAATTCCCAAAATTTATATACATGATTATGTCATCTACAACACATTTTTCACATACTATTTAACTCTGCAGATTGATAAAGGTTCCGGAGGGATAAATGATATTACCATTTCATTGTGGGGTTTTACCGATTATGAAGTGATTTCTATCGCCAAAATAATTGAGTCCATTAAAAAAGAGAACTTAGAGCAAGATGCTAAAATCATGAACATCCTGCTTCAGTTGAGTAAATAGCTAATGTTGTATGTTGAAAATTATTAAAACACTTGATCTTATCAACATCCAAGTTCTCAATAGGTAGTTGATGATGGATTTAGTTTTTAATCAACTTCATCCTGATAAGTTTTTATTGTTTCATCAAAGAACTTAATTGTAATTTGTTCTGCAATTTCAAAATCAATTTGATGCTCAGGATTCTGCTTTGTTTCCTCATCCAATATTCTTACCTCAAAAGGATCATGTTTTACTGCAGCCAAGGCACCATTGAATTTCTTTTTCTTCTTGTAAACTACCTCAATGTTATCAATCAACTTTGTACGTGTCAGAAGGTCATCTTTAATATCATGAGTAATTTTCATAGTGTAAAAAATAATTATTTGTCGACAATGATTTACAAATATTAAGCCAGCACAGGTTGGTATTGTACATTTCTAATCAAATAATATTTAATCTAAAATGAAAAGGTTTTCCGGATAGTCCGGAAAACCTGTAAGTATTATTGAATTTCGATCAGTCTCGGTGACTGGGCTAGAGCACTCTCTTTTTTGGGAATGGTAAGCCTTAAGACACCATTCTCATATCTGGCCTGAATGTTTTCGTCATCTACAACATCTTTTGAAAGCTCGAAGCTGCGTTGAAAAGACTGATAGCTGAATTCTCTTCGGGTGTATTTACCGTCTTTTTCTTCCTGCTGATCCTCTTTAGAAGATGAAATAGTGAGCATGTTGCCATCAAGAGTAATGCTGAAATCTTCTTTCTTCATTCCCGGTGCTGCAACTTCCACCTCAAAAGCTTTTTCAAGCTCTTTAATATTAACGGAAGGAAGTGTGGTGCGAGAAGCAGAAAAGTTATTATTACCCCAATTAAACAGTTCGCGGTTGAAAAAATCGTCGAACATTGAACGCTGACTGGCAGGGAGTAGGCTGCCGTTGGTTCTTTTTACGATTGTTGTCATAACAAACAAAATTTAAAAGTTAAACAATATTTTAAATGATCTCACTTTTCAGAACTCAAACAATATACCACCAACTTCAGCAAGAAAAAATGTCATGTTCATTCTTGTAAAGTATTTCAAAATGTCATTTTTCAGAATTTTATTGTGTGAAAAAATGTCATAAATTATTATTTGCTTTAGATAAGGAATAAAGCCTCCTCGTTGATATGCAGATGATATAAGAGGTTGAAATATGCTCTATTTTAAGTTGTGAAAATTAAATAAGATTGTCTAATGTATATTTATATTTTCTTTGATATATAAAATACATTAGCACAACAATAAGCGAGTGTAAAGTAAACCATAGTATTCCTGAGAAACACAAAGTAATACAATATCCTCATAAATAAACAGGATTTATGATAATAACTGCAAGCATCAAAGAGATGGGAAATAATGTCATCATCAATGAGGAGAAAACTTTATTGTTAACCATCAATTAATTTTTTAATCATTCCGTTGAAAATATATCCGTGAAAAGGTAAAACAGCATACCAATATAATCTTCCAAGAAGACCTACAGGCCGAAATGTTGCTTCCTGTATCAGTTTTCCATCCTTAATTTGGAAATCTAGCCATGCTTCTCCCGGCAATTTCATTTCGGCGAATAAGAGTAATCTTTTTTCATCACGGCTCGCATACAATACCCTCCAAAAATCAAGGGAATCACCGGCTGAGATCATATCTTTATTTTTTCTGCCTCTTTTCAGACCTACACCTCCGAATAGTTTATCAATCCATCCTCTGATGCTCCACAAATAATCTGCGTGATACCATCCGTTTTTACCGCCTATTCCGAAGATCTTCTGGATAGTATGTTGCTCATTGACGATATTCCTTTCTTTTCGGTCTTTAAATACTCCTTTATTCGGCACCTCCAAAAAAGTCCATACATTTTTTGAGTATCGGTAATCACCAAATGAGTCGTACCATGTGGAAAGTACGTCATTTTGCTCAATTTTATCAAAGCTTAGTTTTAAACTTTCGCGGTACGTGAGGAGTTTAATATTTAGCTGGATTGCAAGCTGATTATCCTCCGCAACCACATTTATTTTCATACTGTCTACAAGATTTTTTGCAAGAGCGTAGGTTGTAGAAGTAATAAAATACAGCCAATATGAAGATATTTTTGGACTTAAAACCGGAACAGAGATAATGGTTCTTTTCAACTTTCTTTCCTCAGCAAATATCAAAAGCATTTCTTTGTAGGAAAGAATGTCAGGTCCTGCAATATCAAAATGATGGTTAAAGGTAAATTCTTTATCAATTACACCCGTTAAAAATTCAATAACATTACGAACAGCTATCGGTTGACAAAGTGTTTTCAGCCATTTGGGTGCCACCATCACAGGAAGTTTCTCTACAAGATCCCTGATGATTTCAAAGGAAGCAGAACCTGAGCCAATGATAATACCCGCGCGAAGAACAGTGAGTTTGTAGTTTGGAGATCTCAGGTGTTCTTCTACATCTTTTCTGGATTGCAAATGCTTAGATAATGCTTCAGAGTTTACAATTCCGGTCAGGTAAATAACCTGCCTGCACCGGGTTTCTGAAACGATATTTGAAAAGTTTTGTGCAGAAATTTTTTCAGACTTACTAAAATCTTCATTTGCAGACATAGAGTGAATAAGATAATACGCAATATCTATATCTTTATCCAATGTTGCCAGCGTTTTTTCATCAGTGAAATCCTGTTCGATGATTGTAAGTTGGTTTTTGTGGCTTGCGTAAAGGCTGGTATCAAACCTTCTTTTGTCCCTTACAGAGCAGATTACATCATGCCCGGCCGAAAGAAGTTGAATGAGAAGTCTTTTACCAATATAGCCAGTTGCGCCTGTAAGAAATATTTTCATAAATTTAATTTAGATGGTGGTGTTTTTTGTAAATGAAAGATGGCAAGAAGCCGGCCAAAATAATGATAATCTTAAAGGAGAGAAAAGTATTGTGACAAGTATTTTCAGTCCTATTTTATAAGATCAGATGAAATTTTATTTTGTAAAATGAAACCAACTATATTTATTATGAATTATCTCTGCTTAAGACGTTTCTGAATTTTAATTTGTCTGTAGCATTAAATTCAAATTCTTTTTCATTGTCAAATTATAAAGAAATTTAATGAAATATCATTCGATAGATGTTTATATGTTGAGGATCTATAACATAACCCTTTTATGTATATTTACATTAAGTGAAATTGCTTATGAAACAGAAAGTTCATTATATTATAATTCTACTTTTATCTTTATCGTGTACGTCGGATGACAAAAAAGATCATAAGGCTGATATGGTTGGTCGATCCAGTCAAAAGGTTACTTACGGGAAAAAAATTGACCTTTTCAATATCACCTTCAAAGAAACCCTTAAAGATTTGGGTTTAGACTATAATAAAGAAAATCAATCTGCTCAAACATTGACGGGATACGGCACTTTTGTAAGTTCGTCTCCCGATATATTGATCTTTAATCATCAGTCTCTTACCGGAAAAGTTGATGAAAATCAAAATCAGGTTGTATTGCATTATACCTTAAATAAACAGGTTATTTCTGCATTTGAGATACAGCTTTATACATCTGATGCTTTACAAAAAGTAGATTCAATCTTAATACATACACTTGGTCAGCCAGGCTTTACAAATACGTCTTCGAAACATCCGGGTCTTGCAATAGATAAAAACGGAAATATGATGGATGGCCCCAGAACCGAAATCACGTATCAGTTATGGACAAATAAAAAGAGCGGAATTTCGTATCATCTTCTACAATACAGACGCTCTGAAAAACTACTTTTCGCCGAACTTACTGCTTTCAATGACAGAAGCAGTGATGCAGATTACTGGGCTTCATTTAAAAATTATGACAGGTACAAAAAATCTACTAAAGACAACAACCATGAATAGACTTTCAGCAGTATTAATAATACTCCTCAGTATGGGATGTAATAAATCGACCCTCGATTTGAGTACGATTGATTTTAGCCAGCCAGCCTCGGAATATCTGAAAGATATATCTCCGTCTAAGGGTGAAATGCAATATGGTCATTGGGAGTTAATTAAAAATAATTCGGCAGAAGATGATTTGGAATTAAAGCTGGTGGGAAAAGAAGAAGTAAGTAAAGTCTATCATATTACAGGTCCGTCTGATAAGAGTCAATTTAGTTTTTTTGGTTATCCTTCAATCGGGATGATGGGAATAGAGATTGTAGAGTATCAGAATAAAATCGCTTTTTACAGTATCTATCCAGAAGGATCCAACACATCTGAAATTCTTTTAAAACTTAAACAAAAACTCGGTGAACCGAGTGGAGTAGTTCTTGATACTTTGGCAAAGACCAACATATTGTTGCAGCCCATATTGAAAACCCTTCCCAAAGATGATATTATATATTTCACCGATGAATATGATCAGCAGGTATCTTTTCCAGAACATTATATATGGAAAAGAAACGGTATGATTTATCAATTTACACTATTACAGGGAAGTGAAGTTGTTAGCAGTAATAAACTTCTCATATTTGGATCCTCCAAAACAGGAAGCCATGAATTGAATCTATAGTTTTTATTGGCTATAATTTGATTGTTAAATTCTCTTACTTTAACTTTTTGTTCTTCAGTCATTATTCTGGAATTAAGAGTTGAAATTATCTTTAAACAATAAGATCTCTAAAGATAGATTTATAATTGTGATTTTCAGTTTTGCTAACTTACGAAAAGTTCAATTTAAAAAGAGTATTCAGATGCTAATCATTTACCAGTTTAGAAAACAAAATTTACTAATCTTCTATATTTGATCAACAAGTATTTTTTTCTACAAATTAACTACTTTTCTAAATTTAATTCCATTTGAATATTGCAGCGTTTGTAAGGCGTTTGATGGCCTACAATCTTTTCAAAACCCATTTTATGATATAAATTGATTGCCGGTTCCAGAATGGTATTGCTTTCTAAATATATTTTTGAGGCTCCTAATTGCTTAGCTGAATCTATAATGGTCTGTCCTAAAAGCCAACCCAGGTTTTTACCCTGAGCTTTTGGAGAAACTGCCATTTTTGCCATTTCAAAATCATAATTTTGATCGGTCATTTTTATTAAAGCGCAAACTCCTAAAGGCTCGTCCTTATAAGGCTCGTCCTTATAAAGAGCGACAAATATTTTTCCGCCTTTATCCAGAATATATTCTTTAGGATTGTCTAATGCTTTATAGTCGGCTTCCTCCATTTCAAAAAAAGTAGAAATCCATTCTTCATTCAAAGCTTTGAAAGCTGATTGATATTTGGGCTCATATTCTACAATTGTAACATCTTTGCTTTCACGCAGTTTCTTTTGGTCTTTTACTCTTTTTAGTAAAGATTTTTGTTCCAGTAAAAACTCCCATTCTGCTAACGCTTCCCAAAGATTGTTAGTCGCTTGGTTGATGATTTCATCAATAGCAACATCAATATCGGCACATTGTTCTTCAATCATTTTCTTTGCTAAAGAAGTTCCTTCGGTTGTAAGACCAACAACGTTTCTTCGTTTGTCATTGGAGTTAAGCTTGTCTTTAACTAAGCCTGCTTTAGTCATTTCTTTGATGATTTTTGTAACAGACGGTTGCGAATGCCCAATTTCTTTTGCAATTTCGGTAATGGTTTTTTCTTCTGTTTCCGAAAGAACAAAGAAAACAGGAAACCATTTTGGAGAAAATCCTGCAATATTATACAATTCATAAATCTGAGCTGCATCTTCAGTAACTTTGCTGGTCAGCAATCTTAATCTGCTTCCTAGAGCCATTTTTCCGGTACGGTTGAATATATCCATAATTAATTACATAACTGATTATGCAAAATTATATAAATGATTTTAAATAGCAAAATTTCTATTTCACTTAAAATGAATTTAAATTGAAATATTATTTTAAAGTTTGAATTTCTTAACTTTATCAAATGAAAGAGAAGGTAATCAGAGTAATTTCAGAATTTAATAGTGAACTGAAGCTTCAAGGATTTAAGGCATTTCAAATTGAAAGTGACAGTAACGAAACACGTACCTACAGTAGAAAAGAGTTCTATAAAATCTGCCTTACGACAGGGAAAAGTAAGATTCATTATTCCGATAAAACTTTTGAACAGGAAGGGACGATTCTCTTTTTTGGTAATCCACACATTCCTTATTCCTGGGAAACAATTTCTACAACTTATGTAGGATATACCATTCTTTTTTCTGCTGAATTTTTTAAAAATTCAGAACGTTCAGAGAGCTTACAGCAGTCTTCTTTTTTTAAAATTGGCGGAACTCCTGTTTTAAAAATTACATCTGAGCAGAGAGATTTTCTCAATACTATTTTTCAGAAAATGATTGCCGAACAGGAAAGTGACTACCTCTATAAAGATGAACTGATCAGAAACTACATCAGTCTTATTATTCACGAATCTCTAAAGATGGAACCTTCTGAAAATTATGAGCAAAACAAGAATGCGTCTTCGAGATTAACTTCTGTTTTTCTGGAATTGTTGGAACGACAATTCCCAATTGAAACGACCGCAAACCCTCTTCAGCTAAAAACGGCACAACATTATGGGCAACATTTGAATGTACACATTAATTATCTCAACCGTGCTGTAAAAGAGGTTACCGGAAAATCAACAACGGCTCATATTACAGAGCGCATTATCACAGAAGCAAAAGCACTTTTACTACATACAGATTGGAGTATTTCAGAAATCGCTTATGCTCTAGGATTTGAATATCCTACTTACTTTAACAACTTTTTTAAAAAACAAACTGGAACTAATCCCAAATCATTTCGATTAACCGAGGTTTGAAATTCTTAGTTTTTGGTTTGATAATCTTTAACGGCTTATTCGTATGTCGTGATATCTTTGTATTCTATTATCAAATCAATTTAAAATGCCAAATTCAAACAATATTCCAAATTCTATTCATCCTCAACTAGATATTTTTGAGAGGTTATTGGCTGGAGAAACAATCCTGCCCAACGATCCACAAATGCACAGATTGAGAGATGAATCTTTCGCAGTCAGAAAATTACTCATAGAAATGAACAACTCCTCAGATTCTGAAGAGGTTACAAAAATATTGAGTGAAATTTTAGATCAGGAAATTCAAAATGTCGCTGTGTTTACGCCTATTTATATCAATTACGGAAAGCATATCAATATTGGTAAAAATGTATTCATCAATTTCGACTGTACCTTTCTTGCCTTAGGCGGAATAACAATTGAAGACGATGTATTGATAGGCCCGAAAGTCAGCCTTATCACGGAAAATCATCCATTAGATCCAAAACTAAGAAATGGACTGATCGGCAAAGCGATTCATATTAAAAAAAATGCATGGATTGGTGCAAACGCAACCATTTTACCGGGCGTTACCATTGGCGAAAATTCAGTGGTTGCAGCCGGAGCAGTCGTTTCTAAAAATGTACCTGACGATACAATTGTCGGTGGAATTCCTGCAAAGATCATTAAAAAAATAGAGAATGAAAATATTTAAATTTAATCATAAAATACTGTTGTTATGCGCACTTGTCTTAATAACAGTAATGTCATGTAACAACAAAAATCAAGAAAAAATGAATAAAGAAAATACAACAGGTCTTTTCCCGAAAGGAGACCAATTACCAAATGAATGGTTTACCGGAAATGCTTTTTTATCTCCTTTGGTAGCCAAAGATAAAAACAATGAATTTTCTGCAGGAGCAGTCACTTTTGAAATTGGCGCAAGAACCAATTGGCATATTCATCCTAAAGGTCAGGTTTTGATCGTAACAGAAGGTTCTGGTTTTTATCAGGAAAAAGGAAAACCTGCACAAATCATTAAAAAAGGTGATGTTGTGAATATCCCTGAAAATGTTGAGCATTGGCACGGTGCATCAGATAAAACGTCGATGACGCATATTGCCATTACCAACTTTAAAGAAGATGTACAGGTAACTTGGCTGAAGCCGGTTACAGATGAAGAATTTAATCAAGTCAATAACGAACAGTAAAAATGAAGAAACTCACATTAATGTTTGCCGCAATATTGTCTTTAAGTCAATTTACAGCGCAAAGCAAACAAAAATCATTTGATAAAAACTCAAAGAAAATGAATACAACAGAACATTATACATTCAAACTCAGTGATAATGTAACCCGCAAAACAGTAACCTTCAAAAATCGATACGGAATTACCTTATCCGGAGATTTATATCTACCTAAAAATGCAGGAAACGAAAAATTATCAGCATTGGTAATCAGCGGTCCATTTGGTGCGGTAAAACAGCAATCTTCAGGATTATACGCCAATGAAATGGCAAAAAGAGGTTTTGCCGTGATTGCTTTTGATCCGTCTTATACCGGTGAAAGTGGTGGTGAACCAAGAAATTTGGCATCACCAGAAATCAATACAGAAGATTTTAGTGCAGCAGTTGATTTTATAGGTCTTCAAAAAAATGTAGACAGAAATAAAATAGGAATCATCGGTATTTGTGGTTTTGGAGGCTTTGCACTGAATGCGACGGCGGTAGATAAAAGAGTAAAAGCTGTTGCCACAACAAGTTTGTATGATATGACAAGAGTAATGTCAAAAGGATATAACGATTCTGTAACACCGGAACAGCGTACCAAGACTTTGGAAGATCTGAGCCAACAACGTTGGAAAGATGCCGAAAACGGAAACCCAGCCAAAGGTTCGAGAAATTTACCCGAAACGTTGAAAGGTGACGAGCCGCAATTTGTAAAAGAATATTTTGATTATTACAGAACGCCTCGTGGTTTTCATGCCAATTCACTGAATTCTAATGGAGCTTGGTTGATGACCAATCCGCTTTCGTTTATGAATATGCCGATCTTAACGTATGTGAAAGAGATTTCTCCAAGACCTATGCTTTTGATTGCGGGCGAAAATGCCCATTCACGATATTTCAGTGAAGATATTTACAAATCTGCAGCTGAGCCGAAAGAACTCATGATTATCCCAAATGCAGTTCACGTTGATTTGTATGATAAAGTAGATGTTATTCCTTTTGATAAGCTGGAAAATTTCTTTACAACAAATCTGAAATAACTATTTTTCTAAAAAATTCTAAAAAGGTTTATTTGCAATTGATATGCAGATAAACCTTTTTTTTATAACCTGTTTGAAGTTTCATTAACGCTGCTTTCTTTATAATTCGATTTTTCAAGCCTGCCAAAATTGTATTTTACAGCAACCGAAATTGTAGGCGTGTTTCCGTAAAAATTACCGGTAGAAATAATTTTATCATACGTCATGTTTTGAATGTAATTCATCTGTTTAAAAATATCATTATATCTGAACGTAAAATCAAAATCTGATACAGATTTGGTGATTCCGAAATTGACGGCGCAAACTGCATTGTTTTCGTATAAACCTTCTGTACGTTTGCTGATGTAAGAACCGTCCATTAATAAAGAAAAGCGTTTAGTGATTTTTAAAGTATTATTGGTATAAATATAAAGGTATGGAGTCGATTTTTTAATTAATGCTAAACTGTCTTCTGTTTTACCATAATTAACCGACATACTGTTTTGTGAAGACCATATTTTCCATTCAAAAGGAACATCTACACCGAGACTTGCGCCAATTTCTTTGTCAAAATTGATGAGTGTAAATTTTGAAATATTTTTTTCATCATCATACACCAAAGTATAACCCATCGGATTTTTGCTTGTGTAAACCGATGCGTTAACAGACCATTTTTTTAAACTTGTACTAAAAGACAACGTATTCGTGTAAGTAGGTATTAAATTTGGGTTTCCTACATATTCTATGTATGGACTTCCGTATAATCCTCCGGAAGACAGATTGCCGTAACCAGGTCTAGAGATTGTTTTTCTGAAGTTTAAAGTATAAACATAATCTTTATTTTGCTGAAAAGAAATTTCGGCATTGGGAAACCAGTCAACAGCATTTCGGGATAGAGTAGTGTCTTTTAAAATATTGTCAAAACCTTTGGCTGAAGTGGTTTCCATACGGATTCCTGCTTTAAAGTTCCATTTATTTTTTTCAGTACTTAGATTGACATATGATCCGGTATTACTTTCTTTGAAGAAATAATTAAAAAATTCGGGAGCTTTTACATCAGCAAAATCGGTAATGTTATCAGTAGTAGTTGCAGCTTTTGTGAAACTTGTTCCAAGTTCTAATTTGTAATTTTCATTTAGTTTTTTTTCAAAATCTATTCTTCCGGAATAAACATCACCTGCGTATAATTGTCTTCGGAATTGGCTGAATTCATAACCGGAATCATCAATATTATTTAGAAATTCATAATCTACATTGCGGCTTTCTCTGGTGTATTGAAATCCTGTAAAAATATTGGCATCCCAATCTGCCAACTTCTTATTATAATTAAAAATAGAATTAATAGAAGCTCTTTTATTATCCTGATGATTTAAAGTCAATATATTGGAAGAAATCCCATTTTCAGTATATTTTGTATTGGTATTGTTATCTCCTTTATCCGGGCGAAAATTACTGTTAAAAGTCAAAGTAAGATAATCTCCGTCATCATTTAATTCCTGATACAAACTTGCTCCGAAAATAGTTTGCGGACGATTGGTAATAGAAACGATGGTGTAATCTGAGGAAATATTTTTGCTTGGAACTGCATAACTATAACCGTTACTTTCCCAATGTTGAACAGCATTGAATGCAGCATTGATTTTCCATTCTGTTTTATTTTTTTTCTGCTGAAAATTGGCATTAAAATAATTGCTGAATCTTTTTTGAAAGGTTGCCGTTTCAGATAATGCTAACTTAGAACCATCTCTTTTGCTCTTTTTTAAATTGATTTTGATGACCGCTTTACCTTCAGATTCATACTTTACTGACGGATTTCTAATGATTTCAACAGATTTTATATCTTCCACCGAAATTCCAGACAACGTAGAAAAATCTACCCGTTGATTATCAACATACAATAAAGGACTTCCTTTACCCACTACAGAAACACCTTCACCGTTGGCGTCGAGCGTTACAAAAGGTAATTTTGTTAGCAATTCTGAAGATGTAGCCACTTTATTTAAAGGTGAATCTGTAATATCTAACGTTATATTTCCGTTTTCTACACTGAATTTTTTCTTCTCACCAATGATTGTAACGGCTTCAATTTCTTTTATTTTCGGTTGATAAATTATATTAAAATTTTCATTGCGATTCAGTAAGAATGGTTTTTCTTTTTGCTCTGTATTGCCGGAAGAAATCTGAAGATAATAGGTATTTGATTTCAGATCATTAAACTCAAACTTAGATTCTCGTGTAACAGTGGTTTTAATAAGTTGATTTTCATTATCATACAGATAAACATCAACCGGTGTATTCCAATTGCTGTTATTGCTATTTAAAACTGTACCGCTGATATTGAATTTTTGCTGCGCAGAAACAATTACAAAATTAAAAATGAATAATAAAAAGATTTGGTATTTGGTCATTAGAGTAGGCTTATATTTTTATAGACAATCGGCATGATAAAAATATTACATCTGATCATAATTACTGCGGCATTATAACAAATACCTGAGAATTATCTATTCCTGAGAAAACTAGTGCCACAAGGCATTCTAAAATATTTTCAATGGCTCGATTTTAGATGATAATCAATTATTATTATAGAATTTATACGTATAATCACAAAATGATTCAGTCATGCATAAGTTTAAAAAAATATTATTGAAAATTCTGAAATGGACCGGAATTTCCATTGCTTCCATTCTTTTTCTCATGTTTATCATTCCGATTTTATTTCCCGGAAAGGTTTCTGAGCAAGTAAAACTTTTTGCCAATAAGCATCTTGCTGGTAAATTGGATTACAGAAAAACACATCTTACTTTTTTCAGACATTTCCCGTCATTGACAGTTTCAGTCGATGATTTTTTACTGAAAGGTTCAAAGCCTTTTCAAAATGATACCTTGCTTGCTGCAAAAGAAGTTGCAGTTGGTATTAATCTTAAAAATTTAATTTTTGACGGCGAAGTTAAAATTGATGAAATATATGTTACAGACGCTTATGCCAATGTTTTCGTCAATACTAAAGGTGAAGCCAATTATAATGTTTACGTTTCAAAACCTTCAGAAAAACCAAAAGATACAACAAGTACAGGTGCCTCAATAAAGCTTGATCTTATTAAATTAAGAAACTGGAATGTTAAATATAATGATCATGCTGCAAGAGTTTTGGTTGATGCAAAAGGTTTAAGTTATACCGGAAAAGGTGGGCTGAGTGAAGATATTTTTGATCTTGAAACTGACTTGGATATTGATAAATTAGACTTTAGTTTAAACAGAATTTATTACGCCAAACAAAAAACTTTACATGCAGATTTAATTACCAGGATTAATACCAATGCGTTAACCTTTGTACTTAGAAAAAATGAGTTGAGAATTAATGATCTGCCTTTAAAATTTACGGGTTTTGTAAGTATTTTAAAAGACGGTTATAATCTTGACATCAATGCCGCATCTGAAAAAACAACGATTCGCGATATGATTTCTGTGCTTCCGCCTCAATATTTAGATTGGGCAAAAGATACCAAAATTGAAGGTGACAGTGACTTCTTTTTCAGTCTGAAAGGAAGATTCAGTGAGCAAAAAAATCAAAAACCAAGATTAAAAGCAAAGTTGATGGTAAAAGATGGCTTTGTATCCAACGGTAAAGCGCCGGTTCCGATGAATAATTTTAATATGGATCTCAATGTTGATTTACCTGATTTAAATACAGAAGAATTAGGACTTAATTTGAAAAATTTAAGCTTCGATCTTGGTCCGAGTAACAACTTTAAAGCGGTCGTAAAAACAAAAGGTTTAGACGAAATGCAAATCAATGCGAATGTAAAAGGTGCGGTCAATTTACAGACTTTGACTCAGGCTTTAGGGTTAAAAGATATCGATGCGAGAGGCTTGATGGACACCAATATCAAAGCAAACGGAATTTTTAGTTTAGATAAAAAATTATTTCCAAAAACAAACGGTTATCTCAATCTGAAAAACGGTTGGCTAAAAACAAAATATTATCCAAATCCCATTCAGAATATCAATATTGTCGCAAATATTATCAATACCGATGGTACTTTCAAGAGTTTAGGGGTAAAGCTTGATCCTTTTAAATTTAATTTTGAAGGAAACCCTGTGTTTGTGAATGCAAATCTGCAGAATTTTGAAGACGTTCTTTATAAAGTGCGCGCAAAAGGAACTTTAAATGTTGGGCGAATTTATAAAGTTTTTGCCAAAAAAGGCTTGGATGTAAGCGGATTAATCATGGCTGATTTGTCTCTGAACGGTCGACAAAGTTATGCAACAACCGGTCAGTACAGCAGATTAGATAATCGGGGAAATTTAATTTTAAAAAATATAAAAGCCACGACAGAATATCTTCCGAAATCATTTTACATTAAAGAAGGAAACTTCGAGTTTGAGAATGAAAAAATGTGGTTCAGGAAGTTTTTCGCGAATTACGGAAAGTCAGATTTTGCTTTAAATGGTTATCTATTAAATACAATTAATTATTTTATTGAAAGAAAAGGAACGCTTCATGGAAAGTTTAAATTAAAATCACGATACATTCTCATTGATGAATTTATGGCACTGAAAGACGGTGATAATTCAAAAAAATCAATAGAAGTTGATTATGCAAAAGTAGAAAATCCGAAAAGCAGCGGCGTTGTGATTATACCAAAAAATCTTGATGTTTCATTGGAAGCAGATGCTAAAAATGTTGAGTTTAAAGGCTTGAATCTTAATAATCTTTTCGGCTTGGCCTCGATTAACAAAGGTGAAGTTTTTCTTAAAAATACTTCATTTGACGTTGTGGGAAGCAGAATGAAAATTGATGCCCGTTATCAGGATGAGTCACCATTGACAGCCAATTATGATGTTGCTCTGAACGTTTTAGATTTCGATGTTCAACGAGCGTATAATGAAATTGATATGGTGCGTGAAATGGCAACTGCAGCCAAAAATGTGAAGGGAATTGTTTCTCTGAATTACAAATTAAAAGGAGATTTTGATAAAAATATGAAACCTATTTATCCGTCTTTGGAGGGTGGAGGAGTTGTTAATCTTCGTGATGTGGAAGTGAAAAATCTTAAAATGCTTTCTGCAGTCGGTGATAATATTGGTGCAAAAGCGTTCAATGATCCTGATATGAAAGGAGTAAATATTGAAACGCACATCAAAAACAATCTGATTCACGTTGATAAATTTACGTTTAAAGTTTCTATTTTGAGACCTACCATCAGCGGAACAACCAGTTTTAATGGATTGCTTGATTTGAGAGTTCGTGTCGGGATTCTTCCTGGAGGATTGATTGGTTTCCCGATTGTTGTTACCGGAACTCATGAAAAACCAAAAGTGAAAATCTTCAGTAAAACCGGACAGGGAATTGTTGACGCTTTGTACAATCAAAAGTCAAACAAAGTAATTCGTGAAGAGAGACGTGCCGAGAAAAAGACAAAAAGACAGCAGCGAAAAGAAAAAGCAGCTCAGGAACAGAAAGCTAAAAATGCTGAAAAACAAATTAATACAGATTTAAAAGAAAAATAAAAATAATCGTTTATTTCAACAAAAAGAGGAATTGCTACAATTAGAAATTCCTCTTTTTGTTTTAATTTTTCAAAGTTGACTTCATTAATCTTTATTCATGAGATTATTCATTCTATTCTTTTGCATTCAGAATGATAGTTGCGTAATCAAATCAATCATCAATTCCTTTTCCATCGAGAATATTTTGGTAATATTTTTCAATTCTGGTTTCGCGCGTTTTGGATTGTTTAGCCTGATTAAAATAGAATAAATATCCTTTTTGTCTTCCCGGACTTAGAGCATAAAATGATTCGTTTAAAGTTTTGTCTTCATCTAAAGCTCGTTGAAATTCTTCAGGAAACGGATATTCGGAAACCTTTTTTAATTCTACTTTTTGACCTGATTGTTCGATTTTTACAGCTTCCTGAATGTATTTTTTGATAATCGCTCGTTGTTTTTCTACTTCCTCAATATTTCTGAATCTGATCTGTCTTGCTGACTGTACATTTTCAGTCTGCTGAATTAAAATATTTTGAGGATCTTTCATCAATACACCTTTATGAAAGAGCAACGCACAATATTCTTTAAAACCATGAATAAGCACCACGTTTTTTTCGTCTAATGTGTAGCAAGGATGCATCCATTTGTAATCTTCTTCAAGAGAATCATTTTCGGTGATGATTTCCCGCAACAAATAAAATTCTTCCTTCCATTTCTTTGCTTTTTCGAAAAATTGTTCAGCTTGTAGATTCATTTTAATTGTTTTTTGAGATTATTCTTCTGTCTGAAGGTCTGAAGTACCAAGATAAAACGGTTACTAGTAATAAGATCAAAGCAGGAATAGCTTCTGTAAAAGATTGTCCTACTGCGAAATGAGAAATTGCTGCACCCGACATTGCAAAGAAAAAACCTGCATACGCCCATTCTTTCAGCAAAGGAAATTTGGGAATAAGAATGGCAATTACACCTAAAATTTTCCAGATTCCTAGGATGGATAAGACATATAAAGGATAATGTAATTTGGTGATTATCTCGTTGTAACCACCTATTTGAAGCATTTGTTGTATTCCTCCTGCCAGCATTCCGACAGAAAGAAAAACAGTGACAATCCAGTAAATGATTTTGTTTCTTTTGTCCATTTTGCAGGTTATTTTAATTGGTGAAAATATTTTGAAGTTTGTCGTGCGCCATGCTCAAACCTTTTGCGAAAGGCATTTTTAAAAGCTGGTTTCTGTATTCTACCGATTTGAATATCTGCTGAATTGTCAGTTTGCTTTTTTTATTTCCAATTTCTTCAAACGTCAGAAACTCTAATTGCACCGGAAATGGACTGTTTTCCATTTCGAAAGTTCGGGTGATTTTTTCGTTCGGAATAAATTCGAGAATTACTCCGTTTGCAGAAAACACCACTTGTCCGTCGTGAGAAGTTTCAAATTTCCAGCTTCCGTGTTTGTAGTTTTCAAGTTTTATTACTTTAGTATTCATCCATTGTTCAACGATTTCAGCATCTTCATATGCTTTAAAAAGTAACTCTAAAGACAAGTCAAATTCTCTGGTAATGAAAAGTTCCTGCGTGTTTTCTTCTGCTTTAATTTTTGTTTTAAGTTCCATATTAGTCTTTGTTTTTGTAGTTTTTCATGATAGATTCCAGCGTGTTGAAACGCTCGTCCCACATTTTCCGGAAAGGTTCGATAAAGTCTGCTATTTCTTTCATCTTTTGAGGATTAAGATGATAGATTATTTCTCGGCCGTTTTGCTCAGAAGTCAAAAGTTCGCATTCCGTTAAGATTTGAATATGCTTTGAAACAGTTGGTCGCGCAGTATCAAAATTTGAAGCAATTGCTCCGGCCGTCATCGATTGTGCGGCTACTAAAGCGAGAATTGATCTTCTTGTAGGATCGGCAATAGCCTGAAAAACATCACGTCTTAAATTCATTATGAAGTCATTTGACTACAAATTTAAATGTAGTTATTTAACTACGCAAGTATTTTTTGAAAAAATAATAATTAGAAAAAGGAATAGTCTGTTTAGAAATATTCAAAAATGGTATTATAAGGCATTTTTTTCCAATTTATAAGACAGAAAATGTCTCTGAAATTTCATCAAAACCAATCTCTTTAGAGTCGGAGAAATAATTCTGATGCAATTTAAAAAGGCTCAGAGAAGCATTGTATTTAAATAATAAGCTTTTAAATTAGATACTTACCTGGTTTGATTGATGTAAAACAATATATTCCCAGGCATTCATATTGAAAATCATATTATCTAAAACTTTCTGCTCTTTTCCGGTAAATAAGTTGGTATAAATTCCCTGATCAAACGATGTGTCGCATTGCACAATTATCGGGTTATTACGTAGATTAATAATCGTTAAAACTCTGTCGCCATCCTTTTCTCTTACAAAAGAGATCACCTGATCCAGACGGTCATTCATAATTCTTACCATTTCCCCGCCATGACGACCGTTCCAGAGTGCTTTATTTTTGTGTTTCAGTTGAAAAAGTACCGTGTACAGAGTTTCAATTTCATGAGTTTTCCAGTCAATCGGGTCTTTTTCAAAAAATTCCAGAGATCGGTCAAGTCCTGCTTCCTGTCCGCTGTAAACCAACGGAATCCCATCCATCATTACCGTAAAAACGATTGCTGCTTTGAGGGCTTTCCCAAAATTACTGTATTGGTTTCCTTCCCAGGAATTCTTGTCATGATTGTCGACAAAATTCATACGGATCGCTTCTTTAGGAAAAAAAGAAACATGCTCGGCCAGATATCCTTCCGTCAGTGTTTTAATACTGGTTCCATGTGCGGCAATCTGATGCAAAATATTCCACAAATTCCAATTATAGGTCGCATCAAATGCTTTACGATGCAAGTCTTTGTCTTCAGCTTCGGCTAGCATAAAAACTGGTTTTATGTTTTCAAGTTCGGCTCTTGCATTTTCCCAAAAATCAATGGGTACAAAGCTTGCAATGTCACAACGATATCCGTCAATATTATATTCTTTTACCCAAAATTTAAGAGCATCTGTCATATACTTGCGCAGTTCAGAACTTATATAATCCAATTCTATAATGTCATCATAATCTCTCCAGCGTGTAGACTGAAAAGTTCCTTTTCTCGATTTCATGTACCATTCGGGATGCTCTGCTACCATTTGATTATCCCAACTGGTGTGGTTGGCAACCCAGTCAATAATTACATACATTCCTTGTTGATGAATGGCATTGATGAGGCTTCTGAAATCTTCTTCTGTACCAAACTCAGCATTAATCGCAAAATAATCTTTTACTGAATAATAACTTCCCAGATTTCCTTTACGATGCAATTCTCCAATAGGATGTATCGGCATCAGCCAGATAATATCAATACCCATTTTTTTTAAACGCGGAAGCTGTTTTTCAACTTCTCTGAATGAACCTTCATCTGAAAACTGCCGGATATTCAATTCATAAAGCGTGGCATTTTTTACCCAATCCGGAGTAGTGAGCTGTACATATTTTTTGGGTTGGTACCTATTTTCATTTTCTTGTATCATAAATATTCAGATTGGAAAGATTGAAAGATATTAGTCAACATTTGTATAAGTAAGAAATGTGCCATTATACAAGATGTTTACATTACAATATCAATATTTTGGTCTTTATATAAAAATTAATCAGTAAGGTTAATTTTTAGACAAATAATTGCGGCAATATGATGTTAAGGTTTAATTTTTGCAAGATGTAGAAAACTGATATAGCAACTTTATCAATATAAAATAAAAAATTAATGATACCGAAAAAAATACACTATTGCTGGTTTGGAGGCCATGCAAAACATGAATTGGCTGAACATTGTATTGCGTCCTGGAGAAAAATTCATCCTGATTTTGAAATTGTTGAATGGAATGAAAGTAATGCACCTCTCGAGGATAATGAATATGTGAAGGAGGCTTTTGCTCAAAAGAAATGGGCTTTTGTTTCAGATTATGTACGTTCTAAAGTAATGTATGAGCACGGAGGAATTTATATGGATACCGATATGGAGCTGAAATTACCTCTGGATGAATTTCTTAATGAAAAAGCTGTTTGTGGTTTTGAAGTAAAAGGTGTTCCTTATTCAGCCTTCTGGATGGCAGAGCCAAAACATCAGCTTTCTAAGGATTTTGTCGCGTATTATAATAATCAGGAACATTTCGTAGAACGCATCAATACAGATATATTTTCTGAGATGCTTGAGAAAGAATATGGTGCAGACCGTTACAGCGATACCATTCAAAAGCTGAAACATGATGTAACCCTTTACCCGTCTGTTTATTTTTCTCAAGACTTACCAAGGAATTACGTAAGCCATCATTTTAATGGTTCGTGGTTTGGTGGTGACGAAGAGAATACGCATAAAAAAATGGTTAATGTTTATGGGCTTTTAGAGCAGCTAGTCAATTATCCTGATGCCGCAAAATCAGTGGATGCAGTAATAAATGAACACAAAATAATCGATGTCAACAAACTTTTAGACCTTATTCCGAGAGATAAAATAGAGGCATATTTAAAGAAGTAAATTTTTAAATAAACTCTATTTAAAAAGGTTAGCAAAAGTTATTTTTTAGCAGAATCTTAGAAAAAACTAAAAAAGCGGTGTATTTCACCGCTTTTTCTATAAAACAGTTTTATTCATTTTATGTCTATATTTTAACGTATGTTTAACTTCTTAAAAGGGTTTATTTTGGCAGAATATCTCAGGAATAAGCGTACATTTATCGCCTAATAAATTAATGTAAGATGGGGTTATTTGATATGTTTACGGTGGAAATTGCAATGGATCTTGGAACGGCTAATACCCTAATTATATTTAATAATAAGATTGTAATCGATCAGCCTTCTATTGTTGCTATTGACCGATTAACAGGAAAAGCAATTGCTGTAGGGGAAGAAGCAAAGCTGATGCAGGGAAAAACGCATGAAGATATCAGAGTTATACGACCACTGAAAGATGGTGTGATTGCAGATTTTCATGCTTCCGAACATATGATAAAAGAATTTATCAAACAGATTTCTCAAATCAAAGGTAAATTTATACAACCGGCACTTAGAATTGTAATATGCATCCCTTCAGGGATTACGGAAGTTGAAAAAAGAGCCGTTAGAGATTCTGCTCAAAAGGTAAATGCCAAGGAAGTTATTATGATCTATGAACCAATGGCTGCTGCTATTGGAGCAGGTATTGATGTTGAAAGTCCGGAAGGAAATATGATCGTTGATATTGGTGGCGGAACTACAGAAATTGCTGTAATTGCTTTGGGTGGAATTGTCTGCGACAGATCATTAAAATTAGCGGGTGATGTTTTTACGAATGACATTGCATATTTTATCAGATCACAGCACAATCTGGATATTGGCGAAAGAACAGCTGAGAAAATAAAAATTGAGATAGGTTCTGCATTAGAAGAACTAGAATTCCCTTTAGACGATATTTCAGTACAGGGTAAAGATCTTCTCACCGGTAAGCCTAAGGAAATTATGGTAAATTATAAGGAAATATTTAAAGCCTTAGACAAATCTATCATGAGAATTGAAGATGCTATTTTGGAAACGCTTTCGATCACACCACCGGAATTGGCAACAGATATCTATAAGACAGGGATTTTTCTTGCAGGCGGCGGCGCATTGCTAAACGGATTATCAGACAGAATTCACAGAAAGACAGGATTGCCGGTTTTTGTGGCAGAAGATCCATTGAGAGCTGTAGTTCGCGGAACCGGTATTGCTCTGAAAAATATAGATCGATTCAGATTTCTTATGAAGTAGAATCGAGGTTTTTATCTAAAAAAGTAGTTTTTTTAATTAGCTTAGTTTTTTCAGGATTATCAAAACGCATTTACAAAATTTGTAGATGCTTCATTCTATATTGTTGCTTTTTGAGGAAAAATTGGAATACTTAATATGATATTAAAGCTTTAATTGATGTTCGTTCTTAAAGGTAAAACAGGTTTGTACGTCATCAGATTGTACCGTTAATGTGCCATGATGTGCCTTTGCAATTTCGGAGGCAATATACAAGCCAAGACCTAAACCATTGTTGCTGGAGTGTGATTCGGCTCTTTGAAAAGGGTTAAAGAGATTCTCTAATGCTTTTTCCGGAATTGCCGTACCTTGGTTAATGACATCTATTTTCCATGAATTTCCATTCACATCAGCTTTTAAAATTATGGGTGTTTCACGGGAACCATGAGTAATTGCATTGGCCAAAAGGTTTGAAACCATTTGTGAGATTCTTCCCGGATCGCATTCTACAAGATTATTAATATTGAATTCTGACTTGATAATTCTATCAGGCCAGGTCACTTTTAATTCGCCACTTACCTGATTCAGAAGTTCTTCCAGATCTACTGAACTTGTATTAATGGAAATACCACCGCCAAGACGACCACGTGCAAGATCCATAATATTATCGATCATCTCATGCATTCTTTTTGAGCTGTTCTGCAATATGTTAACCATTTTCAGATCACGGTCACTAAGTTTTGATCTCAGAAGCACTTGCGTGGCGCCCATTATTCCGCTGAGCGGATTCCGCAAATCGTGGCCAAGCACTGCGATGAATTGTTCTCTGATTACTGCGTTTTCCTGCTCGATATTCAAATTTTTCTCGGCATTTTTTTTTGCAATTTGAAGGTTTTCTTCATAAAGCCGTCTGTCTG
Organism: Chryseobacterium indoltheticum; assembly: GCF_003815915.1. Taxonomy (NCBI): domain Bacteria; kingdom Pseudomonadati; phylum Bacteroidota; class Flavobacteriia; order Flavobacteriales; family Weeksellaceae; genus Chryseobacterium; species Chryseobacterium indoltheticum. The sequence goes on from NZ_CP033929.1 coordinate 2,431,674, forward strand.
AAGCTCTGAAAATCGTAAAACGCATAAAGATAGGCTTGTTGTTTTCATCTTTTCTTTCATAGCCATTAATATACACAGGAATTTTTCCTTTGCCCGTATCTGCCAGTTCTACAGCAACTTCATCGAAGTGACCCTGCATTCTCAACAGAGGCCAGAGATGGGTTTCGAAATAAATCTTTCCACCAATTGAAAGAATGTCAGAAAATCGTTTACCTATGAAATGATCACATGTAGTATTCAGCCAATCTGCTGTGCGCTTATTAATCCTGATAATGTTTCCTTCACCATCGGTAATGATGAAACCAGATAATGATGACTCAAAAAAATCGTCAAAATCTTCAGAAGATGAAAGTGAGTTTTTAATCATTTAAAAAACTTCTTATTGCTGCAATGGTTTCTTCCGGTGCGCTTAGGTTGGGACAATGTCCGGTGGCTTTCATCACAACAAGTTTGCTGTTCTTGATCTGCTTGTGCATATAATGTCCCACTTCTAGTGGAGCAATGATATCATTGCTGCATTGAAGGATTAATACAGGAACTTTTGTATGTTGCAGTATATCACGTTTATCGGTCAAAAAAGTTGTTTTTGCGAAATGTTTGGCTATCTCCGGGTCGGTTTTACAAAAACTGTTTGCGAGCTCTTTTCCAAGCTCTTCTCTTTCGGGGTTTCCCATTATTACAGGTGCCATCGCCATTGACCATCCGAGGTGATTATTATTCATCGACTCCAGCAATTCATCTATTTCTGAACTGCTAAACCCGCCAATGTAATCTCCCTGATTGATGTAAGAAGGAGAAGGGCCGATGAGAATAAGACTTTTAAAAATATCAGGAGCCTTATTTGCTGCAATAAGTCCCATAATGGCACTTACAGAATGCCCAACAAATACGGCATCTTTAATATTAAGCTCTTTAGCAATTTCTACAATATCTTCAGCATATCCTTCTAGCTCATCATACTTTTGGAATGAGTACGCAGAAAGATCAGAGTTGCCTGCACCTACATGATCAAAAAGAACAGTTGTATAATTATCCTGAAAAGCAGGATAAACATACCTCCACATGTTCTGATCGCATCCAAATCCGTGTGCAAACATGATTACATTTTCGCCGTTTCCGTTTATAACGACATTATTCCTTTTGATAGCGCTCATTCAATAAAGTAACTTTGGTAAATTTAACATATTAATATTGACAATCCAAAATATTAATTATTTGGTGGATAATTTTTTCAGAAAAATGATTGGTCAAAACAGCTATTCAGAATGGCTAACTCCCAAAGTAATACTATCTTTTAAATTACTTTTATTGTTTACCGAACATAATTTATTTATTTTTGCAAATCAATCAGTTAGAATATTCAACTGAAAGATTAATAACAAGAAAAAAAACTTTCAATTGATCAAATTTTTTAAACTCTAAATGATATTTTTTCCCCTAATAACAGTAAAGATAAAGAGTGTCAATCGCTTCCAACAGAGAGTGGAATCACAATCGCAATCTAAAGACTATTTATTGGTGAGTACTGATTATAACGGTTGAGTGTAAAAAAAATTGGAATTTGGAATTTTGTTTACATAATTAATTATTAGTAAAAATAATTGATTTTTAAGCTTTAATAAAACTAATATCATTTCTAAAAGAAGACGCTACCATATGGATAAATACCCTGTCCCTGATAACGAATACGAAAGAATTAATAAGCTCAAATTTTTTGATCTTTTGCAGCTAGAGAAGGATCCGAAGCTAGATATTTTTGCAGAAACGGCATCTCTCATTACAGACTGTCCGGCTGCCCTTATCGCAATGATGGAAAGTGATGCGCAGGTCATCCAAAGTTGTATAGGACTCGACCTTGATTCTGTAGACAGGAAAAGTACTTTATGCCAATACACTATTGCTAGTGGCGATGTTGTAATAATCAATGATACATTACTAGACGAAAGATCTCGAGAAAATCCTTTGATATTAGCAGGAGGAATTCGTTTTTATGCGGGAATTCCACTTTTAGATGATGAAGGATTTGCATTAGGAACTTTATGCGTAATTGATTATAAACCGAAAACAATTACAGAAAAGCAGATCACTGCTTTGAAAAAAATAGGAAGTGCTGTTACCACTCTGTTAATAGGAAAAAGGAATAATATTCAGGCTGAATATTTTCATCAGACTTTCAATATATCCAATAACTTGATCTGTGTTTTGGATAGTAATTTTATGCTGAAGGATGCTAATCCTGCTTTCGAGGAAATTTTTAAGTTCAGTAAAGTAAATGCTACTGGTCAGAATTTTTTTGAGATCCTGGGCAAAGATAATAGTGAATTGCAGCACCTCATCAAAAAACTCACGGATATTCAGGAAGAAGTTACATTTTCTACTTCCACAAAAATAAGCGATGATACGGTGGTTATCGTAGAATGGTCTCTAAAACAGAACCAAAATAACTCTGAAATTTTCTGCTTCGGAATAAACACTACCCAACAGATCGAAGAAAAGCAAAAACTTGAAAGTTCAGAGCGTCGTTTCAGAAGTTTTTTTGAAAACGCAATCGGACTAATGAGTATGCATGACATGCAGGGAAATATACTTTCTGTTAATGAAAAAGGAAGAAAAATACTTCAATATTCGCCAGAAGAGGTTAAAAAATTGAATTTAAAAGATCTCGTTCCTGAAAAAAACTGGCCTTTACTTGCCCAATATCTTGAAAGAATTAATAACAATCAGGAAGATCTTGGTACCATGATCCTAAAATCGAAGGAAGGAGAGGAAATGGTCTGGATGTATCATAATCTCGTAGAAACAGATACAGAAGGAATGCCGTATGTCGTAAGTACAGCTTTGAATGTTACAGAAAGAATGTCTCTTGAAAAAGATTTGCTGTATACCAAAAAAATGCTGGAACAAACAAGTTCTGTAGCTCAGGTTGGAGGCTGGGAAGTAAATCTTAAAAACAATACTGTCTTTTGGTCGCAGTCCACCAGAGATATACATAAAATAGACAAATCATTTGAGCCTAATTTTGAAAATGCTTTGGGTTTTTATAGCGAAAAAAGCAGAGAAAAAGTACAGTTCTTATTTGAGCGAGCTGTAAAAGAAGGGTTACCTTATGATGAAGAATTGCAGCTTATCCGTAATGATGGAATAATGATCTGGGTAAGGGTGAAAGGTATACCTGAATTTGAGGATGGTGTCTGTACAAAAGTATTTGGAATTATTCAGGATGTTGATGTCTTCAAAAAAATATATATCGAGCTGGCTACAAAAGAAGCAATGATGCAGTCGTTTGTTACCTATGTTCCGACTGCGGTCGCGATGTTTGATAAAGACCTTAATTATCTCTCGGTAAGCAGCAGCTGGAAAAATGAGTTTCAGATGCAGGATATAGATCTTATCGGACAAAATATGTTTACAATTTCGCCCGATGTACCGGAAGACAGGAAAAAGATATATAGAGATGCGCTTGCCGGTAAGACCTACATCAATAAAGATATGGCTTTACAAGTTCCTTATAAAGAAGAGATTCAGCATTACAACATTGTCGTAAACCCATGGTATTTATCAGCTGACGTGATGGGTGGAGTTATTGTTTCTGCCCAAAATATTACAGAATCTGTAACAATCAATGAAGAGCTTAAAAATGCAAAGGAGATGGCAGATATTGCCAATAAAACCAAATCTGAATTTTTAGCTAATATGAGCCACGAAATCAGAACTCCGCTTAATGGAGTAATCGGGTTTTCTGACCTTTTGCTTCAAACGCCATTAAACGAGATCCAGACGCAATACCTTAATTATATCAACGAGTCGGGTGAAAACTTGCTCAATATTATCAATGATATTCTTGATTTTTCTAAAATTGAATCAGGAAAAATGGAGCTTTTGATCGAAAAAGCCAATGTTTATGATATGGTGAGTCAGGTAATCAATGTGATTCTTTATCAGTCTCAGAAAAAAGATATCGAACTTCTTTTAAATATTGAACCGGGATTACCCAAAACAATATGGCTAGATGAAACACGCCTGAAACAGATTCTCATCAACCTGCTTGGGAATGCAGTAAAGTTCACAGCAGAAGGCGAAATAGAATTAAAAGTAGAAAAGCTGAGTAGCGACAATGAAAATATCACCTTAAGATTCTCAGTAAGAGATACAGGAATTGGTATTCCGGTAGAAAAACAGCAGCATATCTTTAATGCTTTCACTCAGGAAAACAGTTCTATCAGTAAACAATACGGAGGAACAGGTCTTGGGCTGACCATTTCAAATAATATTTTGAGATATATGGGCAGTCAACTTACCCTTAAGAGCGAGATTGATAAAGGGTCTGTTTTTTATTTTGATATTGAGATTCCTTATGATCTTTCTGATCACAGTGAAGATGAGACATTTAATATCAGCAGAGTTCTTATTGTAGACGATAACGAAGCAAACAGAATTATTCTTCAGCACATGCTTGCATACAAAAACATAGATTCTGTATTGGCCGCTAACGGAATGGAAGCGCTGCAATTGTTATTAGCAGGCGAGCAGTTTGATGTTATTCTGGTAGATTATCATATGCCGATTATCTCGGGATTAGAAACAATCGAAAAAATAAAGCAGTTATTTAATGAGCAGAATAAAGTATCACCTCTTGTCATACTTCATACTTCCTCTGAAGAGCACAATGTTATCAATACAATAAAGAAAGAAGAGAATTCATATTTCCTGCTTAAACCTATTAAGTCTGAGGAATTGTACAAGACATTACGACGAGCTATAAAAAGTTCAGAAAAAGAAACAACTGCTCAGATTGCGCTGCAGAAGGAAGAATCTTATAATTTCATTAATTCGCCACTCGTTTTGCTTGTTGATGATAATCCTGTGAATATGGTTCTTAATCACAAAATGATGAAATCGTTAATTCCCGATGCACGTTTAGTAGAAGCAACTGACGGTCTGCAAGCCGTCGAAAAATGTGGAGAGCAGCATTTTGACCTTGTTTTAATGGATGTTCAGATGCCAATAATGGATGGTATAGAGGCTACAAAACAGATCCGACTGTTACCAGAATACTCCAATGTGCCAATTATTGGAGTAACAGCAGGAAACGTAGTGGGCGAAAAAGAAAAATGTCTGGATTCGGGGATGAATGACTTCCTTCCTAAGCCTCTAAGACAAGCCGATCTTTTAGAAATGCTGAAGAAGCATGTAGGGATTGGTACCCAGCAACTGTATGAAGATCATTTACAGCCTGAAAAATATTTAGATATGAATCTTCTCAATGAGCAGATGGGTGATGATGAAGATTTCAGAAAAATATTTTTGGAATTAGTGATACAGCAACTTTCTGAAGCAGAAGAGAATATAAAGTCAGGAGTAAAAGAAAGAAACTTAGACTATCTGAAACAGGTTCTTCATAAGCTCAGAGGAACTGCCGGAACTGCCGGTTTAGTACAACTTGCAGAACAAACTTCGAACTGGGAAAAACGTATTGATATCAGCATGGATTACATGTCTATGGAAGATGAAATTATTCCTGAAATAGCAATAGGATTAAAATTAATTAAGGATTTAATACAATAAATAAAATTACGGCAATCCTAATTCAGAAGATGACGACGAGGCATCACATGATAACAATTTTACTGAATCTAACTATTCAAAACTTTGTCTTTCCTGGCGGGAAAGACAAAGAATTTTAAGTAAAAAAACTCAAATCAAGCTAAATAAAGCCGTTTCACTTATTGTCAAAAGAAAATGAATTAATAGTTATTTTTAAATATTTGTTGTTTCTATAGTTATGCCTTCATATTCTGATAATGATTGGAAAAGATTTTCGGGATTGTGGATTTGATGGGCAAAATAAATTTTGTTTTCCAGCTCATTTTTCACCAATATTTCAGCATGCAGACTGGCAGCGAGCGCAGTAAGTTCAGCCTGTCCTTTTTCACTTTGAAGGCTCAGTTTTTTCTCTCCAAGATGATTCTTAATTACAATTTCAAACACAGACTGATCACCATTTCCACTAGACCCGAAAATAGATCGACGCTGCTTCAGCGATAAAATATCGAAAATTCTCATTTTTTGAAATGCGCCCAGAAGCCATGTTATTGATTTTGAATCGTAGGTCATTTTTACATTAACTGTCGGTATTTTTTCAACCTTATTTAAAATATAAAGATCGGGAACGTCAAAATTATAAGCCTGTCTTTTTCCAATACCAAAGGAATATCTGAAATCTTCGGAATTCAAAAAATGCCTTACAGAAATCTGTCGATTATTTTGATAATTAATAAATGGTTTAGCAACATTTTCAGCCATAAAATATGCTGAACTTTCACCAGCCAGATCTTTTGTAGAATAGTAAACGTACACTTTTACCTCCAGAATATTTTTTATGTCAGGATAAAGAACTTTAAGAAGACCGCCCACAAGACCGCCCATCCATCCGGAACCGAAGACAATCCTGCTGGTTATTTTATTGTTTTCTGCTTTGGCTAGTGCTTTTACAAGATCAGGAGTGGGTTTTGTAATGTCAATATAATCGATACCGTTATCAATGGCAAATTTTAGAATGTGATCTTGTTTATCGTTAACGGCAAGGATTATAAGATTGATATTTCTGTTCAAAACAGGCTTAAAAGTTTCAGGCTTATCGACATCAATCATTAAGTCATATTCTGATATTTCTTTTTTTCGGCTTCCTATAAAAATTTTAAAATCCGGATTTCTGGTTTGAAGAATACGATGAATAGTTTTTCCAACCATTCCTTTTCCGCCGACAATTAAGATATTTGTACGCATTATGTTTTATTTTTCGCAAAATTACAGGAACGCACTTTCGGCTCACAGGACAAATGTCTAAAAAGAAATTTTCTTTTGTTAAACATTGAATGCAAAAAAAATTATGGTAGAAACAGCTGCTTACTCTTGAATTTTTAGCTTAAAATAACGCATATAAAACCGATTATCATAATTCTGTTATTCATCCTATTTATACAAATTTGATATATTTGCTGGAAAGATTGATGGTAAAAGTTCTTATCGTCTTTTTATATTCTTAAAAGGTAATTGTTTAATAGAGTAGAAAAACTAATATTTAAGATATATTAAGAGTCTGTTTAAATTTCATCAAATTATTTCCCCGAACCTAAAGGGAGTAGTATTTTTTGTAATTTTCAAGCTGTTTTTTCCGCACTTTAGGGTTTGGGAAAAAAAACCTTGAAAACTTTATTTTAAATAATTTTTAAACTCTAATTTAAACAGATGTTTTTTATTTAAATAATGATGAACAAACTCCTAAATTGTACAATGATCTCAGCTTTTTAAATTAAAATTAATGCAAAACTTTAAAATAATATCAACCGTTTTTGTTCTATGCTCTTCTTTGGTATTTTCACAAAACTTTAAAACATCTATGACAGCAAAAAATGGGAGAGAATTTCCCAAAATAGATGCTAAAGGAAAAGCAGAGTTTAAAGTTTATTTTCCCGAGGCCAAGTCTGTAGTTCTGGAAGGCGGAGATGGAATGCAAAATGTAAAATCTACGGCAACGAAAGATCAGCAGGGCTTTTGGAATATTTCAACTTCACCTTTGGAGATTGGTTTTCATTATTATTGGTTGAATGTGGATGGTAAACGCACCAATGATCCGAATACTGAACTTTACTTTGGCTACGGCCAGCCCACAAGCGGAATTGAGATCTATTCCGGAGAAGATTTCTTCTTTAAAAAGGATGTAAAACATGGGAAAATTATTAATGACAGTATACATTCTGAAATTACCGAGGGAAAACGAAACATCAAAGTATATCTACCGCCAAGCTATGGAACCAAAAGATTCCCTGTTTTATATCTCTATCACGGCACTGGCGAAGATATTACAGGCTGGGAAAAGCAAGGATATTTAGCTAATATTCTCGACAATCTTTTTGCAGAGAAAAAAGCCAAAGAAATGGTTGTGGTGATGGATTATGGTGTAGCCCTGAATCCTGAAGAAGAAAAAATGCCTGACGATTACCCAAGAACGGTCCTTTCTTCACAAAATATAGACAAAATAATCGTTAACGAACTGATTCCTTACATTCAAAAAAAATATAAAACCAATGGTGATAAAGCTATTGCAGGGCTATCGAGAGGAAGCTACCAGGCAATGCTTATCGGTGCGAATCATCCGGATTTATTTTCAGCGATTGGATCTTTCAGTCCTGTAATCTATGAAGGAACAGAGCTTCAGCCTTTCAAGCATCTTCCGATTGGTAATTTGTTGAAATCAAAGAAAAAACCATTTTTATTTCTAGGAATTGGTACAAAAGAGGATAAGCGGTTCCTGGATTATAACAATATTCTGACCAGTTATTTTGATCAAAACAAATATCCATACGTTCAGTATAAATCAGCAGGAACCTATCACGAATGGCTTACCTGGAGACGTTGTCTTTATGAATTTGCACAGAAAATATTTAGGTAGTTTTGGCTTAAAAAAAAACTAAAATCAGATATTTTCAATGCAATGAAAGTTTCATCATAATGTCAATTTGCTCTTCGTCCCCTAATTTAAAAAGATGTTTATCAAACGCTGTGAATCCGTTTTTCTCGTAAAAGCGTATTGCTCTTAAATTTTGTTCCCAAACGCCCAGCCAGACGAAATCTACGTTTCTTTCATTAGCCAGTTCGATTGCTTTTTCGTACAGTAACTGTCCTACTTTTTTTCCATGAAAGTCTTTCAAAACATAAATTCGTTCAATTTCTAATGCATTTTCATTTTTTATTTCCGTTTGTGATTCTCCGTAATTTACTTTTAAGTATCCAATAATTTCATTCTCAAATTCAGCAAAATAAAATTCTGCATTTTTATCTGCTAATTCGGATGTAATTTTTTCGGTTGAAAAAGCGGTTTCCAGATATTCGTTTAGATTCTGTACGCTGTTGTCTTTGGAAAATGTTTCTGAAAAGGTGATTTTTCCGATGTTTTGTAAGTCAATCACATCTTTATCCTGCGCTTTTCTGATAGTAATATTCATTTGTTCAAATTTTTTACAAAGCTCTGCATTTCATATAAAAAAGAATTTTACAAATGATAAAAAAACAGCGCTATTTGATATTTGCTCTTATTCGGCTTAAACTCACTTGTGTGATGCCAAGATAAGAGGCAATATAGCCTAACTGAACTCTCTGTAATAAATTGGGGTAGTTTTTCAACAGTATTTCATATCGGTTGGTAGCAGTTCCGAATTGTCTGGTCAGCAATCGGTCTTCTGCCTTCATGAGTTCATTTTCTGCGAACTTGATGCCCCAATTTGCAATCTCAATATTTTCAGTATACAGTTTTCTTATGTCTTGCGTATTGAGTTTATACACTAAACAATCTTCCAGAAGTTCAACATTTTCATAGCCTTTCTGATTGGCAATATAACTCTTCATAGAGATGATGGTATCACCTTCTTTTCCAAAAGAAAATGTAGTTTCGTCGCCATCGGTATAAACAAATGTGCGTGCAATTCCTTTTTTGATAAAATAAAAGTCTTTTTCTATTTTATCTGCTGAAATAAGAATCTTATTTTTAGGAAAGCTAAGTTCAACAATATGATTTTTGAGTATCAGTTTAGAAGATTCTGACAAAGGATATATTTTATCAAGTATTTGTTCGATATCCATTTTAATGATATTGGAATGCAAGATATAAATTTCTCCTATGTTATGGGTTATATATGTTTAATTAATGACGATAAGAAGCACCCACAAAATAATGCTTTGCTGCGATGTCTTGTATTCCGTAATTAACTCCGGCGTCCAATTTAAAATCTTTTGCGACTTCTATCTGAATCGCTGCATTTACATAATTAGATAATTGATGTGCCTTAAAATCGTAAGTATAATAGGTTTCTGCTATTCCGTCTATTCCTTTAGATAAAGGATGGCTGATCGTCAGTGTCTGTAAAAGCTCGGTATGCATTGCCTGCTGATCCAGATCTTTAAGGCGATCAACTTCTACCTGCCATCCAAGTTTCCATTCACCGGGTAATTTATATGACATTGGTACAATCAAACCACCTTCAAAACGACTTTCGTCATCATATTTAGATGTCGGCAGTTTTACATAAGGCAATAGAGCCAAAGCAAAATTACCGTTATTATTTCCTATAATATTCTGTTTTACTCTGAGTGTGACATCACCCATCCCATTACTTTTTAAAGAAGATCCCGTCGCAATTTCTTTTTCATTTTGCCAACCATAAGTCTGGAAACCAACTTGTATTGCTGTACTGCCCGTAATCCCTAATTTTATGTTAGCCTGATTGATTAAAACTGTACTCGTATTATGGAGATCAGATTTTTCTTTTATCAGCCTTACTAAGTCTGTTTCATATTGGAAATGACCTGCATCAACGGTATAAGGAGATTCTGTAACATCAGGACGGTCGGTTTCCATCTCTCTCATCTGAGCTCTCGGAACAGGATTGAAAAGTGAATAGTTTTGCTGTGGTTTTTCTTGCTGTGCAACACAAAAAGCAGGAATGAATATAGAACCCAGGACTAATTTTACAAAAAATTGATATTGCTTCATATCAGGATGTTTTTTTATTGGTACAGCCAGGCTCATCCAAGAATAAGACCAATATCACAGAAAAAAAATATTGTGGTATATTTTTTAGTAGTTATTTAAATAGGTTCTTTTCGAACATATTTTTGTTGATTAAAACCAATATTTTAGTAAAAATTTTAATTAGGAATTATATTAAATTATATCTGATTATAAATTTATCATATTTACATCTATAACTAATGGCCAATAATAATAAATCGATTTATAGTGCGCTTGCGGCTAATCTTTTAATCGCATTAACCAAGTTTATTGCAGGGGCATATACCAATAGTTCGTCTATGATTTCTGAAGGAATTCATTCAACAGTTGATACCACAAATCAATTATTGCTTTTATATGGGCTGAAAAGAAGTAAAAAAGCAGCAGACCAATTTCATCCGTTCGGATATGGTAAAGAACTTTATTTTTGGTCTTTTGTAGTTTCTATTCTGATATTTGGCTTAGGTGGTGCTCTATCAATCTACCAGGGCATTGCACACATTAAAGAACCAGAAGTAATGAAAGATCCTTTCTGGAACTATATTGTATTATTTCTTTCGCTTATTTTCGAGGGAACTTCTTTATTTATTGCCGTAAAAGAATTTAATAAAACCCGAAACGGAATGGGGTGGTGGGACGCAATTATAAAAAGCAAAGATCCCTCTAGTTTCCTGGTGGTATTTGAAGATGGGGCAGCAGTAGCGGGGCTTATTGTGGTAATGATATTGATGGGGATGAGTCACTGGCTGCAAATTCCGGAGCTGGATGGATTGGCATCAGTAATTGTAGGATTATTATTGGTTTTTGTTTCTTTTATTTTGGCAAGAGAAAGCAGGAGCTTATTGATGGGAGAAGGCATAGCCCCGGAAACGAGAGAGAAAATAGCGCAACTCGCTGAGAAAGATGTTGCTGTACTCAAAACGAAAAACATTTTGTCTACTTATCAATCACCTGAAGAAGTGATATTGATGCTGATCTTAGATTTTGAAGATCATCTCGACACAGAAGAGATCACTGTGGCCATACATCGTATCCGCGAAAGTATTAAAAAAGAGTTTCCGCTCGTTCGGTTTGTTATTATTCAGCCAGAATAAATAAAGGATTATTTAATGAATACGTTCACACCAATTAATCCTTATTAGCCAAAATTATTATTAAAAAATCTTTTTGAATGAGAAGTCTTAGTGGATAATTTATATGATTTGACACCAATTTTACTCTTCAATAAATATTTTCTTTTTAGCAATATCAATCGTTAAAATCTTACCCAGCCACTCTATACTGGTTTTTCCTTCATATACTAAACCATCAACAAATGCAATGTCTAAGCCTTCCAGCTGAGATAATTTATTTACTGTACTCAATTTTGATAGTTTACCGATATAGTAGTTGTTTTCCTTATTAAAGTCACTTTTTATGGGAACGGATTTAAAATCTTTTTTGTCGAGTGAGAGAGGTGTCAAAAATTTTGAGCTGAGCCAAAATGAGTTTTTCCCGGCACCGCTATCCAATAACGTTTGAATTTTAAGAGAATTATTAAGTTCGACGTACGTAAAAATATCAATTGCTTTTCCTGCATAATCCGCAATCTGAATATCAATACTCTTTTTATTTTTTGTAGACTTGTCAAAAAAGATCTTTTTGTTGATATAATCGATTGTAATAGGTGTATTTCTGAATGGTTGCAGTGATATCAATCCATCAATATCACCAAATTCCAGATCGATGATCGTATATTGTTGATCCCCAAATTGTTTATTGTTGATCTTGAGACTTTTAGCATTGTAAAGATCCACATTCAATTCTTCGCCGGTTGCTCTATGTCCTACAAAAAAATTAGGAGTCTTTTCATTTTCGATCTTTTTAGAAAATTTAGTAAAAATAGCATTAAGCCCCGCCCCGGTATCAAGAATAAATTTTCCTTCGACATTATTTATTTTTGCTTTGATAATGATATGCCCGCTGCTTGTTGTTTCAAAAGGAATTTGTGCATTTATTTTTAAAGAATAAAATAAAAGTATAAAAAGAATTGTTGCACTTATTGATTTTTTCATGGCTAGTTTTTTTTAAGATTAGGTTATTAATGTATTTTGCTTATTATGAGTGCTCAGGTATTATTCGTTTATTTTCAATCCGTTAAAATAAGCGCTTTTCATCGTAATATCTGTTACGAATTTATTTGAATAATGTTCTGATTTTTTTAATTCGTCAAAAACACGCTTTGCATTTCCGAATAATTTTTGTTCCTTCAAATAATTGTCGAAAGCATGCTGCGCAAGATCCTGAGTTCCGAAGAAACATAAGAAATCTATTGGAAGATTTTGATGTTTTGTGTCAAAATGCTCATTTAGTTTTAATCCGTCCTCAGAAATTTCAGTGATTACTTTTTCTATATCTTCGAACTTCTCAAAAACAGGAAGAACGTAAGTCTTAATCAGCTCAATTAACTTTGGGATAACGTTTTCCTGATTGGTTAAGGTAATATTCCAGTCGTGATTTTTGTTTTTTAATGGTGTGAGGTTTTCTAGTTTTGCGGAAAATATGACTCCGTTTTCGTTGTCGGAATTATATTTTTCTTTTTGCCATTTTTTTAATGAGTCTGAACTGACTAGAATTTGTGGTAAAATAGAAACACTACCGCTCCAGTTTTTTGTACTCGACTGAAAGTATATTTCAAATTTTAATTTCTTGTTACGTGATATTTTTTTTAACAATTGTCCTTTTTGAGTCGATTTAAAACCAAAATGCTGTAATTGTTCAGCAATTTTTTGACAGCCTGTTTGAAGCATTTCTTTTGTCTGCATTCTACAAATTATTCGTTTGATCTTAAATTAATTCAGAAATATAAACATAAAAATTTGTTATCAATTTGTCGATACAGTCAATATAATTTTACGTCAATAATTGCTTAACTTATTTTAGAGGTAATTCGAAAGAGAAAGTTGAGCCCTTTCCGAATTCGCTTTCTGCCCATATTTTACCGCCGTGTGCTTGTATAATTTCTGCACTTAGATAAAGTCCGATTCCAAATCCGCCAATCGTACTTTCTTGTTGCACTCTGTAATATTTGTCAAACAGCTTAGTAAGGTTTTCAGATTTAATTCCCATTCCTTCATCTTTAACTGTTACTCTGATCCTGTTTTCTGATTTTTTGAGCGAGACATAAATCTTTGTTCCATTTCCGGAATATTTTACAGCATTACCGACTAGATTGTTGAGAACCTGCGCCAGCTTTAATCGATCTGCACACACGATAACAGATTGTGGTGATGTAAAAATAAGTTCGTGAGATGAGTACTGAATTTTATAATCTGCCTTAATTTCTTCCAACAGATCACAGATATTAAATTCAGTTTTATCTATATGTAATTTTCCCGATTCGAGCCTTGAGACATTAAGAAAGCCGTTAATCATTTCGGTCATATTTCTTACCTGTTTCAGACTTTGTGCATAGGCTTGCTTCAGAAATTGATCATCGGTCTTTTCTGCTTTTCGTAAAAGAAGCTGTAAGTATGCGTTGATCGAGGTAAGTGGTGTTTTAAGCTCATGCGAGACCATGCTTATAAAGTCGTTTTTTCGCTGCTCTTCCTCTTTTAGCCCTTGTATATCTGTAGTAGAACCCACCCACATGGTTATATTACCATCTTCGTCCAGAATGGGTGATGCAATATTGAGATGCCAGATGTATTTTCCTTCGGTATTTTTAAAACGCATCTCAGAAATATGTGGTTTACGGTTAGCAGCGGCCTCTGCCAGGCCAGTTTGAAACTTTTCAATTTCGTCGGGATGCATCATTTCGTGGTAACCAAAATCTCTTAAATCTTCAAAATTCATTCCCGCAAATTCAAGCCAACGCTTATTAAAAAAGGTAACTTCACCGGTTGGTAGTGCATTAGATATTTTTGAAGGTACAAGATCGGCAAGCATTTTAAAGTACGCTTCACTTTTTTCTATCAGTTTGCGGGCATTTACCTGTTCTGTAATATCTGCAGCAACAACCAATATGTCTGCAATATTTCCATCGGCATCTGCAATTGGTTGATAAACTACATTAAAGAAAATTTCTCTAAGCTCACCATCATGCAGAAGTTCAGCTTTAATTTCGTTTGCATAAAATGGAGTGCCCGTCTTATATACATTATCTAAAAAGCCCAAAAAAGGTTGATCTTTGATCTCAGGAAGTGCTTCTGCCAGCGTAAGCCCAATTACCTGATCTGTTTTTCCCCAAACCTCTAATATTTTGCTGTTGGCAGATTCAATAATAAGATCTTTTCCTCGAAGCAAACCAATCGCAACGGGAGCTTTTTGAAAAACATATTTGAACCTTGATTCACTTTTTGAGAGTTGATTAATTAAAATTGAAAGTTGGTCATTAGCCTTTGAGAGCTGATCTGCATATTCCTTCAACTGCCTCTGCGCAAGCACTCTGTCGGTAATTTCGAAAGACATCACCAAGACACCATCTCGTTTCCCATCCAATCCGGTTAAGGGCTGATACGTATAATCTACAAAAGTCTCCCGGATGGTTCCGTCGGGCTCTGTAAAAAGAACGGGACTCTCTTTAACATCGATGATTTCTCCTGTTTCCATCACTCTTCTAAGCTGTCCGGCAAATGGCTGATCAGCAAGATCAGGTAATATTTCTAAAAATGGTTTGCCAACAACTTCATCTCTCATTTTTTTCCAGTAGCTGAGATTGGCATCATTGATCATTTCTACGATAAGATTGTCATATCTTATAATGACAACAGAAGCGGGGAGCATATTGATAATCTGATTCAGATTATTGCTTGTTCTTTCCAGATTAACCTTGTTGTCTACTGCATGTGTAACTTCGGAGGTGAAAATAAAAATTCCATCAGTTAATCCATCATCATTTATTCTGGGAATCAGCCTGTAAGTGAAGTACCGTTGCTTCTGCTGATTAATATTAGTGTTTGAAAGCGGAACAAGATCATCACTAAAACTTAATGATACTCCTTCAGAATATACTTTTTTCAATGATTTTTCTAATTCCGAACCCATTAATTCGGGTAATGCTTCTAAAAATGGCTTACCGATAAGCGTTCTACCAGGTACTAAATTTTGATACGCTGTATTGACTAATTCAAAGACAAAATCTTTTCCTGATAATAAAGCGATGCTGGCAGGGATTTCTTCTAAAAGTTTGCTGAGATGATTTCGCTCAGATATAATATGTTTTTTATTATCTGTTTCTCTTTTTTTTGTAGAATTCTGAGTCATCCAGATCGCAAGTTTTACCACTTTATTCTGATCATCTGCTATAGGCGCATAGAGTGGGGTTATTACTGTAGCAGGCTTATTATCATGATTAACATCTAAGGAAAATTTATCTCCATAAAAAGAATTATTTGCTGCTATCACTTTCGAAACAAGAGCAGTATCTGCAATAAATTTACTATTCAGAAAATCTAGAAGTTGTTTTTCTGAATAGTTTTTAGATTCTTGGCTATAAAGCTGAAGAAACTTATCGTTATAAAGCTCAATTTTACACAGATCGGCATTTATAATGCAGACTGGCAGAGGAGTATGATTTATTATATTCTTAAGTAGCGGTGTATCTGTAAATTTCATCGGAATCCTTCTATATGCGAAGGTAGGGTAATCTTTTATATTTCAAAAATTGTAGCATTTAAACAAATACCACATGATAGAAGATTGAGATTTATGCTATCTTAAATATTGAATATAATGATATAAATGTAAATCATTAATATTAAATCATTGTATAATGAAATCCTATATGTCTATCTAATACATTGTAAAGTCTTATAAAAATCAATACTTAAAAATATAAGGATTTCAATTGTAATGTTTTATGTTAACTGTTTACAGCGAGTTTTTTAAGAGAAGCCCATTGCTTTAGAGTAGTCCTTGCTTCAGCAGCAGGATAACCAAGATAGGTTTTACCGGCAGGTACATCACCCGCAACACCAGATCCTGCGCCTATAGTTGCACCATCCCCAATTGTGGTATGATCTTTAATAGAAGCACCGCCGCCAATAACAACACCATTACCTAACGTAACGCTGCCCGCAAGGCCACTGTTACCTGCAATTATACAAAACTTACCCAGAATACTGTTGTGACCAATCTGAACAAGATTATCAATCTTACAGCCATCACCAACAATGGTCGAACTGAATTTACCCCGGTCAACACATGCACCAGCACCAATTTCTACCCAGTCGCCAATGATAACATTACCAATTTGCGGAATTTTTGCAAGTCCTCTTTCCGGGCACGGCCTAAAACCAAATCCATCGGCGCCGATCGTAGCATTGGGATGTAGTATAGTGTTTGCACCTATATGACAATTTTCTCTGATCACGACACCACTCCATACCGTACTGTTTGTACCGACAGTGCTATGATCTAAAATGGTAGCATTAGGATAAATAATCACATGATCGCCTAATTTTACTTTAGGCCCAATGTATGCTCCGGCGCCAATTCGTGTACCATGACCAATGATAGCAGTAGGATGAACCGATGCAGAAGGGTGGATATCAATATCACTTTGTTCATAAACAGGCGCAAATAATTCCAGAATCTGACACATCGCAAGATCTGCATTAGCAACTTTTATAAATGCCCTATTCTCACCGGGACTAATAGAAATATCATTGTTCACAATAGCTATTGATGCCTTACTGCCGGCCCATAGTTTCTCGTATTTTTTGCTTCCTATAAAGGTAATCTGGCTATGATCGGCATGTTCTATTTGCTCAGGAGAGGATACAGAATATGAAGTATCGCCTATGATACATCCCTGTAACAAGGCATTAATTTCTACTACTGAATATAATTTCATAAAGGATTTTTTGGATACGTTCCTCAGTTGGGCGCTTGTGCAAAAGTACGACGAACGGAGCTAAGAATGATAAGATTTGTTGATTGACTACAATTGAATAACAATTATAACGTGGAAAAAGAAAAATTATTCTAATTAAATATTAAATTTTTAATAAAATATTAAATTAGATCAAACAATCGCAAACGTTGATCATTATTACAGCCAAATTTAAAATATGCTCAGTGAGTAAAGAATGGTACGTTTATGTATTTTAATTATTGTCAAAATTGTAAACTAAGAAACATTTTTTCAAACGGGATTATTTCTTTTTGTAAAATTTAAATCGTAGCTAAAAGCACGGGGCTTTATCAGCGTACCTGTACGAAGATCTACTGCTGATCCGTCGACAAGGATCTGGCCTTTAAGGTTTTTAACATAGATTGATGCCCCACGGATGAAAGGCTTCATGCTTTTTGCCGTCACTGCTCTTGCATTAATAATCATTGCAGATCCTTTGCCTTTGCACACAGCTTGATAACCTTTTTCAATAATCACCGACATTCCCCCACGAATTGACAGCCCCAAATAGTTCCTTTGAGTGAGTATAGATTTTATCAGTTTCTTATAATCGGTTTGCTCTTCTGTTGGAGTATAAATAACACATTTTTTAACGAAACCTAATCCTTTTTCTGTGCATTTTTTACTGATCATCTCATCAGATAATGCCATAGCTGCGGTATGAATTCCGACCAGTGTAAATTTTTCGTCTGTCATGTATTTATTATGTAAAAGCTCACCAATTGAGTTTTTACTTAAAAAGGTGTGTATTTCAGATTGATTCCCCAGAAGAATAATGATATCTGCTTCAGCTATGCGTGAGTAATAGCCGTTGTTATCGTTGCATTCTTTATGAATACTGATGATGCCATAATTTGTATGCCCTTTTTCGCTAATTGCATCACAACACACTTTAAGAGATTCATCAGATGATGGTAAAGAGGTAATGATTTCGATATGCGCTTCTTTTTTAAGGGAAATGCATGAAAATAAGCTCCGCCCATGATTTTGTTTTACAACCAATTCACCGTTGTCGTTATATTGAGTGTCAATAAGTTGACCTAATAATATAAGTTTACCTTTTGGATACATAGTTTCTGAAATTAGGTTACTCGTTATCTGTTTTAAGATCAACCTTTTCTGCTCCCATTTGTATAGTATCTGAGGTTTCCGTTAAGGTTTTAATGGTATCAGACTGTCTGTTGTTTACAGTCTGTCGTTTATTTTCCTGATTGTAATATTGCGTTTCAGATTTGGTACAGGCAACTGCAGTAGACAGTGCCGTAAATAACAGCGCTATGTTTTTCATAAATTTTGATTTGGTAAATCAAACATAAGCAGGAAATTATTAAAAATTTTATGATGTTAGTCACAGAAATGATAAAATTTAATTTTATATGATAAAGCACCTAATTCTTCTGTTCTGATTCTGTTCTCAACGTATCAAAAAGAAACCCTTCTCCGAAGAGAAGGGTAAAAAACACAAATGATGAAAAAAATTGTTGCGTATTTCTACGTCTCAATATTTACAAAAATAGATATAACAATAATAAAGGGATATGGCTCAAATCATAGATGTATTTTTTTTATTTTACTATTTTATACAGCTCTTCGGAGTATTGTTTTGCACGTTCATCTTTGCCTGGCGGGAATAAAAATCGCACCTAGCATTTTACAGACATTCTACATGAATATTTATAGTCTGCAGACAAGACAGAAAAATAAAAGTTGCTGTGTACAGAAGAAACGAAACGCCAAATCTTCGGACGGATTTTTTTTAAAAATCAAGAATATTGTTACTGCTTTACTAGCAATTGCAGGGAAGTAAAAATACAACGGAAAAGCTTTACCAACTCTCTAATAGACCTGCATGAGGAATAGAAAGCTGTAGGCGACGCTCTTGATTGATTTAAATCATAAAAAGTTTATATCAAAAATTTGTTATTTCATATTAATATTTAGTTCAGCATTAGCTGATAGCTATTTATGATCACCAACAAATTACAATTTATATGAAAAAAAGCTTTTTTGAAAGGTTTTCGGGCTCTGCCTTGTGTGGAAACGGCAAACATTCTGTTTTTGCTTCTCTTATTATAATTCTTACTAATAGCATTATTTCAATGCCAAAAATCGACTTTACCGAAATTTCCAGACTCGTATTTAATGTTGGAGCTGCAACTGTTATTTTGCTGATGATCCTTGTAAGAAATCCACGGAAAATTAAGGTCTTTTTTAATTGGTTAATAATTCAGCTTCACCTGGAGTCTGAAACAAAACTGTTAAATGCACTTTTACTCTATTTAATTTAAAAAAAAGATACTAACCTATAAAGCAAATATAATTATGATTTCAAAAGGAAAATTATTACTAATCGGTGGCAGTGAAGACAGAAGTGATACAAATAATGAGATGGAAAAGAAAAATCGTGATTTTATACCTCATGAAATTTTAAAATTACTGATACAAGACAAAAATGATCGCATTGAAGTCGTAACAACGGCAAGCTCAGAGCCGGAAAGCATGCGAAAGACATACACCGAGACTTTCGATGAGCTTGGTTTTACCAATTACGATTTCCTCCATTTGTGTGATCAGCAATTGCATTCCGATCATTATTTTAAACGTGTAGAAGCGGCTAAAACTATATTTTTTACAGGAGGAGACCAAAACAAAATTTGTGAAGAACTAAAAAATTCATCAATTAACGAACTGATACTTCATAAATATAGAAATGAAGAAGGTTTTCTTGTTGCAGGAACTAGCGCCGGAGCTATGTGCATGCCCGACATCATAATCAGCGATGCTGTAAATGGAGAAGCTATTCTCGATGAGGATATTAAAATACTGCCAGGCCTGGGGCTCATTGATCATTGTATCGTAGATACCCACTTTGTGCACAGAGGCAGATTCAGCAGATTAGCTCATGCTTCAATTCTGCATCCTGATCATTGGGGAATTGGCTTGGGAGAAGATACAGCACTTATTATCGAAGAAGGACATCGTGCAAAATGTAAAGGCTCAGGGATGGTGTTGGTGATATCCGCTAAAAACATTAAGCAGACTAATGTTTCTACAGCAGAAAAGGGCGAGCCTGTATATGCTGAAAATCTTCAGGTACATATTCTTACTGACGGTTGTTCGATAGACTTCGATAGCGGTATAATAACCACCGATGAGGCAGAGCGTTCAAAAAATACAACAGAGTAGGGATGTAAAGATTCTCAAACGAATATAGGTGCTTTGTACAAGCGTTAAACTGCTATTGGTCAGGCTTCCCTGAGTTTTTCGTGACCTATTTTCAAATTTTCAGAATGGGTCACGGAATAGGTCATATAAATCTTGACCTATTTTGATTTTTTTTAATACTAGCGCAAAAACAAAAAACGCTGTAAACATTGATGTTTATAGCGTTTTAGCTTATTTTGGTTCCCCAACTGGCGGAGAGAGAGGGATTCGAACCCCCGGACCTGTTACAGTCAATAGTTTTCAAGACTATCGCAATCGACCACTCTGCCATCTCTCCAAAAACTCCGATTGTATCGTTGTTTTCAGTGGTGCAAATATAAAACGTTTTTTTATTCCGACAAAGAAAAAATTGAAAATTATCGCAATTTTTCGCTAATGCTCAAACAATGAATTGGTTATCAAACAGAAACTTCTTCAATGATTTCTTCATAGCTTACGGGATCTGCTGTTTTCTGATAACGTTCCCATTCAGCTTCGAGGTTTTTATCGGTTTTCATTTCTTCCTCAAGCTTCAGCGTTTCTCTATATTGCTTTGCTTCTGCCAAAAGTGTCCATTTACAATTGATTCCGATAATTTCAAGATGATTTTTCAGATCACTTAAATTAAGTCTGAAAAATTCTTTTCTAGGATTTATTTTATTAAGTTGATTTTTAAGAAACTGCTTATGTAACTGCCTTTCTAAAGCGGGAGCATCCTCTGAATAAATCATTGCATGTACATCAAATTCAAAAGGAACACTTGCATCTCCCAATTCACGAACGCGGTCTAAAGGCTCTAAACGTCTCGTCATCCCAATTTTATAAACATGCTCTCCAAAAGAACCGATGTTTGAAATGACATATACATTTCCGGTTTTTGTCTGTTGAGCCATTGAGATAGCTCTTTGATTTTTTTCTTCTGCCTGCTCTAGTTTTCCTTGTAGCTCCTCAAGTTTTTGCTGAAACACAGCTTTTTGTGCTTCATTGGCTATGGAAACTTGTGCTTCGGCTTTTTCAATTAAACGTTTTAAAGTTTGTTCCTCTTTTTCGGCATCTTTTATTGCTTTTTCAAACTCCTTTCGGGCTTTCTCTTCTTCACGGATCTGTTCACGAATTTGCCTTTGCTCTTCGAGTTCCGTGGCCCGTAATTCCTGTGCTACAACTGCCCATTTAAGTTCTTCAAGCCTCGCCTGGTGATAAACATCTGAAATTCTTGCATTCCTGAAAGCTTTTCCGTTAAAATTAACCAACTGAAAAGCATCTTCGATTTTCTGTTTCAAAATTCCATAATTATCTTTTCTCACGGTTGACAAAATAGAGTCTACCTTTCCGTTGTAAGCATCAATCACAAAATCTACAGCCGTTTTTTTTCTTTCATTGTCCATATATTCACAGATTCCGGCTTGTCGGTTGACGATCATCATTTTATTATTCTGACGAAGCTTTTTGAGATTTTCACCTGCGTCTTTATGGCTGAAATCTTCAGCTAGCTGATCAAGAAGAGTGTAGCTCGGTACAAGATATTCGTTTCCGTAACCTTTAATAACGTTTTTCATTGCCTGGATTCTGCTTGCAATTTCATCAGCTTCTCTAAGGCTTCTGTATGCATCGCCGCCGATAGTTTCTGCTTTGTTTTCAGCTTGATTGATGATTCTTGTAGATTCTCGTACTGCATTTTCATACAAAAGTTCAATTTCTCTTTGCTTCTTTTCGCTCAGCTCTTTAATGTTTCTTCGTGATTCTTTTGCGCTTTCCTGAGCTTCAGATAATTCCAGATTACCTCTTTCTCTCAGTTTTTCATAATCTTTCTGAGCTTTTTTAAGCAGATATTCACATTCAATTTTCACATCGATAATGTTTTGATATTTGCTTAGCTCAGCAATTTTATCTTTTAATTCCCGATTGGTAATCTGAATATAAGACAAGTCTTTTTTTGCAGACTGAAGGTTTGTTTTTAAAGAATTATTTTCATTCTGGTATTTTAATATTTCAGATTGAAACTGATTAATAATTTTTGTTAAATCATTAATTTTAAGGTCTTTGTTTTTAATTTCGGTCTTTAGTTTATTAGATCTTGTGTAGAAATACACAGCCAATCCAACCAAAAATAAAATGAGAAAAATTTCCATGGTTATTCGTTTTATGTTGCAATAATAGGCAAACCATACACACTTTTTTTACGGGAAACCGTATTTGATTTAAATTAAAAGTAAGGCGAAAAGAAAATGATTAAAATGTTTGAAGACAAAAGCTTGTAATCTATTTAATGCAATCATTTGGCTGTATCGGCGATAAAATACTATTTTTATAGAAAATAAATATGAAAAAATATATACTCGCTATTTTAATACTATTCACAATTACAGTTTCAGCACAAGGGAAAAGATTTTTCGAAAATGGTGAAGCCGAACTGCAGAATTCTGTTGAAAAAATTAATCTGACGTATACCAACGAATTACCTTTTGTAAAAGTAAATATCAACGGAAAAATATATCAGTTTCTTTTCGATAGTGGCGCTCCGACTGTGATTTCTACCTCAATTTACAGCGAGCTAAATCTTAAGAAAAAACATCGCAGTAAAGTCACAGATTCCAAAAAAAATAAACAGGAACAGATTTTTACGGTAATACCCGAAATGAAAATTGATCAAATTACTTTCAAAAATATTGGTGCCATTGTGATGGATTTAAAGGGAGTTGAATTTGAATGCTTTAAGATTGACGGCATTATTGGAGCCAATCAAATGGCAAAACTTTTCTGGAGAATCAATTATTCTGAAAACTTATTAGAAGCGACTAAAGATCTGACAAACTTTTCCAAAGAAGGCTATGAAACGGTATTTTCTTTCGATCCTAAACCCCAAAAAACGCCTGTTATAAAAGCTCAGATATTAGATGAAAAGATAAATCTTACTTTTGATACCGGTTTTACAGGGACCTTTAGAATTTCTAACACAGAATATGATCCCACAAATGCTAAAGTAAAATCTGTTGAAACGTACGGAACTGCTTCTGTAGGAGCTTTTGGAGCAGGAAAACACGAAAGTTCCTATTATTTTAAACCAGAAAATGTTCTTTTGGATGAACAAAAATTTGAAGATGAAATTGTCTCTACCGGCTCTTCAAGTCTGCTGGGAAACGAATTTCTGAAAAAATTCAGATTTATAATGGATTGGAAAAACAATAAAATATATTTAAATAGAATTAAAAATTATCCTGCAAAATTGGAATCTTTCGGTTTTGGATACCGTTTTATCGATCAAAAAGCAAAAGTTGTATTGCTATTTAGCGGAAATGATGTTCCTTTGAAAATTGACGATGAAATTCTGAGCATTAACAACGTAAGTTTAGAAAATCTGGATAAAGATTCTGTTTGTAAATATCTGCAAAATCGCATAGAAAGAGATCAGAATTCTATTGATGTAAAGGTGAAAAGAGACGGAAAAGTTTTAGATTTTACAATTACTAAAAAAGAATATTTGTGATATCATCCTTTATTCACTCTTAATTATTTGATGACTAAATGGATAATGAAATTCTAGAAGAAAACATTAAAATAACTACTGATCATCTGCTTGAATTAGTTAAGAAAAATTGTTGGAATATTATTACAAACCGTTACCAGTATATTTTGACTGATGTAAACAGTTTAGAATACAGTAATTTACATAAATTAAGAATAATAAAACAAAAAATTAATTCAAAAAAAACACCTCAAAACCTGAATTCAGTTGTTGAGACTTTGGCTGAATTTAATGACGATCTCTACGATGTAGTCTTGTATATTTTTAAAGCAAAAAATACTAAAACAATTATCGAAATTGAATACTTAAAAAAGTCAGATTTAGATCCTGAGTATTATCAAAAAATTAAAGATAATTCGCCAATGTTTCATGCAAAAATAATAATGCCTCCACACCAAAATCAATTGGTAAAATTTGATGCTAATTGGCAAAATAACAATGTTTTAAATTCAGTAAAAAAAATATTATCTCAATTTAAGTAAAAAAGTCCTCGATTTGAGGACTTTCTATTTTACCACTTATTATCGATCATGTAAATCATTTGCGTCATAATTGTAGCTCCCAAAAGCAATTCGCGGCGATTTACTTTTTCAAAAGTATCTTCTTCGGTATGATGAATATCAAAATATCGCTGAGAATCCGGAACGAGTTCTGCAGTAGGAATTCCCATATCTTTTAAAGGATAAATATCTGTTCCGGAATATCTTCCTTCAAAATCATAAGCTCCGTAAGGAAGAAATAGGGGAGACCAGCTTGTAATCTGATTGATTTTATCAGCGTCCATTTCCAAAGCAATTCCCCTCGGAGAGAAACCTCCCGCATCAGATTCTAAGGCAAAAAGATGTTTTTCGTTATTCTCTTTTACTGTTTTCCCGTATTGTTGACCGCCTTTCACACCGTTTTCTTCATTTGCAAAACAAACCACTCGTATCGTATGATTATTTTTTAGGCCTAAATTTTTAAATGTTCTCAAAACTTCAATGCTCTGTACAATGCCGGCTCCGTCGTCATGAGCACCTTCACCAACATCCCACGAATCTAAATGTCCGCCCACAACAATGACGCTTTATCTTTATTTCCGGTAATCTCACCAATCACCGAGTGAGAGAGCTTTTCGGCTTTCATTCCGCAATTTGAATTGAGTTTAGCGGTGATTTTTTGGGATTTTAAAAGAGCTTCCAATTCATCTGCAGTGGTATTTCCAATGGCAACAGCCGGAATTTTATCTGAATCACCATATCTCATCGCTCCGGTATGCGGAACATCATCAAAAGCAGAAGAAAGCGATCTTACAATGGCAAATTTCCCTCCTTTTTTTGCCGTCAAAGCCGCCGCAGTAGAACGGTAAATTGCCGCATCGCTGTAGGCTTTGAAAGTTTGAACATACGACTGACTGAAGGGATAATTAAAGAAAACAATCTTGTCTTTCACCTGTTCCGGACTCAGTTTGTCATATTCCGCCAATGATTTCACCATGATGATCTCTCCTGAAACATCTTTTCCTTTTGTTCCTTCAGAATTCCCAAGAGAAAGCATTTTTAGAGATTTCCATTTCCCGTTTTGAGCTTTTATTTTTAAAGATTCTTTTCCTCTTTCCCACACGGGAATCATTACTTCCTGCAGCCAGACTTTGTCGGCTCCGGCTTCTTTAAGTTTTTGTTCTGTCCATTTTACCGATTTTTCATACGCTTCAGAACCGCTCAATCGATGCCCTATATTTTTGGTTAAATCTCTAAGTTCATTGTAAGATTTTCCTTTATTTAAAATTTCTGTTGAAATTCTGCTGAATTGTATAGAATCTTCTTTGGTCTGCCCGAATAAGTTTAAGCTTAAAAAGACAACCGCAGCTGATAGAATATTTTTCATAGTTACTACTTTGTTTAGATTTTAAAATTAAAATTTCAGCTCTACATCAATCTGTCTTCCTTCCTGCAAAGCTTTTTTATCCATTGAAGAACCTACTGCAGCTCCGACACCTAAACCAATTGGTAATCCTATTGCCATTAATCCCATATTTTTCATTAGTAAACCAAAAACGACTCCGATTGGTAAGCCGAAAGCCGTCATTCCTACTGCTAACCAAAGTTTTTTATAGTAACCTTTAGGAACGATTTTATGTTCTTTTTCCAAATATTTTATGATGAGATTTTGCTTGTCTTTTAAAAACTTCAGCAATGCTTTATCCTGTAATGTTGTTGAATTCGCTTGTTCAACAATATCATTAATATAATGTACCGATTCAGAAGGTAATTTTTTATCGTTAAGTTTTTCTAAAATTTCCTGAAACTGAGAATAAAGATCGCCAAGTTTTGGGTTATTTATAGAGTCGAATTTTAAGTCTAATTGATTGATTTCCATTATATTTTTTTTTGATTTGGCTTTTAATATTATTTTAGAAATGATTTTTATAACTTAAAGTATAATTTTCTACCAATTCTTATCAATCATAAAAACAAACTGCGTCATCGCAACAGCTCCAAGCAATAATTCTCTTTTGTTTACTTTATCAAAAGTATCTTTTTCAGAGTGATGATAATCGAAATAGCGTTGCGTATCGACCACCATTTCAACCAATGGAATATCCAGTTTTTTTAATGGTGCAATATCCTGAATTGCATAAGTCTGGTTAAAATCATAAATTCCGTAAGGTAGAAAGTAGTTTTTCCATTCGAAAATAAGCCTTCTTCTTTGTGGCGACATATCTAAAGAAAATCCTCTTGGAGAATATCCTCCGGAATCACTTCCTAAAGCCAAAATATGTTTTTCTTCTTTCTTTTTTACACTCATTGCATAGGTTTCACGACCCATTCCGCCATTTTCACTGTTGGCGTAAAGCACAACTCTTATCGTATGATTGTTGTCGTAACCTAAAGCTTTAAACGTTCTCAAAACTTCCATACACTGTACCACTCCGGTTCCGTCATCATGAGCGCCTTCAGCAAAATCCCAAGAATCGAGCTGTGCTCCGAGAACAATTACTTTAGAATCTTTTTTACCGGGAATTTCACCGATAATATTGTGATTAATTGTTTCACCTTTTGACTCGGCAGACATATTAATTTTAGCTTTAACAGAAGTCTTTTTAAGAAGGCTTTCAAGTTCATCTGCCGAACGAGCGCCAATCGTCATTGCAGGTATTCTTGCCTTATCATCTGGTTCGTAATAAACCTGTTTCGCATGCGGAATATCATCAGAAGCTGTTGTTAATGATCTTATAATTAAAGCTTTTGCTCCTTTCTGACCAATAACGGATGCCGAAATAAGTTTAGATTTTGCCGCAATCATGTAAGAATCTACTGTGCTGATTATCGTAGGGTCGATAGGGTAGTTGACAAAAATAATTTTATCTTTTGCATCTACAATTCTCAGATTCACCAATTCCTGAACGTTATTCACCAAAAGAATATCAGCAGTAAGATCTTTTCCTTTGGTACCTTCAGAATTTCCGAAAGAAAGCATTTTTATGTTTTTCCAATCACCGCTTGAAGTTTTAATCTGTAAAGATTCTTTTCCTCTGATCCAAATGGGAACTCTTACTTCCTGTTTCCAGATATTTTCTGCACCAGCTTCTTTTAAGTTTTTTTCAGCCCATTCTGTAGCTTTTGTATAGCCCGGCGTCGCACTGAATCTTGATCCAATTCCTTTTGTTAATTCACCAAGATTGTCGTAAGCGGTTCCGTGAACGAAAATTTCGTCAGAGATTTTCTTAAATTCTTCGTGGTAATTGAATTTAGGGATTGGCTTTGCCTTTTTTGAAGGAGTTTTTTTCTGAGAAAATAAAAATCCACTCAAAAAGAGTGGAAATATGATAAGTAAGATTTTTTTCATTTTTACTGACCGTTTTCTTTTCGGAGCATAAAAATAAATAAAAAATAGATAATTATGGCTTCATATCGTACATTAATAATGCAGTAACCAGTTTAGGCTCAATAAATGTACATTTTGGAGGCATACGCAACTTTAAATCAGATATTTTAATCATGTCATTAAAGCTTACCGGATAGATTCCAAAACCTACTTTTCCTTCACCATTGTCGATTTTTTCTTTCAATAATTTAATTCCTTCAATATTTGATGTTCCTTTCACGTAGGTAATCTGATCTGAACTGTCAGAATCTTCAATATTCAGAATATCTTTAATGATATATTTATCTAAAATATGATGATCCAAATTATCAAGTGACATTTCCGGGGAACGCAAATCGTGTTTTACGTGAAGTGAATAAAATTTCCCATCCAAATACATTGAAATATGGAATTTCTGAGAAGGGTAGTACGGAGTCTGGTCTTTTTCGTGAATAAGGAAATATTTTTCCAGTTTCTTCAAGAAATCTTCAGTAGATAAATCTCCGATACTGCTCAGAATTCTGTTGTAATCGTGAATTTTTATAGATTGATTGGAAACGATAAAACTATACACAAAATTATAGGCTTCAGTTCCGTTATGGCGCTTGTTTTTTTCTTTAAGACGCTTTGCGTGAAGTGCTGTAGAACCAATTCTGTGGTGACCGTCTGCAATATAAAAAGACTCGATCTGATCGATTACTTCTTTAAACTGCTGCAGTTTCAGACGGTTATCTATTCTCCAGATTTTATGTCTGATCCCTATCGTATCAACATGATTGAAAATCGGAACATTTTTTTCTTCATGATTCATCAGCAATTCAATTTTTGAATTTGACTGATAAGTCAGCAAAACAGGTTCTGCCTGAAGATTCACTTTATCAAGATAATGCGCCAGCTTTTCTTTTCTCTGAGGAATGGTACTTTCGTGTCTTTTGATTTTTCCATTCCAGAAATCTTCAATACTCGACAAGCCAAGAAGCCCTCTGAATATCTGCTTATTCGGATAAATCTGCTCATAAAGATAATAGGCAGAGCTGTCCTGAACTAAGGTTTTATCTTCCAGAAGTTCTTCAAAAGTAGTACGTATTTTCCTTAAATTCCGGTCGACATCTTTAGATTTACTTACAACATAGGGTTTAATCATATTGATGTAAGTTTTTTCTTTTTGTGCTTTTTCAGCAATTTCAGCCTGAGTGAAATTATCTAAAGGATGAGTAGGAAACGTTGCCTCATGGTCTTTGTGAGGGCGTATTCCACGGAAAGGTTTAAAAACTGGCATATATAATTTATAGTTTCTTTTTAATTTCAATAATCTGATTGGCAAGTTCAATACCTATTTTTTCTTGCGCATCTACCGTATTACCTCCTAAATGTGGTGTAAGAGACAGGTTAGAATTCATCAATAAAATCAGTTCAGGTGACGGTTCGTTTTCAAAAACATCAAGCGCTGCTCCTGCAACTTTACCAGATTCTATAAAATCAAGCAAAGTAACTTCATTGATTACGCCGCCTCTTGCAGTATTGACGATATAAACACCATCTTTCATTTTTTCAAACTGTGGAGTATCAATGATATACTCATCAGTTTGTGGCGTATTGATGCTGATAAAATCGGTATCTTTTAAAAACTCTTCAGTATTATTCGTAGAAGTAATTTCAAAATTTAAAGTTTGTCCGTCGAAAAAATGTAAGGCTAAAACTTCTGTTCTGGGTTTTCTGGTCAGAACTTTTACTTTCATTCCCAAAGAAATTCCCATTTTCACCACCTCCTGACCAATACTTCCGAAGCCAATTACTCCCAAAGTTTTACCTGAAAGTTCGTATGCTTTGCTGAAAGATTTTTTCATCGCATTGAAATGAGTTTCCCCTTCCAATGGCATAAGTCTGTTAGATTCATGTAAAAATCTTGCTAAAGAAAAGAAATGTGCAAAAACCAATTCAGCCACCGATTTTGAGGAAGCAGTTGGGGTATTGATCACATATAATCCTTTTTCAATCGCATATTCAACATCGATATTATCCATACCGATTCCGCCTCTTCCTATTATTTTCAGATTGGGACAAGCGTCAATTAAATCTTGTCTTACTTTGGTAGCACTTCTCACCAAAAGAACATCTACGTTATTTTCATTAATAAAATTAATAACGTGATCCTGAGCAACTCTGTTGTCAAGCAGTTCTATCCCGGCTTCTTTTAAAGCTAGTTCTCCGGCTTTGGAGATTCCGTCGTTGGCTAAAACTCTCATTGTTATTATTAATCTAATATTTTTAAGATGAATTTAATAGTTTCGCAAATTAAGAAAATTTAAAAGAATGAAAAAACATCTTTTAATTGTTGATTTCTTACCCGCTAATTACTTTATAGATTTCATTACATCTACCAAGACCTGCACACTTTCTATTGGCAATGCGTTATACATACTTGCTCTGTAACCGCCCAAACTTCTGTGTCCGTTTAACCCATTGATTCCGGCAGCTTTCCATGCAGCATCGAATTCTTCTTTTTTACTTTCATCGAGTAATTTGAAAGAAATATTCATCAGCGAACGATCTTCTTTCACACAGAACGTTTCAAATAAAGGATTAGAATCTATTTCGTCGTATAATAATTTAGCTTTAGCTTCATTTCTTGCTTCTGCCGCTGCAATTCCTCCGTTTTTCTCCAAATACTGTAAAGTCAGTAAAGATGCATAAACAGGGAATACCGGTGGCGTATTGTACATCGATTCTTTAGCAATATGCTGAGAATAATCGAAATAAGAAGGCATATTTTCTCTTTCTGATTTTTCAAGAATTTCTTTTTTTACAACCACTAAAGTTACTCCTGCAGGTCCCATATTTTTCTGAGCTCCGGCGTAGATTAAATCAAATTTAGAAAAATCTAATTGTCTTGAGAATATATCAGAACTCATATCACAAACCATTAAGGTTTCCACTTCAGGGAAAGTTTTCATTTGAGTTCCGTAGATGGTATTGTTTGATGTGCAGTGGAAATAATCGTATTCTGCACCTATTTTATAATCTTTAGGAATGAAAGAGTAATTTTCTTCTTTTGAAGAACCTACAATATCTACACTTCCTACTTTTTTAGCCTCTTTTATAGCTCCTGCAGCCCAAGTTCCTGTATCCAGATAAGCAGCTTTTCCACCTACTTTCATCAAATTGTAAGGCACCATTGCAAACTGAAGACTTGCACCGCCTCCCAAATACAAAACTTCATAATCGTCACCCAGATTCATCAGTCTTTTTACAATCGCACGAGCTTCATCCATTACGGCAACAAAATCTTTACTTCTGTGCGAGATCTCAAGAATAGATAAACCAATCCCGTTAAAATCTAAAATTGCTTCTGCTGATTTTTCAAATACTTCCTGAGGTAAGATACATGGTCCTGCGCTGAAATTGTGCTTTTTGCTCATAATTTTACTTGTTGTTTTTGCAAATTTTATTCAATATAGACAAAATCTGCGGTTTCATTATTACTATTTTGAAGAGATTTAATTTAAATATAAAATAAAACCGTCTCATAATTTATGAGACGGAAGTTTTTATTCACCGTGTAAGAACGCTTTTTTATTAAGCAAAGCCTCTTCAGACTCTACATGATCTTCATCCGGAACACAGCAGTCTACCGGGCAAACCGCGGCGCACTGTGGCTCCTCATGAAAGCCCTTACATTCTGTACACTTGTCTGTTACAATAAAATAAACATCGTCACTCACAGGCTCCTGTGGTGAGTCGGCATCAACCGTAAGACCTGATGGTAAGGTTACGGTTCCTGAAAGCTCAGTACCTTCGGATGCTTTCCAATCTACTGCCCCCTCATATATTGCATTGTTTGGGCATTCCGGTTCGCAGGCTCCGCAGTTAATGCATTCATCAGTTATTTTAATAGCCATCGCTAATTTTTTTTAAATTTGCACAAAATTACAAAATATTCCCCAATTTTGCAGTAATTATGAATATCGAAAAAAGAGTTTTAGGACTAAATGAATTAAGTGGTTATATAAAAGAGTTTTTAGCAAAAAACTCCGAATATTATAATGAAAATGATGTCGAATTTCAGCAAGTATTGAAAAAATCAGAAATTGAAAACCCATGGTTTACGGCTGATAATCAAAAGTATGCCTTAAAACAATGGGCAGATTTGCTGACAAAGGAAAATATAAATGAATGGTTGCAAAACTATTCACCATCGAAAACTTCAAAAAAAGTAGGTTTAATTCTTGCCGGAAACATTCCTTTGGTAGGATTTCACGATGTAATTTCTGTGATTTTAAGCAATCATATACCATTGATTAAGCTGTCATCAAAAGACAAGCAAATGGTTCCGTTTTTACTTAAAAAATGGAAAGAATTTTCTGACGAAACCATTGATTTTGAATTTGTAGAAAGATTAGAGAATTTTGATGCTGTAATAGCAACAGGAAGCAACAATACAGCTAGATATCTGGAATATTACTTTAAAAATCATCTAAGTATTATCCGTAAAAACAGAACTTCAGTTGCGGTTTTGAAAGGTGACGAAACAGAAGAAGAGCTGAAGCTTTTGGCCCATGATATTTTCCAGTATTTTGGCTTGGGATGCAGAAATGTAACCCGAATTTTCATTCCTCAGGATTTTGTAATCGACAGATTGTTTGAGAGTTTCTTAGATTTTAAAGAAATCATCAATCATAATAAATATGCTAATAATTACGATTACAACAGAGCAGTTTACCTTCTAAACCAAGATAAATTCTGGGATAATAATTTTGTAATGCTGAAAGAAGACGCTCAATTATTCAGTCCGCTTTCTGTGATTAATTTTAGCAGATATTCTTCTTTGGATGAAGTGAAAAATTTCATTGCTGAAAACGAAGAAAATATTCAATGTGTTGTTGCACAAGAAGAGTTAGGAATTGATTCTATTCAATTTGGTGAAGCACAAAACCCGGGATTGGATACTTATGCAGATAATGTAGATACAATGAAGTTTTTGGAGGTTATTTAATTTATTTAGCTTAAATTAGGTCAGCCAAATTTAAATCTTGTCTAAATGAAATCACTTTTGATTAAATTTCGTATAAATCTCGTTCTTTGTGGTGATTCCATATGACAAATAAAAACAATATCATCTACATATGAAAAAATTAATCGTTGTTCTTTGCCTGTTTTCAGTCTCATCAGCTTTCGCACAAGATGTGAAAAAAGTTGAAGTTCAAAATCCTGCAATGGATATTTCGGCTTCTATTCCGAAGGATAAAATTGAATTTTACAATCAGTCGTTCTCCAAATTTGTTTCTGCCTTGAAAACTGCAGACAAACAAGCGGTGGGTTCTCTGATTTCTGAAAAAGTGAAGAGTTTGGTAGACGAAAATATGATTCAGAAACTTTCGGGCGGAATAAGCTTCGAAAGAAAAACAGAAGTTTATCAGTCGGGCTATCAAAAATTGCTTGATAATCAAACGTATCCTGCTATTCAGTATAAATATACAGATGATCAATCTAATCCACCAAAAGATTTCATTACGGTAATTTTTGAAAATGACGGTAAAATTCTAGGTGTAAAACCGAGTTACAGTAAATAAAAAAATAAAAATTATAAATAGAAAACTTATGATGACAGATGTTTTAGTCGCACATTCTTCCGATGTAGAAAAGGCTAGTTTTTACAAAAAAACCTATTTGCATGTTGCTTTTGCAATTCTAGCATTTATAGGTGTTGAGACGGTTTTGCTAAATATTGTGCCAGAACAATTAATTTTGGCAATGTTTGCTCAGCGTTATCTTTGGCTTTTGATTATCGGTGTATTTTGGTTGGCATCTTTTTTAGCTACCAAATGGTCTCTTTCACAAAGTAAATCTACTCAATATCTGGGGTTAGGTTTTTATGTACTTCTGGAAGCAGTAATATTTTTACCATTGATATATATTGCGGTAGTGTATGCAGGAGGTTCTGTAATTTTTCAGGCTGCAACACTTACTGTAGCTATGTTTGCAGGAATTTCGGCTGTAGCATTTACTTCTAAAAGAGATTTTTCTTTCCTTAGAAATATTATTACAATCGGAGGCTTCATTGCCATAGGATTAATTGTTGCGGGGA
Organism: Chryseobacterium indoltheticum; assembly: GCF_003815915.1. Classification (NCBI taxonomy): domain Bacteria; kingdom Pseudomonadati; phylum Bacteroidota; class Flavobacteriia; order Flavobacteriales; family Weeksellaceae; genus Chryseobacterium; species Chryseobacterium indoltheticum. Next base: position 2,465,794 of record NZ_CP033929.1, read on the forward strand.
TGATTTTCGGATTTAATCTTGGATTATGGTTTTCTGTAGGAATGGTAATTTTAGCTTCAGCAACTATTTTGTATCAAACCAGCAAATTAAAGGATGCGTATGTAACGGATCAATATGTGGGAGCTTCATTGCAGCTTTTCGCATCTATCATGTTACTGTTTTGGTATATTCTTAGCATTTTAATGAGCAGAAGAAGCTAGTTTTACTAAAAAATTATGAATTATAAATTATGAGTTTAATCAAAATTTTAATTCACTTTTATAAACCCAAAAAATCCTGATGTATTTTCATCGGGATTTTTTATTAAAAAAATATAGGGAAACTTCAAAAAGTTTATATTTTTATAATAATTGAAATTTTTAAATATTTCAATCTTAAATTTACTTGTCAATTGACCCTAAAACCTTTTGAGCAAAAGAGTTTAAAGCATCTTTCTCACTCATTCCGTTTTGTACGTTTGCATGAACTTCCAAAGCGCCACAGATATTGGTAATCAATTCACCTGCAACATTCATATCTTCTTCTGTAGTTCCTCTAAACTCTGTGAAAGATTCTAAAACCTCTAAAGTTTTTTCTAAATTTTCCGGAGTTTGGTTTTGGAAAAACTGTCTGATTACTGGTAACTTCATTATGCTAATTCATTAAAAAGGTTAATTAAACTTTCCGCCTGGTTAGACTGCACTTGGTTGACCAATTCACCGTTTTTGAAAATTGCGAAAGTAGGTAAGTTGTCTACTTTTGCTAATTTTCTGCTTTCCGGCAATTTTTCTGCATCTACATATAGAAAAGGAATTGCGTCGTTTTCAGCTGCCAGTTTTTTAAATTTAGGCTTCATAATTCTGCAGTTTCCACACCATGTTGCGCCGTATTGTACGACTACTTTTTCATTGTCGCTAACGATATTTTTTAACGTATCTTCTGTTAATTCTGTATACATAAGTTTATTTTTTTATAAAAAATAAACAATGTAGCAATCTAATAATTTACCAGTGTAACAATTAAATTTAGTAGACCCTAAATATTGGTAAACTGCTACATTGCTATAATGGTACATTATATTTTGCTACATTGTTACCTTAATTTTATTAGTTCTTCGCTAAATATTCAGCAGTAGAAGTTCTATCAGCTTTCATTGCATCTTTACCTTCTTCCCAGTTTGCAGGGCAAACTTCACCGTGCTTCTGAACGTGAGTATAAGCATCGATCAATCTTAAATATTCTTTTACGTTTCTTCCTAGAGGCATATCATTTACCGACTCGTGGAATACTTTTCCTGTCTCGTCGATCAAATAAGTTGCTCTGTAAGTAACATTTGAACCTGTGAAATACTCATTTCCTTCTTCGTCAAACTCTAGATCCTGATCTACAATATCTAATAAGTTTGCCAATTGTCTGTGAGTATCAGCTAAAAGCGGATAAGTAACTCCTTCAATACCACCGTTGTCTTTTGAAACATTCAACCAAGCAAAGTGAACTTCGTTTGTATCACAAGAAGCACCGATTACTTTAGTGTTTCTTTTTTCAAATTCACCTAAAGCTTCCTGAAATGCGTGAAGCTCAGTCGGGCAAACAAAAGTAAAATCTTTTGGATACCAGAATAAAATCACTTTTTGTTGGTTTTTTGTAGTTTCTTCAAAGATGTTGATTCTAAGATCATCACCCATTTCAGACATTGCGTCAATCGTTACGTTTGGAAATTTTTTACCTACTAAAGACATAATTTTCTAATTTTTTAATTTGATTAATTTTACAGTGCAAATATACACAGTTTTGTCTATTGAAAAAATAACTTTCGATAAATAAAATCTATAATAGTTTTTACAATTAAATAAAAAAAGAGCTTCTTTCAAAGCTCTTTCTGGTTTTTAGTAACCGAATATTTCTGTAAGACTTAATTTTTTAAGTTCACCTAATTTCAGTAGATCTTCATCCTTTACTTTATCTTGCGAAGCAACAAGACAATACGTGTAATTTTTCCCTTTCATTTCATTATCATGGAAAGTATTGATGTCTGCAAAACTGATTTTCGGAGACTGATCATAGACACTTTTTCTTCTGTCATAATCAAGACCTAATTTTTGAGCTGATAAATAAGAAAAAATGATTCCGTCTTGTGTAATTCTTTCTGCAGCGATTGTTTTTCTTAATCCGCTTTTTGCGGTTTCAAATAGCTGCTCAGATTTTGGAAGAGTCGTTAAAAGCTCATTCATTGCGGTTGTAGATTCATTCAATTTATCGGCCTGAGTTCCTACATAAGCAGTAATCATATTTTTGTTTTCTTTTTTGTTTGGCTGTCCGAAATATGAATACGTAGAATATGCCAAAGCTTTAGATTCTCTGATCGTCTGGAAGACAATAGATCCCATTCCGCCACCAAAATAATTATTAAACAAACTTATTGTCGGACTAAGTTCCGGGTTATAATTATCTGCATTCCTTACCCAGAAAATTTCTGCCTGTACCATGTCATAATTGGCAAACAAAACTTTATTTTTATCGGTAGGAATCTGCGCAAAAGTTTTAGATTTCGGCATTTCTTTCAACGTTGCCGGAACTTTATGAATCAGCGTTAAAGAAGATGCAACTCCGTGTGCAGATTTTGGTCCGTAGTGAAGAATTTTGTGTTTATAATTAAATAAATCATGCAGGATATTCACCAAATCTTCTGCTTTTAAAGCATCTAATTCTGCATCAGTTAAAACATTGTTGAAAGGGTTTTGAGAACCATATTGAGCATAACTTCTTAGTCCACTCATGATTGTTCCTTTGTTTTGTTTTGCGTTGGCTCTCGCTTTTTTCAATCTTGCTTTATAAGCGGTTAATGCTGCTTCATCTGCCTGACAGTTTTTAATTAAATCTTCAAATAAATCTGCTGTTTTATCAAAGTTATCATTTAAACCTTCTAAAGAAACATACGTATCTTCGTTACCAGCGCTTACGTTAAAGCTTGAAGCTAATTTGTAAAATTCTTTGCTTATGGCTTCAGAAGATTTATCTTTTGTTCCTAAATATTGTAAATATTCTGCAGCTAAAGGAAGCATTTTGTTGTTCCATTTTCCAGAATCGAAGTAATAATACAATCTGAAAAGCTCATTATCTGTATTTTTTACAGAAAGAACATCTACACTTTTTACTTTGCTTTTCTCAATATCTTTATCAAAATTTAACCAAACCGGCGAAATAGTATTTTCCGGCATCTCCTGGATCTTTTTAAGAAACGGAGAATTATCTTCTCTGTTTACAGAAACCGGCGTTATTGTTGGCTTATCTACTTTTACAATACTTTTATCTTCGCCTTTTTTCTTATAAACTGCGACATAATTATTATTCTGAAGATATTTAGATGCAAAATCCATAATATCTTTTTTGGTAAGTTTAGAGATTTCTTCTAAATATTCCAAAGAAGCTTTATGATCAATATCAGAGGTAAATTCATCCATTAAGATGCTTGCTCTGGAAGAATATTTTTCATCTTTCTGAATGATACTTTTCTTCTCATTATTAACGATAGACTGAATTAAATCATCAGAAAATTCACCTTTTCTAAGTTTTTCAATTTCCTGAAGAAGAAGAGTTTTCACTTCATCCAATGATTGACCTTCGGTTGGTCTTCCTTGTAAAATTAAAACAGAATAATCTTTTAAAACATACGGAAAAGCATATGCATTAAAGAGTTTTTGTTTTTTCACAAGATCCAGATCAATCAATCCGGCTTGGCCATTGGTCAGCATATTTCCGATTAAATTTAAAAGCCTTGCGTCTTTGGTGGTAGCTCCCGGAAATCTGAATCCCATCATTACACTTTCAGGATTAGGGCCTACAACTTCTTTTATAACTGGTGAAGAAATTGGTTTTTCCTGTCCTACAACGTATTCCGGAACGGCTTTAGACTTCATGTAAGAAAAAGCCTTATCGATTTTCGCAATCATCTCATCCGGATTAAAATCTCCCGACATTATCACTCCCATATTGTTGGGAACATAATAATTGTCGTAATATTCTCTAATTGCTTTTAAAGAAGGATTTTTCAGATGCTCGATTTTTCCGATTGTCGTTTGTTTACCATAATTGTTATTCGGAAACAACGTTTCAAATATTTTATCGTATACTTTGTCTGTATCATCATCCAAAGTCCTGTTTTTCTCTTCGTAAACTGCTTCAAGTTCTGTATGGAAAAGCCTTAAAACAGGCGCTCTGAAACGTTCGAACTGTACAGCGAGAAATTTATCAACCGCATTAGCCGGAATATCTTCTACATAAACAGTTTGCTCAAAAGAAGTAAATGCATTCGTTCCGTCTGCGCCCATTCCTGACATCATTTTATCGTATTCATTGGCAATCGCATAGTTTGCAGCTTCTCCCGAAACCTTATCTATTTCTTTGTAAATTTCTTTTCTTTTGGTCTCGTCTTTTGTCTGATTGTATTTCTCATAAAGAGCATCCACTTTATCTAAAAGAGGTTTTTCTTTTGCCCAATCTTTTGAACCAAACTTATCTGTACCTTTAAAAAGCATGTGTTCCAGATAATGTGCAAGACCAGTGTGGCTTGCCGGATCGGTTTTACTACCTGCTTTTGTCGCAATGTAAGTCTGAATTCTAGGTTCTTTATTGGTCGCACTTAAAATGACAGTCAATCCGTTTTTAAGCTTATAATATCTTGCAGAAGTAGGATCATTGGTTACATATTTATAGGTATAACCATTTGATTTCCCTTCTTTCCATTGGAAATCCTGAGCCTGTGCATATCCACAAAAACTTGCTGCTGCAACGCTCGTTACAATTGTAATTTTTTTAAATAAATTCATTTATGTTTAATTAAATTTTGCTAGTAAATCTTTTATTCTTCTCATCGCTTCTCTCAAATCGTCTTCAGAAGCTGCATAAGAAAACCGGATACATTCCGGGCTACCGAATGAAACTCCACCAACACATCCTACATGAGCCTTTTCCAAAATAAACATGGCAAAATCGTCTGCATCTTTTATTTCGGTTCCGTCTAATGTTTTTCCTATATAATGAGAAATATCCGGAAAGAAATAGAAAGCAGCTTTCGGTAAAAGCACTTTAAATCCAGGAACTTCCTTCATCAAACTGTACACAAGATCTCTTCTTGTTTTGAAAGCATCAATCATGTATTTATATTCTGAAGGATCAGTTTTTAAAGCAACAATTGAAGCTCGTTGAGCAACAGTATTCGCTCCGCTCGTCATTTGTCCCTGAATTTTTTCACATGCTTTTGCCAACCATTCCGGACAAGCAGAATAGCCGATTCTCCAACCTGTCATTGCAAAAGCTTTAGACATCCCGTTAATGACTGCAGTTTGCTCATAAACTTCCGGAAACTGAGCGATCGAGGTGGTTTTAGTTTCGTAATTGATATATTCGTAGATTTCGTCAGAAATTATCGTTACATGAGGATATTTAGCAATAACTTTCGCTAAAGATTTCAATTCATCATACGTATAATATCCGCCTGAAGGATTACAAGGCGAGCTGAAAAGAACGGCTTTTGTTTTTTCATTAATCGCTTCATCCAACTGTTCTGCAGTGATTTTAAAATCAGTAACATAAGAAGTGGGAAGCATTACAGAATTTCCGCCCATCATTTTTACCATTTCATCGTAGCTTACCCAGAAAGGAGTCGGGAGAATTACTTCATCACCATCATTGATAATCGCTGCTAAGACGTTGATAATTGCCTGCTTAGCTCCATTTGAAACACAAATCTGTGTAGGTTTATAATCGAGTTGGTTATCTCTTTTTAATTTTTCTGAAATCGCCTGACGAAGTTCTAAAAATCCCGGAACAGGCGAGTAGTGGCTGTAATTTTCATTAATTGCCGTAAAGGCAGCTTGTTTAATATTATCGGGAACATCAAAATCAGGCTCACCCAATGTTAAAGAAATCACATCTATTCCGCTGGCTTTCATCTCTCTAGCTTTGTTTGACATGACGAATGTCTGGGAGTAACCCAATCTGTTTACTCTGTCTGAAAGTTTATTCATGTATTCTTTTTGTCTTTTAAACAAATATATATAAAAACTTAATTTTAACAGAACATAATTTTGGATTTAATGTTAATGATTTTTTTACAATCATAATAGATTACGCATCTTTTAAACCTGATTATCTGATACTTAACATAATAAATTAATCACTAAAATGTTTGTAAACTATTCTTTTTTTGCTTTGTTTTGTAATGTTTTAAAATTGTGCACAAAATTTTGAAAATTAATATTACTAACAATAAAAAAAAAGAATATGAAAAATTTTAAAAGTATTTTTTCTGTCTTAGTAATGTCTTTGATGATGTTTTCTTGTAATGAGAGCAATCAACGAGAAGAAGTTACAAACGAAATAAAAAGAGTAGAAACCATCATTTTGCCAGGTGGTACAAATGCAAAAGGCGAAATATCCGGAACTGTAGAGTTTACCTTTAATGAGAATTCCGAAGCTGTCACAGATATTGTAATGAGTCCAAATCTTTCTGATTATTTAAATCTTTCTGATGAGGAATTAGAAGTAATGGTTAATAATGAAGTCCAAGCAACTACCGCAGGGGCTGGTGAACATGATCACGCAAGTTGTATACAGGGATGTAATACAACATATACTAATGCTGATGGAACTAAAAAACCAGGTAGAGGTGCTTGTAAGTTTAATTGTTGGGTTTCAACAACAGTACAGGTTTTAAAGGCAGTTGCAACAATAACAGCAAGTACGTAATTAATATTGGTAATTTCAAGGGTCGGCTACCTACCCTTGATCTTTTATAACATATTTATGGTTAAAATAATTGTTTTATTGCTAATGTTATCTTTTTCACTTGTTTCTTGTCAGTCAATTTTAGCGAAAATAGTCAGTGACAAAAACATTAATAAGAAAAAACTAGTTTATAAGAATAAGCAAGGCAAATATCTCGTTTATCTTCCTACCGTTCACATAGGCAAAAAAGAATATTATTATTCAATAAAGAAAGAAGTTGATTCTTTAAGGAAAGAAGGTTTTATAATTGCTTACGAAGGAATTATTTTTGAAATAGAAAAAAATGATTTTGAGAAAAATGCAAGAAAAGCCAGAAAAATCATTGGATATAATATTGCAAATATCAATTACAATAATATTAATAGTTTACCAAAAGAATATTCAATAAAAAACTATATAGTTCAAAGTAATGAAAAAACTGGAATAGTAAATACGGATTATAATGTAGATATGTCACTTCATGATCTTATTGAAAAATATGAATTAAAATATGGTTCAGTAATACTGTCCGAATGTGACTTACAAACACCATTATCTGCAAAATACATTTGCAAAGAAAAAAAGAAACTTCCTAAATACTATTTTACTGATGAACTAAGGAATAATGAAGCCTTAACTAAAATTTCGTTGTTGATAAATAAAAATATTGTTCTTTTGTATGGTAAGGGTCATAAATTTATGATTCATGCAGGTCTACTAAATAATGGTTATGAACTAGTAAGTGGCAAACTATAAACTTGTTGTAGCATTATATTTAAAACTTCTTTATATACAAAGAAGTTTTTTTTATTTTTTAAACTTATTTTTGCCCTTTAGAATTACTTTTATGTCGATAGCAATCATTCAAAAATACTTTCCGGATCTTTCAGAAAAACAAATTGAGCAGTTTACAATGCTTGAAAGCCTTTATGGAGAATGGAACGAGAAAATAAATGTCATTTCCCGAAAAGATATGGAATCTCTTTATGAGAAACATATTTTACATTCTTTAGGCATCGCAAAAATCATGGAATTTGCTCCCGGAACGAAAGTTTTAGATGTTGGAACCGGAGGTGGTTTTCCCGGAATTCCTTTGGCAATTCTGTTTCCTGAAACTCAGTTCACCTTAATAGATTCTATTGGTAAGAAAATTACGGTTGTAAATGCTGTTGCAGAAGGCGTTGGCTTATCAAATCTTACGGCAATCCATGGAAGGGCAGAAAAAGTAAAAGAAAAGTTTCATTTCGTGGTGAGTCGTGCCGTTACTCAAATGCCCGAATTTTTAAGATGGCTTAAAGGTAAATTTGAAAAAGAACAGCTAAATGCAAAGCATAACGGAGTTTTATATCTAAAAGGCGGAGACCTTGCCGAAGAACTTGCCGGATTAAAATGTGAACTTTTCAATCTAAAAAATTACTTCGATGAAGAGTTTTTTGACACCAAAAAAGTAGTTTATCTTTCAAAGGGTAATTTTAATTCTTAAGATAGTATTATTTGGAATATTTTTTTGCTAAATTTATACTTCCAAACGATCAAATCCGATGTCATGAAATCTCTATTAAAAATTAGTTTTGCTGCGGCAGTTTTAGGTGTTTTTTTTACTTCATGTAAAGATGATGATGATTATCAGACGATAGAATCTGTAGATAAAGTAAAGATCGACAGTGTGAAAATCGTTAGTGACACGATGAGTGTTTTTTCGGTTCAGAGTATCAGAACGTATTCAACTTACGCTTCAGGATGCGAGGGATTTTACGGGTATGATTATATTCACAAAAGCGATTTTGAAAGGGATGTTACCGCATATCAGTATTTCACAAACGGTATATGCACACAGGCAAGTCATCAGTCAGCAAATCAGATTAATTTTAGTCCGCAGAAAAAAGGAAATTACACATTCAGATTCTGGAATGGTGATAACAACTGGATTACTAAAACAATTGTAGTGGAATAATGAAGTTTTTTTTAATAATTTTTATATTGATTTTCAATAATATATCAGCTCAAAATATTTACTGGAGCGTAGATCAAAAATTGGTTTGGGATAATTTTAAAAGCAAAACCAACAATCTGGGTGGCTCAACAGTAGTAGCCTACACCCATTGCGGCTGGGAATATTCTGCAACGACATCAAGCGATCCTAAAGTTCCCGTAAAAATCACTATTCAGACGGTTTTTAATGAGAACAAATCATGGAAGGATGTCAAAAGGATCAATGATTATGTATTGCTTCATGAGCAAAAGCATTTTGATATCGCCGAAATTCATGCCAGAAAACTCAGAAAGGAAGTTTCAGAAAAAATAAAAACAACAGCCGATTACAATAAGTTTTTCAAATCAATTTATGCTAAAATCTCTTCCGAATACAAAAATTTTCAGGCTAATTACGACCGTGCTACCGAGCATGGAATGAATAAAGAAAAGCAGGCAGAATACAATCTTTTGATTACCGAAGAACTCGAAAAACTAAACAACTACCAGAAACTTTGAAATTTCTAAATAAAATCATCGATGAATTATTAGTCCAAAACACTGATTTATCGCAATTTAGTATTGTTCTTCCAGGTAAAAGACCGATCGTTTTTATACGTCAGATTTTAGAAGAAAATAATTATTCCGGGTTTCTGCCTAATTTTTATACGATTGAGGAACTGATCGTAAATATCGTAGATCAACAGACCATTCAGGGGATTTCTTTGTGGCTTTTCGCATTTGATGTTTATAAAAGCTTAAATCTTATTCCAAACGACGATTTTTCCGAATTTTTGAAATGGTTTCCTACACTCCAAAAAGATTGGGATGATATTTTAAAATTTTCAGATTCTGATGAAGCCGTTTTACAATATATGTTTGATGAAGAACGTATAAAAGAATGGGCACAGGATTTGGGTGACGATGATGAAATTCCGCGAAAAAAGTTTCTGAATTTCTGGCGCAATATGAATATTTTTCTTCCTGTTTTAAAGAAGAAACTGAAAGAAAAAAACTGGGCAACTCCGGGAATGATTCACGAATCGGCAAAAGCAAAAATAGGGGAGTTTGCGAAAAACAATATCGAAAATTTTGTTTTCTGCGGTTTCAACGCATTTACTCCTGTTGAAGAAAAATTAGTGAGGAATCTTCTCCAGTGGAATAGAGCACAATGCTTTTTCCAGGCAGACCGATATTATTTTGATGACGAAAGACAAGAAGCCGGAAAATTTCTTCGAAATCACAAAATGTGGAAAGAATTTAATGACAGTAGAGCTTTCAACTGGATAGAAGACGACTTTAACCAAACTAAAAAAATAAAAGTCTATGAAGTCTCGGGTAATGTAACGCAAACCAAGATTTTACCTGAATTATTTAAAAACATCAATAATAAAACATATACCAACACGGCGGTTGTTTTGCTTGATGAAAATCTTCTTCCTGCAAGTCTGGATGTAATGCATGAGGTTGAAAACCTAAACATTACAATGGGTTTTCCGCTAAAAAACCTTTCTTTTTCTAATGCCGTAAAACAGCTTTTTTATCTTCAGAAACAGCTTGAAAAAAGCAAATCTTCTTATTATTACCGCGATGTTTATCCAATTCTTGAAGAACTGCCAAAATCTGATGATGACGAAAAAACAATCAACGATTTCAAATCTAAAATAGAAGAAAGAAATATCGTTTATATTTCTCAAAAACTTTTAACTGAGCTTCTGGGTAACCTTTCATATTTTAATTTACTTCAGAAAGCAGATTCCGGATATCAGTTTTTGGATGATCTTATAGCATTTTGCAAAAAAATCAAATGGCTTGAGCTGGATGATATTCAGTATGAAAACGTTTCTCATTTTGAAAATGCATTCAGAATTATTAAAAATCAGATTACGCCTTATGGTTTTGAAATCAAGATGGAAACGCTTGAAATCCTTATCAACCAACATATTAATTCAGAAAGTATAGATTTTCAGGGTGAACCGTTAAAGGGACTTCAGGTAATGGGACTTTTGGAAACCCGTCTTTTAAACTTCGAAAACGTGATTCTACTATCAGTTAACGAAGGTAAATTACCGCTCGGAAACTCACAAAACACCTACATTCCTTTTGATATAAGAAGGCACTTTGACTTGCATACATTCCTTGAAAATGACAGTATTTATGCGTATCACTTTTACCGATTAATTCAGGATGCACAGAATGTACATTTACTTTTTAACGCATTAAGTTCGGGAGTAAATACGGGAGAAAAAAGCAGGTTTATTACTCAGATCGAAATGGAAAGTTCTCATCACATCGAGCACGTTATAGTTGAAAATTCTTCAGAGCCTATTTTAAGCCAGCCAATCGAGATTTTCAAGACTGAAATTGTTGAGCAGCAGCTTTTAAAATGGAAAGAAAAAGTTTCGGCTTCGCATTTAACAAGCTACCTTTATAACCCTATTGATTTTTATCTTTCAAAGATTTTAAACACCTCTGAAGCGGATGAAATTGAAGAAGAATTATCTATTAGAAATTACGGAAATTTAGTTCATTACACGCTTCAAGAAGTGTATGAAGTATTAAAAGGTAAAGTTTTAAAATCAAATGATTTACAGACTTCAATTAAACGGATAGATGAATTTATAAATATTGCTATTGAAAAGCTAAAACATCAGCCTGAATTTTACAATAAAGGGATGAATTTCATTCATAAAGCCATTGCTAAAAAAGTAATTGAGAATATTCTAAACCACGATTTAGAATTAATAAAAGCTGGTAATTCTTTAGAAATAATTGATATTGAAAGAAGATTTGAAAGTGTAGATTTTTATCTGAATGAAGAAAGATCTGACAAGGTTTCTTTCTTTGGTTTTATCGACCGAATTGACCGATTAAACGGAACAGTAAGAATTATCGATTATAAAACTGCAAAAACAAAAAATCTTACTGTAAAAATTGATGAATTAAATAAATCAGACTATTTCCAGAATAGCGACAGAAAACAGGCGATGCAGCTTTGTTTGTACCAATACGTGATACAAAGTTTACCCGAATTTTGGGGATTTCCTGTAGAAACCGGAATCTGGAGTTTTGCAGATGCTAAAAAAGGAGTAGTGTCATTAGAATTTGCTCAGGGAAGTCTTGATGAGGCTATGGTTTCTATTCAAAATTTAATACACGAAATTCTGAATCCTGAAATTAGTTTCCTAGAAAATGTGAAAAATTATAATTTTTAGCTTGATTAGAAATAATAATACTGGAAATTAATTTTCGATAAATTAATAAATAAATAAACCTCACAGGTTTTAAAAAACCTGTGAGGTTTGAGAAAATATAACTTTAGCCTAAAAAGCATTAATTCCTGTAATATCAAGACCTGTAATCAACAAGTGAACATCGTGTGTTCCCTCATATGTAATTACCGATTCTAGGTTGGCTGCGTGACGCATCATTGGGAATTCTCCCATGATTCCCATTCCGCCAAGAATTTGTCGTGATTCTCTTGCAATATCAATTGCCATTTTCACATTATTTCGCTTTGCCATAGAAATCTGAGCAGGACTCGCCTTGTGATCGTTTTTCAAATTCCCTAATTGTAAACAAAGCAATTGAGCTTTAGTGATTTCTGTTAAAAATTCCGCCAATTTTTTCTGTTGCAGCTGGAACCCACCGATTGGTTTGCCAAACTGTTTTCTTTCTTTAGAATATTGAACAGCCGTACAGTAACAGTCGATTGCTGCTCCGATTACCCCCCAAGAAATTCCGTATCGTGCAGAATTTAAGCAAGATAAAGGCCCTTTAAGTCCTGTTACATTAGGTAATAAATTTTCTTTGGGAACTTTCACATCGTTGAAAACCAATTCACCGGTTTTAGAAGCTCTTAAACTCCATTTATTATGAGTTTCGGGAGTGGTAAAGCCTTCCATTCCTCTTTCAACAATTAATCCCTGTACTTTTCCTTCTTCATTTTTAGCCCAGATTACTGCAATATCGCATAACGGAGAGTTGGTGATCCACATTTTGGCCCCATTCAAAAGATAATGATCTCCCATATCTTTAAAATAAGTTTCCATAGAGCTTGGGTCTGAACCGTGGTTAGGCTCTGTAAGACCGAAAGATCCGATCATCTCACCGGAAGCTAGCTTGGGTAAGTATTTCTTTTTTTGCTCTTCAGAACCGAACTCATTGATCGGGAACATCACCAAAGAACTTTGTACTGACGCCGCAGAACGCACCGCAGAATCTCCTCTTTCCAATTCCTGCATAATCAAACCGTAAGAAATCTGATCAAGACCAGAACCACCGTATTCTTCAGGAATGTATGGTCCTAATGCACCAATCTTCCCCAATTCTTTCATCAGATTCGGCAGATCGGTATGATTTTGCGCTGCTTCATCAATATTCGGCATTACAAAACTCTCCACCCAATCTCTTACAGATTGACGTATAAGCTTGTGTTCTTCGGTAAGTAAGGCATCAATCCCGTAGTAATCGGGAATGCTTGTAAGAGGATAATATGACATGTAATTTAATTTTCCTAAAAATAAGATTTTTTCGGAATGCTGAAAAAAAAACTTTTTAAAGAAAGAAAAAACTACTTTTTAATAAACTTATAGAGATAAGGTGCTTTATTTGCAGAACCATCAAATAACTTCTCCATTCTTTCTAAAGAATTGGTACTTAATATTTTGCGCTGAAAATTATTTCGTCTGAATTTTTCACCTAAAATTGTTTCATACAACGACTGCAAATCTTTCATTGTAAATTTTTCGGGCAATAAATTACTTGCAGCAACCTGAGTATCAATATTCTTTCGCAAATATTCTAATCCTTCGGCAATAACCCTGTCGTGATCAAAAGCCATTTGTGGAAGTTTATTTACTTCAAACCATGCACAAGATTCATTAAAAGCATCCGGAAAAGTATTGGCCATTGTAAAATCTATCAGACTGCAGTATCCAACTGTGATAAATCTCTGTAAAATCCAGTGATCTTTAGGAACGTCAAGACCTTTGTTATTGATCAATGTTTTGTGAACATTATTGTGTGTTCTATCTAGTCTTCCGAAAGTATGAAACTGTTCTAAAAACAGCCCTTTAAGATGTGTTCTTTCATACAAAACACGATCTGCAGCTTCTCTTAAATCTTCATCAATAAAAACAAAACCACCGGGAAGTGAATACAAATTGAGGTCGTGGTACTTTAATAATAAGACTTTCAGGATATTATCATGAAACCCAAAAATAGTGCAATCTACCGATACATTGGGTATAAGGTCTTTACTATCAATAAGTTCTTTTAATGTTTCTATGTTTTTATTGTGATCAGTTTTCATGCAGTAAAAATAAAATTATTTTTTAAATTCTATCAGAACTAAGTTTAAAATAAGAATATGCCAGAACAGAAACCATTATTACGGCTCCCAAAATATAGAGAGAATAATAGGTAAGTATCTGATTTTTAAACAGTATCGAAATAGATATTGAATTTATTGAGCTGCTTATTGAAGATACGCTTACTATTAAAGAAGTAAAAGTATTGATCTTATTCTTTTCAATTTTTGCAATCATTTTTGAATTGATCACCGGATAGAGAGGTGAAAGAAACAAACCAATGACTGGAAAAAGAAATAATAAAACCTTTGTATTTTCACTGAAATAAAATTGAAGTCCTGAAATAATAATCAGCAAAAAGATAATCATCATTACGCAGAACATAAAATATTTTGATAATGAAAAACGCTGAATAATCTTTGATGTAATCGTTCTGCCTGTGTAGGAAAAGAGTGCCAGAAATGAAGATGCCTGAAGTGCGAAGAAAGAATTTACCTTTAAATGATCTTTGTAAAATGATGGAAGCCAGGAATTAAAGCTTTGCTCGATGAAAATAATAAAAAAACTTACTGCAAAGAAAAGAATGATGGTTTTTTTACCAAATCCTGACAAGTCAGGAAAGATTCTCGTGGTTTTGTTTTCCGGTTCTGCAATTTTAATTTTCGAAAAAAGATAAACCGTAAAAAAAGAAATCAGAGAAATAGACATGAAACCAAATTTCCAATATTCACCAAACTGACTGGAAATTAACCACCCAAAACCGGTATTGACTGTAAAAATACCAATCATAAAAGAGGCTTCAACACTATTCATGGTTTGGGCTAAAGATTTTTCTTCGGTCATATTATTTCGAATGATACCATAAACACATATTTTCCCTATCGCAAAACAGGTTCCGATAATGGCAAACCATAATTTGAAAAACCAAAATACTTCAACAAATGGTAAAAACAATGAGCAGGTTCCAACGAGCATCAAAGCAAATATCAGTGATTTTTTGGTTCCGAAACGGCTTATAAAATTAACAGCAAAAAGTGAAAATATAGCAATCGGTATATCTTTAAAAGATTCTAAAAAACCCAGCTTATCGTAGGTAATATTTTGCTCCGAAAGCTGAAGAATTACAATCCCCATACAATTTAAAACCATCGAAAAAATAAGGAAAGTTAGTTTCAGCGGAAGTGCAATATTGGGTTGTTTGGCTGCCATTTTAGGGAATTTATACAAGCCGTATTTTAACAAATCATGAATTATTTATTAAGTTCAACAGCCTTTGATTGCCCAAAAATAGTGGAAATATTAAAATATTTATTAAAAAAATGTTAATTATTAAAAAAAAAATATATTTTTATTGTCTCAATTTGAGAATTAAAAAACTAACTATATATGAATGTAAAAATATCAAAGAGTCTAGGGTTGGTTGCTGTACTATATTTTACTGCAAATTTCAATGCCCAAAGCACGGCTACTGATACTATTTCTAGAGAGCAAAAAATCGAGGAAGTAGTAATGATTGGTTACGGTACTCAGAAAAAGAGTAATGTAACAGGAGCTATCTCAAGCTTAAAAGCCTCGGATATTGAAGATATCCCTACCGGAAGGCCAGAGCAAGTTTTACAAGGTAGAGCTGCAGGTGTTTCTGTAATATCAAACTCCGGACAACCAGGATCCGCTGCAACAGTAAGAGTTCGTGGTATTACCAGTTTTGGAGCAGGTAGTAATGATCCTCTCTGGGTTGTAGATGGAATTGTCGTAGACAATATCGAATGGCTGAACCAAGCTGACATCGAAGGAATGGAAATTCTAAAAGATGGTGCTTCTGCTGCTATATATGGTGTTTCTGCTGCCAAAGGTGTTATTCTTATTACGACTAAAAAAGGAGCTAAGGGAAAGCTAAACCTGAACTATAACGGTTTTTTTGGTGTAGGAACAGCAGCACGAAAGCTAGATTTACTTAATGCTTCTCAATATGGTACGATTATGAATGAAGCGAGTGTAAATGATGGAGGATCTGCTATTTTTGCTAATCCTGGATCTTTAGGTATGGGAACAGATTGGCAAGATGTTATTTTCAACAGCGCACAAAGACAATCTCATGAATTCAGTATAAGTGGTGGAAGCGATAAATCTACTTTTTTTACATCTTTCGGATACTATGATCAAGAAGGTATTGTAATGAGAGATATTTCGAATTACAAAAGAATCAACGCTAGATTTAACTCAACACATAAAATTTTTGAATTTTTAACAGTCGGGCAAACCTTTGCATATACACATAAAAAATCAGCTGGAATTAATGCGAACGGTGAATTTGGAGGTCCTTTAAGTTCAGCAATTAATCTTGACCCGACAACTCCGATTTTGGTAAACAGTATTTCTCAGCAACCTTTTCCGAGCGATTATTCAAACCAATATATTATAAAAGACCCTAAAACAGGAATGCCTTTCGGTATCTCACATTACGTAAACCAGGAAATGTCTAATCCGCTTGCTTTTCAGCAAACTCAATTGGGAAGATATAACTGGGGCGATGATTTTGTAGGAAATGTTTTTGCTGATTTAAAATTTTTAGATCATTTTAACTTTAAAACAACAGTTAATGGTAAACTTTCTTATTGGGGACAACAAGGTTTTACACCATTATTTTATTTAAGCCCTTCATATAAAAACGATACGTTTAATAGTTTATTCAGACAAACAGATAAGAAATTTGAATGGAGTACAGAAAATACTATTACTTATCAGAACAAATTTGGCGGTCATAATTTAAGTGTTTTATTGGGTCAGGGTTATTATGAGTACAATATCTCTTCAGGTCAAAATGTTACCTATACAAACCTTCCTGTAAATAATTGGGAAGATGCTTCTTTTAATTTTGAGATCCCACAAGCAAACAGAAGTACAAATGCCTGGGATGGAAAAGAAACTCATAAAACGTCTTATTTTGCAAGAATTATTTATGACTACGAAAATAAGTACCTTTTTACAGGAACTATGCGTAGAGATGGATCTTCGAAGTTTGCAAAAGCTCATCATTGGGGTAATTTCCCGGCATTTTCATTAGGATGGAATGTATCTAATGAAAATTTCTGGCCAGAAAATAACGTTGTCAATAGTTTTAAATTACGTGGAGGATACGGAGTTTTAGGGAATGATGCGATTGATGATTTTCAGTTTGCTAATTTCTTAGTTCCCGGAAGTAACTATTCATTTGGTGATAATAGTATTCATATTGGTTATGCACCAAGTACACTTGAAAATCCTGATTTGAAATGGGAAAGAACCTCTCAACTTAATATCGCAGCAGATTTTAAATTATTTAAAAACTTTGATTTATCAGTTGATGTTTACAGAAAAAAAACTTCTGATATCTTAAGAAGAATTAATATTCCTGGATATCTTGGTTTGATTAACAATCCCTGGAGAAATATTGGTGATATGAATAATGATGGTGTTGAAGTAAGTTTAGGATATAAGAAAAGCTGGGACGATTTCGGAATTTCTGCCAATGCAAATTTCGGATATCTTAAAAATGAAATCACCAGATTAGAGGACAATAAAATCTACGAAAACTTTGCTTCATTTCAGTCAATGGGAGCGGTTTCAAGATTACAAGTCGGAAATCCTTACGGATCTTTCTTTGGATATCAAAATATGGGAATTTTCCAAAACCAGGCGGAAGTTGATGCGTATAAAAATGCAAATGGAGCTTTAATTCAACCTAATGCAAAGCCAGGAGACTTTAAAAGGCTCGATGCAAATGGTGACGGCAAAATTGATGAGAGTGATTATGTATACTTAGGTAATTCAGTACCAAAATACACATTTGGTTTTACATTAAATTTCAATTACAAAAATTTTGATTTAATGGTTTTTGCGCAAGGACAGGCCGGAAACAAAATTTTCCAAGGTCTTAGAAGACTAGACATGCAATATGCAAATTATCAAACATCAATTCTTGATCGTTGGGTAGGGGAAGGAACTTCTGATTCTACACCAAGAATGACTATGAATGATCCTAACCAGAACTTAACGAGAATGTCGGATTATTATTTACAAGACGGTAGTTATTTACGTTTAAAGCTTGTTTCGCTTGGCTATACTTTACCTAAAGACGTATCGAGAACTTTTGGTGCAAATAAGGTTAGATTCTATGTTACGGGAGAAAACTTGGTTACATTTACCAAGTACACAGGTTATGATCCTGAGATTGCGGGTGGTGATACATTTGGTATTGATAGAGCTTACTATCCACAAGCAAGAACGTTTTTATTTGGTGCCAATATTCAATTTTAATTTCGAAAAAAATGAAAAATAAAAGATTTATATATAAAGGAATTGCTGTTCTATTATTAACAGGAATTAGTTTTGGAGCAGTTTCTTGTAATGACAGTAATTTAGAGGATGTAAAGAATACAGGTACATTTGATACCGAAAATTTTTTCAAAAATGAAGAGCAATCTTTCGCAGGATTAGTTGCTACTTATGATCTTCTAAGAAAATATTCAGGAGGTTTTGAAAATTCAGTTACATTTTTTAATGCAGCTTCTGATGATTGTTATTCGGGCGGAGGAAGTTCTACTGATGGAGCAGGTATCCAAGGTATTGCTAATTACAGTATCAATCCAATTATAGTGCCTGCAAGTTATTGGAGAGACTATTATCAGGGGATTGCAAGAGCGAATCTTTTGCTGGAGAGAATTCCCAATGCTACCATGAATGATAATACAAGAAATACGTTTATTGCAGAAGCTAAAACATTAAGATCACTTTATTATTTTGAATTGGTGAGAATGTTTGGTAACATCCCTTTAATTTTAAAGCCTGTAAAATATAGTGATGATTATTATAATATACCTCAAGCTGCTAAAGCCGATGTATATAATCAAATTGAAACAGATTTATTAGACGCTATAAATAATCTTCCTACGACACAGTCTCAAAAAGGAAGAATTACACAGGGAACTGCTCGCGCTATTTTAGGAAAAATTTATTTATATGATAAAAAATATAGTCAGGCTGCAGCTCAGTTCGAAATGGTAAATGGTGCTCCGGGAGGAACTAGTCAGTATGGGTACAAATTAGTTTCTAACTATGCTGATTTATTCAAAGTGGGTACTGTTACCGATAATGTAGATCCTTATAAATTTAGCTCAGAATCTATTTTAGAAGTTATGTCTACTAACAAAGGAAATTCAGATTGGTCATTTTGGGGAACTGGTAAAGATGAAGGAAATTCTATTTGTGTAATGGTTGGTATCAGATCATACAAAGTTTTAGATACTTCTCCTGTTGTTAATGATGCGCCAAGTGTTTACTCTGGATGGTCATTTAATCCAATCACAGAAAGTTTATTCAATTTTATGCAGGGAGATCCGAGACTAAATGCTTCTATTTTAAATGTTAAACAGCTAGTTCAACAAGGAAAGGTTTCTTATTCTCCAGCTTACAAAGACACTGGATATTTCTTGAATAAATATATGCCTAAAACAACAGATGTAACGAATCTACCGGGAGCCTCAGAATTGAATTTCCGTCAAAATTATATTGCGATTAGATTAGCAGACACTTATCTGATGGAAGCTGAAGCATTGGGCGGTTCAGGATCAAGAGCTCAGGCACTGTTAGATGCTGTTAGAGCAAGAGTCGGACTTGCTTCAGTTCCTGTATCTATGCAAGCAATAAAAGATGAAAGAAGAAGAGAGTTAGCAGGTGAAGGTCACAGATGGTTCGATTTAGTAAGATGGGGTGATGCTCCTACCGTACTGGGCTCCAGAGGATTTACAGCAGGTAAAAATGAGATTCTTCCAATTCCTTTTAACGAACTACCGAATACGGTACTAAAACAAAACCCTGGATACTAAAATAAAAAATATGATAGCTAAATATATAAATAAAAGTTTATTTTTCGGCGCAGCAGTATTCTTTCTTACTAGTTGTTCCCCAGAAAGTATAGATGAAGGAAACGGGCTAATACAGCCTTCTGCTGATGCAGCTTTCACAGTTACCAAAACAGCTGAAAACAAATATCATCTAAAGAGAGTGAATGATAACTATATTAATTTTATTAATTCACAATGGAATATAGATGGTGATGGTTTTGTTAACGGTAAAAATGAGATAGATATTTCTCTTCTAGATGCAGGAACTTATATATTACAACATAATGCGGTAGGAATTGGTGGTCAGGTTGGTGGTACTACAAGTCAAACAGTAGTAGTTCCTACTTCAGATCCCATAGCCGGAAATATTCTTCAGGGTGGTAGATTTGATACACCTGAAGAAATTGCAAAATGGTCAATTCACACAATTAGTCCAGCAAAAGCACAATGGGTTTTTGCTAATAAAGAAGCAACAATTGTCGCAAGTGAAAGTAATCAACAGGCTATTTACACAACAGTTAATGTAGAAGCCGGTAAACAGTATACAATAGATTTAGTGGCTTCATCCAAAACAGGTCTGGAAGATACTTGGTGTGAAGTTTATATATTAAACAGCATGCCTGCTTCCGGTCAAGATATTAGCGGAAATGTTTACAGAAGTATTAATACCTGGGATGGATGTGGTAAATCTGCTTTTGGTGGAAAAGTTTCATCAGTTGGATGTGGAAGTAAAAATACAGGTGTTTATACAGCAACAACAACAGGTACTGTTTATTTAGCCATTAAATGTGGTGGAAAAACGGTAAAGGGATTAACTGTCGATAAAGTTGAAGTAAGAAGAAAGCAATAGCCCGTTAATTATAAAAACTTTAAATGAAATTACGAAATTCATATAGTTTCTTTTTAAAAAGTACTGCACTGCTATTTAGCGGTGTGGTACTTTTGCCTTTATCTTCGTGTAAATCTGTAGCAAATACAGATCAAAAAGTTCAAATCTGGATGACGAAAGGTGATGAAAGCGTAAAATTACAGCAGCAAAATGCATTAACTTTTGCAAATACTTCTAATAACTTTCAGAATATTGAAATTGACGACACTCAGAAGTTTCAATATATTGATGGTTTTGGGTATACATTAACCGGCGGAAGTGTTGAAGTAATCAATCGTCTTTCACCTTCAAAAAGAAAAGCGCTTTTAAACGAACTTTTTGGGAATGATAAGAAGTCAATTTCAATAAGTTATTTAAGATTGAGCATTGGTGCATCCGATTTGGATGGTGAAGTTTTTTCTTATAATGATGTACCGGAAGGTCAAACAGATCCTTCTCTTTCTAAATTCAGTTTAGCAAGAGACAAAGACTTGATTTCTATGCTAAAAGAAATTTTAGCAATCAATCCTAAAATCAAAATCATTGCAGCACCTTGGTCGCCTCCGGTTTGGATGAAAGATAATGGTAAATCGATTGGTGGAAGTTTAAAAACTGAATATTATGATGTTTACGCAAAATATTTCGTGAAATATATTCAGGGAATGCAGAAAGAAGGAATTACAATTGATGCCGTCACTCCCCAAAACGAGCCTTTACATCCCGGAAATAATCCAAGCTTACTGATGGTTTCAGATCAGCAGAAAGATTTTATTAAGCAAAGTTTAGGTCCTATTTTTAAATCAAATAATATTAAAACCAAAATCGTTGTTTACGATCACAATTGCAATAAACCTGAATATGCCATTAATATTTTAAATGATTCGGAAGCCAATCAATATATCGACGGTTCGGCTTTTCATTTGTATGAAGGTGATATTTCTGCTTTAAGTACTGTTCACGATGCGCATCCAGATAAAAACCTTTATTTTACAGAACAATGGACAGGTTCAAAAGGTATTTTCAGTGAAGATCTAAACTGGCACACCAGAAATGTTGTCATCGGATCGATGAGAAACTGGAGTAAAATTGCTTTAGAATGGAATTTAGCGAATGATACTCAATACAAACCGCATACACCGGGAGGATGTACAGAATGTCAAGGAGCAATTACGGTCTTAGATAGTGAAAATTTCACAAGAAATGTTGCGTATTATATTATTGCTCATGCTTCAAAATTTGTTCCGGCAAATTCTCAGAGAATAGCTTCTACACAAACGGAAAACTTGGCTACGGTTGCTTTTAAAACTCCGGAAGGTAAAACGGTTTTGATTGTTCAGAACAATAATAAATCAGATGAAAGTTTCAATATAAAATATAATCAGAAAACAGCTCCCGTTACAATTACCGGAAGTTCTGTGGCAACCTATATTTTTTAAATTAGAATTTTCTAAAATTTATATTGAATAAAAACCTTCGTATTCTTTGCTAAGTAGAATGCCTTTGCGAACTTAAAAATCAAGCATTATTTGCAAGAAAATCTTTGCGAACTTTGCGTTAAAGTATAAGCTAAATAAAACTAATTATAAATGAAGAAGATATATTTCATATTAGCATTTACAGTATTCGGATTCAATGTTTTTGGACAAAAAACAATTGATCAGAAAGTTTCTGAACTGCTGTCTAAAATGACGTTGGAAGAAAAAGTAGGGCAGTTGGTTCAATACAGCGGTTTTGAATATGCAACGGGCCCGCAAAACTCAAATTCTGCAACGGTTTTAGAAGAAATAAAAAAAGGAAAAGTTGGTTCTATGCTCAATGTTGCAGGTGCAGAAGAAACGAAAAAATTTCAGGAATTAGCTTTAAAATCTAGATTAAAAATCCCATTACTCTTTGGTCAGGATGTAATTCACGGCTACAGAACAACGTTTCCGGTAAATCTTGGACAAGCGGCGAGTTGGGATTTAAAATTAATTGAAAAATCAGAGCGAATCGCTGCAACTGAAGCTTCAGCATACGGAATTCATTGGACTTTTGCACCAATGGTCGACATCGCAAGAGATCCGAGATGGGGAAGAGTCATGGAAGGTTCGGGTGAAGATACTTATCTGGGAATGCAAATTGGTTTGGCAAGAATCAAAGGTTTTCAGGGAAAAGGTCTTGGAAATCTTGACGCTATTATGGCTTGTGCAAAACATTTTGCAGCATACGGAGCAGCAGTTGGCGGAAGAGATTATAATTCTGTGGATATGAGTTTAAGACAACTTCATGAAACGTATTTACCTCCTTTCAAAGCAGCAGCAGAAGCAGGTGTTGCGACTTTTATGAATTCTTTTAACGACATTAATGGAATTCCCGCAACAGCAAACAAATATATTTTAAGAAATCTTTTAAAAGACCAGTGGAATTATAAAGGTTTTGTCGTTTCAGATTGGGGAAGTATTGGCGAAATGGTTCCTCACGGTTATGCGAAAGATAATAAAGAAGCAGCAGAAAAAGCGATTAATGCAGGAACAGATATGGATATGGAAAGCCGTGCTTACATGGCTGAACTTCCAAAATTGGTTAAAGAAGGAAAAGTTGATCCTAAATTAATTGATGATGCGACGAGAAGAATTTTAGTTAAAAAATTTGAAATGGGATTATTTGATGATCCTTACAGATTTAGTAATGAAAAAAGACAAAAGCAGCAATTAAATAATCAGGATAACAGAAAATTTGGAAGAGAATTTGGTTCAAAAAGTATTGTTTTACTTAAAAATGAAAAGAATATTCTTCCGCTTTCAAAATCTACCAAAACGGTGGCGTTGATTGGTCCTTTTGGAAAAGAAACAGTTGCCAATCATGGTTTTTGGTCGATCGCATTTAAAGATGACAATCAGAGAATTGTCACTCAGTTTGATGGAATTAAAAATCAATTAGACAAAAATTCCACTTTATTGTACGCAAAAGGAGCCAATGTTGATGATCAGGATAAATCTATGTTTGCAGAAGCTGTAGCAACGGCGAAAAAAGCAGACGTTGTGATTATGACTTTAGGGGAAGGTCACGCTATGAGCGGAGAAGCAAAAAGCAGAAGCAATATTCATTTTTCGGGAGTTCAGGAAGATCTTTTAAAAGAAATTGCTAAAACTGGAAAACCTATTGTTTTAATGATCAATGCAGGAAGACCATTGGTTTTTGATTGGGCTGCAGATAATATTTCGACAATTGTTTACACTTGGTGGTTAGGAACAGAAGCTGGAAATTCTATTGCAGATGTTCTATTCGGGACAGTAAATCCGGGTGGGAAACTTCCAATGACTTTTCCTAGAACAGAAGGACAAATTCCTGTTTATTACAATCATTACAATACAGGAAGACCGGCTAAAAACAACACCGATAGAAATTATGTTTCAGCATATATTGATCTGGATAATGATCCTAAATTCCCGTTTGGTTATGGCTTAAGTTATACTCAATTTAAATATTCTGAAATGAATATAAGCTCAACCAACCTTAAAGGAAATCAGACGCTGAACATTAGTGTAAATATTTCCAACACCGGAAATTATGATGGGGAAGAAGTGGTGCAATTGTACATCCGAGATTTATTTGGAAAAGTAGTAAGACCTGTGAAAGAGTTGAAAGGTTTCCAAAAAGTTTTCATCAAAAAAGGAGAAAGTAAAATAATCAACTTTATCTTAACTCCGGAAAATTTAAAATTCTATGATGATGAATTGAATTATGATTGGGAAGCTGGAGAATTCGATATTATGGTGGGAACCGATTCTCAAAATGTTCAGACAAAAAGAATTAATTGGGAAAAATAAATAGTAATTTACAAAACTAAGAGCGGGATAAAACCCGCTTTTGGCGTTAAAAAACTAAGTGTTTTTAATTAAAGTATGTTTTTTAACGCAAAGTTTTTTATTTATTGTATTTGATTTTGAGGAGCAAAGAATGGATCAACTATGTTGATTTTATAAAGCTAGCTTAATAAGCGACTTGTCGCAACTCTTTGCTCCTTAAAGTAAAAAGTATTTTAAATAAATCTTTGCGTTAAAGAAATAACAATATATCAGGCATTAACTTTAAATTTTAAATATGAAATTCCAACATATTTTTCATATAATAATCGGAGGAACTTTAGTTTTTTCATCATTAAATTGTGCTTCAAACAAAATTGATTCAAGCAGAAAACTAATTTGGAATGACGAGTTTAATTATAAAGGATTACCCGATTCCACAAAATGGAATTATGATGTAGGAGGCGATGGTTACGGAAATAATGAAGCTCAGTTTTATACTAAGAATCGCCTGGAAAATGCAAGAGTTGAAAATGGAAATCTTGTAATTGAAGCCAAAAAAGAAAACTGGGAGAAAAATAAATATACTTCCGCAAGGCTTTTAACGAAAGGAAAATTTTCTTTTCAGTACGGAACGGTTGAAGTTCGTGCCAAGCTTCCGAAAGGTCGCGGAAGCTGGCCTGCAATCTGGATGATGAGCGAAAACATGAAAGAATGGCCGGATGATGGTGAATTAGACATTATGGAACATGTAGGCTTTAATCAAGGCTACATTCATGCTTCAGTTCACACAAAAAAGTACAATCACATCATCGGAACACAGAAAACAGATACATTGTTTGTGAAAGATGCATGCGAAAAATTTCATATTTATAAGGCAGATTGGACGCCTGAGAAAATCGATGTTTATATTGATGATCAAAAGTTTTTCACCTATGAAAATAAAGAAAAAACGTATGAAGCATGGCCTTTTGATCAACCGTATTTCATTATTTTAAATTTGGCTGTTGGTGGATTTTGGGGCGGAAAAGAAGGAATTGATGACACGATTTTCCCACAGAAATATTACATTGATTACGTAAGAGTATACGAAAATAAATAAAATTCCCCTCCTTTGGAGAAGTGACCAGAAATTCTAAAGAATTTTGACGGAGTGGTTTAAATTTAAATAAAAAAAGAAGAAGAAATAAATGAAAAAGCTAATTGTAAGTTGTTTTGTAGTCGGAATGGCTTTGAATGTGAACGCACAAAACTACTGGAAAAAAAATGCAGGAAAATCTGCAAAAGTGATTTTTACCAATTCTAAAACCAACGAAAAGATGGTTGACAAAGGAATGGTAAAATTTGAAAAAATGGCTCAGCCGAAAGAAACGGATGCCTGCATTTTTGTAGATCCTGATTTTAAATATCAGAAATTAATTGGAATAGGAGGTGCAATTACCGATGCATCTGCCGAGACCTTCTATAAACTTCCAAAGAATAAGCAGAAAGAAATTATTGAAGCTTATTATGGCAAAAACGGTTTGGGGTATACGGTTGTTCGTACCAATATGAACTCGTGTGATTTTTCAAGCGATTCATATACTTACGTTACAGAAAATGATAAAACGTTAAAATCATTCAATGTTGCACACGATGAAAAGTATAAAATCCCAATGATTAAGGAAGCTCAAAAAGCAATCGGGAAAGATTTTACCTTTTACTTTTCTCCTTGGAGTCCACCAGCTTGGATGAAATCTAATAAAAGTATGCTGAAAGGAGGAAGATTAGAAAACCCTTTTTACCAGACTTGGGCAGATTATTATATTAAATTCATCAAAGAATACGAAAAAAGAGGAATCAATGTTTGGGGACTGACGATTCAGAACGAACCTATGGCAACCCAAACTTGGGAATCTTGTATCTATACGGCTGAAGAAGAAGGGGAGTTCCTTAAAAATAATCTAGGCCCAACACTTTGGAAAAATGGTTTTAAAGATAAAAAAGTAATGATCTGGGATCACAATCGTGATTTGATCTACCAAAGAGCAACCACAACCTTGAGCGATCCTGAAACTTCAAAATATGCACACGGAATCGGCTACCACTGGTACGAAACATGGAACAATAAAACGCAGCTATTTGATAATTTATCTGAAACTCAAAGAGCTTTTCCAGATAAATTTTTAGCATTTACTGAAGGTTGTAAGGAGCAATTTGATATGTCTAAAATTTACGATGTAAGTTTAGGTGAATTGTATGGAAGAAATATGATCAACGATTTCAATAAAGGAACCGCTTTATGGACAGATTGGAACGTTCTTTTAGACGAAACTGGCGGACCAAATCATGTTGGGAATTTCTGTTTTGCTCCGATTATAGCCGACACAAAAACTGGAGAAGTTCATTATACTTATGAATATTATTACGTAGGGCACGTTTCAAAATTCATTAAGCCCAATGCTCAAAGAATCGGGACTTCATCGAACAGAGCAGCTTTAACATCAACAACTTTCATGAATGAGAACGGACAGTTGGTCACCGTAATCATGAATGATTCTGATAACGACATCGATACCAATCTTTGGATCGAAGGAATGTCTGCAAAATTATCTGCACCTGCACATTCTATTCAGACTGTAATTTTATAACACTTCATATTAATATTTTTAATTAAAATTCGGCGGAGCTTTTGGTTCTGCCGAATTTATTTTCCAATATTTCAAAAAAAATCCGAAACAAAAATGTTTCGGATTTAATTATTTAGAGTGAAAATTTCACTTATTCAACATCATATTTTCTGATTACTTTCTGAGTAACTCCAGAGCTGCTGAATCCACCATCATGGAAAAGATTCTGCATGGTTACTTTCTTAGTTAAATCAGAGAAAAGAGTTACGCAATAATCTGCACATTCCAGAGCCGTAGCGTTACCAAGTGGAGACATATCTTCAGCATATCCAAGGAAACCACCGAAACCTTTTACACCGCTACCTGCAGTGGTAGGAGTAGGAGACTGAGAAACCGTGTTTACACGTACTTTTCTTTCACCCCAATAGTTTCCGAAAGTTCTTGCAATACTTTCCAAATATGCTTTGTTATCAGACATATCGTTATAATCCGGGAACGTTCTTTGAGCAGCAATATAAGTCAATGCCAAAATACTTCCCCATTCGTTCATACAGTTTTTTTCGTAAGCTACTCTCATTACTTTGTGGAAAGAAACCGCTGAGATATCCCAACCTTTTTCCAACCAATCGTAGTTCATTTCTGTATAATGCTTTCCTTTTCTCACGTTGATAGACATACCAATTGAGTGAAGAATAAAATCGATTTTACCAAATTTTGCAACAGCAGCATCAAAAAGTTTTTCAAGATCTTCAATAGAAGTAGCATCTGCACCGATTACTTCAGAACCTGTTTTTTCGGCTAGACCGTTCAATTCTCCCATTCTAAGAGCAATAGGAGCGTTTGACAGGATAAATTCTGCGCCTTCTTCGTGGCATCTTTCTGCAACTTTCCATGCGATAGATTGTTCATTAAGGGCTCCAAAAATAATTCCCTTCTTGCCTTTAAGTAAACCGTATGACATAATTTTTTAATGTTTATTAATCCACAAATGTAGCAATAATTTGTGTTTAGAACATAATAAAAAACGAAGCCTTCCTAAAAAGACTTCGTTTTTCTTGATAATATATAAAAGACTAATAAACTTAGTTAGTTTTTTTGTTCCATTCTGCTTTCACATCTTCTGCAGCATCTTTGGTTTTCTCCCAAGCATCATTTGCTCCGTCTTTGATGTCTTCCCATGTGTCAGCAGCATTAGCTTTTACCCTGTCTAGCCAACCTTCCTGATTAGCCTCTTCGTCATTATTTCTTTTTTCGTTGATATAATCTCTGGCTTTGTCTGCCAAATCACTTACTTTCCATTTTGCATCAGTTGCTGCATTTCTTAAAGAATTTTCAGTGTTGTCTACAGCTTTTTCAGCTTTGTTATAATCCTGGTTTTCCATAATGTCAATATTTTAAGTGTTATACTTATAGACTACGCAATAAGCATTCCTAAATAATTTAATAAAAGTTAAAAAAATCATAATTTTTTTTATATTTGATTTTAATAAAACTATAATCAATTATGAATGGTAAAATACTATTGTTATTACTTTGTCTTGGTACAGGGAAAATCTTTTCTCAACAATATTATGGAAAAAAACAGGTGAATGATCAGCCAAAAGCTGAATTTATATTGGAAGACGGCACAAAAGTAAATGGCTTTTTTGTCGGGTACAATTATCCAAACGGTACTTATCCCGGTTTCTTTGATAAAGATAACATCTACAGTTTTGAATATAAAAAAACACCAGGTTCTTTTGCAGAAAAGCTAAGTGCTAAAGATGTAAAATCTCTAAAAATATTTGATGATCATGATGATGTGACAAGCGCCATTGAAAGATTAGACATGAAGTATGTAGATAAAAACGGCAAAGTCGAAGACAAAAGAAAAAGATCTTTTCAGCCATTGCTGTATGAAGGGAAGATTCAGATTTATGGTTCTAATATAGACATTTGTACAAATTCAATCTGCAATTATGCATATTCAGAGTTTTATATCAGAAATGCAAAAGACGATTTTGCTTTAATGCCTGTAGATTACGATAAAATGAGCCTGTTCAGTATTGGCTCGATGTACGACAGAATGGTGCAGAGTTTTAGATATGCAGGAAGAAATTGTCCCGATTTTCAAAAATATATGGATTCTTTTGAAGCTAAATTGGAAGATAAAGCTTTCAGAAAAGAAACTAACGAAAGATTTAAACAAGTCCGTAAACAGGCTTATGACGATGCGAAAAAACAGGGCTATAAACACAATCAAACGCAGCAGGTTATCGGAGACTATATGCTTCGTGCTTATCTCGAATTTTACGCTGGAATTATAAAAGAATACGAAAAAAATTGTCCGTATTAACAGAAATAAAAAAGGATTGCTCATTGCAATCCTTTTTATTTATTTTATGATTCTGTCGAGAACCCATTCTATCAGATTCTTTTCAGAAGCATGATGATCTGATGAAAATTCACCACGTCTTCTGTTGGCAATCACATTGTTTACGGTGATTGCTTTGTGACCCAACAATTTTGAGAAAGCATAAATTGCAGAAGTTTCCATTTCAAAATTGGTAATTCCTAACTCATTTAAGGTTTCTAAAAATTTATCATCTAAAGCTTTTAAACGAAGCTGTCTTCCTTGCGGAGCATAAAACCCGGGAAAAGTAGCTGTATTTCCGTGATATTTTGCGTCTTTGTATAATTCGCCCAATTCTTCAGACCATTCCGAGAAATAAAGCATCGGTTTTATCTTTTCGTACGGGAATTTTTCATAAAAATTCTTCGAGAACTCATTTTCAAACTGATAATCTTGGTAAAAATGCATCAAACCGTCAAGTCCGACAACATTTTGAGTAACCAGCATATTATCAACCTTCACATCAGGGTTTACACTTCCGCAGGTTCCCATTCTGAATAGTTCTAATGTTTGATGTTCAAATTTAAACTCCTTTTGTTTCAGATCAATATTTACCAAAGCATCAAGCTCGTTCATTACAATATCGATATTCTCGGTACCGATCCCGGTTGACATCACAGAAATTCTTTCACCACGCAAAGTTCCTGTGTGGGTATAAAACTCTCTTTTATTTTTTTTGACGTCTACTTTATCAAAGTATTTTGAAACTTTTGGAACTCTGTCAGGGTCACCCACCAAAATTATTTTGTTGGCAATATCTTCCGGTAACAGATTAAGGTGATACACACTTCCGTCTTCATTCAGCACCAATTCTGAAGCTGCAAGTTTATTTAGCATAATTATTTTATTAAAAAAGGAAGGTGAAGATAAGAATTTTGTTTTGAAAAAGGAGATCTATTAAAAGATAATCTTTATTTAATTTAAGATTAAAATTCCGGTAACATAGAAATTCTAGATTTGCGTTTTAATAATTACACTTTCTCTTTTGCTGTCGTCATGTTCTTTGTCGATGGCATTTTTTTTTATTAAAACTTAAAATACTCCGAAAAATAATTTAACCGCCAACTCTTTTGGTTTTGTAACCCAAATCTTTTAGAATGGCCATAATTTTATCGCGGTTATCTCCCTGAATAATTATTGTTCCGTCTTTTTCAGAACCGCCGATTCCTAGTGTGGTCTTTATTTTTTTTGAAATCTTCTTCAGATCGTCTTCACTGCCTTCCCAACCTTCCACAATAGTTACAGGTTTTCCGTTTCGTCCTTTCTTTTCAAATTTACAAACCAAAGGTTCTTTCTGTTTGAATTGTTCTTCTGGCATTTGAAAATCCTGCTCTTCATGCTCAGGAAAAAGGTTTTTTAGTTGATCTCTTAAATCCATAAAACAAAATTAAAAATAATATTTATAATTCAGGATAAATTAATTCAATCGCAATTATCATTTTAAAAATTTTCTAACTATCTACAATATATCTATAAATGAAATTCTTGATATTCCTTGCTGACTAGAGCGTGTTGGTGAACTTAAAAACAGTGAGTTGTTAAAAAATTTTGGCGACTTTGCGTTAAAATCAATTATTATACAATAAAGGATAATCAATAAGAATCCTAAATTAGATTCACAATCTGAAATAGTTTTCTGTAAACTTTTAAGCAAAATTTAAACCATGAAAATTCTTCACTTTACTTTAAAATCGATAAATTTGTTTGTTTAAAAATCAAATTAAATGTCTAAAAAAGCAATATTAGCAATACTTGACGGTTGGGGTTTAGGAACAAATCCTGAAGTTTCAGCATTAGCTCAGGCAAATACACCATTTATAGATAGCTGTTATCAAAGATTTCCACATACCACATTAGAAGCAAGCGGTTTGGCAGTGGGTCTGCCGGCCGGACAAATGGGAAATTCTGAAGTGGGACACATGAATTTGGGAGCAGGAAGAGTAGTGTATCAGAATTTGGTAAAACTGAATATGGCTGTCGAAAACGGAACTTTAGGACAGGAAAAAGTAATTCAGGAGGCTTTTGCTTATGCAAAAAGAGAAAATAAAAATGTACACTTTATCGGATTAGTTTCCAATGGGGGAGTACATTCACATATCAATCATTTAAAAGGACTTTTGTCTGCAGCAAAAGATTTTGGTTTACATGAAAACGTTTACGTACACGCGTTTACAGACGGTAGAGACTGCGATCCGCATTCAGGATTTGGCTTTATTGAAGAACTTCAAAATCACATGTTGCAAACTACAGGAAATCTCGCATCAGTTACGGGAAGATACTATGCGATGGATCGTGACAGAAGATGGGAACGTGTAAAATTAGCTTACGATGCAATGGTTGAAGGAGTGGGTTTACAAACAACCAACGCACTTACAGCTATAAAAGCTTCTTATGACGAAAATATTACTGATGAATTCATCAAGCCTATTATTCTGGTTAAAGAAACTCAGGTTGGAAACGTAGTTCCTGTGGGAAAAATCGTTGATAATGATGTAGTAATCTGCTTTAATTTCCGTACAGACAGAGGTCGTGAGATTACAGAAGTTCTTTGTCAGCACGATATGCCAGAATATTTTATGCGAAAGCTAAATCTTCATTATGTTACGCTAACCAATTACGATAAAACGTACCAAAATGTAAATGTGGTTTTTGACGAAGAAGTTTTGAAAGATACGATGGGTGAAGTTTTGGAGAGAAACGGAAAAACTCAGATCAGAATAGCTGAAACAGAAAAATATCCTCACGTTACGTTTTTCTTTTCAGGAGGTCGTGAAGAAGAGTTTCATGGTGAAAAAAGATTGCTTTGTCCGAGCCCGAAAGACGTTCCTACTTACGATCTGAAGCCAGAAATGTCAGCGTATGAGATTACTAATGCAATCTTACCAGAACTGGAAAGCGAAACAGCCGATTTTATTTGTTTAAATTTTGCAAATACCGATATGGTCGGTCATACAGGAGTATTTGAAGCCGCTGTAAAAGCAGCAGAAACGGTAGATCAGTGTATCGAAAAAGTAGCGACAATGGCTTATGAACACGGGTATGCGGTTTTCATTTTAGCAGACCATGGTAATTCTGATGTAATGGTTAACGCAGATGGTTCTCCAAATACGCAGCATTCAACCAATTTGGTTCCTTTAATTGTGATGGATAAAGATAAAAACTGGGATTTGAAACCAGGAAAACTGGGCGATATGGCTCCGACTATTTTATCGGTAATGGGTGTTGAAATTCCTGCAATTATGACAGGAGACATTTTGGTGAGTTAGTGAATAATAATATTGAAAAAATGCCGTTAATCTAATGATAGCGGTAATCTCTTATGATTTATGTCAGAGATAGTATGAGTTACATATTATATTATGCCACAAATAACAAATAAATCATATCTTTGTAAATTATAAACGTATTTTTAGATGTATAATATTCTGGTAAGAAAAGAAGTAATGGGTATTTTGGAGAAGGAAGTTGGTTCTTTTCTCGATAAATTTTTGACTCCAATTGAAAAAATCTGGCAACCTTCAGATTATTTACCAGATCCTTCTAGCGCTGATTTCAAATATGACTTAGAAGAGATTCAAACTTTCGCTCAGGAAATGCCTTACGATCTTTTTGTAACATTGATTGGGGATTGTATTACTGAAGAAGCTTTACCTTCTTACGAATCTTGGCTAATGAGTGTTGACGGGATTGATCAGGAAAAAAGTGGACCGGGCTGGGCAAGCTGGATAAGATCTTGGACTGCCGAAGAAAACAGACACGGTGATTTACTTGGAAAATACCTGTATTTATGCGGTAGAGTAAACATGAGACAGATGGAAATTACTACCCAA
Organism: Chryseobacterium indoltheticum; assembly: GCF_003815915.1. Classification (NCBI taxonomy): domain Bacteria; kingdom Pseudomonadati; phylum Bacteroidota; class Flavobacteriia; order Flavobacteriales; family Weeksellaceae; genus Chryseobacterium; species Chryseobacterium indoltheticum. Next base: position 2,499,187 of record NZ_CP033929.1, read on the forward strand.
TATCTGATCAGTGATGGTTTTGATATCGGAACAAGTATGGATCCTTACAGAAATTTCATCTACACAAGTTTCCAGGAAACAGCAACCAACGTTTCGCATAGAAGAGTAGGTACTTTGGCAAAACAAACAGGAAATGGAAAACTGGCAAAAATGTGTGGTGTAATTGCAGCAGATGAAGCAAGACACGCAAAAGCATATAAACATTTCGTAGCTAAAATTTTAGAATTAGATCCTTCTGAAATGATTTTGGCATTTGAAGATATGATGCGTAAAAAAATCGTTATGCCGGCTCACATGATGAGACAGTCTGGCCAGAAAGCAGGTGAGCTTTGGGGTCATTTCTCAGATGCGGCACAAAGATGTATGGTTTATACAGGTCAGGATTATATCAATATTATGAAAGATCTTCTTGACGAATGGAAGATCGAGCATATTACAGGCCTTACAGAAAAGGCAGAAAAAGCTCAGGAATATCTTATGAAACTTCCATCGAGATTACAGAAAATTACAGATAGAATTTCTACTCCAGATTTGCAGTTTGAATTCAACTGGGTTAAAAAATAATTAGATTTTAACAATAAATTATAAATTGAAGTGTCGGATGTTTTTCGGCACTTTTTATTTATTTAGTATCTTTGCCCAGCTAAAAACGCAACAAAATGTTAAATAATAAAAAAATTGCAGTTGATTTTGACGGAACGATCGTAGATGACGCATATCCTGCAATTGGGAAAACTAAAATTTTCGCTTTCGAAACTCTGAAAAAACTTCAGGCTCAAGGTTTTAGACTCATACTTTGGACGTACAGACATGGTAAAACATTGGATGAAGCTGTAGAATTTTGCAGACAAAACGGTATTGAGTTCTATGCAATTAACTCAAGTTTTGAAGGAGAAGTTTTTGATGCTGAAACTCAGTCGAGAAAATTGGATGCAGACTGGTTTATCGACGACAGAAACTTAGGTGGTTTTCCGGGTTGGGGAGAAATTTACAATATCATCAACGAAAGAATTGAGTTCCGTGTAGAAGGAAAAGAGGTTTTAGCATATTCAAAACTGAAAAAAGAAAAGAAAAAAGGACTTTTCTGGTAAAATTTGAGAAATTAGAAGTTAGTAATTAGAAATTAGAAATTAGTTTTCAGGTGCTGCTTCCAATTAATTATCAGAAAATATAGATGATTAGTATTATTTAAAACTAATTTCTAACATCTAACATCTAATATCTAACATCTAAGAATAAAAATGATTCAATTAAAAACAATAGACGAGCTTCGTCTTATGAGAGAAAGTGCCCAGTTGGTTTCCAGAACATTAGGAATGTTGGCAAAAGAAATCAAACCGGGAATTACTACTTTATATTTAGATAAACTGGCGCATGATTTTATCAAAGATCACGGTGCCGAACCTGCATTTTTAGGATATGGAGGCTTTCCGAATTCTCTGTGTATTTCACCAAACGAACAAGTAGTTCACGGTTTTCCAAATAAAGAAGAAATAAAAGAAGGTGATGTACTTTCTGTAGATTGTGGCGCCATTCTCAACGGTTATGTAGGTGACCACGCTTATACTTTTGAAATTGGCGAAGTAAAACCTGAAACCAAAAAATTACTGAAAGTTGCTAAAGAATCTCTTTACAAAGGAATTGAGCAATGCATCAGAGGAAAAAGAATCGGTGACATTTCTCATGCTATCCAAAAGCACTGTGAAAAAGAAGGGTATGGCGTTGTGAAAGAATTGGTGGGTCATGGTTTAGGAAAGAAAATGCATGAAGATCCTCAGGTTCCGAATTACGGAAAGCAAGGAAGCGGAAAAGTAATTAAAGACGGCTTGGCAATCGCTATCGAGCCAATGATTAACTTAGGAACTGAAAAGGTAAAATTCCATAATGATGGATGGACGGTTACCACACTAGACAATCAGCCTTCTGCTCACTTCGAGCATGATGTTTGCGTCATCAATGGGAAACCTGTTTTACTATCTACATTCAAATATATTTATGATGCTTTGGGTATTGTAAGTGATGAAGAAAAGCCATTTCAATTGGATTTTTAATGAAAAAGCTAACTAAGTTTTTACTAAATAAAATCCCTCGTCCGATGCTTATCAAGATGAGCATCTGGGCACGTCCGCTGATTTATCAGTTTTTTAAAGGTGACAAATTTTATGATCCTATTGATGGAAAATCTTATCGTAAATTTTTACCTTACGGATACGGAAAACAGAGAGAAAACGCTTTGTCACCAGGAACTTTAAGTCTCGAAAGACACCGTCAGATGTATCTGTATCTTCAGAATGAAACCGATTTTTTCATTAAAAATTATAAAGTTCTTCATATTGCTCCCGAACAGGAATTTTTGAGGAAATTTAAAAGAATGAGCAATCTCAATTACATTTCTGCCGATTTGTATTCGCCGATTGTAGATGTGAAAGCTGATATTTTAGATTTACCTTTTGAAAATGAAAGTTTCGATATCATCTTCTGTAATCATGTTTTGGAACATATTCAGGATGATGCGAAAGCCATGAGCGAATTATATCGGGTAATGAAACCCGGAGGTTGGGGAATCCTGCAGGTTCCAATGAAAAATTCTTTGGAGAAAACCTACGAAGATTTTACCATAACAGATCCAAAAGAAAGACAAAAACATTTTGGTCAGTACGATCATGTTCGTTGGTACGGGATGGATTATTTCGATCGTTTACAGAATGCAGGCTTTGAAGTGGAAGCTAATTTTTACTCACAGCAGTTTTCTGATGCAGAAATAAAAAAATACGGCTTAAGGCTAAACGAAATTTTACCTATCGTTTTAAAGAAATAAAAAAAGCGGCTTCAGAATCTGAAGCCGCTTTTTCTTAAGCCGAAATTTATTTTTTAATAAAAATTTCTGGTTTAAAGTTTTCTATACTCAAAATATATTGTCCGGTTGCAAAACTACTTACATCTATTTTTAATGTTTTATCTGAGGTTAATGTTTCAAACAAAATTTTCCCTGACAGATCATTAATCTTCAATTTTAGGTTCTTTTCTACATTCTCAATAATTACAAAATCCGTAGAAGGATTTGGGTATAATTTAAAAGTTTTCTTAATAGCATTTTCTTTTGTACCTAAAAATGCATTGTTGTAATAAATTTTGTCTCCAGTAACAGGATTTGTTATTATGAGTGTTTTGGAGCTTCCGCTATTTACAATCTGATAATTAAAAATTGCTCCTGATGTTGTATTTAAATAAAAATCACAATTTTTTTGGTCATAAGTTTGAGCCGCAGCAGCATTTGTACCATTGTAAACAGCCAATGTACAACCACCACCTTGTCTTGTAAAGCTGTCTGTAACGGTATTAAAAGTGATCGTAGAACCTGCTGAATTGTAATATGAAGAAGTAAAATTATAATTACCTCCATTATTAGTAAACAAAGATGTACCCGCAGAAACTTGCATGATAGGACTTACTGTAGTTTGATTATTGATAATCATTTGTGAAATGTACCAATTGTTATTAAAAAGATCAGCATTTTGTCCAAATAAGGTACAACTGATAAAAAGAAAGAGTAGTTTTGTTCTCATAAATAGTTTTTCACAAATATAAGAAATATACCTTTTACTTTTAATGAGAAACTGCTTTTAAACCAATTACAGAACCAATTAATGTTGAAATGAAAAATATTCTCCAGAAACTTGCGGGATCTTTAAACACTAAAATTCCTACCAAAGCAGTTCCTACAGCGCCAATTCCGGTCCAGACTGCATAAGCGGTTCCGATCGGTAAAGTTTCTGTTGCCTTGATTAGTAAGAGCATACTTATGGTGAGACAAACCAAAAATCCTCCAAACCACCAATACATTTCGTTGCCCGTAGTTTCTTTTACTTTTCCGAGGCATGATGCAAAAGCGACCTCAAATAATCCTGCGATAATTAAAATAATCCAGTTCATTCCTTTCTAATTTTATACTGCAAAATTGAGGCTTTAAACTGAAACGAAGTTTTACAATTGTTAAAAAATAAAATTATTTCAGTTCTGCTCTTATTCTGCTTAAACTCACCTGTGCAATTCCCAAATAAGAAGCAATATGACCAAGCTGAACTCGCTGTAAGAGATAAGGTTTTTCTATCAGCAAATCTTTATACCTTTCTGATGCAGTTTTATATTGCCTGGAAATAATCAATTCCTCTGTCTTTACCAGCTCACGCTCTGCAAATTTCCGTCCCCAATTTGCAATGTGAATATCTTCATTATAAAGAGTCTTCAGTTTCTCAGTTTTAAGTCTGTAAAATTCGCAGTCTTCAAGAAGTTCTATATTTTCATAACCCGGTTTTTCATCTACATAACTTTTCATAGAAACGATGGGTTCGCCTTCCGTTCCAAACCAAAAAGTAATATCATTATTTTCGGTAGAAGCGTAGGCCCGAACAATTCCTTTTTTTAAAAAATAGATGTAAGGAATCACTTTATCAGCCTCCATCAGGCAGAATCCTTTAGGATAATCAACTTCAGAAATATGTTGCATCAAATTTTCCTGTGAAGTTTGTGGAATTGAATAAATAGCATCAATAATTTCTTTAATATTCATCAAAATAACGGTTTGGAATTAACAGAAAATTTAAATTTAATAATTAGGTAAAAACCAGTTCTTTAAAGCATTTTTTATCTAAAAGTATTTAATATTAAAAAACTCTGACAGCTTAATTCATTAAATTTAGTTCAAAAATAATCTTTTTTAGGCATCTAATTTTAATATTGACCGAAAGACCAATTTTGTTTTACTAACTTTGCAAATCGTAACAAAACGAACTAATACTTTTATATGCACAAAGCAGGATTTGTAAATATCGTTGGAAAGCCGAATGCCGGAAAATCTACTCTTTTGAATCAATTGATGGGAGAGAAGTTGGCAATTGTAACGCAAAAGGCTCAGACAACACGACATAGAATTTTTGGAATTTATAATGAAGAAGACTTGCAGATTGTATTTTCTGATACTCCCGGAGTTTTAGACCCTAAATATGGTTTGCAGGAGAAAATGATGGATTTTGTAAAAGACTCTTTACAAGATGCTGACGTTTTTCTTTTCATTGTAGATGTTACTGATAAAGCTGAACAATCTGAATTTTTGATTGATAAATTAAATAAAATTCCGGTACCAGTTTTATTGTTATTGAATAAAATTGACCAAACCAATCAAGAAGGTCTGGAAAAAATAGCCACCGAATGGCACGAAAGAATTCCGAAAGCTGAAATTCTTCCTATTTCTGCCTTGAATGCTTTTAACATAGATATTATTTTACCGAAATTAAAATCAATGTTACCCGAAAGTCCGGCGTATTATGATAAAGACATGTACACCGACAAACCGGAACGTTTCTTTGTAAACGAGGCCATCAGAGAGAAAATTCTTTTAAATTATGAAAAAGAAATTCCCTATTCCGTAGAGGTTGTTACCGAGATGTTTAAAGAAAAAGAAGGCATTATTTTCATCGATTCTATTATTTATGTAGAAAGAGATACCCAGAAGGGGATTATCATCGGTCATAAAGGAGAAGCCATTAAAAAAGTAGGAACCGAAGCAAGAATTGATCTGGAGAAATTTTTCTCTAAAAAAATTCACTTAAACCTTTTTGTGAAAGTGAAAAAAGATTGGAGAAAAAACGATCGTGATCTGAAAAATTTTGGATACAGATAGACTAAATGTCTCTATCCATCATTATATTAACGATATTTTTGTTATCTTTAGTTTAAATTTCAATCAATGAGCTACTTAAACACAAAGGCGAATCCTGTAATTTTTGATATTGTACTATTCCTTGTAAGATTGTTTATAGGTTTTGCGATGATTTCGCATGGTTTTCCAAAACTTCAGGATTTAATCAACGGGGTTGAAAAGCCTTTTTATGATTTCATAGGTTTAGGTTCGAAAATATCTTTGATATTGGCGGTTTTTGCTGAGTTTGTGTGTTCTATTTTTATTATTCTTGGTTTATTTACAAGAATTGCAGCAGGATTTTTAATCTTTACGATGGCTGTTGCTGCATTTGTAGTTCACGGCGCAGATGCTTTTGATAAAAGAGAATTGAGCTTATTGTATCTTTCAATTTACTTAATCATTATTTCATTTGGAGCCGGAAGATTTTCCATCGATGGGATGATAGAAAAACGCAGAAGAGCCAATGACTGGTAAAGTCAATTTGATATAAAATAAAATCCCGAAACATTTTGTTCCGGGATTTTTTATGTGAATTTGAAATATTTTATTCAATAAAAGAATATCAAATCTCAAACTTCAAATTTCAAATTCTTACGCTAATTTTTGAGAATCTGCAACAAACTGAGCCAAACCGCTGTCCGTTAAAGGGTGTTTCAATAAACTCAAAATTGGAGGAAGTGGTGAAGTGATAACATCTGCACCAATTTTTGCACAGTCAATAATATGCATTGAATGACGGATAGAAGCCGCTAAAATTTCAGTGTCATACATATAGTTATCAAAAATCAATCTGATTTCCTGAATAAGATTTAAACCATCCGTTGTGATATCATCTAATCTTCCCAAAAACGGAGAAACGTAAGTTGCACCGGCTTTAGCCGCTAAAAGTGCCTGTCCTGGAGAGAAAATTAAAGTACAGTTGGTTTTGATTCCTTTATCAGAAAAATATTTCAAGGCCTTAATACCGTCTTTAATCATTGGAATCTTCACCACAATATTTGGGTGAATTGCAGCCAATTCGTCACCTTCTTTAATCATTTCTTCGTACGTTGTAGAAAGTACTTCAGCAGAAATATCTCCATCTACAATCTCGCAGATCGCTTTATAATGATTCTTGATTGCTTCATCACCTTTAATTCCTTCTTTAGCCATCAATGACGGGTTGGTCGTTACACCATCCAAAATACCAAGGTCTTTAGCTTCTTTAATTTGCTCTAAATTAGCAGTGTCAATAAAAAATTTCATTTAAATAGATTTATTTCCCGCAAAGATAAACATTCCATTTTGAGTGCGAAATTAATTTGTCGACTTACCATATTGAACCTCAGAAATTCCCCTTCTTTGGAAGGTTGGCGAAAATTCAAAGAATTTTTAACGTGGTGGTTTTATAATTAAACTTTTGAAAATAAAAAATCATTAATTTTAACTTCAATGAAAAACCAGTTCACTGCAAAACTCAACATCATAGGAATCAATCCTTTTGTTTTTGTTCCTGATGAAATTTTAAATGAAATATTTGAAACTTCACGAAAGAATAAAAGTCCGATTCCTGTGAAAGGAACGGTAAATGGTAAAGAATTCACACAAAATTTAATGAAATATTTAGGAGAATGGAGATTATACATCAATTTAACGATGCTAAAAGATTCTCCCAAAAGAATTGGTGAAATACTTGAAATTTTTATAGAATTTGATAATTCGGACCGAACGATTTCAATTCATCCTGATTTAGAAAAAGCAATTCAAGAAAATCCTGTTGCTTCAAAAAGTTTTGAAAACCTTATTCCATCAAGAAAACTGGAGTTGATTCGGTACATCAATAATCTAAAAACAGAAGCAGCAAAACAAAGAAATATCGAAAAAATAATCAGGCATTTAAAAGGAAAAACAGACTTTTTCGGAAAAAAAATCCAATAAAAAAACCGAAGAAAATAAATCCTTCGGTTTCTGTTATTATGAATTAAGAGCCTGACTCAATTTTACAGCTTCCTGATTACTCGGATCATACTGTATTGATTTGGCAATATGTTCTTTTGCTTTGGCTGGGTTGTCTTTTTGTTCGCTAAATGCTATAAAATAATAGGCGTATGCCAGATTTTTTTTGCTTGCTTCAATCTCTTCCGGTTTTACGGTTGCAATATATTTTTCGTAAGCAAGTTTAGCATTCATATCATCTTTTGCTGATTGATAAGAATAGGCTTGGCTATAATACGATGGAGCCCAATCTGGTAATAATACTGATATTTTTTTCCACGTAATAATCGCATTCTGCCAATCTGTAGCATCCTGATACGCAGTTGCCAATTTAGCTAATGCTTCTGCATCTTTAGGATTGGCTTCTACCTGTTTTTTTAAACCTTCAATTACAGGATTTGTCTGTACCTGAGTAGTAGAAGTAGCAACTTTTACCGTGTCAGTTTTTGACGAGGTTTGAGCAACAAAAGCACCAGTACTTCCCATCATCAGCAGACCTACAAATAATTGTTTTGTATTAATTTTAATCGTTTTCATATTTCTTACATTTTTAAAATTGTAATTATTTAAATTCAAGAATAATTCCAGAAAACGGAAAGTTTTAGATCTCTTAAGTTTTTTTTGAATGTATTAACAGTTATAAGACTTTTTTTAGCGTATTTTTTGATTCTTACCTTGTTTGAGTTTATCTTTGTTTCATTACAAACCTATTATCTTTTATCTTATGAATGTCTTATTAGCCTCAACGTCTACAATTTTTGGCGGAGAATATCTTGAATATTTAAAAGAAGAACTTATTGAATTATATAACGGAATTGACGAAATCATCTTCATTCCATTTGCCAGACCGGGCGGAATTTCGCACGATGATTATACCGCAAAAGCAAAATCTTTCTTTGAAACCATTAAAATTAAAGTGAAAGGTCTGCACGAATTTGACGATAAAACTGAAGCTTTACATTCAGCGAAAGGATATTTCACAGGAGGCGGAAACACTTTTTTATTGGTTAAAACTTTACATGAAGAAAATCTGATGTCTGTTTTAAAGCAAAATATCGAAAGCGGAAAAGCTTATTTAGGTTGCAGCGCAGGAAGTAATATTGGCGGACAAAATATGAAAACCACCAACGACATGCCGATTGTTTATCCACCAAGTTTCGAGTGTATGGGATTGGTTCCGTTTAATATCAATCCGCATTATTTAGATCCAGATCCAGATTTAAAACACAACGGAGAAACCAGAGAAACCAGAATTAAAGAATTTTTAACGCAGAATGACACCAAAGTTATAGGACTGCGTGAAGGAAACTGGATCAGAAGAATTGGTGATAAAATTACCGTTGAAGGAAGCGAATTGGCAAGGATTTTTGAAAAAGGAAAAGAGCCATACGAAATTGAAGCCGGAAGCGAACTTTAATTCTTATTTTTTAATTCTACTCAAATATCTTAACATTATTAGCGTTGTCATGCTGAGCGGATTCAAAGCATTCCACAGCTTTTTAATATATATCAAATGAAAAGAACTTTTGTAATTCTTACACTTTCCACACAAATTATTTTTGCACAGAATATTTCGCAAAAATTAGATGATGCCACAAAAAATCTAATGAATTCTTCTTCGGCGATTTCATCTAATCTATCTTTTTACGTAGCTGATGACAGTGGAAATCTTGTGTATGAATTTCAGGGAAATAAAGGACTTTCAACAGCTTCAACACAAAAAATTTTTACGGCAGCTGCAGCCTTGGAAACTTTAGGCAAAAATTACACGTACAAAACAACATCATCTTATTCAGGAACAATTTCTAGTGGAAATTTAAACGGAAATCTTTTCATCACATCGAATGGCGATCCTACTTTAGGAAGCTGGAGATACGAAGGTTACAAACCTGAAAATTTTAAACAAAAACTGATTGAAGCGGTCAAAAAATCTGGAATTACAAAGATTTCGGGCGATTTAGTGATTGATGATTCTTATTTTGATCATCAAACCATTCCCGGAGGTTGGCCATGGGACGATTTGGGAAATTATTATGGAGCCGGAGTTTGGGGCGTAAATTGGCGTGAAAATCAATTCGATATCAATATCAATGGCAATGATTTTAAAAGTTTTTCTTATCCTTTAGAAAATGTAAAATGGCTGAATGATTTAAAAGCAGCTGGAAGTTCAGATCAAAGTTTAATTTTTACTGCACCACATTCAAATATCGCTTTAATTAATGGAAGTTTACCTGCAGGAAAAGTAACGACAGTTTCCGGTTCTGTTCCAAATCCGCCATTGCAATTGGGTGTGGAAATTCAGAAATGGCTGAAAGACTCAGGAATTGACTTCTCAGGAAAAGTGGTAACCAATTCTCAATTGGAAATAGAAGGTAAAAAACCTTTAGAAACTCCAAAAAACAATATCATTCTTACTTACGAATCGCCATCTTTAGATAAAATCGTGTATTGGTTTTTAAGAAAAAGTATAAACCTGTATGGTGAAAATTTAATTAAAACTCTAGGGAAAGAGAAAAAAGGAAATTCAAGTTTCAAAAGCGGAATTGCTTATTTAAAAGAATTTTGGAAAGCAAAAGGCATCAATTCAAATATGATCAATTTTGCTGACGGAAGCGGACTTTCACCACAAAATTATGTCTCAGCAAAAGCGGAAGTTCAGGCATTGCTTTATGCTAAAAAACAAGCTTGGTTTGATTCTTATTACGACGGATTCCCGACTCAGGATAACGGTATGAAAATGAAAAGCGGAACAATGCGCGACACAAAATCATTTGCTGGCTATCACACGTCTAAAGACGGAAAAAAATATGTATATTCGATTATTATCAACAATTATCAGGGAAGCGGAAGTACAGAGTTACAGAAGATCTTGAACGTTTTAAAATAAAAAAGATTTGAAAAAAAGATCCATATTTTCCAGATTCAACAACTGGTTTATTTTCTCTTTAATGACTTTGGTTGTGATTGCTATTGTGATTTCGTCCACTTTGGTGATTAATTATTTAAAGAAAGAAGAAGTAAAAAGAGTTGATATCTTAGTTAAAGCTATAAAATTTCAGCAGGACATGACCCCAAGTTTAGAAGTTCAGGAACTGCTTCTTGCCATTTATAGTTCAAACACCACAATTCCGGTAATTATTTTAGATAAAAATGATCAGGTCATAGAATACAAACATCTATCGAAAGAAGCTGGAAATAATCCGGACGAAATTGTTGCTTTGGCAAAAAAAATGGAGAAAAAATATCCTGCAATTGAAATAAAAGTACAGGGCGGAAATGACCAATTTGTCTATTATGACAACTCAATAATGCTTAATAATCTACAGTATTCACCGTTTTTATTAGGATTTTTTGTATTGTGTTACTTCTTATTTTCATTCTGGTTTTTGAGAACAGTCAAAAAAACAGACGAAGGTTACCTTTGGGCCGGATTAGCGAAAGAAACGGCACATCAAATTGGCACTCCATTATCTTCCATGATGGGCTGGATGGAAATTATGAAGCTTGAAAATCCCGATTCAGACGGTGTACACGAAATAGAAAAAGATATTGAAAGACTGAGAACGATCTCCGAAAGATTTTCAAAAATCGGTTCGGTACCAGAGTTGAACGACACCAATTTTAATGATACCATCCGGGAAAATTATGATTATCTGAAAACAAGAATATCAAGAAAGATTGACTTTACACTTTTGCTTCCTACCTACAATATTTTAGTTCCACACAATAGAATTCTAATGAGTTGGGTAATTGAAAATCTGGTGAAAAATGCAGTTGATGCCATGAAAGGTGAGGGAACTTTACAGATGTCGGTTTTCGAACGCAACAAAAATATTTTGGTTGAAGTAAAAGACAACGGAAGCGGAATGACAAAATACCAGGCGCAAAATGCTTTTAAGCCTGGATATTCTACAAAAAAACGTGGTTGGGGATTAGGTTTAAGCTTAGCCAAAAGAGTAGTGCAGGAGTATCATAATGGAGATATTAAAATTTCTCAAACTGAAGTAGGAAAAGGAACCACTTTTAGAATTCTGATCAGGAAAGCATAAATATTTATCATTACAAAATGAATATTTTCCAAACTAAATTTCGATCTTAAAACCAACAACCAAAACTTCAAAACAAAAGAAAAAATCACTATTTTTGAAACATGATTAAAGCGAGTAATATCCATAAATCTTATGGAAGTCTGGAAGTATTGAAAGGAGTTGATATTCACATCAAAACCGGAGAAGTTGTTTCTATTGTTGGGGAATCTGGTGCCGGAAAATCTACATTGCTTCAGATTTTAGGAACTTTAGACACACCTTCAACTCCCAAAAATTACAATACCGAAATCATGCTGAATGATGAATCTTTTATTAATATGACCGATAAGCAGATTTCAAGATTCAGAAATCAGAATATTGGTTTTGTTTTTCAGTTTCATCAGTTGCTTCCTGAATTTACGGCTTTAGAAAACGTGCTTTTGCCAACAAAGATTGCAGGAACTAACGAAAAAGAAGCTTTAGATAAAGCTTATCATTTGTTTGAAGATTTAAAAATAGCTGAGAGAATTCATCACAAACCCAATCAATTATCGGGTGGGGAAGCACAGAGAGTTGCCGTTGCAAGAGCTTTAATCAATTCTCCAAAGATTATTTATGCGGATGAGCCGACAGGAAATTTAGACTCGAAAAATGCAGATGATCTACACCGATTATTTTTTGATTTGAGAGATAAATACAATCAGACTTTTGTGATTGTAACGCACAACCCGCAATTGGCCGAGATTACAGATCGTAAATTGGTGATGAAGGACGGATTGATTATTGAGTAATTTATTACTAGATTATGAAAAATATTTTTACCACAAAAGATCCAAAAGAAATGATTAAAAATAGAAGTTCAAAAGTTTACAAAATGTAAAAACTTAATTTTAATCGTTTTACAAACTTTTGAATAACTTTAGGTCTAATAAAAATCTTTTGACTCTTTTGCGGTTAAAAAATATCCTGTCTTAAATATTTTTTATATGAAATCTTTACTATTTGCATTCTTATTTCTGATTTCCTGTACTGAGTCAAAAGCTCAGGAAAGTAAAGATATTTTGCCTAAAGAAAAGATTTCTGAGCTTAAAAATTATATTAAAAATAAAGATTACAATCAAAATCTGGCCGTCTTTATTAACTTTAAAATTCATTCAGGAAAGTACCGGTATTTTGTTTACGATTTGAAAAATGACAAAATAATACAGAAAGCGATTGTTTCTCATGGTTCAGGATCTGTAATAAAGAGATCGAATCAACTTCAATTTTCTAATGTTGAAGGTTCTTATCAATCTTCCTTAGGAAAATATGAGATTAAAGAAAGCTATTCCGGTAAGTTCGGAAAGGCATATCGTTTAAAAGGTTTAGACTCCACCAACAGCAACGCCATGCAGCGCGCTATTGTTTTACATTCTTTTGGTTGTGTTCCGGATCTGGAATCTCAAAATTTATCTTGCTTAAGTTTAGGTTGTCCGATGCTTTCAGCAAAAGCTTTTAAAGAAACCGCAAAACATTTAGACCAATCGAAAAAGAGCATTATTTTGTATGCTTTTTATTAACTAAATATTTAATAGTTGATCGCTTTTAGTTGAATGTTGTTGGATTGATATTCGATATAATAAAAAAAATGTATTAATAAATATTTTCAATAAGTAACAACCAAACCCTAAAACCTAAACCCTAAAATCATGTCTATAAAATTTTTGGCAGAAGACGACAGACCGAGAGAAAAGTTTTTACTGAAAGGTAAAAACTCACTTTCTGATTCTGAACTATTGGCAATTATTATGGGCAGCGGAAGCAGAGACGAAACGGCGGTAGAATTGGCAAGAAAAATTCTGACATCGGTCGATAATAATTGGCATCAGTTGAGTTTATTAACGATTAAAGATTTAGTGAAATTTAAGGGAGTTGGCGAAGTAAAGGCAATCTCAATCGCAACTGCGCTGGAAATAGGGAAGAGAAGAGCCAATCAAGAAATTCCCGAAAAACCATTGATTTCGTGCAGCAAAGATGCTTATAATATTTTAAAAATGCATTTATCGGATCTCAGAACCGAAGAATTTTGGGCTTTATTTCTCAACCAAAGTAATAAAGTGATTCATATCGCTCAACTGACTCAAGGTGGAATCAATCAATCCATTGTTGACATCAGAATACTTTTTAAAACAGCATTGGAACATTTTTCGACAGGAATCATTATTTCGCACAATCATCCGTCAGGAAATTTAAAACCCAGTGCAGAAGACATTAGTGTAACCAAAACAGTGAAAGAAGCAGGAAATGTGATGAACATTCAGCTTTTGGATCATTTAATTATTACCCAAAACGCATATACCAGTTTTTCAGACGAAGGATTATTATGATTAAAAGATTAAAATACCATGAAATTGATTTTGAAAAATATACTCAATGCCTTGAAAATTCTGCACAACGAAAATATTCAGCAGCAAAAAAGTTTTTAGATATTTCTTCTGACAAAAAATGGGAATTGTTGGTTTACAAAGGTTACGAAGCCGTAATGCCGGTTCCTTATGTTTTCAAATCGGGAATAAAAATCGTTCATACCCCGATGCTTTGTCAGCAATTGGGTATTTTTTCCAGCGAAGATAATGTTGAAATTAACGAACAGTTTTTAAACTTTTTAGAGAAAAATTATCTCATCAGAATTTATACTTTTAATGAATTTAATCAGTTTAAAACGTCATTAAAACGAAAGAAGAATTATCTTATTCTTCCCAATGATTACGAAACAATTCATTCTAAATATTCTCCAAAAAGAAAAAGAAAGCTTAGATTGGATGACGATATTGTAAAGAATTCTGAAATTAAAAATATCAGTTTTTCTCAGGCTGAAAGCTTTATTAAAGAAAATTTTTTAGGAGCAGATAAAGAAGAAGATGTTGATTCTTTTATTAAGATATTTAAAAATATGTCTGAGGTAAATTGCCTGAATTTTTCGGCTTTTTATCTTAACCAAAGAATTATCAACATTATCGTTACTTATTTTGATGACTTTACGGTGGCTCTTTTGGGAACGTTTAATGATAAAGAATCAGTTAAATTATCAGGTTCTTCCGTATTGATAGACAATTGTATAAAAGAGAATATTCAGACTAAAATATTCGATTTTGAAGGAAGTGAATTGCCGAATGTTGAAGAATTTTTTAGAGGTTTCAGACCCGAACTTCGCCCTTATCATCTGATTACATATTCCAAAAAAGATATCATTAAAAAATTGCTGAGCTTGAAATTTATCATGAAACTTTAATTTAATCATGCTCTTTAGATTAGTTCTAGATATTATTCTTAGATTTATAAAAGTATTAACAAACTACTTGCAATGCTAAAGAAAATTCGCAATTATAAGTTGCCTTACATGATTTATAATTTTTTCAACAAAAAAAAATTACAGCATAATATTCCGCTCTATAAAAAATACGGCCTTGATAAAAGTTATTTTTCAAGTATTTCAAGCAAAGATTTTGCTCATTTACCTGAAAATGAAAGAAAATTTGACGAGCAAAAACTATTCAACACCGAATTTTATAAAAATCTTTCCGAAGAAAATAAAGCCAGCGCCAAAGGTTTTGACGATAATGGTTTTTTAGTTCTAAGAAATTATCTAAGACCTGAAACTGCCGATCAGATCAACAATGAGATTGAAAAACTGCTGAAAGAAGGAACCATAAAATTCCGTTATGGTGGTAAATTAATGTTCGTTATTCATCATTCTGAAATCATAAAAAATATCGGAAATGACAAAAACTTGCTCGAATTTTTATCTGTTTTAATTGATGGTGATGCTAAATTGTTTCAAAGCATAAATTTCATCAACGGAAGTCAGCAAAAAACCCATTCAGACAGTATTCACATGACGACTTATCCTTTGGGAGGCCTTCTCGGAGTTTGGATTGCTTTGGAAGATGTGGATGAGACAAATGGCGCTTTACACTACATTCCGGGAAGTCATAAGCTTCCGTATTTCTTAAATTCTGATTATGATAATGAAGGAACAGCTTTCAAAATCGGCAAAAAAAGTTATGTAGCTTATGAAGAATTCCTTGAAAATAAAGTGAAAGAATTAGGCTTAAAAAAGGAAGTTTTTAGAGCCAAAAAAGGAGATCTTTTAGTGTGGCATGCCAATATTCTTCATGGCGGCGAGCCGCATTTAGACAAAACAAAAACAAGAAAGAGCTTAGTTTATCATTATTTTGACGAAAAAAGTGTCTGTTATCACGAGGTTACGCAAAGACCTGCATTATTCGAGCTTTAAAAATGCAAAAGAAAACTAATCTGATTTTGAAAGTTTTACTTTCAGTTTACTTATGTTTTATGTCGTATTATCTCTATACGCATCAATATTATAATGTTGATATTGAAGCTTATATGGGATTATTGTACAAAGCTGAATATCCTGAAATGAAGATTGAAGAAATTCACAAAAAAGTTTTTGCCGAATTAGGTGAAAAAAGGCCAGGAATGTTTGAATCTGATCTTTCACATGAAGAAACTGCAAAAGGTGAAAATACTTATTACAAAACAATCTCAGAAAATCCAAAAGTTTTTGAAGAAGAATTGCAGTTGTTTTCTGTAAAACCATTTTATAATTTTGTTAATTTAATATTTTTTAAAGTTGGTTTTTCCGCATCTGCTTCTACATTTTTGATTTCGATATTATCTTATGTTCTGATTCTTTATTTTGTCTTTTTATTTTTAAGTAAAATTCTAAGAAACCATCAGTTAGCTATTTTGTTAACTTTTTTATTGTCGCTTTTCAAGCCTCTTTTAGAATCAAGTCGACACGCTTCGCCAGATAGTTTATCTTGTTTACTTTTACTTTTAAGCTTTTATGTTTTTGTTATTAAAAGAAACTTTCTCATTGCGACAATTTTTGCAATGCTCTGCATCTTAACCAGACCTGAATATTTCATTTTTTATTCGTTCTTCTATATTTTAATTTTTATAAAAAGAAAAGAATTACAGATTAAAAACCACGAACTTTCTATTTCTTTTGTTTACTTATTTCTTTCATTTGCTGTAGTGCAGTATTTTAATCAGATTTCATGGTCTACATTATTTATGAATCAGTTTACGAAAGTTCAGCTATATCCGATTTCAAATCCTGATTCATTCAATTTTCAGGATTATTTAAATTTTATTAAATCTAAAATACTATTTGAATTTAACTCATCATATTTCTTGTTACTACTGATTTTTATTATAATAATTGTTTACAAAAAATTTCCTTCTAAGAAGAAAAACAGTATCCCTTATCTGTTTTTCGGGTTTATTTATCTTTCTATTTTTCTTAGATTTTTGATTTTTCCTACTATGGTCAATAGAATGATGATTGGTTATTATCTCATCATCATACTGGGATTAATTTACATTCAATCTTCAAAAGAAGATTTATTTAAAAAACTTTCCTAAGAGCCAATTTATTAGTAATTTTGCTACCTCAAATTATGACAGATTTTTCAGACTATTTACCCTATGCAGCCGCATTAGTTATAGCAATTCCGTTTTTGGTTTTGCTGAGACAATTTGTGTATTCGTACATCAACTTAAAAAATCAGGAGATAAAATTACTTTCTGTAAAATCTAATTCTGAAAATAAAACGCATTCTTATGAAAGAATGACTCTTTTTCTGGAAAGAATAAAACCTTCAAACCTTATTCTAAAGTTTGATAAAGAACTTGCAGCTCACGAATTTGTATTTCTTACCGAGAAAACCATCAATGAAGAGTTTGAATATAATGCTTCACAGCAACTTTATTTAACAAAAAATTCATGGCAGAATATCGTAGATTCTAAAAATGCAATCATAGATTTGCTCCACAAAACCTACGAAAGTCTCAATAACAATCCGAATCTTAATGAGTATAAAACCGTTTTCATCATGAATTACATGAATGATAATGATTATATCGGAGCAACGATAGAAGATTTGAGAAGAGAAATTTTAATAATAGCTTAATTAAATAATAAATATACATAATGATTCCAAATTTTAAAGCACATCCGTGGCATGGGATTTCTGCAGGAGAAGATGCGCCAAACGTGGTAAACGTATTCGTGGAAATAGTTCCTTCAGACACCATTAAATATGAAATAGATAAAGAAACCGGTTACCTTAAAGTAGACAGACCTCAGAAGTTTTCTAATATTATTCCGGCGCTTTATGGCTTTGTTCCCAGAACATACTGTAACGAAGAAGTAATGAAATTGGCAGTGGAAAGTGGTGCAACTGATGTTACAATGGGAGATCACGATCCGTTGGATATTTGTGTATTAAGCTCTCACAATATTCACTCGGGCGGACTTTTAATGGAAGCTATTCCTATCGGTGGTTTCAAAATGATTGACGGAGGCGAAGCTGATGATAAAATCGTAGCAGTAATGGTAAGCGATCACGCATTTGGGCATTTCAGAGATATTTCAGAATTACCTGAAGCCGAAGTAAAAAGATTGATGCACTATTTCTTAACGTACAAAAACTTACCGGATGAGCCTGCAAAATGTAGAATCCAGGAGGTATACGGAGCAGAGCATGCTAGAAAAGTGATTATAGCTTCTCAAAAAGATTACGCAAGCAAATTTGGAGGATAAGATTCTCTGTATTTAAATATCTAAGAGGGTAAATGATTGTTCATTTACCTTTTTTTTGTTTCTCATTTAAATAATTAATGAATGACGAATTGGTTGTTATCTACTTTAAACCCGTATAATATTTTCTATTTTCAGTAAATGGTTTCTAATTTGTCTACCAAAATAATTCCATTAAATAAAATATTATACTGCTTTGAGATGAATCAACAATTTGATTTATAAAGCTTTGCTTAAGCTTTATAAATCAAATTTATTGACCTTTGCTTTCTGAAATAGAAAGTTTAATTATAAAATCGTTGCGTTTAATGGTTTAAAAACTATCATCAGAATCTCTTATCCCGAATTGAGGTAAAATAGTAGTTTATAGGCAGATTAACTAAAAAATTATAATAATCGGAAGCAATATCTATCAAATAAATTTGCTGATTATACAATAATTACATTCAATCCATAAAGTATTTACAAAAATCATTATATTTATAAAGATAATCACAAACTTTTTTTAATATAAAAATAATAAACTATGGACTTATTTGTTTTAGTACCCATTTTCGGTGTTATAGCCCTTATCTATACTTTTCTGCAAAGTAATTGGGTAAGCAGGCAAAATGCAGGAAATGAAAAAATGAAAGTAATCAGCGGACATATTGCTGATGGTGCAATGGCTTTTTTGAAGGCCGAGTACAAGATCATGATGTATTTTGTCATAATTGTTGCGATTTTATTAGCAGTCATGGGAATGACCAATTCCAATTCGCACTGGGCCATTGGAATCGCTTTTGTCATCGGAGCCATATTGTCTGCTTTAGCGGGTTTTATAGGAATGAAAATCGCTACAAAAGCCAACGTAAGAACTGCCGAAGCCGCAAAAACTTCTTTATCTAAAGCTCTTAAAGTATCTTTTACCGGGGGGTCTGTAATGGGAATGGGAGTTGCAGGATTAGCGGTTTTAGGTTTAGGAGCCCTCTACTTAATTATTAAGCAAATTTTTGCACCTGGTGCCGCCGTAGATTCACACGAAATGGAAAGAACTATAGAAATCCTTACAGGATTTTCTTTAGGTGCAGAATCTATTGCATTATTTGCCAGAGTGGGAGGTGGAATTTATACCAAAGCAGCAGATGTTGGAGCAGATTTAGTAGGAAAAGTGGAAGCGGGAATTCCGGAAGACGACCCTCGAAACCCAGCCACAATTGCCGATAATGTAGGAGATAACGTAGGAGATGTTGCAGGTATGGGAGCCGATTTATTTGGTTCTTATGTTGCGACAGTATTAGCAACAATGGTTCTGGGAAGAGAAACTATTTCTAATGATTCCTTTGGCGGTTTTGCTCCTATTTTATTACCGATGCTCATTGCCGGAACAGGAATTATTTTCTCAATGATCGGTACTTTATTCGTTAAAATTAACGATAACGAAGGAGCATCCACATCAAATGTACAAAACGCTTTAAACTTAGGAAACTGGGGAAGTATCATCATCACCGCAATAGCTTCATATTTTCTGGTTACTTATCTTTTACCTGAAAAAATGATTTTAAGAGACCATGAATTTACTAAAATGGGGGTTTTCGGAGCCATTATCGTTGGTTTGGTTGTCGGAACTTTAATGAGTATCATTACCGAATTCTATACTGCAATGGGAAAAAGACCTGTTTTAAGTATTGTGAGACAATCTTCTACCGGTCACGCAACCAATATCATAGGCGGACTTTCCGTGGGAATGGAATCTACACTTTTACCGATTCTCGTTTTGGCAGGAGGAATTTACGGTTCCTATTTATGCGCCGGATTATACGGTGTTGCTATCGCTGCAGCCGGAATGATGGCTACAACAGCAATGCAGTTGGCAATTGATGCTTTCGGACCCATTGCAGATAATGCAGGTGGAATTGCCGAAATGAGTGAGCTCCCTAAAGAAGTTCGGGAGAAAACAGACATTTTGGATGCTGTTGGAAACACAACCGCTGCAAGTGGAAAAGGTTTTGCAATCGCATCCGCAGCATTAACGGCATTAGCTTTATTTGCAGCATTTGTAGGAATTGCGGGCATTGACGGTATTGATATTTACCGAGCCGATGTTTTGGCAGGATTATTTGTTGGTGGAATGATTCCTTTTATATTTTCATCTTTGGCAATTACCGCAGTCGGGCAGGCTGCAATGGCGATGGTGGAAGAAGTGAGAAGACAGTTTAGAGAAATCCCTGGAATTCTTGAAGGAACCGCCGAGCCGGAATATCAGAAATGTGTCGCCATCTCTACAGATGCATCAATCCGAAAAATGATGCTTCCCGGTGCGATTGCGATTGTATCGCCTTTACTGGTTGGTTTTATTTTCGGGCCTGAAGTTTTAGGTGGTTTTCTGGCAGGAGCAACTGTTTGTGGAGTATTGATGGGAATTTTTCAGAATAATGCAGGTGGAGCCTGGGATAATGCCAAAAAATCTTTTGAAAAAGGAGTTGATATTAATGGTCAGACTTACTACAAAGGGTCAGAGCCTCACAAAGCTTCTATAACAGGAGATACGGTGGGTGATCCGTTTAAAGATACTTCGGGACCTTCGATGAATATTTTGATTAAATTAATGTCTATCGTTTCTTTAGTAATAGCGCCGAGTTTGGCCGTTTTACATAAAGATAAAATTGAAGCCGACAGAAAAGCAAAAATCGAAGCTTTGACTAAAGCTTCGTCAATAACTGCTTCTCCTGTTGTCGTAAATTCTGTACACAATACAGTTATTTTGGCACCGAAAGTTGTTAAAGGATATCTGAATGAAGAAGGAGATTTTGTTTATGATACCGGAAAAATTCAGGAAGTAGAACTTGAAGATGGGAAAAAATTGACCATCGGTGAAGGAAGTCAGTTGCTTCAGATGTATAATGCTATAAAAAGTAATGACAAGGCTGTTTTAGATCCTAATAATTGGTACACGCTAGAAAATTTTCACTTTGAAAGCGGTTCAAGTGAAATCAAGAAAAAAGCAGAAGCCCAATTATTAAATCTGGTTGAAATCATGAATGCGTATCCGAATATGAGAATAAAACTCGGCGGATTTACTGATAACACCGGAAATCAGGAAACAAATGTGAAGCTTTCAAATTTAAGAGCGCAGACCACAAAACTGAAATTGTTAGAATTGGGAATTGATGGACATCGCATCGAAACAGAAGGGTATGGCTCAATGTATCCAGTTTGTGAAGCCAATGACACCGACGAATGTCGCGCAAAAAACAGAAGAATTGATATAAGAGTTCTTTCTCTTTAATCACAATTAAATAAACAAAAGCACTGCATTGCGCAGTGCTTTTTTCTTTAGAAATAAGAAAAATATTATTTCAAATTTTTTAATGTTTCTTTCAGAATGAAAATATTAATTTTTATGGGGTTATTCGATATTTCTTCAGGAATTCTTGCTACATTATTAAAACTTTTCTTAATCATGTCATACGCAATAGAAGCATCTTCATCATCATAAAACAGATCATTCCATTTTTCGTTTTTGTAGTGATTTTTTAATACAATTCCATTTCCATAAAATTTGAAAGGTAATGGTTCTAAATAAAGGGTCATCGCAACTTTATTTTCAGATTCGTGATATTCCAAAAAAGCAATAGAAAATTCCAGTGCATTTTCTATTTTAGATCTTATTTTCTCTGTTGTTTGTTTACTCTTATTTTTGAGACGCCATTTATTTAATTCATTAGCTGTAAAGCTATGTTCCGAGCGGCTTACATCATTATAATCATCTTTTTTATATTTAAACTCCAATCCTTTTGCTTGCTTTTGTTCAGGAAAATATAGTCTCATATTTCTGTCGTTTTTAGAAATTATTTTAGCTGTAAATTCCGGACTGGACTTATGATTCTGAGCTTCAAAATAAATTATTGAGTCTTTTACTGACCACGTTCCGAAATAAACTTCGGTATTATTATCGTTTTCATTAAGCGAATCTTTAGGAATTCTGGGTGTAGTTATCGGGCTCAATTCTCCGTTGTCTACAAGCAAAAAAGAATTATCACCAGAGAGAGTTATATATGATGTGTACGATGAATAATCATCTTCTTTATACTTATCTGCTTCATTACTTGCATGACTATAAGTAAATTTCCATGTTCCAACCAAAGGATCTTTTTTGGTACATGAACAAAATAATATGATGATACATAAATACATCAAGATTTTTTTTGAGATCTTCATTAAAGTTATTTTTATTAAGTTTTATTTTTTATGCACTTGTTCAACTCATTTAAAACTAAACTAAATTAAATGAAATTGAAAATGTGAAATTTATTGATTATGGGTTGCAAAGATTTACAATTCTTTCTTCAAATGCTCCAAAGCATTAATAATCACATCATCTTTTTTAGCAAAACTAAATCTGATATAATCTGAATCTGTTTTAGAATTATAAAATGCCGAAAGCGGTAAGCAGGAAACTTTTTTTTCTACAGTAAGCCATTTCGAAAACTCAACATCTGTCATCGTTTTATTAACATTTCTAAAATTTACAATCTGAAAAAATCCACCTTGAGATATTTCTTCAACTGCCAAAGGCGTAAACTGTATCAATTCATTAAAAATATTGCGTTTATTCTCCATGATTATTTGATTTTCGGAAGGGTCAAAGACATCAAGATATTTAGCGATTGCATATTGGCAAGGGGAATTGGAGCTGTACGAAATGTATTGCTGATGATCTCTGAAATTTTGTAACAATTCTTCAGCTGCCAAAAGATAGCTTACCTTCCAGCCTGTTGCGTGAAACATTTTGCCAAAAGAGAAAATACAGAATGTTTTTTTCCTTAATTCAGGATGCAAGAACGAACTGTAATGTTCGGCATTATCATAATGGTAAATATCGTATACTTCTTCAGAAATAAGGTAGATTTCCTGATGTTTTATAAGGTCATACAATTGATCCCAATCTTCTTTACTCCATGTTTTTCCGGTAGGATTTTGAGGGGAATTTACAATGATCGCCTTTGTCTTTTCAGAAATACATTGCTGAAGTTTTTCCCAGTCAATTTTAAAATCGTTTTCCAAATCGTAGTAAACAGGAACTCCGCCATTCAGAACGATAGAAGGAGCGTAAGTATAATAAGAAGGCTGAATGACAATAACTTCATCGCCTCTATTTAAAATTGACTTTAAGGAAGTGTACAACCCAAATGTAGAGCACGGAACAATATTAATTTCTTCGTATCTTAATTGTAAACTGTTTTTTCTGTTTAAATTAAATTGAATAATTTTTTCAATCAACAAAGAATTGCCCGCCAGCGATTCATAACTGTGACTGATCATGTCAGCAGATTCTTTAAGAAAATACCGAAGACGCGGATCGATTTCAAAATCGGGAAGGCCTAATGACAGATCATAACTTTTATGTCTGGAAGAAAGTTCCGACATTTCTGTAAAAAATTTATAATCATTAAATCCGTAATTTTTTTCCATAGTGTTTATCAAATATATAAAAAAAATGCACGCAGTAAGCAGGTGAAATATTTTTGTTATTTTTAAAGAAATATTTTTTAATTATGAAGCAATTACTTCTTCCTATATTTTCTGCAATTATTCTTACGAGTTGCGGAACAGCAAATACACCGATCAATAATCAGAATCAAAATACGAGCTCAAGTAATTTTAGCAATGAAAAAGCTTTTGGTAAAGCATATCAGCAAATTAAGCTAAAAGACTTAAAGAAAAATCTATACGTAATTGCTTCCGATGAAATGGAAGGAAGAGATACGGGAAGTCCCGGTCAGAAGAAGGCAGGAGAGTATATCATTCAATTCTATAAAGATTTAGGAATCTCATTTCCGAAAAATTTAGCATCATATTATCAAAAAGTTCCGTCTTCTTATATGAATAAAATTGGCGGGAGAGATTTACCGGATTCAGAAAATATACTTGCATTTATTGAAGGGAGCGAAAAACCCGAAGAAATCATTGTTGTTTCGGCACACTATGACCATGTAGGCACGAAAAACGGAGTAGTCTATAACGGCGCAGATGATGATGGAAGTGGGACAGTTGCCGTAATGCAGATTGCCAAAGCCTTTCAAAAAGCAAAAAAATCTGGTAATGGCCCAAAAAGATCAATCCTTTTTTTACATGTAACAGGTGAAGAACATGGTCTTTTCGGTTCGTCTTACTATTCAGATAATCCAGTTTTTCCTTTAGAAAATACGGTTGCAGATTTAAATATTGACATGATCGGAAGAGATGATGCAGAAAACCGAGGTAAAAATTATGTGTATGTGATTGGTTCTGAAATGTTGAGTTCAGAGCTGAAATTAATTAATGAAGCTGCAAACAAAAAGACCAATAATCTGGAACTGAATTATAAATATGATGATCCGAAAGATCCGGACAGATTATATTACCGTTCTGATCATTATAATTTTGCAAAACACGGTATTCCGGTGGCTTTTTTCTTTGATGGAATTCATGAAGACTATCACAAACCGACCGATGATGTTGAGAAAATCGATTTTTCTTTGTTGCAAAAAAGAACACAGCTGGTTTTTGCCACAGCATGGGAATTAGCTAATCGTGAAGCGAGAATTGTTGTAGACAAAAAGTAAACTCCGCACGTTCAAAGCTATTGTCTGTTAGTTTTGTTACATTTAATTACAAATATAGTATGAATCAAAAAATAAAATCAATAAGACCCTTTATTGGCGCAAAAGATTTTGCCGTAAGCAGAGCATTTTACAGAGATTTAGGATTTGAAGAAGTGGAAATTGATCCCAAATTTTCGGTTTTTAAAAAAGGAGATTTTGCTTTTTATCTGCAAGATTATTATTCTAAAGAATGGATTGAAAACACAATGATCTTCCTCGAAATAGAAAAGGTAGACCTGTATTGGGAAGAGCTTGTGTCTTTAAATTTAAAAGAAAAGTATGATTCAATCCGATTAGTTCCTACGAAAACAGAAGTTTGGGGAAAAGAATGTTTTCTTCTTGACCCGGCTGGAGTTTTATGGCATTTCGGAGAATTTTTTACAACCTAAAAGATGATTTACGCATTCGACACTTTTTATTATCCAGACTATGCAAAAACAGTCTGCATTGCCTTTGAACAATGGGATTCTGAAACTGAAAGTTTTATCTATTCAGAAAATACCGAAATCAGTTCCGATTACGAAAGCGGAGCTTTTTACAAAAGAGAATTACCCTGTATTTTAAGTTTGATAAAGAAAATTGGTTTAAAAGATGGTGATCTCATCATCGTTGATGGCTATGTAACATTAGATAACAATGGAAAAATAGGGTTGGGCGGCTATCTTTATGAATCTCTAGATAAGAAATGTCCAGTCATTGGTATTGCCAAAAATAAATTTGCAAGCGAAGATAATATGAGAAAAACTATTTTTCGCGGAGAAAGCAAAACACCTTTATTTCTTACTGCCAAAGGAATTGATGCAGATAAAACCAAAATTAAGATTGAAAATATGCACGGAGCTTATAGAATACCAACATTATTGAAAAAGCTTGATCAGCTAACAAGAGAGAAGGTTAAACTAAATACAATAAGCTGATAAAAGTCAGGGTGATATTATTTATATTTATTCTAAATAAATATAAATTTGCTTTGAAATTAAAACAGATTTAAAAGTATTAAAAACAGTTCATATCCATATTAATTTTTCATTTTTCAAGAACCGATAAGACTGACTTGTCGGTTTTTATTTTATTTGTCAGTGATTTATTAATTTAAATTTTTACATTTGAGAGTAATAAACACAAACACATGAAAAAAATTATACTTTTAGCTGCGATAAGCAGTTCACTTTTTGCATTATCTCAAAAAAATTACACAAAAATCAGCAGTTCAAAAGTCAGTGCAGAAAGAGTAAATGTGAGTGAAAATTTCATTAACGCATATTATAAAAAATGTGAGAATAAAGACTACTCCGGATTCAGCAATTTTATTTTGGATAAAAGATTTGAGAGAAGATTTTATCCCGAATTTGAAGAGAATTGCGAAGAATCAATCAGAGAGTATGGGAAGATTATCTCACAAAAATTTAATTCTGCTTACATTTACGATTACACAAAAAAAACAGATCCTGTAGAGCTGATCATTTTCGAAGGAAATTTTGAAAATTCAAAAGATGTACAATTTATAAGTGTATGGATTTACCGTGACCAAAACGTTATTTACGGAATATTGATTTCTAAAGAAAAGCCTTTTGGGAAATTTAAACCAAAGAAAGAACCCACTCTTTAGAAGTGGATTCAATAGATAAATACATCTCATTTTTTTAATTAAACAACAACAAAAAAGCACAGCCGACGATGCTGTGCTTAAATTTTTATTTCAAATTTAATTGCGATTTCGAAGTTGAAAAAGGCAAAAAAAAGATTCATTTCATTTTTATTACATAGTAAATTTAGTAATTATTTTCATACGCTATATGAATTTAATGTTAAAATTCACCAGTTATCCACATTTTTTTGTGGATAAGATAATACTTTATTTCAGTCACTTATCAATTAAACATATTTTAATTAAAATAACTATATTGCCGGTGAATTAAATAACACACCATGATATCAAAATCACTCCTATTAATGGCGTTAAGCACGCTTTCTATATTTTATAATGCACAGTCATTTCCTTATGAACGTACCTGGGGAACCTATGTTGGAGGTACAGGCACTTATCTCAGTGACTTTAGTTTAAATGGGAATGCATTTTTTATTGACCCTCAACAAAATATTCTTGTCAATGGGCAAACATCATATCAAAACAGTTATACCTCATCTTATTATAATCAATTCGTAACCGGAGGTGGTAATACAATTATTGCTGGTCAACAGAATTTCTATTCGGCAAAAATTTCTCCCACTGGCCAAATGATTAAAGGGAGTTATGATGGTATTGCAAATAGTTTTGAACAAATTGTTGGAGTCGATAGCTCTGAAAACATGTACGTATTGAAAAATTATCCTACACAAGTACCAAATTTAGCTACATCGGGAGCCTGGCTAAGTCAAAATGTAAACACTGCAACGAGCCACACATTTACACTTACAAAATATAATTCGTCCCATAATGTAGTCTGGACTACCTATGTACCAAGCAATACAATGAGTATAAGGTTTGATGACAATCAAAATATCTATGTACTGGGAAGAATACGATATGACCTGCCCGGATTAGCAACACCCGGTGCATTTCAGGAAAATTTTATTCCTTACTACGCAGGAGGAATGATTCAGGACAATTCTTATCTTGTAAAACTTAATTCTTCAGGACAGAAAGTATGGGGTACATTTTCTACTCCCGGAATTTTTGATTTTAAATGGTTTAACAATGATTTATATCTTGTAGCAGCGTATGCGCAGAACATGACTGGTAATTTTACGAATCCGGGGACATTTCAACCCACTACAACGTCGGATAATTTAATCTTTAAATTTGATGCAAATACCGGCCAGAAAATCTGGGGTACTTTTTATGGTACTCCAATTAATCCTACTTTATTTACCGGGCATGGCATCAGTGCAATTGAAGTTAATTCTACCGGAATCTACGTAAGTGGGCAGAATGAAGACGATGCTCATCCCAATTACTTTGCAACTACAGGTGCTTACAAAAATCAACTTACAAATAGTGACTTATTTCTTTCTAAATTCGATTTTACCGGAAACAGAGTTTGGAGTACCTATTTTGGAAGTACGGGATACGATGTCATGTTTGGAACAAGTAATTTAACTGTTTTGGGGAATCGAATAATCATAACCGGAAGCCATTACGGAGCTACAAGCAATATATCAACACCGGGAGCATTTCTCACAGCCGCACCCAACACTTCTTCAGGACTTACAAATATGTATTTTGCTGAGTTTGATTCTGACGGTAACAGAATTTGGGCATCCTACTATGGTGGAAGTGGGAGTAATCAATTAGGTGAGTATCTCAATGCAAAATTTATGAATAATGGTTCATTGCTGTTATGGGGATTCACAGGTTCACCAACAGGTATTGGAACAGAAGGTGTGACATATCAATATATGACCGATCCTTATCCGAATACACCATTTGGATTTGTAGCTAAATTCAGTCTGAAAGATGGATTATCAACTTCAGAATTAACCAGGCAAAGTGAACTTCAACTTTACGATAATCCGAATAATGGTAACTTCTATTTATCAGGAAAGGCTTTAGAAAAACAAAATACGATTGTAAAAATATTTGATATGTCCGGAAAATTATTGAATACTCAAAATCTAAATAAAAATAAAACACATTATCTACAGATGCACGGTAAGCTAAGTATCGGAAACTATTTGGTAGAAGTAGATACCGAGAACGCAGAAAAACTAAAAGTCTTTAAAATGACCGTTAAATAAAATAAAAGGAAGCATAATCTGCTTCCTTTTTTATTTATATAAATATTAATTACTACAATTTCTCAGCAATATACTTTGCGGTATGCGATTTCTTATTCTTTGCCAAAGCTTCCGGAGTTCCTGCAAAGACAACTTCGCCACCATATTTTCCGGCTTCAGGGCCGATATCTATAATATGATCTGCACATTTCATAATATCAGGTTGATGCTCAATGACAATCACAGAATGCCCAAGATCTATTAAAGCCTGTAAAGATTTTAATAATTTTTGAATATCATGGAAATGCAATCCGGTAGAAGGCTCATCAAAAACAAATAAAGTTTTGTCTGTCGTTACACCTTTTACCAGGAAAGAAGCCAGTTTTACACGCTGCGCTTCACCTCCAGAAAGAGTAGAAGAGCTTTGCCCAAGCTGTAAATATCCCAAACCAACGTCCTGTAACGGAGTCAATTTTGTAACGATTTTATCTTCTTTATTCTCTCTGAAAAAATCTAATGCTTCATCAACGGTCATGTGAAGGATATCAGAAATATTTTTCTCATCGAATTTTACTTCTAAAACTTCATTTTTAAAACGTGTTCCTTTACAGGTTTCACATTCTAGCTCGATATCTGCCATAAACTGCATCGAAACACTGATGATACCTTCACCTTTACAATCATCACATCTTCCGCCATCCACATTAAAAGAAAAATGTTTGGGCTTGTAACCCATCATTTTGGCACTTTTCTGCTTAGAAAACAGATCACGAATATCATCATACGCTTTCAGATACGTTACAGGATTTGAACGGGACGATTTTCCGATAGGATTTTGGTCAATTAATTCAATATGCTTGATTAACTTTTTCGGAAACTCTACAGAATCATAATCACCCTTTTTTCCGCCCATTCCTAACTGGATCTGAATATCATTCGTCAGAATCTCTTTCATCAAAGTAGATTTTCCACTTCCTGAAACTCCAGAAATAACGACTAAACTTTCTAAAGGAATATCTACGTCTATATTTTTCAGATTATTGGATCTTGCTCCTTTAATATGAATGAATTCTTTTGCTTTTCTGCGCTTTTCCGGAACTTTTATTTCCAGTCTTCCGGTAAGGTATTTTGAAGTCAGTGTATCGGCATCTTTCAATGCTGCGTAATCACCTGCAAAAACAAGTTCACCGCCTAAATATCCAGCTTCCGGGCCAATATCAATAATATAGTCTGCCGCTTTCATGACATCTTCATCATGTTCTACAACGATTACTGTATTACCTATATCTCGAAGATTTTTTAAAACTTCAATTAAATTTTCTGTATCTCTGGAATGCAGTCCGATGGAAGGTTCGTCTAAAATATAGATAGATCCCACCAAAGAACTTCCCAGACTTGTAGCCAAATTAATTCTCTGGCTTTCACCGCCGGAAAGCGTATTTGAAGTTCGGTTAATCGTTAAATAACCCAAACCGACTTTTAGTAAAAATTCTAATCGGGTTGTGATTTCATATAACAACCTTTTAGCAATTTCTTTATCATGTTCCGAAAGTTTTAAAGCTTGCATCAATGGTAAAAGTTCATCCAAAGGAAGCTCAATCGTCGACTGAATGTTGTTTCCGTCGATTTTCACCCAGCTTGTCTCTTCACGCAAACGCAAACCTTCACAAGTCGGGCAAAGGGTTTTACCACGATAACGGGACAACATTACACGATACTGAATTTTATATAAATTCTCTTCAAGCATTTTGAAGAAGTTATTCAGAGAAGGGAAGGTGCTCTTACCGTCACCTTTCCAAAGATAATTTTTCTGTTCTTTGGTTAACTGATGATAAGGTTTATGAATAGGGAAATCTTTCGCTTTTTTAATGAAATCTTTTTTCCATTCGCTCATCGTTTCTCCTTTCCAGGAAGCAACAGCATCTTCAAAAACCGATAAAGCTTTGTTGGGAATAACAAGATCTTCATCAATTCCGATCACCTTTCCGTATCCTTCACAAGTCGGGCAAGCACCAAAAGGATTATTAAAACTAAAAAAATGAACATTCGGCTCAAGAAATTCTATTCCGTCGAGCTCAAATTTATTTGAAAAGTTTTTTACGGTTCCTGTTTCTGTATTTTTTAAGGCACAATAACCGTGACCTTCATAAAACGCCATCTGAATAGAATCTGCCAAACGCTGAAGGAAACTTTCATCTTCTTCATACGAAAACCGGTCGATCACCAAATTGATTTCCATTCCTTTTTCGGGAGTGAAACCGAAACTTTCAAGATCTTCAATTCCGGCAAGATTTCCGTTGACTTCTAATCTTGTGAATCCAGCAAGTTTTAGAACATTTAAAGTATCTGTAAAACTTTCAACATCAAAATTCAGCGGAGCCGTCAGTAAAAACGGAACATTATTTTCAGAACTTTTAATGTACTCTATCACATCGGTCACCGAGTCTTTTTTCACTTCTTCACCCGAAACCGGAGAAAAAGTTTTACCAATTCTTGCAAAAAGAAGCTTCATATAATCGTAAATCTCAGTAGAAGTTCCTACCGTAGACCGCGGATTTGAAGAAATTACTTTCTGCTGAATAGCGATTGAAGGCGCCAAACCTTTGATATCATCAACTTTTGGTTTCTCTAATTTACCTAAAAACTGACGTGCATACGAACTCAGACTTTCTACATATCTTCTCTGTCCTTCAGCATAAATCGTATCAAAAGCCAGTGAAGATTTTCCGCTTCCGGACACTCCCGTTATGACGATGAGTTTATTTTTTGGGATTAAAACATCAATGTGTTTCAGGTTGTTAAGGTGTGAATTTTTAACGAAAACCTGTTTTTTTATATCTATTTCTGTTGTTGAAGCCATAGTAAAATTAAGACTAACAAAAATACGAATTTTTGCTGAATTTTTTAAAAAGAATTAATGCGTAACACTTTATTAATTTGGGGATGAATAATTTAATTCTCGATAACATTTAATATCATATTTCTAACAGAAAATTAGCCTCAAAATATTTCATTTTTTTAACGTCAAGTATTGCTTTGTAAATATTTTTCGTGTAAAATTGCAGCATAAATAGTAATAAATATGATACAGCTTTTCAAACATTTTATTACACATTTAATGAAAAAAAGATAAAAAGTTACAAGAACTGGAAGATGCATTATTGATGCATCTTTTTTTATGATATGTATCATTTTTTGGTCTTGCCAAAGTCTCCTATTTTTGGGAACTTCAATATAAACTAAGAAATATTATGAATAAGAAGTTCGGAACTGTATTTTTTCTTGCCTCGTTTTGCGCATTAAACGCACAGGTGAAAACTTCAGATATTGATTCTGTTGAGATTCAGGGGAAATTTATTGCGACCACTTACAAAAATGCAAATCAAAATATTTCTATAATTACAAGGGATGAAATCCTCAACTCTCCGGCAGCAAGTATTGATGAAATTCTTCAGCAAATTCCCGGAATGGATATCAGAAGGAGAGGAGCGAATGGAGTGCAGAGCGATGTGGGCTTCAGAGGGAGTAATTTTGAACAAGTTTTAATCCTCATCAACGGAATCAGGATGAATGACTCACAAACCGGTCACAATTCTCTGAACGTTCCTGTTGATTTGGATAATGTTGAAAGAATAGAAGTTATCAAAGGGCCTTCTGCGAGAAGATTCGGGCAAAATGCTTATGCCGGAGCAATCAATATCATTACAAAAACTCAGATTGGTAAAAATGTGAAAATCAGCGCCAATGCTGGAGATTATGAAACATATGGCCTTGGATTTAATGCCAGTCTTGGAAACGAAAAGTTTTCAAATTCATTACAGGCAAATTCAAATTCTTCGCAAGGCTACAGACATAATACTGATTTTGAAATAAGAAATGTATTTTATCAAAATCAGTTGAAAATAAAAAATGGAGACATCAGCTTACAGGCTGGTTTTTCTGAAAAGAAATTTGGTGCCAACGGATTTTATTCTTCGCCACAAGCAACTGAGCAATATGAAGAACTTCAGGCTTCTATTTTAAGTGTTGCCCATCAGCAAACTTTCGGAAAATTAAAACTTAATTCTAATGTTTATTGGAGAAGAGGCCAGGATATGTATCTGTTTAACAGAGAAAAACCTGAAATCTACAGGAATATGCACATCGGAAATAATATAGGCGGAGAAGTTAATTCAAGCTACCAATCAAGTTTAGGAACTACAGGTTTGGGTGTAGAATTAAGAAAAGAATTCTTAGCAAGCAATAATCTAGGTGACAGAGAACGTTTTGTAACGCAGGTTTTCTTTGAGCATCATTTTTCGTTTTTTGATAAAAAATTAAACATCAGCCCGGGAGCTTCCTGGGCAAATTATTCTACCAATGGTAACTTCTTTTACCCTGGTTTAGACGTTGGTTATACATTCTATCAGAATAATAAAGTTTTTGGAAGTATCTCAAAAGTTCATCGAGTTCCTACTTTTACAGATCTTTATTATACAAGTAAAACAGAACAGGGAAATCCAAATCTTTTACCTGAAAATGCAGTTTATGCGGAAATTGGTTATCAATATCAAAACAAAGGTATTTTAGCGAAATTCAGTGGTTTCTATAGAGATTCTAATGATGCTATTGACTGGATTAAAAATTCTCTGAAAGACCCGGTTTGGTATTCACGAAATATAGGAAATAAAGAAACGAAAGGGATTGAAGTAGAAATCGATCATAAAGTTTTCGATTGGATGAAATATACTTTGGGGTACACGTATATCGATAATCAATTGAAAGATTTAAATGACTTAAACTCCCGTTATGCATTAGATAATCTGAAACATCAGTTTGTTGCAAAGCTTCAGACAAAATTCCTTAAACATTTCACCAACGAATTGGTTTACAGATATAATGATAGAGTTAATTTGGGAAGCTATCATTTGTTGGACGAAAAATTAAGCTTTAATAAAAAAGACTTTTCAGTATATGCATTAATCAATAATGTGACCGATACAGAATACACTGAAACTTTTGGAATACCTATGCCTCAAAGGTGGTTTCACATTGGTTTTTCTTACAATATTAATATTAAGTAAACTTAATATTACGGAATAGTTAAATAATATAATTTTGCAAAAATTTTTTTGGATGAAATTTATTTTAAGCCTTAGTTTACTTTTCAGTTTAAATATTTTAAAAGCACAGGAACATATCTCTGCTTTCAACGCTTTGACCTTAACTTATAAATTTCATCCAAAATTTTTCCTTTATGCTGAAGGACAGTTGAGAGGCATTGAAGACTATACTTATCCTGATTATTACGAAATAAAAGGAGGTTTGGGATATAACCTTACCAAAAATCATAAACCTTTTATCGGTTTAGGTCGATACGCAACTTATAAAGATCACGCAATTAATAAAGAAGAATTCCGTGTTTGGTTGCAGGATGTGATTGATTTCAAAAGTGGGGTGGTAAAATTTGAAAACAGATTTCGTGCAGAAAAATCATGGTTCTACGAGCCACAAACAGATAAAAATTCTGAAAGAATGCGCTACCGTTACCGTTTAAATGTTTCTGTACCTCTGAATGCTAAAAAAATTGCGCCGGGAACAGTCTTCGCAAATGTTTACGACGAAGTTTTTGTAGTTACACCCATGAAACCTTCATTTGCAAGAAACCGACTTTATGGCGGTTTTGGATATCAGATTGATGAAAATTTCGGTATTCTGGGCGGTTATTTATGGCAAAGAGAATTTGAAGCAAAGGGAAACAAAAACGTTCATTTTATTTACCTGGCTTTAAATATCAATATCGACGATACTGATAATGATAACAAAACGTATCATTTCCCGGGAGCAGATTAATAATTAATATTTCTCTGATAAATATCGGTACGCTTTCAAATATTTATTGAAACGGTGAATGTCTTTTGAAGTTAATTCCCGGTTTACCCTTCTCAAATCCATATTATCACGAAGATCATTAAGCTTTACGGCAACAGCAAGAGGTGATCTTTCGGTTCTTTTTACGAAATCATCGTAGACTTCTTCAGGATCAAATTTTGTAAGACAACTTACCGCAAAAAGTATATACTCGGGAAAACCTTCCGACCTCAAATATTCAAAACTGAATTCTTCGGGATGATCTTCTACAACATCATGTAAGACACCAACGATTTTTTCATCCATTGTTTTGCCATATTCCATGACCCGCATTACGTGAGCAATATAAGGCGCATGATACTTATCTTTCTGGCCTTTATGTGCTTTATCGGCAATTTTTATCGCTTTATTTAAAAGTTCTTCCTTTGTCATTCTTTTTTTGAAAAATAGAATACAAAAATATAAAACGTCTGAGATAAACTCAACGATTTTAATGAAATTTTATCAACAATTTCATTGATCTGATTACTATTTAGCTGCTAATTGCGGTGGTTTTACTGCATCAAATATATTTGGCATTCTATATAATGTCGTATTTTTCTTCGGAGCTTTTAAACTTGAATAAATCTCAGGATTTTTTGGCTTCGCTACGGGCATTTTGTACAATTTTGCAATAGCACTATCCAAATTTGTGATCTGCAGTAATGGAGTTTTCACAAATGGCTTTTCAATTTTTGGAAATTTTAGAGTATCATTTTTCAATAGTTTTCGAGATGAAACCTGTGCTGAAAATGATATTGAACTTAATAATGTAATTACTAATAATTTTTTCATTGTGTCAATTTTTATCAGATAAAATAATTTAAAGTTTACGGGATTAAATTTTAACCTATTATTATAAGACAACTGAAAACGTTTTAATATTACATTTTCTAAGAATTATTTAAAATTTGACTATCAATTTTATATTATTTAACAAAAAAAACGTCTCAAAAAATTGAGACGTTTTGAAAATCAAATTTATAGATAAAGACTAATAATGTCCTTTTTCAATATAATGTGCAGCAACCTTTTCAGTTAAAGCAACTACATTCGGACTGTTTGTATACTTTGTAAATCTTCTCAATCCTGAAAGCATCATTCTCTGCTCGTCACCTTCTGCAAAAGAAACAATTCCTTCTTTAGCAGCAGAAATAATTTTGTCAATCGCTTTGTAAAGGTTTAACTGAGCCATTGCAGCTTCCACAGAATCAGCAGAGAAATGTTTTTCAGCTCTTAAAATTGCAGATTCTGCCATGTAGATCTGGTTAAGAATTTCAGAAGCGTTTAATAATAAATGCTGCTGTTTCTCAATATCCATCATATATTTTTGAAGAGCAGCACCAGAAACCATTAAGAAAACTTTCTTAAGATTAGCAATTATTGCTTTTTCTTCACTCATAAATGCAGAATAATCAGGAACTTCAAATGAAGGAATTCCCATCAATTCTTTGCTGATCGCCATTGCAGGAGACAACAAATCTAATTCGCCTTTCATTGCTTTTTTGATCAACATTCCAACTGCCAAAAGACGGTTAATTTCGTTGGTTCCTTCATAAATTCTTCCAATTCTTGCATCTCTCCAAGCAGATTCCATTGGAGTATCTTCTGAGAATCCCATTCCACCATAAATCTGAATTCCTTCATCTGCTGTAACCTGAGTAAGATCAGACACAAAAACTTTAAGAATAGAAGCCTCAACAGCATACTCTTCAACACCTTTTAGTTCGGCTTGTTGATGATTCATCCCGCCAGCAACTAGTTCTTCGATTTTATCTTCAACATTTTTTGCTAAACGGTAAGAACCCGCCTCACTTACGAAAACTCCGGTCGACATCTCTGCAATTTTCTTTCTGATTGCTCCGAAAGTTGAGATAGAAACACCAAACTGTTTTCTTTCGTTTGAATACTGAATCGAATGATTCAGTATTCTTCTTTGTCCGTCAAGGTTTGCTGCAGCTAATTTAATTCTGCCAACATTCAATGCATTCAAAGCGATTTTGAAACCGTTGTTTCTTTCACCCAACATATTCTCAACAGGAATTTTCATGTCATTGAAGAAAACCTGACGCGTCGAAGACGAACGAATACCTAATTTGTGCTCTTCTTCACCAAAAGATAAGCTGTTTGGATCTTCTAATTCCGAACGGTTGATCACAAAACCTGTAATGTTTTTATCATCATCAATTTTCGCAAACAAAGTGAAAGTATCTGCAAAACCTGCATTTGAAATCCACATTTTTTGTCCGTTGATGATATAATGTTTTCCATCTTCTGACAATTTTGCTCTTGTTTTCCCTGAATTTGCATCAGAACCAGCATCCGGTTCAGTCAAACAATAAGCTCCGAATTTTGTTCCTGTAGCCAGATCCGGAAGGTATTTCTTTTTCAATTCTTCACTTCCGTAAAGTAGCGTCGGAAGCGTTCCGATTCCAGTATGTGCTCCATAAGCCGTTGCTAATGAACCATTTCCACCTGAAACATAATCACAAGCCAACATTGTGCTAACGAATCCCATTCCAAGACCACCATATTCTTCAGGAACAGTAATTCCAAGAAGTCCCATTTCACCTAACTTACGCATTGTTTCTTCAGTCAATGCATAATCTTTTTTCTCAAAACGATCGTGCTTCGGTACAACTTCTCTGTCAATAAATTCTTTCGCAGAATCACGCAGCATTTTTTGCTCTTCAGAAAGTTCTTCCAAAGAGAAGATTTCGTTTGCAGGAATTTCCTTAATTAGGAATTCTCCACCTTTTACTATATTGCTCATTATGTTTATTTTTAAATTGATTAAAGAATAAAGAGAAAAGAATAAAGACTTACAACTTTAAGTTTTTTTGAAAGCCAGAAATCATTCTCTGCAATTCTGTGATTTTATTTTCTATATTTTCTAGTTTAGACAAAACAAAATAACTTCTGTTTGAAGAAATTATAATTTGAGTTTGTAATTCGTAAAGAGAACCAAGACTTATTTCCAAAAATCGATTAAAATCTTTATTTGAACTTCTGCTTGAGCCTTCAGCAATGTTTGAAGCAACTGAAACAGAACACCTTCTAAGTTGAGACTTTAATCCAAATTCTTCATTTTTCGGGAAACTATCAGTAAGAATATAAGTATCATTAGCTAATTCAATAGCCAACTTCCAAATGTTTAGATTCTTAAAGTTATGTTTCATCTATTTCTTTTCTCTTTATTCTTTGTTCTTTTTATCTATAATAACTCAAAGATTGAAGCTGCTCCCTGTCCCGTTCCTACACACATAGAAACCATCCCATATTTGTTTCCGCGCTTTCTCATTTCGTCAAGAAGCTGAACTGTTAATTTTGTTCCTGTACATCCAAGTGGGTGTCCCAAAGCGATCGCTCCTCCATTTACATTCAGAATATCAGGATTTAAGTTTAATTCTTTCTTAATGGCAACAGATTGTGATGCGAATGCTTCGTTTAATTCAATTAGCTCAATATCTTTTAATTCTAAACCTGCTTGTTTCAAAGCTTTTGGAATCGCATAAATCGGTCCCATTCCCATAATTCTAGGCTCAAGACCTGCAGCTGCATAAGCAACTAATCTTGCTTCTGGTTCAAGGCCTAATTCTTTTACCATTTCTTCACTCATTACCATTACGAAAGCAGCTCCGTCACTCATTTGAGAAGAGTTTCCCGCAGTTACGCTTCCCCCGTTGGCAAAAACTGGTCTTAGTTTAGCCAAACCAGCTAAAGAAGTATCTGCTCTTGGACCTTCATCCACCGAAAAATCAAACTTCTTAGTCTGCATTTTTTGGTTTTCATCCAGGAAATTGTATTCAACAGGAATCGAAACAATCTGGTTGGCAAATTTACCTTCTGCATTAGCTTTTAAGGCCTTCATATGAGATTCAAAAGCGAACTGATCCTGTTCTTCTCTTGTGATATTATATTGTTTTGCAACTTCTTCTGCAGTGTAACCCATTCCCCAATAATAATCAGGGTTTGTTTTTGCAATTTCTGTTTCTGGAACAGGTTTGTAACCACCCATCGGGATGTAAGACATTGATTCTGTACCTCCTGCAATGATACAATCGGCCATTCCTGCCTGAATTTTTGCAGAAGCAATCGCAATCGCCTCACTTCCAGATGCACAATATCTGTTTACGGTAACGCCGGGGACTTTGTCTGTATTTAAGCCCATTAAAGAGATTAAACGAGCAACGTTTAATCCTTGTTCAGCTTCCGGCATTGCATTTCCTACGATAAGGTCATCAATTCTGTTTTTATCTAATTGCGGAAGTTCAGCCATTAATTTTTCAATTACGGTTGCCGCCATTACATCGGGTCTTGTAAATCTTAAACTTCCTTTTGGAGCTTTTCCAACGGCTGTTCTGAAACCCTTTACTATATATGCTTGTTTCATTTTGTTGTATTAATATTATTAGTTAAGAATTTTGCATTGTAGATGCAAACTGTTCATAGCTTTTGTTTGTATTTTGCAAATCAAGGAGCTCCGTAGGAGCGACCTGTTAATCTTCAATCCATTCAAATACATATTTCGGATCATATTCAATTTCAAATTTTTGCAAGAAATCAAAATATTCTTCTTTAAATGTTTTCTTTTTATGATGCTCTTCTTGGTTTAAAATATATTTTATCACCGAATCAACACTGCTTTTTGAATAAGAGAATGCACCATAACCTTCCTGCCAATTAAATTTTCCATTCATCCATCTTTTCTCATTAATGAATTTTGAAGAACCAGCTTTGATGTCTCTTACTAAGTCTGAAATTGAAATAACTGGACTCATACTTACAAGAATATGAACGTGATCCGGCATCGCAAACACAGCGAATAATTTTTGATTTCTATTGGAAACAATACCAGTAATAAATTTATGTAATTCTTCTCTGTTTTCTTTTGAAATCAGGTTTTGTCTACCTTTGACAGCGAAAACAATTTGAATATAAATTTGTGTGTATGTGTTTGCCATAGATTAACAGGTCGCCCCTACGAGGCTCGATGTTTTTAAAATTATTCGTTGCTATTAACAGTTCGCTCCTACGGAGCTCCTTATTAATTTCTCAACGGTTTTCCTTTCTGTAACATAAACTGAATTCTCTCCAAAGTTTTTCTTTCACCACAAAGCTGTAAGAAAGTTTCTCTCTCAAGATTCAATAAGTATTGTTCTGTTACAACAGTTGGTTCAGAAAGATTTCCACCTACCAAAACGTTGGCTAATTTATCTGCAATTTTCTTGTCGTGTTCAGAGATGAAGTTTCCGGTTAACATTTGGTCTGTTCCCACGTAGAACATTCCCAAAGCATCTTTACCCAATACTTTTACGGTTTGTTCGATAGGTTGTGTATAACCGTGTTCTGCTAAACTTTTCGCCATCATTTTTGCAGTCATAATCTGGCGTTTTTTATCAACTACAACTACATCTTTTCCTTTTTCTAAGATTCCCATATCGTAAGCTTCATAAGCAGAAGTGGCCACTTTTCCCATCGCAATATTCATGAAAGCTTCACGAAGTCTGTTATTTTTCACATCATCACTGTGGAATTCTCTTGAAGTTCTCAAAGCAAACTCTTTAGTTCCGCCACCGCCAGGAATTACACCAACTCCAGTTTCTACTAATCCGATGTAAGTTTCTGCAGCTGCAACCACTCTGTCGGCATGCATTGTCATTTCGCAACCACCACCAAGCGTCATTCCATGAGGAGCGACAACTACAGGAATAGAAGAGTAACGAACTCTCATCATCGATTTTTGGAAGTAAGCGATAGCCATATTCAAATCATCCCAATCCTGCTCAATCGCCATCATTAAAATCATTGCTAAATTCGCTCCAACAGAGAAATTCGTGCCTTGATTTCCAATCACCAATCCGTCGTATTCTTTTTCAGCTAAATCAATCGCTCTGTTTAATCCGTCCAAAACTTCACCTCCAAGAGAGTTCATTTTAGAACGGATTTCGAAGTTGATAATTCCATCGCCTAAATCTTCAATCGAAGCTCCCGAATTACTCCAAAGCGTTTTATTTTTTCTGATATTATCTAAAATAATGAAAGCATCCTGACCCGGAATTTTGTTGTATTCTCCTGAATTTTTATCAACGAAAATGCTTTGTCCTTCTTCATTTACTTTA
Organism: Chryseobacterium indoltheticum; assembly: GCF_003815915.1. Taxonomy (NCBI): domain Bacteria; kingdom Pseudomonadati; phylum Bacteroidota; class Flavobacteriia; order Flavobacteriales; family Weeksellaceae; genus Chryseobacterium; species Chryseobacterium indoltheticum. The sequence goes on from NZ_CP033929.1 coordinate 2,539,854, forward strand.
TAGAAAGATTCTACATTTTTAACCCAGTCTGCAACTTCATAACCGGCTTCTGTAGCCAATTCAATTCCTTTTTGAACGCCAACGGCATCCCAGATTTCAAAAGGACCATTTTCCCAACCGAAACCAGCTCTCATTGCATCGTCGATTTTGTACACTTCATCAGAAATTTCAGGAACTTTATGCGAAACATAAGCGAACAAAGCACCTAAAGATTTTCTGTAAAGCTCACCAGCTTTATCTTTTCCACCAATTAAGACTTTAAATCTGTCAATTGGTTTATCAATATTTTTAGTTAATTCTAAAGTTGGGAATGATGACTTTCCTTGAAGTTGGTATTCTAAAGTATCAAGATTTAATCCGTGAATTTCAGATTTTCCGTCTGCTCCTTTTACTTTTTTGTAGAAACCTTGCTCTGTTTTTGAACCCAACCATTTGTTATCAACCATTTTCTGGATGTAATCAGGCAGTGCAAAAACATTGTTGAAGTCATTCGCCTCAGCACCGCTGTTACGAACGCCGTTTGCAACCATTACCAAAGTATCTAAACCTACAACATCGGCAGTTCTGAACGTTGCAGATTTTGGACGACCGATAACCGGACCGGTTAATTTATCAACATCAGAAACATTTAAACCTAATTTCTGAACATTATGAAGCAAATCCATCATTGAGAAAACTCCGATTCTGTTGGCAATAAACGCAGGGGTATCTTTCGCTAAAACAGTCGTCTTACCTAAGAATTTTGCGCCATAGCTCATGTAGAAATCAATTATTTCCGGTGCAGTATCTTTTGTAGGGATAATTTCCAACAATGGAAGATATCTTACCGGATTGAAGAAGTGCGTTCCTGCAAAATAATGTTTGAAATCATCGCTTCTTCCTTCTACCAACATATTAATTGGAATTCCTGAAGTATTTGAAGAAACCAAAGTTCCCGGTTTTCTGAACTGTTCGATTTTTTCGTAAACTGATTTTTTAATGTCTAATTTTTCAACGACAACTTCAATAATCCAGTCTGTGTCTTTTATTTTAGCTAAATCATCATCAAAATTTCCAACCTTAATTCTATCTGCAAATTTCGGAGAATAGAGTAGAGCCGGACTTGATTTTTTCAGTTTTTCAAAGTTTTCTGAAGCAATTCTGTTACGAACAGCTTTGTCATCTTTGGTCAAACCTTTTTTCTGCTCGGCTTCATTCAATTCAAACGGAACAATATCGAGCAGTGAAACCTGCACGCCAATATTGGCAAAGTGTGCAGCAATACCGCTTCCCATAATTCCTGAACCTAATACCGTCACGTGTTTGATTCTTCTTTTCATTAATATTTATTTTAGTTATTATCGCTTAATTTAATTGGCTTTTAACCACCCTTCCAAAGCAGGGATTTTTTTATTTTCTATTATTCAAGTCGGCAGCAATTTTCATGATTTCACTCATTACTTCTTTGAAGGTTTCCAACTTATCGGGAGCAATTTTTTCCATTACTTTTTTATTGAAATTTACCACCACTTCTTTAGACATATTTCTTGAACTTAATCCTTTATCGGTAAGCTTAATGATGACTTCTCGTTTATCGGTAGTTGTTTTTTCTTTGTAGATATAGCCGTTGTCTTCAAGGAGTTTAATAATCCTTGTGAGGGAAGTTGGCTCGATGGCCATTTTGGGGCCTAAATTGGTACTTCTTGTACCTTCTTTGGGATCAATTTTTAATAAAGTTAAGGCTTGTACGGCAGTAGAATCGTGCTCTTGTGCGAGCTCAGTATACATTTTCGAAACAGCCAACCAAGTCTGTTTCAGAATGAGATCTACATTTTCTGTTTTCTCTTTATTGTTATCCATCATATTTTTTGCTTATCGGTTTTATCAAATGTAGTAAATATTATGCATGCATAGTATTAATTAATAATAAAATTTATTAATCAGTTGAATTACAGAATGTTAAAATGTATGATAAGCATAATACTATGCATGCATAGTATATAGAATAAACAATTAAAATAGCGTATTAATAAAGCTTTGAGATTAAATTAATGATTTCTTCAAAGGATTCGCATTTGTGCACTTCGTTTTTATATGAAATCTCCCAAAATGTGTTGTTATATTTAAATTGAAATAATGAAAGGTCTTTTTGAAAGTTTTTTTGCAGTAAAGAATACAGCATTTCTTTTTGAATTTCGGGTGAAATAATGGAAGGAGCCACAAAATTTTCATTCACCTGAAATAAAGATGCATTCGTCAACTCATCATGCTTCAGTAAAAGATCCTCAACAATTCCGGAAAATAGTTCTTGGTTTTTAACATACCAGATTTTATCGGCAAATTCTTTTGCCAAACGCCAGTCGTGTGATGAAAACAAAATCAGTTTATTTTGTTCTTTGGCAAGTTTTCGAAGTGTTTTTAGAATGATGATTTTATTTTTTTCATCCAAATGAGTTGTGGGTTCATCAAGAATAATAATAGGAGAATTCTGCGTTAATGCACGTCCAATAAATGCTTTTTGCAGATTTCCATCAGAAAGATTTTTTAAAGGAGTATTTTTATATTCATCTAAATCTAATTCTTTAATAATATCTGAAACCTCTTCCCGGTCTTCTTTTTTAAGCTCAAAATAAAAAGGATAATAAATATATTTCCCCAACGAAATTAAATCTTCAACTGTATAATTTTGCGGAATAATCGCTTTGGAAAAAACGATGGCAATGTTTTCGGCAATCTCTTTTACAGATAGATGTTTTACATTTTTATTGTTAATCGAAATTTCTCCATTCAGCAAAGAATTTTGATGAAGAATCGATTTAATTAAAGTAGTTTTTCCTACACCATTATTTCCAATCAACAAGCAAACGTCTCCTAAATTCAAAGATGCATTGGCATTTGAGATTAAGGTTTTATCGTAACCAATATTGGCTTGTTTTATTTGTAGGTGCATTTGTTGGTTTTTAATTTTCTGCAGATTTGACTTACTCGAACTTACGTTTCACAGATTTACACAGACTTTTATTTTTTCTCCTTGATTTTGTTTTAAATTTTTCACATTCTGTTTTTCATGCTGGAAGCATCTTTAAAAATTTAGTTTAGGTTCCTGCGGAATGACAAACATCTATTTAAACTTTAAGTAATATTCTCAAGAATTTGCTTCATCTGCAAAATCTGCGAGAGAATTTAAAATTGACTATTGACTTCATTCACCATTCACTTTACACTTTATTCTGCTTCAAAAGCATCATTAAAATTACAGGAATTCCAAAAACCGAACTAATAACATTTAAAGGAATCTGCGTTTTTTCTGCAATAATTGAGAAAAACAACATCATCAGCATTCCCAAAAACATATTCAGAATCCATTGCTGCCAAAGTTTTGCTGGATTATAAATCAATCTGCAGAAGTGAGGAACAATAATCCCGATGAATAAAATAGGTCCTAAAAATGCTGTAACCGAAGCCGAAAGTAAAGAAGAAGCAACGATGATCATCAGTTTCAGATGATTTAAATTAACTCCTAAACTCTGTGCATATGAACTTCCGAGAGAATTTCCGATTAAGGGTTTTATCGTTTTAAAACAGATTAAGAATCCAATAAAAATTAAAATAGACAGCACGATAATCTGATTTCTCGAAACCATATTATTGGCTCCAAAAGACCATAAAATATAGTTTTTTAAACTTTGATTTTCTGCATAAAACTGAAGCAACGAAACAATAGCTCCCGCTAAAGCCGACACCAAAAAGCCGAAAATAATAAGATATGATTTATCCTGAAATTTATTTGACATTGAAAGCAAAACAAGCATCAAAACTAAGCTTCCAATGATTGCTGATAAACTTAGAAAACTGTTTTGCAGAAATTCAGGCAGTAAAATATTATGTGAAAAGAAAATGTAAAATGCGACAGATAAGCTTGCGACAGATGTAATTCCTAAAATATCTGGTCCGGCAAGAGGATTCTGAAAATATTCCTGCATCAGAAAGCCCGATGTCGGAATTGAAATTCCTGCCAAAAGCATTACTAAAACCCGGTTTACACGAATTTCTGCAATCTGGCTATTGGTAGAATCCTGGAAAAAATCCTGGAAATTTAAAGACAAAAATCCTGTATTCAGATTAATGAGCGCTGTCAAAGTAACTGCGATCAGTAAAAATAAACACAGGATTTTAAATTTTTTAGACATCTTCGAACTAGAATAATCTTACTTTAGAAAAGAATCAATTTGTGAATTAAGCATTTCCTCAGTCATTGAACCTTCAGATTCTTCTACTTTGTCACCTTTTCTGAAAAAAGTAAATGGAATATTATTTCCTCTCCATTGTTGAAAATTGACAAAAAAGTCTTGATTTAATTTACTATCATCAAGAAGAAGAATTTTATCTGCCAGACCACTTTTTTGTGCAAAAGCTGGAACTTCGGTTTCCCAAGCTGGCTTGTTATAAATATTTATAAATGTAAATTTTACAGGTTTGTCTTTTAATTCTTCAATTTTCTTTTTAAAATGAGGTATTTCCATCATGCATGGGCCACACCACGTTGCAAAAAAATTGGTTACATATAAAGTATCATTATTTTTGGATAAAATCTCAGTTAATCCTTTCTGATCAACTTCCCTCAGTGCTATTTTAGAAGTTTCAGGTTCTGCATCCTTTTTAATATCCGCTGAATCTGCTACGGCGATATTTTCTTCCGTTTTTTCTGCTTCTTTTTTACAACTTAGCAATGCAGTAGCCAAAAGTGCAGTTAAAATTATTTTTTTCATACGGATCTATTTATTTTTAGTTATTTATTATGATCGTTGCAAACAATTCTGTTATCAAGAAAATCTCAGCAATGGCGGTTTCATAATTATTTTTTATTATTTTTGAATTGCAGTATGGAACAACAAATCTATAAAGGGAAACTCACGCAGTTTCATCGGTTAAAAATAGCTAAAAAAGAAAAGCTGACCAAAAATACTTTTTCTTTGGAGCTCGAAATTCCTGAGGATTTAAAAGAAAATTTTCAATTTGAGGCCGGCCAGTATGTAAGCATTCAATTTCAGTCTCACGGTAAAAATGTTATCAATGATTACTCGATGACGTCGGCTCCGTATGAGAAAAAAATAGTTTTGGGAATCAAAATAAATTCAGTGCAAAGTGCCACTTCGCAGCTATTTGAAAATTACGAAGTTGGAGATGAAATTTTGGTGAGCGAACCTGGTGGAAGATTTACTTTAGTTTCTAAACCCAGTGAATTCAGAACGATTGTAGGTTTTGCTGCGGGAATCGGAATTACACCCATTTTAAGTCATTTTAAAAACATCCTTCATACCGAACCGAGAACGAGACTTTTTTTATTTCTTGGAAACAAAAGTTCTGAAGAACTTGTCTATCGTGAGCTTCTCGATAATCTTGCAAGTAAGCATCATAACAGACTGCAGATTTTTTATTTTTATTCGCAAGAAAAAACAGCAGATCAATTTTTCTACGGAAGGCTGGACGCAAAAAAATTAAACTTAATTATCAATCAAATCCTGCATCTGGATGATACCGATGAAGAATCTACAATTTGGGATGCCGTTGACGAAGTTTTAATCTGCGGAAAAGGGGAAATGATAAAAACGTTGGCCAATGCATGCTATCATCACGGAATTCCAAAAAAGAATATTCATTTTGAATTGTTCGAAGAGTTTAATGATGATATTTATCCTGTAGAAAAAGAATTTCCGCTGATTGAAGATGTACAGGTAGATTTTAAACTTTTAGGAAAAAACTACCAAACTGAGCTTCCAGATAACCGGGAGAAAATTCTGCAGCAGCTTCTGACTCAAAAATTTCCGGTTCCTTATTCCTGCAAATCCGGAATTTGCGGAAGCTGTGAATGTACTTTGGAAGAAGGCGAAGTAGAGCTTTTGGAAAACGAATATCTTACCGAAAAAGAAGAAGCACAAGGGAAAATATTAGCATGTATGTCGATTGCAAAAAGTAAGAAAATAAAGCTTAACTTTGATTTCAATTGAAATTCATCCGAAACATATTCAAATTATTTTTTGTATCAGTAGAAATTGTTTTTCTTCTGATATGTTTGTCTAATGCCTGGGTTTTCGGACTCACCAATGGGAGAACTTATACCAAAATATCAAAAATTCCGCCGAGAGAAGTTGCTTTGGTTTTAGGAACATCTCCAAGGATGCGTTCCGGACTTTCAAACCCGTATTTTACCAAAAGGATGGATGCCACGGCGTTGCTTTATCATCACGGAAAAATAAAAAAGATCATTGTAAGCGGTGAAAAAAGTAAAGGATATAATGAGCCCGCTGCGATGAAAAATTATCTTATTTATCAGGAAGGTGTGCCCGAAGAAATCATAATGGAAGATCCGGAAGGTTTTAATACTTATAAAAGCATTTTGCGCTGTAAAGATGTTTACAACAAGAAAAATGTGATTATTGTTTCCCAGGGTTTTCACAATCTGAGAGCTTTGTTTTTTGCAAGAAACAATAATATGAATGCTTTAGGATTTGACGCTCAAGACGTTACAAAACCAGAGAGTTACTACAGAAACCAATCCCGCGAAATACTTGCAAGAGTGGCTGCTGTAGTTTATTTTATTTTTGGAATTTCTTCCGATTAGAAAGGATATCCGAAAGCAATATTCAATGTAGGTTTTAATGGTTTGATATCATGGAATCTCCATCGGTCACCATCAGGTTTGTTTGGATCGTAAATTTTATACGCTAAATCTACTCTTAATGTAATGTAAGCAACATTTACTCTAAGACCAAAACCACTACCAATACCCATCTCTTTGATGAATTTATTGAATTTAAACTGGTCATCAAAACCATTATTTTCAGTATTCCAAACGTTTCCAATATCTGTGAAAATAGCACCTTCATACATATCGGTAAAAGGAATTCTGTATTCTATATTTGTTGTCAGTTTAATATTTCCCATCAAATAAGTACGCACTTTCTCGTCAATCTGCGAGCCACCCGGGCCTAAGCCTCCAAATGCAACCCAAGCACGAATATCATTAGAACCACCATTAAAATAAGATCTTACAAACGGCATTGTTGAAGAATTTCCGTAAGGAATACCAATTCCTATAAACTGTCTAAGTGCTAAAGTCTGATTACCATTAAATTTAAAATACTTTCTGACATCAAAATCAAATTTCACAAATTGCGCATAAGGAATTCCAAAAATTGTTCTTTCAGGACTTCTTAAAATCCCGCCTTCATCTTGTCTTTTCTGATTAAATATACTTGGAATATTGCCCGCCAATTCTACTTTTCCATTAAAATAAAAAGCATTGGGATAATCTTTTTTACCAATTTCATTATAAATAAAATTATAAACCATTGATGAAATTAAAACATCCTGAGTTTGCCTGTCTTTGTTTACTAAAGTACCTGTAAAATCTAAAAGTCTCTCTGCTTTTTCTCTATCAAGTGTACCTACATAACCGAGATCTTCTATAATTCGTTGAGAAACCTGATCTCTTGTAACAAGTCCGGCATTGAACTCCTGTTCTAACTGAGGATTATAAAGAAAATAATCTGCGAAAGCAGCTCTTCTCACCACATCATCACCAATAAAGAAATCATAATAACTGTCTTTATTCTTCGTTAAACTGAAAAGTGTATTAAATAACGTTAAACGGTGCGAAACCTGATCATTTACATTGGCAAAATAATTCAGACCGGTATTAAAGTTGGTTCTTCCCAACCCGATATTATTCTGTACCGATGCTCCCAAAACGATTGACGATGTGGGAGTATATCTTTTAGGAATCAATTTGTAATAGTTAAACGGAAGCAGTAATCTAGGGAAACTAAGAGAAGCCTGCGCAGAATATTCATACGCTAAAATTCTTTTATCCAGATTTTTAGGATTTCTGATAGATCCGAAAGTTCCTGCTAAACTTGTTGTAAGGTTTTCGGCACCATGAAATACGTTTCTGGTCGTTAAATCAACCGAGGGTGATATCCCTAAATTTAATAACTGTGAATAATTAATATCAGTTCCTATCTTCAGTTCATATTTATCTAAAGGTTTTAGAATGTATAAAACATCCACAATACTGTCATTCGGAGAACTTGCGCCGCCTTGTCGCAAAGAATCTTTAGCTTTTAGGATACTGAAATTATTCATGGCCAAAAGATTTCTTTTGGTAAGGTCTAATTTTTTCTGATCGTAAACTGCTTTATTATCAACAATAATGGTTCTCCATAACGACGAAGTCTTGTAGTTTTCGTTCATTTTATGAAAACGAATTCTTCGAAGACTGTCTTTCACTGTTTTTCTGGGAAAATCGTTGTGATTATCGACAATTGCAACATCAATATTTCCAAAAGTAGCTCTTTTGTAAGGTCTATTGACAGAGTCTTTACGAATCTCTAAAACCAAAGGAACTTCTTTACGGCTCAAAAGAGAATCAGCTACGAAACCTACTTCATCATTACCAGCATTGAATTTATAATAGCCATTTTCACGCATCCAATCATTGATTCGGGTAATTTCTTTTTCTAATACCGTTTGGTCAAGCAATTGCCCTCTTTTTACCAAACTTTCATGCATCTTTTGCTGATAAAGCCCTTTGATGCCTAAATCGGGGATATTATAATAGTATTCTTTAATATTTGTTGGGCTGTTGTGCGTAATAGAATATTTTACAGATGCTTTTTTAGCTGCTGAATCAAGCTTGTGAGCGTGTTTCACTTCTGCATCCCAAAAACCTCTGTAGACCATTCTTTTTTCAATAGATTCCGCACTTTTTTCAGTTCTTGTCTGATCAAGAATCACCGGTGGAGTTCCCCAATTATGATATAATCTATCCATGAAAAGACTTTTCCCCACACTGCTTTGCATATTATATTTAATGAAAAGAGAATCACGCAGTTTCTGATTTCTCATTTCACTTGGATAGGTCATATATTCATTAAGAATAGTATCGTATTTTGGATTTGCAGCATTATAGAAAAGAAGACTTAAAGGCATGAAAAGCAACTGCTTTTTATTGGGTTTCTGCTGCACATAATCTTCCAGCTCGTCATCAAAAAACTGCTTTTTATCTTCAAATTCAAAATTGTTTTGAGTAAGCAGATATTCACCATCCGGAACTTTTTTTGTGGTACTACATGCATAAAGTAAACCTACAAATGTTGCAAATGATATTATTTTATAATATTTTTGAGGAGAATTCTTAAAATGCTTACAGCTCATACAATTAAAATTTTACAGTCTTTAGATAAAAAGAAGTTCAGGCAAAAATACAACTTGTTTTTGGTTGAAGGGAATAAAACTATTATTGAACTTCCTAATTCTAACTTTAAAATTAAAGAAATATTTTCTACACAACCTAACAATTTTCTTTCCAAAGATGTTCAATTCACGCACATTACTGAAAATGAACTTAAAAAAATAAGTTTTCTACAAAATCCTAAAGATTCTGTAGCTGTTTGTGAGTTATCTGCAAAGTCTGAGTTTACTGACAAAGATTTTCAGTTGGTTTTAGATGGAATTCAGGATCCGGGGAATTTGGGAACTATTATCCGTTTAGCAGACTGGTTCGGAATCGAACAAATTATTTGCAGTGAAGATACCGTAGATTTTTACAATCCGAAAGTTATTCAGGCAACGATGGGTTCTTTTACCAGAGTGAACATTGTGTATTGCAACTTGGTAGAATATCTTTCAAAAACTGAAAACATCAATGTGGGAACCGATATGGAAGGAGAGAATATTTATCATTTCGAAAAACCAAAAAAAATAAATTTGATCTTAGGAAACGAAGGAAATGGAATGCGTGACGAAACAGAAAAATTTCTTCACCAAAAAATAAGTATTCCAAGATTCGGAAAATCGCAGTCTACAGAAAGCCTGAATGTTTCTATGGCAGCGGGGATAATTTTGGGACAGCTCTTCAGAGTTTAAGAGCGATAGTGTTTGGAGGGTTTTAGAGTGGGAGAGAATGTAAAAACACTAACACGCTCCGACTCTAAAACTCTCAAACAAATTTATATAAGCTGCTCCATGCTGGATACACTTTTTGTTTTTTGATAAGCCTCCAACTTTTTACGGATAAATTTCAAAGCCATTGGTGCTACATAAATTAATGCTGCTCCCAAAATCTTCTTTTTCCAGTTTGAGCTTTTCATATTTTTCTTTGCATAGTTTGCCACAAAGGCAGTTACTGCAAGTTTCATAACAGTATCTATTGCATCGCCTTTAAAAGCGCTTCCGGCAATTCCCATTGCTGTATTTTTACTTAAGAAAAGATCTTTTACCTCAGAGGTGATCTGTTTTGCGATGACATCTTTTCTGATCACTGTAGTTTCTTCGCCATCTTCATCAATTTTTTCCTTTAAATACTGATCGCTAAGACCATTGGTAAATGCACTCAGGCTTTCTTTTGTATTTTTAAAAGTTAAAAGAGCTTCAAGATCATTAATTTCACTTTTCAAAAGTTTCTTCTTCCTTTTAAGTTCTTCCAGACTCTCGTAATTTCTGCCCATAGTTTAGTGATTTAAAAATTCGATTACTTTATTTGCCACCATGTGTACGATTCTTTTCTTAAAGGTAACAACTAAAAACATTATTACAAAATAAAATCCTGCAACAATAAAGAATCCGTATGAATAATTATCTAATGCTTTTCCTATAAGAAACGCCAACCCAAAATTGAAGAGAATGATAAAAAAACCAAAAGCCACCAACAATATCACCAAATATGCAATAACACCTGCAGAAATTGAAGATTTCTCTGTGGCCTCAATTTTTAGCAAATCTATTCTTTTAGATGCGTATTCTTTAATTGTCTCAATCATCCTTATATTTTTTTAAAAGTTACAAAAAAAGGAACTCTTTTAACTAAGTTCCTTTTTTATATTTAATAAAAATTAAATATTAATTCTTAAGATCGTTCAATCCAGATTCTACATCTTTTACCATATCGGTAGTTTTAGAAACAATTTGATCTTTGTATTTGTCATATCCGTCTTTTACGGTATGCGCTACATTGCTTGCAGTTTCTTTGAAAGTAGAAGAGATACTATCGTACTGATCTTTTACTTTTTCAGATACTTCACCATATTTATTTTTAGCCTGATCCTTCAAATCTTCAGCCTTAGTCTTGATTTTTTTTCTTGTTTCTTTTCCTTCTTCAGGTGCATAAAGCATTCCTAAAATTACACCTGCTGCAGCACCTGCTAATAGACCTGCCAAAATACCTGCTGTATTATTTCCTTTTCTAGACATTTTTTGTTTTTTTAATAGTTAATAAATACTAGTTTTCGTTTTAAAAGGTTACAATTAATATACCAATCAAGGTTTATGACTAATAAAAATTGTTAATTTTTGTAAGATATTGCAATATACTTTCTATAGTTTGCCTTTTTGTCAGATTTGTATTGTCTATTACGATAGCGTCTTCTGCCTGTCGCAATGGCGAAATCTCTCTTTCACTGTCAATACGGTCTCTTTTTATAAGGTTTTCTTTTACACTTATTTCATCAGCTTCTATTCCTAAAGATAAAAGCTCGCTGTATCTGCGCTTTGTGCGTTCATCGATGCTTGCGGTAAGAAAAAATTTGAAATCGGCATCGGGTAAAACTACAGTTCCGATATCTCTTCCGTCCATTATCACGCCGCCATTTTTTGCAATTAGTCTTTGTGCATCGAGCAGAAAGTCTCTTACTTCTTTCTGTTTGGCAATTAAACTTACATTATCAGACACTTCATTGGTACGGATTTCTTTGGAAACATTAATATGATTAAGGTAAAGAATCAATTCTTCATCTTCTCTTTTAAATTCCAGCTCAATTAAATGAAATGATTTAAAAAGTTCAGGTAAATCGATCTTACCATCTTCGTCCATACAGTTTTGTAGAGCAAACCAAGTAATCCCTCGATATAAAGCACCGGTGTCTAAATGGACGATGCCCAATTTTTCGGCAATAATTTTTGAGATTGAACTTTTTCCCGTAGAAGAAAATCCATCAATAGCGATTACTGGTTTTTTCATATCACAAATTTCAAGAAATTTTATTAAAAAATCAAGTATGAATGAACGATAAAGTTTAATATTTTAAGTTTTGCGGTTCGTTACTGTCCTTGGTGACCGCTCAAATCTACAGAAATCCCTATTTGATTAACATTTGAAGAATTATGATATCTTACATGAGCATAATCTAAACGGAATTTTGAAATCTTCAGACCAAAACCTGCAGACAACCCTGTAAAATTTCGCTGATCAACAACGGCAAGCTCATTTCCTCTTCTTACATTATAGCCTAATCTTATATTGAACCCTTTTTCAGGGAAAAGTTCGGCACCAAGAGAAAAGTGATCGGCAATTTTTCTACCGAAACCAATTTCTTGCCCGTTAACATTATAATCAGAAGAAATATCAAATTTCTGCAAATCGTGCGCTGTAATAGTAATCGCTAAAGGTATCGCCTTTAATATTTTTGTATATCCCAAATCTATTCTAAACGGAAGATTTTCTCGTTCGCCATTGAAAGATTTAAACTGATATCCGAAGTTTTTGAAAACCACAGAGGCAACTTCTTTACTTTGCTTATTGTGATACGTTACACCAGCAGTTCCGGATAGGGCAGAAGAAGTATAAGTATCGATTTTTGAAGTGATAAAATTTAATCCTCCACCAATCGTCCAGTCTTCTTCAAACTGATAAGCATATCCTGCGCCTACAGCTACATCAGAAGCAGAAAATTCGCCCATTTCAAAACCACTTTCATCGGTTCTTGGGATATTTCCATAGCTTAAATATCTTGCATTTAAGGTAACCATATGCCCATTATCTAAATCTTTTGCAAATGCAACCGTTCCAAATTTCGAATCTGCCAGATAAGTAGAAGCGTTTACTGAAAGCTGTTTATCTGAATCTTTATTCAACAAAGCAGGATTGGCAATGGCAAAAGATACATCATAATCTCTAATGGTAATAGCATCTCCACCTAAAGCAGCCTGTCTTGCAGAGACAGGAATATTTAAGAAAGAATAAACGTTTGTTCCAGTTTGTGCAAATGAAACAATTCCCGAAAGAAATAGTGAAAAAATTAGAACTTTCTTCAAATCAGTATTTAATTAATGCAAAAATAATCCTTTTTGCTACTTATCAAAATATTTCTGACATTATTTATGTATAATATTTTTCTTTTTTTCAATATTTTTAATGATTATATTTGCAAAGTTAATTTCTAGGGAAATTAATTCTCAAAAACTATTATTAAAATAAAAGATGAAATATAAAAGAATCCTTCTGAAACTGAGTGGTGAGGCATTAATGGGGAACAGACAATACGGTATCGATACCGAAAGACTGATAGAATATGCTCAGGAAATCAAGAAAGTGGTTGACAGAGGCTGCGAAATTGCGATTGTAATCGGAGGAGGAAATATTTTCCGTGGTGTAGCAGGAGCTGCAAAAGGAATGGATAGAGTACAGGGCGATTATATGGGAATGCTTGCAACCGTTATCAACGGAATGGCTTTACAAGGTGCTTTGGAAGATGCCGGAATCAGAACCAGACTACAGTCTGCTATCGAAATGGATAAAGTGGCTGAGCCTTTCATCAAAAGAAGAGCGGTAAGACATCTTGAAAAAGGCAGAGTAGTAATCTTCGGGGCAGGAACAGGAAATCCTTATTTCACAACAGACACTGCAGCTACATTAAGAGCCATCGAAATAGGTGCTGATGTTATCCTTAAAGGCACCAGAGTTGACGGTATCTACGACAGCGATCCTGAAAAAAATGAAAATGCAGTAAAATATAATTCTTTAACTTTTGAAGAAGTTTTTGAAAAAGACCTTAAGGTAATGGATATGACTGCCTTTACATTAAGCCACGAAAATAAATTGCCAATCATCGTTTTTGATATGAATAAAGACGGTAATTTATTGAAAATTGTAGACGGAGAAAATGTAGGAACATTAGTGAATCTTTAAAAAAAAAGAGCAAAGTAAAAAGGTAAAAGTTTAAAGTACAAAACCCTAATTACTTATTACTTATTATTGATTGCTCATACAATGTGTAACTTATCAAATTTTTATTATATAATGGAAGAATTAGATCTTATCGTAGAATCTGTAAAACATGATATGGAAGCGGCTATAAAGCACTTGGATCATGCATTTCAAAGAATCAGAGCGGGGCGTGCGTCTACGAGCATGGTTCAGGATGTAATGGTAGAATACTACGGTGCGCCGACTCCTCTTAATCAGGTTGCTAACGTTTCTGTACCAGATGCGATGACCATCTCTATTCAACCTTGGGATAGAACTGCGATTGGGGCTATAGAAAAAGCAATTATCAATTCAAATTTGGGTTTTGCGCCCTCTAATAATGGTGAAAATATTATTCTTAACGTTCCACCTTTGACGGAGGACAGAAGAAGAGAATTGGCAAAGCAGGCTAAAGGAGAAACAGAAGATACTAAAATCGTTGTAAGAAATGCCAGACAAAACGGCATCAAAGAATTGAAAAAACTGGAAGGTGTTTCTGAAGATGCTATTAAAGGTGTTGAAGAAGAAATTCAGGCGCTTACAGACAAGCATGTAAAACTTTGTGACGAGCATCTTAAAACAAAAGAAGCTGAAATTATGAAAGTATGATTTTCAGTTATTGAAAATATAAAAAAAGAGGATTCAGCGATGAATCCTCTTCTATTTTATAAAATACAGTCTGTTTTTCCTTTCTTGTCTTTGTTTTTCAGAAGCACTTCAAATGTTTTTCTTAATTCTGTATCATTACATTTCTTACTTTCTCCGTCAGAAACATTTTCAGGTTTTGATTGGTTTATAGTTCGCAGTGTGTATTTTTTATCTCTGCAGGAAATTAATTTGTCATTGATATAATAAAATCGTTTTTCTTCTACATCATCTTTTGTTTCCGGTTTTTCTGGTGTTCCTCCGTCAAAATTCCAAACGGTTTCTTCCTGGAAAACAAAAAATGGTTTTCCATTTTTCAAGTAATAATTTTCTACAGATGAAAAATGGCTGTCTCCATGAAAATGCTTTATACTTTTCAACTCACCATTTGAACTGTAATAAACAACGTTTCCTGACACCTCATCACATTCATAATCAAAGCTTGCAGAATCAAGTTTTTTGGCAATTAATTGATTATTAACCAAAGCATATTCTGCTTTAATTTCGTCAATCGTTTGCGGTGAATTGTTTTTATTAAGAGAATCTTTGGAAGAAATCTGTTGTGAAGTGTCTGTTGGAGAATGTACATCAATCGGTTCTTTCTTTTTGTTTTCACAAGAACACAGAAAGATAAGACCTGGTAGCAGAATGAGTTTTTTCATTAATAATATTTGTTTTTTTGAGAGCAACAAAAAATATGCTAATGAATTCACTAAAACATTGGTCTTATTCAAACTTTGTTTCAAAACCTGTTTTCAATGCTTTACGTTCTGGTTCAGTTAAAGTTTTCTTATAGATTTCTTCCCATAACTTGCTCGTCTCATCTAAAGACTCGATTCCCAAATTTTTGACTTTTGCACCCCAAAGTAAAATTGCAAAATCTTTTTTATTATAAAGAGTGTCTCCAAAACGGATAAATGGTGCAGAAGAATATTTTTCTTCAACCATTTTCGAGAAATCCATACGGCCTTCGATGCTCTCTTTTTTGATTGCTTTTTTGATATCTTCCTGATCAGTTTGTTGAGCAAAGGTGAAAACGTTCGCTGAAATCAGTAAAAAAAATAGTATTTTTTTCATTCTAAAAATTTTATTTATTATTTTTTGCGTTTTTTCATTTCTACACTTTTGTATTTTTCATACAGTTGCGCACATTCAGAAGTAAAATTAGAAGGAATTTCATCATTAAAATCTTCCAGATAAATTTTTCTAAATACCATTTTAGTTTTAATTGTCGGGATTTTGATTAACTCTCCATTTTCATTATTGGCCAAATGGTCAAAATAATTCCAATCGCCGATATAATTTCCCATAAGCAAATTTACGCTTGATTCTCCGCTGCCGTCGTTGACTGCGTTTCCAAATTCATAACGGCTCATCCCAATTAAACGAATACGTTTTTCCTTTTTCTCCAACCTGAATTGTGCAGAATATCCGCTGCGCATCCAATTATTATTAAGTTCGAAACCATTTTTAGTTTCACTTAATCCGGACGAAATTTCATTTAAATATTCAATAGGTTTACTTTTTTGAACCTTAAAATCTTTTGAAGAAAGCTTACAAATAATTACAGAATCTTTCCTGTCTAAGAAGATCGAATCTTTCACAGAATCAAAATCTATATCTTTTAATAACTGGTCTTGAGCAGCTATAAAATTACAAGAAGAAATAAGAATAAGTATTTGAAGAAGGCTTTTCATATTTTGTGTTTGGGTTTAAATATCAAATTAACATGTGTTTTTGAAGATATTAATTTAAGTATTTAATTTAAATAAAAAAATCCGAAATTTCTTCCGGATTTTATTGTTATTGATAACGCTGATGTTCTTTCTGTTTTACGAAAAGTTTCGTAATTGGTTTGAAGAAGGCTTTGTATTTTTCAGAATCAAACAACTGAGAATCTGTCAAAGCTTTATAAGTCATTAAAATTCCGAAAGGGAATAATATAATGTTTGGAAGCCAGGCCGCCAAATACGGGCTCATTTTCCCCGACCATGCAATATTTTCAAAACCTACATTGATCACGTAGAAAATGATAAATATTACAATCGCTATAATTACCGGAACTCCCATTCCTCCTTTTCTGATAATAGATCCTAAACTCGCACCAATCATAAAGAAAATGATACAGGTAAAAGAGTAGGTAAGGATTCTTTGCTGGTAAATAACGACTTTACTGAAATATTTAACGCTTGGATCCAGCTCTTTATTTTTTGTATCTAAACTTGTTTTCAGATTATCAAGCCTTAAATATGCATTCGTAAGAAGTTGCAATTTTTTTTCGCCTTTTATAGAATCGAGCTTATATTGTGATTTTACAGGAGCTTTGGTCTTGTTTTTATCCATATAAGTAACTACAGAATTGGTTTGGTTAATAATATCGTTACTGATATTATCTACTGTTCTGTTGTTATCTTTTTTAGTTTTATCAATCGTGGCCAGAAGCTCTGTATAGGTCTGAAAACGGTAATCATCCGTGATCTGTTCTTTTTCGATAGCCTTATCAATCAATTCGCTGATATCGAAGTGAATCGTTAAGGTGTCAAATTTTGTAGCCTGATCGGGCTGCTTTAATCTTACATTATCAGCTTTTCCGGCATAACTGTCTTCAATGACACTTCCGTTATACAAAATAAGCTTCATGAATTTTCGGTTTTTTGCATTAGCAAACTTTCCTTTTTCAGCTACTATTGTCTGCTGGTTTTCATAATTGCCGGCTTTTTTATGAATGAAAATACCTTCCAGATCTCTACCATCTTCGCCTTTAATTTTATCAAATTTTACCATCACGCCGGGTAACTGATCAATAAACTGTCCCGGAGTAAAATTTAATGCAGGCTTGGTTTGAGCAATATTAAAAAGCATATTTTTTGCTTTTCTCTGAAAGTCGGGGATAATATTATTTGAGAAAAAATAGAGCATGACTGCTAAAACAGCTGTTACCCCTAAAAGCGGCATCATCACTCGCGTTAAAGAAATTCCGGCAGCTTTCATTGCTGCAAGTTCGTAGCGTTCTCCCAGTTCACCGAAAGACATGATACTTGCCAATAAAACCGTCAACGGTAAAACCATACTTACAACACTTACCCCAAGATAGAAAAGGAGCTTCATGATCTGTAAAGTCGTTAAACCCTTACCCATAAACTGGCCAAGCTGAATCCAGATAATGTTTACGATAAATATAAAAAACAGTACACTGAATATAAATAAAAACGGACCAAAAAAGGTCTTGATGATATATCGGTCTAAGATTTTAAACATTCGCCAAAATTAATGAAAAAGCCACAAAGTTTTCTTTGTGACTTTTAAATTTTAATATTTATTTAGAATTATAATTCTGTAACAAGATAATTTTTGAATTTTGCCTTGTCAAAAACAAACATATTCGGGTCTAGCTGCTGATTTTCTTTGTATTCTTTTATCGCAATTACAGAGATATCTTTATTGTTTCCGTATTGCTCTAGTTTCAGCATTTGTTTTTTGGCTGAGTCTACATACAAATAAATATACTTTAATCCGTTTGCTTTTACCGGAGTTAATTTAATCAAATCTGCATTCACACCGTCAACAGCCTTTTTACCGCCATACACAACATTGTAATCTTTTCTGTAAGTCGTAAGATAGTTGATAGGAGAGAACATGGTACTGTTTGCATTTGGTTTTGCCACCGTTACTTCCATGTCTTCAGTATTGATATTGTAGATTTTATTTCCATCAAAAATCTGCTCGGTTTCCATGATTTTCAACTTGTATTTATTGCCTGCCGAATAATAAATGCCGGGCTCAGTTTTAGAAACCGCTCCGTTCATTCCGCTTCCAAAAGCAAATTTAAAATATGAGTTTTTCTTAGAATTGTAGTTGGCCGTAATATCGTCTAATATTTTTTTGGCTTTAGCATCAATTTTCTGAGCCTGCACAAAACCAATACTTCCCACGACTAATGTTCCTACAACTATTTTTGATATTATTTTTTTCATTTCTATTTTTCTAATTTTTCCTATTCTTTAGACTTTCGTACAATCTGAAAGTTAAAATTGGATGTTTTAATTTTAATTTCGCAAATCTTCCAAAAACTGTTCCAAAGAATACAGATCACTTATCAAAACTTCTCTGGCTTTAGCACCATTAAATCCACCAACAATACCGCTTGCCTCCAATTGATCCATAATTCTTCCAGCTCTGTTATAGCCCAATTTCAATTGTCTTTGAAGCATTGAAGTAGAGCCTTGCTGAGTGGAAACAATAATTCTTGCCGCCTCTTCAAACAAAGCATCTTTTTCGTTAGGATCAAATGCACCAACTGTACTTGTTGCTTCTTCTGAAACATATTCGGGAAGTAAAAATGCAGAAGCATATCCTTTTTGTTCTCCAATAAACTCAGCAAGTCTTTCAACTTCAGGAGTATCTACAAATGCACACTGAAGTCTTAAAATTTCGTTTCCGTTAAAATAAAGCATATCACCTTTACCAATCAGCTGATCTGCACCTGTTGAATCTAAAATAGTTCTGGAATCTACACTTGAAATTACTCTGAATGCCGCTCTCGCAGGGAAATTGGCTTTAATCATCCCTGTAATTACGTTTACAGAAGGTCTTTGTGTCGCTACAATCAAGTGAATTCCTACCGCTCTTGCCAACTGTGCCAATCTCGCAATCGGAAGTTCAACTTCTTTTCCGGCAGTCATAATCAAATCTGCAAACTCATCGACTACCAAAACAATGTAAGGTAAATAACGGTGACCGTTTTCAGGATTTAATTTTCTTTCGGTAAATTTTTTATTATATTCCTTTAGATTTTTACAGAATGCATTTTTAAGCAAATCATAACGCTGATCCATCTCAATACAGAGAGAATTCAAAGTATTGATTACTTTATTGGTGTCTGTAATGATTGCATCGTCAGAATCCGGAAGTTTTGCCAGATAATGTCTTTCAATTTTTGAATATAATGAGAGTTCCACTTTTTTAGGATCTACCATTACAAACTTCAATTCACTTGGGTGTTTTTTGTAGAGTAGGGAAGTCAGGATTGCATTGATTCCGACAGATTTTCCTTGTCCGGTTGCTCCCGCCATCAAAAGGTGAGGCATTTTTGCTAAATCTGCCATAAACACTTCGTTAGAAATTGTTTTACCAAAAACAACAGGCAAATCCATATCTGTATTCTGGAATTTCTGAGAAGCAATCACCGATCTCATAGAAACCATTGTCGGATTTTTTCTCGGAACTTCAATACCAATTGTTCCTTTTCCAGGCATCGGTGCAATAATTCTAATCCCTAAAGCAGAAAGATTTAAAGCAATATCATCCTGTAATTTTTTGATTGAAGCCACTCTGATTCCTGCTTCGGGTACAATTTCATACAAAGTCACCGTTGGCCCGATCGTCGCTTTAATTTCAGCAATTCCTACATTAAAGTTTTTTAGAAGTCCGACAATTTTATTTTTATTTTCTTCTAATTCTTCTTTATTAATCGAAATTTCTTCATTCCCGTATTCTTTCAATAAATCTAAAGTCGGCATCTGGAATTTTGCCAAATCTAAACGATGATCATACAAACCATGTTTATCAACTAAATCCTGAGACTGCTTGTCTGCATCATCAATAATATCAATAACCGGAGCAACTTCAACTTTAAATTTGATATCATCCGTTTCAGAAGAGCTTGAAACAGGAGCATCAAAAGCATCTTCAGGTTTTATAACAGGAATTGTAGGTGTTGTTGTAATATTTAAGTTTAAAGTAGGCGCAGCTTCTTTGTCTTCCTCAAAAGATGTTTGATTGGGTGTCACAATTGTTTCTACTTCTGTAATCGGCTGAGTTTCCTGAATAACCGGAGCTTGCTTGGTCGTTTCAGGTTTTTTTCTATTTTCGGATAGATCGGTTACGGTAATATTTGGTGTTTCTTCAATTACTTCCTCTTCCAATTCCTGATCGGCATCAAAACTCTGATCAGAATTTGGCATCATCGATCTTACTTTACCGATGGTATTTTCATTAATTACATCAAGTTTAGCTTTTATTGAGCTTGGCCGAAGATTAAATTCAAGAATAAAATACAGGGCAATACTCACAATTAAAACCATCCAAAGACCAACATTTCCGATAATCGCAGAAAGGGAATCCATAATTTGATAGCCGTAAACTCCGCTCAACACTCCACCATTACCATTGCCTCTAGTAATAGCACCCAATAAAATAGGTAACCAGCAAATAAAAAAAAGTGAGTGCCCGAAAGTCATCCACGGTTTAAAGATTCTTTTCTTTAAAATCATTGTTCCGAAGACTACAAATAGAAAAGCAACAATAAATGAAGCAATACCAATACTTTCAAAAATGAAAATATTACCAAGCCAATCGCCAAGTTTTCCAAATATGTTTGATGATTTTATCGTCTTATCCAATATAGTTCCGGCCTGGCTCTGATCTGCCTTCCAGTTCATTAAATAAGAAATAAAAGACAGCGTAAGCACTCCGGCAAAAACAATAAATGTAAGTCCGAAAAAAATACGTGGTTTTGATAAGATTTTGCCTGCCTCAGGCATTTCCTGTTGGTTTTTTTGTGATTTCTTTTCCATAATGTCAGTCTGGGCAAATTTAATGTTTTTTTTAGATTTTAAATATTTTTTAGGAGAAAACACGTTTGTTTTTTGATGTGACATTTTAGGAAGATAATTACACCTTATTTTTATGGTTAATTTAATAAAATAAAGCTTATTAAGAACGTTTAAAAATAAGCACAATCCCTTTTTAAGTGACAAAAAACAGCTTTTTTTAGCCTCCTTTCGGTTTATCATCCTTATTTTTGCATGTCAAGTAAAAAATATCATGAAGAAGCTGCAGGATATAATTATCTCCACCAGAACAATGGCTGTTCTATTGCTAGTTTATGCATTTGCCATGGCATATGCAACGTTCCTAGAAAACGATTACGGAACACCAACCGCAAAAGCCTTAATTTATGAAGCAAAATGGTTTGAACTCATTATGCTTCTCCTCATCATTAATTTTGTGGGAAACATTGGGCGATACCGTCTTTGGAAAAGAGAAAAATGGCCTGTATTGGTATTTCACCTTTCATTTATCTTTATTTTCGTTGGAGGCGCTATTACCAGATACATCAGTTTTGAAGGTCAAATGAGCATCAGAGAAGGTGAAACTTCAAACGAAATTGTTACCGACAAACAATTCTTTAAAATTCAGATCGAAGATAAAGGTGATGTCTTGAATTATCAGGATGTTCCTTATTTGATGTCTCCGCTACATAAAGATTTTAAGGCAACTTATGATTTCCACGGAAAACCGGTTAAGATAAAAACTTTGGACTATGTTCAGAGAAAAAAAGACAGTTTAGTTGCTGATAAAAACGGAGCAGAATATCTTCACTTGGTGTCGACTGCAGAAACAGGAAGACAGAATATTTACATCAAATCCGGCGAAACAAAATCAATCAACGGAACTTTGGTTACTTTCAACAGAGCTATTGACGGAGCTGTAGAATTTAAACAGGTAAACGGGCAAATGATGATTAAAACTCCTGTTGATGCAACTTATATGACGATGGCAACTCAGGCAACAGGAAATACTGCTAAAGATCAATACCAACCTTTGGTTTTGAGAAGTCTTTACAGCATTAATGAATTAAAGTTGGTTGTTCCGGAAGGTCTTAGAAAAGGTAAACTAATGGCTTTTGAAGGCGATAGAAAGAAAGATCAGAATGTTCCTGATGCGATGACGATAGAAATTGAAGGTCCGAAAACGAAACAAATCGTAGAACTCTCTGTAGAAAGAGGAAACCCCAATGCTTACAAACAAGTAACAATGGATGGTCTGAATATTATGGTTGGTTTTGGCCCTAAAATTTATACCACACCTTTTGCTATAAAACTGGATGATTTCGTAATGGAAACTTATCCCGGAAGTTCATCTCCCAGTGCATACGAAAGTCACATAAAAATCATCGATGAAGGAAAACAGACTCCTTATAAAATCTATATGAATAACGTTCTTAATTATAAAGGTTACCGCTTTTTCCAGGCGAGTTATACGCCAGACAGAATGGGAACTTTATTATCTGTGAATCATGACTTTTGGGGAACTTTAATTTCTTATATTGGTTATGCATTTTTATTCGGAGGTATGTTTGTGATGTTCTTCTGGAAAGGAACCCATTTTTGGAAGCTTAATAAAATGCTGAAAGACATCAACAAGAAAAGAGCTGCAACGGTAATTTTATTATTCTTAAGCTTAAGTTTGAGCGCTCAGAAAATCGAAACTCACGGTACTTCAGACGGTAGCAGAGAACACGTACATGTAGAAGGAGACGGTCATACTCATGATATTGCTCCTCAAGCAGTTCAGCCACAAGGAAATCAACAGAATTCTTTGGCAGCTCCTTTAACGAAAATGAGAATGATTTCGCCTGACGAAATAATTGCCAGAAATAAAATCACTAAAGAACATGCAGATAAGTTTGGTTATCTTTTGGTACAGAATTATGAAGGTAGAATTGTACCGATCAACACGCAGGCTTTAGATGTTTTAAGAAAACTTTATAAAAGAGATAAATTTAAAGGAACTGACGGGAAATATCTAACGGCTGAACAATGGTTCTTATCGATCAATACAGATACACCAAGCTGGACGATGGTTCCGTTAATCAAAGTGGATGCAAAAGGAGGTGAAGAACTTCTGAGAAAAACAAAAGCCGACGAAGATGGTTACACTTCTTTGATGAATCTTTTCCCGTCTGATGGAAGCGGAAACCTTACTTATATTTTGGATGCCGATTACAACACCGCATTCCGTAAAAAACCAGCAGAACAATCTGAATACGATAAGCAAATTATTAAACTAAACGAAAGAGTACAGATTTTTAATGAATTCTTCAGCGGACAGTTTATGAGAATCGTTCCTGTGAAAAATGACCCGAATCATACCTGGCATTCTTGGTTAGACCAAAAAATGGAGCCGGATATGGAATCTCAGAAAGTAATGGGACCGTATTTCGCAGAAGCACTTCAGGCACAAAAAACAGGCGACTGGAGCAAAGCAGATGCTGAGTTGAAAAAGCTTTCGGACTATCAGCAAAAATGGGCGAAAGCAGTAGTTCCATCAGAAACAAAAGTGAATCTGGAGGTTTTCATCAATAAAGCTGATATCAATTTCAAATTATTGATTTTCTATACAATCATTGGAGGTTTATTATTGATTTTAGGTTTTTTAGAATTATTTAAGCCTAATAAAACTCTTAACAGAATCATCAAAGGAATTATTTATGTAGGAATTGCAGGGTATGTTGCTCACTTCTTAGGATTGATTGCAAGATGGTATATATCAGGTCACGCTCCTTGGAGTAATGGTTACGAAGCAATTATTTTCATTTCATGGGTCGGAATTTCTGCAGGATTAATGTTCTATTTCGGATTTGGAAAACCAAGCTTAGGGAAAAAGACATTAGATTCTACAGTAAAGCCTGTAAAAAAAGGAAATACTTCCAATGCTTTAATTCCTGCAGCAGGATTTATGGTTGCTGTTATTATGATGGGATTTGCACACGGAGGTTCAGCGCTTGATCCGCAGATTACACCGCTGGTTCCTGTACTGAAATCTTATTGGTTAATTGTACATGTTGCCATTATTGTATCGAGCTACGGTTTCTTTGCATTGTCAATGATTATTGCAGTAATTTCATTAGTATTTTATATTATCTCAGATAAGAATTTATTTAAAGTTCATAATGATTCTACTTTAAAAGAATTGGCTATTGTATCTGAAATGTCTTTAACTATCGGACTTTTTGCATTAACAGTAGGAAACTTCTTAGGAGGAATCTGGGCGAATGAATCTTGGGGAAGATACTGGAGCTGGGATCCAAAAGAAACCTGGGCATTTATTTCAATCATGGTATATGCTTTTGTTTTACACATGAGATTGGTTCCGGGATTGAGAAGCAGATGGGCATTCCACGTAGCAACAATGTTTGCATTTTGCTCGATGGTAATGACGTATTTCGGAGTTAATTATTACTTAAGCGGATTGCACTCTTATGCAGCAGGTGATCCGGTTCCGGTTCCAGCTTGGGTATATATCGGCTTGGCAACTATGTTTACTTTAGCATTAGTATCTTACTTTAAGTTTGTTGCTTTAAAGAAAAAATAAAATCATACATATATATTATATAGAATCCCGGAAGTTATTTTCGGGATTTTTTGTTTTTAAAAAAAAAGTGACATAGGAAACTGAAACGTTAAGAAAATTTTAATTAATCCGTTAAAAAATTCCAACTGTTTGAGCACGTAACAAAATGTCAAACAATGAACAAATTTCAAATTCGTGCGAGTTTTGGGATTTTAGAATTAATTTCAATTTTTAGTGGAAGATTCTAAGTCTTGAACTTTTGTTTCTTTTGTTTCAAGACAAAAGAAATAAAAAAGGATAAATTGTATTAAATTTATACATATCTTTATGATATCAAAATAATATCACTTTAAAAATAAAAATCATGGAAAAAGTTCTAAAACCAATGTCAGGTTATTTGGCATTAGTAATCTCTCTTCTTTTATTGGGAGGTTCAGCTTATCTTTTTATTTATGGTATCAATGATGGTGAAAATCCAGATATCACGTATGTTATCATTTCACTTATTTCATTTTTCATTACCTTTTTTTTATTGAAGGGTTTAATGATTATTCAGCCCAATCATTCAAGAGTGCTTAATTTCTTTGGAAAATATGTAGGCTCTGTAAAAGACAACGGATTGTTTTTTATTAATCCTTTGTATTCATCTCAAAAAATGTCTTTACGTTCAGAAAACTTACAGGGACAGACTTTGAAGGTAAACGACAAAATGGGAAATCCAATCGAAATTGCAGTGGTGATGGTTTGGAAAGTAGGAGACACCTACAAAGCAGCATTTGATGTAGAAAGATATTCAGATTTTGTAAAAATGCAGAGTGAGGCGGCAGTACGTCATTTGGCAATGAGTTTCCCTTATGATAATCTTGAAGACGATCACGCACCGATTACTTTAAGAGAAGGTGGTGAAAAAATCAATTCAATACTTGAACAGGAATTAACAGACAGACTTTCAAAAGCCGGAATTATCATTCAGGAAGCGAGAATCTCACATTTGGCTTATGCATCTGAAATTGCAGGAGCAATGCTTCAAAGACAACAGGCAACCGCCATTGTAGCGGCGAGAACTAAGATCGTAGAAGGTGCAGTGGGAATGGTAGATTTAGCTTTAAAAAAGCTTTCCGCAGAAAATATTGTTGAATTGGATGACGAAAGAAAAGCAGCAATGGTAAGCAATTTAATGGTGGTATTATGCGGGGAAAAAGCAGCTCAGCCAATTTTAAATGCAGGAACTTTGTATAATTAAGGTTGAGGATAAGTTTAAGATTTATAAAATAAGACTCATTATTAAAGAAAGTATAGATCTTTGCTGAGTGAATGCCTTTGTGAACGAAAAATATCCTCAATAATTTTAAGAAAAAGTCTTTGCGACCTTTGTGTTAAAAAGAAATTTTTGACTAGAAAAACAATAAAATGAAATCAGAAAAAGCTCAGAAATCTCCCGAAAACAAAAGCAAAAAATCTTTCGTGATAAGGATAGATGAGTCTACCTATAAACTTCTTGAAAAATGGGCAAGTGACGAGTTTAGAAGCGTCAACGGACAGATTGAATATCTTCTTAATCAGAATTTGGTCAATTCGGGGAGAAAGAAAAAAGAATAAATTTTATAATTAAAACAAAATTAAAAGCAGAGAATTATTCTTTGCTTTTTTTATTGAAAAATCCCGGTAAAATAACTACTGATTACACTCCAAAAGTTTTTCCCTAAGAAATAAATCAACGTTGAAGTAATAATTCCTTTTACCGTAAAAAAGATGATTCCGCCAATACCGAATTTCTTAAGCATTTTCTTCCACCTTGACTTTTTTTCCACATTCTCTTCGTTTGTAGCTTCTTTCGTTTCCATTTCTGCAATTATAAAGGTTTACTTACAAAGATAAACATGTTTATAATTAGTCCAAATAAAATCATTCAAAAAATTAAAATTTTCCAGGTTCATAATATTTTTTATCTTAGGGGAAACGAAAAGTTAAATTTTTATGTCAAAGAAAATCAAAGATTTCGGGATTGAAAAATCATTACAAAATTTAGGAATCAAAGATGAAAATAAGGGAACTTCTACAGGAGGTAAATTTTTTGCATCAGGAAAATCTATAGAAAGTTATTCTCCGGCAGACGGAAGATTAATAGCCAAAGTAAAACTATCAAACGAAAAAGATTACGACAAAGTAATAGAATCTGCTCAAAAAGCATTTCTGGAATTCAGAACTGTACCAGCGCCAAAAAGAGGCGAAATTGTACGTCAGCTTGGGCAAAAATTAAGAGAATACAAAGACGATCTTGGTAAACTGGTTTCTTATGAAATGGGGAAATCTTTGCAGGAAGGTCTTGGTGAAGTGCAGGAAATGATAGACATCTGCGATTTTGCAGTGGGCTTATCAAGACAGCTTCACGGGTACACCATGCATTCAGAAAGACCTGGTCACAGAATGTACGAGCAATATCATCCGCTAGGAATTGTAAGTATCATCACAGCATTCAACTTTCCGGTAGCTGTTTGGGCTTGGAATACCGCTTTAGCTTGGATTTGCGGAAACGTTACCATCTGGAAACCGTCAGAAAAAACTCCGCTTTGTGCAATCGCATGTCAGAATATTATGAATGAGGTTTTAGCAGAAAATAATCTTTCTGAAGGAATTTCTAGTGTATTGGTTGCAGACCACACAATCGGACAAAAATTGGTTGATGACAAACGAATTACTTTGGTTTCATTCACCGGTTCTACAAGAGTCGGAAGAATGGTTTCTTCTAAAGTTGCTGAAAGATTTGGTAAATCAATCTTAGAATTAGGTGGTAATAATGCTATCATTATTTCTAAAGATGCTGATCTTGATATGTCAATTATCGGAGCGGTTTTCGGAGCGGTAGGAACTGCAGGACAAAGATGTACTTCAACGAGAAGATTGATTATTCACGAATCTGTTTATGACGAAGTGAAAAACCGTCTGGCAAAAGCGTACGGACAATTAAAAATAGGAAATCCTTTGGATGAAAATATGCACGTTGGGCCGCTTATCGATGTTGAAGCTGTCAATCAGTACGAATTGGCAATCGAAAAATGTAAGAAAGAAGGCGGAAAATTCGTCGTTGAAGGTGGAGTTCTGAAAGGTAAAGATTACGAATCTGGTTGTTATGTAAAACCTTGCATCGCTGAAGTTAAAAATTCTTACGAAATCGTACAGCACGAGACTTTTGCACCAATTTTATATCTAATTAAATATAAAACTCTGGAAGAAGCAATTGCCATTCAAAATGATGTTCCGCAAGGTTTATCTTCAGCAATTATGACTCAGAATTTAAGAGAAGCAGAATTATTCCTTTCTCATGCAGGTTCAGATTGTGGAATCGCCAATGTAAATATTGGAACTTCAGGTGCCGAGATCGGTGGAGCTTTCGGTGGCGAAAAAGAAACTGGCGGCGGTAGAGAATCTGGTTCTGATGTCTGGAAATATTATATGAGAAGACAAACCAATACTATTAATTACACAGCAAGTCTTCCATTAGCTCAGGGAATTAAATTTGATCTTTAAAATAATTTAGAATCAAGAGATTCTGTAGATGAGTGTACAGAATCTCTTGATCCATTTCATTAAAATTTTAAAATTAATATGAACAATATATTAGAAATTCAGTCAAATAAGATAAAAGAAACCGTTGGTAAACATGTTTTGGCAGACGGTTTCGATTTTGTAATGGATATCGAAAACTCTCACGGATCTTGGATTCATGATTCTGTTTCTGGGAAAAATTTCCTTGATATGTTCTCAATGTTCGGCTCGGCTTCTATTGGGTACAATCACCCTTATCTGGTTGAAAAATCTGATTGGTTGGGAAAAATGGCAATCAACAAGCCTACTTTGGCAGATGTTTATTCTAAAGAATATGCTCATTTTCTGGAAGTTTTCGAGAGAGTTGTTTTGCCAAAAGAATTACAGTATGCATTTTTTATTGAAGGTGGAGCTTTGGGTGTTGAAAATGCAATGAAAGCATGTTTTGACTGGAAAACAAGAAAAAATTTCGACAAAGGATTGGATATTGAAGCTGGAATATGCATCCATTTCAGACAGGCATTTCATGGAAGAAGCGGCTATACTTTAAGTTTAACCAACACTTCAGATCCTAGAAAATATCAATATTTTCCTATGTTTGAATGGCCAAGAATTTTGAATCCTAAATTACATTTTCCAATCACAGAAGAAAATTTGGAAGAAACTATTAAGAACGAAAATTTAGCGTTAATTCAAATTACAGAAGCTATTTTATCAAATCCTGATCAGGTAGCATGCATCATTATAGAGCCAATACAGGCTGAAGGTGGTGATAATCATTTCAGAGACGAATTTTTTGTCGGTTTAAGAAATATTTGTGACGAGCATGAAGTTCTTCTGATATTCGATGAAGTGCAAACCGGAATAGGAATTACAGGCAAAATGTGGGCTTTTGAACACTTAAGCGTGAGACCGGATATTATTTCTTTTGGCAAGAAAACCCAGGTGTGTGGAGTTTTGGCGAATAAAGAAAAATTTGATGAAATACCAAACAATGTCTTCAGAGAAAGCTCAAGAATCAATTCTACCTTTGGAGGTAACTTTATAGACATGTTGCGTTTTCAATTGGTAATGGAAGTTATCGAAAAAGAAAATCTTTTAGAAAATGCAAATATTGTTGGTGAATATCTATTGGAAGGTCTTCAGAATTTGGCTCAGAAATATCCTGAAAAATTATCTAATGCAAGAGGAAAAGGTTTGATGTGCGCAATAGATTTACCATCCCCTCAGCAAAGAGATCACTTAAGAAATGAGCTTTACAACGATGGTTTAATCATTCTTTCTTGTGGTGATCAGTCAATCAGATTCAGACCACATTTGAATGTTACAACAGAGGAAATTCAAATTGCCATAGACAAAATCGAAAACAATATTAATAAAATTTAAAACTTCCAGATTTGGAATTTTAAAAAAAACGTTCTATATTTAGATACTCAAAATGTAATTATATGGAACGTAACACTAGAGTCTCAGTTTTTGAAAGCGATAAATCTGCAGAAATTCAGTTAATTAAGTCTAAATTAGACGATGCACAGATCACTAATGATGTTGAAAATAATTATCTCACTTTTACAACTACGCCTACAGCAACAAGTTTAAAAGTAATGGTAGATTTACATGACGAGAAGAAAGCATTTGAAATTATTGATGCTTATCTTCAACAAAATCAGAATCAATAAAAACAATTTCATAATTTTAAATTTTACTACTTCGGAACCGAAAATTAATTCTCATTAATTTTCGGTTTTTTTGGTGTTAAGCTTTTAAAAAATATTCTTACTAATTTTAAGGTGAAATCTGTAGCATTGAATATGTCATTTCTTTATTTTCAAATTTGTAATATAAACTTCTTATGACCGATAAAAACGAAATCCATTTTAGAAAAGCTGAATCAAATGATATTGATACCATCTGGGAAATTATACAGCAGTCTATCGAACGCAGAAGAAAAGATGGCAGTGATCAATGGCAAAACGGATATCCCAATTTACAAACCATAGAAAGTGATGTTTCTAAAGGGTTTGGCCATGTTTTGACAGTTAATAATGATGTTGCGGTTTACGTTGCACTGATTTTCAACGACGAACCAGCCTACAGTTCAATTGATGGTGAATGGTTAACAACCGGAGAGTTTGTAGTTGTACACAGAGTTGCAGTTTCAGAAAAATTTGCAGGACAAGGACTTGCCAAAAAACTTTTCGATTATATTGAAGATTTTACAAAGTCTCAGAATGTTGCTAGCGTAAAAGTTGATACCAATTATGACAATATTGCCATGCTGAAGATTTTAGAATCTAAAGGATACACTTATTGTGGTGAAGTTGTTCTTGCAGGAGGTGTAAGAAAGGCCTTTGAAAAAGTGTTGATTTAAAAAAACACAAAAGGTTAAATTAAAAACTCATTGATTCTTTAAGAAACTGTTTATTTATAAACTCTATCACCTTTGTTCGTTTAGTTCCGAACTAATTTCTACATTTGTCAAAATTTTTCAATAATGAAAAAAAGTTTAGAAGTAGATGCGAAAATCTTTCAGGATGCTGTGAAGTTTTACGGTACTGTTCTTAATCTACCGCCTTTGGCTTCAAAAATTTATTCGTACCTCATTTTCGATTTTGATAAGGTGGGAATTACTTTTGATGAGTTTGTTGAAGTCTTTTCAGCAAGCAAAAGCTCGGTTTCTACCAACCTCAATTTACTTATCAATTCAGAATTAATCATTGATGTTAATAAGATGGATGAAAGAAAACGTTATTTTTTTGCCAATGATGATTACAAAAAAATAAGGTTCGAGAAAATTGTTCAAAAAATGCAAGATGAATTGAAACTACTAGACGATCTTAAAAATTTCAGAAAAACGGAGCATAAAGAAGACGAAGAAAGAATTGAAGTCTACAAAGCTCTTTTAAACAAAAACATATCAAATATTCAGGAATCTCTTAATAAACTATAAAATGACAAACAAGCTTATACTATTTTCTGTAGCAGCATTTTCACTGACTGCCTGCAAAAAAGAAGCTCCGAAACAGGATGGCCCAAAACCTTTTCCTGTAGTTTCGGTAGAGAATAAAAATGTAGTAGGGTACGACACTTTCCCTGCAAGTATTGAAGGTAGAGTAAATAATGATGTAAGAGCAAAAATTCAGGGTTACATTACTCAGGTTTTGGTGGATGAAGGTCAGTATGTAACTAAAGGGCAACCTTTATTCAGACTAGAAACCAATATTCTTACAGAAAACGCTGCTGCTTCAAAAGCAGGAATTGGTGCTGCCGAATCAAATATCGCCGCAGCTCAGGCTCAGGTAAATGCTGCTAATGTAGAAGTGAATAAACTGAAGCCACTTGTTCAGAAAAACATCATCAGCAACGTACAGTTACAGACGGCGCAGGCCAATTTGGCTCAGGCTCAGGCTGGTTTGCAGCAGGCTATTGCAGCAAAAAGACAAGCTGTTGCCAACTATAAAGGTGTAGAAGCAAACATTGATTACTCGGTAATCCGTGCTCCTATTTCTGGGGTGATTGGTAAACTTCCTTTAAAAGTGGGAAGTTTGGTAGGTCCTACAGATCAGGTTGCTTTAACCACGATTTCGGATACTTCAGAGATATTCGCTTATTTTTCAATGAATGAAAAATCGTATTTTGATTTCTTAGAAAATTCAGTTGGAGCCAATGTTCCAGAAAAAATAAAAAATCTTCCGATGGTTGAACTTGAATTGGCAAACGGAAGTATTTATCCTGAAAAAGGAAGAATCGAAGCAATTACTGGTTCTTTAGATCCTACAACAGGAACTATTCAGTTCAGAGTTTCTTTTAAAAATGCTCAAAAACTTTTAAGTAACGGAAACAGTGGAACCATAAGATTCCCTAAACGCTATGACAACGTTTTGGTAGTACCGGAAAGTGCAACTTACGAACAGCAAGGAATTGTTTACGTTTATAAAGTTGAAAAGGATACTGCCCGAAATACAGTTGTTGAAGTCATTGAAAGAATCGACAATTTAGCATTAATAAAATCCGGAGTTAAAAAAGGGGAAGTAATTATTGCAGCCGGAACCGGAAATATAAAGCCGGGTACAGCCGTAAAGCCTAAAAAAGTAAGTATGGACAGCCTCGTTCAATCAGTAAAACCGAAATTCTAATGATAAAGAACTTTATTAACAGACCGGTTTTATCAACTGTAATCTCCATCTTGATTGTTATTCTTGGTGTTTTGGGACTTACAGCACTTCCGGTTACACAATATCCCGATATTGCTCCGGCTACGGTGAGTGTGAGAGCCAATTATACAGGAGCTAATGCTGAAACCGTAATGAAAAGTGTTGTTGTTCCTTTGGAAGAACAGATCAATGGGGTTGAAGGGATGGATTATATTACTTCAACAGCAGGTAATGACGGTTCAGCACAGATTCAGGTATTTTTCAAACAAGGAATAGATGCAGATATTGCTGCGGTAAACGTTCAGAACCGTGTTTCTAGAGCTAGCCCGTTACTTCCTAGTGAAGTTACCCGTGCGGGTGTTGTAACTCAGAAGCAACAAACGAGTGCTTTGATGTATCTTTCTTTCTATTCAGAAAATAAGAATATTGATGATGTATATCTTCAAAACTTCCTGAATATTAACGTGATTCCAAATCTACAAAGGATTAACGGAGTAGGTGAAGCCAACGTTTTTGGTGGTAAAAATTACTCAATGAGAATTTGGCTTGACCCTGCAAAATTGGCAGCCTACGGAATTACACCCAATGAAGTTACCACGGCTATTAATGATCAGAGTAGAGAAGCTGCAGCAGGATCTTTAGGGCAAAACAGCGGAAGTTCTTTTGAATATATCATTAAATATGTAGGAAAATTCAGTGAAAAGGAACAGTATGATGATATTATCATCAAATCTCTTCCGGACGGACAGAATTTAATGTTGAAAGATGTTGCAAAAGTAGAATTAGGCGGATTATCTTACAGTGGAGTTGGTGAAAACGGAGATTACCCATCAATCAGTATGGGGGTATTTCAAACTCCAGGATCCAATGCTCAGGAAATTATCGAAAACATCAAAAAACAGCTTAAAGAAAATGAAAGTTCTTATCCTGAAGGTGTAAAATATACTTTTAACTTTGATACCAACGAATTCCTTGATGCTTCTATCGAAAAAGTAATTCATACTTTGATCGAAGCCTTTATCTTGGTATTTATTGTAGTTTATATTTTCTTACAGGATTTCAGATCAACATTAATTCCGGCGATTGCGGTTCCGGTATCTATTGTGGGAACATTTTTCTTCCTGAATCTTTTTGGATATTCATTAAACCTATTAACGCTTTTTGCATTAGTTTTAGCAATTGGTATTGTGGTAGATGACGCGATTGTCGTCGTCGAGGCTGTACACGCTAAAATGGAACAAGGAATTTCCAATGCAAAAAAGGCAACGGTAGAAGCAATGGACGAAATTACAGGTGCGATTATTTCAATTACATTGGTAATGGCAGCGGTATTTATCCCTGTTACATTTATTACAGGGCCTACCGGGGTATTTTATCAGCAGTTTGGGATTACCTTAATTATTGCGATCATCATTTCGGCGGTAAATGCATTAACATTAAGTCCGGTTTTATGCTCATTATTCTTAAAACCACACGAAGATCATCACGAAGATTATAAAAATAAAAATTTCATCCAGAAATTCTTCTATAAATTTAATATCGGTTTCAAAACGGCAACTGAGCGTTACGGAAGAGGATTTAATTTTCTGATTAAACATAAATGGGTGACTTTAGTAATTCTTATCGTTACCGGAGGAATTATCTATTGGGCAAATGGAAGTATGAAGAAAGGTTTTGTACCTACAGAAGATAGAGGAATCATCTTTACAGACGTGCAGCTTCCACCGGGAGCATCAATGGAAAGAACCTACAATGTATTGAAGACTTTGCAGAAAGATGCCATGAAAATTCCGGGAATTCAGAATGTAACTATTTCTACAGGTAGAGGGTTATTATCCGGAAACGGAAGTAATAACGGTCTTGCCTTTGTTAAACTTAAACCTTTCGACGACAGAAAAGGGGACGGCTTATCATCTGAAGAGATTACAAAAAGATTATTTGGTCTTGCAGGAAAAGTGCCTGATGCTAAAGTTGTTTTCTTCCAGCCTCCAAGTGTACCGGGATTTGGTAGCAGCGCAGGTTTTGAGATGGTACTTTTAGATAAATCGGGAGGTGATTTTGCTCAGCTTGATGCCAAATCAAACGAGTTTATCGGAAACCTGATGCAAAGACCGGAAATTGAATTTGCCCAGACTTCATTTAATACAAAATATCCACAGTATTTAATGGAAATCAATGTTCCGTTAGCTAAACAAAAAGGTGTTTCTGTAAATGATATTTTGTCTACAATGCAGGGATATATTGGTGGAATTTACGGAGCTGATTTTACCAAATACGGAAAACAGTTCAGAGTAATGATTCAGGCTCTTCCTGAAAACAGAGTAAATGCTGATAATCTTAATCAATATTATATTAAAACCGGTTCCGGAGAGATGTCACCGATCTCACAATTTGTGACATTGACTAAATCTTACGGTCCTCAGTCTGTAGGTCGTTATAACCTTTTTACATCAGTAAAAATTACAGGCGCAAACAAAGCTGGTTACAGTTCGGGTGATGCAATTACGGCGGTGCAGGCGGTAGCTAAAGAGACGCTTGATCAAAATTATGATGTTGAGTTTACAGGTCTTACAAGAGAAGAATTAAATTCAGGATCTCAGACGTTATTGATCTTTGCTTTAAGTTTGGTGTTTGTTTATTTCATTCTTTCTGCGCAGTACGAAAGTTATATCCTTCCTTTAGTGGTGGTAATTTCACTTCCTCTTGGGGTAATGGGAGCTTATTTCGGACAGAAAATAATGGGCTTGGAAAACAATATTTACTTCCAGATTGCATTGATTATGTTGGTCGGTTTATTGGCGAAAAATGCGATTTTGATTATCGAATTTGCTGTTCAGAGGAGGCATCATGGCGAGACCATTGTAGAATCTGCAATTAATGCAGCCAAAGCGAGATTGAGACCAATTTTAATGACATCTTTGGCATTTATCTTCGGTTTATTACCATTGGTTTTAGCAAGCGGAATTGGTGCGGTTGGTAACAGATCAATTGCAACAGGTGCATCGATCGGGCTATTAATAGGAACTATTTTAGGAGTATTTGTGATTCCGGTTTTGTATGTGATTTTCCAGACTTTACAGGAAAAAATAAAACCTATCAAGCACGAAGACATCAATTTAGCTGAATAAGAAATCTTTAAGATTTAAATAATGAAAAAATTATCAATAATTATAAAAGGAACTGCTTTTTCAGTGGTCACGTTCGCCGTTTTATCATCGTGCATGGTAAGAAAAGAGTACGAAAGACCTGCAGCTGCAGTTGACGAAAAACTATTCCGTACCGATATGCTGCCTCAAGACAGTACAAGTATTGCGAATGTTTCCTGGAAAGAGATTTTCACAGATCCTATTCTTCAGGGGCACATCACAAAAGCTTTGGAAAACAATCTTGATGTAAGAATTGCAGTACAGAATATCACTTCTGCCGAAGCTTATTTGAAACAGGCAAAAGCAGCATACGAACCCACTTTATCAATCGGACCGAATTACACGTTTCAGACACAGTCTATCAACACACAGTTTGGTCAGATTATCGGAGAAAGACGTTATGTAAACCAGTTTGACATTACGGCAACAATCGGTTGGGAAGCAGATTTGTGGGGGAAAATGAAGTCTCAGCAAAAAGCTCAGTTGGCTACTTATTTAGGAACTTTAGCCGCTCACAAAGCAGTAAAAAGTGATTTGGTGGCATCAATCGCTTCCGCCTATTTTCAGTTGTTAACTTATGATGATCAGAAAAGAATCATTGAAGAAACAATTAAAGTAAGAGAAAATAATTTAGAAACCACAAAAGCATTAAAGGAAGCAGGCACATTGACGGAAGTTGCAGTTCAGCAAAGTGAAGCTTTGGTTTATAATGCTAAATCTTTACTGATCGACATTGATACTCAAATTCAGCTTTTGGAAAACACAGTAAGCATGTTGATGGGTGAGCCTTCGCAGACCATTGCAAGATCATCTTTAAGATCACAGTCGTTACCAGAAAGTTTGGCTTTAGGATATCCTGCAAGTTTATTATCAAACCGTCCCGATGTGATGCAGGCAGAATTTAATTTAATGAATGCTTTTGAGTTAACAAATGTTGCCAAAGCTCAGTTTTATCCAACGCTAAAATTAACAGGAAGCGGTGGAGTACAATCAGTAGACATCGACCATTTGTTTAGTGTAAACTCTCTTTTTGCCAATGTGGTAGCCGGTTTAGCACAACCAATTTTAAACAGAAGACAGATCAAAACAAATTACGATGTAAGTTTAGCAAATAAAGAAACGGCTTATCTGAATTTTAGAAAATCTATTTTGATGGCTGGAAAAGAAGTTTCTGATGCAATAAGAGTATTTTCAGTGCAGGATTCTTTTATAGATTTAAAGAAAAAAGAGCTGGATTCTTACAAAAAATCAGTTGATTATTCTCAGGAATTGGTCAACTATGGTATGGCAAACTATCTTGAAGTTTTAAATGCAAGTGTAAATTCATTGAATGCCGAGCTTAATATTTCAAATGCAGAATACAGTAAAATGAAAGCTGCAGTAGATTTGTACCAGGCTTTAGGCGGCGGATGGAAATAATGAAAAGTTAGTTATTATATATTCAAATCTTGTTAAGACGTGTGCTGGAAACAGTGCACGTTTTTTATTTAATTAAAATTACAAACAACTGATTTTCTATATTTTAAAATTATATTTCAATTTTTCATTGCATATATGTAGTTAACTACGTAGTTTTGTACGTAAATTAAAAGTCATGTTAGAAATTAATCTTGTAAACAATACTTATTCAAAAGAAATAATAGATTTGGTTCTGAATATTCAGCAAAAGGAATTTAATGTTCCCATTACAATAGAAGATCAACCCGATCTTATGCAAATCGAAGATTTTTATTTTGCCAATGGCGGAAGTTTTTGGGGAGCTTTCATAGACGGTGAACTTGTTGGAACCATTGCTTTGGTTAAATTTGATGAAAAAGCGGCGGCAATCCGAAAGATGTTTGTAAAAAAAGAATTCAGAGGAAAAGAATACGGTATCGCTCAGAAGCTATTGGAAATCCTTATTGCTTATTGCCAGAAAAACGGAATAGATGAAGTATATTTAGGAACTGTATCGATACTCGAGGCTGCATTGCGTTTTTACGAACGTAATCACTTTATACGAATTGAAAAAGAACAGCTTCCCTCAAAATTTCCTTTAATGACTGCTGATAATGTATTTTGTTTTCTAAATCTAAAATTATAGCTTATGAATGTCATCAACGAATCCGGAACTTTAGCTTTATCTACAAGATTACAACGCCTTAGCGAGCAATTACGTAAAGACGGAGCCTTGGTTTATAAAGAATTTGGAATAGATTTCGAACCCAAATGGTTTCCGGTAGTCTTTACATTACATCACAAAAATACACTCAGCGTTGTCGAAATTGCTAATGAAATAGGGTACACGCATCCTTCCACAATCAACCTTTTAAAAGAACTTGAAAAGCAACAAATGATTATATCTAAAAAAGATAAAACAGATGAACGTAAACGCTTAATTGAATTGGCACCAAAAGGTATTGAATTGATAGAAAAAATGATACCCGTGTGGGAAATTATCTCTAAAGTGTTGGGAGAAATAGCAGACAATGAGAATCATTTATTGAAAGCCATTAATGAAGCAGAAGAAAAAATTGCAAAACAGTCTTTTTTACAAAGAGTTTTACAATTGAAAAACAACCAATAAGTAATGTTAATAAATTGATTGTTTTTAATTTTAACTGATAATTTCAATCATAAAAGCTATTTCAGAAATATAAAATAGGCAAGCTATTAACAAAAGTTAGCGTTGAATTAAATGCAAAAAAACCTTCCCATCGGAAAGGTTTTTTCATGAAAAAAAGTGGAGAATACGGGGATCGAACCCGTCACCTTTAGACTGCCAGTCTAACGCTCTAGCCAGATGAGCTAATTCCCCTTTTTTAAGATCGATGCAAATGTAAGTATTTATATAGAATATGCAAATCTTCTTTAAAAAAAATAAATATTTTAATTTAAAAAAAAAGAACGACAATCATGAAAACAATTTTAAAGATAATTTTCCGCTAAACAGATCAAAATTATCATCTGTAAAAGATTAAACTATAAAATTAAATTAATATATTTGCCCAATTCAAAAAATATAGAGATATCATCAATTTTAAAAACAATCTTGAAATTTTCTCCCTTATTTTTAAGAATAAATTGAATAATAAACTTATTTCATAAACTATTGTAACCTATGAAGAAACTATTTTTACTTTTATTGACTATTTTTTCATTAATTGGATGTACTGCAGATGACGAGACCCTTGTTGATTATGTAGGAACATGGTCTGGAACTTACGAAGGAACCGAAAAAGGTCTTTGGAAATTCGTAGTTGCTTCCGACGGAAAAGTTACCGGAACAATGTACAATGAAACAAGCAATGAAAATTACAATATTTCAGGATTCCTGGACAGATCCGGTCAGTTGACTGCTGAATTGGTTTTACCTGCAGACGGACAATTTAACGGAACACTAAACGTTGAAGAAAAGGGAAGTGGAAATTGGACGAACGAGTCGCCAACTCCTGTCAGAAGCGGATCTTGGTCTGGAGAGAAAAATAAATAGACAACTATTATAAATTAAAAATCGGCTGCAAACAAAGTTTGCAGCCGATTTTTTTTATTTAAACAAATCCCATTTGTACAACGTGAGAATCTCTCTTTACTGCAACAAAATGAATCACATCATCTTCTTCTGAAAAATGATTTTCAAAAATTACTTCATTTTGACTTTCCTGCAACTTTATTTTTTCTTCAAAAGACTCTGTAAGATAGTTTTCAAAATCAATTTTTATACTCATAATTACTACTTCATCAGCAAAAATCGCTTTATCCAAATGCAGACTTTTGTCCCACAATCCAAGGAAAATCTGAGTATTATGATTAAAATTAGAAATATCACCAAACTCAAATTGCTGGAGTATTACTCGTCCGTCTTTAGCTTTTAAGCCATTTTTCACCGATCTTTTTCCTTTTTCATTTTCAAGATCTAGATCTTTGATTTTGGTCATTGTCTTTGCAAACCGTTGATAGAGTAGGGCGTCATCTGCCAACTCAATATACTTTGAGATGCAGGAACGGATTAACTTTCCAATTTTTGAGCAGTGCCCAAATTCAGAACTGTTTTGCCTCACCTTTTCATAAGTGGGGCTTTTTTTATAGGCAGCTTTATTAAACCCACTTTTTTTCCGAACAATATTTTTACCATTCAGATTATAAAAAACCAGATCACCAATGGATCCGTTGAGTTTAATGAAACTTTCGTAAGTCGCCATATTTCTAAAATAGCTTCAAAGATAAACATAAAAAATAACAATTAAAGATATTGCTATATAATTAAAGTATAGTTATAGTATAGTTATTGTATAATTAAAAAAATTAAATTATATTTGTAATCATAAATATCTAATTGATTTTCAAATGAATAAGGATTTGCGTTTTTCGGAAATTAAATTATATAAAGGGCTTGTTGTTTTAGCAATAATTTCAACAACAATTATTTCTTGTGGAAGCTCGAAAAATGTTTCTTCTTCTAATTCTAAGAAAACATCATCGAAAAGTATAAGTAAAGCTGAAAATCTAAGAAAATTGGATTCTGATTTCGATGGTAAAGTTCCGGGTTCTGTAAAGAGTCTTTTAAAAGACGCAGAAACGTATTTGGGAGCTCCGTATAAATTTGGAGGCAATAGTTCTTCAGGTTTTGACTGTTCCGGATTTACCGTGAAAGTTTTTCAGGATAATAATTTCAGTTTACCCAGAAGATCTTCAGATCAGGCAGATTCAGGAAAATCTATCGATATTAAAACCGTAAAACCAGGCGATTTGCTGTTTTTTGCTACGGCTGGCGGAAGTAGGGTTTCCCACGTAGGGATTGTTCACACTATTGAAAATGATGGTGAAGTAAAATTCATCCATGCATCAACTTCTAAAGGAGTAATCATATCTTCTTTAAATGAAAAATACTGGAACAAAGCCTATCTTCACGCTCAAAGAGTTTTATAGTTACTGCAAACTCTGTAAAGAATTTCATTGGATCTAATTTTTCAAAAATAGTTAGTGCCTTTATTTAGCTTATTTTTTCATATACTTTTTTATTGTGTTTAATAACTATTTAACAGCACTAACCACTCTTTTGATTATATAAAACAAGATAGAAGATTAATCTTTGGCTGCAATTATTTTAGTTTTGTAATACAACATTCAAAAGATTTTGCCTAACTTTTTTGTATATTTGGCAGTGAATTTTTTAACAAATTATAAACATAATTATGTCGTTACAACAAACTATTGAAAATATCTGGGACAACAGAGAATTATTGCAGAATGAAGACAGCCAAAAGGCTATAAGAGAGGTGATTTCTTTGGTTGACAAAGGCGAACTTCGTACAGCTGAGCCTACAGAAAACGGATGGCAGGTGAATGAGTGGGTAAAAAAAGCAGTAGTAATGTATTTCCCGATCCAGAAGATGGAAACTATTGAAGTAGGTCCGTTTGAATTTCATGATAAAATGCCTTTGAAGAGAAACTATGCAGAAAAAGGGGTTAGAGTTGTACCGCATGCCATTGCAAGAGAAGGTGCTTACATCGCCTCAGGCGTTATTTTGATGCCTTCTTATGTGAATATTGGTGCTTATGTAGATTCAGGAACAATGGTTGATACCTGGGCAACGGTTGGAAGCTGTGCACAGATCGGTAAAAATGTTCACTTAAGTGGTGGTGTTGGTATTGGTGGTGTTTTAGAACCGCTTCAGGCTGCTCCGGTAATCATTGAAGATGACTGTTTTATCGGTTCCAGATGTATCGTTGTAGAAGGAGTTCACGTTGAAAAAGAGGCAGTTTTAGGTGCAAATGTAGTGTTAACCGCTTCTACAAAAATTATCGATGTTACAGGAGATACTCCTCTTGAAATAAAAGGTAGAGTTCCTGCTCGTTCGGTTGTAATTCCTGGAAGTTATACCAAACAATATCCTGCCGGAGAATATCAGGTTCCTTGTGCTCTGATTATAGGTCAGAGAAAAGAATCTACAGACAAAAAAACATCTCTTAATGATGCTTTAAGAGAAAATAATGTAGCTGTTTAAATTTTTGCAAATGGCAATTCCTAAACAAATTTTTCAGACTTTTAAAACCGATAAGCTTCCTTGGCTTACGAAGTTTCATATCAAAAGAATGCTCAAAAAAAACCCTGAATACGAATATCATTTTTATGATGATAATCGAATTCAGACTTTTTTTAAAGATGAGTTTCCACCTGAATATTTGAAAGCTTATAACAGACTGACGATAGGAGCTGCCAAAGCAGATTTCTTCAGATATGCCATTCTTTACAAAAAAGGTGGTGTTTATTTAGATGTAGACAGCGGAATCAATAAGCCGATCAAAAAGTTTATTCGTGAAGACGATGTAGCTCTTGTGACGGATGAAATTCCACAAACTTATTACGTACAATGGGGTCTTGCATATGCTGCAGGACACCCATTTTTACAGAGAACATTAGAAATGATTATGGATAATATCAAAAACAATCCATATCCTCATAATGTACATAAAACGACTGGCCCAACCGTTTATACAGACGCTGTGAGAGCATGTTTAGAGGAAGATCCCACAATTCCGCATCGATTTATGGGACCGCATTATGACAATAATATGCAGTTTAAATATAAGCTGGGTAAATTCTTCCTTTACAGTGATAAATCTGAACACTGGAAAAGAAAACAGCTCACCCAAAACATCATAAAACCTGAGAATGAAGATAGCATTTGATGCCAAACGTTTTTTTCATAATACTTCAGGATTAGGGAATTATTCGAGAGATTTAGTTAGAATTCTGTCTAAATATTATCCTGAAAATCAATACTTATTACTCAACAAAAACAAATCTGAAAGAGGTTCCGATATTGTAGAAAACTCCGATGTTACCTTTGTAGAAACCTCTAAAGGAACGATGTCTCGCCAGTTTAAAATGGGAAAAGATGCGCAAAAAGAAGGTGCAGATATTTTCCATGGATTATCAGGAGAATTACCTTTACAATGGGATAAAAAACCCATCAAAAAAATCGTCACAATTCACGATTTGATATTCGTAAGATATCCTCAATATTATTCTTTTTTTGACAGAAAAATCCATCTTTGGAAATTCAAAAAAGCGGCAAATACTGCAGATAAGATCATTGCGATTTCGGAGCAGACAAAAAGAGATATTATTCAATTTTTAAAAGTCTCTGAAAGTAAAATCGAAGTGATTTATCAAGGTTGTCATCAAGCTTTTAAAGAAGAACAATCCGAGGAATTTATTAAGAAAACCAAAAAAAAATTTAATCTTCCGGAACGGTTTATTTTAAATGTAGGAACGATTGAAGAACGTAAAAATCTTTTTAGCATTATTAAAGCAATAAAAGACACCACAATTCCTTTGGTTGTTGTTGGAAAGAAAACGAAGTATTTTCAAAAAATAAAGCATTTTATTGAGAAAAATAAAATGGAGGGACAAATTCATTTTTTGGAAGGAGTTTCAATGGATGAATTAGCAGCAATTTACAAGCTGGCAGATATTTTTGTTTACCCAAGCTTTTTTGAAGGATTTGGAATTCCCGTAATCGAAGCTCTTTTTTCAAAAACGGTTACGATTACAAGCAATACAAGCTGCCTTCCTGAAGCTGGAGGCCCGGATTCAGTTTACATCGATCCAAAAAATCATCTGGATATTCAATCAAAAATAAAATTTTTGTGGGATAGCGAATCTGAGAGAAAACGCCGTTCTGATAAAGGATTTGAGTTCGTTCAGAAGTTCAATGACGAGCCCATTGCGCATCAGCTGATGAGTCTCTATCAAAAAAATATTTCTTAAAATTCTTGTGGAATTAAAAATTAGTTCTACATTTGTACCACAATATTCAAAGAAATATGAAACTGAATTTTTTAACAGTACATCATTATCATCATCTCTGCTAAGACGGAATTGATTGATATGCAACACAGTTAAAAATCAAAAAATAATTAAACCGTCTGAGTAAACAGACGGTTTTTTGTTTCTAAATTCTTTCACGGTAATTTATTTCAGATAATCAGTTTTTATTTACTCAGACTCAATAAAATTGAAATGAGTACATTAAAAATTGCCATACAAAAAAGCGGACGGCTTTATGAAGAATCTCTTCAGCTTCTCAAAGATTGCGGAATCCTCATCAACAACGGAAAAGACCAACTGAAAGTTTCTGTAGATAATTTCCCAATGGAAATCATGTATCTGCGAAATTCTGATATTCCCCAATATCTGGAAGATGGCGTAGTTGATATTGCTATTGTCGGCGAAAACCTCTTGGTCGAAAAACAGAAAAATATTGAAATTATCCAAAGTTTAGGATTTTCAAAATGCCGGGTTTCTTTAGCCATTCCTAAGGAAATTGAAACCGATGATATCACTTACTTCCAGGATAAAAGAATTGCAACTTCTTATCCCAATACTCTCAATAATTTTCTTTTAAAAAATAATATTTCTGCAGACATACACGTCATTTCCGGTTCAGTAGAAATTGCTCCAAATATCGGTCTTGCCGATGGAATCTGTGATATTGTAAGCTCCGGAAGTACTTTATTTAAAAATGGTTTAAGAGAAACTGTTACTATTTTAAAATCTGAAGCTGTTCTGGCTAAAACATCATTATTAAGTAATGATAAACAAAGTATTTTAGAAAAATTTCTGTTCAGAATTCAGTCTGTTTTAAGGGCAAAAAATTCTAAATATATTTTGATGAATGTTCCGAATGATAAGATTGCGGAAATCTCAAATATTCTTCCGGTCTTAAAAAGTCCTACCGTCATTCCTTTGGCAGAAAAGAATTGGAGCAGCATTCATTCCGTAATTGATGCAGAGCGGTTTTGGGAAGTTATAGATGAGCTGAAAGAAAAGGGAGCCCAAGATATTTTAATAATTCCAATCGATAAAATGGTCATATAATATGAAAATTAATAAATATCCTCAAAAAGAAATCTGGCCAGAATTGGTAAAACGGCCAATTATAAAAAGAGAAGAAATTACAGAAATTATTGCTGAAATTTTTTCAAAAGTTAAAGAAAATGGTGATCAGGCATTAATTGATCTTAATAAAAAATTTGATAAGGCTGAAATTAAAAATATCAATGTTTCTGAAGAAGAAATAGATAATGCAAAAGGTGTAATAAGCAGTGAATTAAAAAATGCAATTCAACAGGCAAAAGAAAATATTACAAAATTTCACGCTTCGCAAATTACCAAAATTGAGAAAATTGAAACTACAAAAGGAGTCATTTGCTGGCGAGAAAACAGAGCTATCGAAAAAGTTGGAATCTATATTCCGGGAGGAACAGCGCCTTTATTTTCTACGGTTTT
Source organism: Chryseobacterium indoltheticum (assembly GCF_003815915.1). Classification (NCBI taxonomy): domain Bacteria; kingdom Pseudomonadati; phylum Bacteroidota; class Flavobacteriia; order Flavobacteriales; family Weeksellaceae; genus Chryseobacterium; species Chryseobacterium indoltheticum. The sequence continues at coordinate 2,584,758 of NZ_CP033929.1, forward strand.
AATGCTGGCAATTACCGCTCAATTGGCTGGTTGTAAAGAAATTATTTTGTGCACTCCGCCCGATAAAAATGGAAATATCAATCCAGCGATTCTTTATACTGCTCAACTTTGTGGAGTAAAAAAAATATTTAAAACCGGCGGTGCACAAGCTATTGCGGCAATGACTTTTGGTACAGAATCGGTTCCCAAAGTCTATAAAATTTTCGGTCCCGGAAACCAATTTGTTGTCGCAGCAAAAGATTTTGCTCAAAAATACAATGTAGCGATTGATATGCCTGCAGGACCAAGTGAAGTTTTGATAATTGCTGATGAAAAGGCGATACCAGAATATTGCGCTGCAGATTTGCTTTCTCAGGCAGAGCACGGAAGTGACAGCCAGGTGATTTTTATTTCAACAGATTTAAGGATTTTAAATGAAACGATTGAGGAATTGAAAAAACAAATTAAAGAGCTTCCCAGAAATGAGTTCGCTCAACAATCATTGAATAACAGCCATTTTATTTTATTGAATTCTGTTGATGAAGCTTTAGAATTCAGCAATTTGTATGCTCCTGAACATTTGATTTTAGCCATAGAAAATTTCGAAAACTATATCGATAAAATACAAAATGCCGGTTCTGTTTTTCTCGGAAATTACTCATGTGAAAGTGCCGGAGATTATGCGAGCGGAACCAATCATACGCTTCCAACTAATGGATTTGCAAAAAATTACAGCGGAGTTTCTTTAGACAGTTTTGTCAAAAAAATTACGTTTCAGAATTTGTCACAGGAAGGGTTACAAAATTTAGGTAAAACAATAGAGATCATGGCCGAAGCTGAAGGTCTTCTGGCACACAAAAATGCAGTATCAATAAGATTAAAATAAAAATATGACAACATTAAATATTAAAAAACTCGTTAGAAAAAATATATTGGAACTCAAACCGTACATTAGTTTCAGGGATAATAATCAATTTAAAAATCCTGTATTGCTGGACGCAAACGAAAGTCCTTTCGGCGAATATCATCGTTATCCTGATTCTACACACAAAAAAATAAGAGATAAAATAGCAGATTTTAAAAATATATATCCAAATCAAATTGCGATAGGAAATGGCAGTGATGAACTGATTGATTTAATCATCAAAATATTTTGTGAACCAAAAAAAGATTCTGTTTTAGTGATGAATCCTTCATTCGCGATGTACGGATTTTATGCAGCGATTAACGAAAATGAAGTTATATCGCTCAACCTTGATGAAAATTTTGAGATTAAAAAAGAAGATTTTCTACAAACCGTTAAAGATAATCAGCCAAAGGTCTTATTTCTCTGTTCGCCAAATAATCCCACAGGAAATTCGATCCGTGATCTTGAGTTTTACATTAAAAATTTCAATGGAATTGTGGTTGTTGACGAAGCATATATCGAGTTTTCTAACCAGAAATCGTGTCTTGAACTTATTAATAATTATCCTAATCTGATTGTCTTGCAAACCTTCTCAAAAGCGTGGGGTTTGGCTGGAGCAAGAGTTGGAGTTGCTTATTCTTCAGAAGAAATCACTTCTCTATTTTACACGGTTAAATCACCATTTAACGTTAATAATCTGAGCCAGAACTTGGTTTTAGAAATATTAGATCAGGTAGAAGATTTTCAGAATAATTTAAATAAAATCTTAGAAGAACGAGACTGGCTAAACGATCAGCTTACCCATATTGAATGTATTACAAAAGTATATCCGACTGATGCGAATTTCTTCTTGATTGAGTTTAAAGATGTAGAGAACGTTTACGCCAAACTGTTGGAAAATGAAATTTTGACAAGCAAAAGAAGTCCTCAAATCCCAAATTGTATCAGAATTAATGTAGGGAATAGAGAAGAAAATATTCAATTGATTAACGTTTTAAATCAATGCGAAACCTTATAGGTTTTTAAAACCTATAAGGTTTAATAGAGTTTCAAAATAATAAATTTACAATTATTTAAAAATGAAAAAAGTATTATTTATAGATCGAGACGGAACTTTAATTATTGAGCCACCGACCGATTTTCAGGTTGATTCTTTGGAAAAACTAGAATTTTATCCCGGTGTTTTTCAAAATTTATCAAAAATCGTAAAAGAATTAGATTACGAATTGGTAATGGTTACCAATCAAGACTGTTTGGGAACTGAAAGCTTTCCTTTTGAAAATTTCACAAAACCACATGAAAAGATGTTAAAAGCTTTTGAAAATGAAGGCATTGTTTTCAGTGACATTTTGATCGATAAAAGTTTTGAAAATGAAAATTCGCCTAATCGAAAACCCGAAATTGGAATGCTTGGAAAATATATCTACGGAGATTATGATTTAAAAAATTCTTTTGTGATCGGCGATCGATTGACTGATATTCAGTTGGCAAAAAACTTAGGTTCAAAAGCTATTTTCATCAGTGAATTAGAAAATCAAAATTCAGAACTAACAACAAAAAATTGGAATGAGATCTACCAATATTTAAAACAAATTCCAAGAAAAGCTAATGTTTTCAGAAATACAAATGAAACCGAAATTGAAATTGAAGTCAATCTCGATGGAAGCGGAAATTCCGAAATCTCAACAGGTCTTCATTTTTTTGACCATATGCTTGAACAAATATCAAAACACGGTAATTTAGATCTGAAAATTAAAGTAAAAGGAGATTTGCAGGTTGATGAGCATCATACAATCGAAGATACAGGTCTCGTTTTAGGCAAAGCTTTCGTTAAGGCTTTAGGTAAGAAAAAAGGAATTGAAAGATATGGTTTTTTGCTTCCGATGGATGATTGCCTTTCTCAGATTGCCATTGATTTTGGCGGACGGCCTTGGTTGGTTTGGAATGTTAATTTTAAAAGAGAAAAAATTGGTGATGTACCGACAGAAATGTTTGAGCACTTTTTCAAATCTTTTTCAGATACCGCAAAATGCAATTTGAATATCAAGTCTGAAGGAGAAAATGAGCACCACAAAATAGAATCGATTTTCAAAGCATTTGCAAAAACTATAAAAATGGCGGTAAAACAAACGGATCAAAACTATAATTTACCATCCACAAAAGGAAGTTTATAATGATAGCAATTTTAAAATACAACGGCGGAAACGTAAGTTCTGTACAAAATGCATTGAACAGATTAGGAGCAGAATCTATCATTACGGATGATTTTGAATTGATAAAAAAAGCCGATAAAGTAATTTTTCCGGGAGTTGGAGAGGCATCTTCAACAATGAAAATTTTAAAGGAAAAAGGATTAGACCAGTTAATTCCAAGTTTGAAGCAGCCTGTTTTGGGAATCTGTCTTGGAATGCAGTTAATGTGTAAAAATAATGAAGAAGGAAATACAGTCGGAATGGGAATTTTTGATTGTAATGTAAAAAAGTTTCCGTCGCTTGACCTTGTTCCGCACATGGGTTGGAACACGGTTTTAGATTTAAAATCTCCATTATTTTCGGAGATTTCGGAGGAAGATGATCTGTATTTTGTTCACAGTTTTTATTGCGAGTTATCAGAAAATACAACTTCGGTTTGTGATTACATTTTGCCTTTCAGTGCATCGTTGCAGAAAGATAATTTTTTTGCTACTCAATTTCATCCTGAAAAATCAGGAAAAGTAGGAAACAAAATGCTAGAAAATTTCTTAAAAATCTAAATAAAACTATTAAAAATGAAAATAATTCCCGCCATAGATATTATTGATGGAAAGTGTGTAAGACTGTCAAAAGGAGATTACAACACAAAGAAAATCTATAATGAAAATCCGTTGGAAATTGCCAAAGAATTTGAAGATTGTGGAATCAGATTTTTGCATGTGGTAGATTTGGACGGTGCAAAATCAAAACATATTGTTAATCAAAAAGTGCTGGAAACTTTAGCTAGTAAAACATCTTTGCACATTGATTTCGGTGGAGGACTAAAAAGCGAAAAAGATATCGAAACAGCTTTTAATTGTGGCGCAAAACAAATTACAATCGGAAGTATTGCCGTTCAAAATCCTGAGTTTTGTTTTCAACTCATCAAAAAATATGGTGCAGAAAAGATAATTCTCGGAGCTGATTGTGAAAATAAAAAAATAAAAACTTCAGGGTGGCTGGAAGAAAGCAATCAAGATGTTATTGATTTTATTCTTAATTATCAGAAAAATGGAATTAAAAATGTGATTTGCACCGATATTTCAAAAGATGGAATGTTGCAAGGAGCCTCAGAAGATTTGTACGCAGAAATTTTAGATAAAACAAATACTAAACTTATTGCAAGTGGCGGAATTTCCTGCATTGAAGATGTTTGTAAAATGAAAGAAATAGGTTGCAGCGGAACCATTATCGGAAAAGCGATTTATGAAGGAAATATTTCACTAAAACAATTGGAAAGTTTTATTTAACCACAAAAGTTTTTACAAAAATTAATCTTCACGAAAGTCCCAAAGGGACGATTTAGTAAAGGATAGGATGAAGTCCTATCAAAAAATATAATTCAAAAAATTGTGTATTTGCATCATATCAATAAAATAAAATGCTTAAAAAAAGAATAATCCCATGTCTGGATATAAAAGACGGAACTACCGTAAAAGGAATCAACTTTGAAGGTTTAAGAAATGCCGGAAACCCAATAGTTTTAGCCAAAAAATATGAAAATGAAGGAGCTGACGAATTGGTTTTTCTCGACATTACCGCCACAATTGAAGAACGGAAAACATTTGTTGAACTCGTTAAAAATATTGCCAAAGAACTCAGTATTCCATTTACAGTTGGGGGCGGAATTTCTTCTGTTGAAGATGTAAGAAAATTACTGGAAGCCGGAGCAGATAAAATCAGCATTAATTCGTCTGCAGTGAAAAATCCGTGTTTGATTTCTGACTTAGCTAGAGAATTTGGCAGTCAGTGCATTGTCGTTGCCATTGATACAAAACTGATAAATGATACCGATTGGGTTTTTGTAAAAGGTGGAAGAGAAATAACTGATTTAAAAACTTTAGATTGGGCAAAAAGAACCGAAGAATTGGGTGCAGGCGAAATTCTTTTAACCTCAATGAATGGAGACGGAACTAAAAACGGCTTTGATTTGAGACTTACAAAACTGATTTCAGATGCTGTAAATATTCCGGTGATTGCCTCTGGCGGCGCCGGAAAAACCGAAGATTTTAAAAATGTATTTAATCAGACCAAAGCAACGGGAGCTTTGGCTGCAAGCGTTTTCCATTTTGGTGAAATTAGAATTGATGATTTAAAAAACGAATTGAAAAATAAAAATATTAATGTAAGATGAAAATAGATTTTAGTAAAACAAATGGTCTTGTTCCGGTAATTATTCAGGATGAAAGAACTTTGCAGGTTTTAATGTTGGGCTATATGAATGAAGAGGCTTTTAGCAAAACAAAAGAAGAAGGAATTGTCACTTTTTTCAGTCGTTCAAAAAACAGATTATGGACAAAAGGTGAGGAGTCAGGAAACTTTTTAAGCGTAAAAAATATTGAAGTAGATTGTGATCAGGATACGATCCTAATTAAAGTTATTCCCACAAATACCGTTTGTCATACCGGAAGTTTCAGCTGTTTTGGAGAAAAAGATAGCAAAGGATTTTTGTATGAGCTTGAAGAAAAAATAAGCCAGCGAATTGATGATAAGATTCAAGACTCTTATACTTATTCTTTGTACCAGAAAGGGATTAATAAAGTTGCTCAAAAAGTAGGAGAAGAGGCTGTAGAATTGGTAATAGAAGCAAAAGATGATAATGAAAATCTGTTTAAAAATGAAGCTGCCGATTTACTATATCACTTTTTAATTTTACTGAAAGCTAAAAATATACATTTAGCAGATATTGAAGAAATACTTTTGGACAGAAATAAATAATTATTATCAAGCTACAAACTTATTGTTTAGATTGCAACCTATTTATCTTTTGCCACGAATACACTAATATTATCAAAGAAAATATAAATATTTGTGTATTCGTGGCTTATAAATTTTATCATTTTATTTTTCGATAATTACTTTCTTGGTAACCGTTTCACCTTCAGATTTTACAGTACATAGATAAACCCCGCTTGATAGTTTTGAAACGTTAATAGTCGTCTCATTTTCGTGGGTTGAAATGAGCCTGCCATTCATATCTTTTATTTCAAAATTGAAATTCTTAACTTCTTTCGGAATTTCAACATTCAAAATATCTTTTGCCGGATTAGGATAAATTTTAATAGATTCCAGTTTACTTTGAGAACTTTCATTAGTTCCTAAAACTGAAGTCGCCACTGCAAAGTGCTGTAAAGCTCCTACCGCAGCCTTTCCTACATTGAAAACATACGTTGGGTCTACATTGGCAAAAGTATCATTAGCGGTATGTTCATTTTGGCTCTGTGGAGTTTCGTAGAAACCGGTAATAATATCTCCTTTCCCTTCAAATGGAACATAATCTGATGAATATGCATTAGACATTACAGTCTGTAAAGGAGAATATAGCGTCGTACACGTTGCCAATTGTTGCGTAAAAGATAAAGATGCAGCGTTATTTCCCGGTAAACCCGACTGATCACTTTCACATTTTATCGAATTACTCGGGGCAGAAAATTTACCTCCAACCTGATCAATATTGAAAACCAATCTCAGATCTAGCTGACGTACACCATTCTGAAAAACCACATTATTTACATAGTGATAACTACCCAAAAGTCCCTGTTCTTCGCCTGAGAAATGAATAAACTTTATAGAATATTCGGTCGGAATATCTTTTAAAATTCTGGCAGCTTCCAGCAAAATAGATGTTCCGCTGCCATTGTCACTAACTCCTGGGCCAACAATCGTATCGTAGTGACCGCAAATAATGACATACGTATTTGGATAAACAGTTCCTGTTTTTGTAATAACTAAATTTTTTGTGGTATTTCCGTTTACCGTAAAACTATCTTCAGTAATTTGACTTTGCGCATAACCGTAGGTTTGGTATTTAGTTTTAAGCCAGTCCAAAGTATTATTATTTGCTGTAGAACCAGAAGTTTTTACACCAAATGATGCAAATTCCTGCAGTAGTGATGTGATATTAGCTTGCGTTACCTGGTTGGCTCTTGCTTGATAAGCCTGAATGAAATTTTGAGCCTGAACACTATAAGATGCTAATGAAAATAATAGAAGAGTAGTTAATTTTTTCACTTTTAATAAGATACTTTAATAATCTAGCAAATGTAGATAATAAAAAAATCCCGAGCAAAAAACCCGGGATTTAATATTGATAACAAAAAATTTTACATTATTTTACTTGATCTACAACTGCTTTGAAAGCTTCAGGATAGTTCATCGCTAAATCAGCTAAAACTTTTCTGTTTAATTCAATGTTGTTCTTTTTAAGAGCTCCCATAAACTGAGAGTAAGACATTCCGTGCTCTCTAGCTCCTGCGTTGATACGCATGATCCAAAGTGATCTGAAGTTTCTCTTTTTCTCTTTTCTTCCACGGTAAGCATATTGCATTGCTTTTTGTACCGCGTTTTTAGCAACAGTCCAAACGTTCTTTCTTCTACCGAAAAAACCTTTAGCTTGTTTCATTAATTTTTTTCTGCGAGCTCTAGAAGCTACTGCATTTACTGATCTTGGCATAATTTAAATTGTTTTTTTGAAAAGGGCGGCAACATATGTTACTCTTAGTGGCACCGTTTCAGGGTTAAAATGTTGAATTTGTTTGAATTCTTATAAACCGAATAGGATTTATAAAAACTACTTAATTGCTAATTGACGTTTAACGCTTTTTTCGTCCACTTTAGCTACGTAAGAAGTAGTAGTAAGATTTCTCTTCTGCTTAGTTTCTTTCTTAGTTAAGATGTGGCTTTTGTAAGCGTTTTTTCTTTTGATCTTTCCAGAACCGGTAAGAGCAAAACGTTTCTTAGCACCTGATTTCGTTTTTAATTTTGGCATTGTTTGCTTTTTTATGTTTTTGTTATCAATATCGTTTCAAATGTACCACTGTAACAGTTTATCAATTTACCAATAATTGTTACATTGGTAAATTATTAGATTGTTACATTGATTGGGGCGTGTCCCTCACTCACTCATTCCGCTTCGCTGCATTCACTCATTAGGGTCGGGCTCTTCATTGCAAGTCCTCGCTCCGCCGCATTTTCCGGTCTTGCTGTGGGCTTTTCATTACGATCCCTCACGCAGATAATTGGTGTGCAAAATTACGAAAAATAATAATACGAAAAGAGACTTTCAAAGAAAATCTCTTTTATATATCGTAAACCAAAAATATCAAAGTCTGAAAACTCCAAATATTTTGGTGTAATTATGTATTATTTAGCTGGTTTCTTAGGACTCATCATCATAATCATTCTTTTACCTTCAAGTTTTGGTAACTGGTCTACTTTTCCAACGTGCTCCAATTCCTGAGCCAGTTTTAAAAGTAAAATTTCTCCTTGGTCTTTAAAGATAATAGAACGGCCTTTGAAAAATACGTAGGTTTTCAATTTTGAACCTTCTTCCAAAAACTTTTCAGCATGTTTTTTCTTAAAATCATAATCGTGCTCGTCAGTCTGAGGTCCGAAACGGATCTCTTTTACCACCACTTTGATTTGTTTTGCTTTAAGTTCTTTTGTTTTTTTCTTTTGCTCGTATAAAAACTTTTTATAGTCTAATATTCTTGCAATGAAAGGTTCAGCTTTATCTGAAATCACGACCAAATCTAGTTCCTGTTCCTTGGCAATTTGTCTCGCTTTGTCAATCGGGAAAATTCCCGGCTCTACGTTATCGCCCACTAAACGAAGTTCTCTTACGCGAATCTTATCGTTTATCATGTGTAAGTCCTCTTGTACGGGACGTCTCTGTGGGCCTCTGTTGTTAAATCTCTGTGCTATTGTATTAAATTTTATTGGTTAATTCTATTCTAAAAAATCATTCGAACAAAATAAATTTGTTCAGAATAACAATTGGATCTTATGCTTGGTACTCAACTGCTGTTTTTGAAGCTTCTTTAAAGTAAGCTACAAAATCTTCAACACTCATTACTCCAAGATCTCCTTCTCCACGTCTTCTTACAGAAATTGTGCCATCCTTTTCTTCATTTTCGCCCACTACAATCATGAATGGAATCTTCTTCAATTCGGCATCACGGATTTTTTTACCCGTCTTTTCATTTCTGTCATCAATCAGACCGCTAATATCGTGATTTTCTAAAAGTTGTGAAACTTTTTTAGCATAATCTACATATTTTTCACTGATTGGTAATATGGTAAACTGATCTGGAGCCAGCCACAATGGGAAATCTCCGGCAGTATTTTCTAATAAGATTGCGATGAAACGTTCCATAGAACCAAACGGTGCTCTGTGAATCATCACTGGTCTGTGCTTCTCGTTATCACTTCCTATGTAAGTAAGATCGAATCTTTCAGGCAGATTATAATCAACCTGAATAGTTCCTAACTGCCATTTTCTTCCTAAAGCATCTTTCACCATGAAATCTAACTTAGGACCGTAGAATGCAGCTTCGCCATATTCTGTAACGGTATTCAGTCCTTTTTCTCTGGCTGCAGTTACGATTGCATTTTCTGCTTTTTCCCAGTTTTCATCAGTTCCGATATACTTTTCTTTGTTATCAGGATCTCTTAATGATATCTGAGCTGTAAAGTCTGCAAATCCAAGTGAGCCGAAAACATAAAGAACCAAATCAATCGTTTTCTTAAACTCATCCATCAACTGATCCGGAGTACAGAAAAGGTGTGCATCATCCTGAGTAAACCCACGAACTCTCGTTAAGCCGTGAAGTTCACCACTTTGCTCATATCTGTAAACCGTACCGAATTCTGCATATCTTTTTGGCAAATCTCTGTAGCTCCATTGTGAAGTTTTGTAAATCTCACAATGATGCGGACAGTTCATTGGCTTCAGCATAAATTCTTCCCCTTCATTCGGAGTTTTAATCGGCTGAAAGCTATCTGCTCCATATTTATCCCAGTGTCCTGAAGTTACATATAATTCTTTAGCTCCGATGTGAGGAGACATTACAAATTCGTACCCTCCTTTTTTCTGAGCATCAGAAAGGAAATTTTCCAATTTTTTTCTCAAAGCTGTACCTTTTGGTAACCAAAGTGGTAAACCCGCACCTACTTTTTCTGAGAAAGCAAAAATTCCTAATTCTTTACCTAATTTTCTGTGATCTCTTCTTTTTGCCTCTTCTAATAACTCAAGATACTCAGTCAGTTCTTTCTGTTTTGGGAAAGAAATACCGTATACTCTTGTTAACTGAGGATTTTTCTCATTTCCTCTCCAATATGCTCCTGCAGCATTTAAGATTTTCATTGCTTTCACAATTCCTGTAGTTGGAATGTGACCGCCACGACAAAGATCTGTGAAGTTATCGTGTGTCACAAAAGTGATTTCTCCATCATTAAGATTAGAAATCAATTCTACTTTGTAAGGATTGTCTGCATACGTTTTTAAAGCTTCTTCTTTAGAAACAGGATACAATGAGAACGTTGATCCTTTTTTAGCATTTTCTAAAACCTTTTTTTCGATTTTTTCAAAATCTTTTTCAGATAAAGTTTCGTCACCAAAATCTACATCATAATAAAAACCGCTTTCAATTGCAGGACCAATCGTTAACTTAGCATTAGGATAAAATTCAAGGATAGCCTGCGCCAAAAGGTGAGCAGAAGAGTGCCAGAAGGCCTTCTTACCAAGATCATCATTCCATGTCAAAAGCTGTACCTTTGAATCTGTGGTTATAGGCGTGGTAATTTCGACTTGTGTGCCGTTTACAACTGCGGAAATGGTATTTCTAGCCAATCCCTCGCTTATAGATTTTGCCACATCCAAAGGAGTCGTTGCTCCTTCAAATTCTCTGACGCTATTGTCTGGAAGTGTAATTTTTATCATTGTTTACTAAGAAATTTTAAGTTGCAAAAATACGCTTTTTTTACGTCTTTAAGAAATCGTAGAACGATAATTCACAAAAAATACAATTTATTTTAAATTTTCACGTTAACGATTCCTTTCTATAATCAAACATTGGAGTCTTATCCGATGATATGAAATCGTGAGAGTCTGCTGAAAGTTGCAGCCCGACCTGAACGAAGCTCATTTTTTGTGTGCTGAAAAATTCCGTTAAGACTACAATGTATGCAAAAAATAGCGGGAGTGGTGGGCGGAAATTGCTGCCATAAAAAAAAAACACCAAGCTTTCACTTGATGTTATCTGTTTTTCCTGACTGGTTGTTTTTAGAAGATTTTTGAACATCTTCCTTATCAACATCGGATGGATTTTGTTTTTCTGAAGAAGCCGGAATATCACGGAAGTCTTCATTTTGTTTTTTGGTTTCTGCTGAGTTAGCAGATTCTTTCTTTTTGTTATCGTCTTTTGAGTCCATAATTTTGAATTTTTAGAGTCCAAGAACACCGATTTTGCCGGTTTGATCTTCTATCTTATAATTCAAAGCCTTTGCCAAAACGAAAATACTATTAAGATTTTCCATTAATTGTTGATGACCTTCGCTTCTCAATTTGTTCTGATCTACAGATTTCACAGCTGTTTGCTTTGCTTTTTGCTGTACATTTTTGATATCTTTTTCAGAAATCCTGTTGATAAAAGAATCGTCTAACGACTGTATTTCTACACTTGGCGTAATTCTGATATCAGCATTAGGAAGTTCTCTGATAATTAATTTCTTATTAATAGAATCTACTTCTATTTTCATCTTATTCAGATCATAAGAAACCTGTGCATTGGTCTTTGTATAAGTAATAACGCTGTTACTCGTCATTTCTTTCCCTAAAAACTCATAGCCGAATTTGGTTTTCTGCATGGCGGAAAAATCCTGTTCCAAAACAACCATTTTATTCATTTTGGAGATCTGATTGGTCAGAATATAATAATCGGATTTTTCAGTTTTTTCGCTTACCTTAAAACAAGACCTGAAACTGAAAAACAGAATCAGCATCAAAAGAATGCCCGCAACAAATGGAATAATTAATTTTAGATTTCTCAATTTTCTTTTTTAAATATTTCTCTGATTACCGACTTGTCATCTTTTTTTAAGATTTCTACAAGGTCTCTTTCTACGTAACCTGTCGTCGGCATTTCTATCATTCTTCCAATTTCCTTGCCATATTTTTCGACAATAATTGTAGGAACTTTAGAAACATTATATTTTACTTCATCACCTGTAGGAGATTCTTTTTTACGGTTAACCGCAATGATCGTCAATCTGTTGTCGGGATATTTTACCTCATCCAAAATTTTCATCAATCTCGGAAAATCTCTATGACTGTCTTCACACCAGGTTCCGATAAAAACAATCAGATTATAAGAATTGATATTATTTTTTTTCAGTTCTCCAACAGCTTTTTGATCTAAAGCGTATTCATTAAATTCTTTTGTATACCATTCTGAATACGGCTCTTTCACAAACTGATCCTTAAGTTGGTGTCCCAAAAGCATTTTTCCGTCATTGGTTGTTTCCACCTCTCTGTTTACTACGACTTTCTGAGCATTATACTGCTGCATAGCCAAAGTAAGAACTGAAAAGGTAAAAATATTGGTGATGATTTTTTTGCAAATCATATTTCTATTATTTTTCATTGTATTTGTGAATCTTTTATTTCATATTAATTTTCGATAATTTTTTTTAAGTCAGCAGGCGAGTAGTATTTATTTTTCAATACTTTATGGTCTGCTTTTCTGTAGACATTGAATTTTTCTCCGGATTTTTCATAGAAAGATTCGACATCTTTTGCTGCATAAAATTCTACTGTTTCATTTGCCTGTTCTTCATTATCGCAAGCTTTAGACATATTAGAACGCTGCACTTCGTTGAATAATTCTACAAACTTGTCACCCAATCCGAATTCTAAAACCGCGCCACTCAAAACATACTGCAAATCACACAAAGCATCAGCAATTTCTACAATATCGTTATCGGCAATAGCTTGTTTTAATTCATTTAATTCTTCCTGCAAAAGTTCAACTCTCAAATTACATCTTTCTTGAGAAGGAATTTGTGGAGTATCTAAAATAGGGGCTTTAAAAGTGGTGTGGAATTCTGCTACTTGGTTCAGGCTGTCAATTTTATCCATGAAATTTTTTATTTAGGGCAAATATAAAAATTAGGAATGAGAAAATATGATTGATTGAGGTTTAAATTAACGTACTCAATAAAGTTGCGAGATACGAGATAGGATTAATACGAGTTTTAAATCTCGAAACCCGAAACTCGAAATCCTAAATAAAAAAAAGGCCGCCCGTTTCCGAGCAGCCTAAAAAGATCTAAAGTTTAATTGAGAGGAAGTTAGTTTTTAATAAATCGCTTAGAAACTTCGCCCACCTGAATTACGTAAGCACCTTTTACAAGACCGCTTACATTCACTGAGCCTCCTTTGAGTTTTCCTGAATTGATTAGTTTTCCACCCATATCGAAGATTTTATAATCTTCACTATTTGTATTTGAAACATTTAAAATGTCTCTTGCAGGATTTGGATACAATTTAATATCCGTCATGAGATCTTTCGTGTCAAAATCTTCACCTCTTCCGGATGAAACAATATTTAAAGTATAATCTTCAACCTGTCCGTAAGTATAAGAACCGCAAGAAGATGAAGGAACAGAACTGTATTGCATCATTACCCTCATTCTCGTATTACCAAGAGTTGCTGTTGACGGAATTGTAATTGATCCTGTTACCGGACTTGTCTGTGAACCTGTTTTCGTCCAGGCCAATTCTCCACTATCTGTAAAGTCACCATCTTTATTGTAATCAATGTAAACTGCATAAGCTTCGTTATATTTAGTTGAAGTCCAAACCGGAGTTACAGAAATCGTATAAGCTGAACCTCGTGTAACATTGGTGGAAACTGAAGTAAAGTTTTCGTAACCAGAAGTTCCTGTTGAAGTATTATTAATCGTTCCGAATTTTACATTCCCGATTCTTTCATCCGATGTATTGGTTGATGTTGCCGAACAATAAGTAACCGAGCTTCCAGCAAGAGTTGTCACAGAAACTGTATTGCTTGAAACAGAATTATTTCCTGCCGCATCTTTAGCTTTAACGGTAAAACTGTACGTCGTAGAAGGCGTTAAACTTGTTACGGTATAAGAAGTAGAAGTTGTAGAACCAACCAATGAAGCACCCTGATAAACATCATAACCTGTTACAGCAACATTATCTGTAGCGCCCGACCAAGAAAGATTCGTGCTTGAAGAAGTAGTTCCTGAAGCTGCTAAAGTTGGAGCCGTCGGTGGAGTAGTATCAGAAGTTCCTGAACCTGCATTTACCGTAATATTTGCATTGTTTACATCAAAGAAAATATGATTTGAACCCTTTACCATAATTCTTCCTGTAGTCGTAGACGAATTTGGAATAACTACCGCCTGAGAACCATCGTTTGGAGTTCCTGAAAGTAGAGTCGTCCATGTATTTCCGCTGTCTGTAGACCAAAGAATATCTACGTTTGCAGCATTTACGCCGTTTGCTGTAGTTCCGGCAACATTCCAGGTTATTGTTTGAGAAGTTCCTCCCGAATAAGTTGTTGCTGTATTTTGAGAACTTACACTGAATGGACCTGCAGTTCCGTTAACAGTAATTACCGCATCATCAGAATTATTTCCAGAACCTCCAGCTCTGTTATCACGAACTGTGAATCTAAAATTATAAGTTCTTGCAACGTTTGATAATGCTTCAACAGTAATTTCTGAGCCAGCTGTTGTTGTCGCACCCGTTAAAACAGAAGCCATTCTTGGGAAATATCTTGTAGGAGTTGTTTGTGGAGTCCACGATCTGAACGTTGGCCCTGTTGCTTTTGTAGCACTTGCCGCTGAACTCGCTCCGGTTTGAGAAGAAGATGCATTATTCATCTGTTCCCAGATATAAGTAAGAGCATCTCCGTTTGCATCAGTTCCAGCACCGGTTAGCATAAATGGAGTTCCTTTCGGAATGGTATAATCTGCACCTGCATTTGCTGTTGGTACTGAGTTTCCTGTACTCGTACTTGTAGGACAGGTTTTAGCCTTAATATTATCTGTAATCTGCTGAATACTTACTGCATGAAAAAAAGAATCTGAGTGCGCCTGAATATCCTGACTTGTAATTCCAGCATATCCCATAATAGTCGATCCGGAACCAGGTTCCATATTAACTCCGGTTCCTTCATTACTCATTGAGAATGTATGATTTCCACCAAACTGATGACCCAATTCGTGAGCTACATAATCGATATCAAAATTATCTCCCGAAGGGATTGCATCTGCCGGAGAAGTATAACCACTTCCTTTTGATCCGTTCACACAAACACAGCCGATGCAGCCTGCATTTCCGCCACCTCCGGAAGCTCCGAATAAATGCCCAACATCGTAATTAGCTTCACCAATTACTGAAGTTAAGGTCGATTGAAGCTGAGAATTCCAGCTGCTCATTCCTGAAGCTGCAGAATAAGGATCCGTAGAAGCGCTGGTGTAAATTACAGCGTCATTATTGGCAATTAAGACCATTCTCGCCGAAAAGTCTTTTTCAAAAACTCCGTTTACACGGGTCATTGTATTGTTCATTGCCGCTAAAGCAAGTGCTTTTGTCCCTCCAAAATAGGTCGTGTATTCTCCTGTGGAAGACAAAGCTAATCTGAATGTTCGTAGTTTTGCATCATCTGCATTGGGTCTTGCTGCAAGATTATCTGTGCTCGAAATTCCTTTCTGAGCAACATCAATTACTGTACATTCAAACTTATTAAGATCATCTTTTTTGTCCGATTTTCTGTAAACGACATAGGTTGAAAGATCTTTTGTATAAGGCTCAATAAAAACCGCAGACTTATCACCGTAAATTTCCATAGAAGATAAACCCAATGGAGAAATACTGAAATACACTGTAGAATTTGAATCTCCCAGACCTTCACCAACGTAAGATTTGATATCCGGATACTTCGCAGCCAATTGAGGATCGAAATTGGAATTTTCCCTTACTTTGAAATGTTCCAATTTGCCATCAGAATTTGGGAAAGAAATGATAATGTCTGATTTTTCGCCAACAGCCAATCTTTTTGGAGCTTTTGCCAAAGCATTTTTCAATCCGTCAATATCTAAACTATAGATCTTCGGATTGTTGATTGTTGATTTGTTTTCAAAAATTTCTGAATTTGTTTTTTTAGAACTTTCAGACCAAAGACGGTCTGTCTGAGCGAATGAAATGCCTGAAACCAGCATTCCAATCACCAATAGTTGTTTTTTCATATATTATCTATTTTGATTTTGGAATATCAAAGCTAATAAAAATTATATTATGAAAAACAAAATTATTTAAGAAAATTTTAGATATTTAATTTAATAAATTATGCAATGCATTGAATAAACAATATATCATTATGAAAATACTTACATAAAATAAAAATAGCACACGTAAATTACGTATGCTATTCCTTTATATTAATTTTAAGGTAAATTAACCCAAAAAATTATTTTGTGATATCTCTACCGATAACCATTCTCTGAATTTCTGAAGTACCTTCACCAATCGTACAAAGCTTAGAATCTCTGTAGTATTTCTCAGCCGGGAAATCTTTTGTATACCCGTAACCTCCAAAAATCTGAACTGCATTGTTAGAAATTCTAACACATGCCTCAGAAGCATACAATTTTGCCATTGCCCCTTCTTTTGTCATTTTCTGTTTTGCATTTTTCAGCGTAGAAGCTCTCTGGATCAATAATTCTGCTGCATCAATTTCTGTTGCCATATCAGCCAACATAAAGTTGATCGCCTGGAATTCTGAAATAGATTTTCCGAACTGTTTTCTTTCTTTAGCATATTTTAATGCCGCTTTATAAGCTCCTCTTGCAGTTCCTAAACTTAACGCAGCAATAGAAATTCTACCACCGTCAAGAATTTTCATCGCCTGTTTGAAACCTTCACCAACTTCACCTAAACGATTCGCATCTGAAACACGAACGTTGTCAAAAATAAGTTCTGCCGTTTCTGAAGCTCTCATCCCAAGTTTGTTTTCTTTTTTACCTGAAGTAAAACCAGCCATTCCTTTTTCTAAAACGAAAGCAGTAGAATTATTTTTAGCTCCAATTTCTCCAGTTCTAGTCATTACAACAGCGATATCACCAGAAATTGCATGAGTGATAAAGTTTTTAGCTCCGTTGATTATCCACTCGTCACCATCTTTTACAGCTGTAGTAGACATCCCTCCAGAATCTGATCCTGTATTGTGCTCTGTAAGCCCCCAAGCTCCTATTACTTTACCGGTAGCTAACTGTGGAAGCCATTTGTTTCTTTGTTCTTCATTTCCAAATTCATAGATATGATTGGTACACAATGAATTGTGTGCCGCAACTGATAATCCAATTGAAGGATCTACCTGAGAAATTTCATCCAGAATAGCAACATATTCGTGATAGCCAAGACCAGAACCACCATATTCTTCAGGAATCACAATTCCCATAAATCCCATGTCACCTAACTGGTGAAATAGCTCTTTAGGAAAAGTCTGACTTTCGTCCCACTCCATAATATTGGGTCTGATATTCTTTTCAGCAAATTCCTTTGCTGTTTCCGCGATCATTTTGATGTTGTTAATCGTTTCTGTGTTCATATTACATGTATAGTTATGTCCCAAAGATACTTAAATTGCCGAAATACGAAAATATTTTGTTTTGAAGATAAGTTGCAGCAAATAAGTAATTAATTGTCAGTAAATTAAATTTAAATTGTTAATAATATATTAATCTCAGTAATTAGCATTCCGCATGTTTATTTCTTACTTTAGCTATCCAATTTTTCACCCATGAAAAAACTTTTACTACCTATATTTTTTATATCTGTTTACGTTTCAGCACAAATTCCGGCGGGATATTATGATGGAACAACAGGATTGACAGGTTATGCTTTAAAATCTAAGCTTCATGAAATTACTGCAACAAAAAATGTCAACTGGGGTTACAGTGACTTGCCTAATTTGTACAATCAAACCGATTTAGATCAATATTATGATCACGGATCTAGTAACACAACAGTTTTACTGGACATGTATTCCGAAATCCCGACAGGTCCGGACGCCTACGAATATACTTCTGCAAACCTGATCAGTACGTCAGGCGCCGAGGGGCTAGGGTACAACAGAGAACATGCCGTACCACAAAGCACTTTTAACAGTAATTATCCGATGTATTCAGACTTGCATTTTGTCATTCCTACAGATGCAAGGATCAATCAGTTGAGAAACAATTACCCTTACGGAATTGGGAACTCCACCATTCACTATACTTTTAGCAATACATCAAAAATTGCCAACAGCGCTATTCCGAATTATGTATATACCAATAGGGTTTATGAGCCAATAAATGAATTTAAAGGAGATATTGCAAGAATGCTGCTCTATTTTGCAGTGAGATACGAAAGCAAATTGCCGGTATTTAATTATTCCACTAATATTAATCCTGCGATAGATCGTTCGCCGTTTGACGGAACAGCAGAGCGTGCATTTGATCCTGCTTACATTTCGATGCTTATTCAGTGGCATACGCAAGACCCGGTTTCTCAGAGAGAAATCAATAGAAACAATGCGGTATATGCTATTCAGAATAACAGAAACCCCTTTATTGACAACCCGCAATGGGTTAATGCAATTTGGGTACAGACTCCAGACGCAGTCGCGCCACAACCTCCTGCCAATTTAACTATTACACAATCCGGTGCTTATTATACAAACATTGCATGGTCGCCAAGCGCTAGTACAGACGTCATAGGATATCATGTTTATCAGAATGGCGTTTTTTTAGCAACTACAAAATCAACATCTCTTGTTATTGATCATTTAAATCCTGCAACATCCTACTTATTTACTGTGCGAGCTTATGATCAGGGTTATCTACAATCTACAGACAGCAATACTGCAACTGTATCTACTCTTGCAACAGATTCAAATTCTAAAGATCTTTTAATTACAAAATATATTGAAGGAACAGACAATAATAAAGCTTTGGAGATCTTAAATAAAACCGGTCATGAAGTTAATTTAAACAATTACAGTATCAAAACACAGTATTATAACAGCATAACGGATTCCTATTATTTCGCAGGGAGTTTTGAACTTGAAGGCAAAATTCAGAATAACGAAAGTTTTATCATCCTCAATCCAAAATCTGCGCTGTCATGCGTTACAAACAGTGATGCTTTATTTCTTACTGCAGGAGAAGCTTTAACTTTTACCGGAACTCAATATGTAGAGTTAGCCTATAATTCGGCGACAATTGATGCTATAGGAAGTAAATTTGCAAGCAACACCAATGCAAACATCTCTCTGTATAGAAAAAATACTGTTACTCAGCCAACTTCAACTTTCAATAGTAATGAATGGGATTCTTATGCAAGCAATTACTGCCAAAATCTAGGTACATTAACTACTTCTGAAGCCGAATTATTTGTTAAAAAAGAGTTTAAAATCTATCCGAATCCGGTTCATGAAAACATTTTTGTAAGTGGAAAAACTGAAAATGTTCAGAATGCTCAAATTCTAGATTATTCAGGGCAATTAATTTATAGCGAGAAAACGCCATTTAAAAACAAGAAAAATATTTCTGTACAGAATTTAAAAACTGGTTCTTACTTGTTGAAACTTGACGATAAAGCTTATCAGTTTATTAAGAAGTAGGATTAAATTTAAATACAAACTGTACAACTTCGTTCAACTTTGAGCGAAGTTTTTTGTTTATAAAATTTATAAGCAAAAAAGCTAATATTTATTACTTATAATCAAATCTGCTTATATTTTTTATTTATAAGTAATAATGATTATATTTGCAAAATGATAGCGGTCATTACCGGTGATATTATAAATTCACAGCATGCAGATACTGAAGTTTGGATTACCAAGCTTAAAAATCTTCTCGACAAGTGGGGAAGTGCTCCTGAAACATGGGAAATCTACAGAGGCGACGAATTTCAATTTAAATGTAATATCGATGATGTTTTTTGGCATTTCTTAGCTATCAAATCTCTTATAAAAAGTCAGGAAAATTTAGATGTAAGAATTGCGATTGGAATTGGAGAAGAAAGTTTTTCATCCGAAAAAATTACCGAATCCAACGGTTCCGCTTACGTGAATTCCGGAAGATTATTGAATGATCTGAAGAGTGATGGCGACACCGTTTCCATTAAAACTTCCAACGATCCTATAGACCGTGATCTCAATATTTTATTAAAATGGGCATCCAAAGATTTTGATAATTGGACGATGGCAACTGCCGAAATTATCCACGAAATGATAATGAATCAAGATTATACACAAGAAGATCTTGCCAAAAAATTTACCATTTCACAGTCCTCAATCAGCCAAAGGCTGAAGCGTGCAAACTACGAACTGATCGTAGAAACCAATCATTATTTTAAAAAGAAAATTTCAGAACTGTAAGCATGATTTTTATTCAACTCATATTGGCACATTTACTCGGAGATTTTATTCTTCAGCCAAATTCTTGGGTTGCAGATAAAGAGAACCGTAAACTGAAAAGTTCATATTTATATTTTCATGTGCTTATTCACACTGTTTTAAGTTTTATTTTCCTTTGGGATCTTAAACTTTGGTGGGTAGCAGTTTTAGTGGGAATCACTCATTTCATTATTGATGCCTGTAAACTTAGTTTTCAGAATATTCAGACAAAAAAGGCGTGGTTCTTTATAGATCAGGCTCTTCATGTAGCTGTTATCGGAGGAATTTCTCTTTATTTCAGTGAATTTAATTTTGAATTTCTAAAAGATCAGGAATTTTTGAAAATTTTAATGGCTGCTTTGTTTTTAACATCGCCAGCTTCAATTTTTATTAAACTATTGTTATCATCTTGGACTCCCGTGAGCGAAGGAGAAAATAATTTGCAAAGCGAATCTTTATCGAGTGCCGGAAAATACATCGGGATTTTAGAACGGTTATTGGTTTTCGCATTTATTGTAGTCAATCATTGGGAAGGAGTTGGTTTTATGGTCGCTGCAAAATCTGTTTTCAGATTCAGTGATCTCGCACAGGCAAAACAAAGAAAACTGACAGAATATGTATTGATCGGTACACTATTAAGTTTTGGAACTGCTGTTATAGCAGGAATTTTAATTAAGTAAAAGTATATAAATCTAATTAACTGAAAACCTTTGATTCAAGGTTTTCTAAAGTAAAAAAAGTAAAAATTATGAGTCAAAAGCTAGAAATGCTGTATGAAGGTAAAGCAAAACAAGTATTTGCAACCGAAAATCCTGAAGAAGTTGTGGTACGTTTCAAAGACGATGCAACAGCGTTTAATGCTCAAAAAAGAGGATCTGTAGATTTAAAAGGTGAAATGAACAATGCCATCACCACTCTTATTTTTGAATATTTAAATGAAAAAGGAATTAGAACTCATTTCATCAAACAACTAGACGAAAGAGAGCAATTGGTAAAAAAAGTATCAATTATTCCTTTGGAAATGGTCGTAAGAAACTATTCTGCAGGAAGCATGGCTCAGAGATTAGGAGTTGAGGAAGGAATTAAATCTCCGGTTACCATCTTCGATATCTGCTACAAAAAAGACGAATTGGGAGATCCACTAATCAACGATCACCATGCAGTTTTCTTGGGTGCAGCTACTTATGAAGAACTAAACGAAATGTATGCATTGACAGGAAAAATCAACGAAATTCTGATCGATCTTTTCGACAAAATGAATATTATTTTGGTTGATTTCAAAATAGAATTAGGAAAAACTTCAGACGGAGAGATCATTCTTGCTGACGAAATTTCTCCTGATACATGCAGACTTTGGGACAAAGACACGATGAAGAAGTTGGATAAAGACAGATTCAGAAGAGATCTTGGTGAGGTTACCGAAGCTTATGTTGAGATCTACAATAGATTGAAAACTTTACTTAATAAGTAAAGTTTGAGAAGTTAGAAGTTAGATATTAGAATTTAGTATGAAATCGCACCGAATTGAAGATTTGAAAGTTTGGAGTAAATCAATGGCTTTAGTAAAAGAAGTTTATCTGGTTACTGCCGAATTGCCAAATGAAGAAAAGTTTGGCTTACTTTCTCAAATCAGAAGATGTGCAGTTTCGATACCTTCCAATATTGCAGAAGGAGCAGGAAGAAATAATAAGAACGAATTTTATCAATTTCTTGGAATTGCGTTTGGTTCTACTTACGAATTACAAACTCAGTTACAATTATTAATAGATTTAAATTTTATTTCCGAAACTAAAATAGTTCCTTTAAAAGAACTTTTAGCTGAGATACAGAAAATGATTTATTCATTGAAGACAAGTTTAAAAATATAATTGAAGTTAACTTAGACTAATTTCTAACATCTAATATCTAACTTCTAATTTAGAAAAAATAGAAATGAAAAGTTTAGACATTCATAAAAGTGAATATTTAAAACAGTTTGAAACTCAAACCTACGGAAGAAATCTTTTCAGAACGCAGGAAGAAGAAAGACTGGATGCTCCAAACGAGGAGTGCGGGATCTTTGGGATGTATTCTGATAACGATCTGGATACGTTTTCTCTTTCTCAGTTTGGGCTTTTTGCGCTTCAGCACAGAGGTCAGGAAGCTTGTGGTATTTCTGTTCTTAAAGACGGAAAGATTACCAACATGAAAGATGAAGGTTTGGTTTTGGATGTTTATAAAGAGATTCAGGAACCTGAAACTTTTATGGGAAATTCTGCAATCGGGCACACCCGTTACACGACTGCAGGAGATAAAAAGAAGTATAATTTCCAGCCATTTTTTGCCAAAAACGAATATGACCAGATTATACTTTCTATCGCTCACAATGGTAACTTAACCAATGCGAAAGAATTAAAGAATGAACTGGAAGCTGAAGGTGTAGTTTTCAGAGCGACTTCCGATTCTGAGGTTATTTTAAGATTAATTCAAAAAAATCTTGACCTTGGACTTCGTGGTGCCATTAAAGCAACGATGGAGAAAATTGAAGGCGCATATTCTGTTGTTGGGATGACAAGAAACAAATTCTTTGCATTCAGAGATTTCAACGGAATCAGACCTTTGGTTTTAGGAGCTGTTGATGAGAAAACATATGTTGTTGCTTCAGAATCTGTAGCTTTAGATGCAGTGGGAGCTCAATATGTAAGAGATATTTTACCGGGAGAAATCATTTATACCAATGAAAACGAACCTGGAAAACTAAATTCTTACATGGTAAATGAGGAAAGAGGGAAGCAGAGAATTTGTTCTTTTGAATATATTTATTTTGCAAGACCCGATTCTACTTTAGAAAACATTAATGTTTACGAGATCAGAGAAAAATCTGGTGAAAAAATCTGGGAACAGGCTCCTGTAGAGGCTGATATCGTAATTGGAGTTCCAGATTCTGGAGTTCCTGCTGCAATTGGTTTTTCTAAAGCTTCAGGAATACCTTTCCGCCCTGTTTTGATTAAAAACAGATATATCGGAAGAAGTTTCATCGTTCCTACTCAGGAAATGAGGGAAAGAATTGTTAATCTGAAACTGAATCCTATTATTTCTGAGATCAAAGACAAAAGAGTAGTTATCATTGACGATTCAATCGTTCGAGGAACAACTTCTAAGAGATTGGTTAAAATTTTAAAAGAAGCAGGCGTTAAAGAAATTCACTTCAGAAGTGTTTCTCCACCCATTATTGCACCTTGCTATTTGGGGATAGATACACCATCGAAAGACGATTTGATTTCTGCCAATATGACAACAGAACAGTTGAGAGATTATTTGGGAGTAGACTCTTTGGAGTTTTTAAGTACTGATAATTTAAAAGAAATTTTAGGTTCTTCAAACCACTGCTTCGGATGTTTTACTGAAGAATATCCTGTAGCAAAAGGAGAAGAAATAGAATTATTTAATTAAGATTTAAATATCTAAATATTAAAAGGTCAGACTTACAATTAAGTCTGACCTTTTCTATTGAAATAAGATTGTTCTTTTCTTAGAATTTGTAAGCTAAACCTACTTGGAAAGCATTGTTTCTTACAGCATCCGAATTAGCTGGTCTGTCTTTAGCAATATCTGTTACACCTGCAACATATCTTGCTGTAATACCGATATTATCTGTGAAATAATATCCAGCACCTAAACCAATACCTACGTTGAATGTATTAAAATTATCTTTATAGTTTCCTGATTCAGCTAATACATCATTATTAGTTTCGTTTTTAGCCTTGTTTTTTGCACTAACCATGAAACCAAATTCCGGACCTGCTTCTACATATAAATTTGGAATAAAGTTGTATTGAAACATTACTGGAACTGTAACATAATCTAGGTGGTTTGCATAAGAATATCTGTTTCCTGCTACTACATAATCATATTTGTCTCCATATTGAGAGTATAAAACCTCTGGCTGAATACTAAATGATTCTGCAACCGGGATATTAGCAAATACACCTGCATTAAAACCGATTTTTGATCCTTGATCTTCTAAAGTTTCATTTTTTGATAATGAAGAAACGTTCATACCTGCTTTAATACCAAATCTTACATCTGAAGAAGACATTGATCTAGTTGTGGTTGTCGTTGTAGTCTGAGCAAATGCCAAAGATGTTGACAAAACTGCGATTCCTAAAATTAACTTTTTCATAACTTAAATTTTTTAATATTTTACTAATTCTAATTTTAAATTTTACTACCAAACTTTTGAGTTTGACGAGTCGTATCTTTCAAATTGTTTGCCAAAATGTAAAGAATGTTCAAAACATTAAAAAACCATTCACAATAATGAATGGTTGAAAGCGTAACATAATGAATATGAATTAATTAAATTTAAGCTAATTAATATGCTGTAAATAACAATTATTTAAATTTAAATCTAAAAATTTAGTTTTAAACTTAAAATTCACTCAATGTTTTGTAATAATTAATTGATTTTTGAATATTTTCGTTACTGCATTCGTGATCATAAATACAAGAACCGATTGCTGAAAGCAAAGAAAAATTGATTTTTGCATCAGTATTCTTCTTATCATTTAATAATAAATTGAAAATATCTTCATCCTTAAAACCGCTCAAATCAATAAAACAGAAATAGCGCTGGATATTTTCTATGATTAATTCTGAATCTTCCTTAGAAATTAAACCCTCAAGATAAGAAAGATGGCTTTCGCAAATCATCCCCAAAGCAACCGCTTCACCATGAAGGATAGGGTTTTCACTTTGAAGGCATAAACTTTCGATAGCATGGCCTATGGTATGACCAAAGTTTAAAGTCTTTCTTACATTTTTCTCATGAAAATCAGCATTCACAACTTCTTGCTTAATTTCCATTGAATGCGGAATAAGAGGCTCAATCCCAACAGGATCTAAATGCTGCAACTTTATTAAATCTTCCCAATGTTTTTTATCTGCAATTAAGCCATGTTTTAACATTTCGGCAAATCCACTTTTCAGTTCTTTTGCGGGAAGAGTATCTAAAAATCGCGTATAAGCATATATCTGCTCAGGAAAAGAAAATGTTCCTACCATATTTTTATAATGCATCAGATCGATTCCTGTTTTACCACCGATAGATGCATCACACATTGAAAGTAGCGTCGTCGGTATATTGATAAACTGAATTCCTCTTTTATAAGTAGAAGCTACAAAACCTCCCATATCGGTAGTCACGCCGCCACCAAGATTGATTATTAAAGCTTTTCGGTCGGTCTGCATTTCTGTAAGAATTTCCCAAAGCTGATTGGCAGTTTGAATGTTTTTCATTTCTTCACCTGCTTCAATCTCCAGAATTTCAAAAGAAATATCGGTTTCCAAATTACCTAATAATACAGGAAGGCAATATTCATGTGTGTTTTCATCCACCAGAATAAAAATTTTGCTGAATGATTTTTCGGTCAGAAATTGATTGAGCTGCGAAAAATTTTCGTCTAATAAAGTAATCATCGTATGATTTTTTTATAATTAAAGCTATTCTAAGCTACAAAGTTATGATTCTTAATTTCTAACTCGTAACTAAATCACTATCTTTGCAAAAATATTTAGAATGAGCAGAGACAATAATAATTCAGGGAGACCTAAAAAACCTAGATCTTCAACAAGAAACTCAGACAGCCCTCGTTCTCTTAAATCTGGAGATTCCGGATCAAAACCTTTCAAGAAGTCATTCCCTAAAGCGGGAGAAAGAAATTCTGATTCTAAAAGAAGTGATGATACAAGTTATCAAGCTCGAATGAATAAGAAATATTCAAAAACTGAACAAGAACCATTTATTACAAGTTCAGGTGAAGAGAAAAAGACTTTCGGTAAATCTGCTCCCAAAAGAGGAGGTAGCAGACCCAATAGTTTTGACGTTAGAGATAAATACGAAAGAGGCAGCCTGAAATACGGAAGAAGACCCGGAACTGAAGGAAGCGATAAAGATCAGGATAAAGCAAAATCTTTTGTACAGCAAAGAAGATTCAAGAAAGTTGAAAAAGACGTTCATAAAGATACTATTCGTCTTAATAAATACATTGCCAATTCCGGAATTTGCAGTAGGAGAGAAGCTGATGAGTTGATTACTCAAGGTTTGGTGGAAGTCAACGGAAAAGTAGTAACAGAAATGGGTTACCAGGTTGAGAAGACTGACAAGGTTGTATTTGACGGACAAAATATTACGCCTGAAAAACCTGTTTATGTGCTTTTAAACAAGCCAAAAGGTTATATTTCTACAACTAAAGATGACAAAGCAAGAAAAACGGTAATGGATTTGGTTGCAAATGCTTCTCCATACAGAGTTTTCCCGGTAGGAAGATTAGACCGTTCTACAACCGGAGTTATTCTTTTGACCAATGACGGACACATGACTAAAAAACTGACGCATCCATCTTTTGATTCTAAGAAAATTTATCACGTTACCTTAGACAAAAAATTAACGAACGAAGACATGAAACTTATTGCAGAAGGAATTCGTTTGGATGAAGGTATTGCAGAAGTTGATCAAATTTCGTTTATTGAAGGAAAACCTAAAAATGAAATCGGAATCGAAATTCATATCGGTTGGAACCGTGTCATCAGAAGAATTTTCCAACGTTTAGGATACGAAGTAGAAGCTCTGGACAGAGTAATGTTTGCAGGACTTACAAAGAAAAACATCAAAAGAGGTCACTGGAGGATTCTTACAGAATTGGAAGTGAATAATCTTAAAATGCTTTAAAAATGATATGTTTTAGTGACAAATTATGAATTTAATTTGTCCTTGATATCTAGCATTAATAAAGTTTTAATGATCAAAAAATAATTTATAATATTCTTTATAAGGTCTATTATCACTAAATGATACAGAAGGTTTATTGAAATTTGTTTCAATAAACCTTTTTTTATGTCTGAAAATTAAAAATAATCATTGTTGGGGCTGTACTTCCAAATTCGATTTTTGTGGGTGGAATAGATGGTAAGCATCGTTTTAAATATGAAATTTGCTGTACTATTTTATTATCAGTCGGAGAAAAAGTTTATTCAATGGTTACCTTTTCTGCAAATCAAAAAGGACGAATGCTTTTTAGCTCTCCAAGAATCAATGAGAAAAGATGGCAAAAACATCTTGTTTACAGCTTCAATTTATGCTAATGAGTTAATCCTAAGCAAGCTTATTTCTTCTTTCAATGAACCAATAAATATTACGAATTATTTTTGTGAAAAAACACGAACTATTTTTTGACCACATTACCACGTTTTATACTTTAAAAAATAAATTTGTCCCAAAGTAAAAATACCTATCAAAAAGAATTCGTGTATTCGTGGCTAACAAAATCATCTGCAGATCTGTGAAAGAATCATTTCCAATTGAATTTAAAACCAGCTTTAAGCATTACTCTTCTCAGCAAAACAAAAAATATTTCCAAGTTTGATGCTAGAATAGCCATTACTTTTTATTTTAGAAGAATTAATCATTGCTTTAGCTAAAATATCCGTAGGTAAAGGTTTTTGGCTTTCAAAAAGACCGAGTTTATTGGCGAATTTAATAATTCTGCTTCCTAAGACTTCCCCGGTTCTTTCAGAATCTTTTCTTTCGAGCATTCCCGGTTTGAAAATAGTAATTTTATTAAAATGCAGCTTTTTTACAGCGTCTTCCAATTCACCTTTCATTTTAGAATAAAATATTTTTGATTTAGGATTAGCTCCATAAGCAGAAACCAAAATATAATCTTCTACATTATTTTCTTTCGCTGCTTTTGCAAATTGGTATTGATAATCAAAATCAACTTTTCTCTGTCCATCTTTACTTCCGGCAGCTTTTAGAGTTGTTCCTAGACATGAAAATGCGACATCACCTTTCACTAGGTTTTTCCATTCTTCATATTTTTCAAAATCAACGACGTGAGTTTTTAACTTCTCATTGGTGAAGGATAACGGTTTTCTTACAAAAACATTCACTTCCTCAAAATCTTTATCGTGTAAAAGTTGATTTACCAAATCTTTTCCTGTGGCACCTGAAGCGCCGATTACTAAAGCTTTCATAATAAATAGTTTTGCGTGATGATCATTTACTTTTTTAAATTTACTAAATTTGAGGTAATTATTTTAAGATAAAAGATCTTTCAGATAAATTAAAATATTAATTATAATTTATCACTTATCATTCATCACTTATCAATTATTATTCATTACCAATTACTTATTAACCATACGAAATGGATGCCAACGAGATTTTAGATTATTGTCTAGCAAAAAAAGGAGTGACAGAAAGTTTTCCTTTTGATAACGAAACTTTAGTTTTAAAAGTAGGAATTAAAATTTTTCTGCTAATGTCTTTAGAAAGACAGCCTTTAAGTATCAATGTAAAAACAGATCCCGAATGGAGCGAAGAACTTCGTGAGCAAAATCCACAAATTACAGGTGCATTTCACATGAACAAAACCCATTGGAATTCTGTTTCTCTTGACGGCTTGAAAAGAGATTTAGTTTTAAAAATGATTGATCAGTCTTATGATTTGGTTTTTAAATCATTGACGAAGAAGGCGAAGGAAGAAATTCTAAATCTTCAACTATAAATTCTTAATTGTTAAATTGATCTAATAAAATTCATTTTATTTTAATAATTAATTTAATTAGAACCAATTAAAAATATATTATAAATTTATTTTTAATAATATAATTTTCATAAAAAAACATTATTTTTTATTGTGTAAACTGTTTTTTTTCTTTTTCTTTGGAGAGTTCAAACCAAATGCGCATTACGTTTAAACATAAATTATAAAATTTAACGTTTAAAATTATTAACATGAAAAAAATCTTTTTTGTAGTTTCTATGGCCTTTTTAGCTTCATGCTCTAATGAGTTAGGAAACGAAGGAATAGAAAATGCTGAAAATTTAACCACAAACATCAATACCTCAAAATTATCATCCATCAGTGATTATGATTTTTCTCAAATAGGTATAAAGCATAATAATGCTCTTGAAGGTATCTATAAAAGGCTTTCTAAAGAAGCTAATGTAAAAAATTTAGATTCAATAAAGCTAAAAACAATAATATTTAACGAGACTAATTCTTTAATTGTCAATGATAAAGATTTTGCTAATGTAGAAGCGGAAATTATTGACAAAATTGATGACAGAAATGATATCGGTTATCTGGAAAATGAGCTTTACGGCAATTTTAAATCAGATATTTCCAAGTCATTCCTGAATGATTTTAAACTGGCTTTTGATCATTATATGGCTGCTAATGATGCAGAATCCATTAATGTTCTTAGTTCAGACCTTAATAATATCCAAAGTAAAGTGATTGGTGCTCAGCATAACATTCCGGAAGTAGAATATTTTGCTTTGAGAAGTCTTTTGAGCACAGGGTTATCATCTTCAGGTTATTGGAATAATAATTTAGATAACTGGAATACTTTATTGGGTTTAAAATCCAATAGTTCAACGAGCAGAGATTGGGGCTGGTTTAAAAGTACAATCAAAAAAATGGCAACAGCTGATGCTTACGGAGCAGGAGTAGGTGCTATTGTAGGAGCGGTAACGGCATCACCTACCGGACCGGGAATATTAGTAGGTGCAGCAGCCGGAGCTGTAGGGTATGGTTGTAATTCATCCGCAATGGCCGGAATTAGAGAATTGATATAAATCATGAACAAAAAAATTCTCATTCCAGTATTGGCTTTTGTTCTGGGATTTTTAGTATTCAAATATTTGGCAAAATTTGATATTCTTGATAGTGTATTAATTTCTCTTTTTGCAAGTATTTTAAGTTTTTATATTCCAAGGAAAATTTAATATTTCAAGAGACTGTCTGAAAGGCAGTCTCTTCTTTTTTTGATTTTTTATCTGTTTCAAAAATCATACGATCATTTCGATTTAATTTTGTCATGATCGTAGTTTAAAAAGATAGTAAAAAAAATTATAGACAATTACTTAGAACATAAACGTATTTTATATTCAATTATTTTTACTTTTTTTTGATAATTTTAAATATATGTGGTATTTTAAATATTCTCCAGAAATCCTATTTCCTTATGGTCCGATGAAATTTAGCGGATTACCAGGATTAATTATCAAAATAACGGACGATAAAGGTGATTTTGATTTTGAATTGGTAAAATCTGTATCTGATTCTAAATTAAAAGGAAAATTGTTTAATATTAAGAAAAGCAGATACACCGAAGCAATAGAAACTACACAGGTAAAACTAAAAAAGGCACAAGAAAATGCCAATACCAATGCAGCTGCTGTACTTGCAAGTTATGGAACTGTAATTATAGGAGAAGGAAAAGAAATATTAAGGAAAAGAGAAAAGGAAATAGAAAAAAGGAGGGAAGAAAATATAAAATACGCAAATCCTCTAGAATTAGAAAATTAAAAATAAACCTGGCTAAAAAATAAAATTCTCAGTCAGACTTTTATCTTCATCCAATCTTTCAATCAATTTTTCTAAACCTTCAAACTTAATTTCCTCATGAAGAAAATCTCTGAATTTTACAGTGATTTTTTCATCGTAAATATCTCCTTCAAAATCAAGAATATAAACTTCAACGGTTAACTTATCACCATTAACGGTCGGGTTTGTTCCTACGCTTAACATTCCTTTATATAGTTGATCATTAACAAATGTTTCAACAATATAAGCACCTTTTCTGGGAAGTAATTTTATATTTTCAGTTTCAATATTTGCGGTTGGGTAACCAATCGTTCTGCCTAATTTTTTCCCATGCACAACCGTTCCGGAAACAGAGTAGGAGTAACCCAACATTTCGTTGGCCTCCAAAATATTACCTGCCAATAAAGCATTTCTGATTTTTGTTGAGCTGATATTATTTTCGTGGATGTTAATAGCTTCCATTTGTTCTACCTCAAAATCTAATTCTTTAGAAAGCTTTTGAAGCAATTCGAAATTCCCACTTTTATTTTTTCCGAAAGAATGGTCGTAGCCTATGATTAGATATTTTACATTCAATTTATCAAACAAAATCTGACGTACAAATTCTTCGCCGGTAAGGTTTCTAAATTCTTCATCAAATTCTTTTAAAAATAAATTATTGATGCCGTACTTTTCCATCAATAAAGTTTTTTCGTCCAACGTGTTAAGAAGCTTAAGATCTTCGTTCGGATTAAAAACAAATCTTGGATGTGGCCAGAAAGTAAGGATTGCAGTTTCCAAATTGTGAGCAGAACCCACTTTTTTCAGTTCGTCGATGATGCATTTATGACCGAGATGAACTCCGTCAAACATTCCCAATGATAATGCTAGAGGCCTTTGAGAAGGGTAATCACTAAAATTTCTGAAAACTTTCAAGATGAAAAAATTTTGACTGCAAATATAGCTATAATGTATTTATTAATGTAACAATTTACCAATGTAATAACGTAACAATAAAAATAGGCACTTTATTGAGTCATTTCTTCGTAAATTGCTAGATTGTTATATTGCTAATCTGTTAAAAAAAGCATGATAAAAATCTTTTTTTTAGCAATTGCAGGTTTGTGAAGATTCATTATATTTGCACCAAGAAAAAATTTAGCAATGGCAAACCAAATTAAAGGAAAAATTTCTCAAATTATTGGTCCTGTAATCGACGTAGTTTTTAATAATGTAGAAGCTATTCCTAGTATCTATGATGCTTTAGAGATTACAAAAGAAAACGGTGAAAAAGTAGTATTAGAAGTAGAGCAGCATATTGGTCAGGATACTGTAAGATGTATCGCAATGGATGCAACTGATGGGCTTAAAAGAGGCCAGGATGTAATTGGATACGGAAATCCTATTATTATGCCAATCGGTGATGCCGTAAACGGAAGACTATTCAACGTTGTTGGGGATGCTATCGACGGGCTTCAAAATATTTCTAAGGAAGGTGGTCTTCCTATTCACAGACCAGCTCCAAAATTTGATCAACTTTCAACTTCTGCAGAAGTTTTATTTACAGGTATTAAAGTAATCGATCTAGTAGAGCCTTACTCAAAAGGAGGTAAAATTGGTTTGTTCGGTGGTGCAGGTGTAGGTAAAACAGTATTGATTCAGGAGTTGATTAACAATATTGCAAAAGGACACGGTGGTCTTTCTGTTTTTGCCGGAGTAGGTGAAAGAACGAGAGAAGGAAATGACCTTTTGAGAGAGATGCTAGAATCAGGTATTATTAAATACGGTGATGAGTTTATGCACTCTATGGAAAACGGAGGTTGGGATCTTTCTAAAGTAGATTTAGAAGTAATGAAAGATTCTAAAGCTGCATTCGTTTTCGGACAGATGAACGAGCCACCTGGAGCAAGAGCAAGAGTAGCACTTTCTGGTCTTACTTTAGCTGAATACTACAGAGATGGTGGTGAAACAGGACAAGGGAGAGACGTATTGTTCTTCGTAGATAATATCTTCCGTTTTACACAAGCTGGTTCTGAGGTATCTGCACTTTTGGGTCGTATGCCTTCTGCAGTAGGTTACCAACCAACATTGGCATCTGAAATGGGTGCGATGCAGGAAAGAATTACTTCAACTAAAAATGGTTCTATTACTTCAGTACAGGCGGTTTACGTACCTGCGGATGACTTAACTGACCCGGCTCCTGCTACAACGTTTGCTCACTTAGATGCAACAACGGTATTAGATAGAAAAATTGCTTCATTGGGTATTTATCCTGCAGTAGATCCATTGGCTTCTACGTCAAGAATCTTGGCTCCGGAAATTATCGGTGAAGAACATTATAACTGTGCTCAGAGAGTAAAAGAAATTCTTCAGAGATACAAAGCATTGCAAGATATCATCGCAATCTTAGGTATGGAAGAACTTTCTGAAGAAGATAAATCTGTAGTTTACAGAGCTAGAAAAGTTCAGAGATTCTTATCTCAGCCTTTCCACGTTGCAGAACAGTTTACAGGTATTCCTGGATCATTGGTAGATATCAAAGATACCATCAAAGGATTCAACATGATTATGGACGGTGAATTGGATCACTTACCGGAAGCTGCTTTCAACTTGAAAGGAACTATCGAAGAAGCGATCGAAGCCGGACAAAAAATGTTAGCGGATAACGCTTAATTAGAAATATAGAATAAAGAAAAAAGAGTAAAGACATTTCTCACTCTTTTTTCTTTTCTCTTTACTCTTTAATCTGAGAAAAATGAATATAAAAATTTTAACACCAGAATACGTAGTTTTTGAAGGAGAAGTAGACTCAGTATTGTTGCCTGGAAAAAATGGTGAATTTCACTTGATGAAAAACCACGCAGGAATTGTTTCTTCATTATCTGGCGGTAAAGTAAAGCTTTTTACTAAGTCTGTAGACGAAGCTTATGCTAAAAATTTTACCAAAGAAAATGAAAATCAAAACGAAGTTTTTACGTATCCTATAAAAAGCGGTGTTGTAGAATTTAATAATGAAAAAGGAATTATCCTTTGCGAATAATTAAAATCGAAGCTAAATATATTTTCAAAAAAGTGTAACTTTGGTTACACTTTTTTTATGCTTTGTAAAAATCTGATTTTATGAAACACAGTTTAATCATGTTCTTTACAGTTTTGGGCTTCATTCTAAATGCTCAAATTATTAAAACGAAAAGAGGCATTGTTAGTTTAGACGGAAATCATGTTGCGAAAATATCAAGCAAATCCGGAGAATATACTTTTATGGATTTGAAGGAAACTCCTATTTTTACGATGGAGTTTGTAGATAAAAGCGTAGTAGATTCTGTACGAGATAGTTATGTGAAGTTGAATCGTGTATATAACCGCGAGAAAACTTTAGATATGGATTATATTTCTCCGTCTGCATTTTCCGGTGATGAAAGATCTGCTGTCTATACTTGTATTAAAGCGTTGAAAATTATTGATGAAAGAGGAATCAATGTGAAAAATCTTGATGAACTTTTCAAAAATATGCCTAAACGCAAACTCGATACAAAAACAAAAGAAGCTTACACCACAAGATCTAAAATTGACAGATTAAATATTACCGTTAATAATGTCGGCGAAATTTTAAGCAATGGTGTTCCCGTTGGATATTTCACCAATTTACCTGTAAGCTTTGGTTCTGAAGATACAATTTCAGATAAAACATTTGTTGATATTGAGATATATGATGCTAAAAGTAAATTAATAGGAAGATACAGTACCACGACGAAAAGAATTACGACAGCAGGAGGAAAAGTTTTTACTTTATATAGAGAAATGTCGGGTCGGGCTTCTATTTTGAAGTTTCCTACTTACAAAGCACTTGCAGAGAGAATGGCAATTCTTGATCCTAATTTTATTAAAGTTCAGGATAAAATAATTGTAGGTGAAGTGGTAAAAGATGGAGTTGAAAAAGATAAAAAGTAAATTTTTCTGAAATTGATATTGGCCTTAACCGAAAATAAAACCCTGAAATAATTTTCAGGATTTTTTCTCTATTTATAGTTTGTCATTCCGTAGGAATCTCGGCCAATTACTTTATATTAAAAACGCTTAGTTTCCACAGAATGACAAAATTGATCTTAATTTTTATATATTTAAAATTGTAAAAGAAGAATATTCAAAATTTACAAACTCAAAATAATTCCATTCTCTTTTAGCTGCTGCATCGGTTTTGAAAACCAGAACAATTCAAAATCTTCAAAGTTTTCTTCAAATTGAGTTTTAAGTTGTTGAAGCGTAATACGTTTAGGGTTTTCAAAAGTATTTTCTTTCAAAACTTTAATCAACCATTCTGCCTTTTCCTGCTCAAAATCTATCTTAACAATATTGGTTCGTAAATGGAACGTAATTCTTGTGTACGCCCATGAGTTTTGTTTTTTTGTTTTTATGTAATTCTCAGCGATTACATTTTTTGCTAAAAATATAATTTTAGAATTTCCTTTAAAACTAAATTGATCTTCTTCTAAAAGACAATCGTGAATATAATCCGGATGAATTGTTGTTTTCGGAATTTTAAAATCAAACCAATCCTGCAAAGGAATTTCAAAATTAATTCCGTGCATGAAATTGAACAGTGATTTTTTCAACCCAAAACTAAATTTACTGTGATCGATTCCAGTTTTATCTGTAAAATCAATATCGTTATTGGCAAACTTAATTTCCTGCTTAATTGGTGTTACTCCAAATTCTTCAGGATTTTGTCCGACCGGAGAATGTGCGGTCATGGCAAACTGATGCCAAAAACCACTTTGCAAAATTCCCATTTCAAAAAGCTGGCGAACCATTTCCAAAGAATCCACCGTTTCCTGAACAGTTTGTGTTGGGTAGCCATACATCAAATAGGCGTGAACCATAATTCCCGCTTCGGTAAAATTCTTGGTAACTTTTGCCACCTGTTCTACAGAAACTCCTTTGTCAATTAATTTTAACAACCGATCACTCGCCACTTCCAGTCCACCCGAAACCGCAACACAACCCGAAAGTTTTAAAAGAAAACATAAATCCTGAGTAAAGCTTTTTTCAAAACGAATATTTGTCCACCAGGTCACAACCAAATTTCTTCGTAAAATTTCTAAAGCAACTTCTCGCATCAGAGCGGGAGGAGCAGCTTCGTCTACAAAATGAAATCCGGTTTCGCCAGTTGTCTTAATTAATTCTTCCATTCTGTCAACCAGAATTTTGGCAGAAATGGGTTCGTAAATTTTAATGTAATCTAAAGAAATGTCACAAAAAGTACATTTTCCCCAATAGCAACCATGCGCCATTGTCAACTTATTCCATCTTCCGTCACTCCATAAACTATGCATCGGATTGGCAATTTCGATGACAGAAATATATTTATCTAACTGTAAATCAGTATAATCCGGAGTTCCTATTTCCGATTGTTTGTAATCTTGTTTGGTGGAATTATTTTTATAAGTAACTTCTTGATTTTCAATTAAAAATGTTCTTTTGAATTGAGATTCTTTGCTTTGTTCAGAATGACAAACACTTTCATACACCAATTCCAACGGAACTTCACCGTCGTCTAAAGTAATGAAATCGAAAAATTCAAAAACTCTTTGGTCTTTGATCTCTCTTAATTCAGTATTCGGAAAACCGCCGCCCATCGCAGTTTTGATGTGAGGATAATTTTCTTTTATAAATTTTGCAGAGCGAAAAGCAGAGTATAAATTTCCAGGAAAAGGAATTGAAAAGCACACCAATTTTGGCTGAACCGATTCTAATTTTTCGTGAAGGATCTTTAAAGTAAAATCATCAATAAATGTCTGTGCAGAATTTAATTTTGAATATAATTCGTCAAAAGAATTGGCACTTTTACCTAATCTTTCGGCATATCTGCTGAACCCAAAATCAGAATCTACATTCTCAACAATATAATCTGATAAATCTTCTAAGTACAATGTAGCCAGATGTTTAGCTTTGTCCTGAAGTCCCATATTTCCGAAAGCAAATTCCATATCATCGAGCTGATTGAATCGGGAAGCTTCGGGAAGAAAATTCATTGAACAAATCTGCCTTGCCAGAGTAGGATTTTTATTCTGCAGAAATAAAATCACCTGATCAATTGTCTTTAAATATTCATCTCTCAATGCAAAAATTCGCTGTGAGTTTTCTGAAATATTCTGTAAATCAATTTTTGTATCAAAAATCTTCTGAATTCCACTTTTAGAAAATAATTCTAAAATCACTTCAATTCCCAAATCGATCTGATAACTCGAAATATTTTTGGTATTCAGAAAACCTTTAATATAAGCGGTCGCCGGATAAGGAGTATTTAGTTGCGTGAAAGGTGGAGTAATAAGAAGAAGATCTTTCAAAAGTAATTTTTTGCAAATTTATGGGTTTAAAAGGAAAAGAAAGAAAGTTTTTGACTGATTTAAAAAATTAAATAAAAAGAAATTTTTTCGATTCGAATTTTATGAAGCAAAAGATTTCATTTAGATTGGCTAACTCTTAATACTTATTTGATTGCTGAATTTTTTGCCACGAATGCACGAATTTTATTTAGGCTTGAAAATATTTGTGTATTCGTGGCAAAAATAAAAAAAACCGTTAGAATTTTTCTAACGGTTATAATTATGTGTAAGTGAAAATCAAATTACATTTGCTTGTACTCGATATTCATTTGTTTTTCCATTTCTGCGTAAGCTCCGGATTCTAATTTTTCTTTGATACCTTCAAAAGCAGCCAAAGTTTCATTAATTTCTGAATCGGTATGTGAAGCAGTCGGGATTAATCTCAACAAAATCATTCCTTTTGGAATTACCGGATATACTACAACAGATGTGAATACACCGTAATTTTCTCTTAAATCTTTTGCTAAAAGAGTAGCTTCAATTGTAGTTCCCTGGATAAAAACCGGTGTTACACAAGTATTTGTGTTACCAAGGTTGAAACCTCTTTCTTTCAATCCGTTTTGAAGTTTATTTACGTTTTCCCACAATTTATCTTTAATTTCCGGGCGTGTTCTTAACAATTCCAATCTTTTCAAACCTCCGATTACCATTGGCATTGTTAAAGATTTAGCAAAAATCTGAGAACGAAGATTGTATTTCAAGAATCTGATGATCGTTTCATCTCCCGAAAGAAATGCCCCAAAACCAGCCATTGATTTAGCAAAAGTAGAGAAGTAAACATCTATTTGATCCTGACAGCCTTGCTCTTCACCTGCTCCAGCTCCGGTTTTACCCAAAGTTCCGAAACCGTGTGCATCATCAACCAAAAGTCTGAAGTTGAATTTAGATTTTAAATCACAAATCTCTTTCAGTTTCCCCTGCATTCCTCTCATTCCGAAAACACCTTCAGTAATCACTAAAATTCCACCGCCATTTTCTTCAGCCACTTTAGTCGCTCTAGCTAAGTTTTTTTCTAAACTATCAATATCGTTATGTTTGAAAGTAAAACTTTTTCCCATGTGAAGACGAACTCCGTCAACGATACAAGCGTGAGAATCTGCATCATAAACGATCACGTCATGTCTTGTCACCAATGCATCGATACAAGAAACCATCCCTTGGTAACCGAAATTCAATAAATAAGCAGCATCTTTCTGAGTAAATTCTGCCAATTCTTTTTCCAATTGCTGATGTTGCTGAGTTTCGCCAGACATTGCTCTTGCGCCCATCGGATAAAACATTCCGAATTCTGCAGCAGCTTTTGCATCAGCTTCCAAAACTTCCGGATGATTACAAAGACCTAAATAGTCATTTGCGCTCCAGAAAATAACATCTTTACCTTGAAATTTCATTCTCGGACCAATCGGACCTTCCAATTTTGGGAATACAAAATATCCTTCTGCATAATCTGCAAACTGACCCAAAGGTCCCGGATTTTGTTTTATTCTTTCAAAAATATCTACCATTGTATGAGTATGTTTTATGTAAAAAAGCCTTTTGTAACGTAATAAAAGGCTTGATTTGTATTAATTTATTTTTCTTATTTGATGAATTCTGTTTTGAAAACTTCATCGTAATTGTGGAAACAATTGTTAATGAAACCCTGTTCCTCCATCCATTTATCGCTGTATACTTTTGTGATATAACGCGAACCATGATCCGGATAAATCATTACGACAAGATCATTTTCAGTCAGTTCGTGAGATTGTGCATATTGCATTAATCCCTGAGTAACCGCTCCTGTTGTATAACCACCCATTATAGCTTCTTTTAAAGCAATTTCACGGGTTCTGTATGCAGACATTTCGTCATTAACTCTTACAAATTCATCTACTTTATCAAAAAGAAGAGCAGAAGGGATTAAATTTTTTCCCATTCCTTCGATCTGGTAAGGATGAACATCCTCTTTATGAATTTCTCCGGTCTCGTGGTAACTTTTCAGAATAGATCCGTCAGCATCCACACCGATGATTTTGATGTTTGGATTTTTTTCTTTTAAGAATTTTGCAGAACCGGATAATGTTCCGCCAGTTCCTGTACACGCAAAAAGGTGAGTAATTTTTCCTTCTGTCTGTTCCCAAATCTCAGGACCTGTTGTCTGATAATGGGCATCAACATTTAACTCGTTAAAATACTGATTGATATAAACAGAATTTGGGGTTTCGGCAGCAATTCTCTTTGCTACTTCATAATATGATCTCGGGTCATTCGCAGGTACATTCGCAGGACATATATATACTGTTGCACCAAGAGCCTTCAGATAAGCTATCTTTTCAGCTTTTGTCTTATCACTTACCGCAAGAATACATTTGTATCCTTTAATGATGCAAACCATTGCAAGTGAAAAACCCGTATTTCCGGAAGTAGTTTCTACAACTACAGAATCTTCCTTTAATAAACCTTTTTTCTCAGCGTTTTCAATAATATGAAGTGCGATTCTATCTTTTGTGGAATGTCCAGGATTATATGATTCTAACTTGGCATAAACTTTAGCAGGAATCTCTTTAGTTACCGTGTTAAGTTTTACTAAAGGGGTGTTCCCAATCAAGCCAAGAATATTATCGTAAACATTACTCATTATTTGTTATTTTTTTCAAATAAAATCTGACCGCAAAAATACAAAAAAATAAATAATTTTTAAACTTTTCAGAAATTATAAGTGTTGAAAGTAAAATTATCTCTCTTAATATTTCAAATACAGTCGCAAAACGCCGTCAAAAAGTAAGCCAGCTTTTAAATTTTGTTAAAATCTGTAGATAATGAAGTAAAAACCTTATTTTCGCACTAATTGATTTTATACTATGAAAAACTGGACTTTTAGGCAATGGAACACCCTCCTCGGATGGGTGACTTTCGTTATTGCATTTTTCACGTACTTATCGACTATAGAACCCAATTTTAGTTTTTGGGATTGTGGTGAGTACATTTCTTCAGCAGTAAAATTAGAAGTAACACATGCTCCAGGAGCTGCATTATTTCAGATTGTGGGAGCAGTAGCTGCCATTTTTGCTTTAGGTAAAGGTGAAAATTATTCTATCGTTATCAACGCAATGTCTGCATTATTCAGTGCATTTACAATTTTGTTTCTGTTCTGGACGATCACTCATTTTGTGAGAAGACTTCTTAATAAAGATTTTGAAGAAATCACAAAGCATCAGGAAATTTCTATTCTTTTTGCTGGAGTTATCGGGGCTTTATGTTTTACTTTTTCAGATACATTTTGGTTTTCTGCAGTAGAAGGTGAAGTATACTCGATGGCGTCTATGTTTATTGCACTTTTAGTTTGGTTGATTACAAAGTGGGAAAACGAATATCTTGAGAAAGACAATGAAAGATGGATTATTTTAATCTTTTTCATTTTAGGGCTTTCAGTAGGAGTTCACATGATGGGAATGCTTGCAATTCCTGCGGTGTGTTTGGTTTACTACGCAAGAAATTACAAATTTACCTGGAAGAATTTCATTTTTGCAAACCTGATTACTTTAGGAATTTTAATTATAGTATTTAAAATTATTTTCCCGGTAATCATGTCACTATTCGGAAGACTTGAAATATTCTTTGTGAATGGTTTAGGATTGCCTTTCCACTCCGGAACGATTGCAGGCTTTATCATTATGGTGGCGCTTTGCTATTTCTTTATAAAATATGCCAGACAATCAAAGAAAAATATTTATCAGACCGTAGCTTTATCAGTGGTTTATATGATCATTGGTTTTTCTTGCTGGATGGTGATTCCGATCAGAGCGAATGCAAACCCGCCAATGAACCTTAATGATCCTGATACTGCAATTGGTATGCTTGATTATTACAACAGAGAGCAATACGGAGACTGGCCTACAATTTACGGACAGAACTATACTGCATTTTTGGATGCAAACGGAATTCAGAAGAATGAAGACGGTAGTTTTAAAACTAAAAAAACAGGCGAAGTTTACGAGAAAGACGAAAAAACAGGAACGTACAGAAAAACAAGTGAGCGATTCAATTATATTTTTGATAAGTCGCATGTGAGTTTAATGCCAAGGATGTTTAATGATGATAAAGATGTAATGAGCAATTACATTTCTATGTACGGTGCACCAGATTTTCAATTTAATTATGCAAATGAAGATGTTGCAGACAGCCCGGAAGCAAAGCAAATTTTTGACGAATTGCGAACTAAATATGAAGACGGATCTATCACCGCTTCAGATTATTTGAAAGTAAGACCTTATAACTTAATCACTGTTCAAAAGCCATCTTTGATGCAGAATATGGATTATTTTATTTCATTCCAAAACGGTTATTATTTTTTAAGATATCTGATGTGGAACTACGTTGGAAGACAAAATGACCTTGAAGGAAACAGCGAAAATACAAAGGGTAACTGGATCTCTGGAATTGCACCGATCGACAATGCCCTTTGGGGAAATCAGGATGCGATGCCTGCAAAATTCAAAAATGAAAGTACAGTAGCATTTTTCTTTTTACCATTATTATTAGGGATTTTAGGATGTTATTTCCAGTTTAGCAGAGACTTCGGAAGATTCTATGCAATATTATCTTTATTTATTTTAACAAGTGTCGGAATTATTTTCTACACCGGAGTAAAACCTTTCGAGCCAAGAGAAAGAGATTATGCGATGGTTGGTTCTTTCTACGCTTTTGCCATCTGGATCGGCTTGGGAGCAGGAGCAATTCTCTGGTATCTGCAGTCTAAAGTAAAATCAAATGCTGCAAATATCGGTTTCGGAGTATTATTGTTAGGAATTCCGTTTATGATGGGCTTCCAAAACTATAACGTACACGACAGAAGCGACAGATATACAGCATACGATTATTCTTATTCAGTATTAAAATCATTACCAAAAGAAGATATTTTATTTGTTTATGGTGATAATGACACGTACCCGGTTTGGGCAATGCAGGAAACTGAAAGATTCCGTGATGATGTGAAGGTGGTTAACTTTACTTTGCTTTCAACACCTTGGAATATCGATCAGGTAAAAAGAAAAACATACAATGCAAATGCAATTCCTAGCCAGCTTAATCATGAAGACTACAGAGATGGTGTGAATGACCAGATTTATCTGATGAAAAAGAGCGATTGGAAGAATATTATTTCCAATCTTCAGGAAGCGGGAGCTCCGGAAAGTGCAATAGCGCCATTCCAGAAATATTTGGTTCAGGATTCTATGACTTTGAAGGAAGCAATGAATTTTATTAAAATGAAATCTCCTGAAAAAGATGAAGTTTTAAAAATGATTTTTGGTGAAGAGCGTTACGAAAAATATAATTTTCTTCCGGTAACTAAATTTGTCATTCCGGTAAACAAAGCAAATGCTGTAAAAGCAGGAATAATCAATGCTTCAGACCTTCCGAATGCAGTAGACCAGATTATTGTTGATTATAAATCGGGAACTTTGTACAAAAATAACCTTATGATGTTTGATATTTTGGCAAACTTCGATTGGAAAAGACCAATTAACTTCTCTTCCGGAGGTGTTTACGAGAGCGAAAATATTTTCTTCTTAGACGATTATCTACAGTTTGACGGTTTCAGCTACAGATTGGTTCCTATTCATACACCGAGAAGCAGTGATGGAGAAATGGGAAGAGTAGATGCAAACTCATTATATAACGTAGTGAAAAATTACAGATGGGGTAATTTCAAAGATTTGAATGTTCATTTTGATGAAACTGCAACTTCAAACATTATGAGCTACAGAAGCTCTGCAAGTAGAGCAGCAGCAGCTTTGGCATTATCTGGACAAAAAGCAAAAGCTTTAGAAATATTAGATATCGCAGCAAAAGAAATTCCTGCTGACAAATACAATGATCCTCGTTCTTTAAGCTCAATGGTTTACGGATATATCGTTGCAGGACAGGAAGAAAAAGGCTTAAAACTGGCTGAAATTCTTAAAAAAGGAATCTTTGAAGAATACGATTATTATCTATCTTTAAGTCCTGCTGAGCAGAGATATGTAGGAAGACCAATGAGATCAAAACCAATGGAATATTCATTAGTTGTGACTTCGGTAACCGATGCTTACAAAAAAATAGGTCAGAACGAGAAAGCTTACAATTATCTTGTGAAATCTATTGAGCCGATTGATAAGAAATTTAATGTATTCATTAAAGATCTTCAGCAAATGGGCAAAGAGAAAGCAATGAAAGAATCTGAAAAAGTACAGAGAATTACGCCTTTCTATCAATATTTATTTGATGTGATGGAACCATTTGACTCCACTTATTCTAAAGAAAAAGAAGATCAGATTACCACAGCAATTATTAAAGCAACTCAGTAAAATAAATACTTAAAACGGAACTTCGGTTCCGTTTTTTTATGTTTGATATTCCTGAAATTTAGGATTATCTTTGTGTAACTAAAAAAACGCAATGGCTGAATCTCAAAACAAGAATCTCCCAATCTACGCCGTATTTTTTGCAATTATTGCAAAGCTTTATTTTTTGCTGACGCATCACATTCAGGAAGATGCATTTATCACCTGGAGAGTTGCCCAAAACCTGATGGATTATGGAGTAATCGGCTTCAACGGACCTACAAAAATTTCAGCATCTACAACGCATTTGTACGTTTTTGTTTCCTATATTTTTAACCTGATTTTCGGTAAAGAAAACTTTATAGAGCCGTTGCTTATTTTCAATACCACGCTTTTCACCATTGGAAGTTTATTTCTGTCACATCTTTTATTTAAAAACAATTGGCATAAAGCAATTTTCATCTTTTTATTTGGAATTTTACCACCTTCCATAAAAATCTCGATTCTTGGAATGGAATACGGAATCTTGTTCTTCCTTGAAATGGCATTGCTGTATTATGGTTTTAAAAAAGAAAAAAAATGGGCTTTTATTTTACTTCCCACATTCATATTATTCACAAGAATTGACACCGTTATTTTTCTCGG
This sequence comes from Chryseobacterium indoltheticum, assembly GCF_003815915.1. Taxonomy (NCBI): domain Bacteria; kingdom Pseudomonadati; phylum Bacteroidota; class Flavobacteriia; order Flavobacteriales; family Weeksellaceae; genus Chryseobacterium; species Chryseobacterium indoltheticum. The sequence continues at coordinate 2,628,815 of NZ_CP033929.1, forward strand.
AATTGTATTTTTAGTGGATAGTTTTTGGAACAAAAAAATCAGATGGAGCTATATTTTAGGCGGGTTTTTAGGAGTTGCTGTCTGTATTTCTTTCAATTGGTTTTATTTCGGTGAATTGGTCAATAATACAATTGTTGCAAAAAAATTAGCGTATGATAAAGTATTTACTTTACAGCAAAATATAGAATATTTCAGAGTAAACTACGGGAACTTTTGGGGAATGCTGAAATTACCGGGAGATTTTAATCCCATTACCATTGTCATTGCTCTTTTTGAAATTGTCTGTTTTATTTATTTAATAAGGCAGCGCGAAAAAAGAAATTATTTTCTTTGGATAATTTTTCTTTTCGCATGGACAAAACAAATTATTTTTCTTTCACAAAAAAGCTTGTTCGACTGGTATTATTGGGTTCCGCAAATCTTACTTTTTGTTCCGGTTTTGATCTTTGTTTTAGAACAGAAAATAAAGAGAAACCTTTGGCTGACTTTGTTGATTTTGATTTATATCTTACCGATGCTGGCTTTCCAAACCGTACATTCTATTGCAACAGGAAATGGCGAATGGAACTACAGAAGAACGATCGGATTGTTTCTCAATGTTTACGAGAAAGATAAAAAACAATGGATTTTGCTAGAACCAGCTGGCTATGTTCCTTATTTTTCTGGTTTAAAAACGATTGATGAAGTCGGATTGGTTGACAAACAAATTCAGGAAGAAATAAAAAAAGACAAACCCAATTATTGGTTAAACACCGTTAAAAATAGAAAACCGAAATATCTACTTTCCTACAATAATCTTTTTGAAGGCAAAGATTCAGAATATTATAAAATACATTACCGTCTTTTGAATGAATTCAGAATAGATAATCATCTGAAAAGTGAATATCCTATTTTAGAAAAAATTTATAAGCTGAAACCGTCGGGAACAGACTATAATCTGTATGAAAAAATAAAAAAGTAATTTGGCTGGAAGCTGGATGTGGGATATTGAAAGTTTACAACTTAATGTATATTTTCAACATTTTAAAAAAACTAAGATAAGTCTAAACCTTAAACTCAACCTAAATTTATGCAATATTGTGCTTTTCTCCGTGGCGTCAATGTAAAAGGAACCAATATGAAAATGGCGGAAGTCTGCCAGGTTTTCAAAAATGCAGGAATGGAAAATGTAAACTCGGTTCTTGCTTCAGGAAATATCATTTTTAGCTCAGATAAGAATAAAGATGAGCTTAAAACGGTTCTCGAAAAAGCAATGTCTGAATATTTTAATTACGAAGCATTCTTATTTGTAAAGACAGCAGAAGAAACAGAGTTTTATTGGACTAAAAATCCGTTTGATAAAAATGATGAGTTTCATACATACGCTTTTGTAGGAAGCGAAAATGTAGAAAATATACTAATGAATGAGTTTGAAAATGCTTCAAAATCTGAAAACGAAAAAGCAGAAATTGTAAACAATATATTTTATTGGCAGGTTTCAAAAGGAAATACATTAGATTCAAGCTTTGGAAAAGTTTTAGGTAAAAAAAGTCTGAAAGATCAGTTTACCAGCAGAAATATTAATACTTTTGAGAAGATCCTTAAGAAATTTTGATACTTTTTCTTGTCATTGCGAGAAACAAAGCAATCTTTTAATTTTTTATTTTTCAAAGTAATTTTTAATCCTAAAAACCGTTTACAGGTTAAGTTTACAAATAATTTCCAATTATAAAACTTTCTCAGTATTTTTACTGAACTTTAATTTAAATAAAATAATGATTCAACATTTAGATAACATACAGCACAAAGATTCTAAAAACTTTTTCTTGATTGCCGGTCCTTGTATTATTGAGGGCGAAGATATGGCGTTAAGAATTGCCGAAAAAGTAATTGAGCTGACCAACAAATACAATATTCCTTATATTTTTAAAGGAAGTTTTAAAAAAGCAAACCGAAGCAGAGTCGATTCTTTCACGACAATTGGTGAAGAGAAATCTTTGGAAATTCTTAAAAAAGTAGGAGAGACGTTCAATATTCCTACAACAACTGATATTCACGAAAATGAGCATGCTGCTCTGGCTGCACAATATGTTGATGTTCTTCAGATTCCGGCATTTCTGGTTCGTCAAACCGATCTTTTGGTTGCAGCAGCTGAAACAGGAAAGTGTGTTACTTTGAAAAAAGGGCAATTTCTTTCACCGGAATCAATGAAATTCGCAGTTCAGAAAATTACAGATTCAAACAACGAAAAAGTGGCGATCATTGAAAGAGGAAATTCTTTCGGATATTCAGATTTAATCGTTGATTACAGAGGAATTCCTACCATGAGAAATTATGCACCGGTAATTCTGGATGTTACGCATTCTTTGCAGCAACCCAATCAAAGTTCGGGAGTTACAGGAGGAAGACCAGATCTTATCGAAACAATTGCTAAAGCTGGAATTGTAGTAGGAGCAGACGGGCTTTTCATTGAAACCCATCCAACTCCGGAAACAGCACTTTCTGATGGCGCCAACATGTTAAGACTAGATTTATTAGAAGATTTATTGCAAAAACTAACAAGAGTAAGAGAATCTATACTATAATTGTTAAAAAATACTTAATTTTAGAAATTATAAATAATTCCTTTTGAAAAAACTAGTTTTGCCACTAAGCCTTATGGTGCCGGTTTTGATATTCTCACAATCAAGAAAAAGAGATACCACGACGACAAGGGTTACCAATATTGAGGAAGTTGTTTTCCAGAAAAAAGTTACCGGGAAAACCAACGATGTTACCGCAATAAGAATTTCAGCCAAAGACGCCAAAAATGTCGCAAGTATTTCTGGCGGTGTAGAAGGAATGTTAAAAACACTCCCGTCGGTAAATTCAAACACTGAGCTTTCTTCACAATACATGGTGCGTGGTGGAAACTATGACGAAAACCTTATTTACATCAACGATATTGAAATTTACAGACCTTTCCTGATTAGAAATTCTCAGCAGGAAGGTTTAAGTATTATCAATCCAGATATGGTTTCGGCAGTTAACTTTTCAGCGGGAGGTTTTGAACCGAGATATGGTGATAAGATGTCTTCTGCTCTTAATATTTATTATCGTGAACCTAAAAAGTTTGAACTTTCCGGGGAAGCGAGTTTAATTGGCGGAAGATTAACAACAGGTTTTGCATCAGGAAAAGAAGACGAAAACGGAAACAAAAAATTTACGGCTTTATTTTCGGGAAGATACAGAAATACCAATCTGGTTCTGAATACTTTAAATGAAGACACCGATTTTAATCCTACATACTATGATTTTCAGTCATATCTGAATTATCATGTTAACAGTAAACTTTCACTTTCATTTATCGGATATTATTCTAAGAATGATTACGAAATGGTTCCTAAAGAAAGAAGTGTAGATTTTGGAACGATAAACCAGCCAATTAATCTGTCTGTTTTTTATAATGGTAAAGAAAATGATCAATATAAAAATATGATGGGTACTGTTTCTTTAAACTATAAGCCGTCGGATAAATGGAGATTTACACTAGACAGTTTTTCTTATCAGAATCGTGAAAGAGAATATTATTCTATTGCATCAAGCTATATTCTGCAGACTTTTGATCCTATCACAGGAAATCCTATAACGTCTTATGATGTGGGTGGACAAATTGAGCATGCAAGAAATGATCTTTTTGTAAGAACATACGGAACACAGTTAAGAGCCCGTTTTTCACCGAATGTGAATACGGACGTTGAATTTGGTTTTAAATATGAAAAAGAAAATCTTCGGGATTTAACCAACGAATGGAAACTGGTGGACTCTTCAGGGTATAGCATTCCGCATCCGGTAGATGATCCGAGATTTCCGGATGCTTCAGATTTAGATTTATTTTACAGTATTTCAGGAGCTAACCATATTCAGCCAACAAGATTATCGGCTTATGCACAATATTCTCAGAAGTTTTACTGGGGTGCAAGTAAAGTTTTGGTAAATGGTGGAGCCAGAGTTGCACACTGGAGTTTCAATGATGAAACTATTTTCTCACCAAGAGCTCAGTTTGCAATAAAACCCGATTGGAATACTGAAATGTGGTTCAGGCTTTCTGGAGGTGTTTATTATCAGGCTCCTTTTTATAAAGAAATTAAAGACCTGAATGGTAATTTTAATCCTAATATAAAATCTCAACGATCTATTCAGGCAATTTTAGCCAATGAAACCGAGTTTGAGTTTGAAAACAGGCCGTTTAAATTAACGACAGAATTATATTACAAAAAGATGGATAATGTAATTCCGTATTATATGGATAATGTGAGAATTCGCTATTCTGGTCAAAATAATGCTTCAGGTTACGCTTACGGGATTGATACAAGATTATTCGGCGAGTTTGTTCCTGGTGTAGATTCTTGGCTTTCTGCAAGTTATGCACGAGTTTTTGAAAATATTGATGGAAGAGGAAATATTCCGAGACCAACAGATCAGAGATTCAGATTTGCGATGTTTTACCAGGATTATATGCCTAAATTTCCACAAATGCGTGTGAATCTTACCTTAACTTACGCAATGGGATTACCAAACGGAGCGCCGGTTTTTACAGATCCTTATCAGTATCAGAAAACTTTGCCTTCTTATAAAAGGGTAGATTTGGGGCTTTCATATGCGTTTGTAGATGCTGAAGCAAAAAAACAAACCTATGGTTTCTTGAGTAATTTTGATGAATTAACTTTAGGTGTTCAGGTTTTTAATGCATTTAATATCAATAATACAATTGCCAATCAATGGATTACCGATGCGAATAGTAGTATCATGTATCCTGTTCCGGTACGTTTGACGGGAAGATTTTTTAATGTAAAGCTTGAATTTAAGCTTAAATAAAATATATAAAAGTTTTTTTGCCACGAATACACGAATTTTATAGTTAAATTAATTTATTAAAAAAGATTCGTGCATTCGTGGCATTTTTAAAACCATAATTTGTGAAATTAAAATGAAAAAACATATCGTCACCTTTCTGTTTTCAGTATTTGCCCTTTTATCTGCAAACGCGCAAACGAAAACAAATCCTCAATTATCAAAACTATATCAGAATTATATTTCTGTAAAATCTGCTTTAGCTTCGGATGATTTTAAGAAAACTTCAGTTGCAGCAGGAGAATTTCTTAAAACTGTATCTTCAATAAATTCAAAATCTTTAGATGAGAAAAAATTGAATTCATTAAAATCTGATGCAAAAATAATTTCTTCTGCAAAAAATATCGATGCACAGAGAAAACCATTTTACAGATTATCTGAAGTAATGATTGCGGTAGCTACAGAAAACAAAATTTCCGAAAAAACCATTTTTGTACAATATTGTCCAATGGCAGAAGGGAGCTGGTTGAGTAACGAAAAACAGATTATCAATCCTTATTATGGAAGCTCAATGCTTAAATGCGGTTCCGTAAAATCTGAAATAAAATAATAAAAAAAGAAACTCAAATTGAGTTTCTTTTTTTATATCTCCAGTTTTAAAATCTTTTCTACCATTTTCTGATTAAGGCTTTCCGGAATCGAACGCATCAAAAAATTCCGGATCTGATTTCCTTTTTCCCACTGAGAAATTTTTCCGATTGTCCAGCTGTTTTTAACGATCATATCTACTTTTTTTCTTCTGATTTTCTGAAACTCTTCAAAGACTGAATTAAAATCTCTATTTCTTTCTAACAATTTTCCAATCACATAAGCATCTTCAATCGACTGACAAGCACCTTGTCCCATATTTGGAGTGGTTGCATGAGCTGCATCACCAATGAGACAAAGATTTTCAGCATACCATTTCGGAATAGGAGTGAGATCGATGATATCATTCAGAATAATATTTTCCGGTTTTGTTGCTTCTAAAATTTGCAAAACCAATGAGTCAAAATCTTTGAAGGTTTCAATTAAATCAAGGTTTTCTCTGAATTTATTTTCATTCACCAAAGCGTACCAATAGACTTTTTGCTCTGAAATTTTCACAAAACCAAAACGTTTTCCTTTTCCCCAGATTTCCAAAGCATGATTGTTGTATTTTTCGGGAAGTTCGAAATTGGTTAAGCCACGCCAACATTTTTGCCCGGCATTTCTGATATTTCCAGTTTTAAAAATCTGATTTCTGACTTTAGAGTGAATTCCATCGGTTCCAAAAACGATATTACTTTCTGCTTTAAAACCATTTTCAAACTCTAAAAGATAATTTTCTTTCTTCTGAATTTGTTGTAAAGAATGATTGAGTTTTATATTTTCGAGCCCTAAATTTTCAGCTAAAATATTTTGAAGTTCAGCCCTGTGAATCGCAACATTGCAAGAATTGAATTTCTTTTCTAAAGCCAAAACATTCGTTGTAGAAATGGTTTTCAGTTTTTCATCTGTAATACAGATTCCGTGAATTTTATTTCCTGCATTTTCAATTTTCTCTTTTAAGCCTAATTTGTCAAAAATCTGCATCGCATTAACGGCCATCATTATTCCGGCTCCGACAGGTTTTATTTCTGGTGCAGATTCGTAAATGGTAAAATCAAAATTTTGTTGCTTAAGAATGTTTCCTAGAGTTAAGCCGCCGATTCCTGCTCCGATGATTGAGATTTGATTCATTGTACTTTATTTATAAGCCACGAATTCACAAATAATTTTAAATTACATATAAAAAAAAAATCGTGCATTCGTGGCAAAAATTTACTTCAAATTTTTCAATTCATTCAACAATTGATTTTGCTTGTTGATAAAATTATTTAAGCTGTCCGTTTTCAAAGGATGAGCGTTTTGATATTTTTCAATTTCAGGAAGCGTTTTTTTGATTTTGAAAGCATTGTAGAGTGAATTCAATTTTGATTAGTTTGGATTTTTAATTTTTCAATATTTCTTACTTTTAAATCATATTTTTCAGAACTGTTTAAAACAAGGGCTAAAAGTTGTTTTTTTAGTAAAGAATCATGGATGTTTTTTGCTCGAATTTGTGCATCGTTATAATAGCTCTCAGAATTACTAATTATATCATTATAAATATTATTCACAACTCTTGTGTCATTCTGTAATGCTAAAAATTTCTCATGAAACTTCTTTAACTTTTCATCTTTCTTAATTTGTTCGTTGAAAATTCCATCTACGATAGCTTCAGAATTTCCCATTCTTTTAATAGGAAAACTTGATGTTGTATTTTCTGCTGCATTTTCAATAATAGTAGTGTTGTCTGATTTTTTTGAACAAGAAACTATTAATAAAAATAGAGTACAAGTAATAAGTATTTTTTTCATATATGTTTTTTTATTGGGTTTTATTTGAAATCTCTTAATCTTCTATTTATTGTAGAGATTCTTCACTCCGCTAAGCTTCATTCTGAATGACAGACGTTATGGTTAATTCATTATCTTAATGAGTTGAAGATACTCAAAAATTGTCACAAAAAAACGGAGTCTGAAAAATCAAACTCCGCTAATAATTATGTAAACTAAAAATTATTTACCTAAATAAGATTTCAAAATCTTACTTCTGGTATTGTGTTTTAGTCTTTTAATTGCTTTTTCTTTAATCTGACGAACTCTTTCTCTGGTAAGATCAAAAGTTTCACCGATTTCCTCCAAAGTCATTGGATGTTTTCCGTTCAATCCGAAATACAATCTTACCAAATCTGCCTCTCTCGGTGTTAGAGTGTTTAATGCTCTTTCAATCTCAATTTGAAGAGATTCAAGCATCAAATCTTTATCCGGGCTTGGAGATTCTCCAGAACGTAAAACGTCATAAAGGTTAGAATCTTCACCTTCTACCAAAGGCGCATCCATAGACAAATGTCTTCCGGAGTTTTTCATAGATTCTTTGATATCTTCCTCGCTCATGTCAAGAACTTCAGCCAATTCTTCCGGAGAAGGTGGTCTTTCGTTTTCCTGCTCAAGGTGAGCGTAAGCTTTGTTGATTTTGTTGATCGATCCAATTTTGTTCAATGGCAATCTTACAATTCTCGATTGCTCTGCCAAAGCCTGTAAAATCGACTGACGAATCCACCAAACTGCATAAGAGATAAATTTGAAACCTCTTGTTTCATCATATCTTTTTGCAGCTTTCATTAATCCTAAATTCCCTTCATTAATTAAATCGGGCAAAGAAAGACCTTGGTTTTGGTACTGCTTAGATACAGAAACTACGAAACGAAGGTTGGCTTTGATTAATTTTTCCAATGCGGCTCTGTCACCTGCACGAATTCTCTGCGCCAAATCTACCTCTTCGTCTGCCGTAATTAGTTCTACTTTACCAATTTCCTGCAAATACTTGTCTAGTGAAGCGGTTTCCCTGTTGGTAACCTGCTTGGTTATTTTTAATTGTCTCATTTATTTTATGCTCAAAAATAGAGTTGCTATTACATTATACGTTCGAAACATTAAAAAGGTTACACAAGTTACAATAATTTTTTATTCAGTTAAGATAATGTTGAGAATTTAGTTGTAGATTATCTGAAATTTTTATAAAGAGCTTTTTCCCGCTATCCACTGTATCTTTTTGGTACCGATCTCCGCTTCGCTACGTCCGCCACCAAAAAGGATGTCGTTACTATCGGGGCTATGGTTGTAGTCATAAATTCAACATTCGGAAAAATATCCGCATAGTTTGTCATCCTGAAAGGATCTAAACTTGAATGTTTTCATTCTTTTTCTAATATTATATTGAGATGCTTCCAGCATGACAAAGTATGATAAATTATTACATTTAAAACAAAAAAGCGAAACCGAAGTTCCGCTCTATAATTTAAGGTAAAAATAAAAATTGACTTTTAAAATTCACCATTGACTATTCACTTTTTTAGAATAAATCATTCAACAATTTCGCCAATCTTAAACCTCCGTAAAGAAGTTGTCTTTCCATGGTATCATTAAATTTATACTGATAATCATAAGACAATTTTGATCCGTCCGGCGTTTGAGCATAGATTTTATTGGCAATCTGATGAGAATCGTACAACCAGTTTTCTAAAGTCCCGGATTGAATTTGTTTTACTTCATCTTTAGATTTAATATCTAAAAGCTTTGCATATTCTGTGTAGCTGTATTTTTGTGAATCTACTAATTTTCCGTCCCAAACTGAATGAAGATTTGTTTTATCACCAAAATAAGTAACGTTGATTTTGTTTCCACCCAAATCTTCAGATCTTCCGGTGTGCATTGGCTGTGCCAAGTCTCCCATCATATGAATAAGGAATATCAAAGCAATTTTTCTGTCTTTTTCAGAAGTTTTTTCATCCTTGATCTGACTCGATAATACTTTGATCTGCGAATAAAGATTGGCTCCGGCCTGAGCTTTCAAATCTTTTTCAAACGCTGTAAAATCTGTTTGTGGATCAATGTTTACATAATGCCATGCTGAAGCCTGTTTCCAAGCACCGGTGGTATCAGATTTAATAAAATCCGGCCAGTTTGCCCAATACGCCATTCTTTCTTGCCCCAACATTTTTCTGATTTCTCTCTTTGCTTTTCCCGAAAGATGATTTTCTGCAATCTCCGCAATCACTCGATGACCCGTTAATCCCCATGCATAAGAATAAACTGAACTTGCAACGAATGCCAAAAGCAAAATTTTAGAATAAATACTTTTCATTTCTTTAATTAATTTTCGAGTTGCAAATATAAGTCAGCCACATGGAAATTTAGCTTTAAAATGATTTTTTGTTGGTTGGGGAACTGTTAATTTTACGTAAAGTATATTTCCAAATATCGCCGGAATTTCCATTAAGTTTAAAACATTTCTATTTTAATAAAGATTAATACATAAGGAAATCAATAATTTATATTAAATTACATCATTAAACATAAAAATTTGAGATAAATACTTTTTCAATATAAAGAGATATTTTATCTTTACGATACCAAACATGATCACAGGAAAAAAATATGTACGATAACAGCACGATAGATATGCATTACAACAAGCTGCAGACAGATTTTAAAGCTGAAGCAGTTGCTGTAAATCTCTTAAAATATCACAGATCTGTAAGCAATATTTTTATTGACAGAATAGGAATAAACGACAGAGCTTATCTTAAAGACATTAAAAGTATTTCAAGTCATTACTTAGGTTTTGACGAGGAAGTTCTCAATATTAAAACGTATCGCGAAGGTATTTACGATTATCTTCCGGAAGGTGTTTTTCATCCGCCGTCACTCAATACATCAAGAAAAAATGTAGAAGGTGTTGTAAAAGAAATCCGTAAACAGAAACGGATAGAAGACGATGCGCGAAAGTTTTTCAGGCCTTTTGAATTAGAAATTTTTTTCACTGAAATAAGTGCTTTACTCAAAGAATATGATTTCGATCTGGCGAGTGATACCGATTCGCTTCTTAATATCTTCAGTGAACTTTGGCCAATCATTAAAATGCTGGACAAGCAGAATGCGTACATTTTTCTTCATGTTTTGCCATTTTTCCACCAGATCAGAGGTGACAAAAAATGGTTTGAACGTTGCATGACTGCGTTTCTGAAAGTTCCCGTTGAGATTACTTTTACGCCCAATGAAATCGATAGAATGAAAGAAGACGATTCATCAATACTTCTGGGAAATTCAAGATTGGGTGTCACGTTCATTGCGAGCGGAAAACATATGGATGGCGAAAGAAACTGGATTGTAAATATAGGCCCGATCCCGTATGACGAGATGAAAAATTATATTCCCGGTCATCCTTTTAGAAAAGTTTTACAGGCTTTGTACGATTATTGCCTTCCTGTTTCTGTAGATATTGAAGAAAATTTTATCACAGAAAAAAGAGATTATTCTTTTGTGTTGGAAGACGATCAAAGAAATACAAACAGGCTTGGTTATTCTACTTTTCTGTAAAATATTTTAATTATATTTACATTCATCAATCAAACTAAATATTAAAAGAAATAAATGGAAATTTCTTCAGTAAAAGGTATATTTTTAAGGTATATTTTGGTCCCGCTTATTGCTGTTATCATGATGGTAATTTTGGGGGTCATCAGAAAAAACAAACCTGCAATAAAAATCAGAGTTATTATTGTTTATGTACTCTTGTGCAGTTTGTGTCTTGCTCTGCCTGGTCTTTTCGGCTTTTCAGGAAATTCGTTTAATCCGTATTGGTATCTTATTTCTCAGATAATTTATCTTATTTTCGGGATTATTCATGTCAATTTGATGCATACGTTTTTCAGAAAGCACTTTCAGTCGCAGACTACAAGCATTACTTTCGAGTCTATATTGTCGGTAACCTGTGCTCTTGTGGGGGCTTATCTTTTTGTTCTTATTTTCGGATTGATCAGTAAAGGAGCAGGATATCCTGTAATGTCTGCAACCAGTGTACTTATATTTTTTGTGCCGTTGGTATTCTATTATTGCTACATTCAGTTTATCAGTATTCCTGTTGATATTTATAAAACATGGAGATACTCTCCGGATCAGAAACCACCCGATTTTGACGGAGCAGACTTTGACCGTTTAATGGTTTTAAATGTTGAATTGAGCAAAAATCTTGAAGATGCAAACCGTTTTAGAATTAAAGCTAAAACTTTACCGACCGGAGTAACTTTTGGAGACTGGTTTTTCCGTGTTGTTGACGATTACAATCACAAAAACCCTAAATCAATTATTCATCTTACAGATGAGCAAAGACAACCTTATTACTGGATATTCTATACTAAAAAATCGTTTTTCAGTTTTAGAAAATACATCGATTTCGATTTGGATATTACAACGAATACTATTTCGGAAAACGAAGTGGTAATTTGTAAAAGAGTTATTCAGCACGAAGAAGAAGGAAAAAAATAAATAAAAATCACACAAATAACAATATTACAATATGATACAGCCCATAAAACATTTTGCTATCAACTGGGTTGATGGAATGAAAGTTTCGCAGAAACATCTCAACGACCAGGATAATTTTTTAATAGATACGATAAGAGATGGTAATTCGCTTGGGATTACCAATTATAACTACGGTTTGCTGCCTCTTTCGAATGAGTTTACCGATAAAACTATTTTCGATGTTCACAATACAGCAACCAACGATGTGCAATTGTTTATTAAAAATTGCAGTGCTGTAACGTTGGCAGGCTATAGATTGGAATTGAAAGACAGGAGAGTGAGCGTAAAATCTTTGGCTAAATCTTTAAATCTTGATGAAAACCAGATGGATGGAGAATATTATATTTTAATATCCGTAAATCCGTTTGATAAAGTACCTTTTGGAGATATTGATCCTGAAGAAATTCCGCCAAGACATCCGAATTCACACGCCAATTATCATATCGAATTGCTTCCGGTAAGTTCACTGAACAGCAATCATTCGGGAGGAAATTATTTGGTAGTGGGAAAAGTTGATTTCAAAGGCAATATTGCTCAGGTAAACACCAATTTTATTCCGCCGTGCACTTCGATTCAGAGCCATCCGGTTTTGATTGATTATTACAACGGATATGCAAAATCTATTGGAAATTTACAGCAATATGCTTTCAAAATCATTCAGAAAGCTTCGCATAAAAACCAGAATACAGCTTTAGCATTGAATGTAAAAGCTTTGTGTAATGTGTTGGTCAATACTTTTGGAGACATGTATTTTCAGTTCAGGAACATTATTCCGTATCAACCACCGGTTTTCTTGATCGAAACTTTTGCCACATTAGCTTTAAGAATGTACAATTCAACGCAGATTTTAGTTCCCGGAGAATTGGAAGAAATGCTTAATTACAGCTTAGAATGGAGCGAAATTGCGCCGCACACTTTATTAAATCAGCTTTCTACTGTTGCAGAAACCAATTATGACCATCACAATTCCGGAGAACCGCTTTTATACATCAGTCAGATGCTGAAAAGCCTGGAAACTATTTTCTCAAAACTGAGCGAACTGGATTACATCGGACAGAGAAAAGAAAATATCATTGTTAATGAACAGGAAGTTTCTTCAAACACCAATCCAAAAAGAGGTTGGAGTGTTTTAGATTAACAAAAATCATTTTTAAAATAAATAAATCCCGATACTTCAAATTCGGGATTTATTGTATAAAATTGTCATGTCTAATAAGAAGAAAAAGTAAACACGATTTTGTCATTCCGCAAGAATCTAAGCAAAGATTTTAAGATTATATTTATACAAATAGATTTAGATTCCTATGGATTGACAAACTTGGCGGATAAGAAGTGTAAATAAATTACAGCACAATCATTCAAAATTAAATGTAAAAAATGAATACAGATAAAATAAGACAGGAAATAAGAGGTTTATCAGACGGAAAATTATTCTTCAATAATGCAGGTTCTTCGTTAATGCCAAACATTGTAGTAGATTCAATGATCGATTATTTGCGACAGGAAGAACAGTTGGGTGGCTATGAAGTGGCCAATAGAAATGCAGAATTACTTGATAATTGCTATGCTGAAACTGCAAGACTGATCAATTGTAAACCTTCAAATATCGCTTTTATGACAAGTGCTACAGAAGCATTTGCGAAAGCGCTTTCGAGTATTATTTTTGAAGAAGGAGATACGATTATTACAACAGTTGATGATTATATTTCTAATCAGATTACATTTATTTCGCTTCAGAAAAGACTGAATATAAACTTACTCCGAATTAAAAAACTAGAGAATAACGAACTTGATTTAGAAGAACTTGAAAACTTAATCAAAGAACATCACCCGAAACTGGTGGCGGTTACCCATATTCCGACCAATTCAGGATTGATTCAGGATATTGAAGCAGTAGGAAAAATCTGCCGACAATATGATGTTTTATATTTGGCAGATTGTTGTCAATCGGTTGGGCAAATGGTTGTTGATGTCGATAAAATTGGTTGTGATTTTTTAACGGCAACAGGAAGAAAGTTTATGAGAGGGCCAAGAGGAAGTGGTTTTTTATATGTTTCAGACAGAGTTTTAGAGCAAGATTATGCTCCGATTTTGTTGGATATGAGAGGCGCACATTGGTCGGAATACGATAATTACGAATTGTTTAAGACGGCTAAAAGATTTGAGCATTGGGAAGTTTCTTACGCTGCAGTTTTAGGGATGATGGAAGCTGTAAAATATGCCAATACGATTGGTCTGAATACTATTGAAAACTACAACAGAAAATTAGCTGAAACGCTTAGAACAAACCTTAAAAACAGTAGTTTTAAAGTTTTAGATATCGGAAAAAACCTGAGCAGTATTGTAACTTTCTGCGGACCGGATAATGATCTGGAAAATATTCAGAAAGTGTTGAGAGAAAACAATGTTTTCTTTTCGGTAAGCTATAAAAATTCAGCATTAATTGACTTTACGGATAAAAAAGTTGACGGTGCGGTAAGACTTTCGCCTCATTATTTTAATACTTTAGAAGAAGTCGAAAAAGTTTCTGAAGTCCTTAGAAATAGTTTATTATAAGTAAATTATTCGGTCTTCGCTGAGTGAAACGCCCTTGCGAACTAAAAAACATTGAACTGCACAAAGAGAAACCTTTGCGCACTTGGCGTTAAAATTTGGGATCATTATGATGCACCAAAAACTTTAATTACTTTTCATTAAATTCGTAAAAAATCAAAAAGATAATGAAGATTAAATTAACCATCTGTCTTCTTGCGTTTCTTAATTTCTATGAAGCTCAGGAAAATATAACGTATCAGAAACCATCTGCCGAAATTTTAAAGCTTGCAGATTACGACCGACCGCCAAGTGTTTTGACCAATTCTAAAAAGGACTGGGTTGTTTTTGTATACCGACCAACCTATAAAACTTTAGATGATCTCAATCAGCAGGAAATGAAATTGGGAGGATTAAGAATTAATCCTGTGACCAATATTTCGAGCTCTGTTACGTATTCCAACAATTTGAAAGTGCGTAAAATGAACGATAAAACGGAAGTTCAGGTTAAAAATTTGCCTGCAAATCCGAAAATCAGCAATACATCATTTTCACCGGACGAGAAGAAATTAGCTTTTACACATACTACAGATAAAGGAGTTGAACTTTGGGTCCTTGATCTTGAAACGGCAACCGCAAAAAAAATTACTAAAGATAATCTGAATGCCAATTTAGGAAGTCCTTACAGCTGGATGAAAGATTCTCAGAGTTTCTTGATTAAAGTTCTTCCTGAAAACAGACCTAAACTAACAGATTCTTCAAAAGACCTTCCTACAGGGCCAATTGTTTCAACAGCAGATGGAAAAGTTTCTCAAAACAGAACATATCAGGATTTACTTAAAAATCCACAAGACGAGAAGAATTTTGAAATTCTTACTGCTTCCGAATTATATAATGTAGATCTAAACGGAGGCTTAAAAAAGATAAAAGATCAGGATTTATATTCCGGAATAAGCTATTCTCCCGATGGAAATTACCTGATGCTGACTACGATTAAAAAGCCTTTTTCATATATCGTTCCGCTAAACAGATTTCCAATGACCACTACGGTTTATGATGCAAAAGGAAATGTAGTAAAAACGGTGAATGAAGTTCCTTTAAATGAAATTATGCCGAAAGGATTTTCATCTGTAAGAACCGGAAAAAGAGATATGGGATGGAGATCTGATCAACCTGCAACTTTGGTTTACGCTGAAGCTTTGGATGGTGGAGATCAATCGAAAACTGTTGATTTCAGAGATGAAGTTTTCACTTTGGAAGCTCCGTTTACGGCTCAGCCAAAATCTTTCTTTAAAACAAAACAAAGATATGGTGGTGTAAGCTGGACAAACAATCATTATGCTATCGTTGGTGAAAGCTGGTACGATACAAGAAACACAAAATCTTATTTAGTTGATTTAAATACAGGTAAATCTGAAGTAATAGAAGATAGAAATTACCAAGATGTTTACAGTGATCCAGGAAATTTTAACACGACAAAAAATGACTTCGGAAGATATGTTGTAGATATGAAAGGGGAGAAATCTTATCTAATTGGAGACGGATTTACAAAAGATGGTCAGCATCCTTTTATCGATGAAATGGATATGAAATCTTTAAAAAAGAAAAGACTTTATACCTCAAATCTTAAAAATACCAAAGAGGAAATAATCGATATTATTGATCCTAAAAAAGGAGAAGTATTGACGATTCAGCAGTCGGCAAGTCAGTATCCAAATTATTTTAAGAAAAATATTAAATCTAATAAATCTGAAGCAGTAACCAATTTTGCCAATCCTTTTGAAAGCATCAAAGATGTTTATAAAGAAGTGATTACCTACAAAAGAAATGACGGAGTTACTTTGACAGGAACGCTTTATTTACCGGCAAACTATGACAGAAAAGCTAAAAAAGAAAAACTTCCGTTATTAATCTGGGCTTATCCTACAGAATATAAAGACAAGAATACAGCAGGACAAAATACTCAGAACCCGAACGATTTTACATTCCCGTATTACGGTTCTTTTGTGTATTGGACGGCGAAAGGATATGCCGTACTTGATGATGCTGCATTCCCAATTATCGGTGAAGGAAAAACAGAGCCGAATGATACTTTCATTCCCCAACTGGTTGCCAACGGAAAAGCTGCGATTGATGCGGTAGATCAATTAGGATATATCGACAGAACAAAAGTTGCAGTTGGAGGACATTCTTACGGAGCTTTTATGACGGCGAATCTTTTGACACACTCTAAAGATTATGCCTGCGGAATTGCAAGAAGTGGAGCTTATAACAGAACGTTGACGCCTTTTGGTTTCCAGAGTGAGCAGAGAAATTATTGGGATGTTCCGGAAATTTACAACACGATGTCGCCATTTATGAATGCTGATAAAATGAAAACGCCACTGTTATTGGTTCATGGTGATGCCGACAATAATCCGGGAACTTTTACTTTACAGACCGAAAGATATTTTCAGGCTTTGAAAAACCTCGGAGCACCTGTGAAAATGGTTCTTCTTCCAAAAGAATCTCATGGCTATGCTGCCAAAGAAAATATTCTGCATTTGCTTTGGGAACAGGATCAGTTCTTGGAAAAATGTTTGAAGAAATAAATGATAAAACCTCGCCCGAAAAAAGCGAGGTTTTTTGTTTACTTTTTTGGTGTGTTATTTTTTAAATCAAATATTTTAAACCGTAAAAACTCTGGGTTTTAATTGATTTAAAGCATTTTCCAAAATCCTATTGACAATTATAACAAAAGCTCCCGTCGACTTATACAAATCCACAGGAGCTTTTAGAAAAAGCAAGCGTGCAATTTTGAAAAGCTCGCCTGCTTTTTAAAATTGTTTACTTAGCTTTTTAATCTTTGAAAATAATTATTTTGATCCTAAAACGGCAGCTAAATAAAAAAAGCGATCCAAAGACCGCTTTCAATATTATATTTTGTTTGCTTTAATTCTTCGGGCAGACATATCGAGAAAACGTTTCACCAGCATAAAAGCTGAAATCGTTAATCCTAATCCAAGTGCGATCCACATTCCGAAAGCGCCCATTTCTAAGGTTACACAAAGGAAATATCCTAAAGGAATTGTAATAAGCCAATACGCAATAAATGTAATGATTGACGGGATTTTCACATCCTGTAAACCTCTCAACATTCCTAAAGCTGTTACCTGAATTCCATCAGAAAGCTGGAATAAAGCTGCAATAATCATTAGTTTTGAAGCTAACATAATTACTTCTACTTCTTCGGGTTTTGTGAAAAATGTAGGTAAAATATTTCGCCCTAAAATAAATATAACTCCACAAAGACACATAAAAAGAAAAGCAATTTTTAAATTGTTGATTCCTATTTTTCTTAATTCCACAAAATTTTGCTCACCCAATTTTCTACCAATCATAACCGTTGAAGCGACACTGAAACCGATGCATAAATTAAAGGTAAATGATGCCATACTTAAAGCGATCTGGTGTGAAGCAATATCGTGCGATGAAATTAATCCGCAGATAAACGCTGCTCCTGCAAAAGCGGTTACTTCAAAAAACATTTGTAATGCAGTAGGGAAGCCTAATCTTACCATTTTTTCAAACATTTTCTTAGAAAAAACCTGCATTTTTAATGAAAAATCTTTGATGTACTGTTTGGTTTTTGGTTCTTTCATTAAAACAAAATAAAGAAAGACAACCATGAAAATTCTGGCGATTAAACTTGCTAAGGCAGAACCTTTTACACCCATTTCAGGGAAAATCCAAATTCCTTCAATTAATACGTAATTCAGTACAATATTAATCACATTGGCAATGATGGTAGCTTTGGTCACTCCAATCGTATAAGATAATCCTTCAGAAACTTCTCTTAAAGTTTGAAATGCCATAAACGGAACAATGCTGATGGCCATAATCCATAAAAAATCTACGGTGTCGGGAATAATTTTTGCCGGCTGGCCAGAGTGATAGAGTAGAGGTAATCCCAAAAATAAGATAATCATCAGAATAATTCCAACTGACATATTGATGATAAAACCGTGACTGAAAACAGAATTAATGGTTTTGTGGTCATTTTTAGAGTGTGCCTCAGAAACCAATGGCGGAATGGCAAAAGAAAAACCAAGCGCCAAAACAAACATCGAAAAAAATACGGCATTCCCCAAAGATACCGACGCCAAAGCATCTGCTCCCAAGAGTTTACCTACAATGATATTATCAAAAAGGTTGACAGACACCTGCCCAACCTGCGTAAGCATTACCGGAAGAGCCAGCGTTAAGGCTTCTTTCGTGTAATTTTTATTTAAAAAGCTCATAATAGTTCAAAAAAAATTTGCAGTATAGTTACTGCAAATTTTTATAATGTATTTTAATTAATAATTAAATTATTTTCTAACAAAACTTGCAACGTCCTCTTCGGAAACCGTAGCTCCTCCAAGAATAATTAATCTTTCAACAACATTTCTCAGCTCTCTGATATTTCCGGTCCATGAAAGTGCTTTTAATGCATCAATCGCAGAATCATCAAATTTTTTCAACGCAGTACCGTGTTCATCAGCAATCAGTCCCGAAAAGTGATTCACTAAAAGATTGATATCTTCTTTTCTGTCATCCAAAGGCGGTACATATATTTCAATTACAGAAAGTCTGTGATACAAATCTTCTCTGAATCTTCCAGCCTCAATCTCTGTCTGCATATTTTTGTTGGTTGCAGCCAAAACTCTTACATCAACTTTTATTTCTTTGTCGCTTCCTACCGGAGAAACTTTGCTTTCCTGTAGTGCTCTCAAAACTTTTGCCTGAGCAATTAAGCTCATGTCTCCAATTTCGTCTAAGAAAATAGTTCCGCCGTTTGCCTGCTCAAATTTCCCTTGCTTATCTTTGATTGCTCCTGTAAATGATCCTTTTACGTGACCAAAAAGTTCAGATTCGATCAATTCAGAAGGTATTGCCGCACAGTTTACTTCCACCATTGGTCCTCTCGATCTCTCACTTAAATTGTGAATAGCATGCGCTACCAACTCTTTTCCTGCTCCATTGGGTCCGGTAATTAAAACTCTAGCATCAGAAACAGCTACTTTTTCAATCATTTCCTGAATTTTCTTTAAAGCCGCAGATTCACCAATCATTTGGTATTTTTTGTTGACTT
This sequence comes from Chryseobacterium indoltheticum, assembly GCF_003815915.1. NCBI lineage: Bacteria > Pseudomonadati > Bacteroidota > Flavobacteriia > Flavobacteriales > Weeksellaceae > Chryseobacterium > Chryseobacterium indoltheticum. The sequence goes on from NZ_CP033929.1 coordinate 2,648,243, forward strand.
TCTTTTTCAGGGTTTTATTTTCGGTCTGAAGATTTTTATTTTCTTTTTTTAATGTTTCTTTCACCAAAGCGTTCTTCACACTTGTAATCAATCTATTGATATCAATTGGTTTAGAAATAAAATCGTATGCCCCGTCCTTTAAGCAAGAAACTGCAGAATCGATGTCGGCGTGCCCGGAAATCATGATAAAAGTGGATTCTGGCTTTAGAGCTAAACTTTGCTTTAAAAGCTCAGTTCCTGAAAGTTTTGGCATTTTGATGTCTGAGATCACCAATGCGAAATCTTCTTTCTCTATTTGTTTATAGCCTTCCAAACCATCGTCGGCAATGACAAATTCATAGTCAGTTAGTTCATCCGAAAGGATACTGTGAAGTACTCCGGAGATTGCTTTTTCGTCTTCTACAATAAGGATTTTTTGCATAGTTGCAAATTTAAGTATTTTTTGCTTGAGTATTAGCAAAAATCATTCCCAAAAGTCTATTTTGAGTAATCTCTTCGCCCAAAAATTGCAGAACCTACGCGTACAGAATTGGCACCACACTCAATAGCAATAGGGAAGTCATCACTCATTCCCATTGATAACGTTTCGAGTTTTTTGATCTGGCTTAGTTCATCAAACAGATTTTTTAAAACTGAAAATTCTTTTTTGATTTGATTTTCATCTTCGGTGAAAGTTGCCATTCCCATCAATCCTGTGATTGCAATATTTTCGAATTCTCCGTTGACAAATTTTTCAAATAAAGGTTTGGCTTCTTCTATTTCCAACCCGAATTTTGTATCTTCTTCGGCAATTTTCACCTGAAGTAGAACTTTTATTGTACGGTTGTACTTTCCGGCTTCTTTATTAATTTCTTTCAGAAGCTTTTCAGAATCTACACTTTGTATGGTGTCAACAAATTCGGCAATATATTTAACCTTATTAGTCTGAAGATGCCCGATGATATGCCATTGAATATCTTTCGGAAGGAGAGGGTATTTCTCAACCAATTCCTGAACTTTATTTTCACCAAAAACTTTCTGCCCCAAATCGTAAACCTCCTGAATAGTAGAAGTGGGATGCGTTTTTGAAACTGCAACCAATTCGACATTTTCCGGAAGACGTCTTTTTATATCGTTGTAATTTTCCTGAATACTCATAATTGCAAATTTCTGAATTTTAAAATAAATTTTAAGGATTTAAATAATTTTTTAAACCATTAAGGTTTTATTAAGGAGTTAAGAATATTAAGTTGAGCTTTGCTCTTTAAAAATCTATTTGATTTTTCTTAATGATGCTTAACTTCTTAAATTTCCTTAATGGTTCAATTTTAAAAGTTATTATTAAAGATGTCATGCTAAGCGGAGTCGAAACATATATTATAAGTGAAAAAAGATTAATTTAAAATCTCATTGATCTTCGGATAAGCCGAAACTTTTCTGAAAACAAACCGGTTTGATTTCTGTAGTTTTTCGATAAATAAATCCAGCTCGTTAATCGAATCTGAATCGTTAAGATATTGATCGTGGGTAAGCAAAACCAAATGTCTTGATGTTTTTTCAAGATCATTAAAGAAAATACTGTCTACTTTTTTTAGCATCGCTTCATGATTTCCTTTTAAAGTCATTTTATTGGTCGGTTTCCATTCCAGATCCCAACCTATTACCTTGTAGCCTGCTTTTTTTAATCTGTTTGCTGCTTCAGAAGAACTTTTAATATCGGTAACATTAATATTATTAAGCCTCCAAATATTTCTTCCTGGTGTTCTTGCAATTTTTCCAGGAAGTTTTAAGCTGTCTTTAGCAATATTAAAATCATTAACGACTGCCTCAGGATTTTTGTAAAAATCTGAATACCTGTTGTGAGCGTGAGTATGACTGTGATTGGCAAGCTCAATCAAATGGTCTCTTCTCATCTTTTCGAAATCTTCTTTTTGTCTTTTACTGTCTGATGCATGTTTTCCTACAACAAAAGCCGTTGCACAAACATTTCTTTTGTGTAATATTTTTAATAGATTTTCAGTGCCACGATTAGGGCCATCGTCGAAGGTAAGATATATTACTCTTTTATCGGTGGGTACATTCTCATCATCTATTTGAGCGACTTTTGCGACGGGAGGCAGCTTGGTAAGAATTTTTTCGGTTTCTTTTACTTCACTTTTCTGATTGCATCCTGTAAATAATGTTGATGTTACAGTCAATACTGTAACCATCCTTAGAAAAGTCTTATTAATAGACTTTTCCGCAAAAGTTTTTTTCATAAAGATTAATGGGAATTAAATTGTTAAAAAATGTTAAGTTTTACAAATTTTAGTTAACAAAGGTAATGCCAATTTTACTATAAATATCACTTTTTAAGGATTTTTTAATTAAAATTATTTATCTAAATATTTTTTAAGCTCAATAGCATTTTTGATCGCTGCATTTCCCCAGGTATTATTAAAAAATACAAAACCTTTTTTTCCTGATTTTAAGATGTTTTCACTTAAAGATTTTATTTCATCTTCCGAATATTCAGATTTATAGAGTATCGGTTTTCCGTGAAGTCGGTAATAGAATAATTCAAGGTGATTGAGGATGAAATTGTCAGGAAGGTTTCCAGGAAAACTTACTCCGGAAAAGATGATGTTTTTTGAACTTAAAATGTTGTAAATTTCTTCACGCCACCAAGTGTCATGACGGAATTCAATAACATTTAAATACTTAAAATCTACATTATTTAAAATTAAATCCAGATTCTCTTCTGTATTTTTAAACGATGGCGGAAACTGATACAGAAATCCTGATAACTTTTTACCTAAGTTATTTTGAATATGCAAACAGAATTCTGCAATTTCCTCTTTGCAATCTTTCAATCGTTTTTCGTGAGAGATCGTTTTAGGAATTTTAATAAAAAATCGAAAATCATCAGGCGTTTCGTCAAACCATTTTTGGAGTGTTTTTGCAGTTGGTTTTCTGTAAAATGTGGAATTAATCTCAACAGCATTAAATTCCTTCGAATATAAAACTAAAAAGTCTTTACTTTTGGCATCTTCCGGGTATAGCGAACCTTTCCAGTCGTTATTGTAGAATCCTGAACAGCCGATATAGAGATTTCCTTTTTTCATAGTTTACTTAGAGTTTTTAAGTTGTTGATTTATTTATGTTCAAATAAATTATTTTTTACTTTAAAATCAGTTATTTACCTGAAATAGTCACACATTCAATAAAATAATCCGTACATTTAGAAATGTCAAACAAAAACACTTATGATACAAAAATTCAAAATTGTTTCTATTAATGTACTTTAGAGAGATTTGGGTTCCTTTATTAAATATTTAAAATAATAAAATCAAATCTTTTATATTGGAGCATCTCTACAAAATTTATTTAGATCCTTTTACTACGCTGAACTAAATATTTCTAAATCGTAAACTTACTGTTTACACAAAGCGTTTAAAGTTATTTTCTTTGAAAGATTATAATAAAATAAATATACATCATTATAGTATATTTTAAAATAGCACATTACTAAAATTATAAAATATGAAAATTTTGAAAAAAAGTCTATTCTTATTATTTGTGCCTGTTGCTCTTGTTATTTCGACTTCGGGACATCATTTTGAAACTGATCTTGCGAAACAATATCCTCAAATGGATTTAACGGATTTATTTGTATTCGAATCGAATCAACCAAATAAAACTGTTTTCCTTTTGGATACAAATCCACAATCAAAAAAAGATAGTTTTAATTTTTCTCCCAATGGAATTTATAAATTTCATGTAGCCAATAATAAAGCTTTTACTGAAGGACAAACTTTTAGTTTTACTTTTAAGGACAATAAAGTGCAATTTTATTGGGATGGAAATCCTGAAAACGAATTAAGTCAGACCGGTACGCTTATAGCACAAGGTCCTGTAAATCGTATTTTGGAACTCAACAACGGTATTAAAATCTGGACGGGAACTACTCAAGATAATTTTCAGGGAAATGCCGTAGGAGCTGAGCTTTTCAAGCATAAAGTACTAGACGAAGGCGTATATGACTTATCTGCCTTTGATGTAGGAGAAAAAGGGAATTATTTTGGAATAGGAAAATCTTCGGTTATAGTTTTTGAGGTTCCTAATGAGCTTTTATCAGATAATATATTTTATTATGCATCCACTGCTTTTGAGGAAGATGCTAATCATTGGCATCAGGTAAATCATATTGCCAATGTATTATTTCCCCATTTTTACATGGGCTACGACAACAAATTGAGAAGTAAATACGGTTCTCAAGGAGCGGTGGAAGATGATGAAATAAAGCAAAATGTTATCAATAATCTTACTAAATATGTTACGACTGCTGGAATTCAAAAAGATCCAAAAGCCTATGTAGCAAAATTGACAGAGCGCGTTTATCCCGACGTAGTTCCTTATGAAGTGGGCACTAAAGCATCTTACACAGTAGATAAATTTAACGGAAGACCATTGCTTGATGATGCGATGAATGTATCTTTAGGACTTTTGGTGGGTTCCGAAACTGCTTTAGACGATCAGGTGAGTATAAAGCCCGAAAGATATCAACCAAACTTTCCGTTTACCATTCCAATTGATGATGATTATTTAAAAGCTTCACAAAAATCGGTTACGATAAATGTAGAAAATCAAATCGGAGCCAAAAAGAAAAATACTCAAAATACAAAAACTCCTCAAACTCCTATTAATAATTGGATATATTATATTGTAGGTGGTTTGTTTATCGTATTGCTTATCTATTTTTTTACAAGAAAAAAGAAATAATATAAAATATTTTAATAGCTAAATTAACAACTTCTCATTCTAATCAGAATGAGAAGCTGTTATATTTAAATCCACAGAATTAAGACGTAACGAATTTAAAATTACCGATAAAGAACTAAGGCTCATTGCCGCTGCCGCAATCATTGGTGATAACAAAATTCCAAAAAATGGATACAACAATCCTGCTGCAACAGGGATTCCCAAAACATTATAAATAAAAGCAAAGAACAAGTTTTCTTTGATATTTCTCAATAGTTTTTCGCTTAATATTTTTGCTTTGGCAATTCCTAAAATATCACCTTTAAGTAATGTAATTTCTGCCGTTTCTATAGCTACATCGGTTCCGGTTCCCATGGCAATTCCGACATTAGATTGCGCTAAAGCAGGGGAGTCGTTGATTCCGTCTCCGGTCATGGCAACGATTTTTCCCTGTTCCTGAAGTTTTTTTACTTCATTTAATTTATCTTCAGGAAGACAGCTGGCCTTGTATTTTTTAATTCCTAATTCATCTGCTACAGCTTTTGCTGTATTTTCATTATCACCGGTCATCATAATTACTTCAATTCCTTCATTGATTAAATGCTGAACAGCTTTTTTTGAGCTTTCTTTAATCTTATCGCTAAAACTTATAAACCCTAAAGCTTCATTTTCCTGAGCAATAAAAGAGATTGTATGCGCCTTTGATTGAATTTCCTTCGCTTTTAATTTTAGATCTTGCGGAATTTGTATTCCATTAGAAACTAAAAGATTTTCGTTTCCTAGATAAACAGTTTTACCATTGATGATTCCTTTCACGCCTTTACCGGAAATATTTTCAAATTTTTCCACTTTTTCGGCTGAAATATGATCAGTTTTCGCTTTCTTGATCACAGCACTTGATAAAGGATGTTCTGAATTTTGATTTAATGAATAAGCCAGTTTTAAAATTTCCTTTTCAGAAGAATTATTAACGGTTTCGATATGTTCTAAAGATGGTTTACCTTCGGTTAAAGTTCCTGTTTTATCGGTGATCAGAACGTTTACTTTATGCATTAATTCAAGAGCTTCTGCATTTTTTATAAGGATTCCGTTTTTGGCACCTTTACCAATTCCCACCATCAGAGACATTGGAGTTGCCAAACCTAAAGCACACGGACAAGCGACAATAAGAACGGCAACTGCATTGATAAAAGCAAATAAAGTTTTCTGACCTTCCGGGCCGAAAACCTGCCATAAAATAAAAGTAATGACAGCAACAACAATAACGGTCGGGACAAAAACTTTAGCCACTTTATCGGTCAGCTTCTGGATTGGAGCACGACTTCTGCTTGCGTCATTTACCATTTTTATAATCTTCGAAAGCAACGTTTCATCGCCTACTTTTTCGGCTTTCATCAGAAAAACCTGATTTCCGTTAATCGTTCCTGAAGTTACCTGATCATCAATATTTTTCTCAACAGGGATGGGTTCCCCGGTAATCATACTTTCGTCAACTACAGAATTCCCTTCGATTATTTTTCCGTCAACGGGAATTTTTTCGCCTGGTTTTACTTTCAGTATATTTCCAATTTTCACTTCCGAAAGCGGAACTCTTTTTTCTTCATTATTAACCATTAGATTGGCTTCATCAGGTGAAAGATTCATCAGTTCTTTGATGGCATTTCCTGTTTTTTTGTGAGCTAAAGCTTCCATCAGCTGACCTAAAATAACCAATGTCATAATCACGCAAACCGCTTCAAAATATAAAGGAATTTCATGATTGTGACCACGGACTTCATGTGGAAGCAGATCTGGAAAAGCTAAAGCAATGATGCTGAAAATAAATGCCGCAGCAACACCTAAAGCAATTAAACTGAACATATTCAGGTTCCATGTTTTAAATGAAACCCAGCCTCTTTTCATCAAAAACCATCCGGAATAAAATAATACGGGAAGTGTCAAAATCAATTCAAAAATCGCCTGTATATTATGTGAGAAAGGAAAATCAATCAGCATTCCACCCATTGAAAGAATAAAAACAGGAATGGTGAAAGCTAAAGAAATAATGAATTTTCTTTTTAAAATAAGATAGGTATCATCAGTTTCTTCTTCGCCTTTTTCGGGATATTTTACCAGATCCATTCCGCAAACAGGGCAGCCAACATTACTGTCGTAAGTTTTATCGCCTTCGCAGAACATCGGGCAATAATATCTTCCGGCCATATCATCCGTAACTTTTGGGGTTTCGTGATGTTGATGATTGTGGTGTTGATGGGAGTGGGAGCCAGAATTTTCAACCAAATCTTCTGTAATTTCTTCGAGATGCATGTGACAAACCGGGCAATCTGTTTTTTCGTCATACGTTTTATCACCTTCACAGAACATCGGACAATAATAATTTCCGATATTATCTTTGAAACTTTCTGGTAAATTAGTTGAAGAATAGGTCGGTTTATGATTGGGATCTTTTGCTAATTTTTCCTCAATCGGAACCAGATACATATTGCAATCAGGACATCTTTTTCCCTGTTGAAAATATACTTTATCACCTTCGCATTCCATCGGGCAGTGATAAACTGAGGATGGAGAAACACGATCTTGAGGCTTTACAAAAGTATTTTCTGGCTTATTTGGATCTTCCAGTTTGTAATTTCCTATTTCTGAAAGTGCTTTATTGAGATCATTCAGGTTAATTTCTTTATCAGAAGTGATTTCAACAGAGCTGTTTTCAAGATTTACTTTTGCTGAAATATGGTCTAAACTATTCAGTTTTTCTGAAATCTTTTTTTGGCAGCCCGAACAGGTCATCCCCAAAACTTTATATTGTTGGTACATAATTCTAAATTTATGTTACAAATTTCCAAAAATATAGAGAGAGGCTGTTATAGATTTAAGGATAATTGTTATAAAATTTGGCGGTTAAGATTTTGAAAATGAAAAGTCGAAAATAATATTACACTTTATCCAAGGATTTTCTGTTGTGAACTTTAAGTTTTTTAAATTCGGTAGGCGTGAAGCCTGTACTATTTCTGAATTGTGATGATAAGTGCTGCACACTTTTGTAGCCCAGTTTTCCGGCAATTTCAGTTAAGGTAAATTCATTATAAAGAAGCAGCTCTTTTACTTTTTCAATTTTCTGAAGAATAAAAAACTGCTCAACTGTGATATTTTCATTTTGTGAAAAGGTTTTTGATAGTGAACTGTAATCTTTGTGAAGCTCAGAACTTAAAAATTTTGACAGTAAAAAGTTTTCATCAATATCAAGCTTTCCAATTTTAATAATGATAAGATTTTTAATTTTATCAACCAATTGATGAGTCGCATCTTTTATTCTTTCAAAACCGGTTTCTTTTAAACGATTTTCAATGAGCTGAATGTCTGTTTTTGAAATTTCAGCCTCAGTTTCTACCTCACCTAAAGCGATTTGAGTGATTTTTATATTAAATTCTTCAAAAATGGTTGAAACAGCTGCAATACACCTTCCACAAACCATATTTTTTATGAAAATTTTCATAGCAAATTGCTCAATCTGTCTTTTACAAACTCTACTTTTGTTTTTCCGTGTGCTGCAGGATTTCCGTTTTCATCAAGGTTTACCATTACAATCTTATCAACAGTAATGATGGTTTGATGGGTCATTTTGTTTCTCACATCACATTTCAGCGTGAGAGAAGTAGATCCAAAAGATAAAACTTCGATTCCGATTTCGATAATGTCGCCCTGTTTTGCTGAGCTTACAAAATTTATTTCTGAAATAAACTTAGTGACTACTTTTTTGTTTTCTAGCTGAATGACTGCGTATAATGCAGCTTCCTCATCAATCCATTGCAAAAGTTTTCCTCCGAATAGTGATTGATTGGGATTAAGATCTTCCGGTTTTACCCATTTTCTGGTATGGTAATTCATTTTTTATGATTGTTTTCAGTACAAATTTAGTTTTAAAAATAAGTTTTTCAAAAGATTATTTAATGAAAAATTCATGAGTTATTTGCGATATTATTACAAGTTTATGTTACAAGTGAATTAATCTATTAAAAAGTTTTGATTTGTAGTTTTTAATTGTATCTTGCACCTGTTTATATTTGGAATCAATATCATGTTCATTATTATGTTGCTTTTCTATTTATATACCAATCTTATATATTAATTTTTAATTTTTTTTTAAAATGAACATTTTTGTTTCAAACATCAATTACGCAACTAAAGAATATGAGTTGCACGATTTATTCGCAGAATTTGGCGATGTATCATCAGCTAAAATTGTAACAGACAGAGAAACTGGTCGTTCTAGAGGTTTCGGTTTTATCGAAATGGGGGACGAAGAAGGAGGTCAAGCTATTGAAGCTCTTAACCAGAAAGAATTTAACGGAAAAATTCTTAACGTATCTGAGGCTAAGCCAAGAGAAGAAAAACCAAGAAGAAGTTTTGATAATAACAGAAGCGGTGGTGGAAGTTATGGTAACAACCGTGGAGGAGGTAACTCTGGAGGTGGTTACGGAAGCAACAACAACCGTGGAGGTAACGGAGGCGGCGGAAGTCGTTGGTAAAAAATTGAAGCGGCTTTTAAGCCGCTTTTTTTATGTCTTTATTTTTAAAGAATTAGTTTAAAGTTATTTTTCAGTTTTGTTGTTACATCAATTAACTAAAAACCAACAACTATCCACTAATTTTCATTCTTCTTTTTCTTCTTTTTCTTATCCTTTCCTTTCTTGTCTTTTTTAGGGTTTAGGATTTCTTCAGCATACTCCAATTTAGGTTGCTTTATTTTTACAGGTTTCATTTCAATCTTAAGGTCAAAATAAGTTTTAAGATCATTTTGTGAAATCAGATTTTCATTAAATAAGAATTCCAAAATTTCTTTTCCCGAATTGTTAAAGAAATTAAGTGAAAGTTCTTTAAGCAAAAACTTTTTATAATCTTCAAGGGGGACAATTACAGAGTATCTGAAAATTCGGCCTTCTTTTTCGGTAGACAAATATCCTTTTTCAACAAGTATCTTCAGGTAAGTTGAGACCGTATTCTGATGAGGTTTTGGTTCCGGGTGATGCTCCATAACTTCCTTTAGATAAAAGCTTTGGAGTTTCCAGAATAACTTCATTAGATTTTCTTCAGCAGAGGTAAGATGATTTATTTTCATATTTGAATTTAAATTTTAAAAAGTAATAAGCTTACTATTTACACAATAATGTTACTTAATTGTAGTTTCCACCGGAATCACTTCCGTTGGTAAATCATTGCGCTGATACTTATTGTTGCAATAAAGATAAATAAAAGAAACCAAAACCGCGATGCCTGCACCCATAAATACTTCTTTTACGGTATGTCTTTTCAGAATAATTCTTGTAATTCCCACCAAAATAGCAATCCCAAGCCATGCAAAACCGATTTTCACATCAAAAGCAAAGAATAGGGCAGAGACCAAAACATTGAATGCTGTATGCATCGAGCTTTTAATATATAAATTACTGAATTGTAAAGCGAAAAGGAGAATTAAAATAAACAACATCACAAAGTCGATGAATCCATTTTTAATATAGTTGAATGTTAAATAAGAAACAATACACACCGCGATGAAGATATACAGTGTTTTTCTTTGAACCCTGTTTGACACATCCATATTCGTGTATCGCCCTGTTTTTACATTCCAGACAATCCAGATAATTACCGGAAGAATGGTAATAAGTAAAATGGGCAAAAAGTGTGTGAAGGCCTCTTTAAAAGTATAATTCTGAATGCTGAAATACACAAAATAAATAACCAAAGAAACTAAAGGATTGAAAAAGTCTGAGATAATTCTTGAAATAATGTGTAATAAAGAGGTCTTTTTTTCTTGCATAATTAAGTTTGAAATGTAAATATAACATTATAAGTAAAAAACAATTGCTGTGCATGTAATAAAAAACAAAGTTTTTTTTATATTTTTGCTCAACTATTTCATAATAAATAAGCAAAGGCTAGCACATGAAAGAATTTTCTAAAGAGATATACCTGAAGTGGTATGAAGATATGACAATGTGGAGAAGGTTTGAAGACAAATGCCGTTCTCTTTATCTAAAACAAAAAATCAGAGGTTTTTTACATTTGTACAACGGTCAGGAAGCTATTCCTGCAGGTTTTACGCATGCAATGGATTTAACCAAAGACAGTATGATCACTGCTTACAGATGTCACATTCATCCGATGGCAATGGGAGTAGACCCTAAGAGAATCATGGCAGAGCTTTGTGGTAAAGCTACAGGTACTTCAGGTGGTATGGGTGGATCTATGCACATTTTCAGTAAAGAACACAGATTTTATGGGGGACACGGTATTGTAGGAGGTCAGATTCCTTTGGGAGCAGGTATTGCTTTTGCAGATAAATTTTTTGACAGAAAAGCTGTAAACATTTGTTTCTTCGGAGACGGTGCTGCAAGACAAGGATCTCTTCACGAAACTTTCAACATGGCAATGAACTGGAAACTTCCTGTAGTATTTGTCGTTGAGAACAATCAGTATGCAATGGGAACTTCTGTAAAAAGAACAGCTAACCATGAAGATATCTATAAATTAGGTTTAGGATACGAAATGCCATGTCTTGCTGTAGATGCAATGGATCCTGAGAAAGTGGCTGAAGCTGCTTACGAGGCTATTGAAAGAGCAAGAAGAGGTGATGGGCCTACTTTTATTGAAGCTAGAACTTACCGTTTCAGAGGACACTCAATGTCTGATGCTGAACCATACAGATCTAAAGACGAAGTTGCTATTCATAAGAAAGACGACCCGATTGAATTGATCAAGGAGAGAATCTTAGCAAACAGCTGGGCAACCGAGGAAGAATTGGAAGCTATGGATAACAAATCTAGAGATTTCGTAGAAGAATGTATCGAGTTTATGGAAAACTCTCCGTATCCTGACGCAGAAAAAGTTTATGAGTATGTTTATGCTCAAGAAAACTACCCATTTTTAGATAAATTAGAAAATTAAAAAAATAATAATAATTAATTTGATATTCGTATTTGAGTTTCCCTAATCTCAAATCTCGAATCTCGAATCTCAAATCAATATAAATTATGGCAGAAGTGATTACAATGCCACGTCTTTCCGATACAATGACGGAAGGAAAAGTGGCTAAATGGCATAAAAAAGTAGGAGATAAGGTAAAAGAAGGAGATATTTTAGCCGAAATCGAAACTGATAAAGCAGTACAGGATTTTGAATCTGAAATTGAAGGAACTCTTTTATACGTTGGTGTTGAAGAAGGTTCTGGTGCTGCAGTAGATTCTATATTGGCAATTATCGGTAAAGAAGGCGAAGATATTTCTTCTCTGAAAGGAGGAAGTGCTCCGGCAGCTGAAGGAGCTTCTGAAGAAAAAAAATCTGAAGAAGAATCTAAAACTGAAAACGAAACTACAAGCGTTGAGCAAACTTCGGTAGAAGTTCCTGCAGGAGTAGAAGTAATTACGATGCCAAGACTTTCTGATACAATGACAGAAGGTAAAGTAGCAAAATGGCATAAAAATGTAGGTGACACCGTAAAAGAAGGAGATCTTCTTGCTGAGATAGAAACCGATAAAGCTGTTCAGGATTTTGAATCTGAATTTAATGGTATTCTTCTAAAGCAAGGTGTTGAAGAAGGTGGTGCTGCTCCGGTTGATACCGTTTTAGCGATCATCGGACCTGAAGGAACTGATGTTTCTAATGTTGGTGCTGCACAGCCAGCTACAAAATCAGCAGATAAGCCAGCTGAACAAAAATCTGAAGCGAAAACAGAAGAGAAATCGGTTGCATCAACTGAAAACTCATCTTCAGACAGAGTTGCAATTTCTCCTTTAGCTAAAAAAATGGCTCAGGAAAAAGGTGTTGATATCAACAGCGTACAAGGTTCTGGAGAAAACGGTAGAATCGTTAAAAAAGATATTGAAAATTATCAGCCATCTCAAAAGGCAGAATCTGCTGCTCCGGCACAAAACACTGCAGCAGCTCAGGTTGCTTTAAGCTTTGTACAGGGAGAAGATACAGAAACGCCAAACTCTCAGGTAAGAAATATTATTGCAAAACGTCTTTCTGAAAGTAAATTCTCTGCGCCGCATTATTATCTGATGGTTGAAATCAACATGGATAAAGCGATTGAAGCAAGAAAAGAAATCAATTCTTTACCTGATACTAAAATTTCTTTCAATGATATGATCATTAAGGCGACAGCAGTTGCTTTAAGAAAACATCCGCAGGTAAATTCTAGCTGGGCAGGTGATAAGGTGATTCACAGAGGTAATATCAACGTTGGAGTAGCAGTTGCAATTCCTGACGGATTGGTAGTTCCGGTTCTGAAGAATACAGATCAGATGAATTATACTCAGATTTCTGCTGCTGTAAAAGATATGGCCGGAAGAGCAAAATCTAAAGGTCTTAAAGCAAATGAAATGGAAGGTTCTACTTTCTCGATCTCAAACTTGGGTATGTTCGGAATTGAAACTTTCACAAGTATCATTAACCAACCAAATGCTGCAATTCTTTCAGTAGGTGCAATTATCGAAAAACCAATCGTAAAGAACGGTCAGATCGTTGTCGGAAATATCATGAAGCTTTCGTTAGCATGTGATCACAGAGTTGTAGATGGAGCAACGGGAGCTCAATTCCTGCAGACACTTAAAACATATTTAGAAAGTCCTTTAACTTTGTTACTGTAACTTTTTAAAATATAAATTATTAAAACCTCTCATTTCGAGAGGTTTTTTTGTTTTTAGATTATTATTAAAAAATTTCTCCTAATTTTTTTAATTATTTCTAAGTTTAAAAACTTTGTTGGTCAAAAATAAAATTCTACTTTAGTAAAAAAATATCTAAATGAAGAGAATTATTATTGGAGTCTTTTGCTTTTTAAATATTACACTTTTGGCTCAGAATCAACGTTTTGCATATGAGTATAAATTTATAACAGATTCCACTAAAATTGATGATGTTAATTCTGAGCTCATGTATCTTGATATAGCTAAAAAAGGCTCAAAATTTTATAGTCAAAAGAATAATATTGCTGATTCAATTCATCAGGATCGAGTGAAAAAAAGAACCAGAGACTTTACGGGTATTGATTATGGTTTGGTGCCTTACGTCGTAGAAAAATCTTATCCCGATTTCAAAATAGATTTTTTCAACAATCTCGACATGAATAAATACAAGGTTTCTGACAACAGAAAAATGGATTGGAAAATTTTACCGCAGAAAGAAAAAATTGGCGAATTTGATACTCAAAAAGCTTCCCTCAATTTTGCCGGCAGAATCTGGACAGCATGGTTTGTTTCAGACATTCCCATACAAGATGGTCCATACAAGTTTCATGGTTTACCAGGATTAATTGTCAAAATTGAAGATAAGACAAAATCACACTCTTTTGTTTTAAAAGAGATTAAAAAACTTACTTCTGATCAGGAATGGGTGAGTGACAGTGAGAAAAAAACTTTCGGCAGTATCATTGCTATTGATCAGGAAAAATACAAAAAACAAGTTATAGATTTTAGAAATAACCCTACAAAAGGTATGCGCCAAATGATGTCCGGAAACACTAAAGTGATGATGATGGATGAAAATGGAAAGCCATTGGATATCGAAAAAATGTTACGAGACCGTGAAAGAGATGCTAAAGCAAATAATGCAAAGAATAATAATTTGTTAGAATTAGATTTGTTGAAATAATTCTAAAAAAAGTAACCTGTTGTACGATCAACAGGTTACTTTTTATATGGACTTCTCTTTTAAGAATTATAAAATATTATCCTAAAACAGTAACTCCTTTCTGCAACATTTCAAAAATTGCATCTTTACCGTTATCTGGTTTTACATTAACAGCACGGGTTCCGTTGAAGTGAAGGCAAGTTATATATCCGTTGGCAACGGCATCTGTACAGGTGAATTTCACGCAGTAATCCATTGCTAAACCTACGATTTCAACCAATTGAATTTCGTGATATTTTAAAAAATCATCCAATCCGGTTTTCATAAAATGATTGTTATCCTGAAAACCGCTGTAAGCATCAATCTCAGTATTTTTACCTTTCTGAATAATGTGAGTTACTTTTTCTCTGTTTAAATCTTTATGAAATTCTGCACCGAAAGTTCCTTCTACACAGTGATCTGGCCACATAAACTGCGGAACACCATTTAGTATAATGCTTTCGCCAACTTTTCTGTTGTTGTTGCTTGCAAAACTTTTGTGATTGGCAGGATGCCAGTCCTGAGTAAGAATTATTTGGTCGTATTGGTTTTCTTCCATTAGAAGATTGATATAGGGAATGATCTCATTTGCTCCGGGAACAGCCAGTGCTCCGCCTTCACAAAAATCATTCTGTACATCTACTATTATTAATGCCTTTTTCATATCTAGTTTATATTTTTTAATTTAATAGAGAACCTCTTTTATAATAGTTCCGTAAAGTGCCTATTTATAGCGATTCATGTATTTTTTTTGTATTCTGATAAATTTACAAAAACTAAATGTCAAATATAAATCCAAAACAGGAATATCTGACAAAACGGCATTTTATAATAAAAATGATCATCAGAAGATAGATTCAACATCAATAGTGTCTTAATAGTTTATCTTTGCACTAAATATATAGTTTTATGTCATTCGAATCGCTAGGATTATCACACAATATTATTCATTCTGTTAAAAAACTAGGTTATCTAAAGCCGTTTCCAATTCAGGAACAGGCTGTACCTGTTATTTTGGAGGGTAAAGATTTGATGGGAATTGCACAAACAGGCTCCGGAAAAACCGCTTGTTTTGTAATGCCGATATTAGAAAAATTACAAAACGCAGAAAGTAAAAAAGACCGTAATATACAGGTGCTGATCTTGGTTCCTACCCGTGAACTGGCCATTCAGATTGATGAGGTTTTTCAGGCTTTTAAAGATAATCTAAAACGTGAGATTCGTACAATGGCTGTTTATGGTGGTGTTTCTATCAACCCGCAGATGAAGGGGATGTATGGTGTAGAAATTCTTATCGCAACACCTGGACGTTTATTAGATCTTATTGATCATAATGCACTGAGCATATCCGGCATTCAGCATTTGGTGGTAGATGAAGCAGATAAAATGTTTCAATTAGGTTTTGGTGAAGAGATGAATAAACTTTTTACCATGATGCCGGTGGCGAAACAGACTACCTTATTTTCTGCTACTTTAAATGATAAAGTTTCTGAAATAAAAGAGCGTTTATCCATCAATCCTGTGATGATAGAAATCAAAAAAGAGGAAGTGGAAATTGATAATATCGAGCAGTTGGCTTATCATGTTTCTCCGGAAAATAAAGGCCCTTTTTTACGCTATTTAATTAAAGAAAAAAAGGTTGAAAAAGCTTTAATATTTGTTTCGTCTACAAGATCGGCAGATAATTTAGTTGAAAAACTGAAGAAAAATAAAATAAAAGCTGTTGCGATTCACAGTCAAAAATCGCAAGGGGCACGTAGAAATAATCTGGAAGAATTTAAAGTGAACGGAGCTCAGATTTTGGTCGCAACTGACTTAATTGGTCGTGGTATTCACATCGAATCTCTGCCTTGTGTTATCAATTATGAATTACCTCGATCGCCTTTAGATTACATTCACAGAATTGGTAGAACAGGCCGTGCCGGCGAAAAAGGAACTGCCATTTCGATTTTAACAGATGATGAATTGCAGCATTTCAGAGTCATTCAAAAGAAAATGGGTAAGAAAGTGACTTTGCAAAGAACAGAGGATATTAATTTACATGGCTATTAATATTTAAAATATTTTTTTTAATGATGCTGATTTAATTATTTTTAATTTGTAATAAGCAGCTCAATTTCAAACTTTCAGTAATAAACATCATAGTAAATATTTTTACAAGAATTATATATTTATCATTAAAAATGGACAGTTTAGAACATAAAAAATTTCCAATCGGTCGCTTTGAAATTCCTGAAAATATATGCGACATCAAACTCAACGAATACATTAAAGTCATTAAAGATTTTCCTGATAAATTAAAAAATCTAATTGCGGATTTTAGCGATGAACAATTAGATACACAATACAGGGAAGGTGGCTGGACGGTAAGACAACTTGTAAATCACATTGCAGACAGTCATATGAACAGTCTCATTCGTCTAAAGCTTGCACTTACCGAAGACAATCCCACGATAAAGCCGTATGACGAAGCCAAATGGGCAGAACTTCGAGACAGTGTTGATATGCCTGTAAAGCCTGCAATGAGAATGATAAAAGGAACGCATCAACGTTGGACGGCTCTTTTAAAATCAATGACCAATAAACAGTTTGAAAGAACTTTTCATCATCCCGAACACAACGAAAACCAAGACCTTCGGGTTTATCTTGCGCATTATGTCTGGCATTGTAACCACCATTTTGCCCATATTGAAAATCTGAAGAAAGAGAAAAATTGGCAGTGAAAAGTCTTCATAACGAAAATGATTTTAACGAAATAAAGCATAGAATTGCTCAGCTCTCAGAAAATTCTGAAAGAAAATGGGGAAGTATGAATATTTCGCAAATGCTCGTTCATTGTGATTTGATTTTACAGATTGCATTAAAGAAACTTACTCTTCCAAAGATTAATTTCTTTTTCAAATCAATAGGAAATTTCACAAAAATAGAAATGCGAATTTTCAATAACGGAATTCCCCGAAATATGCCTACTTTTAAAAAAGTAATCGTTAATTTTGAGTGTAACTTCGGAGAAGCAAAAAATAATCTTTTACAAAGGCTAGACGAGTATTATTTTGCTTACAAAAACAATCTTTTACCGAGCTTCCATGAGCTTTTTGGTGAAATGAAAGAAAAAGATTGGGGATTTATGGAGTATAAGCATCTCGATCACCATTTAAAACAATTTAATGTATGAGTTTCTTAGATAAAATATTTGGCGGAAAACAGGAGCCGGGAGAGACAAAATCTTTCTGGAAAACGATAAGATCTGAAGAAGATCTGGAAAATGCTGTTAAGCAATCTTATGAAAATAGAGTAGCAATCTTCAAACATTCTACAAGTTGCTTTATTAGTAAAACGGTTTTGAAAAATTTTGAGAAAGAGATAGAAAATTCAGATAATCAAAATGTAAGTTTTTATTTTCTGGATCTTTTGGCATTCAGACCTATTTCAAACAAAATTGCTGAAGATTTTGCGATTCGTCACGAAAGCCCGCAGCTGATTGTTCTAGAAAATGGCAAAGCGATCAATAACGCATCCCATCAGGATATTTCTTTAAGCCAGATTGTATGAGTAATATAAATAATTATCTGGCAAAGGTTTTTGAAGTTCCTGCCGAAAAAGTAAATTTATGCAGTATTCAGTATGAATTGAAAAAAGTAGGAAAGCACGAAATGCTTTTACAGGAAGGCGAAGTTTGCAGAAATACTTTTTTTGTCGAAAAAGGGCTTCTCAGAATGTATTCTATTGATAAAAACGGGAAAGAGCATGTGATACAATTTGCTCCTGAAAATTGGCTGATTGGCGATCGCAGCAGTCTTTATTTTAATGAAAAATCCCGATACTACATTGAAGCTGTTGAGGATTCTGAAGTGTTATTTTTGCAACCGGATTTTTTTAGTAAACTTATTGAAGAATTTCCCAATACGATCGAAAAAAATGATCTGATTATCCAGAAACATGTAAAAAGTCTGCAGGATAGAATTAACTCTTTATTGGGAGAAACGGCAGAAGAGCGTTATCTAAAGTTTATTAAAATGTATCCTGATCTTTTACTTAGAGTTCCGCAATGGATGATCGCTTCATATCTCGGAATAACTCCTGAAAGTTTAAGCCGCGTAAGAAAAGAGCTGGCAAAAAAGAATTTTGTTACCGATAAATAATCGTCGTTTTAAAATAAATTAAAATCACCGCACCAAACAATTAATCATTGTTTAGTGTGGTGATTATTCTGTTAAGATATTCCTGTTCTCTCAAAACTTTTTCATAAGACTGTTTCGCATAAGAAGGTGACAACTGATAACCGTCGGTCTGAAGCTGATAGATGTCGTTTTCCACATATCCCGTAAAGTTTAAAGTATATTCATGAATAAACTTTTCTATCACTTTCCTTTTTATTTCGCAAATAGTGCTGTTCTTGATTTTCTGAAGAGAATTCAATATAAAAGATTTATCTCCACTGAATTGAATTACCTGAGTAATCATTGCAAAATTGCTCAATGGTTTGTTATTCGTTTCGTGAACAACAGCGTGCGGGTCATCTTCAAATATCATGGTCTTATAGTTTTAAAGTAAGAAAATGGTCTAAATTTAAACTGAAGCTTTACCTTCTACACCGTCAGAATTGTCGGTTTTATTTCCTGTAACCGCAGCAGCTACAAAGGTAATAAGACTTACCAATTTGCCAGCTTTGGTATCCCAATAGTATGTATCTGTAGGCGTTACACGGATGATCGAAACATTCGGGTCATCTTTTCCGTCAAACCATGCATTTGCCATTGCAGACCATTTGTCTTCAATGGTTGATCTGTCTTTGTAGATCGCAGCTTCGCCAAATACAGAAAGATATTCTGAATCTGAATTGTTCATAAATAAAAGCTGCACTCTTTTGTCGTCTTTTATTTCAAAATTTTTGTTGCTGGTGTCACTGCTGATAAACCAAAGATTTCCGCTTTCGTCTGTTTCCTGAAGGCTCATCGGGCGAGTATTGATTGGTAAACTTTCCAGATTTGTGCAAAACATACAGATTTTAGCTTTTTCTGAAAGTTCTTTAATTTTTTTTGCCGCTTCTGCTTGGCTTAAATTTTCTGTTGACATAATAAAATAATTTATGGTTGTGGTGTTATCTTTAGAATAAGAAATTCTATGATTATTGGTCGCTTCAAAAATCTAACCAAAAATCTAAAATCATTTAAAAATAATTAATTTTTCGTAAAAAGAGGTTAAAAACATACATTATAAATATAAATCTGACAACCGTGAAAGAAATTTGTGATCGAAATCATAAAAACACAATTACTTTTGTTGTACATTTGATTTTAGTTAAATGATAGATTATGCTTTTTAAAAATTGCCTTAAACTATCATCATTCACATCGTACAATTGTGAAAGATTTTGCTATTTACAATACTAAATACTTAATTCAGTAAAATATTTAATTATTGATATTATTTTAGACGTAAACTACTTATTCGTTTAAACTTTGTCACCTTCTAATATTTACTCATATCTTTTGTGAAGATTACCATCACAAGTCATCATCACACAGTAAGAAGCTATGGTAATACATCAACAAATCCTGAAATCTGCAGGAGCAATCATTAAAAAGTATCAACCCAAGGAAAAGATTTTCACAAAAGGAGATTCTGCTCAATATTACTTTCAGATTGTTTCGGGAAGTGTAAAAATGAATAATTATGACGAGTCGGGCAGAGAATATATTCAGATTTTTTGAAAGACGGAGAATGCTTTGGTGAATCACTGCTTTTTATAGATCACAAATATTCTATGAATGCAATTGCGATTACTATGTGTGAAGTTTTAATCCTGAAAAAGACTTTATTTTTTAATTTGATACAGCAAAATCCAAAATTATGTTTTGAAATGAATAAGTGGCTCTCAAAAACAGCGTTTTAAACAAATAATGGCATAAAATGTGTTCACCAAATGTGACAGTAAAAACTTGCAATTCTTAAAGATTATCTGAAGAATTTTTAGACGCCAAAAAACATTCGTTATTCAGCCTATGCAATGAGAAATAAATGGTAATTACTGTATTAAAGAAAATTTTTTATACCATGAAAACAATAAGTTGCATGAAGATCGATGAGCAATTGCTAAAATCGTACAGTGCGGAAATTAAAACTTACAAAAAAAGAGAACTTATTTTTAGAGAAGGAGAGTCTCCGGCTTTTTATTACCAGATTATAGAAGGTGCTGTGAAAGTGAATAATTTTAATGAAGAAGGGAAGGAGTTTATACATAATATTTTAGAAAAAGGACAAAGCTTCGGAGATGCTCATCTTTTTATTGAAAAAAAATATTCTGTAAACGCATATGCTCTTGTTCCTACGACAGTAATAATGTTGCCCAGAAAAAATTTCATCAATCTTGTCAAAGAAAATCCTCATGTTTCTCTGGAAATAAATGCCTGCTTATCACATCGTCTTTATTTCAAAATGAAAATGATACATGATATGGTCTCACAGCATCCATCTGCAAGAATTCTTGGTCTCTTCAATTATCTTAGAAGTTATACCGATTGTGAAGATCAACATTCTTTTAATGTAAAGCTTACAAGGCAACAAATTGCTGATCTTACAGGTTTACGTGTAGAAACAATCATCAGAACCATTAAGAAAATGGAAAATGAAAATCTGGTAAAAATTAAAGATCGTAAGATATACTACTAAAATATGACTGAAATCATAAATTAAAAAATCTGTTACAGAGTATATTTGACCTCTTTTACTTTTAATAATTAGTATAAAAGAAAACACCACCAATCACCTAAATAAATATATCGATATGAAAACACAATCATTCTATTTTACCCAATAAGATTTTGAAATTTGCAGTTGTATATCTCAGATTTAAACTGTAAAGTATGTCTTTATCAGTAATCTCTTCTCCATTATATTCTTTGTAAAAGTTGGAGGAGTGATGCAAAATTCGACGGTCAGGATATTATCAACGCATATAAAATAGCTGATGCTTTTTATTAGATCAAAAATGATGTATCGAGAAAATACAAATCACAACCTCATTAAAAACAAATCTTATGGAATTTCAACAAAACTTACTCAATTATATCAGCGAAGCATTAATTACAACTAATGAAACCATTTCTATCGCTGAAAGTGTAACTTCAGGCCTTTTTCAGCTTGCTTTTTCACAAATGCCAAATGCTGCAATGTTCTACAAAGGGGGAATTACCGCATATGCATTAGAACAAAAAGTAAAAATTTTAAACGTAGATTATGATGAAGGTAATGCATGTGACTGCGTTTCTGAGCAAATTGCTGAAACAATGGCACTCAGCGTAGCCAAATTATTCGACACCGACTGGTCTATTGCTGTTACGGGCTATGCCAACCCGATCAGGAGCTCTACGTACAAAATATTTTCATATTATTCTTTTGCCTACAAAGGTGAAGTAATTTTATCCAGAAAACTTGAACTTCATCCTAAAACACAGGCATTGGGAGCACAGCAATATTATACAGAATTTATTTTGGGATGTTTCAAAAGTGAGATCAATAAGCTTTTGATACTAAAATAAAAATTATTTCATCTGATTTAATATATCAACTAGAAGTTAATAAAAAATCTTTCTGTTTTTGATTTTTAAAATTCCTTCTTTCTCCATATTTTTTATAACCCGGATGACAGTTTCTACACTCAATCCGGTAAGAGAAGCGAGTTGCTGTCTGGTTAAAAGAATTTGCAACGCGTATTTTGACTGATCATGGTGATGATCTTTAAGATAATTCATCAACGTTAAAAGTTTTTGAGCAGGATTTTGAAATGCAATGCTTTCTGCCATCAAAAACTTGTAATGCATATGCTCAGAAAGACTCTGTATCGTTGTGAAATAATTGTCAGGGTTTTCCTGCAAAAGCTGTAAATATTGTGCTTTTGGTAATCTTATAATTTCAGATTCTTCTACTGCAACGGCATTTACAGGATACGATTTTTCTGTAAAAAGTGACGATATACCGACACCATTGCCGCTTGAGAATATTCCTTGAATAAATTCTTTACCTCCTTCATTATAATTATTTAATTTTACTTTTCCACTTGAGATCAGGAAAAAAAAGCTGGGAACTTCACCTTCAGAAAATATAAAATCATCAGGGTCATAAGTTCTTAAATCTGCTCCAAAAGAAAATAAAATATCTTCATTTATCATATTATAGGGATTAATTGAAACTAAAAACCACCTGTTTATGCTACCAAACATAACAATGCTCGGATTTTTAGACCTGTAAAGAAAGAATAATTTTATGCAAAAGTGAATTAATTCGCTACCACACAGATACCACATTACTGATTAAATACCAAAATTTTTGCAGAAAATAAATTTTTAATAAAATATTATTGCTCAGTTTGAATTAATAAATCAAAAAAAATATAATCTTTATTTGTTGATTAGAATCATAAAAAGAAATATGAAAATTCCGATACATTTGAATCAAGAACTTAACGAGAGAAAGGTTTGGCGAAATTTAATGTGTCATTTGATAATAAATAAAATATTATTGAGGCTAAATTTTGCGCTTTAAACCGCATTAATAAAAAAACTGATAATAAGAACGTTAATCATATTGAGGATTACATCTTTGATTATGATAGAGAAAAATTCTGCCCATAATGAATAATAATAGAGACAACACGCAAGACTTTAACGCAGAACACACCGCAAAAATTTTGGCTGACGAAGAAATAATCAGGCTTGCTAAACAAAATTCACCGCGTCTTTTAAGTAAATTTAAATCTGCATATCCCGAATTTTTTGAGCACCTTGCCTTAATTAATGGAAATTTGCAAAATTCTGAAATTATTTTTTGTATCTATCTCAAGTTGAGATTGAGTACAAAAGAAATTGCAACTTACACATTTGTAACACCAAAGGCAATTCAGAATAGAAAAAACCGATTACGAAAAAAACTTAAAATTTCTTCAGACACCGATATTTATAAATGGTTTGATCAGCTTTAAAAATCAGATCTCATAGATTTCGGCATCTGTAAAAACATAGAATCTTCCTTTTTGAGGGAGATTTTTTGTATCCAAACCGGTAAATTCGCTGAAGGCCGGAAGCAATAGTTGGTTTTCAGTGAGCACAAAACACGGAAGCTTTATTTTTTTAACCAAAGAATTAATCACAAAACCTGGGTGAATGTGTCCAGTAATCTGAAACTTTTCTATATTTTTATCGAAATCATGCACAAAAGAAATACCATCAATTTCCAGAGAATCAGATCGTGAATCTAAACATAATTTCTTCTCTAAAGTTTTTGAAATCTTATCATGATTACCTTCTACCAAACAGAATTTAATGTCTGAATATTGATTTTTCCAAATGCAAAATTCGTCTACATCAGAATTGTTTCCGGCATGAAGCAAGTCGCCGACGATAATAAATTTTTCAGGCTGGAAATATTCTATTAAAACCGAAAGCCTTTCAAGATCATTTTTCATAATATGACTCGCCAGAGCAATTCCGTTTTTACGAAAATGTGCCGTTTTACCGATGTGTAAATCCGAAAAAATCAATGCTTTTTCTTTTTTCCAGAATAGTGCACGCTGATTGGTTAAAGTAAGAGTTTCGTTGTTAATATTGATATTCTTAGTTACTATTTTCATTTTAATATTTTGCTTGTCAATATCAGACTAAGATGTTTTTATAAAGAATAGATTCTCCACTGCACTTTAGTTCCGTTCAGAATGACAAAAAGTTTTAATAATTTTCAATTGACTTATTGACGATTCATTTTATATTTCTTCCCGATTGTTTAATCAATTTCTGAATCCTCGCATCCAGATTTTCACTCGTTAATGTTTGTCGTAAGCTGTCAACTTTTATCGGGAAACTCAAAGGCGTAAATTTATTTGAATATTTTAAAATAAGCTTTGATTTTTCAATTCGTTTAAAAGCTTCTACCAAGCGCTGCTCCTGCAATTGCATATTGAAAACTTCTGTATATGCCTGTCTCACTAGAAAATGATTGGGATCGTAATCTTCCAATACTTTAAAAATCAAACCTGCAGAACTTTGCAATGCTTTATTTGACCGTTGTTGTCCGGGGAAATTCTGTACAACCATTCCTGAAATTACGGCAATATCCCTGAATTTCCGTCTTGCCATTTCAGCAGAATTAATACTGGAAATCACATCAATCATCAGATTTTCTCTCGTCAATATTTTCTCTAAATTATCTTCATTCAACGGTATTTCTTTATCGCTGAATAATTCAAAACCATAATCGTTCATCGCCATCGAAAAAGAAATAGGCGCCAATTTTGAAATTCGATAAGCAATCAAAGCAGCCATTACTTCGTGTACCAATCGGCCCTCAAAAGGATACATAAAAAGATGATAGCCTTCACGGTTTTTAATTAATTCAACCAAAAATTCATCCTCCTTCGGAATGTGTGAGCGCTCTTCCTGGTTGATTAATAAGGGATGTAAGAATTTCAGTTCCTTTTCAGATGCTTTCGGGTTTAATGCTCCTGATAATTTTTCTCGTAAAAA
Organism: Chryseobacterium indoltheticum; assembly: GCF_003815915.1. Lineage (NCBI taxonomy): Bacteria > Pseudomonadati > Bacteroidota > Flavobacteriia > Flavobacteriales > Weeksellaceae > Chryseobacterium > Chryseobacterium indoltheticum. Next base: position 2,673,145 of record NZ_CP033929.1, read on the forward strand.
ATGCCCCAAATTTGAACTTAAAGGTAACCTTCCGCCCAGATAACTTGGCGCCATCGCTTTTCCTTTAGATGCACGTACAAAAACCGTCATATCCTTTATCATTGCCACTTCCAAAACACGACCGGCAAGAATAAATTTCTCTTCTTTTTTCAGTCTCGAAATAAAATATTCCCCAACCATTCCTATATATCCGCCGGAAATAAATTTCACCTTCAACATTGCATCGCTTACAATCGCTCCCATATTCATTCGGTGAAGCATTGCGATTTTTCTTGAAGTGACTTTGTGTAAACCGTCTTCCATTATGACAACTTTGTGATATTCTTCGTAGTTTTTCAACGCACTTCCACCGATTGTCAGAAAGTCAACGATCTCCTTCCATTCTTCATCTCTGATTTCCTGAAACGTATATATTTTTTTAATTCTTTCGTAAATTTCATTAGGAAAAAAACCGTCACCGACCGCTAAAGTCATCAGAAATTGCACCAATACATCAAAGCATAAAACCTGCGGCTCGCGTGGTTCTATTACTTTTTGTTTTACGGCTTCTTTTAAAGCTGCTACTTCAATCAGCTCTAAAGAATGCGTAGGAACACAGAAAATTTTGGAAGTCTCAAAAGGGGAGTGGCCACTTCGTCCCGCCCGTTGTAGAAACCTTGCAACACCTTTTGCAGAACCAATTTGTATAACCGTATCAACAGGTTTAAAATCGATTCCTAAATCTAAAGATGAGGTCGAGACAACAGCTTTTAATTTTCCTGAACTTAAGTTTTCTTCAATCCAGATTCTTAAATGTGCATCGATTGAGCTGTGATGAATAGCGATTTGTCCCGCAAAATCAGGATAAGCATTGAGTAACAATTGATACCACATTTCACTTTGGCTTCGGGTATTGGTAAAGACAATGGTCGATTTAGATTCCAAAATAATAGGAACCACTTTATCCGCTAATTTTTGACCGAGATGTCCTGCCCAAGGCAAAAGCTCAACTTCATCTGGAAAAACTGAAATAATATCAATTTTCTTAAGCTCTTTAGCCGTGATTTTTGTTTTTTTGATATCGTAAGGAATCAAAACATCCTGCGCTTCATCAAGATTCCCAATGGTTGCTGTAATTCCCCAAATTTTAAGTTTCGGAACATAGTGAAAGAGCTGGGAAATCGCCAACTCCACCATTACGCCACGTTTTGAGCCTAGCAATTCGTGCCATTCATCTACGACCACACAATGCATATTATTGAAGAATCGCTGATGATTTTTTTGACCTAAAAGCAAGTGCAAACTTTCGGGAGTTACCACTAAAATTTCAGGCATATTTTTGACCTGCTGTTGACGCACTTTAGGATCGGTGTCGCCATTTCTCACCCCAACTGCCCAATCCAGACCAATCTCATCAATCGCTTCCTGCATTGCTTTTGCGATGTCTTTTGAAAGCGAACGAAGTGGTGTAATCCAAATCATTTTCAGACCTTTCTTATACTTGTTTGGATAAGTGAGAAAGTCTGAAATTAATGCTAAAAAAACCGAAAATGTTTTCCCGAAACCCGTCGGAGCTACAACCATTCCGCTGTAGCCACTGCCAAATTTTTTCCAGGTATCAATCTGAAATTTAAATGGAGAATTGCCTTTTTCCATCATCCAGTTTTGGATGATTTTGAATCCTTCCTTATTTTCGTAGTTGCTCAAATTGTTTTTATAAATTAAATAATATTAAATCTACTGATTTAGAAAAAAAACTGCAGAGCAGTTTTATCTGTGTAGTAATTTAATCAATGTTATTAGCGGCGCTCCGCAAGAGCGTTATTTCTTTTAAATTTAGTTATAAGATAGAACTCCTACAGCGTTCTCCAATGTTTATGTTTTTTCTTCTACACGGATAAAGCTTCTCGGGAGTTTTGAAGAAATTTATTGTATCAGTTTTTTAATCTCTTCAATATCATCAATTTCGTCAACGGTTTTATCTTTCCGCCATCTTAAGATTCTGGGAAATCGCAATGCAACGCCGCTTTTATGTCGATTGCTGAAGCCAATTCCTTCAAAAGCAATCTCAAAAACCAATTCAGCTTTTACCGTACGCACGGGGCCGAATTTTTCAATAGCATTTTTGTTGACAAACTTGCTGACTTCCATTATTTCTTTATCAGTCAATCCCGAATAGGCTTTTGCAATCGTAACTAACTTGTCACCACTTTTCACGGCAAAACTGTAATCGGTATAATAAGCGCTTCGTCTTCCGCTTCCTTTTTGGGCATAAATGAGAACAGCATCAATCGTCATCGGATTGATTTTCCATTTCCACCAATCTCCTTTTTTTCGTCCTGAATGATAATGTGAATTTTTCTGTTTCAGCATCAATCCTTCACTGTTAATTTCTCTTGAATTTTCTCTTATTAAATCTAATTGTGACCACTTTTCAAAATCAATGGCCTGAGAAATTTTTATATTTTCCGGAGCTTCATTTAGTAGTAATTCTGCCAGCATTGCTCGTCTTGCAAAGATGGGTTTTTCCCTCAGATCAGTTCCTTCCAGCTCTAAAATATCGTATGCAAAAACTTCAATAGGAATTTCAACGAGCATTTTTTTTGTTAATGTTTTACGGTTTAGTCGTTTTTGTAATTCATTAAAATTTAGTACGTTGCCTTCCTTTACCGCAAGTATTTCTCCATCAATTACAAAATTACCTTTCATCGCTTTTACGGTTTCAGCAATCTCCGGAAATTGCTCAGTCACCAACTCTTCCCCACGTGACCAGATAAAAACTTCATCATTTCGTCTGATGATTTGCCCGCGAATTCCGTCCCATTTATATTCGATGAGCCATTCATCGGGTTTTCCCAAATCTTCCAAATCTTTTTCCAAAGGATACGCGAGGCAAAAAGGGTAGGGTTTTGAGTTGTCCGGATTGATATTTTCAGCAGAAATCAATTCTTTAAATGAAACTTCATCAGGCTGCCATTTTCCCATCAAACTGTGCATCAAAGTGCTTGCTTCCTGTCCGGAAAATTTTGTCAGAGAATTAATTAATGTTTTTGACGAAACGCCGATTCTAAAGCTTCCACCTAATAATTTATTGAAAATCAATCGTTCCGTATAATCTAAACCATTCCAGGAATTAAGAACGAATTCTTTTTTTTCGGCTTCGGTTTTTGTTTTCAATCCGATAATTTCATTCATCCATTCAGAAAGTAATTTTTCAATATTTTCGGTTGGTGGCGGAAGAATTAACGATAAAGTTTCACCTAAATCTCCTACCGAAGAATAACTTTCCTGAAACAGCCAAAATGGTAATTGCGTAATTTCCAACGCCCATTCTTTCATAAAATTGGTGTTGACATTTCGCTTCGGTCTTTTGCCAGTAAATAAAGCGATGAACCACAATTTATCATCATCCGGCGCACGTTCAAGATAATCGACAATGGCATCGATTTTAGCATTGGTTTTATTGGTGCTTTCGAGAGAGTTGATGAGTTCTGCGAAATTTTTCATTCTAATCTTTTGTTTTATTTGGGCAGCTTAATCCTTCTTCCGTTCCCAATCTTTTTTTGCAAGACGTTCTATCTTTAATCGAAGTTTCAGTTTATGCAAAAAAAGGATTTCCACTCAAGTCGGGCTGCGAGCAATTCGACGTTTAAAAATTAACAGGTCTCTCCTACGGAGCTTTAGCTATTTTTATTCTGATTTGCTATTAACAGGTCGCTCCTACGGAGCTTTCAAAACCTTCAATGTTTCAAAAAACCGCGAAGGTTTAATTTTAATAATTAATTTTCTTTTTTATCGGATACAACTTCCTTTTCAATGACTTCATCATCATCGTCTCCATATAAGGTTTCTACAACATCAGATTTAATTCCGATTTCGTTTAAATATTTAGAAAAAACTTCTGTTTGTCCGTGCGTTACGTGAACAATTTCAGCCTCTGTAGCTTTTATTGCCTGTAAAAGACCTTTCCAGTCTGCGTGGTCACTCATTGGAAAACCTGCGTCCATACTTCGCCATCTTCTTGCGCCACGAACCTGCATCCAACCTGAACAAATCGCTGTTGCCGCATCCGGAATTTTCTTAATCACATTGCTGTCTAACAAAGCAGGAGGCACGATCACAATATCGCCCGCAACGTGTTTAATACTTTCCCTAAAATCAGGAACTTCATAATCAGGAAGAACGATACCAACTTCTTCAAAGGCTTTATTGAGTTTTCCGATCGAATAATGAACGTGAATTTTTCCCATTCCTTCAACCGCTTTCATAATCCTTTGCGCTTTACCCAAAGAATATCCGATGAAAACAGAAGTTTTTTGATTTTCCTGATTTCTGAGAACCCAATTTTGAAGTCTTTTATTGAGATCAGGAACTTCCAACCAGTTGTAAATCGGAAGCCCGAAAGTACTTTCACTAACAAATTCATTACATTTTACCACTTCAAAAGGAGTGCTCAAACCATCATCCTGTACTTTATAATCTCCCGAAATAACACTTACATAACCTTTATATTCGAGACGAATCTGCGCCGAACCAATAATATGACCGGCCGGATGAAGCGAAAGTTTAACGCCATTGATATCTAAAACTTCACCATACTGCAAAGTCTGGCATTCAATATCCGGAGAAATTCTTTGATGTAAAATAGGTTTTGTAAAGTGATGACAAAGATATTTTTTCATTCCCCACCGAGCGTGATCAGCGTGACCATGAGTGATGACTGCAAAATCAACAGGCCGCCAAGGATCAATATAAAATTTTCCCTGCGGACAGTAAATACCTTTGTTTGTAAATATAATGAGTTTCAAAAGTGTGATGATTAGTGTATTTTTGAATATTCAAAAACCTAACCATTTTAATTATAAAATCGAAAAACAAATACAGAAGTTTAATCCACCTGAAGCTTCAATGAATTTTTCAACGAAGTTTTATAATATTCTGAAGGAGTTTTGCCAATTATTTCTTTAAAATAACGGTTAAAAGAAGATTTTGATTTGAAACCTGCTTCATAAGCCAATGATAAAAAATTGATATTTTCGTTTTTCTGAATAGTATTTTCTACCCTGTTTTTGAAATATTCTATTCGATATTCGTTGATGTATCGGTAGAAAGGTTTGTTTTTGTAGCCGTTCAGCATTTCGCTGATCTGGTATTTATTGATTTTAGTTTTTGAGGCCAATTCATCGAGATTCAAATCACAATTTCTGAACAATTGTTGCTGCTTTACGATTTCGTCCATTTTTTGCCACAATTCACCAAATTTCAATTCATAATCCATTGTATTCAAAAAACGAGTTTCGGTGTCAATATCAATATACCCGCTTTCTAGCGTTTTTTTAGTGGTATTTTCCGGTACTTTTCTTAATTCTGTACTAATATTTTTTTTAATGATCAAAAGACAGATAACAAGCAGGAGAAAATAGGAAACACTTCTTATCAATACATTGATTTCCTGTATTTTTTCAGGATAAAAAAACAGGGCTATTTTTGTGAAAACAAGAATACATTCCATCATAAGAATACAGACAGAAATTCTTTTAATGATATTAAACTCAATTCTTTCAAGGCTTTTGCTTTTATTAATTATTAAAATACTTTTTAAAGGATAATATAAATTGATGGCAAAAAGTAAAACTAGACTTGAGGTATTGTACAGATATAGAAGCTTTTCATCAACACGGTTTAGAATTATAAACACGCATGAAACTGTAAAATACGCAATCATTAAAATAAATAACGGAATAAAAAGATACCATTTTCTGCCTACTGAAAAACTCTTTTTGGTTTTACTCAAGGTATATAAGTAAATCAGCGGGCCATAACAGACCGAGATAAACGTATTCATTTGCAATCTGATACTTTGGTCTGGAACGAATGTGAAAATAACAAACTTGATCGTCAGATGCACCGCAATGGCAGAAATAAGAAATATAAAAAGATAATTGGAAGAGGTTTTTCTCTCTCTGAACTGTAATAACCAGAGTGCGACAACCGCCTGAAAAGCCCCGATAATAATGATATATTGCATTCTAGCTTTAGGTTTGTACAAAGTAAATTCAAAATTGGTATTCTGCAATCTTCAATTCGATTATATATCTGTTAAAAATTTATTTTTCCTATTAATATTCTGTTCATAAATAAATAATAAATAGTTTATTCAATGTAAAATACTATTAATCAATCCTTTAAAAATGTCAAGACAACGAGTGATACGTTTTTTATTTTGATTTTTTTGTAAGGACGAATCGGTACATCATTCTGTGCAGTTTTGCAGAAAAAATAAATCAATGAAAAATTCTACTGGTTTTTTAAAGCATAAATCGAGAATTATACAGGTATCTGCTTTTTTCTTGTTCGCTTCTTTTGGAACCATCCATGCACAAACTGTAAAGGGAACTATTGTAGGAAAAACAAACGGCGCACTTCCCGGAGCCAATATCTCTATTGTAGATGCCGATGCAAAAGCCGTTTCATCTTTAGACGGAGATTTTCATCTGCTTTCACCAAAATTAGGAGAAGTAACTCTTAAAATTGAATATATAGGGTACGAAACCCAGGTTTTTCCGTATACCATAAAAGAAGGGACAAACGATATAGGATATATCACCATTGTACCTGAAGAAAAACTGATTTCAAATAAATTAACCGACATTCAGGAAGTAATGGTTTCAAGACCCAATGCTTTAACCCAGGCGAAAGCCTACGAAATTAAAAAGAACAGCAACGCCATCATGGAAGTCATTGCAGCCGATGCAATCGGAAAGCTGCCGGACAGAAATGCTGCTGAAGCGGTGCAAAGAGTTCAAGGTGTTGCTGTTGCAAGATATCACGGTGAAGCCGACCAGGCAACGGTAAGAGGAACTCCTTTTGCATGGACCTCGGCTTTGTTCAATGGAAATCGTTTACCAAGCGCAAATGTTTTAGGAAACAGGTGTTTCGTTTTGGATGTTGTTCCTTCAGAATTGATTCAGTTTGTGCAGGTTTCTAAAGCAATAACTCCCGATATGGACGGTGATGCGATTGGTGGAAGTATCAATTTTATTACAAGAACTGCTCCCGCAAAGAAAACATTGAGCGTAAGCGGGGCAGGAGGTTACAATACATTTTCTCAGGACGGAACGTATAATGCATCAATTGTGTATGGCGACCGTTTTTTCAAAAAGAAATTGGGCGTGCTTTTGTCGGGCGCAATTTGGGACAGACAATGGGGTGCAGATTCTTTTGATGTGACTTACAATACAAGCGCAGCAAATGATATCCAAAGAAAATCTATCAATTCGGTAATGATGAAAAGGTACATGGGAACGAGAAGAACCATTGGTCTGAATGGCGGATTGGAATACAAATTCAATGCAGACAACAAAATCTACTTCAGAGGAATGTTTAATAAATTTGATGACATTCGCCCTGTTTATGAAACGTATGTAGATTATACAAACAAGCGTTATCAATACAATTTCAGATATTCACATTATCAAACCGAGCTTTACGGGATGGAATTGGGTGGTGAGCACAGCCTTTCTTCAAAATTAAATTTAGATTGGATGCTAAGCGATTATCAGGCAAAATATTTTCTTGATACTCCGCCTACCAATTCTACCAAAGGTCTTCCTATCGCAACTTTCAGACAGAAAATAACCGGCGGATTCAATAATCTTTCCAGTGACGGAAACCGATATTGGGGATTTGATTCGCCAGACGGAATTGGTGGCGAATATATGGATTACAGCTCAGATATAAGCAGCCAGAACGACAGGCTAAGTGCCGACAAACTGCTTCTTTCACAATTGGTCATCGCCAAATTAGATAATAACGAAAGAGATAAAATTGCACGGGTAAATTTAAAATATGATGTGAATCCTAATATTTCAATAAAAGTAGGAGCTAAATATCGTGATAAAGACCGTACCAGTACTTACGGATACAATACAGTTTACCTTCCGGGAGCTTCTTTGGGGATCCCAAATTCGCCTGCACTGCTTACCTTGTCACAATTGGCAACTACAGATGCGCCAAGCGGAACTGCCTTTCTGGGAGGGATGAACGGAAATTATGATTCTTATATTATGAATCCGCCAACTAAAGACCAACTTTTTCAGATGTTTTCTCCAGAATTTTTGCAACAGAATGGTTTCAGAGATTTTTCGAGTGCCGAAACCAATGCAACAAGCGTTTATACAGGTGAAGAATCTGTTTTTGCAGCCTATGCGATGGCAGAGATAAAAGCAAGCGATAAATTCAAGATTGTTGGAGGTTTCAGAAACGAATCCACAAGAATGACTCTGAACGGTTCAAAAGCTACCAAAGAAGGAACTCCTGCAACCACCGTTATCAGTGAATCTATTGTAGAAAGTAATTACAACGCCTTTCTTCCGATGCTTCATTTGCGATATAATATTTCGCCAAAAGCAAACATAAGATTTGCCTATACAAAATCTTTCATCAGACCCAATTTTGGTGACTTGTCACCGGGCTCGAGTATCGACAACACTTCAACTCCTTTCACAATTACAAGAGGAAATCCGGATTTGAAACCTACTTTCAGTCACAACTTTGATGTAATGGGTGAATATTATTTCAATAATATCGGGATACTTTCAGGTGGAGTTTTTTATAAAAAAATATCGGATATCGTATTTTCAGATACATCTATACTCAATATTGGCGGAACAAACTACAATATAACGCAGGCAAAAAACCTGCAGGATTCAAACTTAATAGGTTTTGAAGCAGGCATCAACAAACGTCTCGATTTTTTACCGGGTTTTTGGAATGGTTTCGGGGTTGAGTTTAATTATACCTTCATCGATTCTAAAGTTGAGGTTCCGCGTACCGACTCAAACGGAATACAGTATTTTGACAAAACATCACTTCCCAACCAATCTAAAAATCTTTTCAACGTCATTTTATATTACGAAGGCAACAAAATAATGGTTCGTCTTGCAGGAAATTACAGAGGGAAATCAGTTGAAACCATCAACCAAAAACTCGGTCCGCAATATTACATCTGGTCCGACAAAAATTTTACAGTTGACTTTTCTGCAAGTTATGACATTACTAAAAAGCTTAAAATCTTTGTTGAGCTAAATAATTTAAGCAACGAAAGTTTACGACTTTATATGGGAGACAATAAAAAGAGAGTTACCTCAAATGAATGGTACGGAAGCAGAGGGCAACTGGGAGTTCGCTGGCAAATATTTTAATTTAATTTATATGAAAAAAATAGTATTTACATTGGCAGTAATTGCCTTTGGAACAACTGCAAATGCGCAGATTAAAGACAGTTTGAAACGTGTCGTAAAAATGGAAAATGCCTATAACTTCAGAGATACTGGTGGCTATAAAACTACTGACGGAAAAGAAGTGGTTCTCGGAAAAGTTTTCAGAAGTGATGCCATCGATAAGCTTTCTGATAAAGATCTGAAAACTTTCAAAGACAGAAAAATTACAACTGTTGTCGATTTCAGAGGGGTGGAAGAAGCTAAAAAAGCTCAGGATCGTTTACCCCAAAATACCAATTATCTTTTGTGTCCTGCAGGAAGCAACAACCTTCCGACTGCTCAGGATATGGTGAAATTTTTGAAGGATAAAAACTTCTTGTTTGATATGTACGGAGAAGGTGGACTTCCTTATTTCGGAGAAAGGTACAGATCGTTATTCGTTCAGTTATTGACTTTAAAGCCCGATGAAGCCTTACTTTTTCATTGTACAGGTGGTCGTGACAGAACGGGAATGGCATCGGCTTTATTCCTGAAAATATTAGGAGTTCCGCAAGAGGTAATTGAAGATGATTATGTTGCTTCCAATTTTTATCTGGCAAAAAATCCTACCATGAAAAATATGTATTCCGGACTTTCAAAAATGGCAGGAATGAGCGAAGCTGAGATCAAAACCCAAATGGAACTGAGACCTGAACTCATCAGAAATTTCTTCGGAGCCATCAACAAAAAATATGGAAGCGTAGAAAATTTCTTTCAGGTTGAAATTGGAATCGGACCACGTGAAATTGCTGTTTTAAAGCAGAAATATACAAAATAGTCAATTGTGAATGGTCAATTTGCTTTGCTTGTCAATTTTTAAAATTACTTTCAAAATTCATTGCTGACTTACAAAGCAAAATTGACGATTTATTTATAAGAAATCAGTTAGAATTAAATTTAGAATAAGCTGTCTCAAATTTGAGATGGCTTATTTTTGCTAAAAATAAATGAGAGTGTACAAAATTCATCATTAACGAAAAGTCGGGACAACATTCTAAAAAACCTTTATTAATAAAAAAAAAGAGATGCTTTACAACAACTCTTTTATATTAACGATCTAAGGAATCAGATTTTCTTGCTTTAATTTTTTAAACAAATCAATAAAAGATTCTTCCGTGTTTTGATATTCCAGAAAACCGGATTTTCTACTGTTGCTCATGTCAGTCATTACTTCCAGAGGTCTTCCTAAATCTAAATCGGTATGCCACGCTGAAGATAAACGGTCTAAATTGTTTTCTATTAAACCATATTTTTCAGCAATTGTTTTCCAGATCTCATGATTGTTCTGCATTTCTTTTTCAAGAGGTTTAATTTCGTTTTCAAAACCGACAGCCTCTATTTCAAACCAATCTGCAAGTCTTTTCCAAAGCCATTTCCAGCGAAATACATCACCGTTTGAGATATTAAATGCTTTATTTTTAGCTTCCTCTGAAGTTGATGCCCAAACCAATTGTTTTGCCAAAATTCTTGCGTCTGTCACATCAGAAATTCCGTTCCATTGTGCAGCAGATCCCGGCCAGATAAATTTATTACCTGTTTCTTTGCAAATACTTGCATTAACCGCCAAAGTAGTTCCCATATTCATCGCATTTCCTACTGCATAGCCAATTACAGTATGCGGTCTGTGAATGCTCCAGGTAAAACCATCTCTCTCAGAAGCCGAGTAAACCTCATCTTCCTGAGCGTAATAAAAATTGGGAAGCGGAAGTCTGGGTTGCTCTTCTCTCACAGGAGTTTCAGGTAATTTTCCTTCCTTTGCATAGGCTTCGAATGGTCCTAAATAATGCTTTAATCCTGTAACCAAAGCAACATGTTTTACAGATTTTTTGGGAGACAAAACATTTAACAGATTTCTAATCAAGGCGCTGTTTACACGAATGTTTTCCTCTTCTGTATCATTTCGCATCCAGGTTGTGAAAAAAATGTGAGTAGGAGAAATATTTTCCAATGCTGTTTCTAAACTTTGTACGTCTAGTAAATCAGCTTTTACCGGGATTAATCTTTCGATATTAGTGTTTGTATTTCTGGATATTCCGTAAGTTGTCCAGCCTTGAGATATAAGTTCCTGAGCGAGATTGCTTCCCGTAATTCCAGTTGCACCGACAACTAAGGCAATATTTTTATTGTTTTCCATAATGTAAAATTTCTTCTACAAAATTATGGTGGTGACCAGCGAAAACACTTGATCTACATCATGAGTTTCGGTTGACCTCAGTCAAGTTTACATTCAGTAAGCATTAACCTTTCAACAAAATTTTCTTACGAATTCGGCTGATCGTTTCCGGAGCCAAACCAAGATAGGATGCAATCAGATTATGTGGGACTCTTTTGATCATTCCGGGATTTTTTTGAACTAACTGAAGATATTTTTCCTCAGCTGTATAACTGTTTGAAGCTATTAAACGATAATCTTTCGTCACCAAACTATTTTGGTATAAAATCCTAAAGTAACGATCCATCACTGGAATCTTCAGCATTAGTTTATCATAATCTTCAAGAGTGATCATGAGCAATTCTGTTTCTTCAACTGCATCGATATTCAAAACCGCTTTTTCCTGATTGATAAAACTCTTAAAATCTGAAATCCACCAACCTTCAAATGCAAACATATTGATGTTTTCACCACCTTTTTCATCAGTAAAATAAGATTTTAGCAAACCTTTATTAACAAAAGAAAGGCATTTACAAACATCGCCTTCCTGCAACAAATATTGTTTTTTCTTCAATTTTTTAACCGAAAAAAAAGACTGCAGTTCACTTTTTTCTTCTTCAGTTAAACTGACTTTGTTTTGAATATGAGAAATAAGGATGTCAAACATTTGAAAAAATATAAAACAAAATTAAGGTTTCTCGTTAGACTTTTCAAAATTGTACAAATTGATTCCTACTTCTTCATTTTTAGTTTTATATATCGCTGTTTCCAAAGGATAGAAAAAGAATTCTCCTGCGCCCCGAATTTTTGCATCTTGCAAATGTCCGGCAATTGCAGAATAATCCTGTCGTCCTAAAGTAATGTGAAGATGAAGCAACGGTTTTTCGTCAAGTACAGAAACATTTCCTGAAATATTGGTAACTTCCATTTGTTCATCAAACTTCTTATCGACATAATCTTTCGTCGAGAAGTCAAAAAACCTCAACGTTGCTTCACTTACCGCACCAATTCCTGTTATCTGACCAGATTTGATATTCTGATTTAGTACAAAATCATTCAAAGCTTGTAAAATGCTAGATTTGTCTTTAATACTAACAATATAATTGTTTTCAACTTTTTTGGCGGTCCAAAATTCGCCTTCTAAAATTCGTTCGTTCATAGCTTATTAAATTAATGGTTGATTTTCTTCAGAACTGTATTTTAAATAAAACCACAAAAGCGCAAACAGATACAAACAATGGAGTAGTTGCGCTTCAATAGCTGACCAATTTTCAATAGAACTGCTTCCCAAAATCAAAATACTCATCAAGGCAATTGCAGAATATATCGTTAGTTTAGGTTTAAAACCAATTAAAAGAGAAATTCCTATAATCGCTTCTAAGAATGGCAAAACATATCCGAAAGGGGTAATCAACGCTTCAGGAATTGCCGATTTCTCCATAGACTTTACCATTCCTTCGGTGAAGGTCTGTAATTTTGGTAATCTTACCAATCCGTGTCCTGCTAACGAAATGGCAATTGGAAGTCTTAAAAAGAAAAATATGGTTTTAAAATCTTTCATTGTTTACTGACTTTTCAGTTTTTTCATAAATTCTGTGATGGCAGGTCGCAAGTCTTCAAATAAAGGATGTTGCTTGTTTTTTAGCATCACTTCTGTGAAAAGCTTTAGCCCTAAACTAAATTCGTTTGCGGTATTTTCATCCTCAAAAATATTTTTAGATTTTATCACCTCAAAAATTTTAAAAAGGTCATCATGATTTTCAAATTCAAAACTTAGTTTTTTTTCAGCTGAAGAACCATCTTTAAGAGACAGTTCATTCAGTTGAAGTTGGTATTTATTATTTCTTTTTTCCATAATTTATCCTTTTGGAACGGGTGCATTTTCTTCTATTAACTTTTCTTTCTTTAATTCTGCCCAGAAACCTGCAGGAATTTTCACTTTAAATGAAGCTGCATTTTCCTGAGCCTGTTTAACGGTGTGAGCTCCCGGAATCACTCCTGAAACCACGTCCGGAGCAGCTGCAAACTGAAGAGCAGCCGTTCTTATATCTACTTTATGATTATTGGCAACACGCTGTAAAGACGCTAGTTTTTCTTTAACTCCGGCTGGAAAGTCTCCATTATATAAATAACGGTCTTTACCGGACAAAAAGCCTGCACACAAAGGTGCACCGACAACAATTGAAATATCTTTTTCAGCAGCTTTCGGGAAAACTTTATTCAAATCATCTTTGTGATGAATCAATGAATACTGACAAGCAGATAAGAAAACATCGGGATCTGAAACTTCGATGGCTTTTAAAATAGGTTCAATCGTGTTTACGCCAAATCCCCAGCCTTTAATCAAACCTTCTTCACGCATTTTGATCAATTCGGGCATCGCTCCTTTTGCGGCAATATCGAAATATTTTTCCCAATCGCCTTTCATATCTTTGTTATCAGGAGACAGATCATGAATGAAAACAATGTCTAATGAAGCAACGCCCAATCTTTGCAAGCTATCTTCTACACTTTTTCTGGCTCCTGCAGCAGAATAATCGTAGTCATAAGAAAAATTGAGTTTTCCTTTCCATAAGCCGTCTAATTTGAAATCATCGTGAGGCTTCAGAATTCTTCCGATTTTTGAGGAGAGTGTAAATTCGTCACGTTTTTTATCTTTCAAAAATAATCCCATTCTGTGTTCGCTAAGACCTAAACCATACCAAGGCGAAGTGTCAAAATAACGAACTCCGGCGTTCCATGCTGCTTCAATGGATTGCAGACATTCAATATCCGGATTGGCATTAAATCCGTTTCCTAAAGCAACCCCGCCAAAGCCTGATTTATTTTTTGGTCTGAATCTTTTTCCAAGCCCTGAATTATCAAATTGTTCCATACTATTTTCTTTTAATAATTGGGATGCAAAAGCAGGAACGGCAGATGATGCCATTAATCCTGCAGCTGCGAGTCCGCTGTTTTTTAAGAAAGTTCTTCTTTCCATTTTATTATTGTGAGTGGTGATTTTAAAATTTAAAAAGCATTGACCAGATCGTCAATAGTTTTCAATTCTTCTTTGCTTAAGCTAATATCAATTGCTTTTGCATTTTGTACAGCCTGTTCCGCATTTCTGGCTCCTGCCAAAGCGATAGTAATTCCAGGTCTTTCTATCGTCCATCTTAAAACAAGTTGCCCTAAACTTGCATTATGATTTTCTGCAATTGGTTTTATTTTATCTAAAAGCTGATTTGTTTTTTCAATAAACTCTGGCTGGAAGTGTGGTAGTTTTGCTCGATGATCTCCTTCCTGAAATTTGTAATCTGTAGTTATTTTTCCTGTCAGCAAACCTCTTTCTAAAGGACTGTATGCCAAAATAGATTTATTGTGATCTATACAGTAAGGAACTGTCTCTTCCTCAATTCCACGATTAACCATACTAAACGGAATCTGGTTGGAAACTAAATTCAACGTTTTTTCTGCCTCTGCCATTTGCTGAGCATTATAATTACAAACTCCGGCAAAACGAACCTTTCCCTGATCGATCAATCTTGAAACGGCTTCAAAAGTCTCATCAATCGGCGTGGTAGAATTGGGCCAGTGAATTTGATATAGATCTATGTAGTCTGTGCCTAATCTTTTTAAACTTTGTTCGCATTCATAGATGATGCTCTCTTTCCCTGCATATTTATAGACATCAATATCTTGTCCGTCATTATTTTTGCTGTGCATTGCAAAATCTCCTTTCGCCAAATCCCAACGCATTCCGAATTTAGTAAGAATCTGTACTTTATCACGTGAAATACCTTTGATGGCTTCACCCACTATTTCTTCACTTGTTCCCTGTCCGTAAATAGGAGCCGTATCAATAGAACTCACACCAACATCGTAAGAAGCTTTTATCGCTTCAATAGCGTCATTTCTATCTGTACTTCCCCACATCCAACCTCCTGCAGCCCAAGCTCCAAAGGTGATTGCTGAAATTTCTAAATCGCTGTTTCCTAATTTTCTGTATTGCATTGCTGTATATTATTTTTTATGATGAATTCTGAATAATGAAAGATGCAGAATAAGCTTTACAAATTTTTAAAAAAGCTTTAAAACACTCTTAATCCCATAAATCTCAATCCTATTCTTAATCTTTGGGTATTACGAACATTTTTTGACATCAAAAAATCAACCAAATTATATTTCATAAAATATGACGACAACTATTTAATTTTTTAGAAGAACCTTTCTCCGGATACATGTATTCACCTGTGTTAACAGCGAAACCCTTTCTTTAAAGAAGACAAGCCAAGATTTGACGAAAGATAAAATATCTTTATGAAGGCAATTCTCACAAAATATAAAATTTCTGTTTTTAGTCACTTTAGAATTGATAAATCTTACGGAAATTTGCAAAAAATAAATCAATGAAGATTATAGATATTGAAAGCTGGAACAGAAAAGAGCATTATGAGTTTTTTTCAAAAATGGCGAGCCCGTATTTTGGGTTTACAACAGAAGTTGAATGTACCAAAGCTTACAACACAGCCAAAGAAAATGGCATTTCTTTTTTTGCCTATTATCTTCATAAATCGATGGTTGCTGTAAATTCTGTAGACGAATTGAAATTGAGAATTGTTGACAATCAAATTATTTTATTCGATGAGGTACATGGGGGAAGCACAATTGGCAGAGCGGACGGAACTTTTGGATTTTCATTTTTTCATTATTCTGATGATTTTGAGACTTTTAACGAAGGACTTCAAAAAGAAATTAAATCGGTGCAAAATTCTACTGGTTTAGGAATAAGCAATGATGTGCTACCAATTAATCACATCAGACACACCACAATCCCATGGAGATCTTTCTCAGCTTTGCTTCATCCTACCAATTTCGATCCTAAAGAATGTATTCCGAAGATTACATTTGGGAAATTCAGTATTCGTGATGGCAAAAAGTATCTTCCTGTCTCTATTGAAGCTCACCACGGATTAGCAGACGGAATTCATTTAGCAAAATATATAGAAGAATTTGAAAGACAATTAAGCTTATAGCGGTTGATGATTTTTTAGTTGATTGTTTATGGATTAGAGTTCAAAATACTTTAAACTAAAAATATATTCTTTTTTCAACCGGAAAAGAATCAAAAGATTGTCCTAGGATTGAGTTATTCAAAAGCTTGCAAAACGATTGGCTATTCAGTCTTTTTTAGATTTTGTAAACTTTTGAATTTCTATTTTTCAATCATTTCTTTTGAACCTTTTGCGGTAATATATTTTCAAAAAAGTACAAAGAAAAATCCTGATTTCTCAGGATTTTATTACCAATTATTCAGTCCGTTTTCTAATGCTTTTTTATAGTTTTCTTCATCAAAAGAGTAGAGGTCAGGAGATTTGTGGGCACCGCCACGACGTTGCTCGTCTAATTTTCTAAGAATACCGAGATTCTTTATTTTTCTGTAGAAATTTCCACGGTTAAGCTCTTTTCCTAAAATAGTTTCATAAAGTTTCTGTAGTTCTGAAAGTGTAAATTTTTCCGGTAACAAATTGTAGCCAATCGGTTTATACGAAATTCTTTCTCTAAGCGTTAATAAAGCTTTTTCTATAATTTCACGATGATCCATTGCCAAGTCTATGTCTTTGAGCTGGCTGAGATAAACCCATTCACATTTGTCACTAAGCTCATCCACAACAAGATTTGCATTATCGGGATTGTATAACGCATAATAACCTATAGAAACAAAACGTTGTTTCTGCCACAGAGATTCATCGAAATCTTCAAAATAAACTTCGCTTCTTTTATTTTTACCAAAAACGGCAAACTCTTCCAAATATACATCTGAAATTCCTGCTCTTTCTTTTAAAACGCGCTTAGCGGCATCGTCTAAATCTTCTTCTTTTTTTACGTAACCGCCTGGTAAAAGCCATTGCTTTCTATAGGTCATCTGAAGGAGAAGAACCTTTAATTCACTTTGATCAAAGCCAAAAACGACAGGGTCTGCAGAAAGGTGTGGAAGAAAAAGATCTTTTGCCTCCTCAGATTTCTTTAAAAATTGTTGTTGTGAATCCATAAAACTATTTGTGAATACTTATTGCGACAAATTTAAGATTAAAATTTAATATTAACTTAATAATGCCATTTACAAGCTGTTTTTTTGGTTTTATCTTTAAATAAAGTTCATAATGAAGCAATGATGTTTTTGTTCTCAAAATAAGTGTAAGTCAATTAAAATCAATTATTTAATTAAGTGATTTTATTTAATGCTATCCTTAAAAGCGATAATCTCAGATAAAATTATTGTCTCAAATTAAGAGATTATCAGTAAAAGAGATTATCTTAGCCTCTTAATTTTAATGTATATGATAAATAATGAAGTAAAATCTAAAAGGAATTATACCATTCCTCTGATTACCATTACGCTTTTATTTTTTATGTGGGGATTCATCACCTGTATGAATGACATCCTTATTCCATACCTGAAACAGCTTTTCAAACTGACCTTTTTCGAATCGATGTTAGTTCAGTTCTGTTTCTTTGGAGCTTATTTTATAGGTTCGCTAATTTACTTTTTGGTTTCCACATCAAGCGGAGATCCCATCAACAAAGTAGGTTACAAAAAAGGAATTCTTTTTGGGATTTTTCTTGCAGCTTTCGGATGTATTTTATTTTATCCGGCGGCAACATTCTCTTCTTACGGATTGTTTTTAGGCGCTTTATTTGTTCTTGGATTAGGCTTTACCGTTCTTCAGATTACTGCAAACGCTTATGTTTCGCTTTTAGGTTCGGAAGATTCTGCATCAAGCCGATTGAATATGACGCAGGCTTTCAATGCATTCGGAACAACGATCGCTCCGGTTTTGGGCGGACATTTAATTTTTGAATTCTTCTCTGCAGCAGACGGTTCATTCTCTGCTGTCGCAACAAGAATTCCTTATTTAATTTTTGCCGGAATTTTATTATTGGTGGCTTTATTGATTTCAAGAGTAAAGTTGCCATCTTTCCAAACTGCGGAAGAAGAAATCGAAAAAGGCTTTGGAGCTTTTAAGTTTAATCACTTAAAGTTCGGAGTTTTTGCGATGTTCTGTTATGTAGGTGGGGAAGTAGCGGTAGGAAGTTTTATCATCAGCTTTCTGGAGCAGCCTCAGATCATGAATCTTTCTGAAGTAGTAAGTAAAAACTATCTTTCTCTATATTGGGGTGGTGCAATGATCGGGCGCTTCTTAGGTGCTATTTCGTTAAATCATTCGATCAGTCAGGGGAAGAAAGCATTATATATGTTGGGAGCGGCAGCTGCGGTTTTCCTTGTGATCTTCAGCATTGTTGATCTTACGTTTTCACAAATAAGTTTCTTCCTGGTATTTATTGCTTTAAATTTTGTGGCATTCTTTGTAGGGAAGTCTGCTCCGGCAAGAACGTTATCGATCTTTGCAGGAATCAACGTTTTATTATTGATCTCAGCGATGTTAAATCACGGCGAACTGGCAATGTACAGCATTTTAGGAATCGGAATTTTCAACTCGATTATGTTCTCTAATATTTATACACTCGCTATTTCAGGATTAGGAAAATATACAAGTCAAGGATCTTCATTGGTCGTAATGGCTATTTTAGGAGGTGCGATTGTTCCTATTTTCCAGGGTTATTTAGCAGATGTTTTCGGAGTACAGCAATCATTTATTATTCCTGTGTTCTGTTATATTGCCATCTTAATTTTTGGTGCGTATTGTACTAAATATTTAAGCCATGTGAAACAAGATGCTGATGCAAAATCTGGACATTAATATTTTTAATTTTATATATAGAAAAACCTGCTTTGAAGCAGGTTTTTTTTATTTGTTATCAAATTTATAATCAAAAAATTACTTTTACAATTTCGAGGCTGAAGGTTTCTCTGGTGTTGCATCGATAACATAAGAATGAATATTTGTTCCTAATTTCTTATTTAATAAATCAACATTTTTTTGAATATTTGATACATTATTTAATTCTTTTTCACTGTAACAGACAGCAATAAATATTCCATTTTTATTTTTTTCAACTTCCAAATATTTTACAAGTTGAACTTCAAGGCCATTCCAGAATTTAGAATTATTTGCTTGCTTTATTTCTATTAAAAATTTATTATTATATCCGCTGCTGAATTTGAAATCTACTGGACCTCTTCCTAAATTTACCTCTCTGTTCAGATCAATATTATTAGCTTCGCAGTAATGAACAACAATTCCATAAAAAATTAATTGAACAGCTTCCTCTTTTTTATGTTTTTTATTATCATTCCAAAGCAATTTATATCCCGAATTATTTTCTAAAAAATGAACAAAATTATTTACAACAGTATGAACAAAATTTTCAAAATCTTTATCTGAAATAACATCTAAATTTTTTATTTGATGCTCTTTAGTAAATTCTTCTGTAGTATTTATCCATTGATATAATCCACTAGCATCTTTTACTATATCGTATGGATTCGAACCTGTTCTTTTTAAAAAATCTTCAAAATTATTAACCCATTGTCTATTTTGTCTGGCAATCTGAATTAAATCTGATTTTTTTAAATTTCCTTTTATTTCTAAACTATACTGTTCTCTAATTTCTTCATTCAAATTATCCCAACAGTAATCCCAAAAATCACTAGCATTTATAGTTGGAAGTTCTCTTAAAAACTTTTGTGGTACTAATATTATAGCTTCTTTATTATATGGATTTATTGGTAAGCTGACTTCTCTAGACTCCCATCTATTAAATCTATTATTAAATTCATATTGCTTAATTTTTATAATATCTGTTTTTACACCATGTTTTTTGCAAATACGTTGAGTGTATTCTATTAATTCCTTTTTTACCAAAGTAGCAGTCATATCACTTATTCTATCGCACCCAAAACCTAAATTAAACAATCCTATTTCTTCAAAAAAATTGTAATTCGTAACTCCCATTTCAATAGAATCAAAAATAGAATCAACAATTATTTTAGAAAAACTACCACCAGATCCTGATCCTCCTGTATCACTTTCTGCATAGCCTAAACAGATTTCAGAAACCTCAGGAAAACTCATCATTCTCAGAAGCTGTTTGTATCTCATGTCAGAATTATTTTTTTTAGAAACAGCTGCTATTTCAAATGCTTTATTAAAAAAAGATATTGTATTATCATATGACTTTCCAAATAATTCATCTTCAGCCTTAAACAACAGAAATGGATCTATAAATAATTTTGTATCACGCTTTAAAATTGGATCAAACCATTTATCATCCAAATCACGAGTTATGTTAAAAATAGTTGAGAATTTCATAAATATGCTTTTTATTATTTTTTTCTTGCTAAGAAGAATATTATTCGAATATAAAGAATCATTTATTTCAAATAATACGGATTTCCGTAATTCCAAAAATAAATCC
The DNA here is from genome assembly GCF_003815915.1 of Chryseobacterium indoltheticum. Taxonomy (NCBI): domain Bacteria; kingdom Pseudomonadati; phylum Bacteroidota; class Flavobacteriia; order Flavobacteriales; family Weeksellaceae; genus Chryseobacterium; species Chryseobacterium indoltheticum. Next base: position 2,693,896 of record NZ_CP033929.1, read on the forward strand.
TAATAAATTCAAAATCTTCCGTATTTCTACTGAAATAAAATATTATATGCATATTAAAGATTAAAATAAAACACAACCTACAATAAGTATAAACCAACAAATCAAGCATTCCGTACACCCACAAAACCTTTAAACCGATAGTTTAAAACCTCTGCACACCTACAGAATATCTAATTCACCAGAATAAACTCTTCTTCACACTGCAAAAAGTTTAAACCAACTGTTTTACTCAAATGAAAAAATGAGTATCTTCATACTTGAAATATTTAAGATAATTTCTAACAAAAACACACTTGATTATGAAAATTTCATTGACAAGGCTGAGTACGAAAGACTTGGCTACACTTACACAACGTATTATCAATACATCGGATTCCGGTACTTATGGAGTTATTACCAACCATCCGCTTCTTACAGAGCTCAAAACAAACTATGCAGGTTACGATGCTGTTTACGCCAAAGAAACATTCAGTGGTAGAGGCGGAGATGTTGCGGGCGCAGACAGAAATAGGGACATTGCTTTCAGAAGCTTAAAAAACTTCCTGAACGGATACCGGAAAATGGCTAACATGCCCAATTATCATCTTGGTGAAGATTTATTTGAGATTTTTAAAACCTACAGTCTCAATCTTGACAAAATGAGCTATTCATCCCAAACCGCACAGATGAAAAAGCTCATTGAAGAGCTTGAAACTTCGGAAAATGTTCAAAAGCTCAATGCACTGTTATTACTTCCATCTTTTAATGAAATGAAAGCTAAACATGAGGCTTTCGAATTGTTATTTGCAGAACAGGCAGGAGCAAATGCCAATCTCAGACAAATGAAAAATGCATCGGCAATACGCAGAGATCTCGAGAGAATCTTAAAATCTTTTCTGTACATGATTGCCGCCATGAAAGACATTCACGATTGGAGACTGTTGTATGCAGATATGAATGAACTGGTAAAAGCTGCAAAAAATTCCACGCTAAATAAACCCAACGATAACATACAATAAGCATAAAAAATTTCCGTCCTTTGGAGGGATGGCGAAAATTCAAAGAATTTTTGACGGGGTGGTTACATAAAGGTAGACCAACGTCAATTCGAGTGTGCCGATGCAATAGGGATGTATCAAGAATCAATGAACGGAAGCACAAAACCTGTTTCCATAAAACTTCTCGATACGCTTTTTTGCAAAAGCTACTCGAAGTGACGGCTTTTCGGAGACGTATACTTGATAATAAAAAACAAGAACCTGTAACAGGTTCTCGTTTTGGGTTGTAAGTAATGTTCTCGATACAAATTCTTTCAGAATTTTACTCGAACTGACGGGGATGATCATTAATCCTCAAGATAAATTTCTTTATCTGCTTTTCTTGATTTTAGTAGCATAAAAGCTAGTCCTAATCCAAGTCCGGCAACCAAAGCAATTTTGGTTTTCTTTCCGGGAACAGGAAGAATGGTTTCTCCATAAATTTGATGAGGTTCTGATGAAGGTTCAAGTACATTTCCGGAGTCGGATGGAGCATTTTTAAGTTTCATCATTAATCGCATTCCTGCTGAAGCGGTATTGATAATGATTTTTGGAAACATCTCGTAAAGATTTACTAAAGCCCGTGATCTAAAATCTGGGAAGAGATCTTTCTGTGGCTCTTTTGCCAACTGTACAATTTTTTCAGCGGTATCTCTTGGGTCTGATGCAAACGGTGGGATTTTAAAATCAAGTCCTGAAAACTTTGCAGAATGCATATTTCCAGTAGATCTTTGGATTTGCGGATAAAGATTGGCTATATGAATGTCGGGATAATCTGAAATTTCGCCATGAAGACATTCCATCATTCCACGGATTCCGAATTTTGTTGCCGAATAAACAGCACTGTAAGGAGCGGGCATAAATCCGCCAATTGAAACATTATTGATAAGAATTCCCTCATTCTGTTCCTTGAAAAGCGGTAAAACCGAATATGCTCCGTGCATATATCCGAAAAGATTGGTTTTAATGACCTGCTCGTGAAGATCCATCGGTATTTCTTCAAATTTTCCACTTGCCATTACTCCGGCATTGTTAACCCAGATGTCGATTCTTCCAAATTCCTGTACGGCAGCTTTTACAAGATTTTCTACCTCTTCAGCTTTTGAAACATCCGTGGAAACGGCAATGGCATTTACGCCTAAATCTTTGCAAATATTTAATGTTTCATCTAAAGCTTCCTGACCTCTTGCTGCGATAACGATATTGCAGCCTTCAAAGGCAAAGGCTTCAACGGCAGCTCTTCCGACTCCGCTGGTTCCTCCTGTGACTACGACAGTTTTACCTCGAAGGCTTCTTTTTTCTAAACTGTTTTGTGATTTCATATTGTGATATATTTTATATTGAGACAAAGTGTTATCTGTTACGTATCTATTTTTACACCAAATAAGGATTTTGGAGACATTAATTTTAAACCTACTCATTATAAAACAAAAAACACGGACTTATTGTCCGTGCTATTTTTGAAATAATATTTAAATCGAATGTTTTTATCTGTATAAATCGAGTTCTAGGAAATTGTTGTTTTTTTGAAGTTCTTCTTTTCTTTCTTTTTCAATTAATTTTAGCATCTCATCCTGAGAATATGTTTTACCATCGAAAGTAATTGATGCTGAAACGGATACAGGGGCTGAAATACTTGTGGAACCTGAAGTTTGTCGCAGATTTTTTGCAGGATCTTTTTTGTAATCACTCCAAAGTTTTCTGAATTTTTCTTCGTTGATGACTATTTCCCTTGCTTTTTTATTTAAAATTTCATCCGGACTCACTTCTATTTTTCTTGTTCCAATAAGTGTAAAACTATGGTCACCTTTAGCATCTTCGGCTTTTACAATTAAACCCGGAAGACCACAAAATTCGTGCGGACCGTCCTGAATTGGGATTTCGGGAGCAAACCAAACATTCCATTTTCTTCCATACAAAGTTGTTGTCGCTTTTTGAACATCATATCCTAAAACCTTAGATTTTTCGTTGCTTATTTTCCAATCAAGTTTTTTATCATTATTAATCAATAAGTCGTTTGAACTAATTTCTTTTTTCAAAGTACGCTTATAATCAGGATATGTTTTTATAACTTCTGTATTTACTTTAGCTTGCTTCAAACTCGTAAAATCAAAATGCACCTTCTGCGTTGTCCGTGCATCTTTAAATGCTGCAGTCATGGTAGAATCATAAACAGCTTTTACCTGACTGTAAAATTTCGATCCTTTAGGTGTAGTCTGCAAAACCATGTTTTCAGTATCTGATTTATCGCGGTTCAGTGAATCTATTTTGAAAGTGTATTCGTAAATGAACTGGTTAGATTGTGCGAAATATAAGGCTGTCATCATTAATAACAGAAGAGATAATTTTATTTTCATACTGTGAATTTTGTTAAAATTAATTATTGAAAGGTGATACTTTCTTCTTTGGTATTATATACGATTATATTTTTGTTGCTTTCTCCTTTTTTTGATATCGTTTTCGCATAAAGTAGTTTAAAATCTTTTGGATTGTAAATGGTAACCGTATTGTTTTTCTCGTCTATCGTTACTTTTTCAGCATTTACCAAAGAAATGTTTTTTGTTTTTAACATTACATTTCCGTTTAGAATAATTGTGCGTTCTTGAGTATTTTTTTTGATGTTATCTCCTTTATAGGTCATTGTAAGTTCAGATTGTACTTCCTGCGCAAAAGTATTTTGAGAAAACAAAAGGAGTGTGAAAATTCCTGAGATTGTAAAAAGTCTTTTCATATATATTCAATTTTATAAAAACGAAAATACACTTAATTCTCAATGCTGTGGAAAATTTAATATTATTTATGATTTCTAAGAATTTTTTAACTAAAACATTGACAGTAAAAAGCTTCACGCGAAAAAAGACAAGAGATATACAAAACCGGAATTAAAAATAAAAGCAGAAAAGGAACATTAATCAAAGCAATAGAATATTGTTTCTTATAAATCCTGACAATAGAATCTGTAATAAAACCCACCATTAGAATAATCAAAACAAATACAAGCAGAAATGCAATACCCAAACCGGCATCAGTACGATGCTCACGTTGACGATTGGCTTCGAAAGCCATTTCAGAATAGAAATATAATAAGAGCAAAGGGATTGCTATAGCCAAAATTCTTATGATAATGTGTTTGGTAATTTTCATAGATTTAAATTAATTATTTGTTTGTCACTTTCATATTCTTTTTTAAACTTTGTGAAGAAAGATCATTTTCAAAAGTGAACGGAACTGACTTTAAAGTCTTTCCTTTCTCCGGAATTAAGACATTAAAATGCAAATGCTCACCGGAAGCAAAACCAGTCATTCCACTCAAACCAATCGGTTGATTTCTTTCAACTGCATCACCTACTTTCACCAGGCTTCCGTCTTTTTTTAAATGTACATATTGCGTAAATAACCCGCTGTGAGGATGATAAATAGTGATGTAATTGGCATAAGGAATCCATTTTCTATCGTTTCCGCCATATTCATAATCTTTAATAACACCAACTACAAAACCATCATCGGCACTTGTGATGGTATCACCGGTTTTCATATCAAAATCTACGGCATACCTGCTATAATCATTATCGTGACTAAAGCTTCCTTTATTGGATTGCATAATATGGTATGTTTTACCTTTCGGAAAGGGGAGTGCAAGATTATTTTGTTTAATAATTTTATCGTTATCACCAAATGCCTGATTTATATTGAGTTCTAATTTTTCAACATCGATATTTTTAGCGAATATCTTTATTTCAGCAAAAGAATTTTCATAGGCCATCACTTTCAAAGTATCATCAATTAAATTTTTACTTTTTAAATAGTCCGAAAAAATTTTAATTCTCAAAGGGCAAGCCAATGGATTATCAATTTTAAGAAAAAGTGTATCGTTGCGATAATCTTGTTTATAACTATTTCTAAACTGATTCAATTTCACCTTTGGAAGTTCCTGCGCATTGCAAAAGAAAAAGCAAAAAAATAAAAGAAGAGAAATAACTTTGGAGAATTTCATGCGGCTGAATTTTATCAAAAATAAACATTTTATCACAAATATTTGAAAATTAAACTTTTCTCATCTTAGTTTTGACTACAACAATCTTTGATTCGGTCACATCGGTCTTTTCATCATTTTCCAACTTTGCAGTATAGAAATTAATCAATTAAAACAATCAAAAAATGGACACACAAAAAGTATGGTTTGTAACCGGAGCGTCAAAAGGTTTAGGATTAACCTTAGTAAAAAGATTACTGAATGAAGGATATTCTGTAGCCGCAACTTCAAGAAATCTTGCTGAACTAAAAACGGCAGTCAATTCTGAAAGTGAATCTTTTCTTCCCTTAGAAATGGATTTAATTAATGAAAACAATGTTGCTGAAGCCATCCAGAAAACCGTTGAAAATTTTGGCAAAATCGATGTAATTGTCAACAACGCAGGATACGGTCAGTTGGGAACTTTAGAAGAATTAACAGATGAGGAAAGCCGTAAAAATTTTGACACCAATGTTTTCGGCTCACTCAATGTCATCAGAAAAGCAATGCCTTATTTAAGAGCTCAGAAAAGCGGACGTATCATTAATATCGCTTCGATTGCCGGACTAACGGGAGATTTTGCAGGTTGGGGAATTTACTGTTCTACCAAATTTGCGGTTGTGGGTTTCACAGAAGCCTTAGCGGCAGAAATAAAAGAGTTTGGTCTTCATGCAACCGTTGTTTATCCCGGATACTTCCGAACTAATTTCCTTACAGGCGGTTCATTAGGAACTCCTGAAAATGAAATTGAAGAATACACCGCAGCAAGACAGCTACAAACCGTTCACGAAAAAGAAATCAACGGAAATCAGCCTGGAGATCCTGAAAAAGCAGCAACTGTTTTGATAGAGCTTGCTTCAGTGAAAAATCCGCCAGTGCATTTAATGTTGGGTTCAGATGCGTTTCAGTTTGCAGGAAATAAATTGGATGCACTTCAAAAGGAAATTTCAGAATTTAAAAACCTGAGTATATCAACAGATTACTAAATTTGTAGAGGCAGTAGTTTTCTGCTGCCTCATTTTTCAATTATGAATAAAAGAAAATTATACACCATCGATACGATATCTGAACTGCATAAAATTTCAGGATTATCGCAACCGGAACATCCTCTAATCAGCCTTGTTGATTACAGTCTGGTGAATTATCAGATCGACGAACCGGAAATTAACTGGATTCAGGATTTATATTTTATCGGTTTGAAACGTGACCTTCACGGAAAAATGACCTACGGACAAGGAAAATATGATTACGATGGCGGATTGGTGTCTTTTATTGCTCCGAGACAACTCGTCGGTTTAGACATCAGTCGTCAAGAGAAGAAACCTTCCGGTTATATTCTAGCTTTTCATCCCGATTTTTTGTGGAATACTGATTTGGCAAAAAAGATTCACAATTATGATTTTTTCGGATATAAAGTAAATGAAGCCTTATTTCTTTCAGAAAAAGAAGAACAAATCCTGATTGGGATTTTTCAAAGTATAAAACAAGAATATCAGTCTGGCATTGATCAGTTTACACAGAATATCATCATTTCCCAGATTGAAGTTTTGCTCAATTATTGTGAACGTTTTTATCAGCGGCAGTTTATTACCAGAAAGAAAACCAATCATCAGATTTTAGATAAACTTGAAATCTTTCTTGAAGAGTATTTTACAAGTGAAAATATCATCAATAACGGACTTCCAAGTGCGCAATTGATCGCTGAACAGTTAAATATTTCGACCAATTATTTAAGCAGTTTACTCAAATCTCTTACCGGACAGACAACACAGCAGCACATCCACGGAAAACTGATCGAAAAAGCCAAAGAAAAACTGTCTACAACCGAACTTTCTGTAAGTGAAATTGCTTATGAATTAGGATTTGAGCATTCACAGTCTTTCAGTAAATTATTTAAAGCTAAAACTGATCTTTCACCTTTAGAATTCAGAAAATCATTTAATTAAAATTTTAAGTTTAAAATTTATTCGGCTACAACAAACTACTTTTTGGATACATCGATCATCAGATGAAAACTGAACTTTGCATCATAAATAATAGTCAAAAAATGAAAGTATTTGTTACAGGCGCTACAGGTTTCGTAGGAACTGCTGTAGTACAGGAATTATTAGCAGCTGGTCATCAGGTTTTAGGATTAGCGAGATCTGAAGAATCAGCAAAAAAATTAACTGAAGCGGGCGCAGAAGTGCACCGTGGAGACTTAACTGATTTTGAAAGTCTGAAATCAGGAGCTTCCGTTTCAGATGCGGTGATCCATTTAGGATTTGTCCACGATTTTACCCGTTTTGAAGAAATGTGCGCTTTCGATAAAAAAGTGATTGAAACTATTGGTGATACTTTAGTGGGAACCGATCGTCCTTTTATCATTACTTCCGGTACAGCTCTTTTTTCAAAAGATGGGATTACCACAGAAAATGATCTTTCAGCAAACAACCCGCATCCAAGAATTGCAACAGAAATTGCAGCAGATGCTGTAGCTGCAAAAGGTGTAAAAGTTGCCGTTGTAAGATTATCTCCGTCTGTTCACGGAAAAGGAGATGTAATCGGATTTGTTCCGTTATTGATTAAAATTGCGAAAGAAAAAGGAGTTTCGGCTGTTATTAATGATGGAAATAATCTTTGGCCGGCTGTTCACAGATTAGACGCTGCAAAATTATACCGTTTTGCTTTAGAAAAACCATTTGAAAAAGGAACAAGATATCACGCTGTCGCAGAACAGGGAATTCCTTTTAAAACAATTGCCACACAAATTGCAGATCGATTGAATATTCCAATTGTTTCTCTTAATTCTGAAGAAGCAGCAGAACATTTTTCATGGTTTACGCATTTTGCTAAGTTAGATAATAAAACATCAAGCGAAGAAACAAAAAGATCGTTAGGCTGGAATCCTGAACATCCAACGTTACTGGAAGATTTGCAGGGTTCAGTTTATTTTAATGAACATCAATAATTTGTATCTTTATTATTCTTAAAATTTGATTTAATCTAAAAAACTTACAATCATGTCTGATAATCAACCGATAAGATTAAAAACCATTTCCGAATTTCATACTTTGCGAGGTTTACCAAAACCAAAGCATCCATTAATCAGCGTGATCAATTTTGAAGATATGGCAGAAACTTCAGTGATTGGCAGACAAAATTTAATGTTTGATTTTTATATGGTTTCTGTAAAAAGAGATATGACTCACAAATACAGATATGGGCAACAGGATTATGATTTCGATGAAGGTGTAATGTTTTGTATGGCGCCACATCAAATTTTAAGTGTAATAAGAGAAGAACAAGGTAAAAACCCTTCCGGATGGATGCTGATGATTCATCCGGATTTTCTTTGGAATACACCCATGGCTTCTGCGATCAAAAAATATGAGTTCTTTGATTATTCTGTAAATGAAGCTTTGTTTTTATCAGAAGATGAAGAAGTGAAAATTCAGCAGATTATCGAGAATATCAAGCAGGAATATCAGACAAATATTGATAAATTCAGTCAGAATATTATAATTTCCCAACTCGAAACACTTCTCAACTATTCTGAACGTTTTTATCAGCGTCAGTTTATTACACGCCAAAAAGCGCATCATCAGTTTTTAGAAAAACTGGAAAATCTTCTTAATGATTATTTTGAAAGTGATGATATAAAAGAGCAAGTGTTGCCAAGTGTTCAGTTTCTCTCAGAAAAGCTGAATATGTCGCCTCAATATATGCGTAGTCTTCTGAAATCATTAACCGGACAAACTACACAACAGATTATTCACGAAAAACTGATAGAAAAAGCAAAAGAAAAATTGTCAACAACCGATCTTACTGTAAGCGAAATTGCTTACGAATTGGGCTTTGAACATTCACAATCTTTTAATAAATTATTTAAATCCAAAACTGATATTTCGCCTTTAGAATTTAGGAAATCTTTCAATTAAATTTTAGCGGGAAGACTTTACAAGTTCAGTCTCAAAAATAATATCTTTAATTAATTTTTCAGTATAATAAAACAAATCGCTGTTATCATTCATCTGATTTTCAAGAACAATAATATGTAAATCTGCTTTGGGAATATAAATATTCAGCGAAGAAAAACCGTCGCCTAATCCTGTGTGACCAAGATATTGTATTCCATTGGTTTCAGCAATTCTGATATTGTAACCATAACCCATTTTCTCTTTTCCAAAAACATCGTGCTGTGATTTTGCAGATTCTGAGACCATCAATCGATAAGATGCAGCACTTAAAATTTTACCTTTATGAAGTTGGTTATTCCAAATTACTAAATCATGTGCAGTAGAAATAACTCCGTCTGCGGGTAAATTTTCGTCATTGATCATCGAGTTTTCTACTTTCGAAAATTTATTTTCTTTATTGATGTAGCCAAAAACCAGATTCCGTTTATCCGATGCAGAATAACAGAACGTATCATTCATTTTAAGTTGTTTAAACAATTTCGCAGCTAATTCTCGGTATGTTTTTTTGGATACATTTTCAACGATTTTTCCCAAAAGTATATTCGAAAGATTTCCATATTTAAAATCAGTTCCAGGCTTGAAAACCAATGGTTTTTCAACATCCACGATTCCGTGAGTATGATTCAGAAGCTGATGAACCGTTACAGAATCTGCCCAGGTTTGCTTCAAAAAAGGTAAATATTTTTTGATAGGAGCGTGAAGGTTAATTTTTCCTTTTTCCACTTCTTTTAAAACTAAAACAGATGTTATTTGTTTTGTATTTGACATGATTTCAAACTGGTCATTCATTTTGATCGGAGTTTTATTTTCAATTTCTGAAAATCCGAAAGCTTTAGAATAAACCGTTTTCCCCTTTTTATTAATCAGAATGACTCCGTTAAAATGTACAGGTGTCTCAATCTGTATAATACTGTCAATTTTATTTTGCCAGTTTTTATGAGTTTGTGAAAAAATATTGGTGGTAAAAGAAAAAATAAGAAATGCAGAAATTATCTTTTTTGAAATCATTATTCTGTGAATTTTTTAGAATTTCAAATATACATTTTTGAATGTTTTTTATTGCTATTAAAATCTTTTACATTTAATATTTTTTTAATACGCACCTATTAGAAATAATCTGTTAATCACTATCTTTACTTAAGTTTTCTCATTAAAGGAGATTTTCAAACTTAAATTTTCATGCTCAATTCTACTCAATCAGGCATTTCCAAAACTGTAATTTGGTCAATGTCAATTATTTCAGGCCTTGTCGTTGCCAATAATTATTATAACCAACCGTTGTTGGGACTTATTGCAAAAGATTTTTCAGTGAGTGAAAGTGCGGCAGGAAAAATCTCTGTGCTTACACAGCTCGGTTACGCTTTTGGTTTACTGCTAATTGTTCCTTTAGGAGACAAATTTCTAAGGAAAAAATTAATTTTAATTGATCTGGTTTTAGTTTTCGCTGCACTTTTGTGGATGACATTTGCCACAGAATTGTGGATGCTGTACGCTGCAAGTTTATTGATCGGAACGACTTCGGTAATTCCTCAATTATTTGTTCCCATCGCTGCCGAATTATCTTCAGAAAAAGACAAAGCAGCCAATATCGGATTGGTTGTTTCGGGATTGTTATTAGGAATTTTACTTTCCCGTTTTGTAGGTGGAATCGTAGGTGAACTTTGGGGCTGGAGATCTATGTTTGGAATTGCTGCAGGTTTAATGCTTTTGGTCTGGGTTTTTGTGTATAAAATGCTTCCGGAATTACAACCAAATTTCAAAGGAACTTATCTTGAACTGATGAATTCTGTACTGCAATTGGCAAAAACACAACCTGTTTTGCAATTGGCATCTTTTCGTGGCGCGATGGCATTCGGATCGATGTGCGCATTGTTCACAACCTTGGTTTTTCATATGGAAAGACCGCCTTTTGAGGTCGGAGCTTCTGTTGTAGGAAGTTTTGGATTGGCAGGAGCTGTAGGAGCTTTGGCAGCCGCAAAAGTGGGAAGCTTACAAAATAAAATGAGTATCAACCGTATTATTTTATATGCTCTTTTAATCCTGATCGGAAGTTGGGGATTCACTTATTTTGCAGGAAATACATATTGGGGATTAATTATCGGCGTAATTTTGATTGATCTTGGCGTACAATCTAGTCACATTATGAATCAAACCAATTATTTCTTATTGAAAACGAATGCCGTAAATCGTTTGAATACTGTTTATATGGTTTCTTATTTTATTGGTGGTTCGCTTGGGACTTTTTTCGCTTCTCTGGCGTGGCAATATGCACAATGGGAAGGTGTTTGTCTTGTAGGGATTACAATGGGATTGCTGGCATTAATTGCACATATAATTTTCAGTAGAAAAGTAAGTTTAAAATCTAAAATTATTTAATTTTCATGATTACATTCAACTGGTACTATTTGGCTCTGAATAAGTTCTCTGTGCTTTTTCCCCCATTGATCTAGTTGTTTCCAAATGGGAACCAGCTCTTCTGCGATTTCTGTTAATTCATAATCAACTCTTGGAGGAACTTCAGCATAGACGGTTCTTTTGACCAATCCATCTTTTTCCATTTCTCTCAACTGAAGGGTAAGCATTCTTTCGGTTATTCCTGGGATTCTTCTACGAATTTCACTGAAACGCAGTTTTCCATTTTCAAGTTTACATAAAATCAAAAGCTTCCATCTGCCACCGATTTTACATACTGCATACGTCAAATCACATTCTTGCGTAAGATATTGAGCATTAATACTATTCGTTGAGTTTTCTTTTTTTGTTCCCATTACTTACAAATTTGTTAGTACCAAACAATTAGCTGTGTAAAGTGCAAAGTTAGGGTTTCAGATTAATTTTGTGTCATTAATTTTACCTGAAACACTTGGCGCCAATAGAAATCGCTGAATTTATAACTAAAGATTTACAAAAATAAAAACCTATATGAAGAAGTTTGCATACATAGGATGTTTAGGATTTATAGCAGTCATTACAACCGAGTTTGGCGTAATAGGAATTTTACCTCAAATTGCCGAACATTACAAAATCAGTATCGACAAAGCCGGATATTTATTAAGTGCTTTTGCCTTGATTATTGCCCTTACCGGACCTTTCATGACATTACTTACCTCCGGATTCGATCGCAGAAAAGTAATGCTCACAGCAATTTCCATTTTTTTGATTACAGGAATTGTCTCTTCATTATCACCACCTTTTTGGCTTTTAATGATTGTGAGAATACTTCCTGCATTTTTGCAGCCGGTTTATATTGCTACCGCTTTGTCTGTTGCCATATCTAAAGTTGATAAAAAATATGAAAATCAAATGATGAGTATTGTTTTTAGCGGTGTTGCAATTGCGATGGTTACCACAGTTCCTTTTGCCACCTGGCTTTCAAGCTTATATTCGTGGGAATCTTCATTCATCGTTCAGACAATTGTAAGCCTAATTGCTTTATTTGTTATTTACTTTTCATTACCACCCATTCCGGTAAAAGAAAAGAAATCATACGGAAGTCAGTTAACAATATTAGTACAGCCAACATTTATTATCAGTACGGCAATGAATTTTTTCATGATCACAGCATGGTTTTCCACATACAGTTATTTTGCAGATTACCTTAATAAAGCCAAAGGAATGGATATGACCATGATAAGTTATATGCTCTTTTTATTTGGAATTATCGGAGTATTTGCCAATTGGGTTGCCGGGAAAATGCTAGGGAAAAGCATCGTGAAAACAACAGCTTTTTTTCTTTCAGGAACTATTTTAATACCTGTTTTGTTGTATTTTTCAGAAGAAAACTTCGTTGCCAATATTCTTGTGATCGGAATATGGGGCTTTCTCTATTCTCCGAGTTTTCTCAACGCTTCAACCTACATGATTTCGTCTGTTCCTCAATCTATGGAATTTGCCAACAGTCTCGCTACATCATTCGGAAATTTAGGTGTTACATTAGGAACGACTTTAGGTGGATTTATGATTGTAAATAAAGGCGTTGAATATAATCCCTGGATAAGTCTTGTTTTTGGAGTTCTTGCTTTCTTAATGATAATTTTAAGAAAAATAGTAGAGAAAAAACACAAAACATTACAATTATGCAAAGAATAAATCGGCTTAATTTTTTACAATCCGGCAGATAGGCTAACTTTGACAAGCTAATGATTTTGATAATTCAATTTTTTAACTCATGTTTTTCTTGGTAAAAAAAAGAATCATTATTATTAATTTATTAAAATTTAAAAATATGAAAATAGAAATCTGGTCAGATGTGATGTGTCCGTTTTGCTATATTGGAAAGAAAAATTTTGAACAGGCTTTAGAAAATTTGCCCTTCAAAGATGAAGTAAAAGTAGAGTGGAAGAGCTTTCAGCTTGACCCAACTTTAGAGCATTCTGAAACAAAAACAACGGCAGAATATTTCAGAGAGAAAAAAGGTTTCCCGGAAGAGCAGGCAAAACAAATGACTAATCAGGTAATACAGATGGGAAAAGCTTCAGGAATTGATTTTAATTTCGAAAAAGCTTTGATTACCAATACGTTTACTGCTCATAAACTTCTTCATTTAGCTAAAAAATATAACAAATCTTCAGAAATGGAGGAGGAGTTGTTTAAAGCTCATTTTCTGGATGGGAAAAATGTGGGCGACATTGATACGCTTGTTTCTTTGGCCGTTTCTTTGGGCATTGACGCTGAAGAATCAAAAAGATCTTTACAGTCTGAAGAATTTGATTACGAAATCAATCAGGATATTTTGGAAGCCAGAAACAATGGGATTTCTGGAGTTCCATTTTTTATTTTGAATGGTAAATATGGCGTGTCGGGCGCACAACCTGCAGAAGTTTTAAAAAATGCCCTGACACAAACTTACGAAGAAACGGTTGTTCCTTTTAAAGATAATACGCAAAACAATCTTTCTTGTGATGCAGATGGTTGTTCAATTTAACATAATATAGTCATGATTACATTAAATAAAGAATTGAGCTATCCAATTTCCGAAACTCTTTTTGTTTTTGCATTAGATTCAGAAGCAGGAAAAGTATTTGATCACACCCGAAAATCAATTACCGGAATAGGAAAAGTAAATGCAGCCATTGCATTAACAAAAGCAATTCACGAAAAAAAACCAAAACTGATTGTCAATCTTGGTTCAGCAGGCGGTTACGGCTTTAAAAAAGGAGACGTAATTTGCTGTACCAAATTTATCCAGAGAGACATGGATGCCCAAGGTTTAGGTTTCAAGAAATTTGAGACTCCACTTTCAGGTATTCCTATAATTTTGGAAAACGGACTGAAAATGGATCATCTGAAAGAAGGAATTTGTGGAAGTGGTGACAGTTTTGAGATGAATCACATCAATACAGAATACAATGTTATCGATATGGAAGCTTATCCTTTATCGTTGATTGCGATGCAGGAAAACATACCTTTTCTATGTTTAAAATATATTTCGGATGATGCAGGAAGCGATGCAGCAGATGATTGGTCGGTTCAGGTACATCTTGCTTCAGAAGCATTTAAGCACATATTATTTACAGAAGTATAAAATTTAAACCAATCTAAAATTAAAATATGAAAGCAATTATTTTAGAAAATGCAGGCGGAACAGAAAATTTAAAACTTACGGGAATAGAAAAACCAACTATTAAACAAGGTGAAGTTTTAGTTGAAGTAAAATCAATAAGTATCAATCCAATAGACGTAAAAACCCGTTCAGGCAAAGGAGCTTTTCAAAAATTGAAAGACGAAAATCCTTTGATTTTAGGTTGGGATATATCTGGAATTGTAGTTGAAACCAATTCTTCGAAGTTTAAAATGAATGACGAAGTTTTTGGAATGATTAATTTTCCCGGACATGGAAAAGCCTATTCTCAGTTTGCCACTGCTTCTGAAAATCATATTTTTTTTAAACCAAAAAACATCAATTTTGAAGAAGCTGCAGCAACAAGTTTAGCAGCGTTAACCGCTTTTCAGGCAATTGAAAAAGCTGAACTGAAAGAAGGTCAAAACGTTTTGATTCATGCAGGATCGGGTGGAGTCGGGCATTTTGCAGTTCAGATCGCAAAATATTTGGGAGCTTCTGTAACTGGAACTTCATCTGCCAAAAACAAAGAATTTGTTTTGAGTTTAGGAGCAGATCAACATATTGATTATAAAAATTATGATTGGGAAAATTCCGAAGAAAAGTTTGATTTTATTTTAGATACTATCGGTGGTGAAAATATTGATTATTCTGTGAAAGTTCTGAAAGAAGGAGGGATTCTGATTAGTATTCCAAGTGGCTTGAATGAAGATGTTGAAGAAAAAGCAGCTTCTGTAAAAGGAAAAGGATTTAAAATGATAGTTCAATCTGATGGAAATGATATGCAAAAACTCGCTGAACTGTTAGAAAAAGGATTTTTAAAGCCTCATATTTATAAAACATATCACTTCAAAGAAATGTCTGATGCTCATGAAGAAT
Source organism: Chryseobacterium indoltheticum (assembly GCF_003815915.1). Taxonomy (NCBI): domain Bacteria; kingdom Pseudomonadati; phylum Bacteroidota; class Flavobacteriia; order Flavobacteriales; family Weeksellaceae; genus Chryseobacterium; species Chryseobacterium indoltheticum. The sequence goes on from NZ_CP033929.1 coordinate 2,709,322, forward strand.
TGGAAAAGGGGAGAACGGTAGGGAAAATTGTGGTAAATTTTTAGAAATAAAAGATTAAATCGATCAACACAAATGAATTATGGAAAATATTTCTGAGATAATATCGCATTTTAATTTTACCCAAACCAGAAAATCTAAACAGTATTTAGCATCATTTTTCAATCAAAAAAGCTTTAACAAAAATCAAACTTTATACACTCAGCAAAAGCTGAAGATGTTTTTAGAAAACTTCCAGCTTATCAATGATTATAAGAGTAGTGAAAATATCGTTTCATCGATTCAAAAGTTTTTAGGTGAGGTTAACACCGACAATTATAATCTGTTGACAAAAATTATGTACAGAGAGTTTTTCAACCAAACCAATAATAATATTGCTTTGTTTATTGAGTTTTTTTATCGTTTTGGGGTTATGTTAAAAAACTTTCAGAAATCAGACTGTTGTAAAGATTATTCTGACGAGATTGATAAGTATACTCAATTTATCGATTCTTTATCTGTAAATGAATATCACCATAAAGTCTTGGATTTCAAACAAAGAAAAAATATCTTAACCACAATAGAAGCTGAAGTTAAAAACGGAAATTTTATTTCATTCTGGAATTTTTTCTACATGTTTGATGTTTATTCAAGCATCGCAAAAGGAATAAAACAAAACAATTTAAAATTTCCTCAATTTAATTCTGATGCCAGTTTTACGATTGAGCATTTTTATCATTTAGACTTAAAAAATGCGGTTCAAAATACTATTGAAGTAAAGGAGAACAATACAATTATATTTACAGGAGCCAACATGTCCGGAAAATCAACCGCCATGAAATCGATAAGCATTATTGTTTTGCTTGCTCATTTAGGAGTTGCTGTTCCGGCTGAGAATTGTAATATTCCGTTTTATGAAAGTATATTTTTGCATTTTTCTGTAAACGATAATCTGAAAGAAGGTTACAGCCATTTTATGCAGGAAATCGTAAATCTGAAAAATGTACTTCAAGAGTTGAAAACAAAAAACTGTTTTGTCGTCTTCGACGAAATATTTAATGGAACCAATATTAATGATGCTGCCAAAATAACGGTCGATACTATTGAAGGATTATCTAAATACGAAAATTCAATGTTTATTTTTTCAACACATTTAAATCTGATAGAAAATTATTTAGTGAACAATAAAAATATTATGTTGCTACATTTGGAATCTTTTCTTACAGAGAATAATTTAACATTTACTTATAAGCTAAAAGAAGGCTGGTCTAAAATGGAAATCGGAAAAATACTTTTTGATAAGCACGGATTAAATGATCTATTAAAACAAAATTATCAATAAAACCTACACATGAAGAACTATATATTTCTGGCATTTGCGATACTTTTCGAATCTGTCGCAACATCTTTTTTAAAAGCATCTGAAGGATTTACAAAACCTTTGCAAAGTGTAATTTTTGTCGTAGCAATGTCAGCTTCATTTTATTTGCTCACACACGCCATAAAAGTTATTCCAATCGGAATTGCGTATGCAATTTGGTCGGCCGTGGGAATCGTTTTAATTTCTTTGGTTGGGTATTTTGTTTATAAACAAACTCTTGATCTTCCTGCAATACTTGGAATTCTTTTGATTATAATCGGAGTAGTGATTATCAATATATTTTCAAAATCGGCATCTCATTAATTTGAAGATGAAAGTTGAATGTATCTAAACTTGAAAAAATATCCAATTTAACATAATGTAAATTATAGGACTTTTGGAAAAATGAAGATACAGATGTATATTAATGTTTAATAAAAACACAAATTACAATGTATCAAATTGCACCTTACGACTTATCAAAGTCATTTAAATTTATTCCTGAAAAGAAAAAGTATTGTTTACTTTTCGAACTTGGCAACACCGTAGAATTTACCAGCAAGCGAAAAGCTTTTGATTTTATCGCTAAACTTTCACATTTATTTGTTGAAACGTTGGCAATCTCTGAAATGGTCAACAATACAATAAGTTCGTTTAGTTTTCACATTAAACCATTACGCAAGTCAAATAATGATTTATACAACATTTACCATAATAATTCTGCGGATATTTTTGAGTTAATAAGAGATTTAAAATTCTATCAGAATGTAAAAATCGAATTGTATCAGATTGTAATGAGATTTAATAGATTGATTAATTTGATTGTTCAGAACTGTAAAATTCTTAATAAAAAAAATTATAATTGTGTAGTCCCATATCAATTGATTATAGAAAAGTCCGCTAAATGTTTGTGGAAAATAATTGAGAATGCCGCTTATCATTATGAGAACAAAAAATTAACATTGTTTCTACTTTAAAAATCTGCTTATGTTTTACCAATTATCACGGTTAGGCTTTGCAGAGATAAAGCAAAACGGTTACAGGTCACAGTTCTCGGGAAGTTCAAAATATAAATGTTGGAATAATACTCTATTTGATAAAGTGAAAAATTCTGACACAGATGTTATTGAAAAGATGGAAAATGAGGCGAAAAACGCTACTGATAAAGAAAAAGAGATAAGATATTATGGATTGAGAAAAAATAAAATAAGAAATAAAATATTAAATTTCTTTTCGCTGAATAAATCTAAAAAATTCTGTGCGTTCTATACAATTACTTTTCCGCTTAATATCAATGATGATTTAGCTTATCAATTGTTAAATACTTGGTTAACTCGCTGTAGAAAATCCGAAGGTCTAAAGTCTTATCTTTGGGTTGCTGAACGTCAGAAAAACAATACTTTGCACTTTCATTTAATAACTAATAATTACATGAAAATTGGTGTGGTAAATGATTTTATGAAGGAATGTTTACGAACTCAAAAAAACAAAGGAAAATTAGTATGTCGGAACAATATTATAAATAAATATAATGGCGTAGACGTAGATAATTTGTATCAAAGTAAAAGAAGAAATAACAAAAATGAAAGATTGGATAAAGTAGAAAGCATGCGTAAATTGTCTATGTACTTAACAAAATATATTACAAAAAACGAAACAAAATCAGTTCGTTTGCCGTGGCATTGTTCCCGAGATATTTCCGCATTATTTATATCTATAAATTATCAAGATGTTTCAAGTTTAGAAATAGCAAATTTAATTTCTGATAATCCAGATGCTGTAGTTTCTTATCATGAGGATTTTTTTTCTATGCATTATTTTAGGTTTATTCCAGATGATTTCTATTTTGCTGATTTAATTAATATTAATAATTCGGTGTACGAAAACTTTCATCCGAATTAATTTATATATTTGAAAAAACCTTTAAGATGAAAAATAAAACCACTCTCCTATTAATTCTGCTTGTGTTTTCAGTGTTTGGAAATATTTATTTATTTACGGAAAACAAAAAAATGAAAGTTGCAGATCAAAAAAAGTTAAAAATTTTTACAGAAGTTTCGGACAGTTTGTCATACTTTCGAATGCAAAGAGATTCTACATTATTATCTCAGCATTAGTACGTTTTGTCATGATTGCACGTTGCCGTGCATATTGCCATCACGTAGCCAAAACTCGCCGCCCAGCCTTGTACCCTTTCGGCTCAAACAATTGTCTACAGCCGCCTCGTGCGCTGGTTGTATTGCGCATAGGCCAACGCTTCCAACGCTAATGCCCCGCAAAGTTACATAATAGACATTATACGCAAAGTGCCAGCGCTAGCCGTTGCCTTCCACTTCGTTACTGGCAAACCCTCACCATTTTTGCCTATAATGTGATATTATGCAAAATTGCTCTCTTGCAACGTGCAAAGCCCTTTTGCCCCTCTCCTTTTTCCTTTCTTTCCCTTCCTGAATGGCACACCGTGCGCCTACACATGGCATTTTGACAACATACAGCATTTTCCGCACACAGCAATAGTTCATTTCATCTGTACATCTTCACTTTGTTGCAGAAGTACAGCTATTGCCTTAGTGCGGAAAAATGCTGTGCCACAGCTAAAAAAATGCCATGTTCCGGTAGGTATTCCCTTTGGTCATGGTTTTATATTTTTTAAAAAAAGAAAAATAAAAAAAAAAATATTTGGAATTGTGACAATTTGTCATATATTTGAAATGACAAAATGGCAGTATTATGAAAGATTTAATTTTCAAATGGTTTTTAGGATTCTTAGAAAGAATTTTATCCGATTTAGTGGATGACGGAAAAATTAACGGTTCTGTGAAAGCGGAAATTTTGAAAAAAATAACCGAATAACTCCGAATCAACTCCGTTTGTCGCATTCGATTTTTATACGTCAGGTAGTGAAAGGTTTAATTTAAAAAATATATTATGGCAATAATTAGTGGTGCATTGTTTAGTCAAGCAAAAGGTAGTGTAGGTAATTTAACATTAAGTACACAAAAAGGTAGAGTAATAATGAAGTCTAAAGCTAGTGTAGTATCGAATCCGAATACATCAGCTCAGCAAAGACAAAGAGCATTTATTTCGAAGGCTGTTATAGCTTGGAAATTATTAGGTAACGTTTTAAAAAGTGGCATAACTTCTTTAGTTCAATACGGTAGTCAATATAATACATATGTATCTAAGAATGCACAGCATTTTACGACCGCAATGTTTGATATTAATTCAATGGCTGGTGGTGACTTGATTGGTTCTTTTGCTACTATAGGCGCAAGAGGTGAGTTATCCTATTCGCTTGTAAGCAAAGACACAGATTCTGTTACATTATCTATCAATAATTCTACATTGAAGAATACGGCAAATATTGGTGATGTACTTAAACTTGTAATTGGTGATACAGCTGCAGCAGAGTTTTCATATTCCGAATTAGAAATTACGCAATCAATGTTAGAAAATGCTGTTACAACTGTAACATTTAACGATTTATCTCTTCCTTTTGATAGCATGTTAGTTTCCACTTTATGGTCTGAAAGTTCAGATATGACCCAGTCAAATACTTCGAAGTTTAAACTTCTATTATCTTAGTTTTTCTTGGTTTTATGGTTTTGGCGGTTACGGTTATTTTCTGTGACCGCTTTTGTTTATACATATTTAGATTTTATAGTTTATTTATTATGAATAGTTTAGATAGGCACGATATCGATAATGTTTGTCTACGGATTTTAGAAAATGTCCGTAGAGATTATAATTATTACTATCCTCATGTTTACTTTATGTATCATTACGGTGTCAGAATTGGTGAAGTGTTTTATAACAGAATAGTTTATGATGCCAAGCAAGAAAGGTTAATAGTTGATCCACAGAAGAATAATAATAACAGAATCGAAAAGATTAAAGATGCGAATACTTTAAAACTTTTAGAAAGTTTGCACATGTCTAGCGATCTTAATTGGATGAATATCAGGAATTTACAAAGAATTATTGATAAAGTCAATCCCGTTGGAAAATTAATGTGTGGTAATAAAAAGATAGGCGCACACTTATTCCGTCATAATTGGATAAGAAAGCAGTTAATATTCGGGCATCAGTTCGATACAATTAATGCAATGTTGGGCTACACAAAACAGACGGTTGCAGATACATATTTAGTAGCAAAGATTTATTATTAATTCACAAAAAAAATACAATGATGTTATTACAAATTATAGAAAACCAGCAGCAGGATGTTAATACATTATTATTAATCGTATTGACTATTTTAATGATCGGTAGAGCAATAGATAAATATTTCGATAACACTAAAAAGTAAAATACTATGGATAAAAATTTATGTAAAAAAGCTGTGGATTTTGTATGTGATTTAGAAGGTTTTAAGGAATATGCGTACAAAGATAGCGGAGGTGTATGGACTGTAGGTTATGGTCAGACATATTTTAGCGGTGGTAAAAAAGTGATGCAATATGATAAAATTGGAAAAACTGAAAGTATATTATTTGTACAAAAAAAAGTAGAAAAAATTTATTATAATATCGTTAAGAGAATTAATAGAACATTGCCAGAGAATCAATATGTAGCTTTAATTTCGTTTGTGTATAATGTTGGAGAAACAGCTTTTAATAGGTCTACTCTATTAAAGTTTATAAATATGAATAGAGAAAAAATTGAGATAATTAGCGAGTTTAAAAATTGGGTTTATGTGAAAGGTGTATTTGTGCAAGGTCTTTTGAATAGGAGGTTAAAAGAATCTTCTTTATATTTTCAGGAAAAAATAGGAGAATTATTTTAAATATTGTATAGGAAATTTGTATATTTGATATGTTCAGATGAAAGGCTAAACGCTCTGTAGAGGTACAACGTGAATCGATAATCTGAATGCAATACGATACAGAAGTATAAAAGTGTTTACAATTGTAGACGCTTTTTTTTGTGTAAAAATGTACAAGGTTGGTCCAGGTTAATAGTTATATGAAAATTCTGTAGCGGATGCCTATGGAAAAAAAACCTATATACATTGCCTCTAATAATGGATTTATCTAATACTTCATTTTTCAAACTTTTATTTTTAACGGTCACATTGTCAGATTAATAATTTGTTTTTGTCATTTTGCTGTTAGATATTTGTATTTATAAAATTATGTATCTTCATAATTATTTCTTTAAAGTTTACAATGCAACACAGTTTTAAAAACTAAGTAACATTAGTATAACTTTCTGATAAATAAGGCTTTCCGACCCGTCATAGTGTAAATTATAGGACTTTTTATAATTACGGAATAGAGTACTTAAGATGCATTATTCCTAAACTCAAAATTAAATTAAAGCCTATTCAGGTTTTCACAGATTAATGGTAAATTCTTCAAGTTCTCTTTAATTTTAAATGATATACTGAAATATATAATTGTAGATAAATTTTAAGTTTATTAATTGTAGAATTTGCTTAAATAAACTGTTGATTATAATTTTGATTATACGATAAAATATCAGTGAAAAAATTTTTAAGCGATTCTCAGCGATTAGAATTTGAAGGAAAAATTTCAATTTGTCTCAGATTAAAAATACAATGTTTAAATTAGCAGTTATAATGTTTAACATAATATTGAAATCATGAAAAAGTATATTGTATTCGGATCATTGTCTGTTTTGATGATAAGCTGTAATAAAAAAAATGAAACTGTAAAACCTGTAGCTACTACAGATTCTCTTGAAGCTCCGGCTGAGCCGGTAATTGATACTTTAGGAGCAAAAACTTTTTGTTATTTGGGGGTTACCGGCAAAGACAGTGTTTTTGTAAGCATTGATGATAATTTAGGCACACTTTCTGGAAAAATGGCTTATAAAAACAGCGAAAAAGACAGTTCAAAAGGTGAATTATTTGGATTTAAATCCGGTGATACTTTAAAACTGACTTATCAATTTGCGTCTGAAGGTACAACCAGCAAAAGAGATATTTTCTTCATTCAGAAAGACAATACTTTAATGGAAGGAATCGGAAGCCAGAAAGATGAAAACGGATTGATGCGTTATGCTGACGAAAAGAAAATAACCTATAAAGACGGGCAAAAACTTGAAACAGCTGATTGTAAAATGGTCACAAAAGCTTTAGTTATTAAATAAAAAAATGCAACTCTTGTGAGTTGCATTTTCATTTATAATTCACCATTAAAAGTTTTAATAAACTCTTCAACAGCAGTATTATTAGTATTCCATGAAGTTATCAGACGGATTGCTGATAAATTTTCGTCTACTTTCTTCCAAACATAAAATTCAAATTTTTCAGATAAAACTTCAATGATTTGATTGTCCAGAATAGGGAAAATCTGATTGGTATAAGTATCAGAGAGAAACTGCACTCCCCTTTCAGACAAAGCATTTTTAATCTTCATTGCCTGCTGATTGGCATTCTTGGCCAGCTCAAAATATAAATCGTTCTGCATCAGCTCCAAAAACTGAATTCCCAGGAGCCTTCCTTTTGCCAATAACGCTCCTTTTTGTTTGATGTTAAAAGCAAAATCTTCCTGTAAAATTTTATTATTAACGATAATTGCTTCTCCTAATAAAGCTCCGTTTTTAGTTCCGCCGAGATAGAAAACATCGGTCAGTTGAGCAATATCTTTTAATTCTAAATCACTGATTTCTGAGGTTAAAGCATGACCCAACCGCGCACCGTCCATGAAGAGATATAGATTATTTGCTTTACAAAATGCTGAAAGATCTTCCAGTTCTTTTTTTGTATAAATCGTTCCGAGCTCTGTAGAATTTGATACATAAACCAACTTCGGCATCACCTGGTGCGGAATATTCTGATGGCTCTCCAAAACAGGAATAATATCTGATGGAAATAGTTTTCCGTCTTCCTTTTCGATACTCAAAATTTTATGTCCCGTTGCTTCAATCGCTCCGGTTTCATTATTCAAAATATGACCGGTTGCAGCAGAAATTACGCATTGATAAGGCCTTAAAATAGATGATATAACAATCAGATTTGCCTGCGTTCCCCCGGATACAAAATAGACATCGGCATCCTGTACTTCAATATTATTTTTAATTAAATCTTTAGCTTTTTTAGAATAATCATCTTCACCATAGCCTGCCTGTTGATCGAGATTATCGCGAAGGAGAGATTCTAAAATCTGAGGATGACAACCTTCGGAATAATCGTTTTTAAAAGAAAATTTCATAGTGTAAAATTAAAAAATCTTAAAATAACAAGACCAACATTTAAAAAATATTTTGTTAGATTTGTAATGAAAATCATCTAACATTTTGAAAACAACATTAACAGAAGAAAATTATCTGAAAGCTTTGTTTCATGTAGTTGACCATGAAGGAAAAGTCACGATTAATGAATTGAGCAAATTTCTTAACGTAAAAATGCCGAGCGTTAATAATATGATGAAGAAATTTGCTGATAAAAACTGGGTGATTTATGAAACCTATAAACCGCTTAGAGTTACCGAAAAAGGCAGACGTGAAGCCGCTTTGGTGGTAAGAAAACATCGTCTTACCGAAATGTTTCTGGTGAAAAAGATGAATTTTGGCTGGGAAAACGTGCACGAGATTGCAGAACAGTTGGAGCATGTACATTCGCAGATTTTCTTCGATAAAATGGATGAGATTTTAGACTATCCGAAATTTGATCCTCACGGCGAGCCCATTCCCGATAAAGACGGAAATATTATTGCACAGGATCTGCAGCAGTTAAGTAACTGTAAAGCGGGTGAAACTGTAGTTTTTGCCTCTGTTACGTTATCTGATGATGCCTTTCTTAATTACCTTACGGAAAGAAAACTTCTTCTGAATACTAAGATTAAAATTCTTAAAATTGAAGATTTCGATAAATCAATTACCATAGAAATTTCAGGAAAAACAGAAGTTCTCAGCAAGAAAGCGACAGAAAAGATTCTGGTAAAACATTAAAAAAAGCGGATTAAAAATCCGCTTCAAAAATATAATTAATTATTAATTATTTCAAATATTTGGTAATTTCTTCGTCTGTAGGCTTTACTTTGCTTACAAAACTATCAATTAGCTTTCCGTTTTCATCAATTAAAAATTTGGTAAAGTTCCATTTCACTTCAGTGTCTTTTACTCCGTTTAATTGTTTTTCAGTAAGATATTTGAAAACTGGAGCGGTGTCATCTCCTTTTACAGAAACTTTAGCTGCTAGAGGAAAAGTAACCCCATAATTTTTCTGACAAAAAGCACCAATCTCAACATTTGTTCCCGGTTCTTGTCCGCCAAAATTATTTGCAGGGAAACCAACAACGACCAGTTTATCACCATATTCTTTAGAAAGCTTTTCCAAATCTGCGTATTGAGGGGTAAAACCACATTCTGAAGCAGTATTTACAACAAGAATTTTCTTTCCTTTAAAATCTGCAAAGTTGATTGTTTTGCCTTCTTCAAGAGCGTCTACTTTGTAATCGTATATTGTTTGTGACATAGCCTGTTTTGTTTTTACTTTAGAAACTTCGCTTTTTTTCTGAGCGCAACTGTTAGAAAACGCCATAAAAGAAATAAGCACTATAAAAAAATTCTTCATTTCGAGATATTTATTTAAAATTTAAAATTGTTAGCAGGAAATACTTTATTGATTTCCACTTTGTAGAGAAGCATCACGTAATCGCCGTCTTTTTTGGTGCTCGATGATTCTAATCTGAATGGCATCATCAAATTCCCGACCTTTTTGTAATCTGAATACGTTAAAGTTTCATCTTTTTTTATTTCTTTTAAAAGCATGAATGACTTAGTATCAAAATAATAGTAGTTTTTATTAACGTTTTTAGTCAATTCCACCTTATGGCAATAGATCTCTCCTACTTTTTCTTTCCCTAAATATTTTGCTTCAAAACCTTTATTTTCCCAGTCAATAAAATCATTATCAAAGCTTTCGGGAACATATTCTTTATACTCCTGAAGTTTATTGGCTGCATAATTCATGGCGTACCCTTTATTGCCGTCATACCCTTCAATGGCGGTATCTTTTCCTCCTATTGTAATGACAGTCTTGGTTAAATTGGGTCTTTGCTGATATATTTTGATAGGATATTCGTCTTTAATTCCTAAAATTACTTTTCCTTGAAGTAATACTGAATTTAAAAGTTTCCAATTGGTTAATCCTCCCGATAATTCTATGTTTTTTTCAATAATTTCTTTAGCAGTCTGAGCAAAAGACAGTTGAGAAAAAATCAGGACGAAAACGATGAGTAATTTCTTCATTAAATCAATTTATAAAATCAAATATAAGGCTTTTTTAATTTGAAAATGAGGCAATTTGAAAATGAAAGCCGATAACATAACATTTTCAAATTATCTAATTAAACAAATTTTCAAATTAATTTTCTGGCTTTTTCCAGATCTTCAGGCGTATCAATTCCTACTCCGATGAAATTGGTTTCAATCAACTTTATTTTCATACCATATTCCAGGTAACGAATGCATTCTATTTTTTCTGAAATTTCTAAAGGTTTCATTTCCAGTTTGGAAAATTGAAGCAAAGCATGTTTTCTAAAAGCATACACACCGATATGTTTGAAATAATCAACCTGATAAGAAATTTCTCTGTGAAAGGGAATTACAGAACGGCTGAAATACAGTGCAAAACCGTTGTTATCGGTAATTACTTTTACATTATTTGGGTTTTCTATTTCTTCTTTTTCGTGAAGTTTTATTTTTAATGAAGCCAAAGAGATTTCCTGGTTTTCATCTTCTTTAAAAACTTCAATCAATTGTTGTAAAGGTTCTAATTTTAAGAACGGCTCATCTCCCTGAACGTTGATTACGATATCGCAATCGATATTCTGTACAGCTTCAGCAATTCTGTCACTTCCTGTTTCATGTTGCCCCGTCATTACAGCTTTTCCGCCATTATTTTCAATTTCGTTAAAAATAATTTCAGAATCTGTGGCTACAAATACTTCGTCAAAAAGTCCGGTTTCCACAACATTTTGGTAGGTAGTTGTAATGACTGTTTTTTCACCCAATATCTGCATCAGTTTTGCGGGAAAACGGCTGGCTTCATAGCGCGCAGGAATTACAGCGATAATTTTCATTTTATTTAAATATAAATTATTAAAAGTTGATTTTTAGCTTAAATAATTAACTAAAAAGATGATTCCGTAAATCCAAAAGATGTACAGAAACGAGTAAAAAAATCCAAATGCGAAACTTTTCAGCAAGTCACCTTTACATTTTCTTGAATTTTTAAATACCAATCGTAAAGCTCGGAAAAAAATCCAATATAGCATTGCAGCAAAAAATAAAATTGCCGCCCAAAAGAAGAATCCTAGAAAATATAATAGAAAAGCAAACACGATTGAAATTAAAAACCATAAGATAATTGAAGCAATAGCTCCACCAATTCCGTCTCCTACAGCAGGCGGATCAAACCCGGAAACATCTGGTAAAGAAATATTATCAGAATATTTTTCAACTCTTTCTTTATGCAAAATATGCCCGACATTATCTTTTAGTTTCAAACCAAAATATAATCCTGAACTGATAAAAATAAAAAATGCTCCGGCTAAAATAGATGTTGAAACAATAGAATTTTGAAATAAAGATCGGTGAGAATTTGTTCCTGAAAGCCAGACACTCAAAATGACCAAAATGATAATCGCTAAAGTGAAATAACTTAGCCATTTTGTTTCAAGAAAAGTTTTCCTTTGGAATTTCATTAATAAATCTGAATATTTTAATTAAATATTTCGGCCTAAAAAAATTGCCGAAGTAAACCTTCGGCAATTTATGTGATTTTTCTTAAAGTTCAAATTCTACAATAAATTAAAAAATTATTTTAAATTATTTAAAGCATTTTCCAATTTAGGCAGCATCAATTCAATTTCTTTAATATCTAAACCTCCTACAGAAGCTCTGAACCACGGCTCAGATTTAGCTTCGCCAAATGCAGAGAAAGGTACTAAAGCAACTCCAGCTTCATTGATTAAATAAAATACCAAATCAGAAGAATTTTCAATCACTGTTCCGTCAGGTTTTGTCTTTCCGATATAATCTAACTTGATTGTCAAGTAAAGTGCACCCATCGGTTCAATACTTTCAACAGTTAAACCTTTCGTTTTCAGATCCTGAATTCCGTTGTGAAGAACCTTTAAGCTTGCTTCCAGTTTTCCTTTAAAATCATTGATAAATGCATTTACATTATCAGCATTCTGGAAATATTTTGCAGTTGCTTCCTGCTCCGGTTTTGGTGCCCAAGCTCCAACGTGAGTCAATAAAGCTTTCATTTTATCAATAATATGAGCGGGACCAAATCCCCATCCTACACGAACTCCTGTTGCGGCAAGACATTTTGAAATACCTTCAATATAAATTGTAAATTCTCTCATTTCAGGGAAAAGAGATACCGGATCAACGTGTTTTGCACCAAAAGTAAGATTAGAATAAATCTGATCGTACATTAAATATAACGGCTTTTCGTCTGCTCCTCTTTTGCTGTTTTCCTCTAAAATCATTTCACAGATTTCTCTCAACTGAGCTTCTGTAAACATGGTTCCTGTAGGATTTAATGGCGAACAAAGCGCCAAAAGAACAGCTCCGCTTAAGTGAGGTCTCAAATCATCAGCAGTGGGTAAGAAATTGTTTTCCGGAGTTGTCTTCACTTCAACAGCATCTGCAGAAGTAAGATAAGCATAATGATTATTATTCCAAGATGGTGTAGGATAAATTACTTTATCGCCTTCATCAACGATTGTTTTATATACGGCATAAATCAACGGTCTTGAACCTGCTGTAATCAGAATATCGTTTGCTGAATAATCAAGATTCCATCTTGTTTTAAGGTCTTTAGAAACTTCACTTCTTAAAGATAACAATCCGTTTGCCGGTGGATAATTGGTTAAATTATTCTGATACGCTTTCTGAATTTCTTCTTTTAATTCTGCAGGAATCGGATAAAGATTAGAATTCAAATCTCCAATCGTAAGATTGGCAATCTCTGCTCCTTTCGCCTTTAAATCATTTACTTCATTACCAATTTTTACAATTTCAGAACCAATAAGGTTCGCTGCTAATTTTGAAACTTTCACTTTTTATATATTAGATGTTAAATGTTATAAATTATGAGTTATGAATTATGAGTCTCTTAGTAGTGAAAATAATGCTTTCACTCATAATTCATAACTTAAAACTTATAACTCAATTTTTTTAATTATGAGTTTTTACTTTTTGTGGTTATAATAATGCTTCTTATTATTTTTAAAACTTCCATTGCTGGATTTTTTAATTTTTCAAATTCTTCTTTTGAAATATATTGAGTTTCATATAAAAGTTCTAGCCAATAAATTGTTTCGTCACATTCTTTTTGAGAGATAGATAATTTATGTATAAAATCTAATCTACTTTGTGCATTTAAAGCTTCACGAACATTTGCTCCTACTGAAGTTCCTGAGCGTAAGAGCTGTTTAGATAAAACATATTCTTTTTTATCAACGGTGAACTTTCTATAAAAATTGACAATAATTACAGCGAACTCAAAACTTTTCTTTCCAATAATGCTTTCACTCATAATTTATAACTCAAAACTTATAACTTATTATTTTAATTCAACTGAAGGTCTTTTCTTACTTCTTCAATTTTTGCTTCCAAAACTTTTAACGTTTCTTCAAAGTCTTCTTTTGAAGTGATTGTTTCTTTTACAGAAACATAAAATTTAATTTTCGGTTCTGTTCCTGAAGGTCTTACGCAAACTTTTGTTCCGTCCTGAGTGTAATAAATTAAAACATTAGACTTCGGAATATCATCCATTACATGTTTTTCATTTTCAGAAACCACGAAATTGGTCTGCTCTTTAAAATCTTTTACTTCTTCAACCAATGAACCAGCCAATGATTTTGGAGGATTTTCTCGGAAATTCTTCATCATATTCTGAATTTCTTCCGCTCCGTCTCTTCCTTTTTTAACGATGTTAATTAAACCTTCGTAATACATTCCGGTTTCCTGATAAATCTCGATCAGATATTCGTACATCGTTTTTCCGTTGGCTTTACACCAAGCTGCAATTTCGCAGGCTAAAATGATACTTCCGCAAGAATCTTTGTCACGAACGAAATCTCCGGTCATGAAACCAAAACTTTCTTCACCACCGCAAACAAATTTTTCCTCGCCTTCAAAATCACGGATCATTTTTCCGATCCATTTGAAACCTGTTAATCCAACTTTGCAGTCTACACCGAATTTTTCAGCAATATCAAAGAAAATATCTGAAGTGACAATTGTAGAACCTATGAATTCTTTTCCTGTAATTTTTCCTTGTTTTTCCCACTGATCTAAAATATAATACGTCAAAATAGTATTACACTGATTTCCGTTTAATAATTGAATTTCACCTTCCAGATTTCTAACGGCAATTCCTAATCGGTCTCCATCGGGATCAGTTCCGATTACGATATCTGCATTGGTGATTTTAGCTAAATCCATCGCCATTTCCAAAGCTGCAGGTTCTTCCGGATTTGGAGAATCTACGGTCGGAAAATTTCCACTTGGAATCATTTGTTCTTTAACTAAATCAATCTTTTTGAAACCAGCTTTTTCCAAAGCTTTCGGAACAGTTGTGTAAGTTGTTCCATGAATGGAAGTGAAAACAATATTCAAATTACCTTTTCCAACATCTTGATATGAAGAGTTTTCGATACAGGCATCGATATAAACATCATCTTGCTCCTCTCCGATCCACTCTATCAAATCATCATTTCCTTCAAATTTAATTTCTTCAAATTTTACAGAATATACTTCATTGATAATCGCTTCATCATGTGGCGGAACGATTTGCGCACCGTCATTCCAATATACTTTGTAACCGTTATATTCAGGCGGATTGTGAGAGGCTGTCAATACAATTCCTCCATTACATTTTCTGTCACGAACAGTGAAAGATAATTCCGGAGTTGGTCTGTGATTTTTAAACAGAAGAACTTTTATTCCGTTTGCTGTTAAAACATCTGCCACTAATTTTCCGAATTCTTTTGAATTATTTCTTACGTCATAAGCAATTGCAACGCTAATTTCCTCGCCTTGAAACTGCTGCAACATATAATTCGCAAGTCCCTGTGTAGCTTGACCTAACGTGTATTTATTTAAACGATTGGTTCCAACTCCCATAATTCCTCTCATCCCTCCTGTTCCGAACTCTAATTCTCTGTAAAAAGAATCTTCCAAATCAGGAGAATTGCTGTCGATTAACAATTGAACAGCATCCTTCGTTTCCTGATCAAATGTATCTGAAAGCCATAACTTAGCTTTATCAATAGTTGATATTTCTGACATTATTTATATTTTTTTTATTATTGTCCAACAGGTTTATTACCAACATAAGCCGGTATTAAAACAGCAGCTCCAACTATTCCTACAACCAGAGGAATAGTTTTTCCTGTACTTGGCTTTAGAATTTTATCAATATTATTTTTCTCAATTTGAACTTCTGAATTTTCTTGTTTTCCGATAATTGCATTCTCGGTTTGATTTAGAAACTCAAACTGTCTTATTTTTTTACCGTCTTTTGTTTCAATAATATATTTTGAATTATTTTTTAAAACCGTATAATCATAATCATTTTTTGAACTTACTTTTGTGGATACACAGGAAATTAAAAAAATGTTTAAAATTGAAATTATCGCTATTTTTTTCATCATTTATTAAAATTATTGACTTTCACCAAAAATTGTTTTTTCTTTTTTATATGTTTTTTTATTACAGTTTTTTATTCTCTACTCTCGTTGTTTTGTCAACTTTAAAAGCTCTGATAGGATCGTTATAATACACAAATTTTGCTGTATTTTTCACAGTTCCTTTTAATGTATCTTTTACGTTGACTTCTGCGTAGTTTCCGTTTTGAGAATCTACATTCAAATTGACAATTTTCCAGTAAGGAGCAATTAAACTTGCAGTGTCAGAGATTTTTATTACCGCATCTTTAGTTGCACCTAAAAAATTAGCGCGGCTTTTGTTCTGCATATCAATTTCTGCTCTTCTTGTGTTCAATGAACCCATAAAAGTAGCATAATTTTTTAAATTTAATTTTAAATTGTCGGTCTTAATTTCACTCGAAATATTCATTTCCACAGAATCTGAAATTGAAATTTTTTCCAGATTATATTTTGAATAAATCGTGATATTATAGAAATCAACGCCTTTTGTTTTTCGACTTTCTTTGATGGAAAGGGTTTTATCATCCACATCAATGTCCAGATTTCCGGCTATATTTGGGTAGGTCTCTACTTCTACAAAGTTTTTCGGTCCTCTTGCATAAAATACACGAAACTTTCCTTCAAGATCAAGGTTTACAAATTCTTCAACATCAATTTCTTTCTTCTCTAAATTTCCTTTTGGAGAAATTTTACCACAGGAAAATATAGCCAGTAAACTTATTCCTAAAACTATTTTTTTCATTATTTACTTTTTTTATAAAGCCATGTTAATTTTTTACCATCAATATTTCTCAAAAGCAAGTATTTTTTGTCAACAACAGAATAATTAAACTTTATTGGCTCAGGCAGATTAGAATATTGCATAACCAAAGTGTTATTTTTTAAAGTATAAGTACCCGCACTTTTATTTTTGCCTCCCAACGATGAAAAAGACAAATTATCCTTAAATTCTAATGTACCAGTACCGTTTTCTTTGTTGATGTTATTCAACATTTTGGCATCAACTTCGTACTTTTCGCCTTCATTAATGCTGATAAATTCCCATTGCGAAGTTATCGGCTCTTTCTGTTTCACTTCTGAACATGATAGAAACAAGGTACATAGAATTAATAGATAAAATTTCATACAGCTTATATCACTTCGTCAATATTATAATTCTTATGTTCTCTGTTGGTTCTGATGATCATTTCTCCCAAGAATCCTGCAATGAAAAGCAATGTTCCCATCAACATCATGGTTAATGCAATAAAAAACCAAGGATTATTGGTAATTAAATGTCCATAAATTCCTCTTGCTACATCAATCAGTTTCGAAATTCCCAACCAAAAAGCTGAAAGAAAACCTACGATAAACATAATGGTTCCTACTGCTCCGAAAAAATGCATTGGCCTTCCTCCAAAACGACTTACAAACCAAAGAGTTACCAAATCTAAAAATCCTCGTACGAATCTTTCGGTTCCAAATTTTGATGTTCCATAAGGTCTTGCCTGATGCGGAACTTCTTTTTCTGTAATTCTTCTAAAACCTGCATTGGCAGCTAAAACGGGAATATAACGGTGCATATCTCCATAAACATCGATAGATTTTACAACCTGTTTTTTATACGCTTTCAGACCACAGTTGAAGTCGTGCAAATAAACTCCTGAAACTTTTCTTGCTGCAGCGTTGAATAGTTTCGAAGGAATATTTTTGGTCATTACATTGTCAAAACGCTTCTTTTTCCAGCCCGAAACAATGTCGTAATTATCTTCAATCACCATTCTGTAAAGCTCAGGAATTTCTTCCGGGAAGTCTTGTAAATCTGCATCCATCGTGATAATAACATCACCGTGTGCTCTTTCAAAAGCAGCGTGTAAAGCTTGAGATTTTCCGTAATTTCTGGAAAATTTTATTCCGTGGATTTGTGGATGCTGCACTTTTAAATTCTCAATAATGCTCCACGACAAATCTGTACTTCCGTCATCGATAAACCAAACTTCATAAGATAAGTTACTGGTTTTACAAACGTTGTCGATTCTTGTAAACAACTCTTCGAGAGATTCCTCTTCGTTAAGTAACGGAATTACTATAGATAAATTCATTTAATTTTAATAAAAATTATTCTTGATTAATTACTTCCTGATGGTTTGTTTTCTTTCTAAAAAACGCTCCAAAAAAGACAGACAAAATTACGTAAAATATAAGAATTGCTGCAAAATATCCTGAAAAATGACTCGCCGTAAGCATATCTTTATCTTTTATCGTCGCAGGATCAAACCTTTGAAGACCTTCCTGATATTTTTGCTCCAGCTCATCAATGTCTTTTTGGTGCTTCAGAATCTTTTTTGCTGATTGATATTCTTTATCCAATTCAGATTTCTGGCGGTGTACATATTGATAATTTAATAGTTTTTTCGCATCCGTATCGATGAAATTTAAGAAAGAAAAGATACTTACGATAGATAAAATTCCGCCTACAAACATTGGCACAAATGCTCTTTTAAAAGCTTCCTTAAAATTCATTTGATGGTTATTCCAATGAGATTTTACAGACCAAAAAGCAAATAAAACATAGACAATTGGTAAAACAAAAGCATTGACTTTCAACGTTGTATCAAAATATTCGATACCTGAAAAAAACGTGTAGACTACAAAAAAGATTGCCATTGTAACGACATACAATAAAATTCCTAGGGTAAGTGGACTTTTCGTCATAATTCTAATTTTTAGAAAATATCTTAAAAATATTGCCCTAAATTTCAGCGTTTTAGCTTTAGTAAAGGGATTTTTAAAGATTTTTTCTGTAATAATATTTTTAATTTTAAAATAAGTTCCTATCTTTGCAACGGCAAGTCCTAAACAACCAGCTCCTGAGAATCCTCCAGGGTGGGAACGCAGCAAAGGTAATTGGTCGTAGCGGTGTGATTTAGGTAGCTTGCCATTTTTTATTTTTATAAGTTAAGAGATTAAGATGATTTTATTTAAATTACTTAATCTCTTAATTTTTTTTGTTATATCTCGAAACTTTCTCCGAGTTTAGGTAAAACCAATTCAACATTCTTATCAGCAAAATGCTTCGCTGCATTATCATGATTGATTTCAATTGCCGGGAAAGTATCAAAATGACATCCGATTACTTTTGGAGTTTTCAATAATTCTGACGCTGCAAAAGCCGCTTTTCTCGCACACATTGTATAATGACCACCAATCGGAAGAATTGAAAGATCTAGATCCCCGTACAACGCCGGAAACAACTGCATATCTGCCATTACTCCTGTATCGCCAGCCAAATACACGTTTTTACCTTCAGGAAGTCTGAAAATATATCCTACAGGCACACCACCGTAGCTTCCATCAGGAAATGAACTTGTATGATGAGCCGGAACCATAGAAATTTTAAGGTCATCAATCTTTGCAGAACCTCCTAAGTTTACATCGTCTGTATTTTTAGCATTTTTGAAATACGCACAGATTTCCGGTTGACCGATAATTGTAGCTTCAGGATAATGCTGCAAAACCTCTTCTACGTCAGCAATGTGATCGCCGTGAGCGTGAGTGATTAAGATATAATCAATTTTCTGAGCCGAAATATCAAACCCTGATTCTGCTTTTTTATAGTTGTAAAATGGATCACAAAGAATTGTTTTGTCTTTGTACGTGAACAAAAAACAGTTTTGTCCTAAATATTGTATTTTCATTTTTAATTTATTTTTAAATTTTTACATTTAATAGAAATGCTTCGACAAGCTCAGCATGACATCGCTAATACTAACTGTTTTTAACAGTGTCACGCTGAGCGTAGTCGAAGCATTTTTGTTTTAATCCTAATTATGATTATTATTTCGAAGGAAATTTATCTTCAATCAATCTCAAATTAATTCCGTGTTCTAAGTAAGCTTTACAGCCATCTAAAACGGTTGTAAAACCTCCTGTATTGTCATTAATTACAGATAAAAGTCCATCTCCAGTTTCAGAATATCCGTAGCTTTTAATAATAACTAAAGTTCCTTTTTCCATTTCCTTAAACTCGTAATCTACATTGTTAGAAAACAATCCCCACTCTGTTTTTATAAGCTGATTTGGAATAATCTGAAGAACTTTTACTTCAGATTTTGCACCGTACATTTCCCATTCCCACGTAATTATTTTACCTTCTTCTAGCTTGCCAGTTGATTTTGTAAACCAAAAATTGGTGGTAATTTCAGGGTTTATAAATGCTTCAAAAACCTCTTGAATTGGTTTTCTGATCAACATCTGAGCCTGTACAAATATTTTAGATTCCATAACAGAAAGTTTTAGCTAAAATAATTAAGTCCCAAAACTGTTAAAACAGCCATCATCAAAGTAAGTATACCAACTTGCTTCAAAAATGGATCGAGCTTCTTCGGCTCTTTTACATCCATTATATTTCTTCTCAGTTTCGCCACCGGAATCAATAAAATCATTACAATAAATACGTAATATTTCTGTAACTGAATAAAGTTGTTGATACCTAAAAATACCAGAATAAGAATCAATGGAAGCTGCAATAAAACCATTTCGTAAATCATCGCATTTCTAAAACCAATTCTTAGAGCAAAACTATTTTTTCCTGATAATCTGTCGCTTTCAATGTCACGCATATTATTCAGATTCAAAACTGCCATACTCATCATTCCGATGGCTGTTCCGGGCAAAAGAATATCCCAAGAAAAAGTTTTTGTAAACAGAAAATAACTTCCGCAAACCGAAACCAAACCGAAGAATATAAAAACGAAAATATCGCCCAATCCCATATATCCGTAAGGTTTTTTACCTACCGTATACCCGATTGCAGCCAGAATACTTGCCACTCCCAATCCGATGAAAATATAAAACTCATTCATATAATCAGGAATAAAAGCCAAATACAAAAGTGCGACAGTCGCTACCAGAGATAAAAAAGAGAAAAAAATGACAGCATTTTTCATCTGTTTTGCGGTAATTCTACCCGAAGCTACTGCTCTGGCTTCTGCTTCACCAATTCTTTTGGCATCGGTTCCTTTTACACCGTCTCCGTAATCATTCGCATAGTTTGATAAAACCTGATACAGCAAAGTCACCAGAAGCGCCAAAGCAAAGATTTTCCAGTCCCAAATTCCTCCATCTTCTCTGAGTCTCCATTTTGCAATGAAAGAACCCATGATAATTCCGCTTAACGAAAGCGGTAACGTTCTCAGCCTTGCGGCTTTTATCCAATCGGTCATAAATTGATATGTAATGAGTAATGAGTAATAAGTAATACAAAAATTGATGATTGCTGATTATTTATTGCTAATTACTAATGTTAACGTATTTCTATTTTATAAATGCAGTAATTCAGCAGTTCTTTAAGCTTTGTAAAGTTTAAAGCAACCATTTTAAAGCGTCCTGCAGAGGTATAAAAAGTAATACTTCCTAAGTTTGTTTTTCTTTGCCAAAAATACTGAGAAATTTTCACAGTTTGAAGCTTTTCCACCTCAAAAGTTCGGTTATCGATGTCCCAAATTCCTGATTTTAATCTTATAAATCTTTCGCTGTAAAACAATTTTAAATTTCTGAAAGAAATCAGAATAAATAATTCGGCTAAAACAATGTAAACAATCGCTAAAAACCAATAATTTATGAATAACTCTTGTTCAATAAAGAAAACCAGAAGCAAAGGCAAAACGATCCATCGAAAAGTGTGGACGATAATTAATCTGAAATTAGGCTTTAAATAATCTGTAAAAACCGGATTTTCATTCCAAATTGTTGAAATCAGTTTTGCTTTTTCAGTATTATTAATTCCGGGAACTGCTGCAACTTTTTTTTCATCTTCCTCATTTTTTCCAATCTGAAGAAATTTCACAAAAGAAATGTTCATTTTCTTCTGAATCCAGTTCTGTGTTTCAGTAATAACCTGAACTTTTGATTTGTTGACAATTGAATTTCGGGTATTAAACAAGCCGTACTCAAAAGAAAAACTTTGGTTGTTTTCGCTGATTTTAAAGTTGAAAAATTTAATCAATGTACGAACTGTATTAATCAGAATTCCAACAATAATGACAACCACAACAATTCCAAGAATAACTGGAATAGAAAATGCCAAAAACTGAGATTCTACCGTATCATAATCTAACTGCGTTTCAAATTCAGCCTTTTTCAGCAAGTTGCTGAGTTCGGAAAAACCATAAATCATTAAACTGACCAGTGCGAAAAAACTTTGAATATAGTTCGCAGTAATTCCGTATTTTAAAATACTGAGCGTTGAAATTTTGATTGAACGAAGTTTTTCAACTTTCTGATTTTCGGTAATTTCAACATCTTCTTTTAAACCACTTTCGAGTTTTGTTTCTGTTAAAAGATATTTTTTAAGGTCAACTGCATTCTGTTTCGTCAATGCCGAAATTTTAACTTCTTTTTCAGAACTTCCGGGTGTATCGATTTCGAGTTTGTAGATATTAAAAAACCGATGAACAAAAGGCTGTGAAATATTAACTTCCTGAATATTTTCTTTTTTAATCTTAGTTACCGATGTATTGATGATTCCTTCATGAATGACGAATTCCTCGTTTTCTTCATCAATATAATATTTGAAATGATAGTATTGTAAAACCGCAGAAACAATGAGAATTAAGAGTCCGGCAATAATGGCAAGAACAATAATCCAAGGTTCTATTTTGTCTTTTCTGACAAAAAAAAGGATAACGAAAACCCATAAGTTTTTAATCACCATTCCGATATTGTAGAGAAAAAGCAATACGATACCCGTTTTCGACTGTCTTTGAGGCTGAAAAAAAGAATTAAGCTTCTCCTCCATCGTCTGTTTTTTCTTTCGAAATTGTTCCTCTGATATGATGATTAATTCCTTCAGCAATATCTTCAGGAAGCCCATTTACAGTAACATCTCCACCGCTAACTCCAGCCGTAAAAACCGAAACCGATTTTAAGCCCAATATTTTAGAAAACCAGCCCTGCTCTACTTTGATGTGCTGAATTCTGTTGAACGGAACAATAATCACGCTTCGTTTCAACCAGCCATATTGGTATACCAAATCTTTTTCACGAACTGCATATTTTCTGAATTTAAAACCGATCAGAGTATTCAGAAAAAGAAAAACAATCATCAGAAAAATTCCGATGACAATTGCCCAAACCTGAATAAGGCTCAAATTGAAATAAAAAAAATAAAAAGCTGTAGAAACCGCTCCGATTAGAAAAACAGAAAATAAACCCAGATTAAATAAAATAATCCTGAGATATTTTGGCGATACCGAAGTCAGTTTTAAATCACTAAAATCAGGAATTTCGAAATCTAAAATCTGTGGGTTTTGAAAGTTTTGTTCCATTAAATTAAATATTGAAACTCAGTTTAGGTCTGAGCATAGCGCAGTAAATCAGCATTAGAAAACCAAAAATTAAATAGTAAGATTCTTTGGGAGAATAGTGAATAAGTTTTTGCCAAAAACCTGCATTATCATAATAATATTCATTCATATCAACATATACTACACAACTACCACTATTATTATCTATTCCCAAAAAAGTATTTTGTGGTTTTTTATAAAGAACATATAAACTGTTGGTTTCATCCATATCAAGACCGTACATTTCCTGTTTGGTTTTTAACATTATATTGAGTAAACCAACAATATCTGCGTAAACATTTTTGTCGGAAAGCTGAAATCTTATTCCAGTTTTGTCAATATCATTTTCTTTTAACTGATTGATTTCTTTAATGAAATTCTCTTCAGTTTTTGCATCAAAACCAGGTTTTACATTGATTGTTTTGTAACTCCATCCCTCTTTCGGAATTTGTGTATATTCCGGAATCTTTTCTCCTTTTTTAGCTTTATAGGGAAGTCCAATATCTAACACTCTCATGCTCATTTGATAATAAACAGGAGTAGCGTAGTACAGAAACAAAAGCGGAACTAAAAGTGCACTGATAATTCCGGCAACATAATATATTTTTTTATGCTTTCTCATTTCTAATATTTTTTTTAATATCAGCAAATTGTAAATAAATTATTTTTAACGGTCTGTTTGTCATTCAGAAGGAATCTCGATACGTTGGAAATAAATAAGTTTAGATTCCTGCGGAAGACAGATCGAACGTTGATTTCAGCTGTAATTAAAAACGGATATTCCCATAATTTTTAGAACTTCCCTAAAATTACAAAATAATAGGTAATGAAATCACTCATTACCTATTACTTATTATTTATATTTTAAGAAATCCACTGGTCTTTACCAAAGTCAGGCTTTCTCTTTTCAAGGAAAGCATTTCTACCTTCTTTTGCTTCTTCAGTCATGTACGCCAAACGAGTTGCTTCACCAGCAAAAACTTGCTGACCAACCATTCCATCGTCGGTCAAGTTCATGGCAAACTTCAACATTCTGATTGACATTGGAGATTTAGCTAAAATTTCCTGTGCCCATTCGTAAGCAGTATCTTCAAGCTCATCGTGAGGAATTACAGCATTCACCATTCCCATATCGAAAGCTTCCTGCGCATTATAATTTCTTCCTAAAAAGAAAATCTCACGTGCTTTTTTCTGTCCGACCATTTTCGCTAAATAAGCAGAACCGTAACCACCATCAAAGCTCGTTACATCAGCATCGGTTTGTTTGAAAATTGCGTGTTCTTTACTCGCCAAAGTAAGATCACAAACTACGTGAAGCGAGTGACCGCCACCAACTGCCCAACCCGGAACAACTGCAATTACCGCTTTTGGCATAAAACGGATCAGTCTTTGAACTTCCAGAATATTCAAACGGTGTCTTCCGTCTTCACCTACATATCCTTGCTGACCTCTTGCTTTTTGGTCGCCTCCGCTGCAGAACGCCCAAACTCCATCTTTAGAACTTGGTCCTTCTCCTGAAAGCAATACCACCCCAATTGACGGATCTTCTGATGCATCATAAAAAGCATCGTACAATTCTGAAGTTGTTTTTGGTCTGAACGCATTACGGATTTCCGGTCTGTTGAAGGCAATTCTTGCCACCCCGTTGCATTTTTTATAAGTAATATCTTCGTATTCCTTTACGGTTTTCCACTCGATCATTTTGTAAAAATTTTCCCCAAATATACGGAATTAGAGAGAGAATTTTATGATACTGATCTTGAAATATGGGTAATGAGTAATTGGTAATAAGTAATGTATTATATGCTTAGTTTCTTATCTGAAAATGACGGTTTTTATTAAAATAGTTCAAGAATATAAAGTTTGATTAAGTAAATTGCATAAAAATCTAATCAATGAAAATTTTCAGACTTTTTATATACGTCTCTATCATATTCTTGATTCTGTTTTCTTGTAAGAAAAATAATCCTGCTGATGTTTCGCAGCTATATGGTCTATGGAAAATCAAAAGTGACTCCATGGGAACAAGAGAAAGTTTAAATCTAAACACCGACAAAACTTTCACTTATAAAAGTTCAGGTCATATTGCTGAATCTTTTTCTTTTGGAAAATGGGAAGTAGTAAAAGATACATTAATTTTAAATTCTGTAATGCCAAAAGAATGTTATTATGTACTTTCCTTTGATGGGAAATGCAAATCTTCACATCTATTTACAGACGAACTCATCCGTAAAACAATTCTTGAATGTGAATCTCCTGCTCTTAATAATTTTTTCATAGAGTTTGAGAATTCAAAATTTATAATTACGAAAGATTCTTTAGTCCATAAAATTACACATAAGAATTGTAAAGAAGTTCCTTACGAAATTACTTTGTATCGTTAATAGAAATAATTAAGCCAACTCTCACGAATCGACTTTTCAATTATATTTTATCTAAAATCTTTTTTGGAAGAATTTTGACTAATTGAGGCTTATAATTTTTTTCAAGAATTAAAAACTTCCAATCTTTTTTATCTTTTGAAATTGCACACGCTCTCATTTTGGCATTAATAACATAAACTCCTTTTTTCAATAATTTTACATTACCTTGTACATATTTAATCTTCATAGCTGTTTCAATTTTATTTTGCGTCTCATCATTCATCGAACTGACATCACATTGTAGTTTAAGACCATAATTAGTAATAGAAAAATACTCTCCATCAATTAATTCTGGTTTCTCTATCACTCCAAAATTTAAATCCTGTATATCAATTTTCAGAAGTGGATTATTATACGTCACATCCATGATTTGAGTCATCTGTTCTTTAGAAATTACCGTAAAATATTTTGGATAAATACAATCTACAGCT
This sequence comes from Chryseobacterium indoltheticum, assembly GCF_003815915.1. Lineage (NCBI taxonomy): Bacteria > Pseudomonadati > Bacteroidota > Flavobacteriia > Flavobacteriales > Weeksellaceae > Chryseobacterium > Chryseobacterium indoltheticum. Next base: position 2,735,497 of record NZ_CP033929.1, read on the forward strand.
TGGTTCATTTTTTTTGCTTTAATACTATTAGCAAAATAAGTAAGAGATTTTTTTATCTGAATTTCCTCAAAGTTTACTTTAGCTTGAGCAAAAGAAAATATAGATATAAGAACAAATAATGTTGTAATGAATTTATTTTTCATCTTAAAAAAAAATAGTTTTTTCGGAACACAAAAGTAGTAAAAAAGCCGACTCTTACGAATCGGCTTTTACATTTTTACAATTTATCCAAAATCTTTTGTGGTAGAACTTTTGTCAGTTGCTTTTTATATTCTTTATCTGCAAAAACCACCTTCCAGTCTTTCTTATCTTTTGAGACGGCAACCATTTTCATTGGGGCGTTGATGATGTAAGCATCTTCTTTAGCAAGATATTCCACGCTGCCTTTACCATATTTTTTTTCGAGCATTTCTGAGACTGACTTTTTCATCTGCTCGTTCATTGAACTTACATCTGCTTTCAGCTTTAAATAATAGCTTGTAATCGAAAAATTTTCGCCTTCAACTAACTCAGGTTTTCCTACTGAGATAAATTTCATATCCAGAACATCAATTTTCACAAATGGATTATTGTAAGTCATGTTCAGCATTTGCGTGAACTGATCCTTGTTAACAATCGTGAAGAATTTTGGATAAATAGCATCAACAGTCTGGTCTAGCTTTTTATATTTGATGGTATTGGCAAAATAAACCATCGATTTTCTGATTGCCTGATCGTCTGTATTTACCTTTGTTTGCGTAAAAGAAAACGTAGAAATAAGAATGAATAACGATGTAATTAATTTAGTTTTCATCTTTAAATTATAATTTTTTATTGAAGAAACCTTACAGGTTTTAAAAACCTGTGAGGTTTAAAGATTTAAAAGTAATAAAAAAAACCGCCTTTCACAAGACGGTTTTAAAATATTTTATCAGCGTTGATTAAGGAACTTTTACCAATTCTACGTCGAAGATCAACCATGCATTTGGTGGAATAACTCCTCCTGCACCTCTTTCTCCGTAACCCATTGCTGGTGGGATCAATAAAGTAGCCGTTTCACCTTCTTTCAATAATAAGATTCCTTCGTCCCATCCTTTGATTACTCTACCTGTTCCAACAGGAAAATCAAGAGGTTGATTTCTTTTGTATGATGAATCGAATTCCTCGCCGTTTGTTAATTTACCTGCATAATGTACAAAGACATTGTCACCTGCTTTTGGAGCTTTTCCGTCAGTTTTTTTAGTGATTTTATAGTAAAGTCCAGATTCAGTAACCTGCATTCCCTCTTTTAAACCTTCAACTAATTTCAATTGATTGGCTTTAAATTCTTCTTCTTTCTTTACTTTTTCAGCTTCTTCTTTAGCAATAAATGCTTTGTTGTTTTCAGCAATTTTACCTTTTCCTTCGTTGAAAGTTTTTGCAGCATCGTAACCTTTATACTCATCACCTTTGCTGAAAATACTTACTTTTTCTAGAACGATGTCAGTTTTTGGTTTATCCTGAGCTCCTTTTTCTACATTAGCGATAGCATCGATCACATCATCACCTTTTACAACTTGACCAAAAATAGTATGTCTTCCGTCTAACCAAGGTGTAGCCACTTCAGTGATGAAGAACTGAGAACCGTTTGTGTTTGGTCCAGAATTCGCCATCGAAAGAATACCTTTTCCTGTATGTTTAAGGTCGTTTTTCTCGTCTTCAAATTTGTATCCCGGATCTCCTGCTCCAGTTCCTTTTGGATCACCTCCCTGAATCATGAAATCTTTGATTACTCTGTGGAAGATCGTTCCGTCATAAAAAGGAACTCCTTTTGCTTTTGATTTATTATCGATTTTTCCTTCTGCAAGACCAACAAAGTTAGCCACAGTTACCGGTGATTTTTTGTCTTCAAACTTTACAATAAGGTTACCTTTTGTCGTTTGAAGATTAGCATAAAGTCCGTCTTTAAGCCCTTCGTAAGTTTCTTTGTCTACGTTCATCTTTTTATAAATTGGAGTACAGCTTAAAAGCGAAATGCTTGCCGCTGCTAAGATTATATTTTTGTTTAAGAATTTCATTTATAGTACTTTTAATTTTATAATTAAAGGAATATCGTTATCAATTTTATTTTCGTCTCCGTAAGTTCCGTAAGCTAATGATGACGGAACGAGAAGTGTTACTTCTTCGCCATTCTGCATGTATCGAAGTGCATTTTCAACAGCTTTAAGCTCATCGAAATGTCCGAATCTTGCATCATTTCTGCTTATTGATTTATCATAAATTTTAGTCTGATCAAAATCGTAAAGGTCATACGAATATGAAACTGTAGATTCATCAGGTCTTCTTTCCCGCTTATCAAAACCTTCTACTGTTGTCCAGTAATTAAGCTGTGTCGGGAAAAATTTTATGTTTTGACTTGCAATCCAATCCTGAATCTGCTGTCTTTCGATCGTATTGAGATTTTTCATGCGGTTTTTAGAAACATCCAGATCACTCTGGCTCAAAACACCGCCAACCGGTGGATGCACCGGGTTATTTCTTTTGCAGCCCAACAGGCTTAAAACTGATATGAAGACTAATTTTTTCATAAAAACTTTTGCGAAAATAAGCATTTCGGGAATCAATTACAAAACTTGATGAATTTATATTTTGAAACTATTGAAAATTTCATTAAGATGCTCATATTATTAAAGATACTTTTACTTTAATGATAAAATCAATTGCTATTTTGTGAGACAATCTGGCATAAAAAAAATCGGGGAAATGATCCCCGATTTTATATTGATATTTAATTCTAAAATTAAACTGTTTCTAGTGCGTGATCAACCAAAACTCTCCATCCGAAAGGATCTTCAGAAAGGTTGTTTTGCAAATTTACTAAGTCATTTTTAAGAATTACAGCAAAGCTTTCTTCGTCTGAAAGTCTAGGCAATTCCAGTTTTTCTCCATTATATCCCAAAGCCTGGAAAACAGTCGTAACAACTGCGGTTCCTACACCCCAAACCTCTTTCAAAGTTCCGTTTTTCTGAGCTTCTATAACATCTTTTACTTTGATAGGCTCTATTTTTATTTCAAAACCTCTTCTCTTAGCCAATTGAATGAAACTATCTCTTGTAACACCATCCAAAATTTTCTCTGAAGTAGGCGGCGTATAAATTGTATCGTTGATTCTTACGAAAACATTCATCGTTCCACTTTCTTCGAAATATTCGTGGGTAGCGTCATCAGTCCAGATAATCTGATCGTATCCTTCTTCCATTGCCAATTGAGTCGGGTAGAAAGAAGCAGCATAGTTTCCTGCAGCTTTAGCAGAACCTACTCCACCACTTGCTGCTCTAGAATAATGATCTGAAATTTTTACAGAAACAGGTTCTGTATAATACATTTTTGCCGGTGTTGCTACAATGGCAAACATATATTTATTGGCTACTCTTGCCTTTAGAGCTTCCTCAGTAGCGAAAATTAACGGCCTGATATATAGTGAATTACCTTCTCCTTGCGGGATCCATTCTCTGTCAACATCAATTAAAGCTTTCAAGCCATCCAAAAAGATCTCTTCTGTAACCTGAGGCATTGCCAGACGAGCAGCAGATTTATTGATACGTTCAAAATTCTTTTCTGGCCTGAAAAGGAAAACCTGTCCGTCTTTGTCTTTGTAAGCTTTCATACCTTCAAAGCAAGCTTGCCCATAATTCACTCCCATCATCGCAGGCGTAAACAATAAAGGCCCGTAAGGAACCAATTTTACCTCGCCCCATTTTCCATCCTCGTACTCACAGATAATCATGTGATCGCTGAAAGTATTTCCAAAAGAGAAATTATTGGGATCGAAAGTAGAAATTCTAGAGTTTTCTGTTTTTTGAATTATCATTTCTTAAAATTTTTATGATGTTCTACAAATTTAACATAATTTTCCAAATATAAAAATTTTAGATTAAATTTGAAAAAAAATACCTTGGAAAGAGAGATTAAGACCACCAATGACGGTAGTAAAACTTTGTTTATCAATGAATTAAACGAAAACTATCATTCCCATCACGGAGCGCTTCAGGAAGCTGAACATGTATTTATTAAAAATGGATTAAATTTAATAAATGATTACGAAATTAACATTTTAGAACTCGGTTTTGGAACAGGTTTGAATGTTTTGGTAACAATTAATGAATATTTAAAAACTGATAAAAATCATATCATCAACTATTTTACGCTTGAAAAATATCCAATAAATGAAGCTGAAATTGAAAACTTGGCGTATTTTGAGCTTTTTGATAACCCTGAATTAAAAAATATTTATCAGAAAATTCATCAATCAGAATGGGAAAAATCAGTAGAAATTACTAAAGGTTTTTATCTTCATAAGATTCAATGTGATTTTTTTGATCTTAAAAACATTGATTTACCGAAGATTAGCCTTGTGTATTATGATTGTTTCGGCGCAAGAGTACAGCCGGATCTTTGGGAAAAGCCTTTATTTGAAATGGTTTCCAACAAAATGAATGTAAACGGACTGTTAACGACCTACTCTTCTAAAGGAAGTGTAAGAAGGGTTTTACAAGACCTCAATTTTAAAGTTGAAAAAAAACAAGGGCCTCCGGGAAAACGAGAAATGATTAATGCAATAAAGTTATAGGCTATAATTTATAAATGATTAATGATTAATGATGAATGATGAATGATCAATGATTAATGATTAATGATGAAGGATAAGTTATTGAACATAGAAAGTCTTTAATTTTGTTAAAACTCATAATCTATAACTCTAAACTTCTAACTATTTTCCCTATTTTAGCTAAGCAAATTATTATTTATGATTGACAATATTAATGTAAGAGTGTATGCATGTGTTGTAAAAGACAAAAAAGTTCTTACACTTTTTGAGGAATATGCAGGTGAAGCTTTAATGAAATTTCCCGGTGGCGGTTTGGAGTACGGAGAAGGATTGATAGATTGCCTGAAGCGTGAATTTGAGGAAGAATTGAATGTGAATATTGAAGTTGTGGAACATCTTTATACTCAGGAAGATTTTTTAGTATCGCGTTTCAAAGAAAACGAACAGCTCCTTACTATATATTATATGGTAAACATAATTAATGAAGAAGACTTTATCATTCTCGATCCCTGTATTGAGAAAATAGACTGGATTCCTATTGAATCAGTAGAAAATCCTTTCAATTTGCCTATCGACAAAATTGTATTTGATAAACTGAAAGAAAAATTCCTGTAAATATTTACAGGATTTTTTTTATTTTGATACTCTAAAATCGGTTGCTCCGGGATACGGTTGCAAATAACCTGAATTCCAGTTTGATTGCAACAGTGATTCTAAAAATTCATCCGTTCTGTTCTTATGAGGATTGTATTGATCTTTCAAATCTATATCAGCCATTTTCCCTTTTACATTCCACCAAAATGCGCTCCATCCGCCACGTAATTCCTTGATGATTTCGTAGACATTTTTTCCGGTTGCCCTGTTCATTAATTTAGCAAAAACCTGACCTTCTGTAGTTGTAAGATCTCTCAATTGTTTTTCATATTGATCGGCCAGCATATTTTGTCTGTCTTTTACATATTTTCTTTTTGCAGCGGTATCAAGATTATTCATTTCTCCCTGAATATCTCTGTATTGCTGTAACGCAGTTAAAAATAACGGATAAACCCTGTATAATTTTTTATTTAAAAAGAAATAATAATTTTTATCGAGTTGATTATTAAATTTAGGCTTGTTCAAAAGAACCAGCTCATCCATCACAACGACAGTTTCACCGTTGATTTCGTAGAACTTAGCTTTTTGCCTTGCATCGTAGTAGTATTTATTGCCAAACTCATCAGTTTTCAATTCTTCCGGAGGATATTGGCTTAAAGGTTTGATACTTATAGAATCTTTCTGCTGCCCGAAAATACCGATCACAAAAAACAAGAGAAAAAGACAGACGATTTTATGAAATTTCATTATTTTTACACGTATTATAACAAAATTTGACAACAAAAATCATTCCCTTTATATGAAATTCGAAAAGAAATCTTTGAAATTTTTAGAGAAATACTTAAACACTTCATCGCCAACAGGTTATGAGCATAACGGGCAAAAAGTCTGGATGGACTATATTACTCCATACGTAGACAAAGTAGAAGTTGATCATTATGGAACCTGCTACGGAATTATCAATCCTGAAGCAGAATTCAAAGTGGTAATCGAGGCTCACGCTGATGAAATTTCCTGGTACGTAAACTATATTACTGATGACGGGTTGATCTACGTTATCAGAAACGGAGGTTCGGATCAAACCATTGCACCTTCTAAAGTAGTTCATATCCACGGTGAAAAAGGAATTGTAAAAGGTGTCTTCGGATGGCCGGCAATTCACACAAGAAGCACTAATCAAAATGAACCGACTCCAAAAATTGACAATATTTTTATCGATTGTGGAGCGATCTCAAAACAGGAAGTTGAAGACTTAGGAATTTTTGTAGGGTGTATGATTACGTATCCTGATGAATTTTTCGAAATGAACGATCGCTATTTTGTCTGCAGAGCTTTAGATAACAGAATCGGAGGGTTTATGATCGCAGAAGTTGCAAGACTTTTAAAAGAAAACAAAAAACAAATTCCTTTCGGTTTATATATCACCAATTCTGTACAGGAAGAAGTTGGTCTTTACGGAGCAGATATGATTGCAGATACTATAAAACCTAATATTGCAATCGTTACAGATGTTACCCATGATACGACAACACCAATGATTGAAAAGAAAAAAGAAGGTGATCAGAAGTGTGGTGACGGCCCGGTTGTGTTTTTTGCTCCAAGCGTACATCACACAATCAGAGAATTGATTATCGACACTGCAAAAGCAAAGAAAATACCTTTCCAAAGAGCAGCAGCAAGCAGAGCGACAGGTACAGATACAGATGCTTTTGCGCACTCTAACGGCGGTGTGCCAAGTGCTTTGATTTCCTTACCTTTGCGCTACATGCATACAACGGTAGAAATGGTCTCTAAAGAAGATGTCGGAAATGTGATTCAACTGATTTACGAGACACTTTTGAAGATAAAACCAGAAATGAAGTTGAAGTATCATTAAAATGAAGAATCCATTATATTATTTAGTCCGAAAGCCAACTATAATATCAATTACAACTGTGCTGTTTTTTATTTACATCACTTTTTTAATGATATACAAACTTTTTAATCCACCAAAGATAGGCTCCGGATATAATATGATTCTTGAAATGCTATTAATTTTCAGCATAGTACCTGTTATATTATTTATAATTGACAGATTACTGGTTATTAAAATTAATAATATCAAGTTAACAATCATTGAAACAATAGTGATTGGGAGTATTCTCTCATATTATTTTGTGTTTGTCAATCCATTTTAAAAGATAGAAATAAAGTAAATTATAAAAAGTAAAAATGAAAACTAAGCTTATTGCTCCTTCCCTTTTATCTGCAGACTTCGGGAATCTGCAAAGAGACATTGAAATGCTGAATAATTCTCAAGCCGACTGGTTGCACATTGATGTGATGGACGGAAGATTTGTTCCAAACATTTCGTTCGGTTTTCCGGTAATGAAAACAATTCAGCAATATGCGAAGAAATTTGTAGATGTGCATTTGATGATTGTAGAACCTGAAAAATACGTTGAAGAATTTATCGATTATGGTGCCAATCTGGTCTCTGTACATTACGAAGCGTGCACACATCTTCACAGAACAATTAACCTTATTCAAAGTAAAGGTGCAAAGGCGGGTGTAGTTCTTAATCCTTCTACTCCGGTTTTGATGCTGGAAGATATTATTGCAGATGTCGATTTGGTATTATTAATGAGTGTAAACCCAGGTTTTGGCGGACAAAAATTCATTGAAAACACGTATAAGAAAATCGCTGAAACGAAAGATCTTATTTTGAGCAATAATTCCACAGCTCTTATTGAAGTTGATGGTGGAGTTAATTTAGACAACGCTTCAAAATTGTTTGAAGCCGGTGCAGATGTATTGGTTGCCGGGAATGCAGTTTTCTCTACTGAAAATCCTGAGAGAACTATTGAGCTTTTGAAAATTTAAATAAAAAAAAGGCAGTCTTATCAACTGCCCTTTCTTCTCATTAATGAGAGATTATATGGTTATTAGTTTTCTTCTTTTTACTGATGACAGCTAATCTGATCAGCTGTTTTAATATGATATAAAGGTGGTAAAATAAATTATATCAACCTATCCGTAAAAACACGGAATTTTTAACTAATAATATTTATCTTAATGTCTAATCTTAGAATAATTCAAAATTGATTATCATAAATTCAATGACTATATAATTATTTAAAATCAATCTAAATAATTGTTTTTATAAAATTGTAATTTAAATTATGTTTTTTTAGGACTAAATGGCAGATAAAATGATTGTCAAAACATGAGCATAAAAAAAATCCGGAAATTATTCCGGATTTCTTATTTAGTAGATTTTACTTAGAAAATCTCTCTTCCTGAGAAATGAAATTGAGCTTCAATTAATGCATTTTCGTTAGAGTCTGAACCGTGCACAGCATTCTCTCCGATGCTTCTGGCAAACATTTTTCTGATAGTTCCTTCAGCCGCTTCAGCAGGATTTGTAGCTCCAATTAAAGTTCTGAAATCTTCAACTGCATTGTCTTTTTCTAAAACCGCAGCAACAATAGGACCTGAACTCATAAAGTCAACCAATTCTCCGTAAAAAGGTCTTTCTGCATGTACTTCGTAGAATTTTTTAGCATCAGCAACAGTAAGTTGAGTTAATTTTAATGCTTTAATTTTGAATCCTCCTTCTGAAATTTTTCCTAAAATAGCACCGATATGACCGTCAGCAACTGCATCTGGCTTAATCATTGTAAATGTAATGTTTGACATAACTGAATATTTTTTTTAATGGCGCAAAATTACGAAAAATATCCAAAATATAATTTTAATTTAATTTTAACACTAAATAACTTTTATTAACAAATTTCAAAAACATTTTTGGCACAGTAATTGTTATTATTAATTCGATTCTCATGTTTAATTTGAGTTTTCATGGTTATTAGTTTTTACCCAGCTTCGGCTGGGTTTTTTATTTATAACAATAGGTGTTTAAAATTGTAAAATTCGTAAGTTTATAATAAGAATAAACTTAATAAAATAATTAATTGCTTCAAAATCAATCAAAGAAATAAATTAAAGTTAAAAAAAAACGGTGAAAATTATTTATTGTGAGAGTTTTCTTCTGCCTCATCCATGAGCTTTACATAGGTAGAATATCGCGTAGGCTGAATTTCTCCGGTTTCCAGAGATTCTAGAACAGCACACTTTGGCTCATTCACATGCATGCAATTGTGATATTTACACTCCTCCCTTTTCTTGAATATTTCGGGGAAATAATGCTGAACTTCTTCTTTTTCAATATCAATCATCGCAAACTCACGTACACCAGGAGTATCAATCACGTTTCCACCAAAGTCCCAAAAATGCATCTGAGCAAAAGTTGTGGTATGTTTTCCTTTGAGATGAGTGTCAGAAATTTCTGAAGTTCGCAAATTAAGGTTTGGCTGCATCGCATTTACCAATGTGGATTTACCGCAACCCGAGTGACCAAAAAATACAGAAGTTTTATCTTTCAGTATGTCAACAAGATCATCCAAATTAAGTTTAGAATAAGAAGATATTTCCAAAGTTTGATACCCAATTTCGTTATATAGAAATTCAATATCTTTTACAATTTCAGATTCTTCTTCTGACAAAACATCCATTTTGTTAAACAAAATAAGCGGCTTTATATTATAAGCCTCGCAGCAAGCGAGAAATCGGTCAAGAAAACCGAGAGATGTTTCGGGATGTTTTAATGTAAAAATAAAACACGCCAAATCGATATTTGAAGCAATTATGTGTGCTTCTTTTGAAAGGTTTACGGATTTTCGAATCAGATAGTTTTTTCGGGGCTCTATTTTTGTGATCCAGGCAACATCATCCTGTTCAAGCTGAAATTCAACAAAATCACCAACAGCCAAGGGATTTGTAAGTCTGGTTTTTATCAGTTTAAATTTTCCACGAATTCTCGCTTCAAAAATTCTTCCGGTTTCTGTTTCCAAAACCTGATACCAACTTCCTGTAGATTTAATGATTTTTCCTTTCATACGATAACTGCAAATATAAGGAATTAGGTTTTAGATATAGGATTTAGTTTATATCACATTTGTTGAGTTATAAATTCTAAATCCTAATATCTTTTTTAAAACCAATCTTATTTATTAATCATAATATTGTTTTGAACCTCAATAGATTCTTCGTGAATTGCTTTGAATACTTTTTCAATAAAATCTTGTGACATTCCTGTTTCTGAAGCTTTTTGTGCAGCATATTCGGTAATCACTTTCCAACGGTCGGGCTGGAAAATAGCAATATCATTCTCTTTTTTTAGTTTTCCGATTTTTTCAGAAATTCTCATTCTTTGGGAAAGCAATTCGATAACCTGAAAATCAAGATCAGAAATCAAGGTTCTGTGTCTGCCCATTTCATCATCGAAGCCAGCCAATCCTGTGCTTCTTACTTTAAGATTAGAAATCATCTCACCCAAAACTTCCGGAGTAATCTGTTGTGAAGCATCACTCCATGCTTCATCAGGATTATAATGTGATTCAATAATAGCGCCCTGGTAACCTACATTCAAAGCTTCCTGAGTGATTCCTGCCAATCCTGTACGGTTTCCACAAATGTGTGAAGGATCAATTAAAATAGGAATATTGGGAAACTGACTTTTAAAGTCTAATGCAATCTGCCAGTTTGGGTTGTTTCTGTATTTTGTTTTTTGGTATGTAGAAAAACCTCTGTGAATGGCTCCCAGATTTTTAATATTCTGCCCCAAAAGCCTTTCTAAAGCACCAATCCATAAAGCTAAATCAGGATTTACAGGATTTTTTACCAAAACTATTTTTTCAGTTCCTTTTAATGCTTCTGCAATTTCCTGAACGGTAAAAGGGTTCACTGTAGAACGTGCACCGATCCATAAAATATCAACATCTGCTTTCAATGCAGCATCTACGTGATGAGCATTGGCAACTTCAGTTGCGGTTTTAAAACCATATTCTTCCTTTACTTTTTTTAGCCAGTTTAGACCAATTACGCCAACACCTTCAAAGCCATTCGGTTTTGTTCTTGGTTTCCAGATTCCTGCACGGAAAATAGGAACTTGTGCATGGGTTGCTTTAATTCTTTTGGCTGTTTCCAGCATTTGCTGCTCGCTTTCTGCGCTACATGGCCCGGCGATGATGAGTGGCTGCTGAAACTGATTAATCCAGCTGTTTTCCAAATCTGTTAAATTCATATTGTTGTAAATTTATATTTTTAAATTAAAGTCAATAGTATATGTATTATAAAATTTATTTTTATAATTCTTTCAAAAAAATGTCGTTCAAAAATTGTTGTGAAATCAGGAATCTAAAATTGAGTCCTTATATTTTTTTAAGAAAGAAATTAAATTAGCTATACCAATAAAATCGATAATAACTTCTAAAATTTCTATAATAAAAAGAGGCAAAAGAAAGATAACTGCTTAAGAAATAAGCAGGTGTAGTATTGATTTTTGTAGCAAAATCAGAGGTATATGGAATTTTGGAATGTTCCACTTTTATACTATAATTTATCTTTTGTTTTGTAAATATTTAGCAAATATATAAAAAATTATGACAAATCAAACTTCATCAGATCATCAAGATCTTTTAATAATGGATTCATCTCTACAAATTTCTCGAAGATTTTCTTTTTGGTAACAATTTCTATCTTAAGATTTTCGTGATCTTTTTTAAATTCAAAAACTATAGAATGGTTGTTAACTTTGTGTTTAAAATGATTAAAAAACTCTATACTTATCTTGTCAAACTCTCCTTTTGCAGAATCTGAAGGATAAGAAATCTGGATTATTTTTTCGTCTATTTTGTGGAGCTTAAAAGCTTTTATGGCATTGAAAACTATCGGATCTTTGGTACGAAGTTGCTTTAGAAGTTCTGCCCATTCATTTTGAAGATCAGTTTCTGTAAAGTGATGTTCTGGCAGATTATCTGTGTTAACAATAACAGATTTCTCGGTTTCATCAGTTTTTTCTTCTTTGTTTATAAAAGAATTGATACTAAATCCTGAAGAGATGTTAGGCTTTGATAGTGGTTTTGAAGCTTTTTTAATAACTTCTAAAGGTGGCTGTTCAGGCGTAGGTTGAGGCTGAGCTTTTATTTCAACTTCCTGTTTTTTCTCCAGAGTTTGGGTAGGCAACTTAACTTCCTGTTTCTCATTGAGGAAAGGAGCTAATATTATAAACTTTTTTTTTTAGCTGTTTCGCCACCGGCTGAAAGAGACGATAATTGCATTAAGGCAATTTCTACGGTAAGTCTGGGGTTTTTTGAGTTTTTATAATTGATATCTGCGTGATTGCAGATTTCGATTCCGTCGATTAGATTTTGCGGACTCCATTTTTGCCCCTGCTCTACGAATTTTACTTTAGTCTGCTCACCGACTTCAATTAAATCTATTGTTGAAGAATTTTGAGCCATCATCAGATCTCGGAAATGGTTTCCAAGTCCGGCAATAAATAAATGTGGATCAAAACCTCTTTTTACAATTTCGTTAAAAGCAAAAAGTATTTCCGGAATTTTATTTTCTTTAGCAAGATCAACAATTTTCAAATATTGATCATAATCTAAAATATTGAGTACTTCAGCAGCTTTTGCAAGAGTAATATTTTTTTGAGAAAAAGTAGAAAGTCTGTCAAAAATCGAAAGAGCATCTCTCAATGCACCATCAGCCTTTTGTGCAATCAGATACAATGCATCATCTTCGTACTTTACATTTTCTTTTTCTGCAATACCTCGTAAATGTTGCTGGATATCAAGAATCGTGATTCTCTTAAAATCATAAATCTGACAACGCGATAAAATAGTTGGAATAATTTTATGCTTTTCGGTTGTTGCCAAGATGAATATAGCATGAGCTGGAGGTTCTTCTAATGTCTTAAGAAATGCATTAAATGCAGCGGAAGACAACATGTGAACCTCATCAATGATATACACTTTGTATTGCCCAACTTGCGGTGCAAAACGTACCTGATCAATCAGTTCACGAATATCATCAACAGAGTTATTGGATGCCGCATCAAGCTCATAAATATTATAAGCAAAACCATCCTCGGAGACAGAACCGTCTTTTTCGTTGATTTTTCTTGCCAGAATTCTGGCACATGTAGTTTTACCAACGCCACGCGGCCCACAGAACAAAAGAGCCTGAGCCAACTGATTTTCTTCAATAGCGTGTTCTAAAGTATCTGTGATATGAGATTGCCCAACAACGGTATCAAACTGTTGAGGGCGGTATTTTCTTGCAGATACGATAAAATTTTCCATTGCCCAAAAGTAAGAAATATAGTTTTAATTTAAAAGTTTTAGTTTTCAAATTTTAGTAAACTCATTTTTACTTTTGGGTAACAGAATGTTATTTACTGTAAGCGTAGTCTATAATATCTACCAGTGCTTTTTCAATCTTCTTTCTACCTTCCTCAGTTTTCATCTCAATTCCGCAGAAAGTATTTCCGTTGTAACCGGTGTAAAGATTCAAATGATAAATACCAGCTACCAAGATTGCTGTAATAGCTCTGTACTCTTCAGCTTTATCACCAAAATGAGGATCTGTAATGTTTTTGAAGAGCTCTTCTCCTACTTCTTCTCTCTGATCCAGAAGTTTTTTAAGAACAGGTCTGCTCTCAGACATTTCCCAAACTAAGATCTTCTGTAGTTCTTTATTTTTCTTTAAGCTTTCAAACTGGTTTAGAATCGCCTGTTTAGACATTTCTTTTCCACCGTCAGATAAATCAATATCACTTGCTGGCTCAAATTTGCTCCAGTAATCTTGTGATTTAATGTATTCATCAATTAATTTGTCTGTGCTTCCGAAATATTCATAGATTAGTTTTTTATCAAAACCGGCAACAGCAGCAATTTTGCTCACCATTAATCCTGAATATCCTTTAGTTTTCAAAATCTTCCCTACTGCATTCAGTAGTTTTTGTTTTGTTTTTTCTTTGTCTCTAATCGGACCTTGTACAACTTTTCTGGGCATCGTTTCAATTTATTTGCTAAAAAGCAATTATTTAATATTTAAAAATCTTACACAACATCTAATCTTTTGTTTATAAAAGTCTTAGAAGGTTTTCTTTAGTTATAAATATACATCTCTTGAGGGAGAATTGTATAAGATATATTTCTATTAACTACGATTTTTTTCATCATCCGGTTTTACTCTGTAAGAAACAAACAAATTATTTTTTTATATTTCAGTTTTTTGTCAAATAAAGATTGCAAAAATAATGCATCTAAATTAAATAATGATTATAAAATAATATCAATTATTCAATAAATTTAAAATATGGATATAATATAATCATAATTTATACTAATTAAAAATTACAATCATAATAAAAACATTTTACTGTAAATGATATAGTGAATTAAAATAATTCACAATTCTTAATTAAAATTACGTTTTTTTTCAATATCAAATTAAAATTTAAAATAGATGTTTTATTGTTTTTTTTAAGCACCTCTGTACTGTTGCATGTTTAGTGCCATTCTCACTTTTTATTATAACTTCTTTTAATTGTTTTACTGTTTCACGAATGTATCTTTGCGACCTGCAATTCAATTTAAATGAAAATTATTCCTATAAAAGAAGGTAATTTTATTGCCGATCAATCTAAAAATTTTAAAATTCTCGAAGGAAATCCGCATTCCAAAGGAATTAAAATGTCTATTCAGGCTTTTTTAATCATAACCGAAAATGATTATATCCTTTTGGATACAGGCTTAGGCTGGAAAAATAATGAAGGTGAATTGATAATAAATGAAGTTTTAGAAAAAGAAAATGTTCAGAATACCCAAATTACGAAGGTTCTTCTTTCTCACTTACACAAAGATCATATTAACGGAACTTTAGTGAGAACAGATTCGGGTTTTGAATCTAATTTTCCTAATGCTAAAATTTATATTCAAAAAAGAGAACTAGACTTTGCCTTTGAGAGCCGTGGAAATCCATCATTCGATTTTGAAATTTTAGAAGCACTCATTCAGCAACCGAATATTGTCTGGATGAATGATGATCAGGGAAAAATAAATAATGAGATTTATTATGAAGTAGTAGGCGGTCATACCCCTTTTTTGCAGGTTTTCAAAATTGTTGAGAATAATGAAATTGCTTTTTATGGTGCCGATAATCTGCCACAAGAATCTTATTTAAAATATCATGTTGCTTACAAAAGTGATTTTGATGGTAAAAAAGCAATGCAGCTCCGCATAAAATGGCAAAAAGAAGCCATTGAAAATAACTGGAAAATTCTTCTCTATCATGATCTTGAAAAGAGTATTTTGCGGTTATAATTCATAAAACTCCTGCAAAAATATGTACAGGAGTTTTATTGTAAAGCTTAATATTGACTCACTTTATTTAAAAGCTCAACATCTTCAGAACCTAGTTTTAACTCAGGAGCAGCAAATAAAGTTTTCAGTTGAGATTCGCTGGTTGCGCTTACAATTGGAGCTGTTACTAAAGAATTTGCTAAAAGCCAAGCTAATGCAACAGAAGCCTGAGTGGTTTCTAATCTAGTACTGATTTCATCTAATGCTTTTACAACATTCAAACCTTTGTCATCTAAATATTTTCTGACGCCCTCTCCTCTTGCGCTTTTATTCAGATCATCTTCACTGCGATATTTTCCGGTAAGAAAACCTGCCGCCAAAGACCAGTAAGTAAACACACTCAAGTCGTATTCTTTGACAAGATCAGCATATTGAGATTCAAATTTTTCTCTTTCAAGCAAATTATAATGTGGCTGTAATGCAACATATTTAGGAAGGTTATTTTTCTCTGCAACTTCAAAAGATTCTTTCAGTCTTTCAGGTGAAAGGTTTGATGCAGCAATATATCTCACTTTTCCAGCTTTAATAATTTCATCATATGCTTCTAAAGTTTCTTCAACAGGAGTTTTCTGATCGTCAAAATGTGTATAATAAAGATCAATATGATCGGTCTGAAGTCGAGCAAGAGACTCATCAACCGACTTTAGGATATGCTTTTTACTTATATCAAAACCATGTTCTTTGGTTTCTGAACCTACTTTCGTTGCAATTACAAGATCATTTCGATTGTTTCTTTCTTTCATCCATTTTCCGATAATTTCTTCTGACTGACCGCCTTTTCCATTTACCCACCATGAATAGGTGTCGGCTGTATCAATAAAATTAAAACCTCCAGCTGTAAACTGATCCAAAATATCAAAAGACTCTTTTTCATTTAAAGTCCATCCAAAAACATTTCCGCCAAAATTGACAGGTGCTACCAAAAGATCAGTATTCTTTATTTGTCTTTTTTCCATAAACAGATTATTTTATTAAAGTAAGCTAATTTAAGAACAACCTTTTGAAAAGTCGCTTCACAATTCAGTTTTAATAAAAATGCAGTCAATAGAAAATTTCGATAAACAATTAAACTAAATCTTGAGTTAAAAAATATTAGGAATAAGATAATTTGTTTTAAATTTGCTTTTTCGAACAAAGGAAATGGTGTCTTCCTTACCCAACCGCATTATAAAAGCTGATGGCGCCTGATTAGTTGAATGTTTTACCATTTAATCAGGCTATTATGTTTAAAAAAGATAAAAAATCGGTTTTCAGAATTCTTCTTATTTTAATTCGTTTATTTTTCAGAAAATTCCCTTCTGTATTTTTTGTCGTGAAATGGCTTTTCATTACTGCACTTATCGGAGTTTTTATAGGAGGTGCATCTGCTTTTTTCTTAAAAACTTTAGAATGGGCAACGCAGTTCAGAGAAAATCATGTTTGGATTATTGTTTTTTTACCTTTGGGTGGATTTTTGGTCGGCTTACTCTATTATTATTTTGGAAAAGATGTTGAAGCGGGCAACAATTTATTATTAGAAACCATTCAGCAGCCTGCAAAAACAATTCCCTTTTCAATGGCGCCAATGGTATATTTGGGAACAATAATTACGCATTTTTTCGGAGGTTCTGCAGGACGTGAAGGAACAGCTTTACAAATGGCAGCAGCAATTGCGGATCAGTTTTCAAAGCCATTGAGACTTTCAGCAGACGATCGGAAAATTTTAATTATATCAGCGATTGCAGCAGGATTTGGGTCGGTTTTCGGAACACCATTTGCCGGAGCAATCTTCGGATTAGAGGTTTCTCTCACAGGAAGAATAAAGTATAAAGCTTTATTGCCTGCTATCTTTGCCTCAGTTATTGCTGATTGGGTTACCAAATCATTAAACACTCATCACACCGAATATTTCATCAGTTTCGTACCTGAAATTTCATTGCTAAATATTTTATATGCTGTTATTGCAGGAGTATTTTTCGGTATTTGTGCTGCGTTTTTTGGTAAGACAATTCATAAAACAGGAGATTTTTTTAAATCTAAAATTTCTTATCCGCCATTGCGACCATTTATAGGAGGAATCATTATATTATTATCAGTCTGGTTAATTGGAACGACAAAATATCTTGGTTTAGGAATTCCCACGATTTTGGATTCTTTTTCAGAACAACTTCCGGCTTATGATTTTGCGTTAAAAATCATTTTTACAATTATTACACTGGCATCCGGTTTTAAAGGCGGTGAAGTAACTCCGTTATTTTTCATTGGTGCAACATTAGGAAATGCTCTGGGACATTTTATCCCTTTGCCTTTAGCGCTTTTAGCAGGAATGGGGTTTGTTGCAGTTTTTGCGGGAGCAACCAATACGCCGCTTGCGTGCAGTATAATGGCTATTGAATTGTTTGGAATTGAATGCGGAATTTATGTTGTTATCGCATGCGTTGTTTCATATTTACTATCGGGGCAAAACAGTATTTACAAAAGCCAGATTATCGGTACACCTAAACATAGAAGATATTGGAAAAGAGATGAATATCTTTAAATAAACTAAGACCGAAGTGTATGAGTTCGGTCTTAGATATAAGGTTTATTTTAGCAATTCCGGGATTATAATTTGTTGTAAACCAGATTTAAAATCTTCTAACTGTTTTTTTATCTTTTCTTTTTGTGAGGAAAAGAAAGAGTTTTTCTCAAAAAGGTCTTCGTAATAATGTATTCCTTCTAAAAGATTAGATTTAAAAGTTTTCCATTTTTTAATTTGAGAATTATTGAGTTCTGCCGAAAAATTTAAAATTTCATTCCTTAAATGATCAACATACATTTTCAGTTCATTAATAAACATATTCGGTCGGTCGGTTTCAGGAAGAATATTTCCATTTCCATAAATATGCTGAATCATTTCCGAGAGAGAAACTTCTTTATCAAAATAAGCCAGATTCGGTCCCGGACAAACAACAACACCTTGTTTTTCACCTTTTATTTCAATTCCATTTTCTAAATATGCTGAATTTACCAAACCTACACAAAGACAGGCTTTATCAGTGATTTCTCTTTTTTTAGACTCAAATTGTTTCTGAGTAATTTCACCTTTTAAGGCTTCAAGATCCTTAAGTTTAATATCCTGATATTTTTTTGAAGCTGTACAAATACCTTTTGGAGAATATTCTTTGCTTAATGCCAATAATTTTTTAGGACATGAGCTGCCAAATTTATTTTTGGCTTCTTTGTAGTGTTTTAATATTTCATTTGAAGTACCTTTTACCGTATTAAAAGGAACTCCCAAAGGCGAAATATTACTCAGATAATAATCATCTTGCTTCGATTGTGCCAAAAGATCACGCGTTTCACGATCTACTGAAGTCGCTTCGGGAACCAATAAAAAGGGCGAGCCCCAACCAATACTGTCAACCTCGTAATTTTCAAGAAGAAAATCATGTTCCTCAGAAGTTCCTACTCCACCCTGAGCGGTAATTTTCATTTCTAAAGGCTCAGCCGGAATATATTTTTCTTTCTGCTCCAGCGCTTTAATCATCAGAGAATGTGCTGAAGAAATCAATTCATTTTTCTTTAATCTAAATTCTTCCATGATCGGGCCAAGCAATAAACCTTCTGTTGCAAAAGCATGTCCGCCACAATTAAGTCCGGATTCAACTCTGTATTCTGAAACCCAAAGCCCTTTTTTAGCCAAAAAATTCCCCTGAATCATCGCAGAACGAAAGTCACTTACTTTAAGAATAATTTTCTTTTTTATATAATTATCAGAATCTGGAAAAAAGTCATTAAATTCTTCAATATAACTGTACAATCGGGGATTCATTCCAGCAGAAAGCACCATTGACGAAGCTATTTTACTTTGGGCAAACCCTCTGAGAGAAGCATGTGCATCATTGTAAATCACAGGAAGCTGCTTATTGTTGAGATAATTATCTTTATCAACTTTGGTCATAATATTGACATCAATACTTCCGGGAGTAAGATTTTTCTCAATAAAATTTTTAATATTTGAAGTAATAGAATCTTTCTGATTCAGTATATTCTGTAAACCACTTTTAAGCTCTGATGTATTAGGCAACATAGCCATGAAATTTTTCAGGGCATCGGTGTTTTTAGAAATTTCATCTTTAAAAGATTCAAATTTTTCTGTAACAATATCATCCATCATATCCAGATAATCTGTAATTCTTTTGGCTCTGTAATCTTCGGTTTTTGAAGAAATTCCAAAATAATTAAGATTAAATTTTTTACTGTAGAAATTTTTCATCTTCTCTACAATTTCGTCATCGATGATTGATATAACTGAAGAAATTCCGTACTGTGCAACACGAATCGGGCTGTCAATCGTGTAAGATAATCCCATGACAGGGATATGAAAACTGTGTAAAGGCTTATTAATCATTATTTTAAACAATAATATTTTACTTTCATGTTGATGAAAGCGATAATGATCTGAAAACCTGTATTCTCTACAAAAGTATATAATTAAGATAAGCTATGCAAAAAATAGTGAAGATGATATGAAGATGCAAGTGCAGACTATTGATTGAATATAATTTTTTTTATAAAATCAATCA
The DNA here is from genome assembly GCF_003815915.1 of Chryseobacterium indoltheticum. Classification (NCBI taxonomy): domain Bacteria; kingdom Pseudomonadati; phylum Bacteroidota; class Flavobacteriia; order Flavobacteriales; family Weeksellaceae; genus Chryseobacterium; species Chryseobacterium indoltheticum. The sequence goes on from NZ_CP033929.1 coordinate 2,755,458, forward strand.
AAGATTAGGTACCACATAAGTAATGTGAGGCATAGTATTTGCAACTTGTAGATTATACATAATTAATACCAGCACCCAATAATATGAAAGTTACAGACCTAAAAATTAAAAATCTTGTTGAATACAGAAATGAGATTTTTACAATAACAGAGATTTTTCAGAATGAAAGTGATTATTTTGTTAAGATTGAAAATGAAAATCACTCTCTTTCTGTACCTGCAGAGCAAATCAGCCCTATTCAGATTACAGAATATTGGCTAGAGAAATTTGGCTTCTTGAAAACATATGCTTCAGATGACCATATTATTCGTTACGAAAGACCCGAATCTTTCATTAAGTATGATATTGACTTAAACTCCAAGAAGATTTTTGAAGGTTTAAAAATTTATGGAAATTCGATAAGATGTAAATATATACACGAATTCCAAAATATCTTCTCTTGTCTTTTTGGTAAAGAAACTACAGTTTTTATGAAGAGCTCTTTTCACAAAGCTGCTGTTTAAGAACTGTTCGATTAAATTCAGATATTCAAAGATCCCCGGCTAAATGTCGGGGATTTTTTATGTTATTCTTATTTTATTAGAAGCCTCTACCCAATTGATTTTGCTGCAATTTTTACAGATTCCTGCATTCCCTTCTTCTTTTTTTTCGGTATAGCCACAAAATGTACAAGAAAAATAACCTTCTTTTTTGATATACCTTGTCGGATAATCCAAAGAATTCAACATAATAGGAAGCCCATATTTCACATCTTTATCTTCATAAAAGAAAACGCTGATCTCCCCGGAAACTTCTTCAATAGCAAACTCAATTTGACCTAAATGTGAAATTCCTTTCACTCTTAATTCTGCAAAAAACTCATCGCTGCCCAGATTTTCTTTTTTAAAGTTATCAATGGCAAAAACGCCGTGCTCAATAAGGCATAATGCTTTACCTTCAAATAAATTTTCTATTTTTTTGAATCTGCCTATTAATGCTGTAATTGTAGAATATAAAATGATGATTACCAAAAAAACAAGCATCGATGAAACAATTCCTACTTCTTTATAAAACATAGGATCACCTGCGGCAGAGCCTAAACCAATAATTACCACTAACTCGAAAATAGAAAGCTGTTTCACTCCTCTTTTTCCTAAAACACGGAGACTTACAATGATGGTAAGAAACATAATGATGGTTCGGAGAACTATTTCCAGGAGAAATCCCCAGTCTTCGGTACCTAAAAACAATTCTTTCCAGGTAAAGTTTAATAAAGTAGCTATAAGCATGATTTAATTTTAGATTCAGAGATTCAAAAAATACGCCACGGAAAAACTGAGATAAGCAAAACGCAAACCGGATTCTTTTAGATATTACCTTTTCGAAAAAAGCTCAACAATATAATTTTGTTGAGCATTATAATAAACAAATTATGCTTTAAAACGTAATTCTGAGAATCTTCAGGGTTTGTGGATTTCTCCGGACAGATAAAACAGCTTAAAATCATTTAAACAAGATAAACATCTAAAGCTGAATCGAAATGGAAGGTACATTGGAAAAAGCCAATCCCAGTGCTAACGATTGCTGATTTTAGTGATGTCTTGTTCCTTTTTGATGATATGAAACCTGTTGACTTGCATTGTAATTATCATTAAGATGTCGTTCATTAAAACCAGGTTCCACATGATTCTGAACAGGTACATTATTTTCTGGAGTTTCTAAACGTAATTTTCTTCCGTTTTTATAAACATCCCCTTCAGCAGTGCGATACATTTGATTTTCTTTATATTTATTTCCATCAGGTGCAGTAAATATTTGATTTTTGTTTGCTCTGTTTTTTCTTTTGTGGTTTAAAAAAACTAAAACTCCACCCGCTACAACTCCTAAAGCAATTTTTACTGAATTTTTCATATAATTAATATTTCTTCAGATAAAACAAAAGTATTGCCAATAATAACTGATGTGGTATCTCTAAATTTTTATTTAAAAAAAAGACTGTCAACTAAACATTGACAGTCTTAAAAAACTTGAGTTAAAAACATAGATACAAATATTGGATTGATACATCTATACTTCAAAAATATAAATATTGGTTTTATTTTTTTATGATCTAACGCATAAAAGCAATATGATGATATTAATCAACAATTAAAGGTCAAATTTTTACATAGATTTCTTTTTAACTCCGATAGGAAACACTAATTTTGCGTCTCATATTTAGAATAAATAAAAATAACAATGAAAAAGATACTTTATTCTGCTTTATTACTTTTTTCTGTAATAATCAGTGCTCAAAAAAACACATTATTACAAGCAGATTTCTGGAAATCTAAACCCAATGTTGAAAAAGTAAAGCAGGAAATTGCCAACGGAAACAATCCGTCTGAGTTCAACGGAAGTACTTTTGATGCAGTTTCTCTTTCACTTACCAATAAAGCTCCTCTGGAAACTGTAAAATTTCTTCTTGAACAAAAAGGAAATTCTGTAGATAAACTGACGCATGACGGTAGAATTTATCTTCACTGGGCTGCAATGGCTGGAAATCCGGAAATCATTGAATATTTTATTTCTAAAGGTTCTGATGTAAACAAATTAGATACGAAAGGTTTAACGCCTCTTGCATTTGCTGCTATGTTTGGTTTAAATGATCCTAAAGTTTATGAAACGTTTTTCAAGGCTGGCGTAGATCCCAAACATCAATATAAAAACGGAGCCAATATTTTACTTTTGGCCATAGGAAATGACAAAGACGGATCATTACAAAAACTATTCACCTCAAAAGGTCTATCTATTAAAGATACAGATGAAACAGGAGCAACTGCTTTTGACTATGCTGCAAGTTTCGGGAATATAGAACTTTTAAAATCATTAAAGAATCAGGGAGTAAAAGCTTCAGATAAAGCTTTGATTAATGCTGCTCAGGGAACAAGAGCCGTTACAAATCCGCTTTCTGTTTATCAATATTTAATTGGTGAAGTAAAACTGAATCCTTCTGCAACAAATGCAAACGGAGCAACCTCTTTACAGATTATTGCAAGAAAAAATAATCAAAAAGAAATCATCGATTATTTAATCAGCAAAGGAGTTGATGCCAATAAAGCCGACAGTGAAGGAAATAATGCATTAATCATCGCTTCAGGAGGGCGAGATCTTGAAAATGTAAAAGCAATTACAGCAAAAACTAAAAACATTAATGCTGTAAATTCTAATGGAGAATCTGCTTTAACACAGGCTATCCAAAGTGGTTCTGCGGAGATCGTTAACTTTTTAATTTCAAATAAAGCAGATGCAAAAATTGTTGATGCGAAAGGAAATAATTTAGCTTACTATTTAATTCAGTCTTACAGACCCGGACCACAAAAAGGAGCAGATGAATTTTCAGAAAAATTAAATATTCTTAAATCAAATAATGTAAATGTTACTGCTTCGCAAAAAGACGGTAATACACTACTCCATTTAGCGATTGCAAAAAACGATCTTAATCTTTTGAAAAAATTGAGCGATCTTAAAATAGATGTTAATTCTGCTAATAAAGAAAACATGACTCCACTTCACAAAGCGGCTTTGGTGGCAAAAGATGATCAGGTTTTGAAATATTTGGTTTCATTAGGTGCTAATAAGAGTATCAAAACAGAATTTGACGAAACTGCTTACGATCTTGCTTCAGAGAATGAAAGCTTAAAAAATAATAATGTATCAATAGACTTTTTAAAATAATATTATATGAAATATTTTAAAATTCAGGCTTTAGGAATTTTAATGGCACTATTTTGTTCAAGTTTTGCCAATGCTCAAGCTTCAAAATATAAATGTATGCTTCAGTTGACCAGTTATGGCGGTGAAGGAGCTTATGTTGTTGTGTCTTTAATCAATCCAAAAGGAGGTTATGAAAAGACGCTTTACATGATGGGACCCGATGCAAAATGGCACGATACATTGAAGGAATGGCATAAGTTTCAGAGCAAAAAGCCTGTAAAATTAAATGCAATTACCGGAGCTTCTGTAGCAGATGGAGACAGAAGTATTTCTACGTTTTCGATTGAAGATAAATATCTGAACAAAGGGTATAAAGTGCGTTTTGAAACCGCCGTAGAAGATAAAAAATACAATGTAGCCGATTTAGAAATTCCTTTCACAACAGATGCAATTATCAAAAAAACAGAAGGAAAAGGCGGATACATTAGATATGTAAAACTCAATAAGCTTTAAAAAAAAACCTGCAAATGACCTTATCAATTTGGAGGTATGCCCACTTAACTTTAGCAATACTGACTTTTTTATTCTTAATTGTAGCTTCTACCACGGGAATAATCTTAGCTTACGATGCTGCACAGGAAAAAACTCAGCCTTATCGCGTTGATGATTTCAGTAATATAAACCTTGCACAGTCTTTACCGGAGCTGCGCAAGGTTTTTCCGGAAATTACAGAGATCAGTGTTGATCATAATCAGTTTGTAACCCTTGAAGGAATAGATGATAATGGTGAAAATATCAAAGCATACATCGATCCTGTAACCGGAAAAATCCTGGGAAAACCGGTTGAGAAAAGTAAATTTATCAATTGGATAACCTCACTGCACCGATCTTTATTTTTAAAAGAAACCGGAAGATTTGCGGTGGGAGTTATTTCTTTTTTATTAATGATCATCAGTATTTCAGGGCTTATTTTGATTATCAAAAGACAAAACGGAATTAGACACTTCTTTTCTAAAATTAAAAAAGTTTTCTTCTCTCAATATTTTCATGTTGTTTCCGGTAGAATTTTATTGGTTCCTATATTTGTAATTTCTTTAACAGGAACTTATCTTTTTATGCATCGTTTTGAATTGATACCAAAAGGAAAAAATGAAAACATTGCTCATAAAATCACCAATTCTGAAACTCAGATAAAGTTAGCTGACTTCCCTATTTTTAAAGAAACAAAACTCAGTAAAGTCAAGAAAATAGAATTTCCTTTTATTGAAGATGATTCCGAAGAATTTTTTGTTTTAAAACTGAAAGACAGAGAAATTACCGTTAATCAAATTAATGGCGAAATTGTAAAAGAAGAAAAATATCCGCTGACTATTATTTATGAAAATCTTAGTCTTACACTTCATACAGGTCGTGGAAGCGTTGTTTGGTCAATCGTTTTAGGGCTTTCTTCCGTTGGAATTTTACTGTTTATCTATTCAGGTTTTGTCATTACTTTTAAGCGAACCAAAAATAAAATCAAAAATAAATACAAATCTGAAAATGCGGAAATTGTCATTTTTGTAGGTTCAGAAAATGGTTCGACTTTAGGTTTTGCCAATAAAATTCATTCTCAACTCTTATCAGACGGAAAAAAATCATTTATTACAGAGCTTAATCAATACAAATTTTATCCTAAAGCAGAGCAGTTTATCATTTTTACTTCAACTTATGGTTTGGGTGATGCTCCGACTAACGCTTCCAACTTTAAAAAACTTTTAAAAGAATTCCCTCAAAATCAAAGTGTAAAATATTCTGTAGTTGGTTTTGGATCAAAATCTTACGAAGATTTTTGTGGTTTTGCGATTGAAGTTGACCAGTTATTATCCGAACAAAACTGGGCAGAACCTCAACTTGAAATTTTTACAGTCAACGATAAATCAGCAGCAGAATTTACAGAATGGGCAAAGCAATGGAGCTATGAAACAATGATTCCTTTGGCAACTGCACCGTCTTTATACAGTGAAAAAGTTCCTTCTTTAAAAAGAATGAAAGTCATTGGAAAAAGTGAAATTGTTGATGAAGTAACTACTTTTAAAGTGATTTTAAAACCTAATTCTTTAGTGAAATTTAAGTCTGGAGATTTGCTGGCAATTTATCCTGAGAATGACCATAAAGAGAGATTCTATTCTATCGGAAAAGTAAATGGAGCCATTCAGTTGGTTGTAAAACTTCATGAAAATGGTATCGGTTCAGGATTTTTACATCGTTTAAATGAAAATCAGGAAATAAAAGCCAGGATTATTAAAAATTCCGAATTCCATTTTCCTAAAAAGGCTTCTGAAGTCATTATGATTGCCAATGGAACCGGAATTGCACCATTTTTAGGAATGATTGATGAACAAACCGGAAAAACAAAAACTCATTTGTATTGCGGTTTCAGAAAATCAAGCGAGCTGACTGTTAATTACGAATATTTTGCTCATGAAAACATTAAAAAAGGGAAATTAACGTCTTTTAATTTGGCATTTTCTAGAGAAGAAAAATCTCAATATGTAATGGATTTGGTTGAAAGAGATGCCGAATTGTTTACCAATTCATTAGAAAACGGAGGTTTCATCATGATTTGCGGAGCATTAAAAATGCAGCATGATGTGGAAGATACTTTAAGAAAGTTGTGCACCTTAAAAAATAAGGATTACGAAACTTACAAACTAAACGGACAGATTTTAACCGACTGTTATTAATTTTAAAACACATGAAGAGTCTGAAAAGTTTTTCTCATTTATTTCTGATCCTGCTTTCTTCATCAGTATTTTCCCAGGTTCAAAGAAGCAGATTGGTTACTTTAATGGGAAGTAAATTTGAAATTACTTTGGTAGATAAAGATTCTCTTTCAGCAGAAAAAAATATTGATAAATCTGTAAGCGAAATCCGTAGAATTGAAAATTTAATTTCAGAATGGAATCCGGAAACTCAAATTTCGGAGGTCAACAGAAATGCCGGAATAAAGCCTGTGAAAGTTGACGCAGAAGTTTTTGCTTTAACTGAAAAGGGAATTTATTTTTCTCAATTGACTGACGGAGCTTTTGACATCAGCATTGTCGCAATGGATAAAATCTGGAAATTTGATGATTCTATGAACGAGTTACCCTCTGAAGAATCAATCAGAAATTCGGTAAAAAATGTGGGATATCAAAATATTATTTTAGATAAAAGCAATTCGACTATTTTTCTGAAAAATAAAGGAATGAAAATAGGTTTTGGGTCGATAGGAAAAGGCTATGCAGCTGATAAAACCAGAGAATTGATGAAAAGTTTTGGAGTAAAAGCAGGCATCATCAATGCTTCAGGAGATATTTCAACCTGGGGCACACAGCCTGACGGAACACCTTGGGCGATTGGAATTAATAATCCATTTAGAGATGATACAATTGCAGCAGTCCTTTATTTAAAAGAGAATGCTGTTACCACTTCAGGAAGTTATGAAAAGTATGCCGAGATTAATGGAAAAAGATATTCCCACATCATGAATCCCAAAACGGGATATCCTTCAACCGGATTAACCAGCGTCACCGTTGTAGGTTCGAATGCAACAATGGCAAACGGCTTCAGTACTTCAATAATGGTTTTAGGAAGAAAGAAAGGTTTAAAACTAATAAAAAAGTTCCCCGATTATCAATATTTACTGATCACTGACGCAGGGAAAATTATAAAAAAGCTCACTGAATAGATATAAATATGCCATTCTAAATCCGGAATGGCATATTTATTTTTTCTCAGTGTAAAGTGTCAATTTTTATTTTTGTGAATAAAATAACTAATTAGTAGCGTAAGGTTAACGAGTACAGCAAAAGAATTCGACAAAATAATGGGTAGCTCGTTTTGCTCAAACCCATACCAAACCCACAGCGAAAGCCCTGTAATAAGAATAACAAGCATTAGCCAGGAAATATCTTCTACGTTTTTTGTTTTGAGAACTTTAATCAGCTGCGGCATTGATGCGATGGCGGTTAAAGCGCCTGCAATTAGCCCTAAAATTTCTACATCCATTTTTTTTAGTTTATCCGTTAAAGATAATTCCACCATTTGGATGTAAGACTTGTCCGGTCATTTGCGCAGAAGCATTGGTTGCCAGAAAAAGGTACGACGGCGCAATCTCTTCAGTGCTCGCATTTCTCTGCAAAGGTGGTTTATTTTGATCTTCCTCTTCTTCGCCAAATGTCTCTTTGGTAAGCGGTGTTGCAACTGGTCCGGGAGCCACGGCATTTACCCTTATTCCTTTCTGTTTTGCCTGTAACGCCAAAGATCTTGTAAAAGAAACAATAGCTCCTTTTGTCGCTGAGTAATCTAATAATTCTTCATGCCCCTGATAAGCGACTGCAGAGGTTGTGTTAATAATAGAACTTCCCTCTTTCAGGTATGGGAAAACAGCTTTTGTAAGAAGAATCATCCCGATAATATTTGAGTTAAAAGTAGTGCGAATATCCTCTTCCTTTAGCTTTGTAATATCATCATTTGGAAATTGAATTCCTGCGTTATTGACTAAAATATCAATACCACCCCACTTTTCTACTACTTTTGATGTTGTCTCCTGACAAAAACTATTATCATTAACATCTCCTTTAAAAATCATGCATTGGCGACCCAAATACTCAATTTCACTCTTTGTTTTTTCAGCATCTTCAACATCTGAGTGAAAAATAATAGCAATATGAGCGCCTTCTTCAGCAAAAAGTAAAGCTACTGATTTTCCTATCCCGCTATCTGCTCCGGTAATTAAAACTGTTTTACCATTAAGTTGTAATCTGTTCATATTTTTGTGGTTATGGTTTAAAATAAAATTCAGCATAAAATTATACACTGAATTTTTTTATTTCTTAACCACAGTAAAGCAAATTGTATGCTTTTATGATAGAAAACAATGATAAAATGAAAGATGTGGTATTTTATTTTAAATTGACCATCCCGTCTGAGAGCTGCTGCCATTGTATTTTTGATGCGCCAACCATTCCACCAAAAGCTATAAACATATTTTTTATACTGCTGATGATATCTGTATTTTGATTAGGTTTCTCATTTCTCCCGTAAATCGCCATTTTTATATAATCGGTACCTTTTGAAATTACAAACGTGGAAGTAGTGCACAGCGAATGGTAATGTACCGTTTTACCTGCAAATTCATTTCCTGGTAATTTTGAAGGACGGCATTGCATCATTAGGCGATTGGGATTACTTTTATCGATCATATCAATGCGTACCCATTGATAATCGGCTGATTCAGTTTTATTGCTTTCTGACAATAGAATTTTAATATAATCTCCTATTATAGGTGATCTTTGTACTGGGTTTCCCGAAGAATCACATAGCGTAAATGCTACATTAATTTCTTTACAATAAGATCCCCATTTATTTATTTCAAAGAAACGTTCTTTAAGTGCGTTATATTTTACTTCGGCTTCCTGTGCGTTTTGAATTTTTTGGATACTTTCGGTATCATGGAAACTGCCTTTTATCTGCAAAGGAATTCCAGGAACCCTCTTTGCCTTCATTGATTTTACCTGCATTAATTTATTATAGTATAATTTGTTGAAATTTTTTTCTCTTTATAGCGTATAGTGATTATTAAATTCACTAAAAGCTATAGCATAATATTCTTCTGTAAGTTTGATACAAAAATAATATATATCACATTGAAATGAAAATATTTGTGTTTTTTAATTGTCTTTAAATAGATAATGATTACTAATTTCTGAGAATCAAGATATTAAATTAATAATATGCAATATTTTAAACTGATTTTTCGCATTGTACAATAGTTTAAAAATAGTAAATTTTATTGATATTAAAAACATTTTGTATGATTTTATTTGTTTAATGTTTAATTATTTTGTCATTTTATAATTTATTTAATAATATTATAAACGATTAAAAATGATTAATAAAAAATAATAAGTGAAAATTTTTACAATTAATTCATACATATATTATTATTTTGAGTATATTTGAAATGAAAATTTTTTTTTCATCATTTGTGTTTTTATTAAACCCTCCGACTCGGAGGGTTTAATTTTTTCCTATACTTTCCGTTTCTATTCGTCAAACTTATTTTTAAACTTTATACATTTTATAGTGTATACAAATAGCTGCTTTTTTGAAATTCTCAAAAAAATATTTTCATAACTTACAGATTAAATTACCAACACTACAAATTTTTAATTATGAGAATAGGTTTAATAGGATTTGGAAAAGCCGGAAAAGCAGTGGCAAACGTAATATTGCAAAACCCTGAATTTAGTCTTGAATGGGTTTTAAGGAGCAGCAGGAATATGGAAAATACATCTGTAAAAGAATTACTTGATGTAAAATCCAATGATAAGGCTCTTGTATTTTCTGAACAAAGTATAGAGATCAATGAACATTTTAGTAAACATCCGGTAGATGCAATTATAGATTTTTCTTCTGCAGAAAGTATTTATAAATATGGAAAAGCTGCATCTGAACAGAAAATAAAAATTATTTCTGCAATTTCTCATTATGGAGATGAGGAAATAAAACTTTTAAAGGAACTTTCCAAAATAAATACGGTTTTCTGGTCACCGAATATAACTTTAGGTGTCAATTATCTTTTATTTGCAGCAAGCCTTCTGAAAAATATCGCTCCAGATGTAGATATAGAAGTTGTTGAAGAGCATTTTAAAGCAAAAAGCGGTGTCTCAGGAACCGCAATTAAAATAGCAGAAACTTTAGATATAGAGAAAAATAGCATCAGCTCAGTCCGTGCGGGAGGAATTGTGGGAAAACATGAGGTAATCTTTGGATTTCCTTATCAAACAGTGCGTTTGGTTCATGAATCAATTTCCAGAGAAGCATTCGGAAGCGGTGCACTCTTTGTGGCAAAACAACTCAAAAACTACTCAAAGGGACTTTATAATTTTGAAGATATCCTCAGGCCTTTCTTCTTTGGTGATGCCAAAAATAATCTTTCATAAAAACTATTCTTATTATGAAATATAGTTAATTTTTCAATTTATATAGAGTTTTAATTGTTAGATTCCGTAAATATAAAATAGAGGCTTCAATTAAAAATATTCGCATTTTTATAAAAAGGCACACAATATGCTTATAACAAGATATAAACCTTAAAAAAATATTATTATGAAAAGCTTATTATGGTTAGTAGCCGTTATCTGTATTATTGTTTGGCTTTTAGGAATGCTAAACGTTATACCCGGAATGAGTACCAATTATTTAATTCATGTACTATTAGTAATTGCAGTAATTGTAGTTCTTTACAATATTATCTCTGGTAGAAAACCTTTAGATTAGAAAAAATAATTAATAAAATTAGAAAAGCTGAATAGTAATATTCAGCTTTTTTTTAGGCTAATTATAGAATTTTATTATTAAAAATTTTCGAGCATCTAGCAAAATATATTCAATTTAAGTTTTAATTCGCCATAGAAATCTGTACGAGACAAAATATAAAGTTAAAAATTAACCAAGCCATCAAACACTTAAACTAATTAATATTCAATTAATTAAAATTATTGTTTTTGATATTCTATCCTAATTATTATGTCACGATTTATAAATAGCCCCCACAATAAGTTGTTGATGAAATTTTATGATGATATATTTGTTACAGATAAAACAAGACACTTAAATCATTCATATATAATAACTTTTCATCATTCAGTTTTCATGTAGAACATCAGGGTTCTGACAATCTAGGAAAAAGAACCCTGTTCTCTACAATTCTAAATTAGACACCAGTATCACATTCTATTAATAGAAAAACCGAATCTTCTTTGAAGGTTCGGTTTTCATTTGAATACGTTTAACGTTTACAGTTAAGAATTATTTTGATCTTCGAGTTCTTTAATTCTCTTTTTAATAAAATCAGCTGGTCTTATCCCATTTTGTTCAAGGAAAATATTTGAGAAACTTTGTCTGTTGCTAAAACCGGCAGCTGAAGCAATAGACTCAATAGAGTACTTTCTCCACTCTTTATCATGATAAATCTTCTGGGTTGCGTAGTTGATTCTTAAAGCATTAATATAAGTGTTGAAATTGCTTCCTTTATATTCGTTGATAACTTGTGAAAGATAAGATGTGTTTGTTTTAAACTGTTCTGCGAGCTTCTTAAGCGTTATTCCCTGTTCCAAATAACCTTGTTTATTTTCGAATGTATGAATATCATTGAGAAGCTTTTCTACAATACTGCTATCAAACTTTATATTTTTATCCCCCGAATCAATTACTTCAGATTTTACAGGAGCATCAACTACTTCATTCTGATTACTTTCTTCAAGCTTTATTAATAATTCGTTATAGTTTATTTGGATATTCCTTTGTTTTCGGATTCTGAAGTACATTACAATTCCTAATGCTATAATAATTGCTAAACAAATAAATATGAGTAATTTACTATAAGAATTAGTTTTCTCTAAATTTTCTTTTGTTTCTAAAAGCTTCTTTGTATCATATTCTTTATAAACGCGCGTAGAAAGATGTTTAAAATCTGACGAAATTACACTATCTACCTTAAGAAGCTGATTGGTATAATATAACTCCTCTTTATGATTATTACCTTTTCGATAATATTCGATTAATTCTTCATAATTGCTTCGTAATTCTGGAAGAATAAATTTATTTTTATTGAATATAGAGTCTACTTTTCTGTAATTTTCCACTTCAAGATTTTGATCACCCAGAAGCTCATAACTTTTACCTTTATAAAAATAAATATATGAAGCCCATGTAAAATCATTAACCTTGAGTAGTTCAGGTAGAGCTTTATCAAAATAATAAATTGCTTTTTTGTAATTTTTATTTTTAAATTCAGAAACGCCTAAACTTTTTGTAAAATAACTTTTTTCTAAGTAAAATTCTTTTGTCTTTGGAGTTTTTTCTGCTGCTTTTTTTAACAAACTAGCGGCTTCTGCATTCTTACCGAGCATTTGATAACAAATAATCGCCTGATGTAAAGAATTTAAATAACCTTTGGTACTATTAAAAACTTGATTTTCATTAATATCTCCATCAATCTTGGTTTCAAAAAAATTGATACATTGTTCAAATATTTCAAGAGCTTCATCATAGTAGCCTAAATAACTTTTTACAACACCTATATGGTAAATATTCTGGTATTTTAAATATTCATTTTTAGAATCCTTTAGATATTCATATGCTTTTAGATATTCTTCTAGAGCATATTGGAATTTTCTTTGGTTAAAATAATAAATAGCACCTTTACTTAAAAATGCTTGTCCAATAAGATCATTTTTTCCAGATTTTTTAGCGACAATTAAAGCACTATCTGCATAAATCATTTTATGCTTTTCGGAGTATAGGATTGCATCTTTATAGGCCTGAAAAAGTTCGGAATAGTTGTTTTCTGATTTCGCTTTTTTAATATATTGATTTACAAATACAAATGCCTTAGGATCATTTTCCTCATAAGCCCAGTACTTTTCTCTAAGCTTTGAGTAATAATCTTGCGAATACATCATATTAATAATGAAGAAGCAACTAAACGTAAAAATTCTTTTAATCATCAGATATTTCTAAGAAATTTTATTCAAAAATACATAAAAACTATTTATTATAAGCTATTGCGGGGTAACCAGAGTAATTATTTAACATATCATTTATTTAAATTTTTGTATTTTTGTAGGGTAAAAATTTATAAATCGTACCGAGATATATTTGCAATTATATATATATTTAACTATTTTCGAACAGCTTATTAAGAACAAATATAATCATTAATCCTAGAATAAAATGAAAACAAAATTTATTGTACTCAGCCTCATAGCAGTGGGAATCTCCACAATTAGTTGTAGGCAAGATGATGAAAACCCAGTAGAGGATACTTTTGAGTCATCTTTAAAACAAAATTCTAATGAAGAACTTCAAAAAAATAGTGGTGATTCTTTGGTAGTAGAAGGTCTGGAAACTGACCCTCCAAGAGACGGAACACATTGGAAAGTAGATGATGCCAATGAAACAAAAAAAATTGATTCTCTATCATTACTTTTTGAAGTTAATACAGATAATGGACCAAAAGATATTCCAAGAGATGGTACTCACTGGAAAGGAAAATAAAACTAAAATTTTGATAATAAAAAAACCTGCTAATTATTCAGCAGGTTTTTTGTATTTTAATTCTGGAAATTAAAATTATTTTGTCAAATCAATTCTATAGACATCTGTATATTATTATTTTTAGTATATTAGAAGTATTAAATTTTTAAAACCAACATGATGAAAAAAAAGATTATCTCAATCAGTCTGATCGCAATTGCCCTTTGTAGTATTTCTTGTAGAGAAACTGAAGAAATGTTAATAGAAAATGAGCAACCACAAATAGCTTTAAAGCTACAAGAAAGTCAAGAACCATCTAAAACTGGAATTAATTCTACAGTTGTTGACTATAAACCAATAAAAATTAGTTTTTTAGGTGCTGATAATAAGGACTGTCCACCCCCACCACCACCACCCCCGCCCAATCCTAATACTCCTAGAGACGGCGCACATTGGTTGACTTCTGACACAGATAATTGCCCAGATCCTCCAAGAGACGGTAGTCATTGGAGAATGGGAGCAAGAAATTAAACATAAAAAAACTTGTTGATAAATTCAACAAGTTTTTTTATGTAATGTGATCTAAAAAGTTGTGATTTTATATAAATCTTTTAAGATTACTTAGCTTTAGCCTGAAGCTCAGCTTCTTTAGCTTTCATTTCAGCAACTTTTGTCTGATTTTTCAACATTCCGTAAATGTCTTTTAAAACACCTACTGCATCGATGTTATTAGGACTTGCCTGATACCATTTCTCAGCGTGAGGTAAAGCTTTATTGAATCTCTCTTTTCTTGCCTCAATTAATGTTGTCGCTTTATCCGGATCTGATTTTCTTATTGCATTGATTTCTTCAACCGCTTTAGAATCGTCACCAATAGTTGTATAAACTAAGTTTTGATAAGCGTTATCCTTTAATTTAGTATCAGTAGAAGCCAATTCAATTGCTTTGTTAAATGAAACAACAGCATCAGCCTCTGTAGCGGGAGTTTTTGATTGCAAAACTCCTAAGTTATACCAATTTGTAGCATCATTAGGATTCTTAGCTAACTGCTCCTTAAGATTTGACATGAATTGATCTGTCTTACCTGTTGCGTATAAAGCTGAACCATGATACTCTTTTAATTTAGCATTATTAGGATATTTAGCTAAACCTTTTTCGATTAATGCCAAAGCTTCGTCATTTTTCTTTGCATTTAAAAGCAATGTTGACAAAGTTTCATATAAATCTGGCTCTACACTTTTAGTTTGCTCGGTTTTAAAATCAGAGTAATCTTTTGATGAGCTTTTCTTCAACAAATCCCATGTAGCTTTATCATAAGCAGATACCTGCCCTGTTTTATTTTCTTTTGCCGTATAGGTTGTCTGAACTCCCGTATACCCAGAATTGATTAAATCAGTATAAATTTTAATCGATTCATCCAAGTTATTTGCCAATGCATAACTTAAACCAGCATAATACTTATATGTTTTATCTTCTTGACCGTTTGCTTTAAGCAAATCATAAAGTTCTATGAACTTGGGTCCTGCAACCGTATAATTTTTTGCATTATACGCATCCATCGCTGCTTTATTAGTAGCCTGAACCTGAGCATTTACATCTTTTTTCTCTTCTTTCTGCCCAAAAGCAAAAACAGAAGAAACGATTGCTATACCTAAAATTAGCTTTTTCATAAATAAGAATTTTATTATTTTTTATTATTCTTCAGAATCTGAATTTTCAGTTTCATCAACCGGATTTTCATTTTCTACATTATTTTCTGTTTGTGTGGAAGTGTCTTCTTCAGTTGGAATATTTTCCACAGACTCTTCTCCTTCAATTATATCCTCTTCCACATCTTTATCCATTGCAACTTTTGCGATCGCTGCAATCTCATCATTCTTTTTAAGATTGATCATTCTTACCCCTTGAGTATTTCTACCCATCACACGCATTTCATCCATATTCATTCTGATAGCAACACCAGATTTATTGATAATCATCAACCCATCTTCGTCTGTAACATTTTGAATAGCAATAAGATTACCTGTTTTTTCAGTAATATTTAATGTAATAACACCTTTTCCGCCTCTGTTGGTAATTCTGTAATCTTCAACCGCTGTTCTCTTACCATATCCTTTTTCAGATACGACAAGAACTGTATCATTTTCCAGATCGTTCACAACAATCATACCAATAACCTCATCATTCTCCTCCATCGTAATACCACGAACACCGATAGATCCTCTACCCACTTCTCTTACTTTTTCTTCAGGGAAACGAATACATTTACCATTTTTAGTAGCGATCATGATCTGAGATTCACCGTTAGTAAGATAAGCACTTAGCAATTGATCGTTTTCTCTGATCTCAATAGCGTTGATACCATTTACCCTAGGTCTTGAGTAAGCTTCTAGAGATGTTTTCTTAATCGTACCGTTTTTAGTAATCATCACCACACTCATTTGGTTGATGTAATCTACATCTTTCAAATCATTGGTTCTGATATATGCTTTAATCTTATCATCCGGCTCGATGTTGATTAAGTTTTGTACTGCTCTTCCTTTTGCCGTTTTAGAACCTTCAGGAATTTCAAATACTCTTAACCAATAACATTTCCCTTTTTCTGTAAAGAACAACATATATTGGTGATTGGTTGCAGAAACGATATACTCCAAGAAATCTGAATCTCTCGTTGTTGCCGCTTTATTACCAACACCACCTCTACTTTGAATTTTGTATTCTGAAAGCAATGTTCTCTTCACATATCCTGCGTGAGAAATGGTAAGAACAACCGCTTCGTTCGGGATAATATCTTCGATAGACATCTCACCTCCTGAATAATCGATTTCTGTTCTTCTTTCGTCGCCGTATTTTTCCTTTATTTCAATTAATTCATCCTTAATAATTTGGAATCTTCTTGGTTCATTAGCCAAAATATCTTCTAAATTATTAATCTCTTTCATAATAGCATCGTACTCATCGCGGATCTTATCAAGCTCCATTCCTGTAAGACGAGCCAAACGAAGATCAAGAATTGCCTGAGCCTGAATTTCTGATAATTCAAATGCCTCAATCAAACCTTCTTTAGCACCTTGCGGATTGGCACTGTGACGAATAATTGCAATCGCTCTGTCTAAAGAATCCTGAGAACCGATCACCTTCATGAAACCTTCAAGAATGTGGGCTCTTTCTTTAGCTTTTCTAAGCTCGTACTCTGTTCTTCTTACAATCACCACATGTCTGTGCTCAACAAAATGGTGAATAATGTCTTTTAAATTCAACTGCTCTGGTCTTCCGTGTACTAAAGCGATGTTGTTTACACTGAAAGACGTTTGTAGTGAAGTATATTTATATAATAAATTCAGAACAACATTAGGAATTGCGTCATTTTTTAATTCATAAACGATACGCATCCCGTTTCTGTCTGATTCATCTCTGATCTCATAGATACCCGGAATTTTTTCATCTTTTACCAACTCAGCAGTTCTGGCAATCATTTCAGCTTTGTTTACCTGATAAGGTATCTCTGTTACGATGATTGCATTTCTGTTGTGTACTTCCTCGAAGCTTACTTTTGCTCTAAGAACCACTCTTCCTCTTCCTGTATGGAAAGCATCTCTTACCCCGTCGTATCCATAGATGATTCCACCCGTAGGAAAATCCGGAGCAACAATATGCTGCATCAACTCGTCGATCGTAATTTCTCTGTTATCAATATATGCACTGATTGCATCTACAGCTTCAGAAAGATTGTGAGGCGCCATATTCGTCGCCATACCTACCGCAATACCAGAAGTACCGTTTACCAAAAGATTTGGGATTTTTGTAGGCATTACGCTCGGTTCAGTTAAGCTGTCATCAAAGTTATTTTGAAAGTCAACCGTTTCTTTATCAAGATCTGATAAAATTTCGTCTGAAACTTTTTTAAGCCTTGCTTCGGTATAACGCATTGCTGCAGGCGGATCACCATCCATCGAACCGAAGTTACCCTGACCGTCAACCTGTGGATAACGTAAACTCCAGGGCTGAGCCATTCTTACCATTGCGTCATAAACTGAAGAATCTCCATGTGGGTGATATTTACCTAAAACATCCCCAACAATTCTTGCTGACTTCAAATATTTTCTGTTTGAGAAGACCCCCAAACCATACATACCATAAAGCACTCTTCGGTGTACTGGCTTAAGACCATCTCTTACGTCCGGTAATGCTCTCGAAACAATAACCGACATCGAATAATCAATGTAAGATGATTTCATTTCATCAACAATGTTGATAGGAATTAATCTCTCTCCTTCTTTTTGCATATATAAGTTTTATTGTAATGATAATCAGACTTTTAAAAATTGGTCTGAAAACTATTTATTTTGAATAATTAATAACGTGCTAAGTTACAAAATTTTTACCGATTTTTGCCTGAGAAATCAAGCAAAATTATCTTAAAAAATATTAAAATATGAGTGTATTAAGTATAACTTTTCACTGCGTAAAAACCAGCCTGGACGAGTGGGAAAACTATGTGGATGAAACTTTAGTTTTAATGACAGAAAACCTGATGGATGTTGATAAGTATATCTTATCTGAAGTGCACAGTGATTTTATAGACGAAGGTAAAAATTACAATCTTCTTTTGATTTTTGATGATGAAGAAAAAAGAACAGAATTTATGGAAAGTGAATTATTAAACATCACTGAAAGAATTGAAACAAAGTTCGGACAAGACGTGATGATTTTTAACACCTCATTGAATCCTAAGAAGAAGAAATTTTAAGTATAAATCATAAAAAAGCCCTGAAATCAGGGCTTTTATTTTAGTGTCTACCGTGGTGACCTTTATGTTTTCTTCGTCCGTTATCATGCTTATCATAATAATAAACTCTCTTTTTAGCATGTCCCGGAGCGTAATACCTTGCACTTCCGCCATAAACTTTCTTGGCCTGACCAGGGGGAAGTCTTCTGCCGTGATGTTCGTGAACGACACAAGAAACAAGCATAGTACCGATTACCATCACTGCTCCAACTATCTTTAATAACCCTTTCATAAATCTTACTTTTTATTTTTCTGAGATTTATGACTACAATCATAATGCCAAAAAAGTATTAGCTCAATAATATCAAATAATCAGACTATTATTTATTTCGATTGCTCGGATGATGTTCTTTTAATTTTTCAACTTTTTTATCGTGCCCGGGAGGCATCGGTCTTCTGCCTGGATGTGGAATACAGGAAGAAATAAATCCTGCTGTAATGATGATAGCGATTGTATTTTTCAGAAGTTTCATACACTTTGATTTATAATTATGCTGTAATCATACAATCAAAATGCCAAAGGAGTTCTGTAATTTTAATGTTTAAAATACATTCGGACTTCTTCTTTCCAACATAACAAGATCTTTCCATTCACCGTGAAGCTGACCGACTTTTTCTCTTTTACCTACCATTCTGAATCCGTTTTTCTGATGAAATTTTATGGATGCTTCATTTTCAGGAAAAATATTTGACTGTAAAGTCCAGAATCCGTGGTTTTCACTATCGAGAATCAGTTTTTTCAAAAGAACCGAACCCAAACCTTTCCCAACATACTTATTATCAAAATAAATACTTACTTCGGCAACACCTCTAAAGCAATCTCTTTTACTTACAGGTTTTAAAGCACACCATCCAATCACTTCACTGTTGTCATCTTCCAAAACCCATCGGCAGTCATTTAGAAAACTTGTATTCCAGGATTCTACGCTTGGCAGCTCAGTGTCGAAAGTGGCAATTCCGCTATCAATTCCCTGTTGAAAGATTTCTAAAACTCTGGTATCGTCATGCGGAAGCATTTCTCTTATCTCGTAATTCATTTTTTAATGATATTTTCTTTTATTTTTTCTTTTAATTCTGGAATAATGAGTCTGTTGATCATCTTTATCTTCAGAAATCACACTGATATTTCCGTCTACTTCCAAAATAGCAAGCTTTACATTTTCCAGCGTTTCTACTCCATGCTCCCTGATTGCTTCATTCAGTTCATCAAAAGTAATTTTCACTTTTCTCAAAGCAACCTGATCCACGTTCCCATCTTTCACCAAAATTACAGGATCTGCTTCCATAAAACTTGCAAAACCACGATTGGCAAACATTAATCTTTTTAATGTAAAATTAGCAGCAAATAAAACAAGCGCCGCTACAATTCCACCTTCTAAGGACGTATTTTCACCAACCATTGCATTCTGTACGGCGTTTGAAATCAACAAAAGCAAAACTACATCTCCTGCGTTGAGTTGTGAAAGCTGATTTTTCCCAAACAAACGGATTGCGATTACCATAAAAAGGTAAACGCAGAGCGAACGGACAACGACATCAAGAATAGGATTCAAAGTATAGAAAATTTAGATCAAATGTATACAATTAGCGGAAATAAAAAAACTGCTTTTTCAAGCAGTTTAAAGAAAATCATATCGTTTGTTTATTTTAATTATCTATTGTTGATGTCTACTCTTACAGGCATTACAAAAGATGAAGCCAGCATATTTTCATTCAGCTTGTTGGCATCCACTTTATACTGAAGATGAGAAAGCACATTTTCTATTTCCTTACTTACATTTTTGCAGTCACCTTTTGAACGAACATTTACAATTTTACCGTTTTCTGCAATATCAAACTTCACTTCCGAGTTTACAATTCCTTGCTTGTAATCTGAGCTGGTAAAATCAAAATTATCCATCAAAAGACTTCTGATTTCGTTGAATGCATCATTTTTATTTAACTGCACTTCCTGAATCGTATTGTTTGATGTTGTCTGAGCTTTTACGTTACCTGCGATTGCTGTTAATCCTAATGCGAAAAGAGAAGAAACAAATATTTGAATTTTATTTTTCATAACCATTTGATTTTAAATTATATATTAAACTTGTTTTGAATTCTAAATCAAAGATATAAAAAATTATTCATACAAATTTCACATTGAGTTAACATTGAGTTAACATTGAAATATAAAATATTGATATTCAATTAATTATACTTTAAAAATAATTGAATTATTAACATTGGAAATTAAATTAGCTTTAAATTAAAATCACTTTTAAACAGAAAAAGCTACAAACATCAGTTGTAGCTTTATATAATTCTGTAATTACTTACTTATTTTGTCCCGGAGCAAATGGTTTTGCAGATTTTGTCCCAAAAACCTTTTTAGCTTGCCCAGGAGGCATAGGTTTTGATTTTGAAGCTTTAACATGCGTTGATGACCTTACTTCACAAGACACAATGGTCAACGAAAAAGCCATTAGAGCTAAATAAATTTTAATTGATTTCATAAGATTTTTTTTTAGATAAGGCAAGTATGAGACCAAGTTACATCTCCTTCTTCAAATACTTCCCTGTCAAACTTTTCTTCGACTTGATTATCTCTTCAGGAGTTCCTTTAGCAATAATCTCTCCGCCATATTTTCCACCTTCCGGTCCAACATCAATAATATGATCTGCCAATTTGATGACATCCATATTATGTTCGATGATGATGAATGAATTTCCTAATTCTACCAACTTATTGATGGCATCCATTAAGATTTTTACATCTTCAAAATGAAGTCCCGTTGTCGGTTCATCAAGAATATATAAAGTATTTCCTGTTTGTCTTTTTGCTAATTCTGTTGCCAGTTTTATACGCTGGGCTTCACCTCCGGAAAGTGTAGTCGATTGCTGTCCCATTGTAATGTAACCCAAGCCAACATCCTGCAAAGTTTTCACTCTTGCAAAAATCTTAGGAATCGGCTGGAAGAAATCTACCGCTTCATCAATCGTCATATCCAACACATCGGAAATCGATTTTCCTTTATAACGAACTTCCAAAGTTTCTCTGTTGAAACGTTTTCCGTTGCAGGTTTCACAATGAACGTATACATCCGGTAAAAAGTTCATTTCAATTACTTTCAAACCTCCTCCCTGACAAGTTTCACATCTTCCACCTTTTACGTTGAAAGAAAATCTTCCAGGTTTGTAACCACGAATTTTAGATTCAGGCAATTCTGAAAATAGATTTCTGACATCGGTAAACATTCCTGTGTACGTTGCAGGATTTGAACGTGGCGTTCTACCAATCGGTGTCTGGTCTACATCTACGATTTTATCAATATTATCAAGACCTTCCACTTTTTTGTATGGCAAAGGCTCCTGAACGGCTCTGTAAAAATGTTTGTTCAGAATCGGATATAAAGTTCCATTAATTAAAGAAGATTTTCCACTTCCTGAAATTCCTGTAACTACCACCAATTTTCCTAAGGGAATTTCAAGATTTACATTTTTAAGATTGTTTCCTGTAGCACCTTTTAGGACGATACTTTTCCCATTTCCTTCTCTTCTTACTTCCGGAATGGCAATTTTTCTTTTTCCGGTAATATAATCTGCGGTAATTGTATCAGCGTTTAGCAAATCTTTCGGTTTTCCCTGCCAAAGAATTTCGCCACCAAATTTTCCGGCTCTCGGACCAATATCTAAAACCTCATCGGCTTCCATGATCATATCTTTGTCGTGCTCTACAACCAAAACAGAGTTTCCGATATCACGAAGATTTTTTAATGAATTAATCAGTCTTTCGTTATCTCTTTGGTGCAATCCGATACTTGGTTCATCCAGAATATAAAGTACATTTACCAACTGAGAACCAATTTGTGTTGCCAGACGAATCCTTTGAGATTCTCCACCAGAAAGGGTTTTTGAACTTCTGCTCAAACTTAAATAATCTAAACCTACATCCAGTAAAAACTGAAGTCTGGTTTCGATTTCTTTTAAGATTTCATGCGCAATAATCGAATTTTTTTCTGAAAATTTATCTTTTACATCGTCCAACCATTCTTTTAAGTCTGATAAACTCAAACCGTTGACCTCAGCGATATTTTTCCCATCGATTTTAAAACTCAAACTGGAAGGCTGAAGACGAGCTCCTTTACATTCCGGGCAAGTTTCTTCCGTTGTAAAATGTCTTTCCAGCAAAATTGCTTCGTAAGATTCTCTTTCCTCAATCAATTCTTCCATAAAAGGAATCAAACCATCAAAATTGATTTTAATTTTTTTGGAAATTCCTGCGTATTTTAAATCTTTATTAAATTCTTTGTTACAACCATGATAAATATAATCCAACGCTTCTTCCGGAATATCTTTAAAAGGTGTCGCCAATCCTAAACCGAAAATTTCAAGAATATTTTTGATTTGAGAAAGTATATATTTATTAGATTTAATATCTTCCAATGGCAACAAACCACCCTGATTGATAGACAATTTGGGATTTTCAACAAAATAATCGGTGTTGATCTTTTTAATCGTTCCTAAACCTTTACAGCTTGGGCAACTTCCCTTTGGTGAGTTGAAAGAAAAAGTATTCGGTTCGGGTAAAGCTAATGAATGACCAGTTTCGGCATCCATTAAATTTTTTGAAAAATATTCGATCTCTGTACTTCCCAATTTTTGAATTCCGATTAAGCCTTCGCCCATATCCATTGCCGTGCGCAAAGATTTTTCCATTCTGGCTTCTGAGGCACTTTCTCCGATTATCCAACGGTCTATTACGATGTCGATATCGTGGGTTTTGTAACGGTCAAGTTTTAGATCATATTCAATATCCGTCAATTCACCATCAATTCTTGCCTGTCCGTATCCTTTTTTGGCCATCTGAACAAAAAGTTCGTGATAATGCCCTTTTCTGGAACGAACAACGGGCGCCATCAACATGATTTTTTCGTTCTTATAATTTTCTTTAATGGCATCAAGAATCTGATCTTCGGTATAGCTTACCAACTTTTTTCCTGTCGTTTGGGAATAAGCATCAGAAACTCTCGCATATAAAAGACGCAGGTAATCGTACAATTCTGTTACCGTTCCTACGGTAGAACGGGGGTTTTTGTTGGTCGTTTTCTGCTCAATCGCAATAACGGGTGAAAGACCTTCGATCTTATCAACATCAGGACGTTCCAAACCACCCAAAAACTGTCTTGCATAGGCAGAAAAAGTTTCGATATAACGACGCTGTCCTTCCGCAAAAATCGTATCAAAAGCCAATGATGATTTACCGCTTCCCGAAAGCCCGGTGATTACTACCAATTCGTTGCGTGGAATTTTTACGTTGATGTTTTTAAGGTTATGTTCACGAGCTCCGTAAACTTCTATATATTCGGTTGATTTACTCATAATTTGATGTGACTTTACCTGAAAATCACGCTGTGCAAAATTACGGAATTTTATGGAATTTATAGTGTTAAAAAATGTTAGTAATTTTGATTTAATTAAGTAAAAAATTTGAGTTTTAATTCTTTCTAAATTTAGAAATGATTAAAAAAAATATTCTCGTTTTTACTTAAATTTACAGTGATTTAAATTTAACCATGAACAGACTACGCGAGCACATTGAAGAAATTATTTCTCTTACAGATGAAGAATTCGATTATATAAAAACTTTTTTCACCTTTAAAAATGTTCGAAAAAATCAGTTTTTGGTGCATGAAGGTGACGAAGTAAAATTTGAATTTCTTACGTTAGACGGAATTTATAAAGTTTTTTATATTGACGGAAACGGAAAAGAGCACATTCTACAATTTGCGAAGAAAGATTGGTGGATGACCGATTATATTGGATTTTTTAAAGAAAAAAATGCAACGATGTTTGTAGAATGTCTGCAGGATGGAGCTGTTGCGTGTCTCACTTTAGAAGGCAGAGAAAAATTAGCTTCAGAATTTCATAAAATGGAATATTTCTTCAGAGCAAAGCTTACCAATGGTTATATCGCATTGCAACAGAGAATCATTCTTTTACTATCGAGTACCCCTCAACAACGCTATGAAGAATTTTCAAAATTGTATCCGGATCTTATCTCTCAAATTCCCAAAAAATATGTTGCTGAATATTTGGGAGTAAGCCGTGAAACTTTAAGCAGGCTATATTCAAACAATAAATAAACTTTTGAGTATAATTCTAATAAATCAGATTATAAATACAAAATTCCGAAAAACTTAGATCAATTAAAGTTTTTCGGAATTTCTTTTTATTATTGAGAGTTTTAACTCTTTTTTATTTCACAAACGAATTGTAAGAATTAAGAACAGATTCATACGCCGAATCCATTTCGTTAATATTACTGTCTGCAATTCTTCCGGTAGATTTGGAATCTCTGATCAGTTTTCTGTATTTATCTAAAAAGTCAGCGGCTTTTTTATTTACATTTTCAAACTCAGTTTTTTTGTAAGCATATTGCTGTTC
The DNA here is from genome assembly GCF_003815915.1 of Chryseobacterium indoltheticum. Classification (NCBI taxonomy): domain Bacteria; kingdom Pseudomonadati; phylum Bacteroidota; class Flavobacteriia; order Flavobacteriales; family Weeksellaceae; genus Chryseobacterium; species Chryseobacterium indoltheticum. Next base: position 2,780,410 of record NZ_CP033929.1, read on the forward strand.
TTTTACATTAAAAACTTTTTGGGTATTAATAGCTACCACTTTCTCAAACTCATCATACTTTTTCTGAGCTTCAGCTTCATTAAATCCTCCTGTATACTGCTTGTCTAACACATCCATTACGGAATCCATAGAAGTCATCAAAGTTTTAGAAGAAAGTATAAATTCTTTCATAGGATGATCTTTAAGAATCACTTCTTCTGCTGTATCGGTTGCAGGTTTTATTTTCGTTAAAACATTTTCACCTGCAGTAAAAAACGCCTGCGCTTCGGCATCAATATCTTTTTGAAGCGCCTCTGCTTTCGCTCCTTTGTCGTCTTTGTAGTCTTCGGAAGTAATATATGATTTCAGCTCTTCATATTTTTTTTCAATGCTTTCTCTTTTTGCTTTATATGTATTGAAATCTGTTTCTATAATCGTTTTATCATTTTCAAATCCGGAAGGAATTCCTTTTATCTTACTGAGTGAATAATCCATAGACCCAATCACAACCGGCATACTGTAAACTGTTTCACCTTTAGATTTTTTAACTGCTGCTTCAGCATATTTTACGATATTTTCAATGTGTCTTGAAGAAGTTTTGTAAGAATCTAAGAAGTCATTATTAAAATCTATTATAGCCTGAGATTCATTTTCTCCGGCTTTCAGAACGGCATTTCCTATTTTATCCATTCCTTTTTTACAGCTTACACTTGCTGCACTCAGCGACAAAGCCAGTGCAACCATCATTACTTTTTTCATATTTTATAGTTGGGGTTTAAAATTAATTTTCAAAAAAATCGGTGTCTTCGTTGCTTATTTTCACGAGATATTCTATTCCGTCGATTGCTTTTGCTACAATTTGGTTTCGCAAAATGTTGGCCATATTTTCCCAATACATTCTTCCGTAAAAAGAATAATTGTTGGGCACAATTTCTACTTCTACAGTTCTTACAAAACCTTCTTTGGGCTTGTTGCTGATCATGGTTCCGCGTTTTACACGAACGTCTTTCAGCTCGTCTTTTAAAACCATTCGGCAGTAATTCTTAACGTCTTCCAGAGAAATTATTTTATCTCTCGTCGTTAAAGCATATTTGTAAGCCTGAATACTGTCTGAACCTTTCTGCTCTTCTGCTCCGCCGATTGTTTCAGTCAGCAAAATCATAGATTGCGACTTTAACTGGTTGGAAAGTTCGGTTCCGGGACGCATATGATTGGCAAAAGTGCAATGTGTAATCCAAAATGCAGCGTAGGTGTGATCTGTTTTTTCTACAGGTTCCATGATCACGTAGTTGAGTTCCTGTCTGATGTTTCTTTTGGCGTTGTTTACTTTCTGCACCATCGATTTCATCTTATCAGACATTTCTCCCAGCATGCCTTTCACATTATCTCTGTTTAGCAAAGAAAATGCTGCAATTTCATCTCTGGTGAGCTCAAGAACGTTTGAAATCATATCAACTGCATTTCTGTTATTGAAACGTTCCATTCCGCCTTTTCGTACGGTATATAAACCTTTTTTAAGATTATCTGAAGGAGTGAAAGGAATTTCGGTGTATTTCCGTCCTTCTCCGTCCTGAACCTCATCTACATACAGAAAATGCTCAGCTTCTTCGGTAATCAACGGGATATTATTTCCCATAATATCTAAGCTGTATTCTGTTTTTTTCCAGCCACGATTGTATACAGGAAAGGCATTCAGCACAAAAGTAAAATTGTCTAAAATTTCTGCCGAAAACTGCGGCGGAAACTCAAAAGTAAGCCACAGATATTCTTTTCCGCCCAGGTATTTTTCAATCTCTTCTTTTCCTTTCAAAAAATTTAAGTCTTCCGGAAGTTCTCTAATGAAAAGATCTCTTGACAGACCTATAACTTCCACAAATTTGTGACTGTAGATACTTTTGATATCGTCAATAATTTTTGTTTTTATCGACTGCTCATGAAATATCTGTTCATAACCTTCTGCTTCCTTATTTTTCACATAAGTTATCCCTTCTTTGATAAACATTGGATTTCCGTTGCTTGAAACGGTGCTGTAAGGCAATAGCTTATATACAAAATCAAGATGCTCGAAAGCTGGGTTTGAGCAATAAATGCTTAATGTCTTCGGAAATTTTTCGTTAGTAAATTTCGAAACATCAATTCCGATGGTTACTTTCCTGTAATCTTCCGGTCTTCCCTGAAATCTGGAAATTGGAATTTTATTGAGTCTTTCATCTAAACTGTAACATGTATTTCCTACAAACATAATTGCAGTTTGTGCTTTGTTTGTTCGTACGCTTCCAATCGGTGTAAAAGGAATGTTCAGCTGTTTATCTGATTCCGATTTTACAGTGGAATTCATGTGTTTTCTGAAAAAAAACTCGGTATGCTCAAGCAATATCTCAGATGACTCAAATGGCGAAGTATAAGCCAAAGCGTGAGCCGGAATAGGATGTGTATAAATGGACGGTGTTAACAGCTTAGCAAGTTTTTCTAAGATTCTTGCATTAACAGTCTGAATTTCGTTATTCGCTTTAAAAATTTCGGTGCTGAATGCATCAATCAATAATTTTACAAAAGGGTCTAATGACTGTGGACTTTTCAGTCCCCAAACTTTTGTAGCATTCTGAAGCATTCTCGCTTTTACGGATTCTTTGGAATAAATATTCTGATCTAAGTTCATAAAATTTTATTACAAATAAATATTTAATCGATGGACATCGGGCTTAGAAAAAGTTCGGTAGAAAAACTGAAACGCTCGCCTGTAGCTTCCATTTTTGCATTGATCCCTATTTTTACTTTTTTCTTGATCTCCGTATGTTCTTTGGTATCATAGTTATGCTCTACAAATCGTATGTGAGCATCAATTTGTGGCTGTACAATTCGTGGTTCGTATTGCAAAATCTGTCTTTTAAGACTTTTAATAAATACATTTTCCCAAACTGCTGATGTTACGCCATTATCGAATTCCAGATTCCAAACATCGTTTCCGTAGTTGTCATCATATCTGTTTTCCCCTTTTTTCGTCGTGATCAAAAGCATGATATTGTGTGCTATGCTTTCTCCCATATCGCAGGTATCGATACTTCCACCTTCGGACATGAGTGTAGACGGTACAAAAGGCATTCTGTAATTTGGTGTGTCCATAAGTGATATTTCGTTATTTCTCTTTGGTGCTATTTAAAACGAAATACCAAATTAAACATTTTTGAGAAATAATACCTTATGGATTATTAAAATTATTGTTAAAAAGGAGAGTTTCGAAAACCTGTGAGAATTAATTGATGTGATTTATATCGTTTAGCTCAGTTTGGGATAGGAAATACTAATAATTGTTTTGCATAAATTCGGAAAGATTTTTAACGCAAAGATTTATTGCTAATTTCTGATTTTAAGAAGCAAAGGCAAATAAATTGCTTCGCTAAGCTTGACAAAAAGATTTATAAATTATTTGTAGATGCATCTTTGCTTGTAATAGAAATCAAGTATAATAAATTGATAATAAGTTTTATTGAGATTACTTATTTGCTCTGCTTATTGTAATGACGGGATATTTTTAGCCCTGATTGAACGGTTTGTTTGAGCTCTTTTCGTTATTTTTTTGGCGGCGGCTTTGCCACCGCCAAAAAAAATAACGAAAAAGCGAGTAGTGAAAGCAGGAAAGAGCTTCAAATAAAAAAAATTGATATTGTCTTCAACATAGACAAATAGCTTTTCCAACAGTAACTATTCTGCTTTTTTATTTCTATTGATAAGATAATAAACGGGAAGCCCGAGAAGTACGATCAAAAACCCCGGCCAGGTATATTGCTGTTTATAAATTAAAAGTAATACGCAAAAAGCTGTTCCAATTAATAAGTAAACTATTGGAGTGACCGGATATAACCAGGTTTTGTAAGGTCGTTCAAGGTTAGGTTGTTTAATTCTAAGATAAATTACTCCGAAAACAGTAATCATATAAAACAAGACGATGACAAACGAAATCATATCTAAAAGATTTCCATATTGTCCACTCAGACAAAGTATTGAAGCCCAAACTCCCTGCATCCAAAGTGCATTTCCGGGAACCTGATTCTTGTTGTTATTTACTGCAGATTTAAAGAAAAGACCATCTTTCGCCATAGTTTGAAAAACTCTTGCGCCAGCCAAAATTAATCCGTTGTTACAACCAAATGTTGAGACCATCACCAAAACAGCGATAATGACGGTTCCTGCACTTCCAAAAATATTCTGTGAAGCAGCAACTGCTACTCTATCATTAGCCGCAAATGCAATTGAATCTCTGTCTAAAGCATTGATGTAAACGAAATTGACAGCAATATATAAAAGCATCACTGCAGAAGTTCCCAGAATCATTGCTTTTACGACATTCTTTTTCGGATTTTCTATTTCACCTGAAACAAAAGTTACGCTTTCCCAAGCGACCGAACTAAATACCGATCCTACCATTGCAGCAGCGATTCCGCCCATTAAAGTCATTCCTGATATAGGCTCCCAACCCGACTGCAAAAAAATCCCTTTAGCATCTTGTTTTAAATTATTGAAAGAATTGGTTCCAAAGCTGAAATTTTCAGCTAGATGTGAGGCATCTACCAAGATGAATCCCAAGGCAATCAAACCCAGCAACGCTACTATTTTTGATCCTGTAAAAACATTCTGAAGTATTTTTCCACTTTCTACGCCTCTTGTATTGATGTACGTCAGCAAAATAATGACCGCGATTGCCAAAATCTGAATCCAGGTAATCTGAAATGTTCCGCTTTGAAAAATCGGAGCTGCATTATTCAATTCCGGGACCAGATAGGCTGTAAATTTTCCGAATGCCATTGCAACGGCCGCAATAGTTCCTGTCTGAATGACTGTAAAGAGTCCCCATCCGTATAGAAAACCCATTTTTTTACCGAAAATCTCTGTAAGATAGGTGTATTGCCCTCCAGCTTTAGGAAAAAGCGACGATAATTCACCATAGCTTATCGCTGCAGCAACAGTCATTATTCCGGTGATTACCCAAACGATAATCATCCAGTATCCCGAGCCCAGATTTCGCATCATATCGGCGCTTACGATAAAAATTCCGCTTCCGATCATTGAGCCCATCACCAGCATAATGGCGTCCCATAATTTTAGTTTTTTCTGCATATTCAAGTATTGCGTTCAAATATAAATAAATATGCAATGGTTTTTAGATTTTGTTTGCAATTTATAAATGATTGTTATTTATCAAGTTTATAATCATTTTAAATTCAAATTTTATTATTAATTTTGAAGAAAATATTAGTAATGAAATTTAAGGCAATATTAGTTTTAGCAGCAGTAAGCGTATCAACTTTGGCTTTTGCTCAGGAAGCAAAGAAAAAAATGGGTCCACCGGAAGGTAATGCAATCGTTGGAGATACTTATGGTTCAGCCGTAACTTCTACTGCAGAATCTAAAGCTATTTCTGTTGAAAAATTGGGCAAAAAGCTTAAAAAAGAAAATAAAAAAGTTGAAAACGTTGCTGTAAAAGGTAAAGTAACAGATGTTTGTGAGAAAAAAGGATGTTGGTTAACCATTCAAACTGAAGATAATTCTCAGTTTTTTGTAAAAATGAAAGATTATGCATTCTTCGTTCCAACTGCTTTAAAAGGAAAAACGGTTGTATTAGACGGAACTGCTGAAAGAAAAGTAACGTCTATTGACGAGCAGAAACACTACGCAGAAGATGCTAAAAAACCTCAGGCAGAAATTGATGCAATCACTCAGCCTAAAGAAGAAATTAGATTTGTAGCCAACGGAATTAAAGTGGTAAACTAAAACTAACCTTGTCATCTGAGCTAAACAAAATAGAAATATTTCTCTAATCGCCCTGACGACAATTAAAATAAAAAAAGCGGAACAATTGGTTCCGCTTTTTTTAGTCTTCTATCTTAAAATTGACTTCTGCTTCCAATTTAGGATATTTGGTATCGGAAATATATCTTTTCCCGGTACAGTCAATTTCCAGCCAGCCTTTTCTTTTCTTCACATCTCCCGCTTCCACAACAAAAGGGATAAATGATATTTCATCTTTACCCTCTTCAAAAACTTCTTTGTACTGAACTGCAATATCCAAAATACATTCGTGCTCAGTATTTAACTTTACGTTTCTGTAAACAACGTCATAATGTGTTTCCTGATTCTCGGGAATCTCTTCATAAGCTTCCCAGCCTGTCGTGTCAGAATTGAGCTCACTGATTGCTTTTAAAGCATAGTATAAAGAAATAGTATAATATTTTCTTGTTTCTTTTCTCGAATAATCATCTACGAAATGTCCGCCTTCAAAAAGAATGGTGGGCATTCCTGATTTTATAAAATTATCGCCTGTAGAAGTAGGATAGAACTCATCGGAATATCTTCCGATCTGATTCGGAATTAATTCCTTTAAATGATTGTAAACATAGGCAATCACTGCCATACATTTCTTTCTGTTATCGGTAACGGTACGCTCAATATTTTCTGAAGGTGCCAAAAAGGATAGTGTTGCCGGATGAATTCCGTCTGTAGTGAAAATAGTTCGCTGCTCGTGAAGGTTCAGTGCATAATCGTATTTTTTTGAAGCAGCCAGATTCTTAAGGAACTTAATCTCTTTACTCGCTTCATTATGAAAATCTCTGTTGAGATCTATTTCTGATGCAGTAAGTCTCGTCCATATTTCAGAACCATCGGGGTTTAGCATGAAAATAAAGTCTAAACTGATCTTGCTGAAAAGCTCATTCTTCACATCCGGAGAATTATCTAAACTTTTCCATAGATCGAGCATTGCATGTGTAGCGTTAGATTCATTACCATGCATTTGTGACCAAGCCAGAATATTGATTTTACCCGTTCCAACACTTAGCTTATAAATAGGTTTATCTAAAAAAGACCTTCCGATCTCTTTAATATAATCGCTGAGATGCGTCTGTAAGTAAGAAAATAATTTTTCAGGGGAAATATAGCGATTAGGAAAATCAGGATTTGCAGTGTAGAAATGTTCAAAATTCATTCAATAATAATTTACATTCCTCAAAATTAAACATTTTGCTTTTAAAAATAAAATTAACATTTGTAACTTAGTTAAACATTGTAAATTGTCAGTTTGTCTGTTAGTAAAATTGTGGATTAATAATAATTTAATGAACTATATCTATATGTTTGTTTTTCAATTATTTATAATTTTTATATAAAGTTATAAAACATATCTACTTTAAGTGTTTATAAGCCTAATTTATCAAAAATGAGTGTAATTAACTTAAACAGATTTATTGTGGAAAAGATATATAACCATGACCTATATACAAATGTTAATTGTGGATAAAGTGGATTACAGATTGAAAAATTCAGCTTAGATTTGGTTTAAAATAAAACTTCTAACGTAGATTAAAAAACATAGTATTTAACAAGAGTATTATATCTTAAATATTGTTAAAAGCGCTTATCCATAACAATTGACAGCAGTAATATTTCAATTTATAGAGAGGGGTAAGCTTAAAAGAGGCATTTAAGCGATATATAAACCGTCTCCTACTCCATTGTTCTTTAAATAAGGTATAAAAGTCCTGTAAATGGTACAAATAGAGAATTTAGCTATACTATAAAGAAGCTTATAATTCTTCAATTTCTATTATTCGTTTTACTTCATCCTTTACTTTAAGTAAGTATTTATCAGAAAATTATTGTGGAAATTTTGTTTAATAATTTATCACAATAAATTTTATCAATACTGTAAATAACTGGAATATAGTTGTTTATAGTTATTTACTTTTGTATATCTCATAAGTTTTTACAGTTTACATTTGTACTTGTGTGATGTAAATTTATTATTTACATTTGTAAAAGCAATTTTTCAGCTTATTGTATGAGTTTAAATGAAAGAATTTCAAAAGTTATAGAGTATTCAGGTTTTACTCCATCGGAATTTGCAGATGAGATCGATGTACAGCGTTCGTCAATTTCTCATGTGACTTCCGGAAGAAATAAGCCTTCCTTAGAATTTATCATTAAAATAAAATCTCGTTTCCCGGAAATCTTATGGGACTGGTTGGTGAATGGTGATGGTGAAATGTTGAAGTCTGAACTTCCCGATACTGAAGAAACAGTAACAGAAGAAAAATTGAAACCAACTTCTCTTCCCGACTTATTTACGATGATGAATGACGACAAAGATTTTGGCAGTGAAGAACCTGTGCCTGAAAAAACAGTCGCAATCGAGAGTCCTCCAGAATCAATTAAAACATATCAAAGTAAAGCAAATGAAAAAATATTCGATTCTCAGCGATTAGAAAAATCAAACGAAAAAATCATTAATCAAGTTATTGAAAATCAGACTATTAAGATAAAACGTATTGTATTATTTTATGAAAATGGAAAATTTGAAAGTTTTGAGCCATAGGAACTAAATTTCACTCACTATTTTCGGAAACAAAAAAGCTCGGTTAAAATAACCGAGCTTTACATATTTTAAATAGAAAATTATTTTCTTCTTCTGTCTAATTCTTTCTTAATTAAACCCAATTCTCTTCCGGTTTGTCCGGCAACAGACGTGTTTTCTCTGGCTCTTCTGGTAAGATATGGAACAACATCTTTTACAGGTCCATAAGGCAAATATTTAGCTACATTATAGCCTTTATCAGACAGATAGAAACTAATGTTATCGCTCATTCCATAAAGCTGTCCAAAATAGATGTGAGGATTGTTATTTTCTAATCCTTTGGCTTTCATTTTATCCATAACCAGCTCAGATGAAACCTCGTTGTGAGTCCCAAAGAACGCAGAAACTTTATCGAGATGATTCATTACAAAATCTATTCCGGCATTGTAATTTTTATCAGAAGCATCTTTGGTTGGCTGAATAGGATCTGCATATCCTTTTTCTGCAGCTCTCGCTCTTTCTTTTTCCATGTAAGCACCACGAACAATTTTGTAACCGATAAAATAATTCTTTTCTCTTGCTCTCTGAAGATTTTGCTCCATATATTCAAGACGTCCGGTTCTATACATTTGGATAGTATTCCAGACAATTGGTTTTTCCTGATTATATTTTTCCATCATCTCTTCGCAAAGCTGATCTGCCGCACCCTGCATCCAGGTTTCTTCTGCATCAATCATTACTTTTTTATCATGTTCATGACAAAGTTTGCATACCTCATCGAATCTTTTTACTACTCTCGCCCATTCTTCTTTTTGACTTGAAGTAAGCTCAGATCCGTTTCCGACAGCTTCATACAAATCAATTCTTCCGAATGCGGTGGGTTTGAAAACGATAAAAGGAATAGCAGGATTTCCTACAGAAAATTTAATAATATCCTTAATTTCCTGACACACTGCATCAAAAGTTTCCTCATCTTCTTTGCCTTCAATTGAGTAATCGAAAATACTTCCAACGCCTCTTTTGAAAAGCTGTTTCACTGCTTTCATGCTTTCTTCACGCGTTTCACCACCTACAAACTGCTCAAATAATGTATTTTTTACAATTGCATTGACAAATGGGAAATTATTGTGAACGGTAAAATTCAGGACAGAAGTTCCAAGATTTGTCAAAGCTGGCTGTTCAATCATTTTAAACATCCAATAGGCTTTTCTTAGTTGTGCATCAGTTTTATCGGCAAATGCAACTTTAGTATCGTTGAAAATGGGCATTCCTTTTTGTTAATTTAATTTTGCAAATGTAAGAATAACCTGAGCTTTTTTAAAGCTTTTTTTCTACAATTTACCTTCAATTCCGTTCAACAGCATTGCAAGAATTCCGATGAAAACCCAGAAACGTAAAATATTGAGCGTAAGAAACTTAGTTCGTCTTGATGAATTTAAGAGAAGATAAATACAGATAACCATTACAAACAGACCCCCGGTAAAATAATAAGACATAAAACCTGAAATTCCGGTTTTGGTAATAAGCTTCATCGAAACTGCCATTGTGATGATCAGTAAAGAAATAAGTATGATCTTGGTATTCTTGCTTTTAAAATAGTTGGGGATTGTGGTATAACCAAAAGCTTTATCAACACTTTTGGTTAAAGTATCTTTTACAATATCTATACATAAAAGAAACAAAAACAGAAAAACAGCCATTAAAAAAACTTTCTTTGAAAAAGTCTGGTAATACACCATCATCCCGAAAAACGGGTATAACGTCAAACTAACAAAAGTAAGATTATTAAGAATTAGAATTCGGCTCAGTTTATGACTGTAAAACCACATAAAGAACTGATAAACAACAAAGAAAATTAAAACTCTGTAAGAAATATAAGTTGCTACTCCGAGCGAAATTACCGTTAAAGCCAAATAAACATACAGAAAATATTTCTGCTGAATAAAGCTCTGAATTCTTGTACGGAACGGCTTTACAATATGATCTTTTTCAAAATCGTAAAACTGATTGATGATTCCGCCTGCAAGTACGCTTAAAACAGTACAGAAAATGATGCCGTGAACTTTGAAATCGAATACGAATTTGCTGAAGGATTCTTCCTGATTAAAAAGAAAAAAAGTAGAAACGTATAATGCAAAAGTAAGTAAAGCAGCCACAAAAAATCTAGCTCCCAAAAGAAAGCCTACCAATTGCGAAAACCTGTAAAACAGAGATTTGGAAACAAAATTTTTCTGTTGGAAACTTTCTTTTTCAGAATTCATTCCCGAGCATTTTAAAATCTGTAAATCACTTCTTTCTGGAAGCCATCAAGCATTTTTTCTGCTTTTTCGTAGTCTTTGGTGAAACCTAAAATATAGCCACCACCGCCACTTCCGCAAAGTTTCAGGTAGTAAGCATTAGAATCTAAACCTTTTTTCCAGATGTTGAAAATACTTTCAGGAATCATTGGACGAAAATGTTCGTAAGCCCAATGAGAAAGCTTTTTGAGGTTTCTAAAAAACGGGTTCATATCTTTTTTAAGGAAAGAATCGATACAAGCGTTGTTGTAACGAATAAACTCTTCTTTCAGCGTTTTGCGGAAACCTTCAGTCTTCATTTTTTCAAAGAAAATCTGAATCATCGGTCCTGTTTCACCGGTAATTCCTGAATCAATCAAAAATATTGCACCTTTCCCTTCTTCACCTTTTGGAATGGCTACTTTATCTAAATTTTCTTTATTTTCGATAAGAATAGGAAGATTCATGTAGCAGATTAAAGGATCCATTCCTGAACTTTTACCATGAAAGTAGCTTTCCATTTCGCCAAAAACGGCTTTTATATTTTTAAGATTATCTTTTGAAATACTGTCAGGATCATGTTTTGTGAAGCTATATTTTTCGAAAATTGCGGCAACCAAAGCACCTGAACTTCCCACTCCATATCCCTGAGGAATATTAGAATCAAAGAAAAGTCCGTTTGAAATATCATCTTTTAGACGGTTTACATCTATTTTGAATTGCTCGGGAAGACTTAAATTTTCAAGAAAATCAGCGTATTTCTGTAAATGCTCGTTTGATTTTTTCTCAAATTCTGATTCTGAGTCTGAAAACTTAAGAGCGCCTTTATAAAAGCTGTAAGGAACTACAAGACCTTGCGAATCTTCTATCATTCCGTATTCTCCGAAAAGGATAATTTTAGCGTAAAATAAAGGGGTCGTCATCTTGTGTAAATATCTTTATGCAAAGTTACTATTATTCTGCTGAATATTAACAAATTTTGAGCCATTGTATGACTTATATCTTGGTTTTTAAGAATCTGATCAAAATTGCTCCTGCTGCAAAAAATACCGACATTGAGATAAAGGCATATTGCATATTATGAAACCTTTGGATAAACACACTGAAAATAAGCATTCCGCAAATGATTGCAATTTTTTCTAGTACATCATAGAAACTAAAATACGTTGTGTTTTCCATAGAATTTTCAGGTAACAATTTTGAGTACGTCGATCTCGACATTGCCTGAAGACCACCCATTACCAAACCAATTAGACCCGCCAAACCATAAAACTGAAGCTGCACATTCGGATTTTCCTTATTTAAAGAATAAGCAGATAAACAGCAGGCGATCCAGATAATCACAGCAATAGTAATTACGTTTTTGTTCCCAATTTTTTAGATAATCTTGAAAATAAAAATGCACCAAAAATTGCAATAATCTGAATAACCAGGATTGTAATGATTAATTTGTATTTATCGGCTTCTTTAGGAAAAATTACTGTACTTCCGAAAGGAACTGCCATCAGAAAGATAGTCTGCATCCCGACACTGTAAAAGAAGAAACTCGATAAGAAAAATTTCAAAGCCTTATCTGAGAAAAGCTTGTTCCCCACTCTGAATAATTCTCTGAAACTCTCTTTAGCAATATCTTTATAGAAACTGATATTATCTTTTAAAACTTCAAAAAAGCCACCTTGCTCTTCATGTTTTTTAAAGATGTTTTTATAATTTAAAAGCACCAAATCTTTAGGAAGTTTCTCCTTCACATCTCCAAACTGCGGTAAATGTTTGAATGTATATTGTGAGAAACCAAACCACCAGGCACCCGTTAATAAAAAGCTGATTCTTATATAAATTTTAGCCTGATCTGGCCCTTTTGCAACCACCTGAATTAAAACCAAACAAATAATCAACAAAACTACAGAACCAATATACCCGTAAATATATCCTTTTGCAGACAATGCATCTTGTTTATCCGGAGTAGCAATATCCGGTAAAAACGAATTATAAAACACCAAACTTCCCCAAAAACCTACACTCGCTGTAATACTGAAAAGGAGTCCTAAAAATACATTTTCCATTCCTGTAAACATGGCTAATCCCATACAAGAAGTTGCTCCCAAATAACAGAAAAACTGTAAAAATGACTTTTTATTTCCAATCGTATCTGCTAAAGAAGATAAAAATGGAGATAATAATACCACTAAAAAGAATGAAATAGCGTAAGAAAAACTTAAAACCGCTTCCGGCTCATAAGTTTCTCCGAAAACCTTGATCATATTTCTCACCGGAATTTCCTGAATTTCCTTCGCTTCTGCTACGTACTCTTTCTTGTTGTACGCAGTGGTAAGAATGGTATAGTAAATTGGGAAGATCGCAGAGGTAATTACCAAAGAATAAACAGAGTTTGCCCAGTCGTAGACCGCCCAAGCTTTCATCATCTTTGGATTATTCTTTATATTTTGAGTTGGTTGAATTTCTGTTTCAGACATTTTCAAACGAATTAGTTGCACAAAAATAGAAAAACCGCTGAACATTCGGAGGTTTTTATTTTTTTTAGTCTAAATTTTATTGATTTGTTAAAATGGGAAAAGTTTTGTGATCATAGAAAAAATTAAAATTTGGACATAAAAAAACCAAAAACACGAATGCTTTTGGTTTTCAATATAACAATAAACTAAATTTACATATTTTCAATAACGATTGCGGAAGCACCACCACCACCATTACAGATAGCCGCAGCACCGTATTTAGCGTTATTTTGTTTTAATACGTTAATTAACGTTACAATGATTCTTGAACCAGAACTTCCAAGCGGATGTCCTAAAGCTACTGCTCCACCGTTTACGTTTACTTTAGCAGCGTCTAATCCTAAGATTTTATTGTTTGCCAAGCCAACTACAGAGAAAGCCTCGTTAAACTCGAAGAAATCGATATCTGAAATCTCAAGACCTGCTTTTTTAAGAGCAATCGGTAAAGCTTTTGCCGGAGCTGTTGTAAAGTTTTCAGGTTCCTGAGCAGCATCAGCATAAGAAACGATTTTTGCCAAAGGTTTTAATCCTAATTCTTCCATTTTCTCCTTAGAAACAAGAATCAAAGCAGAAGCACCGTCATTTAACGTAGATGCGTTTGCTGCAGTAACCGTTCCTTCTTCTTTTTTGAAAACTGTAGGAAGTGTAGGAAGTCTGTCGAAATTTACTGCTTTATATTCTTCATCTTCAGCGAAAATTACAGGATCACCTTTTCTCTGTGGAATTGAAACAGGAACAACTTCTTCAGCAAATTTCCCTTCGCTCCAAGCTTTTGCAGATCTTTTGTAAGACTGAATTGCAAAATTATCCTGATCTTCTCTTGTAAAACTATAATCTGTTGCACATTTTTCGGCACAAACGCCCATGTGAACTTTGTTGTAAACGTCTGTAAGACCGTCTAGAACCATTCCATCCTGCATTTTTACATCACCTAATTTTGTGGCATTTCTTGCATTATAGTAATGAGGAACCATTGACATATTTTCCATACCTCCTGCGATAATTACGTCTGCATCACCCGCTTTAATCGCCTGTGCAGCCATTGAAACAGCCTTCATTCCTGAAGCACAAACTTTATTGATCGTTGTAGAAGGAGTTTCGTTTGATAATCCTGCACCTAAAGCCACCTGTCTTGCCGGAGCCTGACCTTCACCTGCCTGAAGCACATTTCCCATGTAGATTTCCTGAACGTTTTTAGGATCAAGATTTATTTTATCTAATGCTCCTTTTACCGCTGCAGTTCCTAATTTTGTAGCCGGAACTGTAGACAAACTGCCCATAAAACTGCCTATTGGAGTTCTTACTGCGGAAACGATGAATACTTCTTTCATATCTTCTTTAATTTTATTTTATTAATTTTTTCTTTTAATTCAATTTCAAAATTCACTGAGTTTTCTGCTTATTTTTCACGAAAAGCATAATGAGAGCTCCCAAAAACTCTGCAAACCAGCCCCATCTCAGTTTTATTGTTCCTGCAAAAGCTTCCGTCCAGGATTTGAAAGGTAAAAAACTGAAGTAGCTCGCCGCCTGATATTTTACAGCAAATAAAGTGAACACAAAAAGGATCAACAGAAATACGGCAAAAGTATTGACTAAAACCGAACGGTTGTTGACAATCCCGAAAAGCGCACATGCACAGAATATCCAGCAAAATATAGCCAGATAATGATCGAGCTGCCAATAGTTCCAATTTCCGATAATAGGGACGTGAACAAGCGGAAGAAAACTTCCTGCGATCACCAAAATCAACCCTAAAAGCTGTAAATTTTTCATTGTTTTATTTTACAATTTTAATTGAATCTTACAATGCCAAAATACAAAAAAAAACATACTTTTTATAAGTATGTTTTAAAATCATTTATTTGAGATTGATAATATTATTTAGACAGATGTATTGTATAAAATTTATCAATTATTTAATGTTAATTTAATTTTTATGAATATTTAAAAATTAATATTTAGTAATTATAAAGCAATCTGTACTCCATATTAACTGTATAGCAAACCATTATCATTAAAAGTATTGCAAAATATTTCTGAAAATTAAAATGTCAATGCCCAAAGATCTATACCGATTTGTATTCCTTTTTTGTTACGAATCAATGCGTCATTATTAAAAATAGGGGTAAAATCTTTCATTACATAAATATTAAATCCGAAATATTCTATCGAAATTTTTCCGCCAAATATAAAAGGATTTAATCCTTTTGATACTGATTCCCGGTTGTACACACGGTTTCCAAAATCATTTTTATACTGAAGATGCATTTTATCATTTATTTTAGTTCCGCCATAAAGTCCTACTCCTACGCGCAATTGTTTTTTGGTATTATCAATATAACGTACTCCTTCGTAATCTTTATATTTTGGATTTAAAACAAATATCGCTTCTATAGGGACGTAAATATAATCTGTTCTCAACCATGCACTTTTGAAGTTGTTTCCTCTAAAATCTGTGATGTAAAGATTTTTATCATCCTGTGCAAAGATTTTATCCCCGGAAGGAACGATAGTTTCAAGTCTCCATCCTAATCCTAGACGGTAAAAAACGGGGCTTGTCGTTTTACCTAACTGATTTTCATAACGCAAAGAGAAGTTTCCGGACATAGAATTTTTCAGTTCATTTCCTTTAGAAAAATCGAAAAACTTCTTATTTGTGAAATTGATCATAGAGATACCAGCGACGTATCCAAAACTCTTTAGATAATTCTTGGGATCTTCGGGCTCATCATATTCAGGTTGTTCAAAAGTAAGATCCAATAAAGCACCTCTTGCTGTTCTGAATAGATTATTATTTTTAGTAAGATTGCTTTCAAAAAGTGCTCTTCTTACTGTTTTTCCTGTTATTTCTTCGTATTCATCTTTCTGTCGATCGATTTCGTCATTTATAATCGCTTCGTATCGAATGGCTGCTGTATTTTTCTGTTCATTCATCTCGTTCTCAGAGATCTCACCGCTTTTCATTTTCTTTTCAAGCAGATCAAATTCAACATTCATTTTGTTTCGTTCTTCAATAACCACGCTGTCGATTTTGTTTGTATAATTTTCCATCTGTTTTCTCAAAGTTGTTTTACTTTGGGAATAGCCGATTGAGAACAGAAACATAAAAGCTCCCGTTAAAAGTATTCTTTGTTTCATATTGATGAGTTATTGTTTTTCGTCTGTGTTGTTGCTGCTATTAAAAATTGTAATAAACTCCGGACTTACGCTTATTCTGTTAATTTTAATAATTCCTAGCCTTTTTGTATTTTCAGGTGCATTTTTTTTCTGCTCGACACTGTATTTGCGCTGAAAAATAAGATCGTTTGCGGTAATATATTTTACCTTCATTTCTTTCACAACTGGTTTTGTTGTCGCTAACTGAGGCGATTCATTAATTAGCTGTTCAGGTTTGTTATTAATCTCGATCTCAGGCTTTACACCAATCTGAAACTCTGTATTTCCAATTTTCGGAGTTTCTTTTACTACTTTATTTTGGGTTTCAACCAATATTTCGGATTGTTTTTTCTGAGTCTTTTCTGATTTAATAATTATTTCAGAATTAGTGCTTGGTTCTTCCTTTTTATTCTTAGCAATAGATTTAACATTCTCTGTTGGTTTACTATTATTTTCAATAGTTTTTTTAACTGCAATAGCTTGTTTAGATTTTGAAAATTGATCATAATTAAAATAAAACAAAGTTCCAAAAGAGACTAAAAGAACAATTATTGCAGCATATTTCCACCATTGAAAAAGCGGTTTTTGCACTATTTTAGAATCATTATCTAACCCAAGTTCGATTTGATCCCAAAGATTCTCAGAAGGCTTTATTTCGAGGTCTTCGTAATCAGTTTTTAATTGTTTCAGTATTTTTTTGTCCATTTTCTTTTGCTTTTAAATAATCTGCAATCCATTTTTTGGCTTTGCTGAGCTGACTTTTGCTTGTGCCTTCCGATATATTCAGTATTTCTGCGATTTCCTGATGTTTTTTATCTTCAAAAACGTACAGATTAAAAATCAATCGATAGCCCGTCGGCATTTGAGAAAAAATTTCTTCGATGTCAATCTTATTTACACTTTCATCCAATTCCTCTTCCTGATAATCATCGGCAATTTCGATATCTGAATAAAGAATATTCTTATTTTTCCTTACAAAGCTTATCGAATCGTTGACGACAATTTTCCTCAGCCAAAATGGAAAACTTTTCCAGTCGTTGCAGTCGTTGATCTTATTGAAACACTTTAGAAAAGAGTTTAATAAGATATCTTCTGCATCATGAATATTATTCGTGTAAGAATTTGAAACCGCCAGCATTTTAGCTGAAAACAAATCGTAAAGCGCTTTTTGAGCTCTCCGATCCTGTTTCTTGGCAAGTTTAAAATTTTCTTCTAAATGCTTCATGTACTAGTTTCTATCTATAAGACGGTGCAATTTGAAAATGGTTGCCTAAAAGTAAAAAAAATTGCACCTTTTTTCAAAGGTGCAATTTTAATGATAGTATGAAATAAAATTATTGTGCAAAAGAATATCGTGGACCACCTGCCTGGAAAATCGCAAGCATTCTGCTTTTTTGGTCTGTAGAGAACATAAACATTGCTCTGTCATCCACATAATCCATATAATTCATGGTCATTTCTACAGGATTTCCAGTACAGCTGCTGTAATGTGGATACGTCGGCGCACCATAATTAGCAGTGTTGTGTGATGGTGTATCATTACAATAATCAGTTCCGCAAGTTGCATCTCCCCAAATATGACGAAGATTCATCCAATGCCCCACTTCATGTGTGGCAGTTCTCCCCTGATTAAAAGGATATACAGCTGTTCCTGTAGTTCCTACATATCTAGAATCTATAACTACGCCATCCGTAGCACTTGATCCTCCCGGAAACTGAGCATAGCCTAAAGTTCCTCCTCCAATTGTACACACCCATAAATTTAGTTTAGTTGTAGGTGATATCGGTGATAAACCTCCCTGTGCAGATTTTTTCATTGTATCTCTAGTTCCCCAAGAAGTTTTTTTCGTTGATTTTCTTACGACCTGATCCAAAACGAATCTTATTCCCACATTTGCTTTTACATTAGAAAAAGCTGTTGGAACATTATTATAATCACTGTTTGTAGCGTTGAAATCTTTATTCAATACATCAATCTGTGATTGAATTTGTGACTGTGAAATATTTTCTGCAGAATTTCTGTACAAAACATTTACTACAACAGGAATTTCAATAACTCCGTTTACTAATCTGGATTCAAAATTTTCGTTGAGTTTTTTTTGGGTAAACATTTCAATATCTGAAATCTTCTTTGCTAATGAAGGATTTTCAGCGATTTGATCTTTCAAAACATCATCAGCTGCACAGCTTCTTCGAGCAGTAACATCAGTTGTGGCATTCTCTTCTGATTGGTTTTCGATTTTCTCGTCAGACTCACAGCCTGCCAGAATAGCAGAAACTATTCCTAGCATAAAAATTGCTTTTTTCATTGTAATTTGGTGTTAATTATGTTAAATCGCTTTGTTATTATCAAATAAATAACAGAAACATTACAAATATAACATTTTTTTAATACTACACTCTATTTTAATAAAAAAATATTAAAATTTGCTGATTTCAGGGTTTTAACTGGTATAATAAAATAAAAAATGTACCTCTTTTGAAGATACATTTAAATTTTTATTGTAAAAAAACACCATTTTTAGTGCTTCACTTCTTTTAATTGAGTAGTAGGATCATGTTTATGTTTAAAAACAATAGCAAAAGCAATAGTTACAACTAACGCATAACCGGCAAAAATATACCATGACGTTTGCCATCCCGCTAGTCGCAAGGAAGGATCAGTCTGAGAGAAAACATAATGATTTACTACTTCCTGAGCACCCAACATTCCTATTGTAGCTCCGAAACCATTGGTCATCATCATAAAAACTCCTTGTGCGCTAGAACGAATGCTTTTGTCTGTTTCTTTATCAACAAATAATGATCCCGAGACATTGAAAAAATCGAATGCGATACCATAAACAATCATCGATAAAACAAACATCCAAACTCCTCCACCCGGATTTCCAAGACCAAATAATCCGAATCTCAGGAACCAAGCAAACATCGCCATCAACATTACTTTTTTAATTCCGTATCGCTTTAGAAAGAACGGAATCAATAGGATACAAAGTGTTTCTGATACTTGTGAGAGTGAAATCAACGCATTTGCATTATTTGAACCCCAGGTATTTGCATATTCTGGAATTTCTTTAAAACTCGTAATAAACGGATTTGCGTAGCCATTTGTAATTTGTAATGAAACACCCAAAAACATTGAGAAAATAAAGAATATCGCCATCTTTTTTTCTTTAAATAAAGCAAAAGCTTTTAAGCCTAAAGCATCAGATAAGGTTCTTTTTTCTGTACTTTTATTAACCTCACAATTAGGAAGAGTAAATGAATAAATGAACAAAATAATTCCTAAAATACCCGAAACAAAAAACTGACTGTAGCTATTTTGAAAGCTTGGAAAATCAGATTCATTTGAGAAGTTAAATTTTAAATTTCCATCCTGAATTCCAGCAAAATTTACAAACAACATTGCACAGATAAAACCTACTGTTCCCAACGTACGAATGGGCGGAAAAGATTTTATCGTGTCATAATTATTATTAACCAAAACGGTATATGCAACCGAATTAGAAAGCGCAATCGTTGGCATATAAAAGGTAACGCTTAAACCATAAAGAAGGAAAAGTTTTGAAAATTCTACATTTTCTCCTGCTGACATTCCGTAATAACCAGCCCAGATCAAAAAAACTGCTGCAAGAAAATGCGAAATCCCAAGAAGCTTCTGAGCCTGAATCCATCGGTCTGCAATGATTCCCATAATAGCAGGCATAAAAATCGATACAATCCCCTGCATAGCGTAGAACAGTCCGATTTTGGAACCCAATCCTACCGAGCCCAAATAATTTCCCATGGAAGTAAGATAAGCTCCCCAAACCCCAAATTGGAGAAAGCTAAGGATGGTCAATCGTAATTTTAAATTCATCTTTTAATTGTAAATATCTCTTTAATCTATTTTCTTTTTCCGCCTTTTGATCTCTTCCTGAATTTCAAGAGCGGTATCAAAATCTTCTTCTTTTACAGCTTCATCGAGCAATTTTTGTAATTCTTCCATTGAGACAGACGTTAAACTATCTTCAGGATTTACTGTTTCAGAAAAGGTCTCTTCTTCTTTGGCAACTTCTTCCAGCTCCAATAAAATTCCGGCTTCATTTAAAACCTGCTGTGTCGTATATATCGGTGCATCAAATCTTACCGCCATTGCAACAGCATCTGAAGTTCTTGCATCAAGAATCAGCTCTTCCTCGGTTTCAGAATTTTTAAAATTGATATTTGAAAAGAAAACGCCGTCTACAATCTGATAAATGATCACAGAAACCAATTTATAATTCGTAGAAACAATAAATTTTGTAAATAAATCGTGTGTAAGCGGACGCGGCGGATGAATGTCTTTTTCTAAGCCTAAAGAAATGGATTGTGCTTCGAAATTCCCGATAACAACGGGCAGTTTAATGTTTGTTTCTTCATGTTCCAATAACAATGCGTACGCCCCCGATTGGGTCTGGCTGTACGATATTCCGCGTATGATTAGCTGTTTATAATCCATGACTACAAATATAAATTAATTTTTTATTGTAGGTTTTACTTTTTAGACAAAAATAAAAGCCCGGAAGCCGAGCTTTTATCTATATTGTTGATGTTTGTCAAAGGTCAATTGTGAATTTTGCTTCGCAAGTGAATTAATTAGTTTAAAAATTGACAGCAAAGCGAATTGACTATTCACAATTCACTTTTTTATCCTTTCAATGCTTTAATTTTCTCAGTTAATGCAGGGATAATCTGGAAAGCATCTCCTACAACACCGTAATCAGCTGATTTGAAGAACGGAGCTTCAGCATCACTGTTGATCACAACGATTGTTTTAGACGAGTTTACTCCAGCCAAATGCTGAATTGCTCCAGAAATACCAATTGCAATGTAAAGATTAGGTGCAATTGCTTTACCAGTCTGCCCTACGTGCTCTGTGTGAGGTCTCCATCCGATATCTGAAACCGGTTTTGAACATGCAGTTGCAGCACCTAAAACATTTGCTAAATCTTCTACCATTCCCCAGTTTTCAGGACCTTTCATTCCTCTACCTGCAGAAACTACTACTTCAGCTTCTTTTAAGTCTAATTTACCTGAACTCTGTTCGTGAGAGATTACTTTGGTATCTTCATTGGCAACAGAAAGATTTTTCACTTCTTCCGAACCAGAAACTGTATTTTCTTTAACACCAAAAGCATTTTGAGAAACGGTAATAATTACTCCTGTTCCTTCAGCTTTTGCATGCATGAAACCTTTCCCAGAAAACGCTTTTCTTTTCACCTGAAATGGAGACTGACTTTCCGGAGCTTCCAAAACATTGGTAATTAAAGAATAATTCTTCATTACCGCCAACATTGGTGCTACAGAAGAAGCATCTGTTGTGTGAGGGAAAACAAGAATATTTCCGTCTGCAATTTCACTTACCGCTTGTGCATAAGCTTTTGCTGAGAAATTTTTAAGACCTTCGTCTTTGATATTGATTACGTTTGTTGCTCCATATTTATACAATAAATCTGAAGAATCTGTTGGGTTTACAGAGATTGCCGTAACGGTATCACCCGCCTGATCAGCCACTGCTTTAGCATAAGAAACTGCCTCAAAAGCTGCTTTCTTGTAAACTCCGTTTATATTTTCTGCGTATACGAATACTGCCATTATTTTAATTTTTAGGTTTTAGGAATTAGATGTTAGGAATTAGGTTAAAAAATAGTTTTAAACTATGACCTTATACCTAAAATCTGTTATCTTTTTTTAAATTACTTTAGCTTCCTCATGAAGAAGTCTTACCAACTCATCAAAATTATCAGGAGAAACGATTTTTACAGCTGCTCTTGGCGGAACAGAGTCATAAGATACTCCCTGAACTTTCACCTCAGATGAAGTAGGTTCTACCACCTGCAAAGGTTTTGTTCTTGCAGACATAATCCCTCTCATGTTTGGAATAATTAAATCTTTTTCGTCAACTAATCCTTTTTGACCAGCAATTACAGCAGGTAATTTAACA
Organism: Chryseobacterium indoltheticum; assembly: GCF_003815915.1. Classification (NCBI taxonomy): domain Bacteria; kingdom Pseudomonadati; phylum Bacteroidota; class Flavobacteriia; order Flavobacteriales; family Weeksellaceae; genus Chryseobacterium; species Chryseobacterium indoltheticum. The sequence goes on from NZ_CP033929.1 coordinate 2,802,643, forward strand.
GAAATAGTTTCTTTCCCTCCTTCAATTTCTCTCACTGCAGTCGCTTCACTGCCATTAACGTCTAAACCAACAGAAGCATTTACGAAAGGCTGATTCAACAATTGGGCAACCATTCCGGGAACAGAACCACCGTTGTAATCAATAGATTCTTTACCACAAAGAACCAAATCATATCCTCCATTCTGCGCTACAGAAGCAATCTCTTTCGCTGTAGAATAACTGTCTTTCGGGTCAAGATTTACTCTTACTCCGTCATTTGCACCAATTGCCAAAGCTTTTCTGATTACCGGCTCAGTTGTAGCATCTCCAACGTTTAAAACTGTAACTGTAGCTCCTTGAGACTCCTGTAATTTGATCGCTTTTGTTAATGCGAACTCGTCTAACGGATTGATTACCCACTGAATTCCGTTTTTGTCGAATGCAGATTTATCTGCTGTAAAGTTGATTTTTGAAGTAGTATCCGGAACACTACTGATGCAAACTAATATTTTCATATGTTGTTTTAATTTTTTTCTTTTTTACTTCTAAATTGAAAAACTTCTGAAGTATTTTATTTTGTTTGTTACGTTTTGTAAATATAAATAAAAAATATATTATGCATGCATAATACTTATTTAATTATTATTCAGCGCATTATAAGTTTCTAAGACTTTGGTTTTGTTGCTCTAAACTCAATCTTGCTTGGTAAAACTCTTGGGTTCATCTTCAAAATATCCAGCACCAAACTTCCTATATCTTCCGGCTGAATTTTCCAGGCATCTTTTTCTGACAGAGTATTTCCGTTAAAATTGGTTGCTACCGAACCAGGCATGATAACGGTAGATTTGACATTATACTTTCTTAAATCGATCATTGCAGCTTGAGTAAAGCCTACCACGCCAAATTTCGAAGCATTGTAACCGGCTCCATTTTCAAAGAAATTAGCACCTGCTAAACTTGAAATTGTGATGTAATACCCTTCAGTTTTCTTTAATTCTTCAACTGAAGCTTTTAAAGTATAGAAAACTCCCGTTAAATTGGTTTCAATCATATCATTCCACTCCTCAGAACTTAACTCGTCAACAGGTTTGAAAATCCCCAAACCCGCATTGGCAATTACAAAATCTAATCTTCCGAATTTTTCTATGATACTTTTAACTGCGTTTAATTCATCTTCAAGGTTTTTTACATCTGAAATTAACCCTAAAACATTTGCTGAGTATTGCTTTAATTCATTCTCCACTTTTTCAACATCTTCTTTTCTTCTTCCCGTAAAAGCAACCGAAACTCCATTTTCAAGTAATATTTTTGCGATTCCGTATCCTACGCCTTTTGTTCCGCCCGTAATATATGCAACTTTATTTTCTATCATTATTTAATTTTTTAAAACTCTAAAATAACAAAAACGCCCCAATTGGAGCGTTTTAATATACTGAAATTGATCAGTAATTTATTTTTTGATGAATTTTTCTGTAGAAACACCATCTTTAGTTTCAATATTGATCAAGTAAGTTCCGGCAGGAAGATTTCTCACATCTACTTTATTGTCGCTTAAGTTTGTAGAAACTTTTCTTCCGCTTGCATCAAATAATTCGACATTATTGATTTTTGAATCTGATTTTATTGAAACAAAATCATTAGCAGGGTTAGGATATATGGAAATTTCTTTTCTTTTTACTTCAGTATCACTAGTACCCAAAACTCCACTTATATTGAATGTATCTAATCCCAGAGATACTGCAGTACCTGCTTGAATGGGTGAGAAATGATTAAATCCAAAATAATATGTTCCACTCGTTGTAGGAGTAAATGTCGCGGTATATTGTGTCCATGCAGTATTTGCTACAGTTGTTGAACTCCATAATGTAGTACTTTGTGCTGTTGTCGTCGCCTCGTTTCCAACAGTCAATTTGATACTTTGTGGATTTGTACCACCGAAATTTCTCAAATAAAAAGTCATCGTATATGCATTACCTGTAGATAAACTATATGGCTTTGAAAATAACCATCTATTAGTAACGGCCATTGTGCTATTATTTGAGAACACCATTTGTGTCCCTGCTTGTGGATTTCCTGCGGTAGCATCTGTAGCCCAAGCCCCTGTCCATCCATCATTTTGATAAAAACCAGCAGTAGCATTATCAAAACCGTAAGAATATGGTGTTCCAGCACCAAGAGTTTGAGCAGTAAACAATTTATATGGTCCTATCCATGCTCCATTTACAGTGTTATTTTTACTTCTAACATAATATTCATACATTGTATTGGCAGATAATCCGCTACTTATATCCACAAAACTTGTAGTTGTTCCTGTTACACTTCCAGACACTGCCGGTGTATGACCAACGACACCTTTTGAATAGTCATATCCCGTTACACCAGTTGCTGCCGTCCAATTAATACGACCACTTGTTGGCGTGATGTTAGATGTTGTCATTACTCGTCCCGGTTGAGGAGAAACTCCATTAATAATATGAACATTATCAATTGCTCCTAAGAATGCATCATTGGAAAAATTTTGAAAAGCTATATAAATGGTTTGCCCTGCATAAGAACTCAAATCAATACTTTTATTCTGCCATGTTGCTTCTTCACCATTAACAGTTAAAATAGGGGTATTAAAACTAGCCACAGTATTTCCAGTTGCAGAAATATATACCTTGTAAGATTCTTTGTATGTAGGATCAAATGATATTGCATGCCAATATAACGTATTAGTACCTGCAGGAAGTGCAATTGCAGGTGAAACCATCCAATCATTTGAGGTTCCAGGAGGGGTATACCACGATGTAGACAAAGCAATATTATTACCAAACTCTTCTTCAGAAGGTATCCAGGCTGCATTTACAAAATTAACGTTGGTATTAGGAGTAAGTCCATCAACATTATATAATGTCCAATTAGTTAATGGTCCATTATTAGCTTCAAATCCAGCACTAAAAACTTGTCCAAATGCTAATGCTGATGCTGTTAAAAATAAAGAAGATAGAATTTTTCTCATAATGTGTGTTTTTTTATTCACATTAAATATAATAAAAAAGTACAACATACACTATATTTATTTAAAAAAAAATAAAAATCCTCAAGAAAAATTCTCGAGGACTATTATTTTAATAAAATTAATTCAGTTTTTAAGACTTAGAATAATTTTCAAAAAACATTGGGATACTCTCAATTCCTTTATAGAAATTAAACAGTCCGTAATGCTCGTTTGGTGAGTGAATAGCATCTGAGTCTAGACCAAATCCCATCAAGACAGACTTAGCTCCCAAGACCTGCTCAAACATTGAGGTAATAGGAATACTTCCACCACCTCTGTAAGGAAGAACCTCTTTACCAAAAGCCGATTGCATAGCATTTTTAGCTGCTAAATATTCTTTGGTATCTGTAGGTAAAACATAAGGCATACCTCCATGATGCGGAGTCACTTTTACTCTCACATTTGCAGGAGCTATTTTCTCAAAATATTTTGTGAACTTTTCTGTGATTTCTTCAGGAGTCTGATACGGAACCAAACGCATTGATATTTTAGCAGAAGCTTTAGACGGTATCACCGTTTTTGCTCCTTCACCTGTATACCCGCCCCAAATTCCGTTGCAATCTAAAGTTGGGCGGATAGATGTTCTTTCTAAAGTTGTATATCCTTTTTCACCTTCTACATCATTTAAGCCAATTGATTTTTTAAATTCTGCAGGATTGTCTTTCAGCTTATTCATTTCAGCTCTTTCATCATCAGAAACAGTTTCCACATTGTCGTAAAAGCCATCAATTGTAATCTGTCCTTCATCATCAATTAGTTTGGCAATCATTCTTGAAAGCACGTGAATAGGATTCGGAACTGCACCACCGTAAAGTCCGGAATGTAAATCTCTGTTTGGTCCTTCAACTTCTACTTCTACATAGCTCAAACCTCTTAAACCTGTAGTAACAGTGGGCTGTTCGTTGCTGTAAATGTGCGTATCTGAAATAAGAATGCAATCGCACTCAAGCTTTTCTTTATTTTCGTTTACCCAGTCACCTAAACTTACAGAACCAACTTCTTCTTCACCTTCCAAAATAAATTTCACATTACAAGGCAGAGAATTGGTTTCCATCATGGCTTCAAAAGCTTTCACCTGCATAAAAAACTGTCCTTTATCATCTGCTGAACCTCTTGCAAAGATAGCTCCGTCAGGATGCAGCTCAGTTTTTTCTATGTATGGCTCAAAAGGTGGTTTTTTCCATAGTTCTAAAGGATCGGCCGGCTGTACGTCGTAATGACCATAAACCAAAACTGTCGGAAGATTTGCGTCAATTAATTTCTCACCATAAACAATAGGATAGCCTTTGGTTTGGCATATTTCAACATTGTCTGCTCCTGCATTTTTAAGATATTCTGCGCACACTTCAGCACACTTCAAAACGTCATTGCTGTAAGCCGGATCGGCAGAAATAGAAGGAATTCTAAGTAACTCAAACAATTCATCTACGAAACGCTGTTTGTTTTCGTTGATGTAATTTAATGTTTCTTGCATTGTAAATTAAATTTTTATAAAATTAAAAAAATTGTGGTGCCACAGCAAAACAAATAGGCTTTATTTTCTTCTGATTAAAATTAAAATGTCTTCAACAAAAAAATCCTGCAAAAAAGCAGGATTCATGTATTTTATTTTAAGAAAAACTAATGTTCTGCTTTTGCAGGCACTTCCTTCTTCGCAGCAGTAGAATCAGTAGTTTTTGGAGCTACAGTTTCGTGAGCACCCTGAGCTGAGTCTGCATGAGCAGGAGTAACTTCTCCGTGAGCAGTACCGTGAGCTTCTGACCCACCTTGATGATCATCAGAATATCTTTCTGTACCTTCTTCCATTTTGATCATATTCTTATTTCCTCCAGCCTGGATTTTTTTACAGCTTACCGCTACCGTTGCAAGAGCTAAACATATAACTAATTTTTTCATATGCAGATATTTATTTTTAAATCTAATGAAACCACCTTATTTTTATGAATGTTTGAGCTTCAAACAACTTTTGCGATTCCTTCTTGAATTTTTAATTGCCCAAAAGTAAGAAATATTGCATTTTTCGGCAACATTTTTATACTGATTTTAATATTATTTTACCTTTTTTGGATTGTGTAAAAATAAGATACTGATTTCCGCCATCTTTCAACTGATATTTTTTCTTGATTTCTTCCGGTTTTAACGGATAATTTTTGGAGATCAGATTAAACTGTTCTTTTTTCTTAATCTCTTTTGAATCAATCACATTCATTTCTAAAATTCTTCCCGGAAAATCTGAAATTTTAACATCAGAAGTGTATAAATGCGTATTGGGATGCAGTTTTTTTAGCTTAAATTCACTTGAAATTAAATTAAAAATTCCTGCTTTCATAATTGTATTATTGGGAATATAAATAAATTGTTGCGGTTCACTATATTCTGCCTGAGCATTTTTCTCTGCATGAATATCAAAACTAAAATCATTTTCGCCGCTCTCAAGATTCACACAATTACACATAATTTCTCCTGAATAATTTTTAGAAAGGAAAACAACAATCTCTTTCACATCATTTCTAACAGCAATAATTTCAATTTTAGAAATATTTTTTAAGACCGAAATCAGGTATTTTAAATCAATTAAAGGAGACAGCTTTATGATAACTTGTTCCGAAATAAAGAGCAACTGGTCCTGAATTTCCAAAATATTCGGTGAAAGGTCTTCAAGCAGAAAAACTTTATTTTTATTCTGATCTCGTCGCGCAGGATCGAGATAAATTACATCAAAATTTTCATTGTTTTCAGTAAGAAAATCTTCTAATTTTTCATTAATGAAGTTTGCTTTTTTCCCTAAAATGCTCCAATTATGCTTTACGATATCTAAAAGTTCTTTATTTTGTTCGACTAGAGTGATTTCTTTAAAATTTTTAGATAAATAATAGGCATCTATTCCAAAACCGCTTGTTAAATCGATGAATTTTTCACCTTTCAGAATTTCAGATTTATAAAGCGCTGTTTTTTCTGAAGAAGACTGTTCCAGATTGAGTTGTGGCGGGAAAATAATTCCGTCTTGCAAAAGAAAAGGAAATTTTTTCTGGGCCACCTGTCTTCCTTTGATTTGCTGAACGATTTCCTGCATAGAAACTTCAGGAAACGGGGATTTTTTTAACAACAAAGAATGTAAATCGGCATTAAGATTTGCATTGATGTAGTTTTGAATTTCCCTTTTTGAATGCCACGAATGCACTAATTTCTTTTTAAAATATTAATAATTATAAAACTATTCTTTTATAATTTAGTTTTGTCTCACCAAAATTAACAATAATAGCTAATTTATTTTCAGAAACTTTTAGGTAATTAATTGCCTGTGCAAGATCAGCGTCTGCAATCTGACTCTTTCCTTTAATTTCCAAAATAATTTCTTCGCTAATTACAAAATCTGCATAAAATTTATGAGGAAGAATAATCCCTTTATACACCACTTCATATTCCTTTTCTCTTTCATAGAATATTTCAGCTTTCCGAAATTCTATCTCCAAAGCATCTTTATAAACAATTTCAGAAAATCCATGTCCAAGATAGTTATGAATTTCCATACAAATTCCTATAATCCCATATGACTCTTCTTTGTAAATGACATTCATATATTACTCCATTTGTGTTTAATACAAATTTAATAAATATATTCGTGCATTAGTGGCATTAAATACGATTACTCTTTACTCAAACATTTCAGCGCAACGAACAGCTTTTATTTCTTTTTCGCTGTACAGTTCTTCTACCGACTTTTTAACGTCTAACTTGGGATATAAATTTACTCCAATCAGCTTTATTTTGCCTTCTTCTACCCACTTTTGCTCTTCAACAGCATGATCGTAAATATTTTTCTGAATAATCCCTTGTTTTAAAGATTCAAGATAGCCTCCGTTTTCTTCGGTTTCAACAAAGAAAGCCCAAGATTTATCCGCAATCTGTTGGGTAATATCTTCAACATAATAGCTATTGTTTGAGGCATCTTCAAAAACATTGATAATACTTTCGTATGCCAAAACAATCTGTTGTTTGAAAGAAATTTCTTCTGAAATATCTGTACTTTTTTCAACCAAATAATTGGTACTGTATACTGCATCTGCCCCGCCAATCATTGCCGAAGCCAATTCTAACGTCGAGCGAATGAGATTATTTTCATTGTCAGAAATTGCTTTGTTTCTCAATGAAGTTTCAGCAAAAATATATGGAATGTCGTCTAAATCATATTCTTTAGACAATTGATTGAAAACTAATTTAAAAGCACGGATTTTAGCCATTTCAAAGAAATAATTTCCTCCAACGGCAATTCTGAAAATGAGTTTATTGATGATTTCTGACCCGTAAACTTCGATTAACTCTTTTGTTTTGGCCAACGCAATACCCAATTGTTGGTAAATTGCAGCCCCGGCATTCTGATGAAGCGAAACATCTACGCAGATATTTCTTTTAAAAGCTTTTGCTAAAAGCTCTTTTACCAGCTGATCATTAATCTCTGCATTGTTTTCATCAAAAACATCAATCAAAGAAAAATACTGATCTTCATCTTGCGGACTGATGTGTTCTGCTAAATCTTTATTGTTAACAAAAATCGTTTTCTCTACCAAATTTTCTACATTTTCATTCAATAAAAATGCAAAAACATCATCTTCAAGACTTTCGTGATATGTTGCTACCAAATGCGTGCTTTCTTCCACTTTCGGAAGGTTTGCCATTGGCTTCTGAACAGAATTATAGAAAGGTTTTACATCAATTCCTTCCAAATTTTCTTTTTTCAGAATCGTGTAGATATCTTCAGTTTTAAGCTGTTTTTTAACAAGATTTTCCCAGCTTGAGAAAGTTTCTGAGTTTGACATAAGTGATGGGTAATATGTAATGGGTGATGAGCAATTTTGATTCGCTGGCGAAGTAAATTTACAGCGAAGTTAATTGACTATTCACAATTGACTTCAAAATTTATTTTTTAGCAATATTGGCGCTGTCTACAACGAGGATGAAAATTTCTTCGTTGGGTTTTTTCATAAAATAATTTTCTCTGGCGTATTTTTCTTTTTCAGATTTATTATTCATCAGTTTTTTGTAGAATGTATCATTCTTTTCGTATTCTGATTTATAATATTCTAGCTGATCTTCGTATTTATTAATCTCGCCATTGAGCTCATGGATTACCAAAAAAGATGTTTTATCAAAGAAAACCATCCACACCAGAAACAAGAAAATCGTCAGAATATATTTGTTTAAAACATAACTCTGAAAAAATTTATAGATTTCCGATTTTGGTTTAATGTCTTTAATGAGCTCTTTTTCTGCCATTTTAGTGTTTTCTTAATGAATTTTTAATAACTGTTGTTAAAAAATCAATCGCGACAGAATTCTGTCTCATATTTGGAATAATCAAATCGGCCTCGTTTTTTGACGGTTCGATAAATTCCTGATGCATAGGCTTCAAGGTAGTCTGATAACGATGTAAAACCTCATTCAGATCTCTTCCTCTTTCTTGCGTATCTCTTTTGATTCGCCTGATCAGTCTCTCGTCTGAATCGGCATGAACGAATACTTTTAGATCAAATTCTTTTAGTAATTCTTTGTTCGTTAAAACAAGAATTCCCTCAACTACCAAAACATTTTTCGGCTCAACCGTTACATGATCGCCTGTTCTGCCGTGCGTTACAAAGCTGTAAAGAGGCTGCTCGATTGCTTCGTTGTTTTTCAAAGCCTTCACATGCTGAATCAATAGATCAAAATCGATGGATTTTGGGTGATCATAGTTCAAAGCTTCTCTTTCTGTAAGCGTAAGATTATGATTATCATTATAATAATTGTCCTGAGAAAGAATATTCATTCCTTCAATGTCAAGTTGCTGTATAATTTTATCAACAACGGTAGTTTTGCCCGATCCTGTACCTCCGGCAATTCCTATTACAAGCATTCTGTTTGTTTCTTTAGAGTTTTTACAAAGATAGTATTTTAGATGAAATGAGATGTCAGAAATTAGAATTTAGAGTTTAGTTTAGATTCAAAAAAAACTCCGACAGTTGCCGGAGTTTATATTATACGATTTCGCTTGTTAAGCTTCTTGCAATTAATTTTTCATGCATCGGTTTCAGAATATCCATTGAGCCTGTTTTTACGGTGCATTTGCCTTTAAAATGAACCAACATGGTGCATTGCTCTGCCTGTATCGGATCGTGTTTGCAAATTTGAATCAACGCTTCGATCACATCGTCGAAAGTATGAATATCGTCATTGTGCAAAATCAATTTGTACACTTCATCAGTATCATCCAAAACCAGAACTTCTTCTTCGTACTGTCGTTTCGGATCTTCATAATCTTTTATGCTGTTATAAAAAATCATTCCTTTTATATTTAAACATCTAATTTATCTAAAATATCGTCTACTATATTGGGTTCAATATATACCAATTCAACCATTTCGACGCTTTTATTATTCATTTTCAATATCTTAAAATGATAATTTTCCAAATCAAACTCCTGGTTTTCTTCAGGAATATCTTCTAAAGCATGCAAAATGAATCCGGCCAATGTATTGTATTCACTTTCCTCAGAAAGGGTTAATTTTTTAGGTAACGATTCGTTGATCTCATCCAAAGGCTGAGTCGCTTTTACCCAATAGGTATTTTCAGCAATTTTATCAACCAGTTTTTCTTCGTCATCTTCCTCATCCTGAATTTCACCTACCAATTCTTCCAAAATATCTTCTAATGTAATAATCCCTTCGGTACCACCAAATTCATCAATTACAATAGCCAAATGTCTTTTTTTCTGTTGGAAAATCTTTAAAAGATCTGAAATTTTCTTGCTTCCGACTACGAAAAAAGCTTCTCCCATAAGGCTTTTCAAATCATCATGACTGAGGTTACCTTTTCTTTTAACAAATTCTCTGATGATTTCTTTTGTATAAAATACACCGATGATATTGTCGATTGAGTTTTCGTAAACCGGAATTCTAGAATATCCGCTCTCAATAATTTTATCTATAATAACATTAAGATCCTCTGTAAAATCAATAGAAAGTATATTTTGTCTCGGAACCATAATTTGTTTTGCCGAATGATCGGTAAAATCAAATGCATTTTTTATGATTTCGTAGTTCTCTTCCTCAATTTCACCGCTGTCGGCACTTTGTTTTACCAAAAGCTGAAGCTCTTCTGTCGAGTGAATTTCCTGTTCTGATGCAGGGTGAATTTTCATTAGCCTTAATACGCCATTAGACATCAAATTCATCAACCAAATAAATGGTTTAAAAATGGTGTAAAAAACTCTTAAAGGGACAGCCGTTGCCATCGTAGTTGCCTCTGCTTTTCGTATCGCAATAGATTTCGGAATTAATTCACCAAAAACAATATGCATTACAGTAATGATCAAAAAGCTGATCACAAGAGAGATTGTAGTTACGGTAGATTCACTGAAATTTATGCTTAGTGAATGAAAAATATTATCAATCACATGATGCATTGCACTTTCGCCAACCCAACCTAATGCAAGTGACGCTAATGTAATACCAAGCTGAGTGGCAGAAAGATACTCATCAAGATGCTTGATAATGTGCTCTGCCTGTTTTGCCATAGAATCACCATCGGCAGCTTTAAGCTGAATTTGCGAGTAACGAACTTTAACAATTGAAAATTCTGCGGCTACGAAAAAGCCATTTAATAATACAAGAAACAAAGCTAATAGTAGCCTGACTATGTCCGAGTCCATTTAGAAATTATAATTTATGTTACAAAGATATATAAAATTATGATAACAAAAAAAGCACCGAAGTATCGGTGCTTTTATATTTTTTGAATATTTTATTACGAATTTTTCAAAGCTTCTGCTCCTGAAACGATTTCTAAGATCTCGTTTGTAATAGCAGCCTGTCTTGCTTTGTTGTAGAAAATAACCAAGTCGTTTTTCAGATCCTGAGCATTGTCGGTTGCTTTGTGCATTGCCGTCATTCTCGCACCATGTTCTGAAGCTACAGAGTCTAAAACTGCCTTGAAAACCTGTGTTTTAATAGATTTCGGAATTAAATTATCTAAAATTTCGTTTCTATTAGGTTCAAAAATATAATCAGTTTCAGCCTGACCTTCTTCTTTCTCAGTTTCCACCATTGAGATCGGAAGAACTTGTTCTGTAATCACTTCCTGAGTTGCCGCGTTGATAAATCTATTGTAAATTAAATAAACTTCATCAAATTTACCTTCAATAAAGCTTGACATCACACTTTCTGTAATGTTTGCTACTTTATCAAAGCTAAGATTATCGAAAATTGCGCTTTCATTTGAAAACACTGCACGGTTTTTTCTTACAGCATCATAAACTTTTTTACCAATGGTAAGAACTTCAACTTCGTACTGAGCGTTGTTTTGAAACTGTTGGTTTAATTCTTTTACAACAGACGAGTTAAAAGCACCTGCCAAACCTCTGTTTGAAGTTACAGCAATAAATAGTACTTTTTTTACTTCTCTCTTCTGAGCGTAAACAGAAACCTGATCAGGATCTGAACTAGAATTTACATTCTGGATGATCTCCTGAAGTTTTTCAGAATAAGGTCTCAACATTACGATGGCATCTTGTGCTTTTTTTAGTTTCGCAGCCGAAACCATTTTCATAGCACGTGTAATTTGCATCGTAGATGAAATTGAACTGATTCTTCCTCGTATTTCTTTTAAGTTTGCCATATCGGGTTAGTTGTTGGTTGTCGGTTGTTGGTTGCTAGTTTTAGAAAATTCTGTCAACTATCAACCAAAAACCATCAACTAATTTTTAGTTATATTTTGCAGCTATATCATTAGCAGCCTGCTTAAGAACACCAGTAATATCGTTATCGATTTTCCCAGCTTTAAGAGCAGCCATAGTTTCAGGGTGCTTAGATCTTAGGAACTCGATGTACTCGATTTGGAATTCTTTTACTTTCTTGATAGGAACGTTTCTCATTAAATTCTCTGTACCTGCATAGATCATAGCAACCTGGCTATCTACAGGAAGTGGAGAATTTACCGGCTGCTTCAAAAGCTCTACGTTTCTTTCACCTTTAGAAATAACAGCTAAAGTAGAAGCATCAAGGTCTGAACCGAATTTAGCAAATGCTTCCAATTCTTTATACTGAGCCTGGTCTAATTTAAGAGTACCAGAAACTTTTTTCATAGATTTGATCTGAGCATTACCTCCAACACGAGATACAGAAATACCTACGTTGATTGCCGGACGAACCCCTGAGTTGAACAAGTCTGACTCCAAGAAAATCTGTCCGTCTGTAATAGAGATTACGTTCGTTGGGATATATGCAGAAACGTCACCTGCCTGAGTTTCGATGATCGGAAGTGCCGTTAATGAACCACCACCCTTTACGATTGGTCTTAGAGACTCAGGTAAATCATTCATCTGGCTAGCAATAGTATCATCAGCGATTACTTTTGCAGCTCTTTCCAATAATCTTGAGTGAAGATAGAAAACGTCTCCAGGATAAGCTTCACGGCCCGGTGGTCTTCTCAATAGTAGAGAAAGCTCACGGTATGCTACCGCTTGTTTAGATAAATCATCATAGATAATCAAAGCCGGTCTACCTGAGTCTCTGAAGAATTCTCCGATAGATGCACCTGCCATTGCAGAATAAACCTGCATAGGAACCGGGTCTGAAGCGTTAGCTGCAACAATTACTGTATAAGCCAAAGCACCTTTATCTGATAACGTTTTTACAATCTGAGCTACTGTAGAAGCTTTTTGCCCGATTGCAACATATATACAATATACTGGCTGACCAGCATCAAAAAATTCTTTCTGGTTGATAATTGTATCAATAGCAACAGTAGTTTTACCTGTCTGTCTGTCACCAATGATAAGCTCTCTCTGACCTCTTCCTACAGGGATCATAGAGTCGATTGCAACGATACCTGTTTGTAAAGGCTCAGTTACAGGTTGTCTGTAGATAACACCCGGAGCTTTTCTTTCTAATGGCATTTCGTATAAATCCCCTGTGATAGGACCTTTACCATCGATTGGATTACCAAGAGTATCAACTACTCTACCTAACATCCCTTCTCCTACTTTAATAGAAGAAATTCTGTTTGTTCTTTTTACTGTATCTCCTTCTCTTACTAATTTACTTTCACCCAAAAGAGCAACACCTACGTTGTCTTCTTCTAAGTTTAGTACGATACCTTCTACATCACTAGCAAATTTCACCAACTCGCCGTATTGTACATTTTCTAACCCGTATACACGAGCGATACCATCACCGATGGTAAGAACTGTACCTACTTCCTCAACATTAGATTGAGTGTCGAAGTTGGCCAATTGCTGTTTTAAGATCGCAGATACTTCTGCTGGATTTATTTCTGCCATTGTATGGTTGTTTTTCTTTTTTAAAATAATTTTTATCTTCCTAAACTGATATTAAAACCGTTTCGTGGTCTTGAATCTTGAATAATAACTGTATTAGTCCCGTTTGTAGCATTTGTCATTTCATTCCTCTTTTTAGAATATTCGAAGCCGACTTTTTTAGATAGTATTTCAAGCCTGTTTATATCTATCGAGCCATCGTCTTTTAAGATTCTTCCTCCATAAAGCATTTTTATAAAGTTATCAGTGATATTACATCCAACCAAACAATGCGTAAGATCTGTTTCAAAATACACTGTATCTAAATCAGCAGACATTACCTCAAAATAACTTACAAAACCACCTTTATTACTATAATTAATCTCTTTAGGATCATTATAATTATTAAATTTCAGGTAAAAAAGATCTTTCCCATTCAATGATATAATATTGAATGAATCTTCAGCTACAGGATCTTTAAAGACTTTAACAAACTCTTTTCCGTCTACAGTCGCAATATCTTTTTTAATTTTAACTTTTTGTCCAAAAACAGAACAAGAAATTACTACTGCAAAACCAAATAATTTTTTTTTCATGTGTTTGTGTTTTTATTATTTTAATTCAATTGAAAGTCTTTTTTAATCTTATTCAATTGTGATTTTACAGATGCATCTATCTGCTGATCTCCCACTCTTAAAATATAACCTCCCAAAATTGCAGGATTTACATTTACTTTAATGTCAAAATTAGCACTTGCATTAACAAGGTTTGTAGATTTTAAAATCTGCTCAATATTTTCGTTAGAAAGCTGTGTTGCAGTCGTCAGCGTAATTCTCTGAATACCGTTGATGTCTTCAACTTTATTAATGAATTGCTGTGCTACATTTTTAAGCTGACTTTCTCTTCCGTTTTTGATGATCAGTCTGATCAAATTCTGAGAAACAGGCGAAAAGCTTTTAAAGATTTCGTTTGCTACCTCAGTTTTCTTATTTGCGTCGATGTAAGGTGTCAGGAAAAATTTGTTCAAATCTTTAGATTCAGACATCAGCTTCACCACATCTTTCATTTCAGCAAAAACAGCGTCGGTTTGCCCAGATTCTTTTGTGAAATCTAGTAAACCCTGTGCGTATCTTTTGGCTACTTTAGATGTAAGCATTCTTAGTTAAGATTTGATTTATTTAAATAATTCTGAACCAACTCATTTTGAGCTTCGCTATTTTCAAGCTTTTGCTTCAGGATAGATTCTGCGATATTTACAGACAAAATACCAATTTGAGACTTGATGTCTGCCATTGCAGCATTTTTCTCAGCATTGATGGTTTGTTTTGCTGCTTCGATTAATTTATCTCCTTCAGACTTAGCCGCATCTTTAGCTTCAGCTACGATTCTGTCTTTAATTTCTCTAGCTTCTTTTAAGATAGCATCTCTTTCGATTTTAGCCTCACGCATAATTCTTTCGTTATCCGCTTTTAGAGTTTCCATCTCTCTTTTAGCCAGTTTAGCCTGATTAAGAGCATCCTGAATGTTGTCTTCTCTGGTTTTCACTGCAGAAAGAATTGGTTTCCAAGCAAAAGCTTTAAGAAGAACGACCAATAATAAAAATACTACTGCTGTCCAGAATATGTTACCAATTGAAGGGGTTAATAAATCCATTTTATATTCAATTATTATTTTTAATTTGTTTTTTAACTTTTTTAAAAGAATTCTACAAACCAACCGTTTGTAGAATTCTATTTGTTTACTATTCTTATTTACCTAGTAATGCTACTACGATACCGAATAGACCAGCACCTTCGATAAGAGCTGCTGCGATAATCATTGCAGTTTGGATTTTTCCTGATTGCTCTGGCTGTCTTGCAATACCTTCCATTGCGCTACCACCAATTTTACCAATTCCTAATCCAACTCCGATTACTGCTAAACCAGCTCCGATTGCTGCGATACTACCTGTCATTCCCATAATATAATATGTATTAAAAAAGTTATTTTATTATTTAATATGATTAATGATCGTGGTGAGGCTCTTCTACAGCCGACCCGATAAATAATGCTGTCAACATTGTAAAGATATAAGCCTGTAAAGCCGCTACCAACACTTCCAATACATAGATAAATAATGATAAACCTAATGATACCGGTGTGATTAAGTAAGTTTTCATGATAAAAATCAAAGAAATCAAACTCATAATGATAATGTGCCCTGCTGTCATGTTAGCAAATAGACGAATCATCAATGCAAAAGGCTTAGTGATAATTCCTAATAATTCTACAGGAATAAGGATAATATAGATTAAAATTTTCCCACCGAATGGCATGTTTTTCCCCAAAGGATCCAACATGTGCATCCAATATGTTTTTCTACCGCTTAAGTTTACAATTAATAATGTAAATACTGCAAGAACCATTGTAAATGCAATGTTACCCGTTGTATTTGCAGCTCCAGGAAGTAAACCTAAAATATTAAGAAGCCATATAAATAGGAATAAAGTAACCAAATATGGTACATATTTTCTATATCTTACAGAACCGATGTTTTGTAAAGCAATATCGTCTCTTACAAAAACCACAAGCGGCTCGATGAATTTTGCGATTCCTGAAGGAACCTGAGATTTTTTATAACTTGCTGCTGAAGCAAAACCGATGATTAATAAAATCACAGCAGCTAACAACATTTGAGCAACTACTTTAGTAATTGAGAAATCTAAAGGCTCATTATTTGTTGGATGCCCCTCATGCATTTCTAGATCACCTGCAGCATTTGTAGAATAAATTTTGTTGTGATGCACTTTGTAGAAATTACCAT
Source organism: Chryseobacterium indoltheticum (assembly GCF_003815915.1). Classification (NCBI taxonomy): domain Bacteria; kingdom Pseudomonadati; phylum Bacteroidota; class Flavobacteriia; order Flavobacteriales; family Weeksellaceae; genus Chryseobacterium; species Chryseobacterium indoltheticum. Next base: position 2,818,753 of record NZ_CP033929.1, read on the forward strand.
CTACTTCAGCAACTTTTTCTTCTTCATGTCCGAATTTTTCAGAGCTGAAAACTTTCAAACCGTTATCCCAAAGAATGACAGGTAAAGAAATTCCTACAGAATTGTGACCTTCACCCCAAAGATGCCAATTGTGTGCATCCGCGATATGGTGCATAATAAATGGAACAGGATTGTACGCTTCCTCTTTTGCAGTTTCCGCAGTACCCTCATGTGTTTCTGCAAACGAGAAGCAGAAGACAAAAAGATAAAGGGCGATTAACAGTTTTTTAAAACTCATGACTTGACTTTTATTTCTAAAATTTTTGCAAAAATATAAATTTTTATTCGATTTTTGGTAATTCTTCAAGTTTATATTACATGATATTAGTCTTGTTTTTTAACTAATTTTAAAACAAAAATAACTTCTATCAACAGGTAAATCCAGTACAGAACGAAGTAAGGAACGATATTAAGCTCAAAATCTTTCTCAAACATCGCAACATAGCCTATTGCGAAAATTTTAAAAACCACAAAACCCAGAAAAATAAATCCTATTATATTCTTTTTTTCTAAGGCAAAAACTACCAAAATCGTTAACAAACTGATTAGTGTAACAAAAAACATCAGAAAATGAATTTTGTAGGACAGCATCACTACATTATTTTCTGCTAATTGCCATTGTATAATAAATAATACAGCAGAAAACAGTAAAAACAATCCTAATCCTTTTAATACAACTAAAAACTTTTCCATTGGCTGCAAAACTACCAAAATTTATCAATATCGTTTTAATAATTAAAATGACATTCACACATTATGGGCAATGGCGCTATAATTTAATTAACTAAAAAAAATTGTTCACAGAATATTAAATTCTCTTTCACTAAACGAAGTAACTCAAGTGCAATAATGTCAGCTAAAATTTTAGAATGTGAAAATAAAATTAACCTTTAATCTGGTGTTCATTCTGAATAATTGTCTTTCGAAAATAAGTGAAACGGCTTTGTTTAGCTTAATATCAGTATTTATCTAGAATTCCTTGTCTTTCCTTGCGATAATAAACGGTAGGAAAAAAAAGTTTTTATAAGAAATTTTTTTTCAGGGATAAACAACGACATTTCATTCAGTAAAGAATACAAAGATTTCAATTTATCACTATCCTTGTCAAGTTTTTGAAGCTTGATAAGGATATTTGACCGTTTTCTCTTCCACTATTTTTTAAATATCAATCATATCAAGGTTTTTAGATATAAAATTGTTATTTTTGCAAACCATTTAATTAATTAAAAGTATGTTTAATAGTTTACAGGATAAATTAGACAAGGCCCTTCATAATATTACCGGACGTGGAAAAATTACCGAGATCAACGTTGCGGAGACCGTAAAAGAAATTCGTAGAGCATTGGTAGATGCCGATGTTAACTATAAAGTTGCTAAAGATCTTACCAAAAGAGTTCAGGATAAAGCTTTAGGACAAAACGTTCTGACTTCGCTTACTCCGGGACAATTGATGACAAAAATTGTTCACGACGAGTTGGTAGATTTGATGGGAGGTTCTCAGGAAGGCATCAATCTTTCAGGAAAACCGTCTGTGATTTTGATTGCAGGTCTTCAAGGTTCAGGTAAAACTACTTTTTCCGGAAAGCTTGCTAATTATTTAAAAACTAAAAGAACTAAAAAGCCATTATTGGTTGCGTGTGACGTTTACCGTCCTGCAGCTGTTGATCAGCTGAAAGTTCTTGGCGGGCAGATCGGAGTGCCTGTTTATAGCGAAGAAGGTTCTTTGGATCCTGCAAGTATTGCTCAGAATGCTATTAATTTTGCTAAATCGAACGGTCATGATATTGTAATCGTCGATACAGCAGGTCGTCTTGCGATTGATGAGCAGATGATGAAGGAAATTAAAACCGTTCATTCTACAATTCAACCCAACGAAACTCTTTTCGTTGTAGATTCAATGACAGGTCAGGATGCGGTGAATACTGCAAAAGCCTTCAACGATACTTTGAATTTTGACGGAGTTGTTTTAACGAAGTTAGACGGTGATACTCGTGGTGGAGCTGCTTTAACGATTCGTTCGGTAGTTGAAAAACCAATCAAATTTATCTCTACAGGTGAGAAAATGGAAGCTTTAGATCTTTTCTACCCTGAAAGGATGGCCGACAGAATCTTAGGAATGGGAGACGTTGTTTCCTTAGTAGAAAGAGCTCAGGAGCAATTTGATGAAGAGGAAGCAAAAAAACTTCACAAAAAAATCGCTAAAAACGAATTTGGTTTTGATGACTTCTTAAAGCAGATCAATCAGATCAAAAAAATGGGTAATATGAAAGACTTGATGGGAATGATTCCTGGAGTTGGAAAAGCCATTAAAGACGTTGAAATCAGCGATGATGCATTCAAACATATCGAGGCGATTATTCATTCTATGACTCCGGATGAGAGAAGAAGACCTTCTATCATCAATACTCAGAGAAAAAACAGAATTGCAAAAGGTGCAGGAAGAAAAATTGAAGATGTAAACGCTTTGATGAAGCAGTTTGACCAAATGGGAAAAATGATGAAGATGATGCAGGGACCTCAAGGAAAACAAATGATGCAGATGATGAGCAAAATGCCAAATATGCCGGGAATGGGCGGAATGTTTGGAAAATAATTAAATCAAATTTTTAATATATAAACTCTCAGATTTTTTTTCTGGGAGTTTTTTTATGCTTAATATTAACTCCCGAAAAGTCTTCGACAAGCTCAGACTGACAACTATTCTAATATCAACTGTATGGTGTCTGTCAAATTGAGCTTGTCGAAATCTTTATGACTATTTTATTTAAAACTTTAATAAATAATTCCAGTTCAAAGCAAAAAAAATCCGGAGAAAATTCTCAGGATTTATATCAATTAAATGATTGTCTAATTACTTCGCAAAAACGTACTTAATACCGATACCGACAGAAGCAAGATTTACTCCGAAATTATAAGTATCTTTTGAATAATCTGTATCATTTACTTTATAATTATTGTATCCAAATTCTCCTAAAGTAGCTTCAACAGACCAATTTTCATTAAGGAAGTAATCTAATCCCGGCTTAATATTGACGCCGACCGTTGTGAATTTTGTTTTACCACTATTATCATTAAAAGCATAGTTTCCAAAATTGCCTACAAAACTAGAATGTGCTTCAAACTCTTCTCTCCCAAATTCGATCGGAACTTCAAGTTGTGCGAAGAAAAATAATTTTTCAGATAAAGTCCAGTATTTTCTTACAAAGGGCGCAATTCTAAATGCAGACTGCTCATTGATGTTATTAAATCTAAAAACTCCAGCTTCCCCGTTGATGGTTTCGTCTTTTGTAAATTTAGTATTAACGTATCCTACTCCGGCTCCTACCGCTAAATTTGGAGCAACAAAAAATCCGGCAGTCGGCATGATGATGACGGTATTTTTTCTACTGTTTACATTATTATCTTTTTCATGTGCATAAGAAATCTGCCCCGAAAGATAAACCGTTCCCTTATTGATTTGCGCAGTCGAAAACCCAAAAACAGCAATCGCACCTGCTAAAAATATATTTTTCATTTTTTACTTAATCTTGATTTTACTAATTATTTAGCGAACACATATTTTACGCCTAATGTTACAGAAGAAAGCTTAACGCCTAAATCCGTTTTATTGATGTTTTTAGCGCCTTCTAAATCAAGTTTATAAGAATTAAACCCAAACTCTCCAATTGTAGCTTCAACCGTCCAGTTTTTAGTAATGAAATAGTCTAAACCGGGTTTTATATTAACTCCTACCGAAGTATAATTTGCTTCGTAAGTATTCATGTTTCCTACATAATAATCTCCTATGATAGGATTGAATGGCTGAGACTGATATTCGTACAATTCGGTTTTACCAAATTCTAAAGGAACTTCCAGCTGCCCGAAAAAGTAAAGTTTATCACTCAAAGCCCAGTATTTTCTTGCAAAAGGACTAATTGCAAAAGCAGATTCTTTAGTATATTTCGAATACAGGAATGAAGTACCTCCATCAAAAAGTATATAGCTTTGAGAGCTTTCATTTTTTGTAAACCCAATACCTAAACCTACTGCGAAGTTCTGTGCAACAAAAAATCCGGCTGTTGGCAATACCTTCAGGTTTTCTACATAATTATTTGAGCTTTCGGTTCCGTCTTTATAATAACCTGCCTGGCCTGAAAGATAAACTGTTCCTTTAGCAATTTGTGCAGATGCTAATCCACCCGCCAATACTGCAATAGTAAGTAATATTTTATTCATTATTGTTTGATATATTTTTTAAATGTAAAAAAATCCTGAGAAAAAATCTCAGGATTTATATTAATTTATGTTTACTAATTATTTAGCAAATACATATTTAACACCGATACCTACGTTAGCAAGGTTTAAACCAAAGCTATAGTTGTTTGTAGCATCACCGTCTTTTGGTTTGAAGTTGTTGTAACCGAATTCACCGATTGTAGCTTCAATAGTCCAGTTTTTGTTTAAGAAATAATCTAAACCTGGCTTCACAGTAACACCTACTTGAGTGTATTTAGCTTCTGTAGAAAGAGAAGAAGTAGATACAACGTTTCCAGCTGTAGTTACAGAAGAATTTTCAGTTTCTGTTTTTCCAAACTGCATTGGTACAGCTAACTGACCGAAGAAATACAATTTATCAGATAAAGTCCAGTATTTTCTAGCGAAAGGAGCAATTACGAAAGCAGGATTCTTAACTTCTGCAGTGTTTACTGTTGTAGACACAGGAGTTGTAGTTGTAGAAATCAAAGTACTTTTTTGAGTTTGGTAACCTACACCTACACCTACTGCGAAGTTTGGAGCTACGAAATATCCTACTGTAGGAAGTACGTTGAAGTTTTCAACTTTAGAATTTCCATTGTTAGTTTCTTCTTGAGAATAACCAACAGATCCAGATAAATATACAGTTCCTTTAGCAATCTGAGCATTTGATAACCCGAAAAGTGCAACAGCACTTGCAATTAATAATTTTTTCATTTTGAATAATTTTATACTTTCTTGACTGCAAATGTATAATGACATCATTTAATATTAAAATTTGTTAACATGATTAATATCACCCGTCAATACTCATTTTTTTCGAATTAAAATCGCACTCTTGAGAGATAATTATATTTAATTTAAAAAAATCAAAAAAAATACTCCAATTTTTCAACTGGAGTATAATATAAGGTCACTTATAAATATTTTACTTTAAAAAGAAGTTCACACCCAAATTGATGGCTCCAAAGTTAGAATCGATTCTTCTGTCTCTATCTCTGTCCCAATCTCCTCTTTCACTTCCTATGTTTTGATATCCTAAATACAATTCTGCTTTAGGTAACTGAAAACCTACTTTCGGGTATACATACAAGCCACTATCAATACCGTCTTTAGTAGAAATTGCGCCTCCCAGATCAAGACCTACAAAAAGTGGAAGCCCATTAAATCTGTATTTTCCTGATGCAGCCAAAGGAATAAATCCGAAATCTTCCCAACGGTCTTTACCGAAAAAATGAGAATATCCTGTAGCAACACCTACATCCAGACCTTTGGTGATATTCCACATATATGCCGCATCAACACCTAAAGTAAATGAAGCAAAATCTGCAGCATCACCAACTGGCGCACCAATATGGCCTCCCAATTTAAAACCTTCCTGCGCCTGAGCTGCTCCGCCCAAAAATGCGAATGCACCCAACAATAGTAATTTTTTCATTTTAAAAATTTAAACGTTTGTTATTAACTCAATGATTGTTTGTAGCAAACACAATGCCGCAGAAGCGTATTTAAACAAAAAAAGCAAGACAAATAATTGTCTTGCTTTGTAATAGTTTTATTATGAATTAGTTTCCTCCGAATTTGAAACCAATACCAATTTGGAAAAAACTGTTTTTTAACGTTTCATTTCCTTCCGGATTCTTAATAAGATTCGAAACCCCTAAGTTATATCTTGCATCAAAGAATAATCCGTTTTCTAATGTATATTCAGCGCCAATAAAAGGTGCTAAGTTTAACGTATTAACATCATCTTTTACATCTTCAGTTGTGCTTGTAGACTCTGAAAATGATTCACCCATAGCAGATCCTGATAATGTTGCACTAGCTTCAACTTTTGCTGAAGTAACGATACCTACATTAAGACCTAATCCGAATGCTAAACTTTCAGTAGCATAATATTTTGCACTTACAGGAATTTGTACAGTCCCAAATTTCCAATCTGATTTTTGAGTTCCTGTTACCGTTACACCCATTTCAGTGTAAGATACTGATTCTTCTTGCTTACCTCCGATTGGCGAATATAAAACTTCACCTTGTACAGCAAACCTGTCATTGAATTTATATTCAACCATTGCACCAACATAAAAAGTTGATTTTGAATCGAATTTATAAGATTCTCCATCTCCTTCTGCGTTTAACATTGACAATGAATACCCCGCCTTTGGACCAAATTTAAATTCTTGCGCATTGACAGCAACTCCCATTACTGCTACAGAAGCAATAAGTAATAATTTTTTCATAGTTTAAAGTTTTTTTAACAAATTTTAAGAGCCCAAATATATCACTTTTACTGGAATCACAAAATATTTTTAAACTTTTTTGAAAAATTATGACAAAATGTATTATTCTCTGGTTCTTTTATCTTCTTCGTTATATGCCAGAATAATCTTTTTCACCACAGGATGACGTACCACATCTTCTTCTGTTAGATACACAAAACCAATCTCTTTCACATCTTTCAAAATTCGCATCGCTTCTTTCAGACCTGAATGTTGTTTTGGTGGCAAATCGATCTGCGTAGGATCTCCTGTGATGATAAATTTTGCATTCATCCCCATTCTCGTAAGAAACATTTTCATTTGAGCATGAGTTGTATTCTGTGCTTCATCCAAAATTACAAAAGCATCATCCAATGTACGGCCTCGCATAAAAGCTAAAGGCGCTACCTCAATTACTTTTTTCTCCATAAAGCCTTCCAGCTTTTCGTGAGGAATCATATCACGGAGCGCATCATATAAAGGCTGCAAATAAGGATCAAGTTTTTCTTTCAGATCTCCCGGTAAAAAACCAAGACTTTCTCCCGCTTCTACTGCAGGTCTCGTCAACACGATTCTTTTAACCTCCTTATCTCTTAAAGCTTTCGCTGCCAAAGCAACACTGGTATACGTTTTACCGGTTCCTGCAGGTCCGATTGCAAAGACCATATCTTTTTTCTCGGTTTCTTTAACAAGCTTTTTAAGATTGGTCGTTTTAGCTTTAATGATTTTTCCGTTAACCCCTTTTACAATGATATCCTGATCAAAGACAAGCTGTTTTTCATTTTCATCTTTTATATTGAGAATATTTTCTACGTCTTTCAGCCCGATAGAATTGTTTTTAGAAATAAAAGCGACAATATCGTCAAGCTTTTGCTTAAATATATCTAAAGCTTCCTGATTTCCCATCGCAAAGATAAAATGATCACGACCTGTAATTTTAATTGTCGGAAAGCTTGATTTTATTAAATTGAAATATTGGTTGTTTACTCCATAAAAGTTTTTTGAATCAATACCTTCTAAATCATACGTTAATTCAAACATGCAAATATTTTTATATTAGAATTTAAATTTAGAAGTTTTTTTTTAATTTTAAATTAAATTCTTATCCACAATAGCTGTTTCTTTCTTTTTATTTTAGATAAATTTGCAGTTCATCTCTTTTATTCATGTCAATTATTACCCTCACTTCAGATTTCGGACGTTTAGATTACAGAGTTTCGGCTATGAAAGGAAAAATTCTGTCTTTAAATCCTGAGGTAAACAGCGTAGATATTACCCATGATATTCAGGCTTACAACCTTATTCAGACGTCTTATATTGTAAGAAATGCTTACAAATATTTCCCAAGCGGAACCATTCATATTGTTTCTGTAGACAGTTTTTTTCATAAATCAAGAAAAAATATTTTATATAAAGCAGACGGGCATTATTTTCTGGCAGCAGATAACGGGCTTCTAAGTCTGGTTTTTTTTGACATCAAACCTGAAGCGATTTACGAAATCACGCTCAACAACAGATTTGATGATGTGGTAAACTTTACTTCTACCGACGTTTTTGTTCCTGTGGCCGTACATTTGGCCAATGGCGGGCTTCCGGAGGTAATCGGCAGAAAGATAGAATCTGCAAAACAGCTTTTGTTCCCAAAACCGGTTTACAATGAGCCTGAAAAAATGATCATTGGCGAGGTGATGTATATTGATAATTTCGGAAATATAATATCAAATATTAATAAAGATTTTTTTGAAACTTTAGCTAAAGGTTTTGAAAGTTTTACCATCAAATTCAGGAACTTAAGTCTTTCAAAAATATATTCCAGCCATACCGAATTGGTAGTAGACTGGGAAAGAGAAACCGAGTATCATGGGCAATCTGCAGCCATCTTTAACGACAGTGATCAACTTGAATTAACCATCTACAAAGGCAGCAAAAAAAATGGTGCAAAAACGCTTTTCGGGCTTAATGTGGGAGAAAATATTTACATAGAATTTTTCTAAAATTATCTATTTCATAAAAAAACCGATTTTTTTTATATATTTGTCAAAATCTAAAATTTAAAAATGGCAGAATACAAATTATTGCTTCCTTCCATGGGTGAAGGCGTGATGGAAGCTACAGTTATCACTTGGTTATTCAATGAAGGCGACCAGGTAAAGGAAGATGATTCGGTAGTAGAAATTGCAACAGATAAGGTAGATTCAGACGTTCCGACACCAGTTTCGGGGAAAATTGTAAAAATCCTAAAACAAAAAGACGAAGTTGCAAAAGTAGGTGAAGCCATCGCTATTTTAGAAATTGAAGGAGAAGGCGGAAACACAGCTTCTGAAGAAGTAAAAACTGAAACTACAACTCCCGACGCAGCAACCATTCAAGCAATTGAAGAGCCTTTAAGCGCAACGGCGACTTCTCACGTAGAATTTTCGGGAGATCTTTATTTATCTCCACTTGTAAAATCTATTGCACAACAAGAAAACATTTCTGAATCTGAACTAAAAACCATCAAAGGAAGCGGTTTAGAAGGTAGAATTACCAAAGAAGATATTTTAGCGCACGTTGCCAACAGAGGAAACCAGCCTCAACAGGCAGTTCCGCAACAAGCTGCTCCTGCTCAGACGACAGCTACTCCACCAGCAGTAACTTCAGCGCCGGCAACTACAATAAGTACAGCTGCAGGTGACGAAATCATTCCTATGGACAGAATGAGAAAAATCATTGCTGAAAACATGGTGAAGGCAAAACATATTGCTCCACATGTTACATCTTTCATCGAAACAGACGTTACCAACGTTGTAAAATGGAGAGCTAAAAACAAAGATATGTTCGAAAAACGTGAAGGTGAAAAATTGACTTTCATGCCTATTTTCGTAAAAGCAATTGTAAAAGCAATTCAGGATTTCCCTATGATCAATGTTTCTATCAATGGTGATAACATCATCAAGAAGAAAAATATCAACATCGGTATGGCAACTGCTTTACCAGACGGAAATCTTATCGTTCCTGTAATTAAAAATGCCGATCAGTTATCACTTTCAGGGTTGGCAAAAGCGATCAACGATTTGGCGTACAGAGCAAGAAACAAAAAATTAAGACCTGAAGATACTCAGGGCGCAACATATACTATTTCTAACGTAGGAAGCTTCGGAAACTTAATGGGAACTCCTATTATTCCTCAGCCTCAGGTTGCTATCATGGCAATCGGAGCTATCGTTAAAAAACCGGCTGTTCTTGAAACTAAAGATGGTGATGTAATCGCTATTCGTCAGTTGATGTTCATGTCTCATTCTTACGATCACAGAGTGGTAGACGGTTCTCTAGGCGGAATGATGTTGAAACATGTTCATGATTACCTTCAAAACTGGGATTTGAACACTGAGATATAAGTAATAAATAATTGGTAATAAGTAATTTTCACCAATCAAAGTATAAACCTTCGATTTTTTTCGGAGGTTTTTTTGTGTCTTTTCATTAATTATTATATCTATCTGAAGCTTTTAAATTAAATTCAAAAACTTCAGAAATCTACTTATTATGAATTTCAAAATTTAGCAATCAGAATTGGTTATAAAATTTTCATATTCGTAAAAATTAGTTTAGATTTGAGACATGCGTAGAATATTGGTCTACATCCGAAAAGGTCTTAAAAAATCTTTCGATAACATCCGAAACGAACAGCTGAAACATAATTTGCTTCAGGCAATTCCTTTTTGGATAGGCTCGGTGATTACTGGTTTTTTTGCGGTCATGTATGCTAAAATATTTGCTTGGGGAGAAAATCTGCTTCATTTCATTTTAGAATGGCACGACTGGATGATTTTTATTATCGCTCCCATCGGATTTGTCTTATCCTGGTGGCTGGTGAAAGAATTTGCGCCCAATGCCAAAGGAAGCGGAATTCCACAGGTAATGGCCGCTGTAGAGTTGGCAAATCCTAAAGAACACACAAAAATCAGAAGTCTTTTAAGTATAAAAATCATTGTATTTAAAATCATTTCTTCCGTTGTTTTGGTAATTGGAGGCGGAGCTGTTGGTCGTGAAGGACCTACGATTCAGATTGCTGGCTCTATTTTCAGAAAAGTGAATGAATATCTTCCGGAATGGTGGCCAAAAATATCTAAAAAAAACATGATTATGACCGGTGCTGCAGCCGGATTGGCAGCTGCATTCAACACGCCTCTTGGTGGAATCGTGTTTGCAGTTGAAGAATTATCAAAAACACACATCAATTACTTTAAAACAGCGCTTTTTACGGCAGTTATCATCGCAGGTTTAACCGCGCAGACTTTAGCAGGTTCTTATTTATATTTAGGCTATCCTAAAACTAATGATGTTTCACTGATGGTGATGTTTCCTATTATTTTGGTTGCAGGCGTTGCAGGAATTTTGGCGAGCCAGCTTTCAGTAACTATGCTTAAGATAAATGATTGGAAAAAAAGAAAACTGAAAAACGACAGAGCCAATGTATTATTTCTTGTAGGATGTGCTTTAGTCATTGCTTTCATTTCATTTTTTATAAGCCGAGAAGTTTTAGGTTCAGGAAAAGAAATTATGGAACGTGTTCTGTTCACCAGCGACAAACATGAAGATTGGTACGTTCCTTTGTTAAGAATGCTTGGCCCTGCCCTATCTTTTACTTCCGGAGGCGCAGGCGGAATCTTTGCCCCGGCTTTAACGGCGGGTGCAAGTATTGGCTCTGTAATTTCGGGTATAATCCATTTAACTCCTAATGAAACCAACGTTGTAATTCTGGCCGGAATGGTTGCGTTTCTTACCGGAATAACGAGAGCTCCCTTTACCTCTGCCATTATTGTTTTAGAAATGACCGACAGGCATTCTTTGATCTTCCATTTAATGTTGGCTGGAATGGTTTCTTCATTATTTTCAATATTAGTAAGCAGACATTCTTTATATGATGTCTTGAAGATGAACTTCTTAGCAGAAATTAGGAAAGATTAAAATTTTCTTAAAAATATACCACAAATATCACTTATATTAGAATTGTATTCAATTTTTTATTAACTTGGGAAAGAATACAAAAACTAATTATTATGAAAAGACAATTACTCAATGTAATGCTGTTAGGGTTTCCCGTATTTGGTTTCAGCCAGATATTTCTGGAAAACTTTGATGGAAATGGTCAGGGAATAGCAGCCTGGACTGTACTAAATGTAGATGGATTAACACCTGCAACCTCTGTAAATTTTATAACTAATGGATGGAACCGCATCGACAGAGATGGAGCTAACGGAAGTTTTGGAGGCCCTGCCGGAAATTACGCAGCAATGAGTACCTCATGGTATACACCAGCCGGAACTTCAAATGACTGGCTAATCTCACCAACAATTCCTGTTTCCGGAGCTTCACCTACTTTATACTGGGATGCAAAAGCGCAGGATGCAGATTATCCCGACGGCTACAAAGTAATGCTTGCTCCAAATGCAGGCAACACAGTTGCAGATTTCACAGTCGAACTTTACAGTACCACCGGTGAAAACAGTAACTGGACAAGCCGGGCAGCAAGCTTAACTCCTTACATAGGCCAAAACGTTAGATTTGCTTTTGTAAATAATAGCACAGATAAATTTATGCTGATGGTCGACAACATTAAAGTAGATTTTACCTATGTGGCACCACCGCTTTCTTATTGTGGCCCTCTTTCTTTTCAAGACAGTTTATTTGGTGAAGATGGCGATGAGCCAATAACACTGGTAAATTTTGCAGGAATTAATAACACAACTGCTGCCACTGCCTATACAGGAAACAGTCATGAATTTTTTCTTTCCCAAACAGCTAATGTTACATCCGGCCAGTCGTATGACATTACTTTAAAAGGGAATACCGGCGGAAACTATGCGAGTAACTTTGCAGTTTTTATTGATTGGAATCAAAACGGAAATCTCAATGATCCTGGAGAAGTTTATGCCGTAACACAAACTATTACCAACTCTACTGGTACAGATGCTCTTCAGGCTGTACACACTATTACGGTGCCTACAACAGCTCTATCGGGCAATACAAGAATGAGAGTTAAGAAAATCTATGGAACTACAGATCTTACCGATCCTTGTGAAGGCTCAGATTACGGACAGGCAGAAGATTACACTGTAAACGTTACTTCATCTCTATCTGTAAATGATGTTGCTAAAAAAGATTCAAATCTAAAAATATATCCTAATCCTGTTTCTGATATTTTGAATATTGACTCAGCATCAAAAATAAAATCAGTAAAAATATATGATCTGAGTGGCAAAAATGTGTTAACTGAAGTAGTAAATACAAACAAACCAATGCTTAATGTTTCCAGCTTAATCCCCGGAACATATGTAATAACTGCAGAATCAGAAACCGGTTTGCAGTCTGCAAAAATAATCAAGAAATAATTACTTTATTCTAAGATGAATTAAAAAGACCTGTTTTTACGGGTCTTTTTAGTTTTATAAATAATCCGCTGCATATTGCATATTACAAATAGATTTCATATTTTTGCACCTCGAAATAATTAACAAATTCATTTAACATTATGAACAATTACGAAACTGTTTTCATTTTAACTCCCGTTCTATCTGAAGCTCAGGTGGAGGAAGCAGTGAACAAGTATGTAGATCTTTTGAAAGAAAAGAACTGTGAGATTGTCACTAGAGAAAATTGGGGATTAAAAAAATTAGCTTATCCTATTCAACTTAAAAAGAATGGATTCTACACTTTAATCGAGTTTAAAGGTGAAGGAACTGTAGTTGCTGACTTAGAATTGGCATTCAAACGTGACGAAAGAGTAATTCGTTACCTTACTACAAAACTAGACAAGCACGCTATCGAGTACGCTGTAACTAGAAGAACTAAACTTAAAGCTTCAAGAGCTTAATTATTTATTAACCCAAAATTTAAAAAAGACAAGACATGGCAATAGATGATATGGCTAAACAAGCCTCAGCTGGAGGAGAATCTGAAGTAAAATTCCTTACACCACTTGATATCAATACTAAAACTGATAAAAAGTACTGTAGATTCAAAAAATTCGGAATCAAGCACGTTGATTACAAAGACGCTGATTTCTTATTACAATTCGTAAACGAGCAAGGTAAAATTTTACCTAGAAGATACACTGGAACTTCTTTGAAATACCAAAGAAAAGTTTCTTCGGCTATCAAAAGAGCAAGACACCTTGCTATGATGCCTTACGTAGCTGACTTATTGAAATAAGCTAAAAAGAAACAAGAGAAAAGAGAAAAGATTTTGATCTTTTTCTCTTTTTTTAAGTTGCTGAATAAATAATTTAATTCTAACGATTTTTAGATTGAAGAAAAGAAATAATTTTTAAGACATTGGTCTTTCTTCTTTTTTCTTTGTTCTTTTCTCTAAAACTAAAAAACGGACAACAACAATGAACATTATTCTTAAAAAAGACGTAGAAAACTTAGGTCTTGAATTCGACACAGTAAATGTAAAGCCAGGTTATGCAAGAAACTTCTTATTACCTCAAGGTTTTGCTCTTTTAGCTACTCCTAAAAACATTGCAGCTCTTGAAGCTACTTTGGAAGCTAGAAAAGAAGAAGAAGCTAAATTAATCGCTACAGCAAACGGTGTAGTAGATCAATTGAAGAAAACTTCTATTACTATCCCTGCAAAAGTAGGTTCTGGTGATAAATTATTCGGATCTATCAACAATGCAGATCTTTCTGCTGCTCTTGCTAAAGCTGGAGTTACTGTTGATAAGAAGTATATCAAAATTCCTGGAAACACGATCAAGAGAACTGGTAAAGTAACTGCAAACATCAGATTACACAGAAATGTTGAGTACAACTTTGAATTCGACATCGTATCTGACGCACCGGTAGAAGCTCCAAAACCAGCTGCTCCGAAGCCAGTAGCTAAAGTAGAAGAAACTCCTTCTGAAGAAGCATAAGAATTCAAGAGATTTTTCTCTAAAATATAAACCACTTCGTTTGAAGTGGTTTTTTTGTTTTTATTATATTTTTTAGAAGTTATTTCCCGCTATTCACTCATACTCCTCACGCCACCCACTCTCCCACACCAAAACTCTCAAACTTCCCCACTCCCTGTTGCGGGGTAACCGTTTCTATGGTAAGTTTGCATTAGTAAATGTACTTTAATAAATTAGTTAAAAAATTAACCTAAAGATAAAAGCAGCAGGATAAAGGCAGACGCTTCACTGATACTTAGATATCGTCCCCGATTTTATTCCCCTGCTGCTGTTTTCTTCCAAATCCGGATAGAACGTTGTTTAGCCATAACTTTTACCATGGTGGATCAGAAGAAAACTTCTTTAAAAAAGAATTTTGTATGTCAAAAATATCAAAAAAAGTAATTGGAGTAGATGTCGGAGCGAAGTTTTTAACAGTAAGCTTTAATGATTTTGAAAACAGAGATCAGGTTTTTAATATAGAAAATACCCAGCGCTCTATTTTGTCATTTCTAAAGAAACTGCGGATAGAAGATTATTGTTTTGTCATTGAGGCCACAGGAAATTACAGCAGTCGTATTTTACATTTATCCTTAGTTCAGGGCTTTGAATCAAGTCTGATAAACTGTATGTCTGTTAAGCATTTTGCAAGGATGAAAAACATCATCAGCAAGACAGATGCTGAAGATGCCAAGCTGATCAGGCTTTACGGAGAGATGTTTAAACCTGATATTTATACTTCTAAAAGTGTTGATATTGAACATCTTGATCAGGAACTAAAGCTTCTCAATGATTTGGAGGAAGAAAAAAGGAGATATGGAGTGAAGTTAAAATCTCTTCGCTATAATGCTCAGATTAATCCAAACACAGAAAAACATTATGAAAGAAGATTACAACAATTAGAAAAAGAGATTAAAGAAGTTATAAGCCGTCTCCCTGGGCTCCAGGATGAAGAGTTTAAGGAAACAAAAGCATTACTACAAAGTGTATCTGGCATTGGTGAAAAGACATCTCTTCAACTGATGACGGCTACTTCAGGATTTAAAAACTTTAATTCAGCAAAATCATTATCTAAATATTTTGGCTTGGCACCCCGTATTTATCAATCGGGAAAGAAATCATATTCCCCGGGAAAATGCAGAACCTCAAAGAATCATATCAGGGGCTTGTTATATGTTTGTTCGTGGACGGCAATTAAGCATAACAAACAATGTAAAGAGTTTTATGAAAGACTTCTTTCTCAGGGGAAACCTAAAAAATTAGCTTTAATTGCAGTATGTAACAAGCTACTGAGAATATGTTTTGGAGTGGTAAAAAATAAAATCAATTATCAACCAGATTATCAAAAAAACTTTAAAATTTTAACCTGAATAATTTGCATAGTAACATAGAACATCGGGGCTAGGAAATCTATCTTTCATTCCATTTCTGTTATTGCGAGGAGCGTAGCGACGAAGCAATCTCAAAATAAAACGATAAGCAAATTAAAAACTAATTCCACTTTAGCATTCCGTAGGAATCTAAACTCTCTTTATGGAGACTTAGTTATGAAAACTATCGCCTAGATCCTTTCAGGATGACAAACTTTGTGACAATCTTTATTATTTTTTTTAAAGAGATTGCTTCGTCACGTCATTTCTGGCAATGACACAAAACTTCGAACTAAAAATTCTAAAACACTTCACTTCCAATACTCTAAAACACTCCCACCCAAAAACTCTCCCACTCAAGTATTCCCTTTCAATTTATGCAGATATTCAGTCGGCGGAATTCCAATTACTTTTTTGAAAATATTACTGAAAGACGACAGACTGTTGTATCCCACCATCATGGCGATTTCATACATATTGTACTTTTCTTCAATCATTAATTCTAAGGAACGTGTAATCCTCAATGCACGCAGAAAACGAACGTAATTCATACCCAAAATCTCTTTAAACTTTCTCGAAAGCGTTCTTGTACTCATTCCGAATTCTTTTGCGGTAGATTCAATGGTTAAAGGCTTTTCAAGGTTAGCATGAATGTATTGGGCAACCTTCAATAAAGTTTCATCATTGGGAAAAGGATGCTGAACCGGAAATGCCAGTTTTTTATCTCGTTTTTCAGGTAAAATACCTTTTAAAGCTTTAAGGAAATAATAATTAGCACCATCATTCTTTGTGATTTTCCCATCCCAATCTTTTGTATATAAAATCATCTCTCTCAATAAATGACTGACGGAATAAATATTAATTTCATCAAAAAAGCCATCTTCATTTTCTTCTTTTTTAAAATAAAAATTATATAAATCTACTTTCGGACTTGTAGAAAAAATATAATGCGGTGTTCCAGCGGGAATCCATATGAAGCATCGTGCCGGTAAATACCAGTGTTTCAAATCAGTAAAAACATGTACAATACCGCCTTCTGCATACACTAATTGCGCAGAACTATGATGATGAATCTCTGTTTTCACATTGCCTGCAAGAACATGATATATATAAAACTCTGCATCTAATTCTTCAACGGCTCCAAAATGACTGTCATTCATAAAATAAAGGTATGAAAAAAAATCAATTTGGCGTAAATGGACAAATTTTTTTCTGTTTTCACAAATCATGTCTTCGTTATCACTGCGTAAATTTGCAGGATCAAAATCAATTTAGCAAAAAACCTTTAATAAATTTATGAAAATGATATTTAACGCACACAGATATCACTGTATGGCGTTGTGCTTATTACTAATAAGCAATC